>CAWEKN010000017.1:0-173253 GCA_963809685.1 uncultured Solirubrobacterales bacterium | reverse complement strand
CCCGCCGCACGGCGAACACGTTGCCCAGCGGCCCGCGCCCGCCCGCCGGCGGGGCGACCGGCGCTCACCCGCACTAGGCTCGGCGCCAGCGCCAGCAAGCAAGCCCCCGACAGCCCATACAGGGCGCCCCGCGGCCACCAGGTGGCGCCCAGCCGAGAGCATCGTCTGGGCCAGCGCCGCGGCGCTGCCGAGGCTGATCCCGAGCACCAGTCCCAACTCCATTCGTCCACGCGCGGCGGTCAGGAAGGCGGTCCCGGGGACGAGGCACAACAACGCCAGCACGGCCGGCGCGCGCACCGCGTTCGGCAGCCCCAACGCGACCAACGCCACCGCCACGAGGCAGATTCACTGCGGCGGCCAGCGCAGGCCGCATCGGCGCGCGAGGGCCTGGCCACACTCACGCCGGTGCGCGGCGGCTTCCAAACCGCTAGCCGCGTCACCGGATCGCCGCCCGCCACGCCATCCGCACGTGCCGATGGCACGCTTCACCGACGCCGGCCGCGCGCGGCGTCGCGCGCGCTCACACGTAGGCACCGGCCCGACGGCGTCCCCACCGCTCGACCAAGTCGGCCGCGGGTGGTCAGCGGCTCACGTTCTTGCGCATTTTTCAGTTCAACATAGCCAGTACCCCGGCCGGCGCCTGTCGCGCATAGGCCGGCGCCTCGGGCCCGATAGCTGCTCGGCCAGCACCACTTCCAGCCCGAGCGCCGTAGTCGTAGACCTGCAGCGCAGCCGCGTCCCGGTGCGGGTCTCGGTGCCGACAATGGCACCAGCTCATGCGGAATCACATACCAGGCCGCGGGCGGCGATCTTGCAGTTTCCAGGTCCTCACCCGCCGATCATCCGTTGCGGCCCCAGGTCGGTGACCTTTGAGCTCGCGCGCCACGTCGGCCCGGATGACGGTGCTGGCCGCCAGAGCCGATCGCGCCCGGCGCGAAGCGCCGGCGGAGGGGATCTCGGCGCGCGACTCGGTGGCGAAAGGTGTGAGCCGAAGCCCCTTGCCGAAGGCCGCGAACTGCTCGAGCGGCACCTGGCTCTCGCTCTCGAGCTCGAGCGGAAATCAGACCGGCGACGCGCGCGATCTCCCGAGCGACACAGCGCCTCCACGCTGGCCGGATCCAGCCGCGGTCGACGACCACATCGTCGTCGGTGAACGCGACATCGCTCCCTCGGCAGCGCCAGCCCGCGTTCCGGCCCGGGAAGCTCCGCGCCGGGGCTCCTCGGCGTAACGCAGCCGGGCTTCGTTCGCCAACCAGCTGGCCAGCGTCGCCTGGTTATCCACGACGCCGGGACGGTTCTCGACCACGATCAGCTCGAACTCGTCGTAGTCGCAGGCGAGGATCGACTTCACACAGCGCTCCAGCACCCGAGGGTTCGCGCAGGTGGCCACCACGACGCTGACCGCGGGCCGCGTGATTGCTCGGCGACGGCGCTCGGCCAGCGTCACCACCGCTTTATGCGGAAGCACGCCACCGGAGATACGCTCGCGTCGGGTGCGCGCCTCGCGCAGCTCCGCGGCGAACCGCCCCCCCAGCTCGGCGGCGAGCTGATCGCCCGACGGCGCCCCGCCGTCGCCGAGTGAGAAGGTGGCGATCCCGAGCGGGTCGCCGTCCACCTGCGCGAGTACCAGCAGCGAGCGATAGGGCGCCCGCTGGTCCCCGCGCCACACGCGCAGATCGTCGGGCGGGGCCTCGAGGTCGAGCACCCGGACGGCCACCGGCGCGAGCAGCGACGCGTTGGCATCAAGTCCCGCGCCGCCCGCCGCCGTCGCCTGGTCCCTCGTTGGCCTCGAGCGCGAAGCGCTCACGCTACCTCAGCCCGATGGGCTCGTCGGTCGTTTGCCCGCCGGCGGCGAGCCCCAACGGCGCGCCCTCGTCCTGGTCCGCGATCGGCTCCGCCGGCGTTGATCAAGCCCTGGTACAGCTCCCAGACACGATCGAGCACCGCCTCCTGGGACGGGGCGCCGTGGTCCACCGCCGGGGTGGGCGAGGTCGTGCCCCCGCGAGCGAGCTCGGCGATCGCATCCGCGACCTCGAACGGAGAACCGCGCGGGGAGACGAACTTGACCCGGGCGCCGTCAAACCGCGCAGCCGCCTCGCGATGGACGGGGAGCTCGGAGGCGACCAGCGGCGCCCTCGCCGCCAGCGCTTCGCCTACGTGGATGCCCGAGCTGTGATCGTCGTGAAGCGCGACGACGACGCGCGCCGAACGCAGCCAGCGGTACAGCTCGAGGTCTGCGACCGCTCCGAGAAACTGCACGCGCGCCGACACCCGCAGATCGGCCGCATGTGCCCGCAGGCGGTGCAGCAGCGGTCCGTCGCCGACGACCACCAGCCGGAAGCCGGGAGCGAGGCTGGCGATCGCCGCAATCGCGCGGTCGATCCGCCGGCCGCGCTCCAGCCGTCCGACCGCCAGCACCACGCTTCCGGCGTGCGGGATCGGCGTGGCCGCGTGGATCGCCGCGGTGTCGACGCCGATCGGCACCACCGAGGTTCGGCGCCAGAGCTCCGGGAAGCGCTCGCACAGCGCGTCGCGCTCAGCGCTCGAGGGGCACACGATCTGGCTCACGCCGGCGAGCACCGCCGCGGTCGTTCGGACCTGCGGCCAGCCGATCAGCCGCCCGATCGGCGCCTGCGCGGTGAACACGCTGCGGCGCACACCGCTGCGGATCACCGCCAGCGCCAGCCGCGGGTCGGCGCTGTGCACGTCAACGAGGTCAAAGCCGCCGGCGGCCAGGCGCAGCCGTTCCCGCAGCCCCGGAGCGATCGCGAAGTGCACCGGGCCGACCATGCTCGGAAAGCAGCGGACGATCACCCCATCACGCTCGACCACGCGCAGCGAGCCGTACGCGAAGCCAGGCGCGAGTAGCTCGACCTCGGCGCCGCAGCGGGCCAGGCCCCGCGCGAGCTCCTGCACGTGGCGCTCGGCGCCGCCGCGATGGGAAAGGTGCCTGGATGTGACCAGCGCGATCTTCATCCCAAAAGCGCGCGGCGGGCGATCCGGGGCAGCAGCGACCGACGCCCCGAGAGGCGCTCGACCGCGATCGTGCGCAGCACTCGGATGCCGTCGCGAACGGCGTGCAGGTGGCTGTGCCCGTGCATCCGGGGATACTCGTAGCTCGGGACCTCGTGCACCACCAGTCCCGCCTTCGCGATCCGGACGTTGATCAACGTCTCGACCTCGAAGCCGTCGCAATCGACGCGCATGTAGCCCAGACACCGGGCCCAGAAGGCGTTATAGCCGTAGCAGAGATCGGTGTAGTGGGTCCCGTAGAGGGCGTTGACGACGGTGTTCAGGGCGCGATTGCCGAGCGCGCGGACGAGCGTCATGTCGGCGGTGGCACCGCCCTGGGCAAAGCGCGACCCCTTGACGAAGTCGGCGCCATTACAGAGCGCGGCGACGAACCGCGGGATCTCGGCGGGATCGGTCGAACCGTCGGCGTCGAGCGAGACGACGATCTCGCCCGTGCAGGCGGCGAACCCCTCCGCCAGCGCGTTGCCCTTGCCGCGCCCGGTCTGGGTCAGAATCCGCACATCCGGGCGCAGCGTGCGCGCGACCGTGACCGTGGCGTCGGTCGAGCGGCCGTCGACGACGATCACCTCGTGGAGCCCGGCGGGCAAGCGCGCGAACACGTAGGGCAGGTTCTTCTCCTCATCCAGGGCGGCGATCACGACGCTGACTCGCAGCCCGAGCTGCGCGAGATCCGAGGCGCGCACCAGCGCGACCGGAGGCTGGCCCGCCGGCGCGACGAGCTGAGCTTTCACTCCGTCAACCAGCCGCAGCTCGGATGACGCGCTCGCGTAAGGTGGCGCGAGCTCCGGAGTCGAGGTGATCTGCTGTCCCCCTGACAAAGCTCCTACCCTCCATCGTCAAAATGTGAAGTTCTGGTAAAGCTGGATTGATTATCGGTTTTGAAACCCGGTTCAAAACCGGGTTTGCCGATGACGCTCCCGACCGGTTACGTCATTTGGTCGGTCACTGACGCCCAGCCGGCTCCGAGCCCGCGTCACGGGCCTCACGCAGGGCCTCCGACGTTCGTGGGTTTCAACCATGCCGGCATGCTCGGCGAACGCGCAGGCCGCGACGATCCGAGTCGCGGAGCGGGCAAAGGGCGTGTTCCGGGCGCGGACGGTCGCGGCCCCCGCTGTGCTCGATCAGGACGTGCCCGGCGTCGCCTACGGCAGCGAGAGCGGCTTCTCTCCCATTCCGCCTTCGCCGCGCCGTTCACCGACTCAGGACTAGCGGACGCGGGCACGCGCCTGCAGTTCAGCTTCGCCGGGCCGGCCGGCGCGACGATCACTCTGCTGACGAGCGTCGGGTTCAACGAGACCTTTGGTGGCATGCGTCTGGCGCAGAACGCGGTCGGCCCGTTTGTCGCGGTCCCATTCACCTCGGCGCAGGTGACGCTGACCGGCCGCCAGGCGAGCGCGACGTATGAGGTCACCGCCACCGACGCCGGCCAGGTCGAGTCGGCAAAAATCCCGGTGACGGTGAGCGCCCCGGCCGGGACGACGGCGGCCCCGCTGACCGTCACGGCCGCGCTCGCGCCCCAGTCAACCGTCTTGACGGCCTCGGCGACGGCCCCGGTGCCGCGATTCTCGGACAAGTCGGCGGCGTCGAGTACGACTGCGACGATCGTCGCCTGCCCGCCGAGCGGTGGAGGACAGCCGCTGGGCGGCGGTGGCCAGCCGGGCGTGAAGGTCGTTTCCATCAGCGGGCTGTTGATGACGCACAGGCGGTTTGCGGTCGCACGCGCGACGAGCGCGGTCAGCGCGCGGGCCCCGCGCGGGACCGCGTTCCGCTACACGCTGTCGGGCGCCGCGACCGTCCGGATCGCGATCGGCCGGGTCGTGATCGCGCGACACAAGCGGACCACGCATACCCTGATCGTCCTGACCCGACGCGACGCGGCCGGCGCGGAGGCGACGAGTTTCAGCGGTCGAACTAGGACGAAGACGCTGGGTCCCGGCACGTACGTAGCGAGCGTGACCGCCTCCAACAGCGCCGGGAAGTCGGCTGCGCGGACGATCTCCTTTACGGTCCTGTCGCGGTGACCGGTGTCACGGCGCCCCTCCAGTGACTTAGCAGGCGGTTAAACCCGTCTCGGCGCGGGCGGCGGCCGCCCGCTGCGTCAGCGTCCCGAGCTCGATCAGCCGCGGGTCGAGCGGGCGGTCGGCCAGGTTGATGCGAACGAGCGCGGCGGCGGCCTGGCAGGCGCCCTCGGCGAGCAACACACCCGTGATCGCGTCGCCGCTCAGGTGAGGCGCTCCCGATCGCGAGGCCTCGAGTGCGAGCGCGGCGACCTCGGCGGCGGCGCGCGCGAGCTCATACGGAGTATCAGCGGCCTGGGACGATGCTGCGTCGAGGCGGCGCGGGCGCTCGGGGTCGTCCTGCGGGAGCCGCAGCGCGTCGAGCACGGGCTCGTATGAGTGCAGCTCGCGCTCGCCCAGGTCGATGGCGAGGTCACGCAGCGAGCGCGCGCGGGCGCGGATCTCCACCATCCGCTCGTGGCGGTCGGCGTAATCAGGTCGTTGCAGCGTGAACGATGCCGTCATCTCGACGAGCGAGGCGGCAAGCGCGCAACTCCACGCCGCCGAGCACCCGCCCCCGGGCGCGGGCGTGCGCGCCGCGACGTCCTCGAGCAACTCCGCGAGCGGCCGCGCGCTCAACGGTTCGCGGTTGCGGGACACCAGCAGGAGTATTACCTCAAGGGTTGTCTGTGGTGACGGCGACGCGCTTGACCCGCCTTGAACCGAGGGCTACGCTTTATGCGTCATCGGCAAGTGCTTTGCGCTATAGGCAAGGAGTTAATCGATCATGGGCGAGCATCTCCCCGCCTCGGTACCGATTCTCGTGATCGGCGCCGGAGTTCACGGCCTGTCAACGGCATGGCACCTCGCCGAGCAGGGCGAGCGCGTGGTTGTCGTCGACAAGACCGGCGTCGCCGCCGGCGCCTCGGGCATCGCCTGCGGCGTGGTGCGAAACAACTACTTCCAGCCCGCGATGTGCGAGCTGATGGCGGCATGCGTCGAGCTGTGGGAGTCGGACCCGGCCGCGTTTCACTACCACGGCAGCGGCTATCTCGCCCTCGGGCCGCCGGCGCAGGAGGCCGACCTGATCGAGGTGTTCGGGCGCCAGCAGGAGATCGGCTACCCGTCGGACCTGTACGTCGGCGAGGAGGCAGTGACCGAGCACATGCGCGCGCTTTACCCGGATTGGCGCGCGTCGGGGATCACTGTCTGCCTGCACGAGCACGCCGGCGGCTATGCGTTCAACCGCGAGTCGATGCTCGGCCTCGCCGACAAGGCGCGCGCGGCCGGCGCGGAGATCTTCTCCGGCGTCGAGGTGACCGGCTTTCAGTTTGATTCGGCGGGCGCGGCGACCGCGGTGCAGACGAGCGCCGGCACGGTCGAGGTCGAGCAGGTGGTGGTCGCCGTTGGCCCGTGGATCGCGACGCTGTGGGAGATGCTGGGGCTGCCCGACCGCATCGACGTACACCAGCCCGACGGGACGGTGCTAGCTGATCAGCCGATGTGGACGTACTGGTACCTGCAGGAGGGCGAGGTGCTGGTCGACCCGGTCACGTTTGTGACCGCCGACGGCCGTTCCTCGGGTGTGATCCACCTCGACAGCGATCAGCCGCTGCGCGACGACGAGGGCCGTCTGATCACCGATCGGCCGTGGGGGATCTACTTCAAGCCGGACCGCTCGAGCGTGCAGGGCGGCGCCGCGCCGATCCGCTTCGGTCACAGCTTCGACGTCGACCCGTATCCGAGCGGCACGGTCGATCCCGGCTTTCCGGACATGTGGTCGGCGGCGCTGTCGCACTGCCTGGAGCGATTCGCCGGCGTGCGCCGGCTGTACCGGCAGGCGCGCTCGGGCGGCGTCGGAGCGTTCACCGTCGACAACTTCCCGGTCTTCGACTACATGCGCCCGAACGTGTTCGTCGCCGCCGACTCCAACCACGGCTACAAGATGATCGCCGTGGGCCGTGAGATCGCCCGGGTACTGCGTGGCGAGCACTCGACGCTGCTCGCGCCGTTTGAGTTCGAGCGCTTCAGCAGCGGGCAGCTGCACCCGGTCTCTCACAGCCCGTATCCCTGGAGCTAGTCGTCCTAGCCGCCGACCGCCCGCGTGAGCTCGGCGGCGGCGTCAAGCAGGGCCGGGCGGACAGCTCGCCGCCGGCTCGCCGTCAGCCGCGACGCCGGTCCCTGGAGGCCGAGGATCGCGACCAGCTCGCCGCCACGGCCGAGCACCGGAGCCGCTAGCGCTGCGAGGTCCGCCTCGCGCTCGCCGACGGCCTCCGCGAACCCCTGCTCGCGGGCGGAGGCGAGCTGGCGCGCCAGCTCCGCGCGGTCAGTGATCGTGCGGTCGGTGAATGCGGCGAGTTCGCCGGCGACGAGCTCCCCGACGCCCCCGACGCCCCCGGCGCCCCCGGCGCCCTGCGCCGCGTGCGCCGCCTGAGCCGCCTGAGCCGAACGCGAGCATCACCTTCCCGGCCGCGGTGGCGTGCGCGACGCTCGGTCGACCGAGCCGGGCGACGCTCGCCACAGTCGAATCCGATGGGACGAAGTCGATCGTGATCGCGGCCTGCTCGCCGGGCACCGACAGCGTCGCGGTCTCGCCCGTCGCGGCCACGAGGCGCTCGAGCTGGGGCCTCGCCAGTGCTCGCACGTCGAGCCGCGCGAGCACGCGATCTGAGAGCGCCACCAGCTTCAGGCCCAGCCGGTAGGGGCCGCCGGGCTGACGCTCGACGAACCCGTCGAGTTCGAGCGTGGCGAGCAGGCGCGACGCGGTGCTGGCGTTGACTCCGATCAGCCGGGCGAGCTCGCTGACGCCCAGCCCCGTGTCGCTCGCGCCGAGCGCGTCGAGGATCGCGAGGGCACGCGCGACCGAGCCAACCGGGCGGGCGGGCATTCGGGCGAGCTAGCGGCCGTCGCCCGGCGAGCGCCCGCCTCGCGACCGCCGGCCGGAGTTGGCGGTCAGCGCGATCGGCGCCGGGCTGTGCGCCTCGAGCGAGCGCATCACGTGCACGTCGAGCGCGCCCGGTGCGAACAGGTCGCGGGAATAGGCGACCGGCTCGCCGCCGCCGACGTAGATCACCTCCTCGAGCTCGAGCACGGCGGTCGTTCGGGTCAGGCCCAGCGCCTGTCCGACCCGCTCGCGCGGGGTCACCAGGCACGGCATCACTCGCGTCCGTGCGAAGCCGATCGGCGCGTCGAGCTCGATCAATAGGTCGAGCACCATCAGACCGGACTCGAGCTTGCGCGTGATCGTCTTCAGTTCGGGCAGCTCGATGTCGGGGTGCACGACGTCGAACATCACGGCCGCCGGGCTGCCGCTGGCGAGCAGCACCCGGAAGATCGTCGGCACCTCGGTGCCCGGATCGAGCTCGAGCAGCTCGCCGACCTCAGAGCCGACCGCGCGCTGCTCGATCCGCAGGTTGGTCGCGGCCAACTTGACGCGCCGCCGTTTGGCCAGCGACGAGTACGGTTCGAGCCGCTCGAGCCGCTCGTCGAGCTGAGTCGGCACCGCGACCCGGCCCACGAACGTGCCACTGCCCTGGCGGCGGACGATCTCGCCCGTGTCCTCGAGCCGCTGCAGCGCGGTGCGCAGCGTCCCGCGTGAGATCCCGAGCATCTCCGCGACGTCGTGCTCGGGGGGCAGCCGATCGCCCGTGCGGTAGCGGCCCGGGGCCAGCCAGTGGCGCAGCGCCTGCTCGGCGCTGTCGACCAGCGAGGGTCTATGCCCTCCCGCCCCGTTCGCGCCGCGCTTGGCTATCGCAGCCCCTCTCGGCTGGCTCCCACCTCACCGCTCATATGTGACGGCCATTCTGTCAAGGGGTGTGCCGCACCGGGGGGTTTAGAACAGCCCGACCGTTCGTCCGTCAGCGTCGATGTCGACGTTGAGCGCCGCCGGCGACTTGCCGAGCCCCGGCATCTGCTGGATGTCGCCGCACAGCGGCACCAGCCAGCCCGCCCCGGTGTACGCGCGCAGGTCGCGGACCTGAAGCGTGAAGTCCTCGGGAGCGTTCAGCAACGCCGCGTCCGCCGACAGCGACAGGTGCGTCTTGGCCATGCAGATCGGCAGGTTGCCGAGGCCGTCGGCCTCGAATTGGGCGATCCGCTGCTCGGCGGCCGGGTAGAAGAACACGTCTCGGGCCCGGTATACGCGCTTGGCTACCGCCTCGATCTTGTCGCGGATCGAGTCGGAGTCCTGGTAGATGAAACTGAAGTCGTTGGGCTGCTCGCACGCATCGACGATCGCCTCCGCGAGCGCGGTCGCGCCCGCGCCGCCGCGCTCGAACCCCTCGTTGATCTCCGCTGCAAACGCGCCCGCCTCGATCGCGAGGCGCTTGACCAACGCGAGCTCCTCGTCGGTGTCGCCGGGGCGGCGGTTGATCGCGACCACGCACGGCAGGCCGAACTCCTTGACGATCCCGAGGTGGCGGCGCAGGTTCGCCGCGCCGGTCTCGATCGCGGCCAGGCCGGCCTCGCGCCCGACCCGGGGGTCGTCCTCGATGCCGCCGTGATGTTTGAGCGCGCGCACCGTCGCGACCAGCGTCACCGCGCTCGGGCGCAGGCCGCCGACCCTGCAGACGATGTCGAAGAACTTCTCCATCCCCATGTCTGAGCCGAAGCCCGACTCGGTGACGACGTAGTCACCTAGCTTGAGGCCGATCAGGTCGGCGACCAGCGACGAGTTGCCGTGGGCGATGTTTGCGAACGGCCCGCAATGCATCAGGCACGGCTGGCCCTCGAGCGTCTGGATCAGGTTCGGCTTGAGCGCCTCCTTGAGCAGCACGGCCATCGCGCCGGCCGCCCCGAGGTCCTCGGCGGTCACCGGCTTGGCGCCGTCGTAGGAGTAAGCGACCGTGATCGCCCCGAGCCGGCGGCGGAGGTCCTGGAGGTCGCGCGACACCGCGAGGATCGCCATCACCTCGGACGCGGCGGTGATGTCGAACCCGGTCTCACGCGGATAGCCGTTCGGCCGGCCACCGAGCCCGAGGACGATCTGTCGCAGCGCCCGGTCGTTCATGTCGACGGCGCGCCGCCAGCCGATCCGCAGCGCGTCGATCTTGTGGTGGTTGCCGTGCAGGATCGAGGCGTCGAGCAGCGCCGCGAGCAGGTTGTTGGCGGCGCCGACCGCGTGGATGTCGCCGGTGAAGTGGAGGTTCAGATCCTCCATCGGCACGACCTGGGTGAGGCCGCCGCCGGCGGCGCCGCCCTTGATCCCGAACACCGGCCCGAGCGAGGGCTCGCGCAGACACAGCACCGGCGACTTGCCGATCGCGCCCAACCCCTGGGTCAGCCCGACCGCGGTCGTGGTCTTGCCCTCGCCGGCCTTGGTCGGCGTGATCCCCGAGACGCACACGAGCTTGCCGTTCGGAACCTCGGCGAGACGGTCGATCGCCGACAGCGACACCTTTGCCTTGTAGCGGCCGTAGGGCTCGACCTCGTCGGCTTCGAGCCCGGAGTTCTGTGCGATGCGGCCGATCGGCACGAGCTCCGCTTCTTGCGCAATCTCGAGACTGGTCTTCATCGCTTGCTCCCTCGGTTGATCGACGGCGCCAGTCTAGACAAATAGGTATAACCACTCAACCGTCACGGGCGGCGCTCACAAACCAGTCGAACACCGCCTGAAACCGCGGGTCGGTTCGCGCCTCCTCCTGCAACTCCCACTGCACGGCCAGCACCGCGGAACCGGGCAGCTCGACGGCCTCGATCACGCCATCGCCGCTGGCCGCGGTGACGGCGAGGCCATCGGCGAGGCGATCGATCGCCTGATGGTGAAACGAGTTGACCGCGATCGACGTGGTGCGCAGCGCGCGGCCGAGCAGGCTGTCCGCGGCGACGTCGATCTCGTGACGGGGATGGTCCGGCGCCGGCGTGCCGTCCAGCGATGCTGCCTCCATCCGCTTCCACTGCGCCCACCCGGGGTCGCTCGGATGGCCGTCGACGAGCAGGCTCACGTCCTGGGCGAGCGTGCCGCCGAGCGCGACGTTCAGGATCTGAATGCCGCGGCACATGCCGAGGATCGGCAGGCCGCGCGCGAGCGCCGCCGGGATCAGATCGAGCTCGAATGCGTCACGCCGGGGCTCGGTCGGAGCAAGCAGCTCATGAGCCTCTTGGCCGTAGCGCGCCGGCTCGATGTCGCGGCCGGGTGCGAGCACGATCCCCTGGAGCGCGTCGAGCGCCGGCGCCACCGCGTCTGGCAACTGGGGCAGCGTCAGCGGCAGTGCCCCGGCCAGCAGCAGCGGGCGGTGCACGCCCACACCGCCGTAGTCGCCGAAGTCGTGAAGGCTCGCGGAGACGCCCACCAGCGGCCTAGACAGAACTGGGCCGCTCCGCTAGAAATCGCTTGAACATATTTGTGCAGCGTAACTGCTGCGCAGCAGTTTCAGTCAGGGCACCCGGGTTCCCGCTCGAGGTCGGATCTGCCAAAGCTAGACACCGGAGGAGATTGATGTCCGAGAAGACGTGGGGTGGTGAGGCCTTCTGGGGACTCGGGTATGAATGGGATCCCGATTGGGTGCTCAGTGACCGTCAGCGCGAGCTGCGCGACCTGCTGATCGAGCTGTGCGAGAAGGAGATGCGGGCAAACGCCAAGGTCTCCGACGACAATCTCGAATTCCCGCGCCGCAACCTCGAGCTGCTCGGCGAGCACGGCTTCCTCGCGCTGACGGTGCCGACCGAGTACGGCGGCCTCGGCGAGGACCACGTCGGATACGCGATGACGTGCGAGACGATCGCGCGCTACGGCTGCGCATCGACGGCGATGTGCTACGTGATGCACATCGGCGCGGTCAACGCGATCATGCTGCGAGCGACGCCCGCGCTGGTCGACAAGTACATCCGACCACTCAACAGCGGCAAGATCGGCACGCTCTCGTACTCCGACCCCGAGACCGGCTCGCACTTCTGGTACCCGATCTCGTCGGGCGCGGAGCGCTCCAACGGCGGCTACAACGTGCGCAAGAAGGCCTCGTGGACGACGTCGGGTGGGTTCGCCGACTTCTACGTGGTGCAGACGACGTCGCCTGACTTCAGCGGCTATGACGATCTCTCCGTGTTCGTGATCGACGGCGAGCACATCAAGGCGCAGCCCTCGACGTGGGACGCGCTCGGGCTGCGCGGCAACCAATCCGGGCCGATCGAAGTCCCGGGCATCGACATCCCGGGCGACCAGATCGTCGGGCCCGAGGGCGACGGCGCGGCATCGAACGACGAGTCGGTCGACCCATGGTTCCTGATCGGCTCATCGTCGGTGTGGAACGGCCTGGCGATGGGCGCGATCGACATCGCCAAGCGCCAGACCACGCGCAAGCGCCACGTCGACGTCGGCCTGCGCGTCGCCGACTACCCGACGATCCAGGACTACATCGGCGAGGCGGTGATCGACACCAACGCCGCCCGTCTGTTCGCGTACTCGGTCGCCCAGGCGATGGACAACGCCACCGACCACAACACGGCCAAGCTGCGCCCAGGGGAGTTGGCGCGCGCCAACTTCCTGCACTGGGCCTGGCAGATCAAGTTCGAGGCCGCCAAGAACACCGCGCATGTCGTCGACAAGATGCTGCACGCGTGCGGCGGCTCGGGCTACAAGCGCGACATGGAGATGGAGCGCTACCTGCGCGACGCCAAGGCCGGGTGGGTGATGGGACCGACCAACGAGGTGCTGCGCCAGTTCGTCGGCAAGGCGGTGCTGCTCGGCTTCGACAGCCTCGACTACTGGAACCAGACCTACAACCGCCGTGCCGTCGAGAACGAGATCAAGAAGCTCGACGCGGACGGCAAGCGCAAGCTCGCCGAGCAGTTGCTGGCCGAGGTGGAGAAGGCGCAGGCGCCGGCGTAGGCGGATGGCGGCGCTCCTGGTCAGCGGGCTGCTGGCGCCCGATCCGGCGCTCGAGACCTACCGCGTCCGGCCAGGGGGCGCGACCGAGGTCAGTCTTGGCGGCGACGATTCAGTCCGGATCGTCGACCGCCACGGCGGCCAGGTGGCCGTCCTGTCGGGTGGGCTCGAGGCTGTCGGCCTGACGCCCGACGCCAGCTCGAGCACCGCCAGGCTGTTCGGGCCCGACTCGAGCCCCGGCGAGGAGGTGGCGCTGACCGCCGACCGGGATGCAAAGCTGCTCGTCGCCGCTCCCGGAGGACGGGTCGTCGACGGCGAGATGCCGGCGAGCGAGCTGTTGATCGAGGTGCGACGGGCGGTCTCCCGCCCGCGCGGGCAGGTCGAGTTGCCGCCGCCGCTGGCAGAGCCGCGGCTCGACCTGCGGATCGACGCGGCCACCGCCACGAGCTACGAGGTGCGGGCGGGCGAGTACATCCAGGTGATCGACGTGCAGGGCAAGCAGTGCTCTGACTTCCTTGCGTTCCACGCGGGCAAGCTCGATGCCGGGATCGAGCGCGGACTCGACGCGACCGTCACGCGCACGCTGATGGGCGCCGCCTACCCCCAGCCCGGGCTCTACGGCAAGTTCTACGACCTCGACATGCAGCCGCTCGTCGAGGTCGTGCGCGACACGGTCGGGCGCCACGACACGTTCGCGCTGGCGTGCCAGGCCAAGTACTACGAGGATCTCGGCTATCCGGGGCACATCAACTGCACCGACAACTTCAATGGCGCGCTCGAGCGCTTCACGATCGCCCCGCGCAAGGGTTGGGAGGCGCTCAACTTCTTCTACAACACGTCGTTCGACCGCGACATGCAGCTGGTCTCCGACGAGCCGTGGTCGCGGCCCGGCGACTACGTGATGCTGCGGGCGCTGACCGACCTCGTGTGCGCGTCGTCTGCATGCCCCGATGACATTGACCCATCGAACGCCTGGGAGGTGACAGATGTCCACGTCCGCGTGTACTCGCCCGAGAATCGCTTCTCGTTGGCCATCGCGCATCGAGTGACCGCCGACGCGCCGCCGGTCCTGACGCAGGAGACGGCATTTCACCCCCGGACCTCGCGGCTCACCAAGAGTTTCGTCGAGTACCGCGGCTACTGGCTGCCGCATTGCTTCAACAACGAGGGAGCGATCGCGGAGTACTGGGCATGTCGCGAGAAGCTCGCGGTGATGGATCTGAGTCCGCTGCGCAAGTGGGAGGTGCTGGGGCCCGACGCCGAGACGCTGATCCAGCGCGTGATCACCCGCGACGCGCGCAAGCTTTCGGTCGGCCAGGTCTCCTACACGGCGCTCTGCAACGAGACCGGCGGGATGATCGACGACGCGACTGTGTTCCGCCTCGGGCAGGACAACTTCCGCTTCGTCGGCGGCGACGAGTACGACGGGATCTGGTTGCGCGAGGTGGCAGAGCGCGCCGGGCTCCGCGCATTCGTCAAGCCGTCGACCGACCAGCTCCACAACCTCGCGCTCCAGGGGCCCGAGAGCCGCGCCGCGCTCGCCGAAATAGTGTGGACGCCGCCGACGCAGCCGGCGCTCGACGAGCTCAAGTGGTTTCGCTTCCTGATCGGGCGGATCGGCACCCACGACGGGATCCCGATCATCGTCTCGCGCACCGGCTACACGGGCGAGCTCGGCTACGAGATCTGGTGCCACCCGTCCGACGGGCCGGCCGTGTGGGACGCGGTCTGGGGCGCGGCCGAGCCACGCGGTTGCAAACCCCTCGGGCTCGAGGCGCTCGACATCCTGCGGATCGAATCCGGCCTGATCTTCGCCGGCTACGAGTTCGACGATCAGACAGACCCGTTCGAGGCCGGAATCGGGTTCGCCGTCGCCCTGTCGGGCGACGAGGACTTCATCGGACGCGAGGCGTTGATCGAGCGCAAGGAGCATCCGCAGCGCCGGCTGGTCGGGCTAGAACTCGATGGCAACGAGGCCACAGGTCACGGCGACGACGTGTACGTCGGCCGCCGCCGCGTCGGCGTCGTCACGAGCGGCACCCGCAGCCCCACGCTGCGAAAGTCGATTGCGCTGTGCCGGATGGCGGTCCAGTACGCCGACATCGGTACGTCGGTCGAAGTCGGCAAGCTCGACGGGCTGCAGAAGCGGATCCCGGCGCAGGTCGTACGCTTTCCGTTCTATGACCCGGAGAAGACACGTCCGCGGTCGTGACTGAACGCGAGGGAGTGGCGCGGCTGACGAGGGTGGCGACGCCGACCGTCAGCTCGGGCCTGATGCCGCCCCCGCGGCAGGCGCCGACCCAGTCGCGCCAGGCCGGCGCGCTGACAGGCCGCGGCCTCACCGTGCCGACCGGCGTGGCAAAGCTGACGCCGAAGGCGGCCGCGGTCGAAGACGCAGCGCGTGCGCTGCGCCAGGTGATGGGCCGGTTTGCGACCGGCGTGACCGTCGTCACCACGATCGACCGCGACACGATCCACGGCATGACCGCGAACGCGTTCCTGTCGGTTTCGCTGCGCCCGCCGCTTGTGCTCGTGTCGCTCGGGCAGTGCCGGATGAGCGAGATGCTGCCGCGCACCGGCCGCTACGGCGTGAGCGTGCTCGCGTGCGACCAGGAACACTTCGCCGCGCACTTCGCCGCGCAGCGTCACTCGATGGTCCCGCCGGAGTTCGTCTGGGAACACGGGCTGCCGCTGCTCGACGGTGCGCTCGCCCATCTCGTCTGCCGCGTCGTCGACGTGCACCCGGCGGGCGACCACGTGCTGTGGATCGGCGAGGTAGAGCACGTCCACCACCGCGACGGCGAGCCGCTGCTGTTCTACACGGGACGGTTCGGGACGCTGCGCGAAGTGGGCGAGCGCGCCGGCGGCGAGTAGCGACCCTCGTGCTGAGTTTGGGGTGCTATACGCCCCAAATCCAGCACGCCGCCCCGCAGAGCCCCCTATCCGTCAGGCGCGATCCACACCAGGCAGGGCGCGCTACGGCGCACCGTGCGCGCCGCCGCCCGCACGCGGAGCGAGTTGCGGACGGTCCGCTTCGGGCCGAACACGAGCAGCCCCGCCTCGCGGTCGCGGGCGAGCTCGAGCAGCGCGGTCACCGGCCGCCGGCTCGAGACCCTCAGCAGCTCCGTTTCGATCCCCATCGCAGCGGCTCGCTGGGCCGTGGAGCGGACCGCGTCGAGATCCTCCTCGTGTGGCAGCGTCGCGTATTCCCGCGCCAGCACGAGCGTCATCGGGTAGGGCGGCAGCGCCACCATGTTGGCCACGATCAGTCCGACGCCGGCCTCGAGCGCGCTCTCCAGCGCCATCCGCTCGGCGCTCGGGTCGACCCGGATCGCGAGCGTTGCGAGCAGCACAGGCCGGGTCTTGGTCGGACTCGCCGGGACCTCGGGGAGAGCAGCGGTGGACCGACCGGGCGCCTGCACAGCCTGCATATTGCGAGTGTACGGGCCGCTTTTATTTGACCAGGTTTGTACAAACTGGTATAAGGCGCCCCAGGCCACCTGCCCTGTACCAATGTGCACAAACGAGGGGTGTTGATATGGCGACAGCCGTAGTCGAGGAACGACAGCTACTGAAGACGCTCCGGTGGTGGGACGGGTTCGTGATCGCCCTCTGCAATCCGGGCTTCCTGCTCGGGAGCCTGGGCTTCACGCTGGGGATCTTCGGGGCTGCCGGCGCGATGATCCTGTGGGGGGCCTCGGCGATCATCGGGATGCTGCAGGCGTGGATCTACTCCGAGCCGGCGACGATGTTCGGGCATCGCAGCGGCGGCATCTCGCTGTATGCGCACGAGGGCTGGCGCAAGTACACGACCCTGGTCGGGCCGCTGTCGGCGTTCGGATACTGGATCGGCTGGTCGGTCGTGCTCTCGATCTTCGGAAAGATCATCGGCGACCTCGCGGCGGGGCAGTGGTGGCCGAATTCGACGTGGACGGTCACGATCTTCTCCAACCACCTCGGCTTGCCGCATTTCATCGCGATCGGCACGATCATCGCGGTATGGCTGTTCAACATCTTCGGGCTGCGGCCGGCCGTCTGGTTCAGCTACGTGTGCGCCGCGCTGCTGATGATCCCGCTGGCGCTGTTCATCGTCGGTCCGTACATCAGCGGCACGTGGCACTCGAGCAACATCCACTCCACGTTCACCGGCCCGTGGGGCGGGATCAAGGTCGCGCTGGTGTACATGTTCATCCTCGCGTGGTCGACATACGGAACCGAGGTCGCCGCGACGTTCGCGCCGGAATACAAGGACACCAGGCGCGATACCGGCCTGGCGCTTCGCAGCGGCGCCGGGTTCATGCTGATGGTCTGCCTGCTCGTCCCGCTCGGTCTGGGCGGGGTCACCGGCGCCGTCCCGTCGGCGACCGCCGAGGGCCAGTTCTACACCCAGGCGATGCAGACGATCGTCGGGCACGGGGCGGCGAGCTTCTTCACGATCTGCATCATCGCCGCGCTGCTTCTGTCGATGACCTCGTCGACGGCCGACGCCAGCCGGGCGCTGTACGGAATCTCCAAAGCGGGGATGACGATCAAGGAACTCGGCGTCCTCAACCGCTATCACGTACCCGGCCGGGCGATGACCGTCGACATGATCGTGAACATCCTGCTCGTGGTGTTCATCACCTCGAACCTCGCGATCCTGTACCTGAGCAACATCGGGTACGTTCTCTGCCACGTGTTCGCCCTGAGCGCATTCCTATTGCTACGCAGAGACCGGCCGAACTGGCCGAGACCGATCAAGATCGGCAGGGGGTGGCTGCCGATAGTCGCTGTGCTGTGCGCACTGAATGCCTTGTTCCTGGTGGTCGGGGCGCTGGCGCCGAAGCTCAACGGCTACGGCACCTGGACCGACTTCTGGATCGGGATCGGCGTTCTCGTCGCATCGTTGCTGCTGTTCTTCTTCCGCCGCATCGTCCAGGACAAGGAGAGTGTGCATTGGCGCGAAGAGCCGCCGGTGGTGCCCGACGACGCGGAGGCGGCGATGCTCGCGTCCGAGTCGGCTCCCATGCCCACGCCGGTCGCGGCAGGCTGACATGAGCGGACCACAGAAGATCCTCGTCGGATATGACGAAACCGAGCAGTCGAAGCGGGCGCTCGAACGCGCCGCCGATCTGGCCAAGGCGTTCGGGTCAAAGCTGGTGGTCGCCAGCGTCGCGCCGACGATCGAGCCTGCGTCGGGACGCGGCGCGGGTGGCATCGACCCGACCGACACGCCGGAAGACCACATCGCGGAGCTCGATCGCGCGCGCGAATACCTGAACAGCGTGGCAGTCGAGGCCGAGTACCAGGCCGCGATCGGCGAACCCGCGGACGCGATCGTCCAGCTCGCGACCGAGCGTGGGGCAGACCTGATCGTGGTCGGCACGCGCGAGCTGGGAACGCTCCACCGGATACTTGGTCAGAGCGTCAGCGACGCCGTCGCGCATCACGCTCGGTGTGACGTCCTGATCGTGCACTAGATGTGATTGAGATGTGATTGGCCGGGCCGCCGTGGCCCGGCCAGCACATCGTCAATCGGGCTCGATCTCCCAGCTGGGCAGCTTCGCGATCGCCTCGCGATAGCGGCGCTTGTGGAAAGGGCGCGCGAACATGCTCCAGGCGGTGGCCGCGAAGCCGACCAGGATCAGTCCGGCGAACGGCTTGCCGACGATCAGGAACGCGACCACGCAGATCAGCGCCAGCACGCTGACGGCGATCGGGATCCGCCGGTAGCGAAGCTGGGTGCGGCGAATCTCGGCGTACTGCTCGAGCGGGATCCGCCGCGTGTTCCAGTGGCGCCCGCACTTGGGGCATGTCCACTGCTCGCCGTACTGCAGGTAGTTGATCTCGCCGCACTTGCAGGTCAGGGTGATGCGCGGCCCGCGGCGGACCGATCGCGACAGCGCGGGCTCGGTGGACATCGTCGACACTGCTAGTGGGCGGGCGGTTCCCAGCCCTCGAGGACCGGCCGCGTCCAATCGGTCCCGACCGTCGGCGAGTCCTTCACCCACGGGCCGAGCAGCGGCTGCGGGAATTTGGCGTGGCGCTGCTTCAGCGCGATCCCGTACGAGTTGCCCGATTGCAGGTGCTTGATCAGGACCTTGCGGGCAATCTCGTCCTCGTGCCCGGCCGGGATCTCGAAGTAGATCTTGATGAACGAGTTCGAGTAGCGGTCGAACACCGCCGGTGTGCCCTCCTCCTCTAGCAGCGTCACATCCTCGAGCCAGTTGATGTCCTGGCCGGGCGTCGCGGCGAGCAGGTCGACGTCCTCGATCTCCGCACTGTTCTCCTGGTAGGCGAAGCGGTGGCCGGAGAGATATTCGGCATCGATGCCGATGATCTTCTCCGGTTCGCGAGGGGAGCTCATCAGTCGGCCGCTCCCGTCGTCTCGCGGTCGGCCTCCGCCAGGTAGTCGACCGGGTTCTCGATGTGGCGTTCGAGCAGCCGCTTGATCTCGGCGAGCGCGCGGTCCTCGGACACCCCCGGGATGTAGTCGGTTCCGGCGAGCGGAACGCGAGCCATCGCCGACGCTTCGACGGTCAGCGCGCACAGATCCTCGGGTTCGAGGTTGTGCACGTCGGTCTTGCCGCACGCGCGTGCCAGCATCTGGCACTCCAGCGTCAGCGTGTGCAGGAAGTTGTAGACGCGGTGCGCCGCGTCGTCGACGACGAGGCGCTTTCGCAGCTCGGGATCCTGCGTCGCGACGCCGACAGGGCATCGCCCCGTGTGACAGTGGTAGCACTGGCCGGCGGGGACGCCGACCGTGCCCTCGTAGTCGGTGACGCCGGGGATCTCCTTGTTGCAGTTGAGCGCCATCAGCGCCGAGTGCCCGATCGCGACGGCGGTCGCACCGAGCGCGAGGCATTTGGCGACGTCTCCGCCGTTGCGGATCCCGCCGGCGACGACGAGGTCGATCTCGTCGGCGAGCCCGACGTCCTCGAGCGCGCGGCGCGCCTCAGGGATCGCCGCCATCAGCGGGATCCCGGTCTCCTCGGCGGCGACGTGGGGGCCGGCTCCGGTCCCGCCCTCGGCACCGTCCAGGTAGATGATGTCGGGACTGCACTTCGCGGCCATGCGCACGTCGTCGTAGACACGGGCGGCGCCGAGCTTGAGCTGGATCGGGATCTCGTAGTTGGTCGCCTCGCGGATCTCCTGGATCTTGAGACTGAGGTCGTCGGGGCCGAGCCAGTCGGGGTGGCGGGCCGGCGAGCGTTGGTCGATCCCGGCCGGCAGCGATCGCATCTCAGCGACCTGCTCGGTCACCTTCTGACCCATCAGGTGGCCGCCGAGCCCGACCTTGCAGCCCTGGCCGATGAAGAACTCGCACGCGTCGGCGAGCATCAGATGGTGGGGGTTGAAGCCGTAGCGGCTCTGGATCAGCTGGTAGTACCACTTCGTCGACAAATCCCGCTCGGGCGGGATCATTCCGCCCTCGCCCGAGCACGTCGCGGTGCCGGCCATCGAAGCGCCCTTCGCGAGCGCCATCTTTGCCTCGAGCGACAGCGCGCCGAAGCTCATGCCCGTGATGTAGATCGGGATGTCGAGCTCGATCGGCTTCTTCGCGAAGCGCGCGCCGAGCACCGTCTTGGTGTCGCACTTCTCGCGGTAGCCCTCGATCACGAATCGGGTCAGCGTGCCGGGCAGGAACATCAGGTCGTCCCAGTGCGGGATCTTCTTGAACATCGAGAAGCCGCGCATGCGGTAACGGCCGAGCTCGGACTTGACGTGGATGTCGTCGATCACCTCGGGGGTGAAGATCGAGCTGTGACCGAGCCGGTTGCGGCTCATGGGTGCGTTCTCGTCTGCCATCTTGGGCCTCCTAGAGAACGAGCTTGCGCTCGGACGGCTCGAGGCTGTCGTAGTTGTAGAGCTTCTTGCCGCACACGAACTTCTGGAACTCCGGCGGCGAGCCGAGGTCGTGGATCTGGAACTTGCGCTCGATCAGCTCGGTGTCGGCGTCCGTCCAGTCGCCGGGCACGCAATCGATCCCCAGCGATTTGACCTTCCCGGCGACGTAGATGGTGCCGTCGTACATGGAGTCGCCGAGCCCCGGCCCGACGTCGCCGCACAGGATCTGGCGGCCGCGCTGCATCATGAAGCCGGTCATCGAGCCGGCGCTGCCGAGCACGATGATCGTGCCGCCCTTCTGGTCGATCCCCGTCCGCGCTCCGACCTGGCCCTTGACGACCACGTCGCCGCCGCGCAGCGCGGCCCCCATCAGCGAGCCCGCGTTGCTGTCGATCGTGACCACGCCGGACATCATGTTCTCGCACGCCGACCAGCCGACCCGTCCCGTGATGTGTACCTCGGGCCCGTCGATGATCCCGCAGGCGAAGTAGCCGAGGCTGCCTTCGAACGTGATGTTGCAGCGGGTGAGGATGCCGGCGCCGAGCGAGTGGCGCGCGCCCGGGTTTCGCACCGTCACGTCGGTCACGCCCTGCTCGTAGAGCAGCCACCGCAGCTCGAGGTTGATCCTGCGCGTGGTCAGCTTGTGCGCGTCGAGCACGGCACGGTCGCCGTCGATCTCGCTGGTCCGCGGGACGACCTCGTCGAGCTCGACCAGTCCGCGGGCGTCATAGCGAGCCTCGCCGTTGCTCACCGTGTCCACACCATCACCTCGCCCTCATACGGATCGTAGGTCTCGATCTCGCGGTCGATCACCGCCCGGATCGCCATCTCCTCCGACGCGAGCGCGACCATGTCCTCGCCCTCGTAGAGCACCAACGGCTTCGCCGCGAGCTCGTCTTTGGCCATCCCGAGCGCGTCCTCGGACACGCAGATGTAGGTGAACACGCCGTCGAGGTCCTCGAGGCTGTGCTGCATCGCGTCGTGCAGCGAATCGCCGTCCTGCAGCTTCTGCGCGAGGTATACGGCGATGATCTCCGAGTCGCACTCCGACGCGAAGCGGTGGCCGGAGCGCTCCAGGCGCCGGCGCCACTGGTGGTAGTTGGTGAGCTGTCCGTTGTGGACGACGGCCACGTCTGAGAACGGGTACGCCCAGTACGGGTGCGCGTTGGAGATGTCGACATCGGACTCGGTCGCCATCCGCACGTGGCCGATCCCGTGGCTGCCGAAATAGTCGTCGAGGTGATAGCCGGCGGAGACGGTCTTGGCGTCGCCCAGGTCCTTGACGATCTCCAGCGCGTGGCCGGCCGACAGGACCTCTGCGTTGGGCACCGACTCGACGTGGTCGGCGAGTCGCTTGATGTCTCCGTCGTAGCTCAGCGTGACGCTGATCGTGTACTCGTTGATGTCCTCGGTCGATTGGACGTGCGCTCCGGTCGCGCGCAGCCTCGTCTGGATCTCGCGGCGGTGGCGGCGCAAGTTGTCTTCGAACTCGAGGTCACGCGGTGTGTTCGCGTCGGCGAGCTTGATCCGGAGCACCAGGTCCTGTGCGGGCTGGCGGTACAGCGCGAACCCGGTCGAGTCCGGGCCGCGGTGCTTCATCGCCTGCAGCATGCTCGTGATGTCGCGGCCGATCCGGTGGGCGCCGTTGCCGTTCTTGTAGATGATCCCGGCGATCCCGCACATGGTCAGTCGGTCCCTGCGGTCATGGGAGCACCTCGAGGTATTCCTCGCGCTCCCAATCGGTGACGGCCGCCAGGTAGCGCTCCCACTCGTCGCGCTTGTACCAGTCAAACACCTTGTACAGGCGGCCCGGCATCGCGCTCTTGATGACGTCGTCCTTGGCCAGCGCCTTGAGCGCATCGCCGAGGCTGTCTGGGACCTTCTCGATCTCGGCTCCCTCCCGCAGGAGGTCGTAGGTGTTGCCCTGCTGCGGCGGGCCGGGGTCGAGCCCGCGGCGGACGCCGTCGAGGCCTGCCTGCAGCAGCGCGGCGATCGTCAGGTACGGGTTGCAGGAGGAGTCGACGCCGCGATACTCGAAGCGCCCGCCGGTCGCGACGCGCACCGTGGTGGTTCGGTTCTGCCAGCCCCAGTTCTTGTAGATCGGGGCCCAGAAGCCCGTGTCCCACATCCGGCAGTACGAGTTGACGGTCGAGTTGCCGATGCACATCAGCGCGCCGAAGTGCTCGAGCAAACCGCCGAGGAAGTGGCGCGCGAGCTCGGACAGCTGCGCGGGCCCGTCGGGGTCGTGGAACACGTTGTTGCCGTCCTCGTCGACGAGCGTGAAGTGGTGGTGGTGGCCGTTGGCCGACACGCCGGTGAACGGCTTTGGCATCCACGACGGCAGCACCCCGTGCTCTCGGCCCACCGCCGCGCAGGCCTGGCGGTAGGTCGTGATGTTGTCGGCGGTGCGTAGCGGGCGATCGAAGCGGAAGTTCAGCTCGAGCTGGCCGGGCGCGTCCTCGTGGTCGCCGTAGCTCATGTCGAGTCCCAGCGCCTGGCAGTACTGGACGACATCGAGCAGCACCGGACGAAGCTCCTCGAACTGGTGGATGTGGTAGCAGTAGGGCTTGGTCAGGCCCTCGGGCACGCCGCCGTTCTCGGGCCGCTTGAGCCACATCGTCTCGGGCTCGATCCCGATCATGAACTGGTAGCCGAGCTCCTGCTCGAAGTCGTGGGCGATCCGCCTGAGGTTCTGGCGCGGGTCGGCGTCGAGCAGGTCGCCGGTCTCGGTGTCGTAGCAGTCGCAGAACACGCGGGCGACCCGGGGGTCCCACGGGAGTGTCTTGAAGGTGTCCAGGTCGGCGATCGCGGCGAGCTCGGATTCCTCTGGGCCGAAGCCGATGTAGTTGCCCTTACGGTCGGTGAACAGGTTCGCGGTCGCGCCGTACACGAGCTGGTAGCCGCGCTGGGCGACCTGCGGGAAGAACGTCGAGACGACACCCTTGCCCATCACCCGGCCGGTGACCGAGATCTGCTGAAAGAAGATGTACTTGATCCCCTGCTCCTCGATCCGGCGGGTGATGGCGGCGATCTTCTCCGCGCGGCCCGGAGCGTTGCGAGCCTCCTCGAGCGTGGCTGGAGCAGGTGCGATCCGCGGGCTGGCCAGCACCGTCTGCGTGTCGCCCCCGAACACCGGCTCGATCTCGACCGGCGCTTCGCTGGTCAGGTCGCTTGCCACTGTGAATCTCCTCTCGTTTTATCCCGCGCCTAGCGCCTCAGAATACCCGCCGATTGCGCAAATACGTACAGCGCCCGAGACCTGTACAAATTGGTACAGGGCGGCATCACATCCTTATACCAGTTCATCCAATCCCGGACAAGGAGCGGGTCCCCTAGTCGACGTCGGCGTCGGTGCCCGGCAGGCCCTCGTTGACGCGCTCGATCCACTGCGCGAACAGGGGGTCGACGACCGCCTGCTTGCCGTCGACGGCCTCGATCTCCGCGGTCGCGGTGAGTCGCGGCAGCGCCTTGCGGACCATGTCCTTGGTCAGCTCCAGGCGTCTGAGCACGTCGCCCTTGTAGGGGGATCCGTGACCGGCGATGACCGCGCGCATCGTCTTCTGCTCTGAGGCATCAAAGCCGCGCCACTGCGCGTCGAACTCGGCGTCGAGCTCGGCCAGCGCGGCAGCGTGGGCGTGGGTCCAGTCATCCAGATCGGCGGTCTCGCCTCGTGAAACGAGCTCCCACAGGCGATGCGCGAGCAGCATCGCCCGCTGCGGGTGGCCGTCGGCGGCGTCGATCAGCGGGCCGAGGGCCTCGCCGGCGCGGCGACCGGTGGCCTCGAAGCGTTGCGCGATGTAGGCGGCGATCTCGTCGTTGGGCAGACGACCGAGCCGCATCGGCACCGCCGAGCCGTAGAGCGGGCGATCCTTGTGCTCGAACAGCTGCTCCATCATCCCGGGCTCCGAGCCGGCGAACACGTAGGAGGCGACTTCGCCGTGGAACTGGATGTGGCTTCGGATCAGGCCGTCGAGGCTCGGGACCTTCAGGACGTCCTGGAACTCGTCGAAGGCGATGAACGCGCGGTAGCCGCCGCCTCGCTGGAGCCTGAGCGGCAAGTCGAGCAAGGCGTGCAGCGCGGGGAGGGGGTCGACCTTCGCGCCGAGCTGCAGCTTCGCGCTGATCCCGTAGGCGCCGAGCGAGAGGCCGATGCCGGTCTTCTGCAGGGAATCCTCGATCTTCGCCCGCAGGGTTCCCTTGAGCTGCCGCGCGTAGGCCCGCTCAAACCGAATCGCGACGTCGGCGACCGACGAGATCCGGTACAGGTCGACGAGGATCGGAATCAGCCGCTCGCGCGACTCGCCCTCCTGCAGCGCTCGCCGAAGCAGGCTGGTCTTCCCGTATTTGCGTGGCGCGAAGACGCGCACGTAGTGCCCTCCGACGGCGTTCTTCAGAAGCGCGCGCGTTTCCTCGTCGCGGTCGATGACGTCCTCGGGTGCGACCGGGTGGGAGTACACGAAAGGGTTGACGTCGAGCATCCAGTAGTCCATGAGACTACCAGATAGATGTCTGGCGGACTACTTGATGGTGGTCTGGGCGACTACTCAAGTTCGATAGGATTCGAACATGACCATGGAACTCCGCACACTCGGCAGTACCGGCGTCCGTGTAAGCCCCTTGTGCCTGGGCGCGATGATGTTCGGCGGCTGGGGCAACACCGATCACGACGACAGCATCCGGATCATCCACCGGGCGCTCGACGCAGGAATCAACTTCATCGACACCGCCGACGTCTACGCGCGCGGGGAATCGGAGGAGATCGTCGGCAAGGCGCTGGCCGGCGGCAAGCGCGACAACGTCGTGCTCGCGACCAAGGTCCACGGGACGATGGGCGACGACCCCAACGAGTTCGGCAACTCGCGCCGCTGGATCGTGCGCGAGGTCGACAACAGCCTGCGCCGGCTGAAGACCGACTGGATCGACCTCTACCAGATCCACCGGCCCGAGTTCGACACCGACATCGACGAGACGCTCGGGGCGCTCAGCGACCTGGTCCACGCCGGCAAGGTGCGGTACATCGGATCCTCGACGTTTCCCGCAAGCGCAATCGTCGAGGCCCAGTGGGTGGCCCGCGATCGCGGGCGAGAGCGGTTCGTATGCGAACAGCCGCCCTATTCGATCCTGATCCGCGGCGTGGAGAACGACGTGCTGCCCACCTGCCGGCGCCACGGAATGGGCGTGATTCCGTGGAGCCCGCTCGCCGGTGGCTGGCTCACGGGCCAATACCGGCTCGGAACCGAGATCCCGCGGTCCCGGCGCGCTGAGCGGCTCCCCGGCCGCTACGACATGTCGTTGCCCGCCAACCAGCGCAAGCTCGAGGCCGCCGACGCCCTCGCCAAGATCGCAGAGGAGACTGGGATCACGCTGATCGAGATGTCGCTGGCGTGGGTGATCAACCACCCGGCGGTGACGGCGGCGATCATCGGGCCGCGGACGATGGAGCACCTGGAGTCGCAGGTGACGGCCGCCGACGTCCACCTGTCAGACGACGTGCTCGATCGGATCGACGAGATCGTCCCGCCAGGCGTGAACGTCAACCCGACGGATGGCGGGTGGTCAAACCCGGCGCTCGAGCCCGAAGCGCGGCGGCGGTAGCGGTCGGCGCGGCCGCTGTGAGGCGCCGGGCGTGCCGGACTAGGCGGCGGCGCGTGCCGGGGCAGGCGGCGGGGCGTGCCGAGCTAGGCGGCGGCGCGCGCGAGCGTGTCCGCGGCGAGCAGCTCGCGCCCGACGCGCTGCAACTGCTGCAGGTAGTCCAGATGCGCCGCCCACTGGACGTCGCGCCCGAGCTCCCGCGCGAGCTGCGCGGTGTCGTTATGCGCGTCGAGTAGCTCGTATACCAACTCCACGAGCCTCTCTGAGGCTTGGGCCGGTGATCTGGACTCGCTCATACACACCTTAATCGGTGCGATCCCGAAGTTCTGAACTCGCCAAGGATGCTACGCCCGCCTTCGGCGGCAACCCGGATGTTGCGCTCGAGCCCTCAGCGCGGCCCGCGCCGGCCGGCAGCCAGAGGCTCGAGCAGCGCGATCAGGTCGTAGTAGCGCGTCGGAGCCAGCCGCGCGAGCGCGTCGAACAGGTACGCATCGGGGCCGACCAGGATCCGGCTCTTGCCTGCCTTGACGCCCGCGTGGATGATCTCCGCGGCGCGGTCGGGGGTGGTGCGGGCCATCGCGTCAAACAGCTGAGCCGCCTGCTCGTGACTGAGCCCGCGACCCATCGGGTCGCCGTGGTACCGCGCGTTTCGGGCGATGTTGGTCTTGACGCCGCCGGGGTGGACGGTCGCGGCGCGGACGCCGGTGCCGCGCAGCTCCTGGCGCAGCGAGTCGGTGAACCCGCGGACGGCGAACTTCGAGGCGCAGTAGGCGCTCTGAAACGGGATCCCGACGAGACCGAACACGCTCGAGGTGTTGACGATCACGCCTGAGTCCTGTCGCAGCAGGATCGGCAAGTAGGCGCGGACCCCGTGGACCACGCCCTCGAAGTTGATCGTCCACACCCACTCGTCGTCCTCGACCGACCCTTCGGCGACGCCCTGGGAGGTGGCGACGCCGGCGTTGTTGAAGACCATTCCCAGCGGCGCGGGTGCCCACTCGGCGACCTCGGCGGCGAACGCCAGCTGCGCGTGGCGATCGCGCACGTCCAGGCGCCGGGCCAGCACCGGCCCGTGCAGCAGCTCCGCCGTCTGCGTAAGCCCCGTCTCGTCCTGGTCGACGATCGCCACCGGGCAGCCGTGTGCGGACAGCCGGCGGGCGACTGCGCGGCCGATTCCCGAGGCCGCGCCCGACACAAACGCGGTGCGACCGTCGACGGGGATCCTGGCGCGGGCCACGGCTCGGGCTCAGAAAGCGGGGCTCAGGCCGCCGGGGAGGGCGGCGGTTAGAGCAGCGCCCCTCGGAGGATCGCCTTGACGGTGTCGCCGGCGCTGGCGCGCAGCTGGCGCATGTCGCGACCCCGCTGCAGCGAGATCACCGCCAGCTCGCGCAGGCCGCCGACGATCATGATCGCGGTGTCCATCGGCAGCGGCCGCGTCGCCATCTCGGGCTGCGCGCGGCGGCCGGACTCGACCAGCTCGACGAGCAGCTGCGCGAAGCGCTCGATCACCGCGAGCTGGCGCTCGGCTCCGACCTGGCCCAGTGCGGGCAGCTCGCGCACGAAGCTGCTGTACAGCGCCGGGTGGCCGGTGACGTTGGCGACATAGGCGTCGAGCGCCCGGTTGACCTGCTCGTCGAGCGAGCGATTGGGCGAGACGGCCGCGGCGATCTCGTCCATCATCCGGTCGTTGGTGGCATCGAACAGCTCCAGGAAACAGGCCTCGCGGTCCTCGAAGTGCTCGTAGAACGTGCGTCGTGAGGTGCGCGCGATCCGGACGACGTCGGCGACCGTCGTCTCGCGGTAACCCTTGGCCTGGATCGACTCGGCCATCGCGTCGATCAGACGCGCGCGGTGCCCCGGCTGAAGCGGGGTCTGCTCCTGGATCTGCTTGACCACCACGCGTGCACGGTAGCGAGCCGCGGCGACCGATTCGCAGGTTGTAGGGAGGATTGCGCAACTAATTGAGCTTTTGCTGTATCAGCACTCGGACGCCGCGGCGGGGGGATCAGCGCCACGTTGCGCGTCACGGTACGCGACTGTACCGAAGTGAGGTAGAGTTGTCCAGTAGGCGTGTGACGCCGCGAGCGGGGTTTGCATTAGGCTCGCGCCGCCCGAGCCGACAGTCTTAGAGAGAAAGAGGATGTAGATGCCAGACCGCGCCGCCATCGTCACCGGAGCCTCCCGTGGGATCGGGCTTGCGATCGCCGAGTTGCTCGCGCAGGAGGGCTACGGCCTGACGATCACCGCGCGCAAGCCGCAGACGCTCGAGCAGACCGCGCACGCGCTGCGGGGCAAGGGCTACGAAGTCGAGCACCTCGCCGCGAACATGGCCGACGAGGAGGCGATTCACGAGGTCGTGCGCGTGCACCGCGAGCACTTCGGCCGGCTCGACGTGCTGGTCAACAACGCCGGCGTCGGGATCGGCGCCGCCGCGGCCGAGCACCAGACCAAGTACATCGACCTCCAGCTCGACGTCAACCTGCGGGCGATCGTGCTGTTCTACCGCGAGTGCGCCGAGCTGCTGAAGGCCGCCGGCGCCGAGCACCGCAACGCGCTCGTGGTCAACCTCGCGTCGATCGCGGGTCGCTCCCCCCAGCCGTGGCTGTCGGTCTACTCGGCGACGAAGGCGGCGGTTATCGCGTACACGCAGGCGATGAACAAGGAGCTCAACGGCGACGGCATCAAGTCGGTCGCGTTCTGCCCGGGCTTCGTCGACACCGACATGACCAACTTCGTCAAGGAAACGGTGCCGGCGGAGCAGATGTTGCGTCCGGAGGACATCTCCGAGGCGGTGCGGTTCCTGCTGCGCGTCTCGCCCGCTTGTGTGGTGCCGGAGATCATCTTCCAGCGGCCCGGCGAGACGGTCTAGCGCAGCGCGCGAGCCCGCGCCGCAGGTGGTCGAGAAACGGCCAACATGCGTCCGTTTCTCGACCACCTCGGTGAAACAACCTAGTGGGTCTCGGGCTTCAGCAGCATGACGCGAGTGAGCTTGCCGCCGGCGTTGCGGCCGCCGATCACAGCGATCCCGTCGTTGAGCGCGACGGCGCCCTCGTCGGCAACCGCGAGCGGCAGACGCCCGGACTCGCGCCATCGCGTCTCGCCCGGCGCCCAAGAGAGGATCGCGTCGGTGAACGTGCCTCGACGCAGGCCGCCGATCACGTAGAAGCGCCCGCCGAGGGCTGCGCCTGCGGTGTGGTCGGTAGGGGCGGGGAGGTCGGGCAGCCGGGTCACCTTGCGCATCAGCGGATCGAACGAGAAGACGCTCGCGGTCGGCGCCCCCGAGGCCAGCTCGCCGCCCGCGACGATCAGCCTCCCGTCGAGCACTCCGGCCGCCGGATAGCGAACGCCCGTCGGGATGCGCGCGACGCTGCGCACCCGCCCCGCGCCGTCGACCGCGTAGATCGTCCGGTTCGTGTCGGTGCCGTTCCAGCCGCCGGTGACGTAGGCGGTGTCTCCGATCGTGCCTGCGACGAGGTCGGACAGCGGCTGAGGGAGCGTGCCGATCAAGTGTGGCGTGCCGGGCTCGACGGCGACGATCCTGTTGCTGCCCTCGCTCTCGCCGCCGCCGAACACGAGGAAGCGACCGCTGAGGTAGGCGGCCGCCGCGTCGTGAACCGGGCCGGGGAGTGGCGCGCCGCTCGTCGTGGGGCGGCCGGCGGCGATCCGGAACACGCTGTCGGTGGACGCGCCCGCCTCCGAGAGGCCACCGATGACCGCGACCGTCGCGCCGGACGCGGCCGTCGCGACGCCCGATCGCGCGGCGGGCAGCGGCGCAAGCGAACGGGCCGCGCGCAGTGTGATGGGAGGTCGGAGCGGTGCCGGAGCCGCGGTCGTGCTCGCATGCGTCTGTAGCTGTGTCGACCCAGACGCGGTGGTCTCGCGCGTGGACGAGTGCGAATGGCTCGAGGATCCGCAGCCCGCAGCGCCGGCGCCCACGCCGAGCGCGAGGGCAAGAACTCTTACCGCTCTCCTACGTCGCTCCGACACTCGGGCGGGATCGTAAGAGCAAGTCGAGAGCAAGGAGGTAACCCGCTTGAACAGACCAGCGAGATCAGTGTTGGTGGCGCTCGCGGCGACTGCCGCGGCGGCCGGCGGCGGAGCAGCGCTCGCGAGCGCGGCGTCGTCGACGACAACCGCCGGCGGTACGACTACCACGGCGCCCGCGCAGACCAGCCCGTCGCCTCAAAGTGACCAGGCCCCGCGCGGCGACACGGCGCCGCAAGGCGCCGCTCCCCAGGGCGGTCAGCGGCCCGGCCCTCGGCCGGGCAGCGGATCGCACCACTGCCCTCACATGTGATCTCGGCAACACGCCCACGCCCGCCTCGGCCGTCCCACGATTCCAGGGGCGGCCGAGCGGGAGTCGCCGACCGCCGCCGCGGTCCCGAGCCTGCAGAGAACCATGTTGTGAACGGCCGCTCGCGGCTATAGGCTTTCGCGCCGATTTGGGAGTGATCATCGCGCGATGAGCTCGTTCCTGGATGACCTCGCCCGTCAGGTGGCGGAGCCGATGCCCCGGCGGCGGGCGGTGCGGATCATGGTCGCAGGGGTTGCGGCCGCCACGCTTCCCAGCTGGCGGCCGGGACGGGCCCTCGCGAGGCGCCGCGCCGGCTGCCCGCCCGGGGACCAGCCCTGCGGGACCGGGTGCTGCACGCGGGACACGTTCTGCGCCTCCACGTCACCCCCGTCGTGCTGCAGCATTGGGACGACGTACTGCCCCGGGACCGCGACGCACCCCGGGACATGTTGCAACCCGGGAGAGAAATGCAACGCAAGCGGCGGCTGCTGCCCGGGCGGCCAGGACGTCTGTGGTGCGGGCTGCTGCCCACCCGACAAGGTGTGCGGGGACGCGAGGACAGGACTCTGCTGCTTGCCCGGACAGGAGGCCTGCGGCATCGAGTGCTGCGTGAAGGGCGCAACGTGCGCGCGCGCGAGCATAAGTCTCTGCTGCAAGAGGGGCGAAGACCCCTGCGAGGGCCCGCACGGGAAGGTCACGTGCTGCGACGCCAAGCACGCCTGCTGCAAGGGCAAGTGCTGCCCGAAGGGCCACATCTGCGAGCACGGCAAGTGCACGAAGTGCCCGACGGGCCTGGCGCCGTGCGGTGACGAGACGTGCTGTGAGCCACGCAACTGCTGCGGCTCGCAGTGCTGCGGCGGGCTCGGGTACGACTGCGCGATCCGGCGCGGCGAGAAGACCTGCTGCCTGCCGGGCTCGGTGACGCGCGCCCACGGCCGGAAGTTCTGCTGCCCGAGCCACCTCGTGCCCAGGCGCGGCACCTGTTGCCCGGAGACGGGGCCATGTGTCTGCGGCGACCTCTCCTGCCTCCCGGGCACGTACTGCGACGACGGGAAATGCGTGGCGATCTGAGATGCGCGCGGTCGTCGTTGCCCTTCTCGCCGGCACCCTGTCCCTCGCGATCTGCGCCTCGGCGCGCGCGTATCTCTATTTCGACCCCCAGGGGAGAGACGTCGAGACCTCCGCGCTCGACGGGACCAACTTGCATTACCTCAGCCCACAGCCCGGCCCGAACACGCGGCTGATGAATGACGGCGGGCTGGCGAGCGATGGCTCGCACCTGTACCTCGGATACCGGAGCGACCCTGAGATCGGGCCTGAAGGCATCGATCGCGTGAATGTGGACGGGACGGGATTCTCAAGTCAGTTCGTCCATGTGTCCGTACCCGCGTGCGATCAGGATCCCGGGGCTGCCCCATACGAGGCCGCGATCGCGGTCGATGGGTCTTACATCTACTGGGCGGACCCGTTCGCCGGGACGATCGGACGCGCGAAGCTGGCCGATGGCGGGAGCGTCAATCCCCAGTTCATCCTCGCGGCGGGCGGCGAGTGCAGCCCAACCCGAGGGCTCGGGCCCCAGGGTCTCGCGGTCGACGCCGGACACGTGTACTGGACGAACACCGCTCAGGGGACGATCGGACGGGCCAACCTCGACGGCGGCAGCCCGACGCAGACGTTCATCACCGGCCTCCAGAACCCATGGTCGATCGCCGTGTCCGGCGCTGACGTGTACTGGTCGAGCGCGACGACGGGCTCGATCGGACATGCGCAGGTCGATGGCGCCGGTGCGCTGATCCCCGGAAGCGTCAACCCGAACTTCATCACCGGACTGACCCCGACGGATGCCGGGGCCGGGCCGGCTGCCCTCGCCGTGCAGGCCGGCGTTCTGTACTTCGACAACGGCGACGGATGGATCGGCAAGGCCTCGACCGACGGAACGAACGTCGTTCACCACCTGCTTGCGGTCTATAGCGAGGCCGCCGGGACTCCGGCGCCACCCCAGATCGCCACGGACGCCGGTCAACCCTCGCCGACGACGACCGGCATCACGTGCCAAGCGAGCAGCGTCAACGTGCTCGACCCGACTCCGCCGGCGGGATTGAACGCGTCCGTGGGGAACGCCACCGTCTGCACGGTCGCGGTCAGGGATGTCGGCTCCGCCCCAAGGGCGGTCTCCGGCGGCATGCTGCTCTCCGAGGCGCCGATCGTCGGCGGGTTCGTGTCGGCCTCTGGCGACCTGGTCCCGCGCGCCACGTGCACGCTGAAGATGACAACGACGCCGGGACTGTCGACCTGCTCCTTCGAGTTCGCGACCGACAACCACACTCACGGCTTCGTCCGGCACGCGCCGCGCGTGATCTTCACCGGCACCTATTCGGGCGAGACGACGCACAGCACGAGCACCGGCAGCGGCGGGATCTCGGTCGTAACCGTGCACGCATGCTTCCGGGCGGGCCTCGAGTTCGAGGCGATCTGCAATGCCGCGGGCCAGCTCGCAGGAGCGGTGAAAACGGTGATCAACGGCGCAACCCGCACGACGACCTACGCGCTGTTGAGGCTGAGCGTGACGATGCCCAATCCGTGCGTCCGTTCCGGAAGACGCTTCACGGTCAAGCTCACGGTGGTGCCTGCCAAGGGGGACCATCTCCGGCTTCGGCGGGTTGACTTCACGTTCGGTCGCCACCGATCGACTGCCAAGCATTCACCGTTCAGTGCGCGGCTGGCCGCTCCGCGCCGTGCGCACTCGAGCCCCACGCTCACCGCGCACATCGTGTTCGCGGACCCGCCCACGCGCGATTTCGCCCGGACGGTCAAGCTCGCCGTCCCGATCTGCTGAGGCGCTGGGCGTCGGCGGAAGCGGGCTGGTGGTGGTCGAGGGCTCGCGTTGACGCCTCTGACCTGCATCTGATATATCACGATGTCGGATGGCAGCGACCGGCGACTCCTCTCAGCGGCTGCCGGCATCCCAGCGGGTCGTGATCATCGGCGCCGGGATCGTCGGCAACAGCCTCGCCTACCACCTGACGCGGCTCGGCGAGACGTCGGTGACGCTGATCGACAAGGGCCCGCTCCCGAACCCCGGCGGCTCGACCGGACACGCATCGAACTTCATCTTCCCCGTCGACCACTCGAAGGAGATGACGGCGCTGACGCTCGAGAGCATGCGCCAGTACAAGGAGCTCGGCGTGTTCACCGAGAGCGGCGGGATCGAGATCGCGCGCGGCGAGGAGCGGATGCAGGAGCTCACGCGCCGGATGGCGTCGGCGAAGGCGTGGGGGATCGAGCCGGTATCGCTGCTGACGCCGCAGGAGGTCAAGGAGCTCGTCCCGTTCATCGATGAGTCGCTGATCGTCGGCGCCTTCTACACGCCGGGAGCGGGCGTCGTCGATTCGCTGCGGGCCGGCACGATCATGCGCGAGCGCGCTCAGGAGGCGGGGCTGACCGTCTCGGCGAACACCGAGGTGCTCGGGATCGACGTGTCTGGAGGGCACGTGCGCACGATCCGCACGACGCGCGGTGAGATCGCGGTCGACCGGGTCGTGATTGCGTGCGGCGCGTGGAGCCCGCGGATCGCGAAGATGGCCGGCGCGTCGATCGCGCTGACGCCGATGATCCACCAGATGATCGACATCGGCCCGGCGCCGAGGTTCGCGAACACGACCGGCATGATCGAGTATCCGATCGTCCGCGACATGGACACGAACATGTACGAGCGCCAGGAGGGGACGGGGCTCGAGATCGGCTCCTACGCGCACCGCCCGATCACGCTCGACGCCGACGAGATCCCGTCGATCGAGGAGTCGGCGCTGACCCCGACCGAGCTCCCCTTCACCCAGCAGGACTTCGACCCGCAGATGGAGATCGCGCTCGAGCTGATGCCCGAGATCGTCGGCGACGAGTCAGTCGGCGTGAAGTATGCGATCAACGGGGTGCTGTCGGTGACGCTCGATGGGATGCCGTTGATCGGCGAGACGCCGGAGGTGCGCGGGCTGTGGTCCGCGGCCGCGATCTGGATCAAGGAGGGCCCCGGCGCCGGCAAGACCGTCGCCGAGCTGATGGTCCACGGCGAGTCTGAGATCGACGTGTACGAATCCAACGTCGCGCGTGTGTATCCGCATCACCGGACCAAGGCGCACATCACCGCCCGGGCGTCGGAGGGGTTCAACAAGATGTACGGGATCGTCCACCCGGGCGAGCAATGGGAGTCCAACCGCAACGTCCGCCTGGCTCCGTTCCACGAGCACGAACGGCGGCTCGGAGCGGTGTTCTTCGAGACCGTCGGCTGGGAGCGGCCGCACTGGTATGAGTCCAACGCCCCGTTGCTGGAGGAGTACGGCGAGCGGGTCACGCGGCGCGAGGCCGAATGGGAGTCGCGGTGGTGGTCGCCGATCATCAATGCCGAGCACTTAGCCATGCGGGATCGGTGTGGGATGGTCGATCTCACTGCGTTTGCGCTCTTCGACATCACCGGCCCGGGCGCGCTGGAAGCGGTCCAGCGGATCGCGATGCGCCAGATGGACGTGCCGGTCGGGCGGGTCGTGTACACGCCGATCCTCACGCCGAGCGGCGGCTTCAAGGCGGACCTGACGATCATGCGGATCGGCGACGACGTATTTCGCGTCGTGACGGGTGGCGCCTACGGGATGTCGGACAAGAAGTGGTTCGCCGACCACCTCCCCGGCGACGGCTCCGCGCAGCTGCACGACCAGACGAGCGCGTGGTGCACGCTCGGGTTGTGGGGCCCGCGGGCGCGCGACGTGCTCGCGAGCATCACCAGCGACGATGTCTCGCATCAGGCCTTCCCGTTCGCCCGCTGCGCGACGATCGAGGCCGGGACGCTCCAGATCCTCGCCTCGCGGATCTCCTACGTCGGCGATCTCGGCTGGGAGCTGTACGTGCCGATCGAGGAGGGCGCGCGGCTGTGGGAGATGGTTGCCGAGGCGGGTGCCAGCCACGGGATCATCCCGGCCGGGATCGGGGTGTACGGGACGACCGGGCGCCTGGAGAAGTGCTACCGCGCGTACGGCGCCGAGCTCGAGGGCGACTTCAACGTGGTCGAGGCGGGGATGGCGTGGGGCAAGGTCAAAGACGAGGATTTCATCGGCAAGGAGGCGCACGTGCGCCACCGCGACGAGCAGCCGGCGGCGGTGATGTGCACGCTGACGGTCGACGATCACACCTCGAAGTCGGGCGTCAAGCGCTACATGATGGGAGGCGAGCCCGTGCTCACGCGCGACGGCGCGCCGCTGATCGACCGTAAGGGTCGCCGGTCCTACGTCACGAGCGCCGGCGCCGGACCGTCGATCGGCAAGCACATCCTGATGACCTACCTGCCGCCCGAGCACGCGATCGTCGGCGGCGAGCTCGCGGTGCAGTACATGGGCGAGCGGTATCCGGTGACGGTCGCGACGAACGACTCGACGCCGGTGTTTGACCCGGAGAACGCCCGGATCAGGTCATGAACATCCTGGTCTGCGTCAAGCGCGTGCCGCTCACCGGCGGCAAGATCGTGCTCACCGACGACGAGCGCGCGATCTCGACTCGTCATCTCGGCTTCACCGTCAGCCCACACGAGGAGTGCGCCGCCGAGGAGGCCGTGCGGCTGGTCGAGCAGCACGGCGGCTCGAGCACCGTGCTGACGCTTGGGGTGCCAGAGGCCGAGGAGCAGCTGCGCGACATGATGGCGATCGGCGTCGACCGTGCGATCCATCTCGTGACCGACGGTGAGGAGTGGGACTCGCAGGCGACCGCCGCCGCGATCGTCGACGCGATCCAGGCAGACAGCGAGCAGTACGACCTGATCCTGTTCGGCAACGAGTCGGCCGACGCCGGTAACTACCAGGTGCCGATCCGGGTCGCGCACGCGCTCGGGTTGCCTTGCGTGACCGGGATCAAGGGGATCGCGGCTGAAGGCGACGGTGCCGGCGTGCGCTGCGAGCAGGAGGTGAGCGGCGGCCGCGACGTCTACGTCGTCCCGACCCCTGCGGTCGTCAGCGTGCTCGAGGGGATCAACCTGCCGCGTTACCCGTCGGTGCCCGGCCGGTTGCGAGCCAAGCGCAAGCCGCTGCACAGCTCCACTCCCGCGCGCCCTGACTCGCGGCTGGAGATGGTGCGCCTCGTGCTGCCGCCGGGGTCGGGCAAGCAGGTCGAGGTACTGGGTCGCGGTCCCGAAGCGGCGCCGGCCGTCGTCGGCGTGCTAGCCGAGCTGGGACTCCTCTAGAACGGTTTTCCAGAAAATGATTCTGGTTTTGATCGAGGACGCGGCCGACGAGCTCTCACAGCAGGCGGTGGCGTTCGCGCGCCGGGTCGGGGAGGAGGTCCAGGCCGTGTCCGTCGACGGCGGCGTCGCGTACGCGCCGGCCGGGTGGGCGCAAGCCCTGCGCGGCGCGATCGAGGCCGGCGGGCCGTCGGCGGTGCTCGCGCCGGGGACCGAGCGCGGCAACGAGGTGCTCGCGCACGTCGCGGCCGCTCTGGACCTGCCGATGGCAGCCAACTGCGTGTCGGTCACGCCCGGCGATCCGGCGACGGTCACGCGGATTCGCTGGGGCGGGAGCCTGCTCGAAGAGGCGCGTATCCACGGCTCGCCGGTGCTCGCGACGGTGGCCGCGCACGCGGTCGCGGCGGAGCCGATCGACGCGGCGGTGGTGCAGACGCTGTCGGCCGCCGAGGAACCGGTTGCTGTCCGCGAGCGCGTGTCGACCGCGGCCGCCGGGGTCTCGCTCGCGGACGCCGACGTCGTCGTCTCCGGCGGGCGTGGCGTCGGCTCGGCGGAAGGCTTCGGGATCATCGAGGAGCTCGCGGCGCTGCTCGGCGGCGCGGTCGGCTGCTCGCGCGCGGTCACGAGTGCCGGCTGGCGGCCGCACTCAGACCAGGTCGGGCAGACCGGGACGAAGGTCTCGCCCGAGATCTACATCGCCTGCGGAATCAGCGGCGCGACCCAGCACATGGCCGGATGCAAGGGCGCGAAGAAGCTGCTGGCGATCAATCCCGACGCGGAGGCCTCGATCTTCGCGAGCGCCGACTACGCCGTGATCGGCGACCTGCACGAGGTCGTCCCAGCGATCTCGGCCGAGATCAGGAAGGCGAGGGGGACATAGCCTCGGTCCCCGCCGCCGTCGCTCTCGCGGCTGCGATCGCCGTCAGCGGCACGCTGTTCAGCCGGCGCGTGGGGCTCCTGGTCGGGCTCGTGCGTGCGGCGCATCCGGTCGACCGCACCGGTCGCGCGGGCCGGCGCACGCGCAACGAGGTCACGATCGTGCTCGGCCAACGCAAGCTGCTTCAGCGGCTCGGCCCAGGGCTGATGCACGCGTTCATCTTTTGGGGCTTCCTCGTGCTGTTGCCGACGATTTTGATCGCGATGATCGGGATCGTCGACAAGCACGCGACGCTGCCGTGGCTCGGGCACCAGGGCTGGTATGCGTTCCTGGTCGACCTGTTCGCAGTGCTCGTGCTGATCGGGGTTGCGGCTGCGTTCTACATCCGGAAGGTGCAGCGCCCGCGCCGGTTCGAGGGCAGCCACCTCGGTGAGGCCGACCTGATCCTCGCGCTGATCGCGACGATCGCGACGACGCTGCTGCTGTGGCACGCGACGCGGATCGCGCTCGGCATCAACGACTGGCCCGCGAGCTGGTCGCCGGTGTCGAAGCTCCTGTCGCACCTGTTCGGTCACGACGAGGCGACGAAGGTGGCCGAGCGCGTGTTCGTGTGGGCGCACGTGCTGACCATCCTGGGGTTCCTCGCGTACCTGCCGTACTCCAAGCACCTGCACATCCTCAGCGCCGGGTTCAACGTCTGGTTCGGACGAACCGGCCCGGGCGGCCGGCTAGAGCCGCTGAACTTCGACGACGACAGCGTGCCCGAAGATCAGTTGCGGTTCGGCGTCGGGACCGCGAAGGACCTGACGTTCAAGGAGGTGCTCGACGGCTTCTCGTGCACCGAGTGCGGCCGCTGTCAGGACGCGTGCCCGGCGTTTGCGACCGGCAAGGTCCTGTCGCCCAAGCTCGTGATCATGGGCGTCCGCGACCAGGTGTTCGCGCAAAACGACGACCCGATCGTGCCGACGACCGTGCCCGAGGAGATGATCTGGGACTGCGTGACGTGCGGGGCGTGCGTGCAGGCGTGCCCGGTGTCGATCGAGCACGTCGATCACATCGTCGATCTGCGCCGGCACATGGTGATGGTCGAGTCGAGCTTCCCGGCAGAGGCCGAACCGATGCTGCGCGACGTCGAGCGCGCGTCGAACCCATGGGGCCGGGCCCAATCCGAGCGTGCGGACTGGGCCGCCGAGCTTGGGGTGAAAGTCCTCGAACCGGGAGACCCGGCCCCCGAGTACCTGTACTGGGTCGGATGCGCGTCGTCGTTCGACGAGCGCGCGCGGCGCACCGCCGAGTCGACGGCGAAGCTGTTGCAACGGGCCGGGGTCGACTTCGCGATCCTAGGGCCGCGCGAATCGTGCACGGGCGACCCGGCGCGGCGGATCGGCAACGAGTACGTGTTCCAGGCGTTCGCGCAGCAGAACGTCGAGGTGCTCAACGAGGCGGGCGTGACGAAGATCGTCGCCAACTGCCCACACTGCTTCAACACGCTCGCGAACGAGTACCCCGACTTCGGCGGGCGCTACGAGGTCGTCCACCATTCGGACCTGCTCGCGCGGCTCGTCGGCGAGGGCCTGCTGAAGCCGGCGCGATCCGACGGTCTGGAAATCACCTACCACGACTCCTGCTATCTGGCGCGCCACAACGACGTGCTCGAAGGACCGCGCGAGCTCGTGTCGGCCGTCGGCCGGCCGGTCGAGATGCAGCGCTCGGGCAAGCAGACGTTCTGCTGTGGCGCCGGCGGCGCTCACATGTGGATGGAGGAGCGCGGCAAGCCGATCAACGTCGAGCGCGTCCGCGAGGCCGCGGGGACCGGGGCGGACACGCTTGCGGTCGCGTGCCCGTTCTGCACGGTGATGCTCGACGACGGCGTCCAGACCGCCGGCGAGTCGTTGCGCGTGGTCGACGTCGCGACGCTGCTGGCGGAGGCGATCGACGCCCAGTAGCTACTTATCGACCGCGTCTCATTCGGGGCTCAGCACCCGACTCAATTCGGACTCGTCGGCGGTCAGGACCAGCTCGCGCTCCCAGCCCGCGTTCTGCAGCGTCAGCGACTCGGTGGCATCGCCGCCCGGTTCGTAGTCGCCGACCGACACGTACTCCGACGGCCAGCAGCCGAACACCCTCCAGGTGAGCGCGACCTCGCCGGCCTCGTTCAACAGGTCGATCACGATGTCTTTGCGTTCGTCGGACCCGGCCGTTGCCGTGCCGAGTCTCCAGACCCGATTCGCCCATTGCTCAAGCGCCGCGGCGTCGCCGCAATCGCGCGACAGCACGATCGGCTGGCACAGGCCGAGGCCGCGCCGGGCAGCCCGCAGCGCGGTGACGCGGTCGACCCCGGCGGCATAGCGTCCGTTCCAGTTGACGCGGAATCTGTTGGCGGGCAGCTCGCACACGCCCGCTAACTTCGAAGCTCTACTAAAGAGTCCTTCCAGACGTCGCCTCGTCGAGCAGACGCTCCAACTGGTGCTCGAGGCCCCGGGTGCCGACGATGCGGACCTCCAACGGCAGGTCGATGCGCCTGGCCGCCCGCTCGGCGGCGGCCCGGGTCGCGGCGGTCGGACGTTGCGCGAGCCACAGCACCCGCGTGTAGTTGCGGAAGTACTGATCGCGAAGCTCCGGATGGCGGTCGAGGCCGAGCTCGCGCACCACCGTGTGCTCGAACGTGCGCGCAAGGAAGTCGGTGAGGAAGTACGTGCCGGGCTGCTGCTCCAAAGCCTCGCGTACCTCCTCACGGGCGAGCACGTCGTAACAATTCTCGCCCTGCAGCCGCGCGACGCCCGCCCGCTCGAGCACGTCGTCGATCGCGCCGTAGCTGCCGCAGTCCCCGTACGCGACCGCGACGGCGTCGTAGTCGCGCAGCGCGCGAACGCGCCCCAGCTCGGCTTGCAGTGCCGGCGCGATCCGCTCTGGCCGGTTGTGCAGCAGTGCCGGGATCGGACGCACGTCGATGTCCCAGCCGCGGCGGTCGGCGATCGCCCGCACCTCGGCCGCCAGCGCCCCGCACGCGATCACGGTTGCATTCCCCATCACATCGCCGCGCCGGGAGAAGCCCCTGGGCTTCTCCCAAGGGAATGCCGTAGGCATTCCCCATTCCCCGGGAAGGACAGTTGATCGATGAACAGGTCGTTGAAGTCGGGCCGCCCGGACAGCTCGACGTACTCGACCTCGCGCAGGATCGAGTGCGCCTCAGCGCGCTCGCGCAGGCTGAGCGCCGCGATCTTGGCACCCTCGCCGGCGACGTTCCCGGCCGACACGATCCGCGGCAGGGCGAGGTCCGGGACCAGTCCGATCCGAACCGCGCTCAGCGGCGTCAGATACGCGCCGAAGCTGCCCGCAAGCAGGACCTGCGCGATCTCGTCGGGCTGCACCCCGAGGTCGCGCATCAGGATGTTCCATCCGGTCGCGATCGACGCCTTTGCGAACTGCAGCTCGCGTACATCGCGCTGAGACAGGAACACGGACTCCGCCGGATCGTCACCGCGCCAGTGCAACACGAACACGCGCTCTTCGCCGATCTTCGTCAGCCGAGGCGCGAGCCCTTGGTGCTCAAGCGCGGCCTCGTCATCGGGGATGAAGCGCCCCGAGTGGTCCAGCAGCCCGCAGTGGACGAGCTCGGCGACGGCATCGACGAGCCCCGAGCCGCAGATCCCGGCCGGCTCGGTGTCGCCGATCACCTCGAGGCGCAGGACGTCGCCGTCGATCTTCAGGCCCTCGATGGCACCGTCGGCGGCGCGCATCCCGCACTTGATCTGTGCCGCCTCGAACGCAGGGCCGGCGGGCGCGGCGGTCGCGAGCACGCGGTCGTTGGACCCGAGCGCGATCTCGGAGTTGGTGCCGACGTCGATGAACAGCCGCAGCCGGCGATCGCGTGTCAGGCCGGTCGCGAGCATTCCGGCGACGATGTCCCCGCCGACATAGGCGCCCAGCGACGGGAACACGAACGCGGGGGCGCGGGGGTGCACGGTGACACCGAATTCGGCGGCGTTCACCGGCGGGAAGCTATGGGTGGAGACGACAAATGGGGCCATCGACAGCGGCTCGGGGTCGATCCCGAGCGCCATGTGCATCATCGTCACGTTGCCGCACACGGTGATCTCGTAGACCTCGCGGGGATCGACCTGCGCCTCGGCGCAGACCTCGGCGGTCAGCTGCGCGAGCGTCTCGTGGGCGCGGTCGCGTAGCGCGCCGAGCGCGTGCTCGTCGATCATCGTCGCCGAGATCCGGGTGATCACGTCGGCGCCGTACGGCTGCTGGCGGTTGAGGATCGAGCGCACCGCGAGCGGCTGGCCGCTGTCGAGATCGAGCAGCGTCGCCACGACCGTCGTGGTGCCGAGGTCAAACGCGATCGCGAACCGTCTGGCAGTGGTGTCGCCGGGCTCGAGGTCGATCAGATCCTCGTCGCAGATGACGGCCGTCACGTCGTAGTTGCTCTTGCGCAGAGTCGTGCCGAGCTCGCGCAGCAGCTCTAACGACGCCTGTGGCTCGAGGTCGTCGATCGCGTCGAGCACGCGCTGGAGGTCGCTTCGCTGGTCCTCGAGCGTGGGCTCGTCGAGGATCAGGTGGCGCTTCTGCACCGAGGGCCGGAGGATCACGTGGCGCCCGACTCCCGCGAGCGCCGCCTTCGGCCGCGTCTGAAGCGGCGGTACCTCGATGACGAGGTCCTCGCGCGCCCCCGCGCGGCAGGCCAGGCGCCACCCCTCACGCAGCTCGGCGGGCGAGAACGCACGCGGGTCGAGCGCGCCGACCGGGACATCGCCCTTCACGACTCGGACCTTGCACTTCTTGCAGGTCCCGTGGCCGCCGCAGGTCGAGTCGATCGCGATCCCGTTCCAGCTCGCGGCGTCGAACACCGGGGTGCCGCTCGGGACTCTCACCTCGGCGCCGTCCGGAAGGAAGCGCAACCGCACGCGCGTGGCGCCGTCGTCGGCGGCCGGTGCCTCGTCACGCTCGGGGGCGTCGCGGCGCATGGGCGCGGGCCGGCTCATCACGCGGTGGCGGCCGCCGCCTGCCGCGCGCGGTGAGCGGCGATCCAGTTGGTGCCCCAGGCGTCGTGGCCGAGCAACAGGTCCGATGCGCGCACTGCCTCGACGCAGACTGCGGCCGTCGACATGATCGCGCTCGTCAATCCAGCCGCCATCGCCATCGGCAGGAACGCCGCGTTGAGGACGTGGCGCTGCGGCAGCCCGAACGATACGTTCGACGCGCCCAGGCACATGTTGACGCCGAGCTCGTCGCGGATCAGGCTGATCGTGCTGAGGGTCGTGGTGACTGCCTCGGTGTCCGCGCCGACGGTCATCGCCAGTGGGTCGATGATCACATCTTCGGCTGCGATCCCGTGGTCGCCTGCGGCGGTGACGATCTTCCTCGCGCACTGCAGCCGCTTCTGTGGCGTCTCCGGGATCCCGGTCTCGTCGTTGGCCAGGCCGATCACGGCGGCGCCGTGGCGCGCGACGAGCGGCAGGATCTCGTCGAGGCGCTCGTCCTCGGCGGTGACCGAGTTCACCAGCGCCCGCCCGTCGTAGACCGACAGGCCGGCCTCCAGCGCCTCGATCACGCTCGAGTCGATGCAGATCGGGACGTCGACGGCGTCCTGCGCAGTCTTGAGCATCGCCTTGAGCAGCTCGGGCTCGTCGACGAGCGGGATGCCGGCGTTGACGTCGAGCATGTCGGCGCCGGCCTGCACCTGCGCGAGCGCGTCGGCGGCCACGGTGCTCATCTCTCCGTCGCGCAGTTGCTCCGCGAACGCTTTGCGCCCGGTCGGGTTGATCCGCTCGCCGATGATGCAGAACGGCTGCTCGGCGCCGATCGTCACGGTCTTAGACCGCGACCGAAGCACTGTGTCCATTGGTCTCCCTTTCGGCTCGAGGTGGAATGCCCAGGCGCGTGCACAGCTTCGCGATCCCGGCGTCCTTGCGGAACGAGATGAAGTGAATGCCGGCCACGCCCGGCTGCGAGAGCGCGTGCGCGGCCTGCTCGAACGCGATCTCCTCGCACTCCTGCTCAGGGTCCTCGGCCTGCTCGACGCGGCGGACGATCTGCGGGGGCACGTCGATTCCCGGGACGCGCGTTGCGACGAACCGCATCCCGCCGACGGTGCGCAGGATGCAGACCGACGGGATCAGCGCGACCTTCTCGTTCAGGCCCGTGTCGTATGCGGCGTGCATGAACCGCTCGAGCAGCTCCGGGCGGTAGCAGATCTGAAGCTGTAGGAAGCGCGCGCCCGCCTGCGCCTTCTTCGCTGCGCGGCGCACGCGTACGTCGTACGGGGGGGTTCCCGGGTTCTCGACGGCGCCGATGCAGAAGCGAGGCGCCGGACCGGTCGGTCGACCCGAGAGGTAGCGCCCGCTCTCAAGCCCCTTGGCGAGCGCGATCAGCTGGATCCCGTCGAGGTCGAACACGCGGCGCGCCTGCGGTTCGTCACCGGCGGTGACGTCGTCTCCGGTCATACACGAGACGTTCTCGATCCCGTGCATCGCCGCCCCGATCAGGTCCGCCTCCAACGCGATTCTGTTGCGATCGCGGCAAGCGAGCTGCATGACCGGTTCCTCGCCGGCTGCGATCAGTCCGATCGAAACCGCCAGCGACGACGCGTGCGCGTGCGCCGACGGGTTGTCAGTTGCGTTGAAAGCGTCGACGAACGGCTTCATCGGCTCCAGATGCCGCAGCACGTCGGCCTGACCCGCACCGTCGATCACCGGCATCTCCGCCGTGACGACGAACTGGCGCGCGTCGAGCTTTCGCTCAAGCGTGCTCATCTGCGCGCGTCGCCCATCCAGCCGGGACCTCGCGGTCGCGGCCGGTGACAAGGTTGATCCACGACGATGAGCCCGTGAGCTGGTTGTCGACCGGTGGGCGCAGCTCGTCGATGTGCCCCCGCCACAGGGGCAGCCGATCGGCACGCTCGTAGGCGTTCAGCCAGACGCAGCGCATCTCCGGCTTGACCTCGCACGTCCCGTCGGCACGGACGCCGCCGCACGGCCCGTTGCGAAGCGTCTTTGGGCACGTCATCGGGCACGTGAGCCCGGTCGAATGAAGGACGCACTGACCGCACATCTTGCAGCCCCAGATCGGGCCCTTGACCGCGTGCTCGACCTTCGTCACGAGCGACGCTGCGCGGCCGTCGGCGGTCACGCAAGCACCTTCTCCCGCCGCAACTCGATCAGCTCCTTGGCCTTCTTGACCGCGGAGGACGCGTCGGCGGAGTAGCCGTCGGCGCCGACCGCGTCGGCGTACTCCTGCGTGACCGGGGCGCCACCGACCATCACGATCACCTTGTCCCGAAGTCCGGCCTTCTCGAGCGCGTTGATGTTCGCCTTGAACATCGGCATCGTCGTCGTCAGGAACGCCGAGAAGCCGACGACGTCGGGGTTGTGCTCCTCGATCTGCTCGATGAACTTCTCCGGCGGCACGTTGACGCCGAGGTCGATCACGGTGAAGCCGGCGCCCTCGAGCATGATGTTGCAGAGGTTCTTGCCGATGTCGTGGACATCGCCCTTGACGGTCCCCATCAGGAACGTCCCGACCTGGGCGCTGTCGGTATCGGCCAGCAGCGGCCGAAGGATGTCCAGCGCGCCCTGCATCGCCCGCGCCGCGATCAGCATCTCGGGCACGAAGAAGTCGCCGCGCTCGAACCGTGCCCCGACCTCCTCGAGCGATGGGATCAGGGCGTCGTAGAGCATCCGCTCGGGCTCGAGGCCCTGGGCCAGACCCTCGTTGACGCCGTCGCGCACGGTCGGGGCGTTGCCGACCAGCGTCTCGTCGTAGAGCAGTTGCAGGATCTCCTGATGGTTCATGCGGCGTGTTCTCCTCGAGGTTCGTAGCCGAGGCGGGCGCTGAGGGCGCGCGCCTCGTCGATCAGGATCGGTTGCAGCTCGCTGATGCGGGCGGGGGTCATTCGCAGCGTCGGTCCGGTGATGCTGAGCGCCGCGATCACGTCGCCGCGGGCGCCCCGCACGGGTGCGGCGACGGCCGCGAGGCCGGGTTCGAGCTCGTCGATCGCGGTGGCGAAATCGCTGCGCCGGATCCCCTCGAGCGCGGCCGCGAGCACATTCGGATCGGTGATCGTGCCCGGGCCGTACGCCGTCAGCGGGGGCTCCGGCAGCGACGCCCGGCCGAACGCCAGGAACACCTTGCCGTTGGCGCTGCAGTGATAGTCGACCGAGCGCCCGAGCCACTGTCCGGTGCCCAGGAAGTGACGCGAGTCGACCTGCGCGAGGTGCTCGACGCCCTGGCGCCCGGGTACCGCGAGGTTGATCGTCTCGCCCGTCGCCGCCGCAAGCGCGTCGAGCGCCTGGCCTGCGAGCTCGACGACGTTGCGCTGCAGCATGCCGCGCTCGGCGACGCGCAGGATCGCCGGGCCGGGCCTCAGCCGGCCGCGGTGACCGTCCTGCGCAATCAGCCCGCGGCGCTCGAGCGCGCTGACGAGCCGGGAGGCCGTGCTCTTCGGAATGCCGCTGGCGCTGGCGAGATCGGCGAGCGCTACGGGTTGCTCGGACTCGAGCACGCGGACCAGCAGGTCAGCGCCGCGGTCGACCGCGGTCGTGCCATGAGCCGGCAGCTCGCGCACCGCCCCGGCAGGGGTCTTACGACGAACTTGGAACTCTTGTTCCACGCTGGGTAGATTACGGGGCACAGCCGCGAGGTCAAGACCCACCCACATGAGGAGGCCAGGTTGTTCGTCAACGCCATGCCCCGTTACGAGATCCTCAGCGAGGACGCGATGGCCGTGCTCGACCGGGGCTGGCGGCGGATCATCTCCGAGCTCGGGATCGAGTTCCTGCTACCCGAGGCGGTCGAGCTGCTGCGCTCGGCAGGCCAGATCGTCGAGGACGAGAACCGCGTCCGGTTCGATCCGGAGTGGGTGCTCGAGCAGGTCTCCAAGGCGCCGCGCGAGTTCGACCTGCAGGCGCGCAACCCGGACCGCACGGCGCACATCGGCGGCGATCACATGGTCTTCGCGCCCGTCTACGGCTGCCCGTTCATCCGCGAGGGGGACGTCCGCCGCGACGCGAAGATGGCCGACTTCGAGAACCTCGTCCGGCTCTCGCAGGCGTTCGGCGAGCTCGACTCTCCGGGCGGCACGATCTGCGAGCCCGAGGACCGGCCGCTGGACTCGCGCCACCTCGACATGGTGTTCGCGCTGCAGACGCTGTCCGACAAGCCGTACATGGGGTCGGTCACGTCGGGGCCCAACGCGGCCGACACGATCCGGATGGGCGAGATCCTGTTCGGGGGCCGCGAGGCGATCGAGCGCGCGCCGGCCTCGATCTCGCTGATCAACGTCAATTCTCCGTTGCGCTACGACGACCGGATGCTGGCGGCGATGTTCGAGTACGTGAAGGCCGGCCAGGCGGTCGTGATCACGCCGTTCCTGCTGATGGGGGCGATGTCGCCGGTCTCGCTGCCCGCCACGCTTGTCCAGCAGATGGCCGAGGCGCTGGCCGGGATCGCGCTGGCGCAACTGATCCGCCCGGGCTGTCCGGTCGTGTTCGGCTCGTTTCTGTCCAACACCGATATGCAGTCGGGCTCGCCGTCGTTCGGGACCCCCGAGTCCGGGATCGGGGTGCTGTGCACGGGTCAGATCGCGCGTTCGTTCGGGTTGCCGTGGCGCGGTGGCGGCGGGCTGAACGCGTCGCAGACCGTCGACGCGCAGGCCGCCTACGAGTCGCTGATGACGATGCTCCCGACGTTCCTCGCCGGCACCAACTTCGTTATGCACTCGGCCGGCTGGCTCGAGGGCGGGCTCGTGTCCTGCTATGAGAAGTTCATCGTCGACATCGAGCTGCTGCGCGAACTTCGGCACGAGTTCACGCCGCTTGAGATCGATGACGCGTCACTGGCGTTCGACGCGCACGTCGAGGTCGGCGCCGGCGGCCACTTCCTCGGCGCGGCGCACACGCTCGAGCGCTTTCGCGAGTGCTTCTACCGGCCGTTGCTGTCCTCGACCGAGAACTTCGATCGCTGGACCAAGCGCGGATCGCTTGACACCACCGCGCGTGCGGCGAAGCTGTGGCGAGAGACGCTCGAGAACTACGAGCAGCCGCCGATCGACGACGCCGTCCGCGCCGAGCTCGAGGAGTTCGTCGTGCGGCGCCGGCGGGAGCTGGGCGACTAGGCGCTGGGCGACTGGCCCGGGGCCTGGGCGCGAGGTGTCTTGCGGCGGGCGGGACGCCGCCGGCGCGAGCCGATATCTTGAGGCCGCTCCACAGCGGTCCCGGCGTCAAACAGCCGGAAGTAAGCATTGCCGTAATGCTGATACGCGCCCCACGTCTGCCGGCCGTCGAGCGTGTCGAAGATAGCCAAGCGGGCTGCGCGCATTGCCTCATGCATCTCCTGCGGTTGCCACGAGTCGAGCCGTCTCGCTGTTCCGGGCAGGCTGTCGACGGGGATCCCGAGGAGCTTGGAGTAAAGAATCAGCGCGAAGTCGCGAGCCGCCTGGTCGCTGACCGGCCAAGCCGTACAAACGAAGTTCGCGACGCCGCGCGCGAAGAAGGACTCGGCGAAGCTTGGCGCGAGGCCGGCGGAGCGCTGATCGGCGCGGTCCGGCGTGATGCCCGACTCGCAGGCGTTTGAGAACACGAACTTCGGGATGCGGTCAATCCGGTTGAGCTCGTTCGGGCTCAGCAGCTTGTTGTCCGTGAACAGCCAGCCCTGAGCTGAGGGATCAGCCTCGTCGTAGACGCAATGACCGGCGTAGTGCAGGACGTCGTAGGAACGGACCGCGAGGTGGCGCATGACGGCCGTGCGCGTGGCGGCATTCGGCCCCAGCAGGCGGACGACCTCGACGCGACTGTCCACATGTGACGGAATGAGCTCGTTGAAGCTCTCGAACAGATCGGCCACAGCGAGGCCTTCCTCCTCGGCTCCGTGAAGCCGTTGGTCGGCCGCGGGATCCGCGACGATCAGGACGCGCAGGACGCGCCTTGCCGGCGGGGGAGCTTCCGGCGGCGGCGCGAACGTCGTTCGCAGCTGCCTCGTGAGGCCGCGGCTTGTCCCGAGAAACGCGCGCTTGAGGTCACGGCTGGGCGTATCGCCTACCTGGTCGGTCGCCGCACGCGGCTCCGCCTGAGCAAGCATCTCCCAGTGAATGCGCGCGGTGGTCGCGTCGAGCAGCATCACCACCGGAGCGTTGCTGGTGAGATGCGGCCTGAGGTCCTCCGGGATCAGCAGCCGATCGAGCAGCTGCCCTCGCTCCCATTGCAGCTCTGGCCGCCATTCGCCGGCGAGCTCGTCGTTTGCCTGCGTGACGAGCCCAGGATCTAGAGGGATCGCCCGCTCGGGCAGCGATGCATCGTGCGTTATCGCGCCGAACGTGTAGACGCTGCCGCTCAGGGAGAGCGTTAGGCGCGTGGGCGCCGGCCGGGGTCGCTTCCCATCGCGCTTTGCGTCAGGATCGGTCAGCTGGCGTTGAAGCTCGTCGAGCTCGTCGCGACGGTCTTCGGCCTCGCGCTCTGCGATCTGCCGCGCTGGGAGCTCGGTGTACTGCACTTGCAGGCCGCTCGCCTCGAGTTCCGGAAGGCCCGCGACGATGGCGCGCTGCAACGGCGCGAGCTTGGCCGCTGAGGACTCGACGAACGTCAGCTGCTTCAGCGCGGGACCAGAATCTTCACTCGCGGCGGTGATCGCATCATCAAGGCCGCGGAGCCACGACTCGACCGCGTTGGCGACCGGAATGTTGCCGCTCCCCCCGCCGATCAGCACCGTGGCGAGGTGCCGCTTGCCCAGACGCCCCACTGCCCAACACAGCTCCCGCGCGAGCACGGTCAGCTCAGGCGCCCCGAAGCGGCCAGGGACGCCCATCCCGGCGAGGACGATGAGCCGGCGGGGCGCGCCAGGGGCGACAGGCTCGCGGGGGTCTTCGAGCATGACGGGTTGACCCAGCTCGCCACGGATGATCCCGCGCTCCGTGTACTGGGTCAGGAGGAGCTGGTCTGGGGTGCCGCGATTTGCGACGAGCGCTGCGCTGATCACTCGATCGAGGGCAAGCTCGGCCTCCTGTGGCCTTACGCCGACGTAGTGGCCGACCGCGATTACATCGATCGGGATTCCGTCCATCGGGATCCTTGACCTCCTCGATTCCCGAGTGCACCAACGCGATCTTGAAGCGATACGGGCTCCTTCGACGCGGGGCGGCCGGTTGTGGCTGTGGCTGCTCTGAAGAGCTCAGGATCCCCCGGACGACCAACCCTTCCAACTCTCGCTCGGTCGACCCTCCCGGAAGCCGCTCGCTGTCGGCACTGCCGGTCCGAAAGCTGACGGCAGATGCGAGCTGTCGCACCTGCTCCACTTCATCGCGTTCCTCTGTCAGCAGGGCACGGCGCGGATCGCGTCCATTTGTCGGCGCACCGCGAGCCTTGTGAGGCGAGGTGTCAAGGCCGCACTTCCCGGTCCGCAGAAGGTCGTCGAGCTGGCCCAAGACTGCTTGGCTGATGGTCAGATCACCATGACTCTCGTTGACGTAGTAAGTCTCGACGGTGTCGAGAAGGCCGAGCGCATAAGGCACGCGGCCGTCGCCATCGAGCGTCACGTCGTACGCGTCTGGGTCGGCCACCCGGTGCGGGTCAAGCCCGCTCAACGTCGGCTGGTTGGCACCCGCCACGTACACCATCCGATCGGAATCCACGACACCGGCCAGAAGCTCGTGTTGCGTGCGCGCGGCCTCGAGGTGGCTGCTTGAGACATCCAAGCCCTCGTAGGTCGACGGATCGTATAGCGGCGCCCACCGCCTGTCGTGGACGAGGGGCGATGGCAGCATCTGGTAGGTCCCCGGGAACGAGTTGAAGATCCGTCGTAGCTCAGCGGCCGAATGGTGGAGATCGATGAGCGCGAGTTTCTTGACGATGCCGTCGATACCAGCAAGAACCTGAGGGATCGCGAATGACCCGTGGTTCGGAGTTCCGAGCATGATGAGGCGGCCGCTGTCTCCGTCTTTGCCGCCCATCGCGAGCCAGCGATCGCGGTGGTTCTTGATGAACGTGCGGGCAACAAGGCCTCCCATCGAGTGAGCGACGATGTGGACTGGAGAGTCGGCGTCGAACCAGCCGGCGAGCTTGGCGTCAAGTTCATCGGCCGCGACGTTGAGGCCCTTCCGCCAATCGAACCAGAATGCGCGCACGCGCCAATGCCCGGCGAGCGAGAGAAGCAGGTCGCCGTAGTAGCGCTTCAGGATCCCAGTCGGCCGGACATCGAGTCCCCTGTCGATCTCGCGCAGTCCGTCCTCTGCGAGCTGCAGCCGGCCCAGAGCGCCAAGGGCGATTCGCAGCGCCTTGACCCACAACTGGTCGGTCGCGCCGAGGCGGTCGACGGACGACAGCTCGGCGCCCATGATTCCGTGGATGACGACGACGTTCCCGGCTGGCTGGCGTTCGGCGGCGCGGTACAGCGAACGCCGGAGCGTGAGGTCACGCTGGCGCTCGTAACGGGCATCGCCGAGGTACGACCGGAGTGCCCGATCCTGCTCGGACGTCGGCCGACGCAGGATCTCGGCCAGCTCAGCGGCGTCAGCGGCCTCGACCCGCTCGATGAACGACGCTTCGTCGAACGGCTCGCCGTCGTCCATCCCTTAGCTTCCCCCGGAAGCTGCGGCAATCAGCCGCTCGATGTCGTCGACCGATGCATTGTCGACGGAGATCTTCGCGCCGTTCGGCAGCTCGATCTCCGCGCCGGTCACACCCGCTCCGCGGATAGTCTCCACGATCTTCCGGATGACGGGTAGGGCGGCGGCAACGTCCGATAATGCGCCGCCGATCACCTTCACGAGGATCAACGCGCCGGCAAGCGACCGTGTGTCACCGGTCGCCTCCACCACTTGATCAACCTGACCTAGAGCCGTCGCCAGCTCACCGGCAACCTCGCGTGGCGCCGCGTCTGGCAGTTGAATCCTCCAAACGTCGTCGGCCATTCATGCGCCCCCGGGGCATTTCGCGTCCAGGCAACACAGCAACACGCCCGGCTGCCGCGGCATTGTCACACCTGCGACCAACTGCCCCATCGTCATCCCTCTGTTGGACGGCGTCAAGCCTAATACGAGGCACAGGTTTGTCAAGTGAAGCAGCCGCCCAACCGGCCGCTTGAGCGTGCCTCACTCGGCAGCCCAATCGCTAATGAAATCGCCCTCAACTTCACAATGCCTCACCATTGCGCAGGGAATATGGCGCAACCCTCCTGACGTCGCGAGAATTCGTGGTATACCAATCACGTGTCCGCGTCGTTCGTGAACGGTGCGAACCAGAGGGCCGGCGGGTTGACGATAGAGGGCGAGAGGGATGGCCACCCCACAGGAAGCGCATGGGTGGGACGACGAGGATCTGAGTGATCACTACACGACCGTAGCGCTCAGGATGCTGCGGGGGCGTGTCACGCCGGTGCTCGGTGCTGGAGCGAGCCTGTACGGGCAGCTCGGCTCACACGCGAGTTCCGCCGCGGTAACCGATCAAGACGAGTCCGGCGACCGTAAGCCGAAGGATTGGAGCCACGCCCCAAGCGCGTCCGAGCTTGCCGCGTACCTTGCCGACGAATTCAAGGTCCAGGCCGCCCCGGACGACCTTCTCCGAGTGGCGCAATGGATCTATGCCTGGCGGGGCGGATCAGGTGGCTTGTATGAAGCGCTCCACGACGTGTTCGACCGGGACTTTCCAGCGACCCGACTTCATGAATTCCTTGCTGACGTACCGGTTAGGTTGCGAGCCACGGACAGAGGTAAACCGCCGCTGATCGTAACCACCAACTACGACCACCTTGTCGAAGATTCGCTCAAGGAGCGAGGCGTTTCGTACGACTTGCTCGCATACATGGCCGAGGGACCCCATGAAGGTCACTTTTGCCATCTCGGCGCCGATGGCACGATGACGCCCATCGAGAACCCCGAGAGCTACTTGGCCGTTGATCCGGACAAGCAGACTGTTGTTCTCAAAATGCACGGGTACGTGTGCCGCGGCGATCCCGACGCCGACAGCTACGTCATAACCGAAGACCACTACATCGAGTATCTCGGTCGCACTGAGCTCAGGAAACTGCTACCAGCGCCGGTCGTCGCCAGGATGCTCAACTCCCACCTGGTGTTTCTGGGATACAGCCTGCGCGACTGGAACTTCCGCGCGATCCTGCACTACATATACAGCCATCGCATCCGCGACAATGACTGGTGGGCGATACAGCTGAACCCTGATCGGCTGGAGCGGCGATCATGGGAGAAGCGCAACGTCAAGATCATCAACATCAGTCTCGAGGAATACATACCAGCTCTCCAGACGGCGTTCCTCAGCGAACTGGGCGGGCTGCCGAGCTGACATCCATGCAGACGCGCCAGACAGGACCGAGGACAGGTCCCTACCGGGGGCTTCGGAGCTTTGCCGTGGAGGATGCCGACCAATTCTTTGGCCGCGACGAGGAGCGCGACATCATCATCGCCAACCTCAAGGCCAGTCGCGTGACCGTCCTCTACGGCCCAAGCGGCGTCGGCAAGACGTCGCTGTTGCGCGCTGGTGTGCTCGCTGAGCTCGAGAGGGTGGCGGTCGCCGACCGAGACCGTTTCGGGGCAAGTGAGTTCATCCCGGTCGTCTTCAGCGCCTGGCAGGGCGCGGCCGACCGACGATTGGCGGATGCCATCGCCAGGGCGGTAACGCGATTCACCGATTCGGAGATGACACAGAGAGAATCCTTGGCCGCGACGGTGCAGTCCGCTGGGGAGACCGCCGATGCAACGCTGCTTGTGATCCTCGATCAGTTCGAGGAATCGTTTCTGTATGACGCGAACAACGGCGGTAGCGGCTTTCGTCAACAGTTCCCGAAGCTGATCAACGACAGAGGCCTGTCGATCAATGTCCTCGTATCGCTCCGGGAAGACGCGCTCGCCCAGCTCGACCAGTTCCGTAAGGCCATTCCCCAGCTGCTCGACACCCGATTGCGCGTGCGCCCACTCACCGCTCAGGCCGCGAGGGAAGCGATCAAGCGTCCGCTCACAAAATACAACGAGAACCTCGCTCCGGCCGCGAAGGTATCAATCGAGGAGGGGCTCATTGCGAAGGTGCTGCAGGAGGTCCGGACGGGGCGGCTCAGCTTCGGGCAGGACGATCCGTCGGAGTCGGCGGGCGGTGATGACCGCAGCGTCGACGATCTCCCAGACCAGATCGAGCCGACGTACTTGCAGCTGGTAATGGCCCGCGTGTGGGAGAAGGAGCTCTCTCAGGATTCGCGCTCGCTTCGGGAGGCGACGCTCGTTGAACTCGGTGGGGCGCGTGAGATCGTTCGCACACACCTTGACGGCACACTGCGCAACTTGACCCGGGACGAGCGGGAGTTGGCAGCCGCCGTCTTCAACCACCTCGTGACGCCGTCGGGAACGAAGATCGCGATGCGGATCCCAGACCTGGTGGACTACAGCAAGAGCTCGGTCGCGGACGTGCAGCGGCTTGTCGATCTCCTGGAGGGCGGCGATGAACGCATCCTCAGGACGGTTCCCGCGCCGCCGGGGGAGGATGGCCCCGCCGGCGTCGAGATCTTCCACGATGTGCTCGCGCCCTCCATCCGTGCGTGGTGTGTCAGGCAGTCCGAGGCACGGCTCCGCCGCGAGAAGCGCGAGGCAGAGGACCGCGCACGACGAGAACGCCGGCGCGCACGCATCTTCAGGTCAGTCGCCGCCGCGGCGATCGCGCTGCTTGTGATCGCGATCGGAGCGTTCCTGTACGCGGAGTCGCAGCGTTCGCAGGCTAATCATGCACGCAGCATCGCTGAGTCCGGACAGCTCGCGGCGCAGGCGCAAGCTGATTTCCAGAGCGGCGCTGTGGGCAGAGGATCGCTACTCAGCATCGAGGCGTACCGGACTGCGCCTACCGCACATGCCCGTGACGAGCTTATGCACGCCCTGGAGGCAAGCCGTAGGATGGTGGCGTACTTCAGCGGTCAGGCCGGTCCGGTGACGGACGTCGCTTACTCCCCGGACGGACAGACTCTCGCCTCAGCCAGCGCTGACGGAACGGTTGCACTGTGGGACATCCGGAGCGGCCAGCGCACGCGCACGCTACGCGGGCCGACTGACTTCGTCGAGTCGGCGGCATTCAGCCCGGACGGGCACGAGCTTGCCGCCGCAAGTCTTGACGGAGCGGTGTACGTCTGGCGAGTGGCAGACGGGCAACCGCTTCGCAGGCTGACGAGCGACGGGAAGCCAGTCGATTCTGTCGCGTTCAATCCGAGCGGGACGATTGTCGCGGGGGGGAGCACGGACGGGCGAATTACCCTCTGGGCCGCCGACGGCGGGGACCGATTGGGCACGCTGCGCAGCCACGGCGTCATCTACAGCGTTGCGTTCAGCCCCGCCGGCAATCTCCTCGCGTCTGGCAGCGGTGGCGGTCGGGTGAGCCTTTGGGACGTGGCCACAGGAAGTCGCCGCCGGGTTCTCGACGGACGTAGTGGCGCCGTCTACGACGTGGCGTTCAGCCCCGATGGTTCGACGCTCGCTGCCGGCAACGCAGATCGGTCGACCGGACTGTGGGACGTTGCCACCGGGCGTCGCCTGCGGGTGTTGCGCGGGCAGCGTGGTGGTGTCGATGGCGTCGCGTTCAGTCCCGACGGAAGCAGGCTGGCGACCGCGAGTAAGGATCACACCGTGGGCGTGTTCGGCACGTCGACCGGCCGGTTGCTCGAACTACTGCGTGGTCATGCCCAGCCGGTCGAGAGCGTTGCGTTCAGCCCCGACGGACGGACGATCGCCTCGGGCGGTGACGACGGCGCGGCGATCGTCTGGGACGCTGCGCCTCCGCCTCTGCCGGCGCTTGACGCCGGCCGGCCGATCTTCAGTGTCGCGTTCAGTCCCGACGGACGCCGGCTCGCCGCCGCGAGCAAGGGCATCGTCAACGTGTGGAACGTCACCACGCGCCAACGCGTGCTGGTCATCTCGCGGGGCATTCACACAGCGGAGGCCGTCGAGTTCAACGAGGATGGGCGGACGCTCGCGGTCGCGAACAGCGACGGCTCGGTCACCCTTTGGGATGCCATGAGCGGTCAGATGCGACAACGTCTGAGGCCGGACGAGCATGCAATCTCCGGCGTGCCCGCGCAGCCAGGGAACAGCGGAGATCCGGTCTACGCTGTTGCGTTCAGTCAAGATGGTCACAAGCTTGCGGCGGCCAGCTATCGCGGCGTCGTGACGCTGTGGGACGCGCGGCGGGGCAGCTTCATACGAAGCCTGAGAGTCGATGGGAACGCGCTTTACGCGCTCGCGTACAGCCCGAACGGGAGCACAATCGCCGCGGCCGGCGCCGACGGCAGAGTCTTTATCTGGGACGCACGCAACGGCCGGCAGCTCTGGACGTTGGGGGCACATGCAGCTCCAGTCGAGGCTTTAGCGTTCAGCTCCGACGGAAGCACGCTCGCCTCCGCCAGCGACGACGGGAGCGTGGTTCTCTGGGACCCCGGGACGGGCCGGCAGCTGGGCGACCCACTGCAGGGGCACCTGGGTGCCGTGACGAGTCTTGCCTTCAGCCCCAACCGCAAGACGTTGGTGTCCGGTAGTTCCGACGGGTCAGCGATTGCGTGGAACCTCGCCACACGGCTTGGACAGCCGGTCGCCGGACCCGTGGGGAGCGTCACCGCGCTGGCATTCAGTCCAAGCGGAGACGTACTCGCCAGCGCAACAGACCAAGGTACGGTTGCATTGCTCGGCTCGTTACCGGCCAGCCGGACTCCGGACCCGATTTACCTACGGCTCTGTGGCGTCGCGCGCCGTAGCCTGACGAAGGCCGAATGGGCCGAATTCCTTCCCGGGCGCACCTATCAACGGGTCTGCGAGGGTTACCAATGACGCTCCCGAGAAATCCGAGAGAGCATGGCCCGAGACTCGCCCGTCGAAACGGTGTGCGTGGTAGCGTTAGACCCTCCCTGGATTTGGACGCAAGGGACTACGGGAAAGTAAGGCTTGTCGTGCGACGGCACCGCATCATCCTCGCGCTGCTGATTCCGATCGCTTCGTGGTTTTCGCTGCCACCGATCGCGGCGGCGGCGCAGGGCGATCGGTCCGTTTCGGCGCCACCGGCCAGGTGGCGGGTCGTGGCAGCGTCCGCGCCGCACGATCGGGTTGGCTCCTGGACCCACACCGGCAGCATCGACCCGACGAGAGCCCACCGGTCGGTCGGGTGGGTTCCACGTGCTCCCGGAACGGCTGTCCGGGATGGTCACGCCGCGCTTGCACCGACCCGTCGCGTCGTGGCCCTCCCCAGAGTCAAGCGCGCCGTCGGTTGGCCGGTCAGTAACGGTCGAGCCCGAGTTGCAGATGCAAGCTCGACTGCTCCGCCGGTCGGTGCGACGGCTAGTCCGTGCTTAAGTCACGGGCACACGGCCTCGTGCCGGACCACGATCAGCAGCAATCCGCAAAGACCGGCACGTGTGGTGCTGACCGGGGCAAGCGTCCGCACTGTGGGAGCAACCGTGACCACCAAGATCTGCACGATTGGTTCGCCCGTCCTCGATTGCCTCATTGCAACAACGAAGTACGTCTGGTCAAACAACCCAGACGGCGGTGCGAGTGAGACTACGCGTCTGTGCACGGCCGGCCCGGTTCGAACGTGCGGGGCGCGCCGATCACCAGTCGCCTTCCTGCTGAGGTGCGGTCCGACAGCGACGTCGTGCGTCCGCAGCGTCCTTTGCACTGTCGCTGCCGATCAGGTGGGCGCGAATTGCGGCATCGGCGTCGTCGCGGGATATGGGCCGGTGTCGCGACCGTCAAGACCGCGGGTCATCGTGCTCTACTCGTACCCGCCGGCATCATCCGCCGGGTACTTCGGGCCTCCACCACCGCAGAGAGTCGGCTGGCGGCAAAAGTCCGGTGGCGGAGACTCGCCCGGCATCCCGCCACCGCCGCTGAGAGGCGGACCGAGCGGACCGACGCGGGTAGTTGTGAGTGTGAATACGCCACCGGCGACGTCTGCTCAATCGTCGAAGGTGTCTACCTCGACCTCGTTGACGGTCGCCGTCAGCGCTGTCACGGGTGGGCAGTGGAGGCTGACTGCGACGGTGCTACCGGTCCCTGACGGCGGCGCAGTGAGCTTCGCGGCCAATGGAAGGGTTATCTCGGGCTGTGAGGCGATACCCGTGAACACCTCGACGGGCAAGGCGTTGTGCCATGCCCGACTTGGCAGCGCCGGAACCGCCAGGCTCCAGGCGGCCTTCTCGGGCGATTCGAACTTTGTCGCGTCGCACTCGACGCCGATCGACGTACCGTTGAACTGGATACGGGCATTGGAGAGATCGCCGCGCGTGTCGGGCGGCAGCGTCACGTCTGAGGTGAACTGCGCTCAGCGCTCGAGTGGCTGCAGCGCCAGCGTGATCATGATCGCAGGCACCGGCGGCGCCGGGAGTGGCGCCACGGCGGCCGCGCTGCCGACGACGGTCGGCGAGAAGACGCTGACGATTCCCGCTGGCCGCACGGTCAGCGTCACGATCACTCCCGGCGCGGCAGCTCGCGCTGGCCTGCCGCAGGGCAAGCCGCTAGAAGGGCAAGAGGTCGTTTCCGTCACGATCGGTGGTCAGCGCGTCGTCGTGACGACGGGCAAGTTCACATTGCAGCCGTGAGGCCCGGCCTGCGAGCTTGGATGCGTCGGCTCCGTGATCGCCGCGCGCGGTACGCCGCGATCGGCGCTTTCGCGGTGGCATTGCAGGTGGCCGGGGCTGCTGCCGCGCCGACCTTGGGTGTGAGGCCGGCTCCGCTCAGCTCGCAGGGCTTCGTCGGAGTCAACGTGGACGGACCCCTCGTGACGCCGCGCGACCGCGTCGACCTCGGCGCGCAGATGGACCTGATGGTCCGCAACGGCGTCGAGAGTATCCGCGTTGCATTCAGCTGGGCCGAGGCCCAGCCTTACGCGCAGATGGCCGACGTCCCCGCGGGGCAGACCGCCAACTTCGTCGACGTCGACGGTGTGCCGACGGACTTCTCCGCCACCGACCGGGTCGTCGCACTTGCCGCTGCACGTGGCCTGCGAGTTCTCCCGACGGTCATTTATGCCCCGCGGTGGGATGCGCGGCCCAACGCTCACGGGCTGGCGACACCGGCGAAGGTCGCACCGTACGCCGACTACTTGACCGCGCTCGTGGATCGCTACGGCCCGCGCGGGACGTTCTGGACCAACGACCGACCGCGCCTGCCGATCCGATCGTGGCAGATCTGGAACGAGCCCAACCTTCCCTTCTACTGGCCGCAGCCTTCGACGACGGGCTACTTGAAGCTGCTGGGCGCCGCTCACTCAGCGGTGGACCGCGCCGACCCCGGAGCACAGGTTGTGCTCGCAGCAATCACCAATTTCTCCTGGCAGTACCTGGCCCAGATATACCGCGGCGGGGGACGGAATCTGTTCGACGTGATCGCCGCCAACCCCTTTACGGCCACCCCGCGCGGAGTGATCGAGATTCTCAGATTGGTGCGCCAGACCGCGAGCCGGTTCGGAGACGCCACCAAGCCGCTGCTGGCGACCGAGGTGAGCTGGACTTCGGCGCGGACGGCGTGCGAGTGCGCCGTATACGACTGGGACACGACGAACGCCGGACAGGCACGGCGGGTGGCCGAGGCGCTGCCGCTCCTGGCTGCCAATCGCAAGGCGCTGCGATTGACCGGTTTCTACTACTACACATGGATGGGCGATCAGGCGAAGCTCAGATACGACTTCAACTTCGCCGGACTGCTTGGATATCGGCACGGCCGGACTATGGTCAAGCCCGCCTTGGCGACGTTCGCGCTTGCAGCGCTCGCCTTGGAACACTGCGCCAGCAAGGGCCGCGTCGCAAGCAGCTGCGGGCGGGGGCGCACGCACATCGGTGCCCGCCTTGCCGGCCGCCGAGCGCCACGATCGCCGGCCGCCTGAGCAGCCGTGGCGTAGGATCGCCGCGGCAAACCCGAGGAGAGAGGAGTCTCAGCCGTGTTTAGATCCAACCCGCGCGCGACGCGCAGCGGTCGCCGCGCCGTACTCGTCGCCGCCGCGGTCGCGGCCGTTTCGGTCGCCGGCGTCACCACCGCAGCAGCAAACGCCGCGCGCTCCAAGCGCTCGCGCGACACCACTGTCCACGTGATCGAGCACGCGGTCACCGACACCGTCGTCCCGTCGGGCGGCGGCAAGGACAAGACCGGTAACACGTTGACCTTCCACAACAAGGTCTACGACGCGGCCGACAAGAAGCAGGTCGGAACCGACCAGGGCTTCTGCATCCGGATCTCGCCCGCCGACGGCACCTGGGAGTGCTTCTGGACGACGTTCCTGGCACGCGGCCAGATCACCGTCGAGGGGCCGTTCTACGACACCAAGAACAGCGTGCTCGCGATCACCGGCGGGACCCGCGCCTACCGCGACGCCCGTGGCGAGATGAACCTGAATTCCCGCAATGGCGGCAAGGAGTACGACTTCATCTTCCACTTGGACACGTAGCCAACCGCGTCGGCGCGAGGGCGCTTGGCACTGCCACGAACCGCTGTTAGCATCCTTATGTGATGACTCATATATCAGCGGTGAGGCAGCGCTAGGCGCCCCGGCGCGCCGAGCGCACGACCGGCGGGCAGGGATGACGGCGGACGGATTGCAGCCGGCCGGCGTCTCCGCGACAGCGCCTGCCGCACCGCGTGAGCTGCTGGCCGACCGCGCCTATGCCGAGCTTCGTGACCGGCTCGTGACGCTGCAGATCCAACCCGGGTCGCCGATCGACGAGGATCTGCTCGGGGACGAGCTGGGCATGGGTCGAACGCCGGTGCGCGAGGCGATCAAACGGCTCGCGCTCGAAAACCTTGTGACCGTGTTCCCGCGTCGTGGGACGTTCGCGTCGGAGATCAACATCACCGACCTGGCTCACATCTCCGACGTCCGGACCCAACTCGAAGGCCATGCCGCGTACCGGGCGGCCGAGCGGATCACCGACCAACAGCGCGACGAGCTCGACGCGCTGTTGGCGGAGCTGCGCGAGAGCGAGGGGAGCGAGGACGTCGAGGCGCTGATGGAACTCGACACGCGCGTGCACAGGTTCATCTACGGCTGCGCCGGCAATCCGTACATGGAGGCGACGCTGGCGAGGTATTTCAACTTGTCGCTGCGGATCTGGTACCTGGTGCTCGACCGGCTGCCGCACCTTGCCGCGCGCGTGCACGAGCACGACGACGTGCTGCACGCGATCGCGGCGGGAGACGCGGGACGCGCCCGTGAGATCCTCGTCACGCACGTCGCCACGTTCGAGCGCGAGATCCGCGCGGTCCTATAACGAGGAGGGTTGCAGGCGTGAGGTACTCATACGTGATCGTGGGCGGAGGCTCTGCAGGCTGCGCGCTCGCAAACCGGCTGACCGAAGACCCTTCGACGACGGTGCTCGTGCTCGAGGCTGGACGGCCGGACTACCTCTGGGATGTCTACATCCACATGCCGGCCGCGCTGTCGTTCCCGATCGGCAACCGGCTCTACGACTGGAAGTACGAGTCCGAGCCCGAGCCGCATATGCACGACCGGCGCATCTACCACGCCCGCGGGAAGGTGCTGGGCGGGTCGAGCTCGATCAACGGGATGATCTTCCAGCGCGGAAATCCGCTCGACTACGAGCGCTGGGCCGCGGACCCGGGGATGCAGGACTGGGACTACGCCCATTGCCTGCCCTACTTCAAGAAGATGGAGAACACCCTCGCGACCGGCGAGGACGATATCTGGCGCGGACACAGCGGTCCCCTGAAGCTCGAGCGCGGCCCCGCGCGCAACCCGCTGTTCGGCGCCTTCTTCGAGGCCGTCCAGCAGGCGGGTTATCCGCTCACCGACGATGTCAACGGCTATCGCCAGGAGGGCTTTGCGGCGTTTGACCGCAACATCTACCGCGGCCACCGGTTGAGCGCCGCGCGCGCCTACCTGCACCCGGTGATGGATCGGCCCAACCTCGACGTCCACACCCGCTCGATGGTGACCAAGATCCATTTCGACGGAAACCGCGCAGTCGGCGTCGACGTCGTCCACAACCGCCGCAGCACCCGCGTCGACGCCGACGAGGTGCTGCTGTGCGGAGGCGCGATCAACTCCCCCCAGCTGCTGCAGCTCTCGGGCGTCGGCAACGCCGGCGAGCTCGAGGCGGTCGGCGTGCGACCCGTGCACGATCTCCCGGCCGTCGGCGAGAACCTCCAGGACCACCTCGAGGTCTACGTCCAATACGCCAGCAAGCAGCCGGTGTCGGTGGCGCCGGCGATGAAGATGCGCAACCGGCCGAAGGTCGGTGCGGCGTGGGCGCTGGGCCGCCGCGGGCCGGGCGCCACCAACCACTTCGAGGCCGGTGGGTTCGCCCGCTCAAACGAGGACGTCGCCTACCCCAACCTGATGTTCCACTTCCTGCCGATCGCGATCCGCTACGACGGGTCGGCGCCGAAGGGCCACGGCTACCAGGTCCACATCGGGCCGATGTACTCCGATGCGCGCGGCTCGGTCAAGATCGTGTCAACCGACCCGGGCAAGCACCCGGCGCTGCGGTTCAACTATCTGTCAACCGACCAGGACCGGCGCGAGTGGGTCGAGGCGATCGCGGTCGCGCGCAAAATCCTCACGCAGCCGGCGTTTGACGAGTTCAACGACGGCGAGATCTCGCCCGGCCCCAGCGTCGCGACCGACGAGGAGGTGCTCGACTGGGTCGCCCGCGACGCCGAGACGGCCCTGCACCCGTCGTGCACGTGCCGCCTGGGGACCGACAAGGAATCGGTCGTCGATCCGGCGAGCATGAGGGTCCACGGGCTCGACGGCATCCGGGTGATCGACGCCTCGGCGATGCGCTACGTGACCAACGGCAACATCTACGCGCCGACGATGATGCTGGCGGAAAAGAGCGCCGACCTGATCCGCGGCAACACGCCGCTGCAGCCGATCAACGAGCCGTTCTATCGCCACCAGCCGGGGTCCGCCCAGCAGCCGACCCAACAGTCGCAGCCGTCCCAGCCCTCGCAGCCGGCGACCACGGGGTAGCCCGGATCGATGAATCGCAGGCCACCGCCGGGTAGCCCCGGATCGATGAATCGCAGTTCACAGGCGGGGGGTGCCGGTGAATTGCGGTTCATCGGGTTGCCGATGCCCGCTACTAGCGGCGATGCGGGGACAGCACGACCGTCTGCAGCTCGGTGAACGAGTGCATCACGTGCGCGCCGCCGACGCGGCCGCGCCCGCTGTCGCTGCCGGCGCGGCCACCGAACGGCAGGTGTGACTCCCAGTAGTTGCTGGACTCGTTGATGTTGACCCAGCCGGTGCGAACTCGATCTGCGAACTCGAGCCCGCGCTGCAAATCGGCGGTGAAGATCGCGGCAAGCAGCCCGTACGGGGACGAGTTGGTGAGGGAGATCGCGTGCTCCAGCGAATCGACGGCCACGATCGGGGCGATCGGGCCGAACGTCTCGTCGACGGCGACACTGGCGTCCGGTGGGACGTCGCCGAGCACGGTCGGCTGCCAGTACAGCGACGTCGCAAAGCCGCCGGCCCGGGAGCCACCGCTGACCACGGTCGCGCCGCGCTGCACGGCGTCGGCGACGTGCTCGTCCATCTTCTTGGCGACGGGCTCGTTGTTGAGTGGCCCCATCGTGGTCGCATCGTCGAACGGGTCGCCGAGGATGATCGTCTCGGCCACCGCGCGGGCCAGCCGCTCGGTGAATTGATCGCGCACCGCTCGGTGGACGAGGATCCGCTCGCCCGCGGTGCAGCTCTGGCCGGCGCACAGGTAGCAGGCGGTCAGGGTGGCCTGCACCGCCGCATCCAGATCGGCGTCGTCCATCACCACCAGCGGCCCGTTGCCGCCCATCTCGAGCACCGTCGCCTTGCCCGCCGCGGCCTGCGCGACCAGCCGGCCGGTGGCGGTCGAGCCGATGAACGCGACGCCGTCGGTCCCGGTGTTGCGCGCGATCTCGTCGCCGACGACCGGGCCGGGCCCGGTCACCAGGTTGAACACGCCCGGCGGCAGGTCGGCGTCGGCGATGCAGCGCGCCAGCGCGACCGCGCAGACAGCGGTCGACGGGGCCGGTGTCCACACGACCGCGTTGCCGCACGCGAGCGCCGGGGCGATCAGCTCGGCCGGCATCGTGTACGGCCAGTTCCAGGGGCTGATCACGCCGACCACGCCGAGCGGCCGGCGCACGAGCATGATCCGCTTGCCCGCAGAGAACGAGTTGGGCAGCTCGCCGCCGAGCCGCTTGGCGTCCTCGGCCGCCATCCGCCAGTACTCGACCAGCTCGTCGACCTCGTCGTAGGCCTCGGCGCGCAGCGGCTTGCCCTGGTCGAGCGTCAGCGTCCGCGCCAGCTCGTCGCGGCGTGCCTGCACGATGTCGCCCACCGCGTTCATCTTCGCGGCGCGCTCGAACGCGGTCGTGCGGGCCCACGAGTCGGCCGCGTCGCGCGCGGCGGCGATCGCGCGGCGCGCGTCGTCGCGGTCTCCCTGCGGCACCGCGGCGATCACCTCGCCGGTGGCCGGGCTCGTCGCATCGAACGTCTCGCCGGTTGCGCTCGGCTGCCAGCTGCCGCCGACGAACATCTGCGAAACGGTGTCTGTGCTCATCGACTCAGCGGCCCGGTCCCGGGGTCATCGCGGCCCTCGGCGGCCGCGTTGACACAGTTAGACAACTGATATATAACAGCCCGATCAGGCCTTGGTCAATTTTGGTCAATGATGGGCTGTTCGCCGGGTTCGTGGGATTCGAGCACGGCGACCGGCGGCCTGAGGGAGATGTGGTGTTTCTATGAGTCGTGTCGGCGGACTTGGAGGGTGATTGATGGCAACCACGGAGGCCCCTGCTGGCGCCACAACGGCAGCTGACAGCAGCGAGCTAGCAGGCTTCGGGTACAAGCAGGAACTGGACAGGTCGCTGGGGAGCTTCTCCTCGTTCGCGGCCGGCTTCAGCTACATCTCGATCCTGACCGGCGTCACCGCGCTGTACGGGTTCGGCTACCTCAACGCCGGACCGGGCGTCTGGTGGACATGGCCCGTGGTGGTCTTCGGCCAGATCCTCGTGGCGCTGTGCTTCATGGAGATGGCCGGCCAGTATCCGATCGCCGGCTCGGTCTACCAGTGGTCAAAGCAGATCTCGAGGGGCTACACGGCCTGGCTGACGGGGTGGATCTACATCGTCGGCGCGATCGTGACGATCGCCGCCGTGGCGGTCGACTGGCAGATCGTGCTGCCACAGATCACCACCAAGCTTCAGTTCTTCGGCACATCCGCTGACGCCGGCTCGTACCTGACGAGCGCGGGCGCAAAGAACGCGCTGCTGCTCGGGGGCATCCTGATCGCGATCACGACCGTCATCAACATGCTCGGGGTCAGGCTGATGTCACGGATCAACAACGTCGGCGTGATCTGCGAGCTGATCGGCTCGACGATCCTCGTGATCCTGCTGCTGTTCAACGCCCATCACGGGCCGCAGATCATCGTGCACTCCTACGGCTTCGGTGCCGGCCATCCATGGGGCTACTTCGGGGCGCTGCTCGTCGGCGGCCTGCTCAGCGCGTACGTGATGTACGGCTTCGACACCGCGGGGACCCTCGCAGAGGAGACCAACAACCCGCGCAAGCACGCGCCGCCGGCGATCATCCGCGCGATCGCGGCGGCGGCCATCATCGGCGGCCTCGTGATTCTGTTGGCGTCGATGGCGAACAAGAACATCCTCGACAAGAACGTCGGGCTCTTCGGCCTTCCGTACGTGATGAAGCAGGCGTTCGGCAACACCACCGGGAATTTCTTCCTGGCGGACTGCGCGATCGCGATCTTCGTCTGCTGCCTGGCGGTTCAGACGGCGACGATCCGGATGCTGTTCTCGATGGCGCGCGACAACCGGCTGCCGTTTGGATCATCGGTCGCCCGCGTGTCGGGTCACCGCAAGGTGCCGGTCGTGCCGGCGCTCGTGACCGGGGCCCTCGCGATCGCGCTGCTGCTGATCAACGTCGGCAACCAGAGCGCATTCCTCGTGCTCACGTCGCTGGCGATCATCATGTTCTACCTCGCCTACCTCGGGGTCACGGCGCCGATGCTGGTGCGGCGCCTGCGTGGCGACTGGCCGAAGCCCGATCACGGCCCGTACTTCTCGCTCGGACGCTGGGGGCTGCTCGTCAACGCCCTGGCGGTCATCTACGGGTCGCTCGTCGTCATCAACATCGCCTGGCCGCGCAACGCGATCTACAACGCGCTGGGCACGAAGCACTGGTACTGGCAGTACTCGCCGTTCCTGTTCGTCGGCGGGACCGTGATCATCGGCTCGATCTACTACTTCCTGGTTCAGGCGAAGAAGCCGCCGGAGGTGCTCGAGGAGCACCGCGCGGACATTCCGACCCTGCCGCCGATGACCTCGATGGGCGAGATGGCGCCGTGAGCCGGCGATCGTCGGGAGCTTGAGCGAGCCGGCACCGGCGCTCTCTGAAGTAACCCGTTTCCTACGGGCACATCCTCCGTTCGATGCGCTCGACGCCGCCGGCGTCGAGCGCGTCGCCGCGGCCGCCGAGGTCGAGTTCCACCGCGCCGGCACGACGATCTTCTCCCAGGGCGCCGAACCCGTCGGGTACCTGCGCGTCGTGCGCAGCGGAGCGGTCGAGCTCGTTCACGACGGCCGCGTGCTCGACCTGGTCGGCGAAGGCGAGCTGTTCGGCCAGGCGTCGATGCTGTCGGGGTTGCCGACCGGATTCGAGGCCCGGGCCGCGGAGGACACGCTCTGCTACCGGATCCCCGCCGACGCCGCACGCGAGCCGCTCACCGCCCCCGCCGGCCTGCGGTTCGTGGCGCGCTCGCTGCTCCAGCGCGTTGACCTGTTGGAAGAGGGAGGCGAGCCCGAGCTCGACCCTGCCCACCAGCCCGTCGGCGCGCTGATCCGCACGCCCGCGACGGTGTGCACGGCGGACACGTCGATCCGGGCGGCGGCGGCGCTGATGACCGAAGCGGGAGCGACCTCGGTCGTCGTCGACGCCGGCGACGGGACGCTCGGGATCATGACCGACCGCGATCTGCGAACTCGCGTGTTGGCGGCGGGGATGTCGTCGGACGAGCCGGTGTCGGCGGCGATGTCGGCGCCCGCTTACACCTGCCCGGCGACCCGCCTCGGCGGCGAGGTGCTGCTCGACATGCTCGACCGCGGCTTTCGGCACTTCCCGGTCGTCGCCGCGACCGGCGAGATCCTCGGCGTCATCGACGACCTCGACCTGGTCGCCGTGCAGACGCGTTCGTCGTTCTTCCTACGCGAGCGGATCTCCCGGGCCCAGACCGTCGATCAGCTGGTCGGCGCGGCGGCCGAGCTTCGCCCCACAGTCATCGCGATGCACGAGGCACGCGTGGCCGCCGCGAACGCGATGGCCGTCTATGCAGTCGTCGTCGATGCGCTGACGCGGCGGCTGATCGAGTTTGCCGTGGCCGACGCCGGTGAGGCTCCCGCGGAGTTCGCGTGGCTCGCGCTCGGCAGCCAGGCGCGCCGCGAGACCGCTCCGAGCGCCGACATCGACAGCGCGATCGTGTGGTTCGGGGACGCCGAGGAGTCGGATGTCCGGCCGTGGCTGCATGAGCTCGCGACCCGCGTGACGGTCGATCTCGAGCGCTGCGGATTCCCGCGCGATCCCCACGGCGCGACCGCGGCCAACCGGGTGTTCGTGCGCTCGCTGAAGTCCTGGCAGCACGCTGCCCTGAGCTGGATCGAAGATCCCACCCAGGAGAAGGCGCTGATCCTCGTGTCGGTGCTGGTCGACAGCCGTCCGGTGTGGGGCCTGCACACCGGCACGCCGGTGGCCGACACCTTCCGGATCGCGCCGCAGAACCCGGCGCTGCTGCGCCTGCTGGCTCGGTTCGCGTTGTCGCACCGGCCCCCGACCGGGTTCTTGCGGGGGCTGGTCGTCGAGCACAGCGGAGAGCACCGGGGTCGGCTCGATCTCAAGAACGGAGGCATCATCCCGATCGTCGACCTGGCGCGATGGGCGGGGATGACGGCCGGCGTGTCGAGCGCATCCACGACCGAGCGACTGCACGCGGCCGCCGGCGCGGGAATCATGTCGGAGGCGGACATGCAGACGCTGCTGGATGCGTTCGAACTGGTCACCACGCTTCGGCTCGAGCATCAGGTGCATCAGCTGCGGGCCGGCCTCGTGCCGGACAACTACGTCGATCCGGCGAGCCTGAGCCCGCTGACCCGCACGTATCTGAAAGAGGCGTTTCGGGCCGTCGCGTCGATCCAGAAGCGGATCGTCACGGAGTTCAACTTCGGGGTTCGCTGATGCGCGCACGGCCCGGCGCAGCGAGCTCAGGCCGCGGCGATCGCGACCGCGGCCGGACGCCGTGGCGCGAGGCGAGCTGGTGCGCGCTCGATTTCGAGCTGACGGGCCTCGACCCCGGGCGCGACGAGATCATCTCATTCGGCGCGCTCCCGATCGAGCATGGTCGCGTGCGCCTCGAGCAGGCGGTCTCGGGTCTGGCGCGACCGGTCCGGCCCGCGAGCGACGAGTCGATCCGCGTGCACGGAATCCGCGCCGCCGACCTCGATGCCGCGCCGCCGCTGGACGTCGCGATCCAGCCGCTGCTGCGCCTCATCCGCGGCCGCGTGCTCGTCGCGCACTCGGCCGAGGTCGAGCGCGCGTTCCTGGGGCGCGCGCTGCGGCGTCGAGGGGGCAGGTTGCGCAGGGCGATCGCCGACACCGAGGTGCTGGGGCGGCTGTGGCTGCACGAGCGCGACGGCGGACTGCTGCCGCGGCTGGCGCTGGGAGAGCTCGCGAGCGCGCTCGGCCTGCCGGCGGAGCGAGCGCACGACGCGCTCGGTGACGCACTCACGACGGCGCAGGCGTTCATCGCGCTGGCGTCGCATCTGGACAGCCTGCACCGTGAGACGGTCAGCAGCCTGTGCAACGCGCAGCGCCGCATCGAGGCGATCCGGATGTTCGATCTCGGCTAGCGTTGCTCGCGATGCAACGTGACTGGCGCGAATACCGACCCGCGATCTGGCTCGCGATGCTGGGCGTCGCGGTGATCATCGTGGTTGTCCCGCACTACCTCGGCGCGGTCTTGCTCGGCGCCGCCATCGGCGCGGCGATCCGGATCCGTCAGCGGCGGGCCCGGCGCGCGCGCCAGGGCTGAAAGCTCCCTGCGACACCGCCACGCCCAGCAGCAGAATCAGCGCTCCGACCGGCTGGTTCCACACGACCGGCTCGCTGAGGACGACGACGCCGAGGATCGTCGAGAACAGCGGGACCACGTATGTGACGGTTGCCGCCGTCGTCGCGCCGGCGGCGCGGATGATCGCGTAGTTGAACAGGTACGCGACGCCGGTTCCGAGCACCCCGAGCGTCAGGATGCTGGCGAGGCCGTCCGGCCCGATGTGAGCGGTTGGCGGCGCGGCAAACGGGATCGTCACCCCAAGCAGCGCGACGGCGCACAAGAGCTGCCCGGCCGAGAGGGCGATTCCGCTCGACTGCCCGCTTGCGAGATAGCGTCGCGTGTAGAGCCACGCGAGCCCGTAGCACACTCCCGCCCCGGCGCAAGCGAGCTGTCCCTGCAGCTCCGAGCCGTGCACGCCGCGCCACGGCCCGAGCAGCACGGCGACGCCCACGAACCCGACAACGAGCCCCGCGACCCTCGAGGCGGTCGGATGCTCCTCGGGGAACGCGAGCAGCGCGAATGCGACCACCCACAGCGGGGCAGTCGCGTTCCACAGCCCTGCCACGATCGACGGCACGTGCTTCTCGCCGTAGGCGAACAGCACGAACGGGATCGCGTTGAACAACGCAGCCGCGACGAGCAGGTGCAGCCAGGTGCGCCGGTCGAAGGCGAGACGCTCGCGCCTGACCACGGCGAGCACCAGAAGCGTGGCGGCGCCCAGGGCGACTCGTCCGAATGCGACCCACAGCGCCGGCCAATGGCGGTCCAGCACCTTGATGAACAGGAAGCTCGAGCCCCACGTCGCCGACAGCAGCAGGAACTGGACGCGCCATCCCATCACCGCGGGTAACGCGCTGGCTGTCGGTTTCGTGAGGATCGTTCTAGAACGTGATCACGCTTCGGATCCCGTCCTGGCGCTCCATCAGCTCGAACCCGCGGTTGACGTCGTCGAGCGGGATCCGGTGTGAGATGAACGGATCGACGTCGAGCTTGCCGTCGAGGTACAGCTGCACGAGCTGCGGCACCTGGTCACGGCCCTTGACGCCACCGAACGACGATCCGCAGACGCGGCGGCCGGTGATCAGGTAGCGGGGGACGATGTCGAGCGTCTCGCCCTTGCCGGCGACGCCCGCGACCGTGCACAGGCCCCAGCCCATCCGCGCCGACTCGACCGCCTGGCGCATCACGTCGACGAGGCCGGTGGCCTCGAACGTGTAGTCGGCCCCGAAGCCGCCGGTTTCCTCGAGCACCCGCGCGACCGTGTCCTCGCCCCCGACCCAGGTGTCGGTCGCGCCCTGGCCCCGGGCGAGCCCGAGTCGGTCATCGGAGAGGTCGACGCAGATGATCCGCTCGGCGTCCTGCAGGCGGCACCCGGCTACCGCACCGAGTCCGACCATCCCCGCGCCGAACACGACGCACGTCGAGCCGGCCTGCACCTTCGCCGTGTTGATCGCGGCGCCGAGGCCGGTCGAGAGGCCGCAGGCGAACAGTGCGGCGCGGTCGGGCTCGGCCTCCGGAGAAACCTTCGCAAGCGCGATCTCGGGCATCACCGTGTACTGCGCGAACGTGCTCGTGCCCATGAAGTGGCGGATCGGCTCGCCGCCTCGCGACAGGCGGGTGGTCCCGTCGGGGAGGTAGCCCTTGTTCTGTTGCTCGCGGATCGCCAGACAGAGGTTTGTCCTCGGGCTGCGGCAGTGGATGCATTCGCGACACTGCGGCGAGAACAGCGTCACCACGCGATCACCCGGGGCGAGGCTGCTCACGTCGGAGCCGAGGCGCTCGACGATGCCCGCGCCCTCGTGGCCGAGAACGGTCGGTGCATAGCCCGATGGGTCGGCGCCCGACGCCGTGTACATATCGGTGTGGCAGACCCCACACGCCTCGAGGCGGACGAGCACCTCACCCGCGGCCGGTTCGGCAAGCTGCACCTCGGTGACGTTGAGCGGGGCCCCGAACTGCTCCAGCACGGCGGCGCGAATCTCCACGACGACGGTCTCCTCTCTCCGAAGATGGTGGCGCCGAACGCTAGCGAGACTCGAGACCGACCCTGATCCCCAGCGCGATCAGGACCGACCCGCTGATCTGCTCGAGCCGTCGCGCCAGCCGGGTCTGGTCGAATGCCCGCTTCGCGCGGCTGACGAGCACCGCCAGCGTCGTGTACCAGACGAAGTCGAACACGATGATCAGCGCGGCCATCAGCAGCGTCGTCGTCAGCACCGTGTGGCGGCGGCCGACGAACTGCGGGAACAACGCGACGAAGAACACCGCGAGCTTCGGGTTCGCGAGCGAGGTGACGACGCCGTCCCGGAGCGGGTGGCGGCGGCGGAGCGCAAGGTCAGGTTGGTCGGCCGCGTGGGTCGGCCGATGGCGCCGTGAGTTGCGCAGCGACTGGATGCCGAGTCCGATCAGCACGGCGGCGCCGATGACCTTGAGCGCGAAGAACGCAAGCTCGGACGCTGCAATCAGCGCCGAGATGCCGGCAACCGACAGGAGCGCCCAGACGATCACCCCGACTTCGTTGCCGGCGATCGTGCGGACTCCCGCCCGCCATCCGCCCGTCATCGCGCTACGGACGATCATCGCCGTGGCCGCGCCGGGCGTGACCGTCAGCAGCACGGCGATCGGGATAAACGCCCAGCTCATCGCTTACGAATCCGCCACTGGCGGAGCTTCAGCACGACCAGCGCGTGGAGCGGACGGCTCGTCTGGAGGCTGTAGCGCCGCGGCTGACCCGGCGCCTTCTGGGCCCATGCCCACCAGCCGTCGTCGCGGAATTGGGTGAAGGAGGGGTGCGCCATTACGACGGTCTCGAACGCCGCTCGCACCTGCGGCGCGACTCGCTCCTCGTCTGACAGCGGGCCGAATGGCCGCGCGTGCCCGTGCTCGTCGAGCTCGGGCGCGATCCAGGGATTGTCGGTGTAGGTCCAGTCCATGTCGTCGAGCAGCAGCCACCCGCCCGGCATCAGGAGCCGCTCGATCAGGACCATGGCGAGCCCGTCGACGGTGAAGTTGTGCGCTCCGTCGAGGTACACGAAGTCGTAGCACGGCTCGCAGTTCCCGGCCTGATCGGAGCGGGCGCGGATCCGGTCGCGCAGCCACCACGTGTAGCAGGAGTGCTCGCGCACGACGTCCACGAGATCGGCGACGCCTGCCTGCTGGAGCACCTGCTCGGGCGACGGATCGAGCGCGGCGCCGCCGTGATCGACCGTTGTCAAGCGCCCCATCCCGTTGTCGCGCAGCCCCGCCGCGATGTACGCCGCCGAGACGCCGTGCGCCGTTCCGAGCTCGAGCACCATCTGGGGGCGCGTCTCGCGCACGTGGCGATAGATCCGCTCGCCGGCCTCCGAGCTCATGTAGGGCACTCCCGCGACATTGCCCGAAACCTGATCAAGCGTGCTCATCGGTCAGAGCCTACGCTGGTCGAGAACCGACAGCCGGGTTGGCGTTTGTCGACGGGCCAAACGGCCGAGGCACTTTCATGCTGGCCAGCCAGCCAGTAGCATCGCACCAGTTTCCAGCCGCGGTCCACGAGGAGAGTCAGATGTCATCGACCAAGAGCAATCTGGAGGACGTTCTCGTCAGCGAGCGCGAGCTGTGGCTCCACGGCCCGCCGCACGAGTTGTTCGCCCAGATTCGCAGCGAATGCCCCGTGCACTGGACCGCCGGAATCAGCGAATACCCGAATGAGGCCGGATACTGGTCGGTCACGCGCGCCGACGATGTGCACACCGTCAGTCGCGACTGGCGTACGTACTCGTCGGAGCTTGGCGGCATCACCGCCGTGACCGAGGGATTCCCGATCGAGCTGATGCGGGCGATGTTCATCGGCATGGACCCGCCCAAGCACGACCGCCTGAAGATGCTGTTCCAGGCAGGCTTCACGCCGAAGCGGATCGCCGCCCACGAGCCGGCGATCCGGGCGATCGTCGTCGACGTGCTCGACCGGCTGCAGGGGCGCGAGACGTGCGATCTGGTCACCGACGTCGCACAGCCGGCGGTGTCGCGCGTGATCGGCAGCTTCATGGGGATCCCGCCCGAGGACGACGCCGCCTGGGCGGCGCTGATGAACTCGGCCCTCGGCGCCGGCGATCCGGACCTCAACCCCGGCGGGATCGACAGCGTCGCCGCGAAGGACATCCCCGAGGTCTTCGCCCGTTGCCAGCGGATGATCGCCGAGCGTCGCGAGCAACCCACCGAGGACCTGACGAGCGTGCTCGTGCACGCCGAGATCGACGGCCAGAAGCTCGAGGAGCACGAGATCGTGATGGGCTTCTTCCTGCTCGTCGCCGCCGGCAACGACAGCACGAAGTCGACGTATTGCAGCGGCATGCGGGCGCTGATCGAGAACCCCGACCAGCGCCGCCTCCTGCTCGAGGATCCGTCGCTGGTCCGGGCGGCGGTCGAGGAGTCGCTGCGGATGTTCCCGGCGTTCGCCCACTTCCGCCGCACCGCGACGTGCGACACCGAGCTCGCCGGCCAGCAGATCCGCAAGGGCGACAAGGTCGTGATGTGGTACGTGTCCTCCAATCGCGACGAGTCGCGCTACGACGACGTGGATCGCTTCGACGTGCGCCGCAACCCCGAGCATCAGGCGTTCGGGGCCGGTGGCCGGCACTTCTGCCTCGGCACCGCGCTCGCCCGGCTCGAGCTGAAGGTGCTGTTCGAGGAGACGCTGGCGCGTTACCCCGAGATGGAGCTCGCCGGCAAGCCGATGGTGGCCGAGTCGGCGTTCATCAACCAGCTCAAGACGCTGCCGGTGCGGCTATCGCCTCGCCCTCAGGCGGCGGGCTGACGCTCGAGCTTGAACTGCTGGTAATCGAGCGCGCCGCCGCCGAGACCTGAGCGGCCCGGTCGTCTTGGGCGATCGTCCTCTGACGCTGACCGCGAGGACGCTTCGCACGGATAATACTTCGTGTCATCAACCATCTCTTGTTAGAATGGTTGTGAGCCAAAGCGTGTCTTGAGAGGCCTTGGAGTGGAGCAGGCAGACGGCATCGAGCAGCGGAGCACTGATCAGCGGCCCAGCAGCCCGGAGCGCGACGCGCACCTTCTGCGCAACGGGATCCTCTGGAGCGCAGCGCTCGCGCTGCTGCTGCTGGCAGTCGGGCTCGCCGTCCCGGACCTGCGCGGGATCGTGCATCGAGCCGCGCATGCCGATCCCGGGTGGTTGGCACTCGCGCTCGCGCTGGAGGTGGCGTCGTGCCTCGGCTACGTCGCGACGCTGCGGCTGATCCTGCCGCGCGGACCGCGGCGCGAAGTCCGGTGGCTGGCGTGGGCTGAGATGGCGTTCGGCGCCGTCGTCCCGGTCGGCGGCGCCGGCGGGCTTGCGGTCGGCGCCTGGGCGATGCGGGCATGGGGGATACCGTGGTCGCGGATCGCCAACCGCTCAGCAGTGATCTTCCTGCTGACCAGCGGCATCAACGGCGCCGTGCTGGTGCTCTCTGGCCTCGGCATCGCGCTGGGGCTCGGCTCGTCACACGAAGGGCTCGAATACGGGCTCGTGCCCGCGGTCGCGACGCTCGTCGCGCTGGGCTTCTTCCTGGCGCTGCCGCGTGTGTTCAGGGGGCGCGGCGACGCGGCTGCGGGCGGCGCCATCACACAAGCGTTGGGAAGAGCCGCGACGTGGGTGCGGGACACCGAGGCCGTCGTGCGGCGGCCCAGCTGGAGGCTGCTCGGGACGGTCGGCTACCTGATGTTCGACATCGCCGTGCTGTGGGCTTGCCTGCGTGCGGTCGGCGTCTCGCCGCCGCTGCTCGCGATCATCACGGGCTATCAGATCGGCTACCTCGCGAACCTGGTGCCGATCCCGGGTGGCGTCGGCGTGCTCGAAGGCGGCCTGCTCGGCGCGCTGCTGCTGTATGGGCTGCCGGCCGCGCCGACCGCTGCAGCCGTCGTGCTGTATCACGCGATCGCGCTGTGGGTCCCGGTGATCGGCGGCACGTTCGGCTTCGGCCGCCTGCGCGGCACCCTCACCGCCCAGCGCGCCAGGCTCGAGCATCTAAAGCCGGATGCGACGCTGCCGGGCGAGCAAGTCGACGGCATCGCGGCGTAACAGCCCCGTTTCGTCCCCGGGCACTGTTCTACGCTTACCGCGACATGGCGGCACAGAGCTCCGATCCATACAAGACACTCGGCGTCGCGCCCGGCGCCTCCGACGACGAGATCCGCAAGGCGTACCGCCGGCTGGTCAAGGAGTACCACCCGGATCACAACAACGGGTCAGAGGAGTCAGAGCGCCGGTTCGAGGAGGTCCAGGACGCCTACGCGAAGATTCGCGAGCTCCGCAGCGCCGCACCCGGAGCGTCGACGACGACGCCGCCGCGCACCGGGCCTCGCCGCAGTCCGCCGCCGCCACCGCGGCAGACGTTCGACCCGGACATCGAGGCGCGAGCCGCTGCGCTCGAGCGTGAGTTGAAGGACGCCCGACTCGCCCGCGAGCGAGCGCGCGAGGCGGCCCGGCAGGCGGCACGGCGGGCGGCGGCTGACGCCGCTGCGCGGGCTCCGGCCGGCGACACGAACGCAGCCGCCGGCGACCGCCCCGGCCGTCCCTCCGACGAGGAGCTCGGGTACGTGAAGACCGACGACAGCTTCATGAAGATCCTCGCCGACGCGCGCGAGGAGCTGTCGGATCGCTTCTCCGAGGCCCACGGGCACCCCGTCGTCAGGCGCGTGTCCGACCTGCTCGACGAACTCGACGGGCTCACCTCGAAGCTGACCGGCGACCGGCACAAGCCCGAGCGCAGCTAGCGACTCGCTACAAAGGGGTCTCCGGGAGGACCCAGTTCCATCTGGGTCCTCCCGGAGGGGCCAAGGAAGTGGGGGCGCAGTTCCTTGGCCGTATTGTGAATGCATACTTCCACAAAACTCCAGGCTCTAAACATTTCGTCGCCCGCTACTTTTTCCGGCGTGCCGATCGTCGGTCTCGATCACGTTCAGGTCTCAGCACCGTCGGGTTCAGAGGGGCAGGCCCGCCAGTTCTACGGCGAGCTGCTCGGCCTGATCGAGGTCGAGAAGCCGGCGCCACTGCGGGCCCGCGGCGGCGTGTGGTTCGAACTGGGGCCGCAGCAGTTGCACGTCGGCATCGACGCCGGTTTCATGCCGGCGCGTAAGGCGCATCCGGCCCTGCTGGTGCCGGCGGATGAACTCGACGGGCTCGCCGAGCGGATGGAAGCGGCCGGCGCCGAGGTCACCTGGGACCGGGCACTGCCTGGGATCAGGCGCTTCTACTCGCACGATCCATGGGGAAACCGCGTCGAGCTGATCGCAGCGCGCTGACCCGCCTCGCGACGGCCGCGCGCCCCCGACGCGCTGACCCGCCTCGCGCGGCCGGCCCCCGACGCGCTGACGGTACGCTGTTATTCGTGTCGGTCCAGACGCCACGGGAGCTGCGCGGGCTACAGCGCGCCGGCCGCGTGGTCGCGACCGCGCTGAGAGCGCTTCGCGACGCGGTGGCGCCGGGGATGACGACCGGCGAGCTCGACGCGCTCGCGGCCAAGCTGCTCGCCGCGCACGGAGCGCGTTCGGGCCCGATCCTGACCTATCGCTATCCCGCCTCGATCTGCGTCAGCGTCGACGACGAGGTGGTCCACGGGATCCCGGGTCAACGCCGGCTGGCCGAAGGACAGCTCGTCACGCTCGACGTAGCCGCCGAAGTCGACGGCTTTCACGCCGACGCGGCCGTGACGGTGCCCGTCGGCTCGGTCGACCCCCGGTCACGGCAGCTGATCGCCGCCACTCGGGCCGCGCTTGACGGCCGGGATCCGCGCGGCGCAACCCGGGGCGACGCTTCGCGAAGTGGGCGCCGCGGTCGAGCTATCAGCGCGGTCGCAAGGCTTCGCCGTCTTCCGCGAGCTGACCGGGCACGGAATCGGCCGGGGAATGCACGAACCGCCCACCGTGTTCAACTGGGCCGCGCCGGGCGCAACCGAGGTGCTCACGCCGGGGATGGTGTTCACGATCGAACCGATGCTCTCGGACGGGGGGACCAAGCTCGTGGTCGATCCCGACGGCTGGACTGTCCGCACTGCCGACCGCTCGATCTCCGCGCACGAGGAGCACACGATCATGGTCGCCGACGGCGGCCCGCTGGTGCTGACCGCCGCGAGCCAGCGCTGCTGCCGCGGAGTCGCGACCAGCCGCTGACGAAAGCGCCGCCGGCGGCGCCGGTGTGGGAGCCTGAGCTGCCTGCAACCCCGCGTTTCGGGGTAGAAGCAGGGAAGTTGTGCTGAACCGGGAGGAGAAAGATGAAGCTCAGCAGGATGGACCTGATCGGCCTCGGGCCGCGCGCCGCCGCCCGTAGGCGGTCCAGACGCGAGGGCCAGGCCCACGCCGGCGCCACCGCCGACGCCGAGCCGCGAATGTACTCGCTGCTGCTGCGTCCGCAGCAACCGAGGCGACCCCGACCGTAAGAGGCTCACGACCCGTTTAGGACGACGCCGAACGTCTCCCGTAGCCCGTCGTAGCCGTCGTCGGCGATTAGCACGGCACGCCCCGCCGGGGCCCGCCGGATCCACCCGAGCTCGAACAGCCGCGTGGCGAGCGCCGCGCCGAGCGCGCCCGCGAGGTGGTGGCGCTGCTCGCTCCAGTCGACGCAGTAGCGGATCAGCGGCCGCTGGCGCGGCAGCGCGCGCACATCGATTCCGAGCTGCTCGAAGCGCGTCAGACCGCGCTTGGTGAGGCGGTAGTCGTGATCGACGCCGGGTCCGGCCAGCCGATCGTCGTCCGCGACAGTCGGGTCAAACAGGCCGTTGCCGCCGATCAGCAGCTCGTCGTCCAGCATCGCCGCCATCAGCGAGGTCCCGAGGATGCCCGCGAGATGGTCGTAGCAAGTTCGCGCGTAACGGACCGCCTGAGCCCGCGTGCCCTGCCGCAGCGACCGGACAGGGGCCGGTGGCGACAGGCGCGCGAGCGCCTCCATCAGATCGGCGACCTCGGCGCCCGACACCCGGAAGTAGCGATGCCGCCCATGGCGCTCCATCGTCAAGAGCCCGCCGGCCACCAGCTTTGACAAATGGGCACTCGCGGTTGACGCCGACACCCCGGCTTCGTCGGCGAGCATGCTCGCCGGCAACGCCCGGCCGTCTCCCAGCGCGAGCAGGATCCGGGCTCGGGCACGGTCAGCGACAAGGCTCCCGATCCTCGCGATGTCGACATCGCCATCCATCGCATCGCCATCCATTGCATCCAGACCGTAGCAGCCGCACGTTTCGTCCGCGGGCGAAGCGTTTCTCATCGAAACCGGAGCGCGTGCGTCATCATGAGAGTCGATGAACACGTTCATGCATGGCGGCGGATCGGGCGGCGGCGGGTCGAGGCGGTTCGGGGCCGGTGGCGGCGACAAGACGCCGCCGGCGTTGATGGACCCTGGCCGCGAGCGCGACCGGCGCAGGATTGTCCGGCTGTTCGCGCCGTACCGCGTCCGTCTCGCCGCCGTGATGGGCCTGATCGTGGTCGGATCGGTGTTGGGCATCATCTCGCCGTTCCTGCTGCGCGCCGTGCTAGATACGGCGCTGCCCAACCACGACGCAAAGCTCCTGACCGAGCTCGTGCTCGGGATGATCGGGATCTCGGTGGTTACGGCCGCGCTCTCGGTGTGGCAGACGTACATCTCGAACGTGATCGGCCAGCGCGTGATGCACGACCTCCGCGCCGCGGTCTACCAGCATCTCCAGCGCATGTCGCTGGCGTTCTTCACGCGCACGCGCACGGGCGAGGTGCAATCGCGGATCGCCAACGACATCGGCGGCATCGACAGCGTCGTCACGACCACCGCGACCTCGATCGCCCAGAACGCGACGACGGTGATCGCGTCGCTGGCGGCGATGGTGCTGCTCGACTGGCGCCTCGCCGTGATCTCGCTCGTGTTCGTGCCGCCGTTCGTGTTGCTCACCCGCCGCGTCGGGCAGATGCGCCGCAAGATCACGACCGAGCGCCAGCGCCGCCTCGCCGACCTCTCTTCGCTGGTGTCCGAGTCGCTGTCTGTGTCGGGGATCATGCTCGGCAAGACGATGGGACGCGGCCACGATCTGGCCGACCGCTTCACAACCGAGTCGCGCGAGATCGCCGAGATCGAAGTCCGCTCGCGGATGGCAGGGCGCTGGATGATGTCGACGATCCAGATGGTGTTCGCGATCCAGCCGGCGATCGTCTACTGGCTCGCGGGTCAGAGCTTCCTTAGCGGCAGCAATGCGATCTCGATCGGTACTGCCGTCGCTTTCGCCCAACTGCTGACGCGGTTGCTGTTCCCGATCCAGAGCCTGCTCTCGACGGGCGCGGACGTCGAGGCCTCACTTGCGCTGTTCGACCGCATCTTCGAATACCTGGACCTGCCGGTCGACATCGTCGAGGCCGAGCACCCGGTCCAGCTGCGAGCGGACGAGGTGCTCGGCGAGGTCCGGTTCGAGGACCTCTCGTTCCAGTACGGCGGACCGACCGCCGGCGAGGACGCCCGCCCGTGGACGCTGCAACACATCGACCTCGTCGTCCCCGCCGGGACCCGCACCGCGATCGTCGGCGAGACGGGCGCAGGCAAGACCACACTCGGGTATCTGGTGGCGAGGTTGTACGAGCCCCAGCAGGGGAGGGTCACGATCGACGGCATCGACGTGCGCGACGCCAGCCTCGAGTCGCTCGCGGCGACGGTCGGCGTCGTCTCGCAGGAGACCTACCTGTTCCACGCCAGCGTTCGCGAGAACCTTCGCTTCGCCCGGCCGGAGGCGACAGACGAGGAGATCGAGGACGCGGCTAGGAGCGCCCAGATCCACGAGCTGATCGCGTCGCTGCCCGAGGGCTACGACACGATCGTCGGCGAGCGCGGCTATCGATTCTCGGGGGGCGAGAAGCAGCGGATGGCGATCGCGCGAACAGTCCTGCGAAACCCCCCGGTGCTCGTGCTCGACGAGGCCACGAGCTCGCTCGACACCCAGACCGAGGCGGCGGTGCAGGCGGCGCTCGAACGACTCGCGCAGGGACGCACGACGATCACGATCGCGCACCGGCTGTCGACCGTGCGCGATGCCGACCAGATCGTCGTGCTCGACCACGGCGGCGTCGTCGAGCGCGGCACCCACGACGAGCTGCTCGAGCGCGGCGGCGTGTACGCGGCGCTGGTCGCGCGCGACGTGACCGAGCAGCCGGTCGAGGGATGACCCCGCGGCTGCGGTTGGTCGGCGGGCCGACCGCGCTGATCGAGTACGGAGGACTGCGGCTGCTGACCGACCCGACGTTCGATCCTCCGGGCGACCACCCGCGCCCAGGGACGAACATCGTTCTGAGGAAACTTCAAGGCCCTTCGATCCCGCTGGCGGAGTTGCTCCCGATCGACGTCGTGTTGCTGTCCCACGACCACCACGCCGACAACCTCGACCCGTCCGGGCGGGCGATGCTCGAACAGGCCGGGCGGGTGCTGACGACCGGAGCCGGCGCGGAGCGGCTCGGCGGCAACGCGATCGGGCTGCAGCCCGGCGACGCCGTCGAGCTGGACCGCCCCGGAGCCGATCCCCCCGGAGCCGATCCCCCCGGTGACGCCACCGGGACGGTCACCGTGACCGCCGTAGCGGCCGAGCACGGCCCGCCCGAGGTCGCGTCGCGCAACGGCCCCGTGATCGGGTTCATGCTGCGGGGCGACGGCCTGCCGACGGTGTACGTCAGCGGCGACAACGCCTCGGTCGACGTGGTCCGCGCGATCGCCGCCGAGCACTCGCCGATCGACGCAACGGTGCTGTTCGTCGGCGGCGCACAGGTGCCAGAGGCATGGGGTGACGCGTTTCTGACGCTGACCGCGCAGACCGCGGTGCAGGCGGCGAGCGTGCTCGGCGAGGGCCCGATCGTCCCGATTCACGAGGACGGCTGGGCGCACTTCACCTCGGACGCCGTCGAGCTGATCGAATCGTTCCGCGAGGCCGGGCTGGCCGATCGCCTCCGCGTGCCCAGACCCGGCGACGAGGTCGCGCTCGTATAACCCCGATCAGTCCGGGCGGCGAAAATAGCCCCGCTGGTGGAACCACCCATACAGCACGGCGAGCGAGACGAGCAGCGATCCCACGCCGAATACGATGAACACCCACAGCGACTTCGTGTGGTCGACGAGCCAGCCGAAGTTCATGCCGAAGAAGCCGGTGATGAACGTCAGCGGCAGGAAGATCGTGGCGATGATCGTCAGCTGCTTGGAGATCTCGTTCTGACGCACGCTGACGTCAGTCTGCCTGACGGACAGCACCGCCATGTTGGCCTGGAGCATGGTGGCGAGCGTGTCGCGCTGGGCGATGATCTCGTCCGCGGTGAGCTTCAGGTGGTCGTTGACGTCGCGAAAGAACGGCCGGAGCTTCTTCTGGACCCGGAGCTGCGACCCACGCTCGATCGCGTCCAACGGCGCGAGCAGGGGGCGCACGGCGCGGTAGAAATCGGTCGCTTCGCGGCGCAGCGAGTAGATCCGCTCGCTCGGCGCGACGGCGCCGGCAAACACCGTCGCCTCGATGCTCTCGATGTCCTGCTCGAGGGACTGAACCACCGGGCCGTAATCGTCGATGACCTGGTCCATGATCGCCCACAGCACCGCGTTCGGGCCTTCGGCAAGCAGTTCCGGACGCTGCTCGAGCCGGTTACGCGCGTCGCTCAGCTCGCTGGCCGCGCCCTGGCGCACGTGGATCACGAACTCCTTGCCGATGAACACGCTGACCTCGCCGAAGTCGACCTCCTCGGTCTCCTCGATGTAGCGCGCCGTTCGCAGCACGACAAACCCGACGCCGTCGTACTGCTCGACCTTCGGTCGAAGATGCTCGATCTGCGCGTCCTCGACTGCGAGGTCATGGAGCCCGAAGCGCACCTGCACCTCAGCCAGCTCCTCCACGCTCGGATCGAACAGCCCGAGCCAGACGAAGCCACCATCGGCGCCGGTCTTGCAGATGTCCGCCGCCTGCTCGAGCTCCATCGGCGCTTCTTGCTGGCGCGACCCGTCACGGTAATACGCGCAATCGACTATCAACTTGTCCTCCGGTGCGGTTCGGGCGATCGGAGGGGATTGTTGCCGGTGCGCGCGCCCGCTGTGCGTCTATCCTGCGGCCGGCTCGGGCAGCGGCGCATCCCCGCGGCCGCCGCCCGTCGCCGCTGCGGCCGCCTCGCGTGCGGCGCGCCCCTCGACCTCGAGGTGCGGCAGCCACCGGTTCAGGAACGCCGGCAGCCACCAGTTGCGATCGCCGAGCATCAGCATCACGGCCGGGACCAGCACCGAGCGGACGATCAACGCGTCTAGCAGCACGGCGCTCGCCAGCCCGATGCCGAACAGCTCGATCACGCGCTCGCCGCCGAGCACAAAGGCTCCGAACACGAGCACCATGATCGTGGCCGCCGCGGTGATCGTGCGGCCGGTCGCGGCGAGGCCGTGGGTCACGGCCGCGGCGTTGTCGCGCCGCCGGTGCCACTCCTCGTAGATCCGGCTCACCAGGAACACCTCGTAGTCCATCGAGAGGCCGAACAAGATCGGGAACATCAGCACCGGCAGGAACGCCTCGATCGGACCGGTCTTGTCGATCCCCAGCAGCGATGCCCCCCAGCCGTTCTGGAACACCGCGGTCACCACGCCGAACGCGGCGCCCGCCGACAGCATGTTCATCACCGCCGCCGTGGCCGGGATCGCGATGCTGCGGAACACGACCATCAGCAGCAGGAAGCTGAGCAGCACGACGACGCCGATGAACAGCGGCAGCTTGCGCGCGAGCACGTGACTGAAGTCGTCGAAGATCGCGGTCTGCCCGCCGGTCAGGACCGTCAGCCCGGTTCCCCGCTCTGCCGCCGGGACGACGCCGTTGCGGACTGTATGCAGCAGATCGGCGGTCGAGGCATCCTGCGGCGAGCCCTTCGGGTAAATGTCGGCGATCGCCACGTCGGCCCGGCCGTGAGTGCCGGGGATGAACGTCGGGCGGGTCGAGCCGACGACCCCCGGAGTGCGCGCGACGGCCTGCTCGACGGCGATGAACGACGCTCGCTGCTGGGGCGAGCTCACCTGCGCGACGAGCTGCAGCGGCCCGTTGTAGCCAGGCCCGAAGCCCTTGGCAAGCAAGTCGTATGCCTTGCGCGTCGTGCGTGTTGGCGGGATCGCTGCCCGCGTCGGCGGACCCCAGCCGCATCGAGAGGAACGGGATCGCCAGGATCAGCATCAGCGCGCGTCGCGGCGATGGCAAACAAGGCTGGGCGGGCCTGGATCCAGCCGCTCCAGCGCGCCCACGCCGAGGACTCATCGGTGACGGTCAGCCGGCCTTCCTTGATCGCGCGCCGGTCGCGCCGTCGCAACACCATGCGCCCGAAGAACCCGAGCAACGCGGGCAGCAGCGTCAGCGCGGCGAGCACCGTGAACGCGACGGCGATCGAGGCGGCGATCGCAACGCCGTAGAGGAAGCTCACGCCGAGCGCGAACATCCCGAGCATCGCGATGCAGACGATCATCCCGGCGAACAGGACCGCGCGGCCGGAGGTGTCGAGCGACTCGACCACCGCGTCCTCGCGACCGAGGCCGCGCAGCAACCCCTGGCGGTAGCGCGTGACGATGAACAGGGCGTAGTCGATGCCGACGCCGAGCCCGATCAGCAGCGCCAGCTCGCTGGAGAACGACGCCATGTTGATCACGTTGCGAGAGCAGCCCGATGACCGCGATCCCCGTTCCCAATGACATCGCCGCCGTCAGCAGCGGCAGCGCGGTTGCGAGCAGCGAGCCGAACACGAGGAACAGCACGATCGCCGCCGACAGGAATCCGAACGTCAGACCGCTGCCCTCGTTTCGCTGCTTGCCGGCCTGGGCGACCTGTCCCTCGACCTCGTACTCGATGTTGGCGTTCGAGCCGGATGTGACCTTCGAGACGAACGTCTGCGCGGCCTGGTTGCTGATCTTGTTGGGCTGCAGGTCAAACGTGACGTTTGCGAACGCGACCTGTCCAGACGGGGCGATCTGGTGTGCGCCCGTAGGCCCGTACGGCGACTGGACGCTCGAGACGTGGGGCTGGCGGGCGATCTCGGCGAGGTGCGCCTGCACCGCCGCCCGCGTCGCCGGGTCGGTGACGCCGTTCTTGGCCGCGATCACGACCTGGTCGGTGTCGCCGGAGGCCTTCGGCGCATTTCGCTGCAGCAGCCGGACCGCGTCGAAGCTCTGGGTGCGCGGCAGCTGGAAGTTGTCGTTGTAGCCGCTGCCGACGGCCGAGTGGAGCGCCGTCAGCCCGACCAGCGCGGTGATCCAGGCGAGGACGACGATCTTACGGTGGACGAAGCACCATCTGGCAAGCGTTCTCATCCAGGTTTACCTCCGGCCGCACGGCCGCACGGGTTCGGGAGTTGAGTCGCCCCCATCCCGCGAAGATTGTTGCGGCGATTTCTGACGATTGCCTGACAGCCGACAGGCGCCGACCGAGGTTAGCGCGCGAGTGCCAGCCGCATCGGCTGGAGGTCGTGCTCGAGCAGTTCGGCGAGCTTCGCGGGCGTGTTGTGCTCGGGCAGCGGCGTGTACAGGATCAGCCGCTGCTCGGGGGCCTCGGCGGGATGAAACACCGCGTGCTCGAACACGAGCGTGCCCCCCAGCGGATGCCGTATCTCCTTGCGGCCGTCACCGCTGCGCGCGACCTCGTGGCGCTTCCAGGCCTTACAGAACTCGGGGCTCGACTGGCGCAGCGTGTGGATCAGTTCGTCGAAGGAGGGATCGCCGATGTGGTGCGCGTGGTCAGCGCGGAACTTGGCGACCGCGAGTCGGGAGCCGCGCTCCCAGTCGGCGAACAGCTCGCGCCGGGTGGGATCCATGAAGATCAGCCACAGGTGGTTGCGGGCGGCCTTCGGGATGCTGTCGAAGTCGCCGAACACGGCGCAGGCGGCACGGTTCCAGGCCAGGTAGTCCCAGCGGCGCCCGAGCACGAGCGCCGGCGACGGGCCGAGGTGCTCGATCAGGCGACGCAGGCTGGGGGAGATGCGCTCGGCCGGGGTCTTGCACGGTGGAGCCTCTTCGCCTCGCCCGAGCAGGATCAGGTGCGTCCGCTCGGCCGGCGACAGCCGTAGCGCCCGGGCGATCGACTCGAGCACGTCCAGCGAGGCGCGGACGTCGCGGCCCTGCTCGAGCCACGTGTACCAGGTCGTGCCCACGTCGGCCAGCTGGGCGACCTCCTCGCGCCGGAGCCCGGGGGTCCGGCGTCGCCCGCCGTTGGTGAGCCCGACGTCCTCGGGCTGGATCTGCTCGCGGCGTCGGCGCAGGAAGTCGGCGAGCTCGTCACGGCGCCGTTGGCCGTTGGCGGCGGCCGGTTGACCGTTGGCGGCGGCCGGTTGACCGTTGGCGGCAGCCCGCTCGGCCGCGCCGGCGGTGCCGGAGCTGCTCTTGGGGGTGATGTCTACTACCAGGATAAACCCCTCTCTTGTACCTGGATAAGGGTACTCGGAGAATACACCACGTGAACGCTACTGAAGCCATCAAATCTCATCGCTCGAACTCGACTACGGCGCTGCTGTTCGTGGTCTGCCTGGCGCAGTTCATGGTCATCCTCGACGTCTCGATCGTCAACGTGGCGCTGCCGGCGATCCACAACGGCCTGCACTTCTCGACCACCGGCCTGCAGTGGGTCGTGAACGCATACACGCTCACATTCGCCGGCTTTCTGATGCTCGGCGGCCGCTCGGCCGACCTGCTCGGACGGCGGCGGGTGTTCATCGCCGGCACCGGCCTGTTCGCGTTGGCCTCGTTGCTCTGCGCGCTGGCATCGTCCCGCGGCCTGTTGATCGGCGCTCGCGCGCTGCAGGGGTTCGCCGGCGCGGTCGTCTCCCCGGCGACGCTGTCGATCATCACCGCGTCGCTGCCCGAGGGTCCCGAGCGCAACCGCGGCCTCGGCGCGTGGGGCGCCGTCGGCGGGCTCGGAGCATCGTCGGGCGCGCTGCTCGGCGGGTTGCTGACGCAGGGGTTCGGCTGGCCCGCGATCTTCGCCATCAACGTCGCGCTCGGCGCGATCGTGATCGCCGTCGCGCTGCGGGTGATCCCGGCAGGCAGCAGGCTGGAGGGCCCGCGCCACTTCGACGTCGCCGGAGCGGTGCTCGTCACTGCCGGGCTGGTCGCCCTCACCTTCGGGATCGTCCGGACCGACACGCTCGGCTGGGGCTCGACCGGCGTGCTCGTGCCGATCGCGACCGCGGTCGTGCTGCTGAGCTCGTTCGTGTACGTCGAGGCGCGCGTCGCGCAGGCGCCGCTGGTGCCGCTGTCGATCTTCCGCGTCGGGCAGCTGCGCGCCGCCAACATCGTGGTCGTGCTGCTGTACGCGGCGCAGTTCCCGGCATGGTTCTTCCTGACGCTGTACATGCAGCAGGTGCTGCACTACTCCGCGATCCAGGCAGGCCTCGGGTTCCTGCCGATGACGCTCTCGATCTTCGCGATGTCGACGCTCGCGCCGCGGATCGTGGCGCGGTTCGGGCCGCGGCGGGTGATCGGCGCAGGGATGTCGATCGGCACGGCCGGGATGCTGACTGCTGACCTCGGTCTCGCCAAGCGGCACGTATCTGAACTCGGTGCTGGTTGGCGCGGTGCTGTCGGCGGTCGGTATGGGCCTGACGCTCGTGCCCGCGACCATCGTCGCGATGCAGGGCGTCCCCAGGCAGCAGAGCGGGCTGGCGTCCGGACTGCTCAACACGTCGCGGCTGGTCGGCGGCGCGCTCGGGCTGGCGGTGCTGAGCACGATCGCGGCCTCCCAAGCCCGCGGCGCGGTCGGTGTCAGCGCGGCGCAGGCGGCGACCAACGGGTTCGGCATCGCATTCGTGATCGCGGCGCTGTTCCTGGCTGTGGGCGCCGCGGTGGCGCTTCTATTCCTGCGGCCGACTGCCGCGGGGGTCGCCACCGCCGAGGCCCCAGCCACGGCCAGCGAGGCCAGCGAGCCGCTGGCAGCCTGACCCGCCGACGGGTGCTGGTCGAGAAACGGACGCATGTTGGCCGTTTCTCGACCACCTGGCTGGTGGAGGCGGGCTGCCGTGCCTACTGCGGACGGTGCGCCGCGGCGAAGTCGACGAACGCGCGGGCTGCCGGTGACAGCCGGCGGCCCGAGCGCCACCACAGCACGACCCGCATCCGCAGCGCCGGCCGCAGCGACCTGAACGCGATCGGCGCGCCCGGGCGCTCGAGGAATGAGCGCGGCAGGATCGCGAGCCCGAGCCCCCGCGCGACGAGCGAGCGGACGAGGGCGAAGTCGTTGGCCTCGAGCGCGATCCTGGTCTGCACGCCGGCGCGCTGCAGGGCCGCATCGACGACCCCGCGGGTCGAGGACCCGCGCTGGAAGGCGATCAACCGGTGGCCCGACAGCGCCTCGATCGACAGCGCGCCCGGGCCGGCGAGCTCGTGGTCAAGACTCATCGCCAGCGCGAGCTCCTCGCTCGAGAGCTCGAGCCGCTCGAGCCCGTCCGGCGGCTCCACCTCGAGCGCGAACGCGAGATCGAGGCTGCCCCCGGTGAGCATCTCGACCATCCGCTGCGCGGTCCCCTCGCGCAGGCCGATCTCGACGTCGGGATGCCTGGCGCTGAAGCTGGCGAGGATCGCGGGGATATCCAGCTCGCCGCCGAACAAATGCGCGCCGACCGTCACATGGCCGCGGACGAGGCCGCGCAACTCGTCGATCTCGCCGCGCAGCGCGTCGGTCTCGCCGAGGACACTGCGTGCCCGGGCGACGACCAGCTCTCCGGCCTCGGTCGGCTGGACCGATCGGGTCGTGCGGCGCAGCAGCTCGACGCCGAGCTCGCGCTCGAGTGCCCGGACCTGATGCGAGAGCGCCGACTGCGCGATCTGCAGCTCGTCGGCGGCGCGGGTGAAGTGCCGGTGGCGCGCTACCGCCTCGAAGTAGCGAAGCTGGCGGAGCTCCATTCAGCTCGATTCTAGATTGATCTGTTCGCATATGTGTGTTGCATCGATGAATCTCGTCGGCGACACTCTGCCCGTGACCGCCACCGCCCCGAACTCCGACCAACGAGAGATCGCGATCCGCCGGACGCTGGGCGACGATGACGCGCCCGGGATCGCCGAGCTTCACCGCCGCGTGTACGCGCCCGAGTACGGGATGAACGAGGAGTTCGTCTGCGAGGGTGGCTGCCGGCGTCCTCGAAGCCGTCGCCGCCGGCTGGCCACAGGCCGGAGGCGGCGTCTGGCTGGTCGACCAGGAAGAGCGGCTGTCAGGGTCGCTCGGCCTGACCGACGAGGGTGGCGGCCTCGGCCGCGTGCGCTGGTTCGTGCTCGCGCCGGAGCTGCGCGGGCAGGGGCTCGGGCGCGCGTTGGTGGCCGACCTGCTGCGCTGCGCGCGCGAGCAGGGGATGCGGCGGCTCGAGCTCGAGACGTTCAGCGCGCTGACGGCGGCCGCACGGATCTACCGCGACGTGGGGTTCGAGGTCATCTCGGCGCGCGAGCGCACCGACTGGGGCCCGCCGATCACCTACCAGCACTACCGCCTCGAGCTGGGCTGAGCGGCGCGCCGCTGCCGAACCGCAGCGCCACGCGGCGCGCTGCTGCCGAACCGCGGCCCCACGCGGCGCGCCGCTGCCGAACCGCCGCGCCACGTGGCGCGCCGGGTGCGGCGGCGCTGACAGTATTCACGCCCGCCTTTGCCCGCGCCCTCCAAACCACGAGGGCGGTCCCGCCGCAGCGCCGGGATCGTTCTGTACCGCCGCGCCCGCCCCGACGCCGAGGCCGGGCTCGAGGTGCTGCTCGTGCACCCCGGCGGTCCGGCCTGGGCCAAGCGCGACCTCGGCGCGTGGTCGATCCCGAAGGGTGAGTACGGCCCGCAGGACGACCCCCTGCAGGCGGCGCGCCGAGAGTTCGAAGAGGAGCTCGGATCGCGTCCGCCGCAAGGCGACGCCGACGACCTCGGGGAGATTCGCCAGAAGTCCGGCAAGCTCGTCCGCGCCTTCGCCCTGGAAGGCGACCTCGATGCCGACGCGATCGAAAGCAACACGCTGCAGCTCGAGTGGCCGCCGCGCTCGGGCAGGACGATCGAGATCCCCGAGGTTGACCGCGCGCAATGGTTCGACCTCGACACCGCCCGCGCGAAGCTCAATCCGGCCCAGGTCGAGCTCGTCGACCGGCTGGCGGAGCGCGTGCGGTGAGCGGCTCGAGCGCGATCAGCCCGACCGCCCACTACACCGGCTACGTCTGGGCGCGCAACGGGCTCTCGCACCCCGCGCTGCAAACGCGCGAGGGGCGCGTGCTGTTCGACGCGCTCCGGCCGATGAACGCGATCAGCGAGGCAATCGGCGGCGTCACGCTGGAGACCTACCTGCTCACGCGCCACCGGGCGATCGACGTGCTGCTCGAGCGCGCGATCGAGCACGCCGGGGTCAGCCAGGTCGTCGAGGTCGCGTGCGGTCTGTCGCCGCGGGGATGGCGCTTCACGCAGCGCTACGGCGACCGACTGACGTACGTCGAGGCCGACCTGCCCGATATGGCTGCGCGCAAGCGGCGCGCGCTGGCACGGATGGGCGCGCTCGGCGAACGCCACCGGGTGGCGGTGGTCGACGCGCTTGCGGACAAGGGCCCGCGCAGCATCGACGCGGTCGCGGCCGAGCTCGACCCGGGCGGCGGGCTGGCGATCATCACCGAGGGGCTGCTCGGCTACCTGCCATCGGCCGCCGTCGACGGCATCTGGCGGCGTTTCGCGCAAGTGCTCGATCGGTTCCCACGCGGCCGCTACATCTCCGACCTTCATCTCGGCGGCGTGCAGAACTTGCAGCTCCTGGTCTTCAGCGTGGTGCTGTCGGCGTTCGTGCGCGGGCGCGTGCACCTGCATTTCGACGACGCCTCCGACGGCGAAGCGGCACTGCGGCGCGCCGGCTTCGAGCACGCCACGCTGCACCGGGCAGTGGCGCTGGCGCCCGGAATACGTCCCACCCGCCCTGGCGGCGGGACCCTCGCGCATATACTTGAGGCATCAATCAGGTGATCCGACCCCCCAAGCCCCCGGGAGAACCAGATGATCCAGGTGACGCTGTACAACGATCCCGCCTGCCCATGGGCGTACTCGGAGCGACCCGCGCTGCGAGTGCTCGAGTGGCGCTACGGCGACCAGCTCGATTGGCGACTGGTGCTGATCGGGCTGACCGAGTCCGCGTCGCAATATGAGCGCCGCGGCTACACGCCGTTGCGGGGGGCGCTCGGGCAGCTGAACTTCCGCCGCTACGGGATGCCGTTCTCGCCGTCGCCCAAGCCGCGGGTGAGCGCCACCGCGCGCTCCTGCCGCGCGGTCGTCGCCGCGCGGATCATCTCCCCGGGCAGCGAGTTCGTTGCGTTCCGCGCGCTGCAGCTGGCGAACTTCACCAGCCAGATCCTGCTCGATGAGGACCGCGACCTCGAGGGCGTCCTGCGGCGCGTGCCAGGGCTCGACGCCGAGCGGATCGTGTCGATGATCGACTCGCCCGAGGTGACCGACGCATACGAGCGCGACCGCGCCGAGGCCCGCACCGCGGAGGGCTCGGCCGCCGAGCTGCAGCGCAAGACCGCGACGTCCGACGGCCCGGTCAGGTTCACCGCGCCCTCAGTCGTCTTTGAGGCCGGCGGGCAGCGGCTGGTCGCCGGTGGGTTTCAGCCGGTCGAGGCCTACGACGTGCTCGTGGCGAACCTCGATCCGGCGGTGACGCGCGAGGGCGCCCCGGACTCGCCGGCGCCGCTGCTCGCGCGCTTCGACGAGGGGCTGACCACCCAGGAGGTCGCCGCGCTGATGGCGCAGGGCAACGACCGCCCCGACAGGGTCAGCGCCGAGCGCGCGCTGCTCGAGCTCGTCGCGGCGGGCGACGCCGTGCGGCGGGCACTGGGTGACGATGCGCTGTGGCTTGCGCCGCAGGCGGCAGCGTCGCTCGGGGTCGCGGCGTAGGGCTCCGGCGCAGAATCTAAGGACCCCGATTCAGCTCGTTCGCGACGTCGACAACCGACGTTCGCTGGTAGAAGTCGACGGCGACGATCGCGCCCTTGGCGCCGCGCGGTTGCAAGCAGCGCTCGATGCGTCCGCGCAAGAACGCCGCCCGGCCGATTCGGGCGTTGAGCGACGGGCTCGGCGGGAACGGCGGGATCCAGTGGTTGATCAGCAGGAGGGGGCTGTGCTGTTCGCCTCGATAGCGCTTGCAGCTCAACTGGTGGGGCAACGTCGCGCCGAGCGGCGTGTCCTGGATGAACGAGAACGCAGGCATGTACCAGGCCGGCGATCCACCTTTCTCTTCCGCAAAGACCACCAGACGCTGCCGGCGCGCGACCAGCGCTCCCAGTGTCGGCAACGGCTTTCCACGGTCAAGCGTGGCGACATAGCGCGCGAGCCCCGTCTCCTCGAACGACCGTTCGATCGTCGCGCGGGGAACGTAGTCCTCGACGATCACGATCAGAACCTGCCTGGGATGTCGGTCCAGGAAACGCCTGATCACCTCCAGCTCCTGGTTCAGCGGCTCGGCCCCGAGCTCGCACAGCGTGTGGCACAGATAGGGCTCAGGCGTGCCCTTGAGCGTCCCCACGCCGACGCGTCCCGCGACCCGATCTGCGACGCGAAGGGCCGCCGCGGGGACCTGTTGGGCGACCTTGTTGCGATCGGAGCCTTCGGCGCGTAGATCGGTCCGCACGCGACCCGTCGCCGGGTCATAGACGCCAAAGTGGACGTCGATCAGCAGCGCGCGAATTCCGTCGTCGAGCTGACGTGAAATCGGGTAGGTCTGGTTGGCGAAGTACCAGCCCGGCTCGTCGGACGCGGCGAACGAGTTGTGCGTGCCCGGGAAGACGACCTCGTCGAGGCGGCGGTCACATAGCCCCGCCACGCCGTTGCAGCTCGTGTCCGCCGCCGGACCGATGGCGACGCTCCGGCCCGGACCGGTTGGCAAGGAGCAGCACCGCCAGCCCGACGGCCACGAGCGCCAACAGCGCAGCCCCCGCCCAGCTCGCGCGCCTGCGCCACGACCAGGAGGTCTCGCGGGTGTGGCTCATCGCCTCGTGCAGCCTACGACCAGCGCGTCCGTAAGATGCTTCGCGATGGCGGTGACGCTCGCGTGGATGGGTGAACGTGCTCCGCGGATGGAGGTCGCCCACGTGGATCATCACGCGCACGAACTCACCGCCGTCGGTACGCAATTGGGGTCAGCCTATGAGCTGCGGTACCGCCTCGCTCCCGGCGTGCTGTCGCTGGAGCTCGTTGGGCTGCGGTCGCTCGAACTGGAACTCGGCGATGCCGACTTCTTCGACCTCGGCTTGTCGCCTCTGTTCAACTCGCTGCCGGTGATCCGCGACGGGCTTCTCCGCGACGAGACGCCTCGGTCCTACGTGATGCGGTGGGTTGATGTGCCGTCGCTCGAGGTGACTGCATCCGAGCAGCGATATGAGCCATTGGGGGACGGTCTTATTCGCTTCCAAGCAGGGGACTTCACAGCGGACATCCGATTCGACCACGACGGATTCGTGGTCGACTACCCCGGGCTCGCGATGCGGGTGTAGGTCTGCACCGGACGCGGTTGGGCTTGTGGGCAAGCGGGCCGTGCCGGCGAACTTTCGCGATTCAGTCCGACCCCTCCGAACCAAAACGCCAAAGTTCGTGCTAGGCCGGCCCGCTCGAAGCGCTTCAGCACCGCCGGCGTCAGCCTCAGCGGCAGCGTCTCGAGGCCGTAAATGCCAGACGGCGTGCCGAACTCCGGCTCGCCGGCCAGCTCGATCGAGTCGACGTGCTCGGCGAGGAACGCCAAGCCCTCCTGCATCTCGGCGCGGGCGAGGTTGGCGCCGACGCAGTAGTGGATGCCGGCGCCGAACGTCAGCACGCGCGCGCGGCCGCGGTCCGCGGTGATGTCGAAACCGGTCGGGCTCGGCGCCGTCGCGGTTGGCGTGCCACGCGGACACGAGCACGATCGACCCCGGTGCGAAGGTGACGCCCCGGTACTCGATCTCGCCGACCGCGATCCGTGCGGTGAACGGCGTGATCGGCTCGAACCGCAGCGCCTCGTCGACCGCCGCCAGGGCCAGCCCGCGGGGGTCGGCGCGCAGCGCCTCCCACTGGTCGGGGTGGGCGGCGAGCAGCCGGACCGCGTGGGCGAGCTGGCTCTGAGAGGTGTCGACGCCCCCGACCAGGATGTTCAGCACGAGGTTGCGCAGCTCGTCGTGGGTGAGACGCTCGCCCTCCTGCACGGCCGCGATCAGGTCGGTGATCAGGTCCTGCCCCGGGCTGCGGCGGCGCGCCTCGATCAGCGCGTCGGCGTAGACGTAGAACTCGGCGACCGCCTGCTCGATCAGCTCGCGCTCGGTCGTCAGGCTGGTCGGGTCGAACTGGCGCTGGATCCAGTTGGACCAGTGGTGCAGACGCGGCGCGTCGCTCAGTGGCGCGCCCATCACCTCGGCGATCACCAGCGACGGGTAGGGCTTGGCGAACGCGTCGATGAACTCGCACTGCCCGTCGGCGGGCAGGCCGGCGAGCAGCTGCTCGAGGAACCCCCGCATCGCCGGCCGGTAGCGATCGACCGTGCGCGGGGCGAGCGCCGGGTTGACGAGGTTGCGCAGCCGGCGGTGATCGTCGCCGTTGATGTTGATGATGTTCTTGACGATCTCCTCGTGCAGCGGGCCGTCGGCGATCCCGAACAGCTCACCGATCGTCAGCCCGGGGAAGACCGCGTCCTTGGTGCGCAGGAAGAACTCGCCGGCCTCGCGGTCGAGCACGATGAACCCGTAGGGCCCGGCGCACAGCCAGCCGTCGTGACCCTGACCGTGCAACGCGGCCATCGCGTCCCGGTAGCGCTCGCCGCGCAGCTGCGGGTCGGTGTTGTCGAACGTCGGCAGGTCTAGCTCGGACGCCAGCGGCATCGAAGCGCGAGCCTACCGGCCTCAACGCCCACTCGCTGCCGCGAGCTCGGATAGGGTTGCGCGCCCATGGGACCGAGAACAGCTCTTCTAACCGTCGCGGCCACCGCCGCCACCACCGCAGCCGCCGCCATCGTCGCGACCGCCACGGCCGCCACAACCGTGCCCAGCACGATCCCCACGCCCGTGCCCCGACTCGCATATGTGGCCGGCAACGGCGGCAACGACTCGGTCTATCTCGCAAACCTCGACGGCACCCACCGCCAGCGGATGGGGGTGGGCGACCAGCCGGTGCTCGCGCCCAACGGCAAGTCGGTCGCGGCCGCCTCGTTTGCGCCCAGCGGCCCCGCGCTGATGATCTACACAGCCGGCGCCCCGACACACAAGTTCCTGGACGTAGCCAAGGTAACCGTCAGTCCGGTGTCGTGGTCCCCGGACTCGCGCTACCTGGCGGTTGAAGTGTTCGGCTCCGACGTCAACGGCAAGGTCGCGCCATCGGGTCTGGACATCGTCGACACTGCGACCAACAGCATCAGGATGCTCACACGTGGCTATCCGTGCGGCGCAGGCTTCGCTCCGGACCTGCCCGACCGGCTCGCCTACGCGACCTCGCCCCTGGCGGCGTTCTGCATGAAGGGCAAGGTCAACGTGTTCACCTCAGCCCCCGACGGCTCGGGCCGCAAGCAGCTGACGCGAGACGGCGCCAGCCTGAACCCGGCCTGGGGCGCGAGCGGGATCGCGTTCGATCGCCAGACGTTGCGCAAGAACGGCGCGCCCGTGTTCCAGGTGTGGATGATGCAACCGGACGGCAGCCGGCGCACACAGCTCACGCACATGAAGATCCCGCAACTGCTCGACGGCCTGGTGCCGCTGCAGTTCGACGCCGCCGGCGCGCGGCTGCTGTGTCATTTCACAGGCCAGGACACGACTGGAACGTTCACGATCGACGTCGCCAGCCGTCGCGTGCGCGAGCTGAAGGCCGGCCGCGCGGCCGTCGAACCGGGCGACATCTCGAGTGACGGCAAGACCGTGCTGGTCGACGTCGGTCAGTTCATGAACCCACCGTCGAGCGGCAAGGTCGAGACGATGCCGTTCAGCGGTGGCCGCGGCACGGTGCTCGTCACGCACGCCGCCCAGCCCACCTGGAACCGCTGACAACCGACCGCTGAACGCGCCCGAGCAGCGTCCGAGCCGCGCCCGATCAGCGCCCGATCCACGGATCGCGGCCGAGTTCGCGCGCGACGGCGTCGGTCAGGATCAGCGCCTGCATCACCGTGCCGTAGTCGACGTTCTCGGGCGTGTCTGACATTTGGTGGTAGTTCGAGAGCGCCTTGTAGCGATCGATCGAGGTGATCGTCGTCGTCGGGTAGCCGGCGCGGCTGGGGATCACGGCGTCGGTCGACGCGCGCGAGCGCATGCCACGCCGCACGTGCACGCCGGCGCTCTCGCCCGCGCGGACGACGAGGTCGCGGAACGTGCGGTCGTGGTAGTCCTCCATCACCACGGGCCCCTCGCCCTCGAGCAGCACCAGCTTCGGCGAGCCGACCGTGTCGAGGTTCACAAACCAGGTGCGCTCGCGGTCGAGCGCCGGGAAGTGGCGGCCGGCGAATCCGTGGATCCCGCCCTGGAGCACCTCCTCGGCGCCGCAGGACACGAGCATCACCGCGAGACCCTCGACCGGGTTCTCGCGCAGCTGCTCGGCGAGCGCGACCAGCACCGCGACCGCGCTGAGGTTGTCGTTGGCGCCGGGGCACACCGGCCGCCGGGCGATGTCGGCGAACACGGCGGTCCCGACCAGCGAGCCGACCAGCCCAGTGGCGATCATGGTGCGCCGGCGGCGAGCCGCCCCGAGCGCGACCATCGCCGGCATCGCGAGCATCGACCACCACAGCGGCAGCGACGTATCGATCCGCTCGAGCACCCCCGGGAACAGCTCGCCGAGGAACGCCTGCGCCTGATCGTCGAAGATCGCGCCCGTGGGCGCGGCGTCGTGATGGGCGAGCACGACCAGCGTGCGGGTGGCGTCGGGATCGCCGCAGCGGGCGATCACGTTCCAGGTCGGGCGCAGCGGCGCGGTCGTGCGGCGAAACAGCCGCGGGCCGTTGGAGACGTCGTCGGCTATCGCAGCTGTAACGGCGAGCGCGGCGACACCCCCCGCCCGGCGAAACCGCGGCGCCATCGCCGCGACGCCCGCCAGTGCGCCGGCCGCGGCGAGCGTCCCGATCACGCGGGCATAGCCGTCGTGAAACTGCTCCTCGTCGACCTGCACCTCGCACCCGGCCTGCTCCAGGCGCGCGGCGAGCCATCGCGCAGCCTGATGCTCGCCCTCTGACCCGGCGCGGCGCTCGAGTGGCGCGAGCGCCGCGACGACCTCGCGCAGCGTCTCGGGCGCGGCAGCTCTCATCGGCGTTGAGGGCGCGTCGGCGGTCAAGGCGGGTGATGGTAGCCACAGCGCGTTAACGGGCGGTGATCACCACTCGGCAACATTTTCGTTACACGCGGGCAACTCCGGGGCCCGAGGGGATCGAGACAGTAACGGGCGCGCGGCGGCGTGGGGGCCCGCGCATCACAGCCCACCGAAAAAGGAGACCTTGATGCCGCGCAAGCGCATCGTGTCGCTTCTGCTGGCGGCGACCGCCACGGCAGCAGCGAGTGTGATTGCAGCCGGGTCCGCGTTCGCGGGCGGGCAGCACCACCGCGACGGGAATCAGATCCGATTCCACGATCACGGACGCAGACATCGACACGATCCCGACGGCGGCCTGACGAGGACGCCGATCAAGCACGTGGTCGTGATCTTCCAGGAGAACGTGTCCTTCGACCACTACTTCGGCACCTATCCCAGCGCGGCAAACACCGACGGGCAGCCGTTCCATGCCTCGTTCCTCACCCCGCCGGTCGACGGGCTGGGCCCGGCGACGAGCTCCACGCTGCCTCCCGGCCTGCGTCACAGCTCGAACCTGCTCACGGCCAACCCCAACACATCCAACCCGGCTCGGCTCGACAGCAGCCCGATCGGCAACGCGGGGAGCCCGGGTGGCCAGCTGACCTGCGACCAGGACCACAACTACTCAGACGAGCAGCAGGCGTTCAACGGCGGCGCGATGGACAAGTTCATCCAGAGCGTCGGCACCGGCAGCGGCACCACCAGCCCGTTCGGAACGCCCTGCAACGCCAACATCGTGATGGATTACTACGACGGCAACACCGTCACGGGCATGTGGAACTACGCCCAGCACTTCGCGATGAGCGACAACTCCTACAGCACCACGTTCGGCCCGTCGGCGCCCGGGGCGATCAACCTGATCTCGGGCGACACCGGCGGCGTCGACACGAATCCCGCCCATCAGGCGAACAGCCCGTCGATCGCGACATCGACCTCGCCGAACGCCGACCTCACGGCTGACGGCACCGGCGGGTTCTCGCTGACCAGCGACGCGCAGCCGTTCTACGACGACTGCTCGACCCGCGACGCGGCCGCGCTGACCGGCCAGAACGTCGGCGACCTGCTCAACGCACGGGGCCTCTCCTGGGGCTGGTTCCAGGGTGGCTTCAGGCCGAACGTCGGCTACCACGAGGCGCTCGCGGCATCGGGCAACAACGTCAACCAGCCGACCAGCACGTTCACGCCCGACGAGTTCAAGACGTTCTACAGCAACGCCGCCAACCGTCCCGCGCATTCGAGCAACCAGGCCAACTGCAGCACCGTTCACCCGGTCGGAATCGCGCTCGGCGGCACCGGCCAGTGGGGCTTCAAGGACGACTACATCCCTCACCACGAGCCGTTCCAGTACTACGCCACGACGGCCAACCCGCACCACCTGACGATCCCGACCAACGGCAGCGGCAGCGACACGCTCGCCGGCCTGGCGACGGTCGGCCGCGACACGCAGTCATTCGTCGGCGGCACGCCGCAGTTCAACACCCCCAACCACAACTACGACATCAGCGACTTCGACCAGCTGGTGTCGGCGATCTCGCATCACGCGCTGCCGTCGTCGGCGCTGCCGGCCGTCAGCTTCCTGAAGGCGCCGGGCTGGCAGGACGGCCACGCGGCCTACTCCGACCCCGCCGACGAGCAGCAGTTCGTCACCAACGAGATCAACGCGCTGCAGCACACGCCCGACTGGAACAGCACCGCGGTGATCATCGCCTACGACGACTCCGACGGCTGGTATGACCACCAGTACCCGGGCGTCCAGAACCCCTCGCTGTCACCCGCGGACAACCTCACGAACACGTCGTTCACGGTGTCCACGACCGGCACGTCGGGCCAATGCGGGCCCAAGCCGCAGACCACGGCGCCGCTGGCGGGCCAGCAGGGTCGCTGCGGGTTCGGGCCGCGCCAGCCGTTCCTCGTGATCTCGCCGTTCGCGCGGCACAACTTCGTGGATCACGACATGAGCAACCTCGCCTCGATCCCGAACCTGATCGAGTACAACTGGCGGCTGGGCACGATCCCCGGGTCCGCCGACCTGATCCAGGCCGGACTGGACCACAGCGAGGGCGTGCCGTTCGACATCGCGCGGATGTTCGAGTTCCGCCGCGAGGGCGTCCAGCACGGCGGCACGCTGTTCCTCGACCCGACCACCGGGCAGCCGACCTCGCCGTAACGAAGAAACAGAAGTAGCTGAAAATGGGGGCGGCTCCGGCTGACGCCGGGCCGCCCTTGTTTTTGCTCAGGCGGGGTCGACGCGCTCGAAGATCGCGGCCAGGCCCTGGCCGCCGCCGATGCACATCGTCTCGAGCGCATAGCGCCCGCCGCGGCGGCGCAGCTCGCGCAGCATCGTCGCGAGGATTCGCGCGCCGGTCGCGCCGACCGGGTGGCCGAGCGAGATCCCCGAGCCGTTGACGTTGAGACGCTCGTAGCCGTCGGGCAGGTCCCACTCGCGCAGCACCGCCAGCACCTGCGCGGCGAACGCCTCGTTGAGCTCGATCAGGTCCATCTGATCCATCGACAGGCCGGCGCGCTGCAGCGCCCGCGCGGCGGCCGGGACCGGGCCGATCCCCATCGTCTCGGGCGCGACGCCCGCGACCGCCCAGCCGACCAGGCGCGCGAACGGGGCGAGGCCCAGCTGCGCGGCGCGGTCGGCGCTGGCGACGATGCAGACGGCGGCGCCGTCGTTCTGTCCGCTCGCGTTGCCGGCGGTGACGGTCGCGTCGGGATCGTCGCGGCCAAGCACCGGCGCAAGGCTCGAGAGGCGCTCGCAGCGTGGCGTCGGCACGCGGGTGCTCGTCGCGGTCGACGATCGTCACGGCGCCGCGGCGATCGGCGACCGGCACCGGCACGATCTCCTCGGCGAACGCCCCGCGCTGGATCGCGTCGATTGCCAGCCGGTGTGAGCGCAGCGCGAGCTCGTCCTGCTCGTCGCGGGGGATCGCGTACTGGCGCCGCAGGTTCTCGGCGGTCTCGAGCATGCCGCCGGGGACCGGGTGGTTGGCGCCGCCGCCGGTCACGCGCGAGCGCACCAGCCGGTCCTCGAGCATCGCTCCGCCCGACCGCGCCCCCCAGCGAAGGTCGATCGAATAGAGCTCGGTCTGGCTCATGCTCTCCGCACCGCCGGCGAGGATCAGGTCCGCGGCGCCGGTCTGCACCTGCATGCTCGCCTCGATCACGGCCTGGAGCCCGGAGCCGCAGCGGCGGTCGAGCTGGAGCCCGGGGACCTGCACCGGCAGCCCCGCATCGAGCGCGGCGACGCGCCCGAGCGCCGGCGCCTCACCGTTGGGGTAGCACTGGCCCAGCAGCACGTCGTCGATCTGCTCGGGCGGCAGCTGCGCGCGGCTGCACCAGCTCGCCGACGACGGTCGCGGCGAGCGTCACCGCGGGGACGTCGCGAAACACACCGCCGAAGCGCCCGACCGCCGTGCGCAACGGCTCGCAGATGACGGCGTCCCTCACCGCGCCGGCACCGAGTCCAGCCACGCCGCCGCGCGCGGCAGGTCGGGCGGGTCGATGTTGTGCGACGCGTCGGACTCGCGGTAGTCGACGTCGAGTCCGGCGCCCTGCAGCAGCTCGCGCGCCGCCCGCGCGAAGTCCACGCCGATCACCGGGTCGTTGCGGCCGTGCGCGATCAACACGCGCGTCTCACCGCGCGAGTCAAGCTCCGGCGCCCAGCCCTCGACCGTCGGCACGAACCCCGAGAACGCAAGGATCCCGGCCGGCGCCGGGCGATCGGGGCCGAGGCCGAGCGCATAGCTCATCACCGTCCCCATCGAGAAGCCGCCGAGCACCGTGCGCTCGGGCCCGATCCCGGTCCGCTCCCACAGCTCGTCGTGAAGCTCTGACAGCGCACCGTAGGCGGTCGCAAAAGTGTCGGGGTCCGGGTAGCCGACGCGCGGCACCGCGTACCAGTGAAACCCGGGCCAGCCGGGACGCTGAAGCGGGCCGCGCGGGCTGACGACGTGCAGCTCGCGCTGCGGGTCGAGCACATCGGCCAGCGGCAGCAGGTCCTGCTCGTCGGTGCCGCGGCCGTGGTGGAGGATCAGCATGCCCCTCGGTTCGCCCGCCGGCGGGCGCTCACGGAAAACGAGCGCGCTCATCAGTCGAGATAGCTCACGACCGCGCTGGCGGGCGCGCGTTCGGGGGCCTGCTTGTCCTGGCGCGGCCAGCCGAGGTGGATCAGCGCGACGAACCGCTCGTCTGGTCCGATCCCCAGCGCGTCCAAGCCCTGCTCGGTGCGCAGCACGCCCGGCGTGCGCCAGTAGCCCGCAAGCCCCCGCCCGTGGGCCCCGAGCAGCACCGCGTAGGTCGCGCACGCGGTCGCGCACAGATCCTCCTCGTCTCGGGCCGGATCATCGGACCGCAACGCGGTCGCGGCGACCAGCGTCGGGGCGCGGTCGAGCTTGCCCGCCGCCTCGGGTCCGGCCGCGCGCTTGAGCGCGGCCAGCGAGCTCGGGCCAAGGACCCGGAACCGCCATGGGTTGGTGAGGTGATGGTTGGGAGCCCAGCGGGCCAGCTCGAGCAACTCGTCGAGCAGTTCGCGCGGCACGGGATCGGGCGCGAACGCCTTGTGCGTTCGTCGGCTGCGAATTGCGTCCTGCACTTCCATCGGCGGCCTAAAGGTATCCACATCCCGTCCTACACTCAGATCAGATGACTCCGTCGATGCTAGGCAAAACCGTCGCCCGCGCTTCGCGCCACGTCCCCGGGCTGCGCCGGGTCCCGATGCTGAAGCTGCTGGCGGTCGCCGAGATCGTGATCCTCGCGCACGAGCACGCGACCAAGCTCGATCCCGACGAGCGCCGGCGCCTGCTGGCGCTGGTGCGGGTGGGACGTGGCCGCAGCCGCAACCTCAGGCCGCACGAGCGCGATGAGCTGCGCGAGCTGATCGCCAAGGCGCAGCCGCGGCTGTTCGTCGGCAACGCCGCCGACAAGCTGTCGCCGGTGCCGTTGCCACCGCTCGTGCGGCGGGGATTTCAAAAACGGCGTTGACCCTCACCTGGCGTCAGGCTCTACGGTGCCGGGCGTGAGGACAGTCGGCGAGGTTTGCGAGCGTTGGGGGTCGAGGATCTTCAGCGGCTGCAGGAGATCCTCGCGTGGCGGGCGCTCGGCTTCTCGCTCAACGAGATCGGCGCGCTGCTCGACGAGCCCGGCTATGACCGGGGCAGCGCGCTGCAGCGCCAGCGCGAGCTCGTCGGGCACGAGCTCGGGCGCCTGTCGGCACTGGCGCGCGCCCTCGACACGGCGCTCGCCGCACATAGCAACGGAACGACGCAGGAGGAGACGACGATGTTCGATGGGTTCGATCCGTCCGAGTACGAGGATGAGGCCCGCGAGCGGTGGGGGCAGACCGATGCCTACCGTCAATCACGAGAGCGCGCGTCGAACTACGGCGATGCGCAGTGGTCGCAGATCAAGGACGAGGCCGAGCAGATCATCGATGGCTTTGCGCAGCTGATGCGAGACGGCGAGCCGGCCACGGGCGACGGCGCCCGCGCCGTGGCCGAGCGCCATCGCCTGCACATCTCGCGCTGGTTCTACGACTGCTCGTCGCGGATGCACGCCGGCCTGGCCGAGATGTACGTCGCCGACGAGCGCTTCACGCAGACCTACGAGCGACGCGCGCCGGGGCTCGCCGCGTACGTGCACGACGCGATCATCGCCAACGCGCAGCAGCAGCCGGCGGTCAAGCAGTGATCGGCACGTGGCCGGGCTGCGACCGCACGCGCGCCAGCCACGCCTCGATCGCCGGGTAGGGCTCGAGCTTGAAGCCGCCCTCCGGGGCGACGTGCGTGTACGCGTACAGCGCGATGTCGGCGATCGTGTAGCGCTCGCCGACGAGGAATGGGCGCGTGTGCAGGTGGCGCTCCATCGCCTCCAGCGCGGCGTGGCCGCCCCGGCGCTTGGCCTCGGCCTCGGCGGCCGGCGGCTCGATCCCGGCGATCCGCCAGAACCGGGCGACCGCGATGTTGGGCTCGTGGCTGTATTGCTCGAAGAACAGCCACTGCAGCACCTGCGCGCGCTCGAACGGGTCCTCGGGCAGGTATTCGGTCCCGTCGGCGAAGTAGAAGATGATCGCGTCTGACTCGCCGAGCGAGCGCCCGTCGTCGAGCACGAGCGTCGGCACGCGCAGCGCCGGGTTCAGATCGCCCAGGACATCGGGCCGGTCGGAGCGGTCGATCACGCTGAGCTCGCGGCGCTCGTAGGCGATGCCGAGATGGGCGAACAGCAGCCGGACCTTGTAGCAGTTGCCCGAGACCTGCGAGTTGTATAGGAGCATGCGCATATGGTGCCCGGTCTGTACCGCGGGCGACGATCTCGCTACGGTCTGCGGCCACGGTGAGCGCCACCACGCCCGATCGCGACACGGCCGCGCCGGTCGCGCCCTCCACCGGGCCCGCCGCGTCCGGCGAGCCGCCGCCGGCCCCGCCCCCGAGCCCGCCGCGGTTCCTGCGGGTGATCGTGTTCGTCGTCGGCGCCGCCAGCCTCGGCGCCGAGATCTCGGCGGCGCGGCTGCTGGCCCCGTACTTCGGCGCCTCGACGATCATCTGGGCGAACACGATCGCGACCGTGCTCGTCGCGCTGTCGGCGGGGTACGCGATCGGCGGGCGGCTCGCCGACCGCCGCGCGGACGTGCGCGGCCTGTGCGCGATCGTGCTCACGGCCTCGGCGCTGCTGGCGCTCGTCCCGTTCGTCGCCGATCCGTTCCTGCGGCTGTCGGTGAGGGCGCTGGGCGCGCTCTCGGTCGGCGGCTTTCTCGGATCGTTGGCGGCGGTGCTCGTGCTCGTCGCGGTCCCGGTGATGCTGCTCGGCGCGGTCGCGCCCTACGCCAACCGGCTCGCGGTCGGGCGCGTCAGCGACACCGGGACGATCACCGGACGGCTGTACGCGATCTCGACCGCCGGGTCGCTGCTGGGGACGTTCCTCGCCGCCCTGCTGCTGATCCCGGTCGTGGGCACGCACCGGACGTTTCTGGTCTTCGCGCTGTCGCTCGCGCTGGTCGCGGCGCCCGGGATCGGGCGCAAGCGCTTCCTGTGCGTGCCGCTGGCGGTCGCCGCGCTGCTTGCGGTGCCGCCGGCCGCGATCGGCACCGCGGTCGCCGGCGGACGCGTGATCTATGAGACCGAGACCACGTATCAGTACGCGCGGGTGGTGCAGCTGACGACCGGCGAGCGCTGGTTGCAGCTCAACGAAGGGGTGGCGATCCACTCGCTGTACCGTCCCGGCAGCTACCTGACCGGCGGCTACTGGGACGACTTCCTGGTGCTGCCACTGGTGCGCTCCGGACTGGTCCCGGGGCGGGTGGCGATGCTCGGCGATGCCGCCGGGACGGTCGCGCGAGCCTACGGCCATTACTTCCCGCGCACCCGGGTGGACGCGGTCGAGCTCGACGGCGAGCTGACCGCGATCGGCAAGCGCTACTTCGACCTGCGCGGGCCCAACCTGCACACGTACACGGCCGACGCCCGCCCGTGGCTGGCGGCGAGCAAGGCTCACTACGACGCGATCTTCCTGGACGCCTACCGACAGCCGTACATCCCGTTCTACCTGGTCACGCGCGAGTTCTTCCAGGACGTCCGCGCCCACCTCAACCCCGGCGGCGTGATCATCGTCAACGTCGGCCATGTGCCGAGCTCAGATGCGCTCGAGAAGGTCGTGACGGCGACGCTGCACGCGGTCTTTCCGAACGTGATCCGCGACGTCGTCAGCCCCGACAACTCGCTCGTGGTGGCGAGCGCCGGGCCGCTGGCGCCGCTTGGCGCCGCGGCCGCGAAGGCCCGGCTGCCCTCGGACCTGCGCCCGGTCGCGTCGCTGGTCGCGCGACGGATCCAGCCCGCATTGAGCGGGGGCAGCGTGTACACCGACGATCGCGCGCCGGTCGAGTGGCTGACGGACTTCTCGATCGTGCACTACGCGACCGGAGCGGGGTGAGCACGAGCACCGGCCGTGGCAGGTGCTCGTGCTCTGTGAGACGCGCGCGGAGGGTGAGAACAGCGCGTCAGGAGTGAATCTGGGCGCTCAGCAGCAGGTGCAGCTGCATCGCGGTGCTGTTCGGCTTGCCGGTCGAGCCGTCGCTGAAGGGATTGGAGAAGTAGCGGATCGCGCCGGCGCTGGTCTGCGCCATGTAGATCCCGCTCGAGTCATTGCTGAGCGCGAGCACGTCGCCCTTCTTGACCGCGAGGTGCGCGGGGAACGTGTTCAGACCGGTCGTCGAGACCGTCCGCAGCACGCTCGAGCGGATCGCCTTGAACTTGCCGTTCGCGGCGGGGCGCAGGATCCGCAGGCGAACCTGGCCGCCCTGGCTGCCGGCGTTCAGCGACCAGCTCGTGATCGTGCCCGTGCGCCTGACGACGTCGGTCGGCTTGCCGGCCAAGAAGTTGATGTAGGTGCAGTTGAAGCCCAGCACGCAGATGTTCATCGTCGGCGTGCCGTTGGTACTGCCGACCGTGCTCGTCTGCGCGAGCGCGGCGGGGGCCGCGGCGAATGTGGCCGCCGTGGCGGCGAGAGCGGTGAGGGTGCGTAGGCGCATCTGGGTCTCCGGTTTCAGGTCGGATCAGCTTGTGCCCGACACTGTGGCGGGCGCGAGCCGCCGCGCCCAGGGACCCAAGGGGTGAAGCCGACTACACCTCGGCCGGCGCGGGCGGCCGGTTCATGACCACACGCACGCCCTCACGTGGCGCCAGCGTGATCCCGCGGAACTGGACCTTCTCGGGGTCGCGGTCGACCGGCGCCAAGGCAGCGCGCGCCAGCACCCGCGCCACGACGATCCGCATCTCCATCAGCGCGAAGCTGGCGCCAAGGCAGCGCCTGGTGCCGCCGCCGAACGGGACCCACGTGTAGGTGTCCGGCGGATCGGCGCCGAGGAAGCGCTCGGGTGCAAACTCGCGTGGTCGCGGGTACAGGTCGGGCCGGCGGTGGATCACCCGGATCGAAGGGTTGATCTCCATCCCGGGCGGGATCGTGTAGGCGCCCAGCGCAAACGGCTCACCGCTGACGACGCGGCCGACGCCCGGGATCACCGGTCGGATCCGCAACGACTCCTTGACGACGGCGTCGATGTAGGCGTCGTCGCCGCGGCGCGCCCGCTCGAGCACCTCGGGCGCGTGCAGCAGCAGGTCAAACGTCCAGGACAGGCCGGTCGCGGTCGTCTCGTGCCCGGCGAGCAGCAGCGTCACCAGCTCATCGCGGACCTCGCGGTCAGACAGCCGCCGGCCCTCCTCGTCGTGTGCCAGCAGCAGCATCGAGAACACGTCCTCGCGCGTCTGCAGCTGCGGATCCTCGCGGCGCCGGGCGATCTCCGCATACAGGATCTCGTCGACCGCGCGCCGGCTGCGCTCGAATCGCTGGACGCCGTCGCGCGACCGTCCCAGCCGGCCGAGCGTGAACATCAACAGCAATCCACGCGGGCGCGCGATCGGCTCGATCATGTCGCGCAGCGCGAGCCGCAGCCGCGCCTCCGCCGGCCCCGGCGCAAATCCGAACACCGCCTGCATGATCACCCCGAGCGTCAGCGACTGCATGCTCGGCATCAGCGCGAACGGCTCGCCGACCGGCCACGAGTCGATCTCGCGGTCCGCCGCGTCGCGCACCGACTCGGCGTAGCTCTGCATCCTGCGCCCGTGAAACGGCGGCAGCATCAGCTTGCGGTGGCGCAGGTGCTCGGCGCCGTCGAGCAGCAGCACCGAGCGGTCGCCGAGGATCGGGCCGAGCAGCGCGTTCGCCTCACCGGCGTGCAGCTGCTCGTTGGAGCCCTGGAACAGCTGCTTGACCAGCGACGGGTCAAACAGCATCACGAACCGCTGATCGAACAGCGTGCCGAGCGTGACCGCGTCGCCGTACCGTCGCCGGCACCACTCCAGGTAGCGCGGGCCGGCGAACATGAACGCGAGCGTCTGGAGCGCGCGCGGCAGGCGCGGCCCGGGCGGCAGCCCGCCGTCGCCGTCAGAAAGCGATCGGCCGGCTGTCACCGGCGCGGGCGCAACGGTTGTGTCGCTAACGCTCATGACATAGATCGTCGCACAACGCTAACTCTGGCCTTAGCGGGGGCTTATTGCGCCCGAGACGCTTGACTGGGGCCGGGCACGCGGCCGTGCGCACACACGTCATGACGATGCGGGAAGACTTCTTGGTGTTCGGCAGCCCGGTCATCGGCGAGGATGAGATCGCCGAGGTCGTGGACTCGCTGCGGTCCGGGTGGGTCGGCACCGGGCCGAAGGTGCAGCGGTTCGAGGCGATGATCGCCGACTACGTCGGGGCGCCGCAATGCCGTTGCGTATCGTCGTGTACGGCGGCGCTGACGCTCGCGATGCAGGCGCTCGGAGTCGGCGCCGGCGACGAGGTGCTGGTGCCGGCGATGACGTTTGTGGCCTCGGCGAACGCGGTCGAGCACGCGGGGGCAAAGCCCGTGCTGGTCGACTCCGCGCCGGGGACCGGCCAGATCGACCTCGACGCGGCCGAGGCGGCGATCACCACGAGGACGCGGGCGATCATGCCGGTCCACCTCGCCGGGCGGCCGATCGACATGGACCGGCTCGCGGCGTTGCGCGATCGCTACGGGCTGACCGTGATCGAGGACGCGGCGCACGCGATCGGGGCGCAATGGCGCGGGCGGCGGATCGGGGCGTTCGGCAACGTCACCGCGTTCTCGTTCTATGTCACCAAGAACGTCACCACGATCGAGGGCGGGGCGTTGGTCACCGAGGACCCCGAGATCGCGACCGAGGTCGAGCGGCTCGCGTTGCACGGCCTCAGTCTCGGCGCGTGGCAGCGTTTCTCGGACGCCGGATTTCGTCACTACGAGGTGGTTCGGCCGGGCTACAAGTACAACATGACCGACGTACAGGCCTCGCTCGGTATCCATCAGCTGCCCCGACTGGATGCGTGGATCGACGAGCGCGCGCGGTTGTGGGAGCGCTATGACCGGCTGCTGGCGGAGCTGCCGCTCGCGACCCCGCCGCCCCCGGAGCCTGGAACCAGGCACGCGCGGCACCTGTACCAGGTGCTGCTCGAGCCCGACGCCGGGCTCAGCCGCGATCAGCTGATCGACGCGCTCACCGCGCGGCAGATTGGGACTGGTGTTCACTATCGCGGGGTGCACCTTCACCCTTACTACCGCGACAAGTACGGCCTGGCGCCGTCGGACTTCCCGGTCGCGACCGCGATCTCCGACCGCACGTTCAGCCTGCCGCTGAGCCCGAAGGTGACCGACGCAGACCAGGACGACGTGGTCGCGGCGCTGAAGGACGCAACGAGCACGCGCTCGTGAGCACGTCCGACTACCCAGCCCCACGGCTCGGCGGCCCGCGGCTGCCGCGGCTGCGGCTGCTCGAGCGAGTCAGATCGCTGTCGGCCGACGAGTATGCGGTCGTCGCGATCGTCTTGGTCGCCGCCGCGATCCGGATCATCACGATCGACAACCAGAGCTTCTGGACCGACGAGGCGCTGACCGCGTACGAGGCGCACCTGCCGTTCGGCGCGATGCTCAACACCGTCGCGCACACCGAGACAACCCCGCCCCTGTACTTCGTGTCGGTCTGGTTCTGGGCGAAGCTGTTCGGGACAAGCGAGATCGCCCTGCGCTCGATCTCGACGCTCGCCGGGATCGCGCTCGTGCCGATCGCGTACCTGTCGGCGAAGGAACTGGTCTCGCGCTGGGCCGGAGTGATCGCGGCCGCGTTTGTCGCGGTCAACCCGTTCCTGATCTGGTTCTCGCAGGAGGCGCGCGCGTACATGCTGCTGGCGGCGCTGACCGGCGCGGGCTTCCTGTTCTTCGCCCGCGCACGCTCGGACCCGTCGAAACGAAACGTGTGGCTGTGGGCTCTGTTCTCGGCGCTGGCGGTCATGACCCACTTCTTCGCCGGCTTCGCGGTCGCGCCCGAAGCGGTCTGGCTGCTGTGGCGCTGGCGGCTGCGCGAGCGCCGGGTGCTCGGTGCGGTCGCGGCGGTCGCGGCGGTGCAGCTGGCGATGGCCCCGTTTGCGCTGATCGACACCGGCCACGGAACCGGGTGGATCGCGGCGGTGCCGAGGCTGCACCGGATCGGCATGGCCGCGCTGGAGTGGGGGGTGAGCATCTTGCTGCGCCGCTCGACGATCGCCACCGGCCTGCTCGGCGCCGCGGCGCTGACCGTCGCCGTCGCACTGCTGGTGACGTTCGCGGGCGACCGGCGCACGCGCGACGGCGCGCTCGTGGGGGCGGTGATCGGCGGGTTCGTGATCGTCGCCCCGCTGATCCTCGGCCTGCTCGGCCAGGACTACTTCCTGTCGCGAAACGTGATCCCGGCGTTCATCCCGCTCGCGACCGCGCTCGCCGCCGCGTGTTCGGCGCCGCGCGCGCGGGTGCTCGGCGGGACGCTGGCCGTGGCGCTGCTGACGATGTTCTCGGTGTCGGCGCTGATCGTCCAGACCGTCCCGTCCCTGCAGCGACCGAATTGGCGCAACGTCGCGCGATCGCTCGGCCCCGCGCCGGCGACTCGCGCGATCCTCGCAGCCGACGGCACGACCGCGGACCCGCTGAAGATCTACCTGCCTGGGGTGCAATGGGTCCAGCCCAAGGCCAGGAAGATCCTGATTTCGGAGATCGATGTCGTCGGCGCGACCAAGCGGCTCCCGCTGGTCGCTGCCAGCGCGCACGCGGGAGAGGGACTGGCCGGGCCTGAGCGCCGCGCCAAGGGGTCGTCGCTGCCGCGCAGCGTCGCGCCTGCGGGCGCGGTGCTGTTAAGTCGAGAGCGGGTTGACAACTGGATCGTCGCGCGGTTCGCGCTCGCGCACCCGCAGTGGCTGAGCATCACCCAGCTCAGCCGCACCGCCGGAAGGTACTTCCGTCGCGTGCCGAAGGCGCTGCTGGTGTTCACGCAACCGCCCGACCGCTGACAACGCCCGCACCGTGTACCCTCGCGGGTGGTGACTTCTAAGAAGCCACTTAGAAAGGCACGGGGCTGCTGGTTGACGGTGTCTCTGGTGATAATCGCGGCGGCGTCGCTGTGGGGCGCGGCCGGCGCGAGCGCGTACCTGTCGACCCGCAACATCACTCCCTTCCCGGCGAGCAAGCTGATCGTCGGCGCGACCTGGACCAGTCCCCGCTACGCCCCTCCGGCCAACCAGTGGGGGGACATCCTGCCGACGGTCTGGGCCGACGACGGCAATCAGTACACGATGATGGACGACGGCGGCGTCGACGTGCCGCTGGCCGGCGGGATCTGGCGCCAGTCGCTGGCCAAGATCGTGGGCCGGCCCCCGAACATCCGCTTCAGCCACGTCGGCGACCCTGAGTCGCCGCCGCCGCACACGTTCTCGCAGATCCGCAACAACCGGAAGATCTGGTTGGGCCCGCTCGGCCCCTACTACAGCAGCGGGCTGCTGGCCGCCGGCCACGTCCTGTTCGCGACCCAGCAGTTTGACTGGAGCTGGGGCGCCAACGGTCTGTTCACGGGGCTGCGCGGGATTGCCTATTCGCTCAACCACGGCGAGGACTGGAGCACGCCGGGAAAGACGTTCCCGGCGCCGATCGGCAACCTCAGCTGGGTGATCCGCGGCCGCGGCGGCTACTTCCCCGACGGCTACGCGTACGCGATCGCGACCGAGCGCGAGTTCAACGCCAGCGGGCTCCTGCTCGGCCGCGCCCGCGCCGACGTCCAGGACATCACCGACCCGGCCCAGTGGCAATGGCTGTCGGGCTGGCAGGGCTCGACGCCCGTGTTCTCGAGCTCGTTTGCGGCGGCGGTGCCGATCGTCTCCTGGAGCTCGCGCCTGACCTACCCGCAGATCGCGTACGACGCGCCGCTGGGTCGCTATCTGCTGACGTTCTCCTTCTCCTATGCGAGCACACCGCCGGCGCTGTGGCGCAACGGCTCTGACCTGGTGCTGATGGAGTCCCCGAACCCCTGGGGGCCGTACTCGTTCGTCGCCCACGAGCCGATGTTCGGGCCGTCCAACGGCTACGGCGCCGGTTTCCCGATCAAGTGGATCAGCGCCAACGGGCGCGACGTGTGGCTGAAGTGGGCGGCCAACTTCAACGGCTGCGGCCCGCATCTGAACTGCTCGGGCGCATACGGCTTCAACTACCGCCGGATGCACCTGACGATCGCGCACTGAGCCCGAGCCCGCCGGGCCCCGGCCAACCGGACGAAAACACAACGTACGCACGGACAACTCGCCCGTGGCGGACAATTTGGCGACGATGGCCACGGGAGTGCCAGACGTGAGACCGGCCCAGACCGTCGCGCTCAGCGTGGTCGTGCCGGTCTACGGCTGCGCCGACTGCCTGGTGGCGCTGCACGATCGGTTGACGGCGAGCGTCGGGTCGATCACCGACAGCTACGAGTTCGTGTTCATCGACGATCGCAGCCTCGACGACGGCTGGGAGGTGCTGCGGCGGCTGGCAGCGCGCGATCCGCACGTCCGCGCGTTTCGCCTGAGCCGCAACTTCGGTCAGGACGCGGCGATCACGGCCGGGCTGGCAAAGGCGCGCGGCGAGTGGGCCGTGGTGATGGACTGCGATCTGCAGGAGGCGCCCGAAGACATCCCGCGGCTGTGGGTGGCGGCCGGCGAGGGCTATGAGATCGTGCGCACGACGCGCCGCGGCTGGCGCCACTCGAGCTTTCGCCGCGCGACCAGCCGCCTGTACCGGCGACTGACGCTCGAGACCGACGTGCGCCCCGACTACAGCAACCTCAGCCTGCTGTCGCGGCGCGTGATCGACTCGTTCCTGCGGCTGCGCGACCGCGACCGTGAGTACATGATCGCGCTCGACTGGCTCGGGTACGACTCGACCACGATCGAGATCGAGCACCACGAGCGCCACGCCGGCGAGAGCGGCTACACGCTGCACCGCCTGGCCAGGGTCGCGCTCGACGGGATGTTCTTCCGCAGCACTGTGCTGCTGCGGGTGGTGGTGCTGGTCGGCTTCATCGTCGCGCTGATCGGGCTCGTCGTCGCCGGGTTCGAGATCGCCGACTACTTCGCCGAGAACGACAAGACGGTGCCCGGTTACACCAGCCTGGCGGTGCTGCTGCTGGTGCTGGCCGGGTTCATCATCGTCAGCGTCGGCGTCGTCGGGCTGTACGTCGGGCGGATCTTCGAGCAGGTCAAGAACCGGCCGCTGTTCTTGATCGACGCCGAGGCCGACGGCGCCGATTCAGCCGCCGGCCGCGAGCACGTAGACCTTCTCGCGCCCGCCGGGGATCAGGAATGAGCTGCGCTCACGGTCGCGGTAGCGCTCCATCAGCCGATCGAGCGTCGCCTCGGTGAAGCGCTGCTCGTGGCCGCCGACGCCGGGATCGGCGGCGCGCCGGCCGAGCCGGCCGACCACGGGGAGCTCGCTGGAGGCGAGGTTACGGACGGGCTCTGAGACGATCGCGAGCTCGCTCGCTGCCGCGAGCATGCGATCGACGATCGGGCCGGCGTCGGGCAGGAAGTGATAGAGGCTCGCCTGGATGATCGCGACGTCGGCGCCGGGCAACGTGAGCGTGCCGTCGGCCAGGTCGAACTCCCGCGCGTCGATGCCCGCGTTGCGCAGCCTGGCGACGAACCGCTCGTTGACGTCGAGCCCGATGTAGGAGCCGGCGGTGTGTCGCAGGTAGCGGCGGTACAGCGTCGCCGGGCCGCAGCACAGCTCGAGCACCGACGCTCCGGCGGGAACCTGCGCCGCGACTGAGCGCATCCGGTCGGAGTAATGGCGCCCGTACAGAGCGCGCATCAGCAGCTCGTAGCCGAGCGCGCTTCGGTAGACGATGCTGGTGCTCAGGCGACCAGGCCCTTCAGCCGCTGCAGCGACTCGAGCGCGCCCTTCTGCGCCGACCTCGCGACCGTGTCGCCGATCGGGCCCGACAGCGGGCCGCCTTCGAAGCTGATCTGGATGCTGACCGTCGTGCCCTGCCCCGCGGGCGTGAGCTCGAGCATCGTCCCCAGCCTGATCCCCATCGGGCCCTCGCCGTCCCAGGCGGTGCGCACCGGAGCGCTGAACTCCCGCACCTTCCACTGCGCCTCGCCGGGCATCCCCATGATCGTGATCCGCTCCTTGAACGTCGCGCCCTGCTCGTCGGGCGGGAGCCCGTCGGGGAAGCCGCTGTGGGTGATGTTCCACTCGCCGTACCGGGCCCAATCGGTGGCGATCGCCCACACCTGCTCCGCGGGCGCGGGAATCTCCAAGGACTGCGTCACGCTCGGCATTGGCCTCTCCTGTTCAACAACAAATCATTCGAATGATTAGTTAGGGTAACGCGATGACCGAACTTCCGATCCTCTTGCAGCGCTCGGCGCAGCTCGGCCGCCGCGGCCTGGTCGAGGCGCGCGCCGCGATCCTCGCCTGGCAGGCCGGAATGATCGGCCTCGACCCGCCCGCCCGCACGCTCGCGATCGTCAAGGCGATCGATCAGCTCGGCCAGCTCGGCGGCGCGATCGCGATCGCCGGGATCCGCCACGGCGACCGGATCGGGCTGATCGACGAGCTCGGCTCGCTGTCGTTCGCGGAGCTCGATGCGCGTTCGAGCGCGCTTGCGTGCGCGTTGCGTGCGCGCGGCATCAGCGAGGGTGTCGGGGTCGGGATCCTGTGCCGAAACCACCGCGGGATCGTCGACATCACGTTCGCGACGGCCAAGGTCGGCGCGCGGTCGTTGTATCTGAACACCGACTTCGCCGGGCCGCAGCTGCGCGACGTGTGCGAACGCGAGGGCGTCTCGCTGCTGGTCTACGACGAGGAATACGCCGAGCTGGTGGCGCCGATCGAGACCCGCGACGGGCGGTTGCTGGGGTGGACCGACGACGCCGACGCGGCGACGGACCCGACGCTCGAAGCGCTGATCCGCGACCACGCCGGAGAGGTTCCGCCGCCGCCCGCGCAGCCGGCCGACGTGGTGCTGCTGACCAGCGGCACGACCGGCACGCCGAAGGGCGCATCTCGCCACCAGGGGCGCTCGCTGGCGCCGCTCGGCGCGCTGCTGTCGAAGGTCCCGTACCGGGCCCGCGAGTCGACCTACATCGCGGCGCCGATGTTCCACGCGCTCGGGTTCACACAGCTGGTGCTGTCGGCGATGCTCGGCTGCACCTCGATCGTGCAGCGCCGGTTCAGGCCCGAGCGGGTACTCGACGCGATCGGCCGCGAACGGCCGACGGCGCTGGTGGTCGTGCCGGTGATGCTGGCGCGGATCGTCAGCGAGCTCGAGGCGCAGCCGCGCCGCTACGACACCAGCTCGCTGCGGATCGTGTTCTGCTCGGGCGCGCAGCTCGAGGCCGAGCTCGTGCGCCGGGCGCTGCGGACGATCGGCGACAAGCTCTACAACTTCTACGGCTCGACCGAGGTCGCCTATGCGACATTCGCCACGCCCGAGGACCTGCGGGCGGCGCCGGGGTGCGCCGGGCGCGTGCCGTTCGGTGCGGTCGTGAAGCTGTATGACGGCGACGGCAGGGCGGTGGACGGCGTCGGCCGGGTCGGGCGGATCTTCGTCGGCAACGGGTTCCAGTTCGACGGCTACACCGGCGGCGGCAACAAGGAGGTGATCGACGGGCTGATGAGCAGCGGCGACGTCGGGCACTTCGACGCGGCCGGGCGGCTGTTCATCGACGGCCGCGACGACGACATGATCGTGTCCGGCGGCGAGAACCTGTTCCCCGGGGAGGTCGAGGAGCTGCTGATCACCCATGCGGCGGTCGAGGAGGCGTCGGTGATCGGCGTCGACGACGAGGAGTTCGGCAAGCGCCTGGCCGCGTACGTCGTGCTCCGGCCGGAGCAGACGCTCAGCGAGGACGAGGTCCGCGAGTTCGTCAAGGCGAACCTGGCTCGCTACAAGGTCCCGCGCGACGTGATCTTCATCGACGCGCTTCCGCGCACGCCGACCGGGAAGGTGCTCAAGCGCACGCTCCGCGAGATGCACGCGCATGCCGGCACCTGAGGCGCGAGGTCGCGGGCGGCCGCTCGCGCCGCCTCGCCGCCGGACGCAGGCCGAGCGGCGCGCGGCGACCCGCGGCGCGTTGCTCGACGCGGCGCTGGCGTGCCTGGTGCAGGAGGGCTACGCGAACCTCACGACCCGCAACGTCGCCGAGCGCGCCGGCGTCTCGCAGGGGACGCAGATGCACTACTTCCCGACGCGCCAAGCGTTTCTGGCCGAGGTCGTCCGGCACGTGACGCTGAAGCTGCTGGACGAGCTGCGCGAGCAGGAGGGGCTGCGGGCGCGAAGCGGCCGCGCGCGGCGTGGAGGAGTTGCTCAACCGCGTCTGGGACATCCATGCAAGCCCGGTGTTCCAGGCGACGATGGAGCTGTGGGTCGCCGGGCGCACCGATCGCGAGATCGGCGCCGCGATCCGCGAGGTCGCGCGGGACGTCGACCGGATCATCGCCGGCGGCGCGGCCGAGCTGTGCCCCGAGCTGACCGCCAGCTCGGGCGCGATGCAGCTGCTCGACACAAGCCTGGCGACGATCCGCGGCCTGTCGCTGCTGCAGGCCGCCGGCGACGACGCCGACGTCGCGCGTCGCTGGCGCCGGGCGCGGGGTCAGCTGCTGGCGCTGTACGACATGCTGTAGGCAGCGAGCGCGGCGATACACAGCGCGACCAGGTCGCGACTCCAGCAGGCAGGTGGTCGAGAAACGGCCAGCATGCGTCCGTTTCTCGACCAGCACCCAGACCCCCTCGGTGGCGAACTGCTGGCGCTGTACGACATGTGTAGCCAGCGAGCGCGGCGATACACAGCGCGACCAGGTCGCGACCCGGCAGGCAGAGCCCCACCATCTGTCAAAGTAATTTCAAGCTTTGCGCCTAGATTGGGTGACGGCCACCAAGAAAGGCGGAGTCGGATGAAGTTCCTTCGGACAGTCTCAACGCGACGTTTGCTGGCGATCATCGCCGGATTTGTGACCGCGGTCGCCGCCGGCACAGCACTCGCAATCGCGGCGACCGGTAACGGGCCGGTCCCCGCGGTCAAGCCGCTGCCCACCGCGATCCACGACGCGCTGCGCGCGCCGGCGCCGATCGGGATCAGCGCGCGGATCAAGTTCACCAACCACCTGATCGACGCGACCGACATCCAGGGATCTGACCCGATCCTGAGCGGCGCGACCGGGCGGCTGTGGTTGAGCGAGCACAACCTGCGGCTCGAGCTTCAGTCCGACAACGGCGACGCCCAGGTGGTCGTCAACAACGGCTCGTTCTGGGTCTATGACCCGACGTCCAACACCGTCTACGAGGGCAAGCTGCCGGCCGACACCGCCAAGCCGGCGAAGGCCGGCGCCAAGGACAAGCAGGGCCAGGTTCCGACAATCGCTCAGATCCAGACCCAGCTGTCCCAGCTCGCCGAGCACGCAAACCTGTCGCGCGGCGATCCCCAGCGACGTCGCCGGGCGGCCCGCCTACACCGTGCGCATCTCGCCCAAGCACGACGGCGCGGCGCTGCTGGGCTCCGGTGCGCTCGCCTGGGACGCGATCCGGGGCGTGCCGCTGCGGGTCGCGGTGTACGCCAAGCACGACGCCTCGCCGGTGCTCGAGCTGAAGGCGACCGACATCTCGTTTGGCCGGGTCGACCCGAAGGTGTTCAACATCAATCCTCCGCGCGGGGCCAAGGTCGTGAAGGTCAGCACCCCGTCGGGCGCCGCCGCCGATCACGCAGCCGCGGCGGTACGGCGCGGCAAGCGCGCCGCCCGCGCGCACCATGAGGTCACCGGCGCCGCCGCGGTCGCCAGGCGCCTGTCGTTCCCGCTGACGGCTCCGTCGAAGCTCGTCGGGCTGCCGCGCCGCTCGGTCAGCTTGGTCGACATGGGTCAGAGCAAGGGCGCGATCGTCTCCTACGGGCAGAACCTCGGCGGCATGATCGTGATCGAGCAGCCCGCCGACGCGGCCAAGAGCGCGCCCGCGCAGAGCGGCGGCGACCACCGCGGCCTCAGCCTGCCGTCGGTTTCGATCAACGGCGCCACCGGCCAGGAGCTCGACACCGCGCTCGGGACGATGGTGCGCTTCACGCGAGGCGGCGTGAGCTACACGGTGATCGGCTCGGTGCCGGCCGCCGCCGCGGACGCGGCCGCGCGGGCGCTGTGAGCCGCCGATGAAGCCTGACGCCCTGGCCCCGCCGCCGCCTGTCGAGGTGCGGGGCCTGGTCAAGCGCTACGGCGAGCTGACGGCTGTCGCCGGCGTCGATCTGACCGTCAACGTCGGCGACGTCTACGGCTACCTCGGGCCCAACGGCGCGGGCAAGACGACGTCTCTGCGGATGATGCTCGGGCTGATCCGGCCGACCGCCGGCACGGTGCGGCTGTTCGGGCGCGACCCGACGGTCACCGTCGACGCGCTGGAGGGCGTCGCGGGCTTCGTCGAGGCGCCGACGTTCTACCCGTATCTGAGCGGACGGCGAAACCTCGAGCTGCTCGCGGCGTTCGACGGCGGCGACGCGCCCACGCGGATCGACCGTGCGCTCGAGACCGTCGAGCTGAGCGACCGCGCGCGCGACCGCGTCGGCGGCTACTCGCACGGGATGCGCCAGCGGCTCGGGATCGCCGCCGCGCTGCTGCGCGATCCGCGTCTGCTGCTGCTCGACGAGCCGGCCACGGGGCTCGACCCTGCGGGGATGCGCGACATGCGCTTGCTGATTCGGCAACTCGCCGATCAGGGGATGACCGTGCTGCTGTCAAGCCATCTGCTGACCGAGGTCGAGGAGGTCTGCAACCGCGTCGCGATCGTGCGGTCGGGCGCGATCGTGTACGAGGGCGAGATCGCCGATCTGAAGCGCGGCGCCGGGACGAGCTACCGGTTGCAGACGACCGACGACGACCGCGCGATCGCCGTCTGCAGCGCCCAGCGCGGGATCACCGACGTCCGGCGCCAGCACGCCGCGATCGTCTTTACCGCCGACGAGGATGCGGTCGCCGAGCTCTCACAGGCGCTGATCGAGGCGGGCGCGCTGATCCACGCGCTGGCGCCGCAGACGGTCACGCTCGAGGACCTGTTCTTCTCGCTGACGGAGGGCGACGGGGCGGGCGCCGATCACGCCCCGGCGCCGTCGACCGCGTCGACCGCGTCGGCCGCGTCGGCCGGGTCGGAGGAGGCGTCGCCGGCGCGGGAGGTCGTGCAGTGACCGCGATCGCGGCGCGCCGTGCGGGCATGCCCGGAGTCGGCACCGTCTACCGCTGGGAGCTGACCAAGCTCCGCTATCAGAAGCGCACATACCTCGGGCTCGGCGCCGCGGCGATCGTCCCGATCCTGTTCGTGCTCGCGATCCACTTCCGCCACGACCGTCACGGCGGGGACTTCGCGTTTGCGTCGTATCTGTCGCGCAGCGGGCTGGCGGTCCCGCTGGTGCTGATGCTGTTCGGAGCGGTGTGGATGTTCCCGCTGATCACGGCGCTCGTCGCCGGGGACATCTTCGCGTCCGAGGATCACAACGGCACGCTGAAGACGATCTTCACGCGCTCGCTGCAACGCGGCCAGATCTTCGCCGGCAAGGCGCTTGCGGCAGCGACCTACGCGCTCGTGGCGATCCTTCTCAGTGGCACGGTCGCGGTCGTCGCGGGGAGCATCCAGTCGGGCTTCAACTCGCTACAGAGCCTGTCGGGGACGATCGTGTCGGCGCCCAAGGGGCTCGAGCTCGTGTACGCGAGCCTGCTCGTGTACCTGATCCCGATCGCGGCGATCGTCTGCATCGGGCTGCTGCTGTCGACGATCACGCGCAACAGCGCCGCGGCCGTCGTCGGGACGCTGATGGTGTCGCTGCTGTTTCAGCTGATCGGCATCCTGCCCGGCCTCGGCGGGCTGCAGCCGTACCTGCTCAGCACCCAGTTCAACGCCTGGCAGGGCTTGCTGCGAACGCCGATCGACTGGGCGCCGATCGTGCGCGCCGCGTGGGTCTGCGCGATGTACGGGATCCCGGCGCTGTTCGCCGCGTATCTGGTGTTCCTGCGGCGCGACGTCGCCGGTGGCTGAGACCGCGACGGCGGGCGCCGAGCGCGTGCTGGTCGTCGACGACGACCCGCCGCTGCGACGGATGCTCCAGCGCACGCTCGTGGCCGAGGGGTTCGACGTCACGGTGGCGCCCGACGGCGGCGCGGCGCTGGTCGCGGCCGAGCGCGCGGCGCCCGACGTGATCGTGCTCGACGTGGCGATGCCGGTGCTCGACGGGCTTGCGGTCTGCCGGCGGCTGCGCGGCAAGGGGCTGCCGACGCCGATCCTGATGCTGACCGCGCGCGACGCGGTCCCCGATCGCGTCGCCGGGCTCGAGGCCGGCGCCGACGACTACCTCGTCAAGCCGTTTGCGATGCAGGAGCTGATCGCGCGGATCCGCGCGCTGACCAGGCGCGCCGCCGAGCCGGGGCCGCTGTTGGCCTACTCGGACCTGACACTCGACGCCGAAACGCGCAAGGCGACCCGCGGCGGGCGCGCGATCGAGCTGACCGGCAGGGAGGCGGCGCTGCTCGAATTGCTGCTGGCCGCGCCCGGACGGACGGTCACGCGCGAACGCGCGCTCGAGGTGATCTGGGACAGTGCCGCCGAGCAGAACGTCGTTGACCGCTACATCACGCGACTTCGGCGCAAGCTCGGCGAGCCGCCGCTGATCCGCACCGTGAGAGGGGCGGGGTTCGCGCTGCGGGCGTGACATTTCGGGGCCGGCGGGCGGGGCGCGCCGGTCGCGCCGCGCCGGTTCCATAATCATCGATCGCGATGGCGACACCGGCGGTCTTGAGCCCCTCCAGCGCGTGCTGCGCGACCTCGGGACGTCGCGTTACGTCGCGCTCGGCGACCTCGAGGCAGACCGCGGCGGGGTCGAGCTCGCCGGCCCGGATCGCGCCGGCGACCATCGCCGCGAGGCCGCCGTCCTCCAGCTGCCGCGGCGAGAGGTTGACCGACATCGATAGATCGGACCGCACGCGGCGTCACTGAGCCCCCTTGTATCGATCAAAGGCTCCAATCTCTACCGGATTCTCGCAAAGTCTCGCCGCCGATAACAGCCTCCAACTCCCGTGTTTAGGCCGTTGACCGGTTTTCTGGGCATCACCCGCACGCTGCGCGGCCGGCTGGTGCTCGTATCCGCCGGCTCGATCATCGCGGCGGTCGCGCTGTTCGCGGTCGCCACCGTGCTGCTGGTCGGAAATCAGCTTCGCGGCTCGCTCGACACCGCTCTGCGCCAACGCGCCCAGGAGGTGGCCCAGCTTGCGGTCTCGGCGCCCGCGGTGCTGACCGATCCGGGCGCGCTCGAAAGCCCTGTTTCGGGCCGTGACATCGTGGTCGAGGTGCTCGACGCCCGCGGCCGGTTGCTCGCCCGCTCGCTGACGCTCGGTGCCCAGCTGCTGCCGCAGGACGCGATCACGCGCGCGGCGCGCCTCGCCGGGCGCCCCGGGTTCGAGGTCGTCCGGATCGGCGATCGCACGTTCCGGCTGTACGCCGCGCCGATCGCACAGGCGGGCGGCCCGGCCGCCGGCGGCGCTGTGCTGGTCGCATCCGACACGACCGACATCACGCACACGGTCGACCATCTCGGCTTCGTGCTCAGCTTGATCGGCGCCGCCGTCGCGCTGCTCGCCGCCGTCATCGCCGGCGTGTTGATTCGCCGCGGGCTGCGGCCGCTGCGGCAGCTGGCCGGTGGGGCGGAGGAGATCGAGCGGACGGGCGATCCGTCGCGGCGGCTGCCGGCGAGCGCTTCGGCCGACGAGCTCGCGCAGCTGACCGGCGTGCTGAACCGGATGCTGGCCTCGCTCGAGCGCTCGCGCGCGAGCGAGCGCCGGTTCATCGCCGACGCGTCGCACGAGCTGCGCACGCCGGTCACGACGCTGCTGGGCAACGTCGAGTACGCCGTCAAGCACGGCGCCGATGCTGAGGTGCTGGCTGACCTGCAGCGCGACGCGGCACGGCTTGCACGCCTGGTCGACGGCCTGTTGGCGCTCGAGCGCGAGGGCGGCGCCGAGCAGGAGGTGCGGCCGGTCGCGCTCGACAAGGTCGTCAGCGACTCGATCGCCGAGCACGAGCCGGTCGCCGATCGGTTGCGGCTGGGTCCGCTCGAGCCGGTCGTCGTGCGCGGCGACGAGGACGCGCTGAGGCGTGTGCTCGACAACCTGATCGACAACGCGCTCGTGCACGGGCCCGACGGCGGCGCGGTCGAGGTCGCCCTCGTCGGGCGCAACGGGCGCGCGCTGCTGACCGTGCGCGACGAGGGCCCGGGCCCGGACCCGGGCTCGCGCGACCGTTTGTTCGAGCGGTTCTGGCGCGGCCCGGACGCGTCGCAGCGGCCAGGCTCAGGGCTCGGCCTGTCGATCGTCGCGGCGATCGTCGCGCGCCACGGCGGTCAGATCACGGTCGACGGATCGGCCTTCACCGTCGAGCTGCCCCGGGCGTGAAGCCGTTGTTGCACACAGGGCGGATAGGGGAATTCTCATGCTGCTCTTACTGAGAGCTGATGGTCTGTATGCACGATCATGGCCATGATCAACGCCCCACATCGAGGTGACGGCCGCCGCGGCCAGTCGACGGCGGCGCTGCAGCGCGACGCAGCGCTGCTGCGGATCTCGCGTACGCGCCGGTGGTTGATTGCCGCGGCCGCGGCGGGATCAGCCGGCGTCGCGGCGCTGGTGTCCTCCGTCGCCCCTGGCCACACACTTGGCTCAAAGTCCAAGGCGGGCTCGCTGCGGGCCGCTGCCGGCGCCGGCGCGTCGAGTGCCGCCGCGTCTGGTGGCGCCGTGTCTAACAAGATGCCGCCGCTCGCGAGCGCCGCCGCGCTCGGGCTGCAAGGTCCGTCGAGCGCTCCGCAGTCCTCGTCTGATCCCTCGCAGTCGGGTGGCTCGGCGCAGTCGACTCCCGACCCGTCGCAGGCCGCATCCGATCCCGCGCAGGCGGCACCCGTTCCCGCTCCCGCCCCGGCACCCGCGCCTGCCGTCTCCGGCGGATCCTGACCGGCGCAGCGTCGCCGACATGTCCGAGCTTGAGTCAAGCGTCAGCTTCCCGGCGCTCGGGAGCACGGCGTTCGTCGCCGTCGATGACGCGCGTCGTCTGGGGGATGCGCGCGCGGCCGTCGAGCGGACCGTGGCGGAGTTCGACCTCGCCTGCTCGCGGTTTCGCGATGACTCCGAGCTGTGCGCGCTGAATGCGGCGGCCGGCTCGGACGTGCGCGTCAGTCCGCTGCTGCTCGAGGCGGTGACCGAGGCCCTGCGCGCGGCGCGCCTGACCGACGGGGACGTGGACCCGACCGTCGGCGAGGCGCTGATCGCGCTCGGGTATGACCGCGACTTCGCGTCGCTCGATCAGCGTCCCGAGTCGCCGCCGCGGACGCTGACGATTGCATCGGTGCCCGGGTGGCAGGCCGTGCGCGTCGATCCGGCGAGGTCGACGGTGCGGCTGACGCGCGGGGTTCGGCTCGATCTCGGCGCGACCGCGAAGGCGCTCGCCGCCGATCGGGCCGCGGCGCGCGCCGCGGCGGCGGCCGGGTGCGGGGTGCTCGTCGGGCTCGGCGGCGACTTTGCGACGGCGGGGCTCCGGCGGGCGACGCTGGGCGCGGCGGGGCGCTGGGCGCGGCGGGGGCGGCGTGGGCGCGGCTGGCGGGTGCGCGTCACCGACGATCATCGGTCGGGTCTCGACGCGCCCGGGCAGTGGATCTCGATCGACTCGGGCGGGCTTGCGACCTCGAGCACGACCGTGCGCCGGTGGCGCGCCGGGTCGGCCGGCGCTGCGGCGGGATCGGTTGGCGGGGCGGGGCGGATGCACCATCATCTGATCGATCCGGCGACCGGCGCGTCGGTCGCTTCGGTGTGGCGCACCGTCAGCGTGACCGCGGCGAGCTGTCTTGACGCCAACATCGCCAGCACGGCGGCGATCGTGCGCGGCGCGGCGGCCGTGGACTGGCTGTCGGCGCTTGGGCTGCCGAGCCGGCTGGTCAGCACCGCCGGGACCGTGATGCACGTGGCGGGCTGGCCGCGCGACGGCGATGACCTCGCCGCGGCTGTCGCGCCCGTGCGCGCCGGCGAGGTGGCCTGGCAATGACCTCGGTCCTGGGCGCCGCCGGCCCGAGCTCTTACTGGTATCTCGCGCGCGGCACCGGAGCGGTCTCGCTCGTGCTGCTGACCGCGAGCGTCGTGCTCGGGATCCTGGGGTCGATCCGGTTCGCGGCGGCTCCGCGGTGGCCGCGGTTTGCGATCGACTCGCTACACCGCGACGTGTCGCTACTGGTCGTCGTGGTGCTCGCAGCGCACATCGTCACCAGCGTGCTCGACAGCTTCGCTCCGATTCGCCTGGTCGACGCCGTGATTCCGTTCAGCTCGGCGTACCGCCCGCTGTGGATCGGGCTCGGCGCGCTGTCGTTCGACCTGCTGCTTGCGCTCGTCATCACCAGCCTGCTGCGCCGGCGGCTCGGCTACCGCTCCTGGCGCGCGATCCACTGGTTCGCGTACCTGAGCTGGCCGGTCGCCGTGTTCCACGGCCTTGGCAGTGGCAGCGACACGAAGGTGTGGTGGATGCTTGCGCTCACCGCGACTTGTGTCGCCGCGGTCCTGATGGCCGTGTGGGTGCGGATCGGCGATGAGCGCGATGACCGTCCCGGCATTCGCGCCCTCGCGATGGCGGCGACGATCTTGACCCCGCTGGCGCTGGCGATATTCACGCTCGCGGGGCCGCTGCAGAAGGGCTGGGCGCGGAAGGCGGGGACGCCGGTGTCGCTGCTGGGCAGCTCGGCGAGCGCGGCGTCGGCGGGCGGGTCGGGCGGGTCGGGCGGCTCGGGTGGCTCGGGCGGCTCGGGCGCGGTCGCCGGGGGCGGTCGCGCTGCCCGGGCGAGGTCGGCCGGAACCGCCACCGCCGTCAAGCTCAAGACCCCGTTCACGGCGCACCTGACCGGTACCGCCAAGCAGACCGAGCAGTCGGGAGGCGCGATCATCGACCTCGCGCTGAGGCTGAGCGGCGGCACGCGCGGGCGCCTGCGGATCCGGTTGGCCGGCGCTCCGCTCGATGGCGGCGGGCTGTCGATGACCGGCAGCCAGGTCGATCTACTCGCCGACGGAGGCCCGGTGCTCGAGGGTCAGATCACCTCGTTGCAAGGCGATCAGTTCGTCGCCCGGGTGCAGGATCCGTCCGGCTCGCAGTTCAATCTGCACGCGCTGGTCAACATCGACAGCAATACGGGCGCTGTCACCGGCACGCTGTCTGGGACGAGACAATGAGCGCCGTGCGCCCCGCCCCGACCGCCAGCTTCAACGTCGGCCCTTCGGGGCTCCCGCGGCTGCTCGCGGGGCTCGATCAGCTGGACGACACGCGCGCCGCCCAGTCCGGCGAGGCCGGACGCCGAGCGGGCGGCAGGCGCGTGGGCGCCCCGATGACGCTCGCCGACCACGAGCGCGCCCACGGGGAGTTGCCCCGGCGGGCGCCGCGTGAGCTGATCGAGGCGGTGGAGCGAAGCGGGCTGCGGGGTCGCGGCGGCGCCGACTTTCCGACTGCCCGCAAGCTGCGCGCCGTCGCCGAGGCCCGACGCCGCGGACGGATTCTCGTGGTCAACGGCAGCGAGACCGAGCCGGCCAGCGCCAAGGACAGGCTGCTGCTGTCGCGCATGCCGCACCTCGTGCTCGACGGCGCGGTGCTGGGCGCCGAGGCGATCGGAGCGCGTGAGGTGATCGTCAAGGTCGGCGAATCGGCGCTCAGCGCGATCGGCGCGCTCGAGGGCGCGATCGCGGTCCGGCACGACGACGGGGTCAAGATCGGGCTCGCAACCGGGCCCGAGGGCTACGTGATGGGCGAGGAGAGCGCCGTCATCCACCTTCTGAACGGCGGCGCGCCGGTGCCGACGCTCGTGCCGCCCCGTCCGTTCGAGCGCGGCTACCGCGGCAAGCCGACGCTGATCCAGAACCCCGAGACGCTCGCCCAGATCGCGCTCGTGGCGCGCTACGGCGACCACTGGTACCGCGAGCTGGGGACCGACGCGGACCCCGGCTCGGCGCTGGTCACGATCTCGGGCGCGGTCGCGTCGCCCGGCGTCTACGAGCTTGCGTTCGGCACGCCGATGACCGACCTGCTCGCGGCCGCCGGGGGCTCCACCGAGCCGCTGCAGGCGCTGCTGGTCGGCGGCTACTTCGGCACGTGGGTCGACACCACGCGGGCGATCCGCTTGCGGCTGGCGCGCGAGGACCTGCGCTCGGTCGGTTGCTCGCTCGGCTCGGGCGTGCTGATCGCGCTCGGCGAGAGCTCGTGCGGGCTGCACGAGTCGGCGCGCGTGATCGATTATCTGGCGGCGCAGTCGGCGGGGCAGTGCGGCCCGTGCGTGTTCGGGCTGCGGGCGATCGCCGACGCGTTCGGCGCGATCGCCGACGGAATCGCCCACGCCCGTGAGCAGGACCGCTTGCTTCGCTGGACCGCCGAGGTGCGCGGCCGCGGCGCCTGTCATCACCCGGACGGGGCGGCGCGGTTTGTCGAGAGCGCGCTGAGCGTGTTCGGCGGCGAGATCGAAGCGCATCGCCACGGTCGTTGCCACGCGCGTCCCGCGGGCCTGCCGTTGGCCAGCGGCGCCGCCGAGGCCGCTGCCGCCGCGCGGCGAAGTGCCCGTGGGTCGGCTACGGCGCGGAGGGCGGCGCGGTGAGCCCGGCGCCGCGGGGCCCGGGGCCGGCGCGCGGCTCGGTGCCGCCGGGGCCCGTGCGCGGGTCGGTCCCGCAGCGCCCGGCGCGCGGGTCGGTCGCCGGTCGGCTGCGCGTGAACCCGATCATGTGCGAGGCGCACGGGCTGTGCGCGGAATTGCTGCCCGAGCTGATCCGGCTCGACGACTGGGGCTACCCGATCATCGACGAGGCCGAGGTGCCAGAGGAGCTGATCGACCTCGCCCGGCGCGCGGCCGACGCGTGCCCCACGCTGGCGCTGCTGCTCGACGAGGAGCGCGGCCGCTAGTCGTAGTGGGCCAGCTGGTCGAGAAACGGCCAGCATGCGTCCGTTTCTCGACCAGCACCCGTCAGCGCTCGTCGCTGAGCAGCACCGGCATGCCGGGCGCGGCGTCGGGCAGGGTGTCGGCGGGTCCGAGCCGCAGCTGGTACCAGCCGACGTCCCACCACGCCCCGTGTTTGAGGCCGATCCCGCGGTAGACCCCGAGGAGCTCAAACCCGAATGACTCGTGGATGGAGACGCTCGCGTCATTGGGCAGCGCGATGCCGGCAAGCACGATCCGGAATCCCTGGCGCTCGAGCAGGTCAAATAGCGTGCCGTACAGCGCCCGGCCGACGCCGCGGCGATGGTGCGACGCCGCCACGTACACCGACACCTCGGTGGACCAGCTGTACGCGGTGCGATCGCGATGCGGCGAGCCGTACGCAAACCCGACGATGGTGCCCTCATCCTCGGCCACGAGGAACGCGTGCGTGGCCGACAGCCGGGCGATCCGTCCCGCGAACTCCGAGCCGTCCGGCGCGTCGTACTCGAACGTGATCGCCGTGTCGTTGACGAACGGAGCGTAGACCGCGGCGCAGCCGGCAGCGTCGCTGGCGGGGTCGGCGTGGCGGATCAGCATCCGCCCAAATACAGCGACCGCCGCGGTCGGTTACAGCGACTGCCGCGGTCGGGCAAACTGCCATGGGCGCAACTACCCAGGAGAGAGAGATGACGATCCAGACCCTGACCGACGAGCAGCGCGCCTTCGTCGAGGCGATCCGCGACTTCGCCAAGCGCGAGTGCGGGACCCGCGAGCAGCGCGACGCGCTCACCGAGAACGGCCGCGAGCCCCACAACCAGGAGATGTACGAGCGGATCGCGCAGCTCGGCTGGCTGGGGGTGGCGATCCCCGAGGAGTACGGCGGGTCGGGCGGGGGCGCGGTCGACATGTGCCTGCTGTGCGAGGAGTTCTCGCGCGGGCTGATCCCGATGGGGTTCTTCTCGGTCAGCATGATCACCGCCGGCGCCGTCGGGCGGTTCGGGTCCGAGGAGCTCAAGCGCGAGATCCTCGGCGGCGTCGCCGGGGGCCGCGTAGAGGCGATCGCGATGTCGGAACCGGAGGCCGGCTCGGATGTCGGCAACCTGTCGTGCCGCGCCGAGCGCGCGAACGGCGGATACGTGATCAACGGGCAGAAGACCTGGATCACCGCGGCGCATGCCGCCGATCACATCCTGCTTGTGTGCCGAACCAACCGCACCGGCAACAAGCACGAGGGGATGTCGATGATCTCAGTCCCGACCGATGTCGACGGGCTCGACGTCCGCGGGATCGAGACGATGGGCGGCCGCGAAGTCAACGACGTGTTCTTCACCGACTGCCACGTGCCGGCCGACCGCCTCGTCGGCCAGCAGGACCACGCGTGGATGCAGCTGATGGCGGGGCTCAACCACGAGCGGCTGATCATCGCCGCGCAGGCGCTGGGGATGGCCGACCGGGCGTTCGACGACGTGCTTGCGTACGTCAAGGAGCGCAAGCAGTTCGGCAAGCCGATCGGCAGCTTCCAGGCGCTCAGGCACCGGCTCGCGGATCTCGCCGCCGAGATCGAGTCGACGCGCCTGCTCGTGTACGACACCGCCGCGCGCGTCGACGCCAATCCGGGCGCGCTGTTCCCGCGCGAGGCGTCGATGGCGAAGCTCAAGGCGACCGAGGTCGCCAAGAAGACGACGCTCGAGGGGATGCAGATGATGGGCGGATACGGCTATGCGGTCGAGTACGACATGGAGCGCCAGGTGCGCACCGCGCTGGTGACGACGATCTACGGCGGGACGAGCGAGATCCAGCGCGACATCATCGCCAAGACGCTCGGGCTGTAGGACCGGGTGTTCGGCACGAACCGCGGGATGGGCGCTCGCAAGCACCGTCTTCTGGCCGGCGCGGTCGCGCTGATCGCCGTCGCGGCGGTGTGCGCCGGAGCGGGCGGCCGATCGTCGGCCCGGGGGCAGGATCGGTCTGACCGCGCCGGCGTAGCCGCGGCCCGGGTCGCGGTGCGAGCACCCGTACGGCCGCCGGTGAAGCTGACCGTCGAGGTCAACGGCGACATCCTGGTCCACGCTCCGGTCTGGCAGCAGGCGCTGCTCGACGGGCACGGCCGCTACGACTTCGCGCCGATGCTGCGAGAGATCAAGCCTTACGTGCGCTCCGCCGACCTCGCGATCTGCCACGTCGAGACACCGATGTCGCCACGGCCGCCGCAGGGCTATCCGGTCTTCAACACGCCGACTCAGCTCGCGCAGGCGATCAAGCAGACCGGATGGCGGATCTGCGACACCGCATCGAACCATTCAGTTGACCAGGGCCAGTACGGCATCGATCAGACCGGCCTCGCGCTGTCTCGCGCCGGGGTCCTGCACACCGGCTCGTTCTCTTCGCCGGCAGCGCAGAACAGCACGCTGATCGTCACCGTCAAAGGCGTGAAGGTGGCGTTCCTGGCCTACACGGAGATGACCAACGGAATTCCGCTTCCGCATCCATGGTCGGTCAACATCGCCAGCGTCGACGCGGTCCGCCACGCGGCGCGGGTGGCGCGGCGCCGCGGAGCACAGGTCGTGATCGTCAACTTCCATTGGGGGACGGAGTTCCAGGCGCAGCCGAGCGCATTCCAGCTCGCCACCGCTCAAGCCCTCGCAGCCGACCCCGACATCACCGCGATCGTCGGCCAGCACGTCCACGTCGTGCAGCCGATCACGCGGGTCGACGGCAAGCTCGTCGTGTTCGGCGAAGGCCAGTTGCTCTCCAACCAGTCGGCGGCATGCTGCCCGGTGCAGACAGAGGACGGGATGCTCGTGTTCCTGCACATCACCGTCGGCCGTTCGACGTCGAAGCTCGTGAGCATCGGGTACCTGCCGACCTGGGACCGCCATCCGGACTACACGGTGCTGCCGATCGGCGATGCGCTGCGTCGTCACGAGGCGCCGGCCGGGGTGCTTCGCGCCTCATACGACCGCACCACCGCGGTCGTCGGCCGGCTCCCCAAGTTCCTGGGACCGCTGCCCGGTCGCCTGCCCTGACCGCCGGCGCGCGCGTCGTCACCACCACGACGGGGGACTCGAGCCGATCGGCTCCGGCGGGCGGGTCCAGCGCAGCGGGCTGCCGTCGAGCTCCCCCGGCGGAGAGACCAGAGTGACATCGCCGAGGGTGACCATGTAGTCGGCCGGATCCGGGCGCTCGTGCTGGTGCTGGTGCTGGTCGAGGAACCGACGCATATTGTCGGTTTCTCGACCACCTACCTGCTGGAGCCAGGCTGCGGTGCGCGCGAGCGCGAAGCGGCTGTGCAGCGGCCGGCCGATTTGGGTGCGGTGCGCGAGGCCGCGAAGCACCGCCGCGGCGATCAGGTGGCCGGTGCCGTGGTCGAGCGCCTGGGCGGGAAGCGCGCCGGGTGTCTCGGCGTCTGGCGGCGTGCACTGAACGGCGATCCCGCTCGCCGACTGCACCAGGCTGTCGAAGCCGCGCCGGTCGCACCATGGCCCGGTGTCGCCCCAGGCCGAGAGGGTTGCGGTCACGAGCTTGGGGTACCTGGTCGCCAGCTCGCGCGCGCCGAAGCCGAGCTTGCGCAGCGCGCCCGGGCGGTAGCCCTCGATCAGCACGTCGGCGTGCTCGAGCAGGCCGTGGAAGCTGGATCGGCCGGCACTGGTTCGCAGGTCGAGCAGCGCCGAGTGCTTGCCGGGGCCGCCGTCGAGCGCCGATTGCTCGAGCTCGACCGCGCCCGGACAGTCGATCCGGAGCACTTGCGCGCCGAGCGCGGCGAGCGTGCGCCCGGCGACCGGGCCGGCGATCACCCTGGTGAGGTCGAGCACGCGGACCCCGGCGGCGGGCGGTTCGCCCGGTTGCAGCGGTGCGAGCGGCGTCGCACCGGCCGCCCCCTCGTCGAGGTCGAGCAGCCCGGCCCGCTCGAGCGCGCGCCCCTGGGGGTGGGCCTGCCAGGTCGGCCGGTCTCTGAGCGCGGCCGCGCAGCCGCCGGCGGCGAAGATCGCGTCTTCGAGCTCGTGGGCCGAGCGGTCCTCGGCGGCGCCGTCGTCGAGCACCGACAGCAGCGCGGCGCGGTGTTGGGGGTAGTTGGCGTGCGTGCGCAGCCATCCGTCGCGCGTCCGCATGAATCTCGACAGCGGCGCGAACCCCGCGCCGAACGGGCGGCCCTGCACGCGCAGGTGGCGCTCGGACGTGAACGAGGCGGCGACGTGGTCGGCGTCGAGGCTGACCGCTGGCCGCGTCAGCCCCCGGGCGTTGGCCAGCTCGGCGGCCGCCAGCAACGCGCTCGCCGCGCAACCGATCGCGTATTCGCCAACCGGGAGCGGGCTTGGCAGGATCGGCCCGGCGCGACGGACGGTGACAGCCCCGGCCGCCCCGGGATCGCCACCGAGCGCCGCCCAGGCGAGCCCGATCACCGCGTGATCGCGCCGGCCAGCAATCCTTCGAGCTCGGCTGCCACCCGTTCAAGTGGCGTCAGCGAACGGGTTGCGCGAGACAGGACCACCGCGCCTTCGATCGAGGAGATGATCAGCGTCGCGAGCGAGCGGGCGCGCTCGGGTTCGAGGCCGTGTGGCTCCAGCGCCTCGGCCAGAGCTCGCTGCCAGCGCGAGAACGCCTCGCCGGCGGCTTCGCGCGCGCCCGAGGGCTGCGTTGGGTCCAGCGACGCCGCCACGACCGGGCAGCCGGCGCCGAAGTCTGATTTGCGCAGGACCTTCAACCATGTCGCGCTGGCCGCGCGGATCGCCGCGATCGGGTCGTCCTTCCACAGCGCGTTGGCGATGCTCGACGCCGTGTACTCGCCGGCGTAGCGGGTCGCCTCCTCGATCAGCTGCGCCTTGCCGCCGGGGAAGTGGTGGTAGATCGATCCCCGCGGCGCGCCTGAGCGCGCGATCACCTCCGAGAACGAGGTCGCCTCGACGCCGCGCTCGCGCATCACCACGGCCGCCGTCTCGATCATCCGCTGTCGGGTGTCGCTGTCCATTATGACGAGCGGCATAATAGTGCAGCCGGGGTCGGTCGATGGCGTGATTCCTCAGCGGAGGGTCAGACGGCTCGCGTCCGCAATCAGCGGTCTTGACTATGACGCACGGCATAGTACGATCCGCCCGCTCGCGGTATGACGCACGTCATACCGCACCTTCGTCACGACCCAGGAGCGGCGCATGCCTTTGATCGACGTCTTCTATCCAGCGGGCACGTTCACACCGGAGGCACGCGACGCGCTGGCGGATGAGCTGACGACCGCGATGCTGCGCGCCGAGCGTGCGCCGGACACCGAGTTCTTTCGCAACATCACCTGGATCCATGTCCACGAGCAACCTGAGGGCACGATGCTCGCGGCGGGGCGTCCGGTCGACCAGCCGGTGTTCCGGATCCAGGCCACGGTCCCGCAGGGCGCGCTGTCCGAGCGCCGCAAGGCAGAGCTCGTGAGCGAGGCGACGAGGGCGGTGACGGAGGCCGCCGGGCTCGGCGAGTCCGACGGCCTGCGCGTCTGGGTGATCATCAACGAGGTGCCCGACGGCAACTGGGGTGCCGGCGGCCGGGTGGTGCAGTTCGAGCAGTTGCGCGCGTACGCGGCCCGCGAGCGCGAGGAACCGGGCAGTGCCGTCGTCGCCCCCGCCGGCACCGTCTCCTGATGTCCGGGTCTGACTGGAAGCCGACCGCCTGCATCCTGTGCGAGTGCAACTGCGGGATCGAGGTGCAGCTCGAGGGCCGCACGTTGGCGCGGATCCGCGGCGACAAGGCGCACCCGGCATCGCAGGGCTACACGTGCAACAAGGCGATGCGCCTCGACCACTACCAGAACGGCCGCCACCGCCTCACCTCGCCGCTGCGCCGGCGGTCCGACGGGAGCTTCGAGGAGATCCCGTGGGACGTCGCGATCGCGGAGGTCGCCGCGCGGTTCACGGAGGTGCGCGACACCCACGGCGGCGAGACGATCTTCTACTACGGCGGCGGCGGCCAGGGCAACCACCTCGGCGGCGCATACGCCGGGTCGTTCCTGCGGGCGCTCGGCTCGCGCTACCGCTCGGGCGCGCTGGCGCAGGAGAAGATGGGGGAGTGGTACGTCGACGCGCGGCTGTACGGCGGCCACACAAGGGGGGACTTCGAGCACTCCGAGGTCGCGGTGTTCGTCGGCAAGAACCCGTGGCAGTCGCAGAGCTTCCCGCGGGCGCGGGTGACGTTGCGCGAGCTGTCGCGCGACCCCGACAGGGCGCTGATCGTGATCGACCCGGTCCGAACCGAGACCGCCGAGCTCGCCGACTTCCACCTGCGGGTGCGGCCGGGCACCGACGCGTGGGCGCTGGCTGCGCTGCTCGGCAACGATCGTCCAAGAGGGCCTCGCCGATCACGAGTTCCTCGATGCGCACACGAGCGGCGCCACGGCCGTGCTCGAGGCGCTCGCCGGCGTGCCGGTCGCCGAGTTCGCGGAGCGCTGCGGCGTCGATGAAGCCCTGATCCGTACGGCCGCGCGCCGGATCGCCTCGGCCGACAGCGTGTCGACGTTCGAGGACCTCGGGATCCAGCAGGGTCCCCACAGCGTGTTGTGCTCGTACCTGAACAAGCTGCTGTGGTTGCTGACCGGCAATTACGCCAAGCCTGGCGCGATGCACCTGCACTCGTGGCTGCAGCCACTGGCGCGCCTCGGAGCCAACGACGGCGAGCACGCCGGTCACCGGCACTCCGATCCTCGGCGGCCTGGTGCCGTGCAACGTGATCGCCGAGGAGATCCTCACCGACCACCCGGCGCGAATGCGGGCGATGCTGATCGAAAGCTCCAACCCCGCGCACTCGCTGGCGGACTCCAAGCGGTTCCGTGAGGCGCTGGACGCGCTCGAGCTGGTCGTCGTGATCGACGTGGCGATGACCGAGACCGCCCGCCACGCCGACTACGTGCTGCCGGCAGCGAGTCAGTTCGAGAAGTGGGAGGCGACGTTCTTCAACCTCGAGTTCCCGCGCAACCATTTCCACCTGCGCGCGCCGCTGCTCGAGCCGCTGCCCGGGCACGCTGTCCGAGCCCGAGATCTACGCGCGGCTGATGCACGCGCTCGGGGTCGTGCCCGAGGACCAGCTGGCGTCGCTGCGGGATGCCGCTCGCGCGGGGCGGGGCGAGTTCGCCGCCGCGTTCATGCAGGCGACGATGTCCGATCGCGCGCTGTCCGGTGTCGCCGCCTACCTGCTCTACGAGACGCTCGGACCGACCCTCCCCGATGGCGCCGCTTCGGCGGCCGCGCTATGGGGCCTGGCTCACCGCTGCGCGATGAAGTACCCCGACGCGGTGCGGCGCGCCGGCCACGCCGACGGCGAGGCGCTGTTCGAGGCGATGCTCAACGGCCGCTCGGGGATCACGCTCACGCTCGACGACTACGAGGACGCGTGGTCCTACGTGACGCATCCCGATCACCGGATCACGCTCGAGATCCCTGAGCTGCTGCACGAGCTGGGCGGTCTGCGCGATGCCGATCGGGGTCACACGACCGCCGATCTGCCGCTCGTGCTCTCGGCGGGCGAGCGTCGCTCGAGCACCGCCAACACGATCATCCGCGACCCGGCTTGGCGAAAGCGCGATGGCGCCGGTGCGCTGCGGATCAGCCCCGACGACGCGGCGCGGCTCGGGCTCGCGGACGGCGGCCGCGCCCGGATCGTGACCGCGGTCGGCTCGGCCGAGACGATCGTCGAGGTCACCGACGCGATGCATGCCCGGGCACGTGTCGCTGCCGAACGGGCAGGGCGTCGACTACCCGTCGGCCGACGGGGATGGTGGCCCGGTGCTGACCGGCGTGCCGACCAACGAGCTGACCTCGCTGGAGTGGCGCGACCCGATTGCCATGACGCCGTGGCACAAGCACGTCCCGGCGCGGGTCGAGCCGGTGTTTGGCTGATCGGCCTGCGGCCGATCGGCCGGCTACGCGGCGCGGCGGTAGATCGTGACGACGGCGGCGCCGCCGAGCCCGATGTTGTGCTGCAGCGCGACCTCGACGCCGTCGACCTGGCGGGCGCCCGCCTGACCGCGCAACTGCCAGCTCAGCTCCGAGCACTGGGCCAGGCCGGTTGCGCCGAGCGGGTGGCCCTTTGAGATCAGCCCGCCGGACGGGTTCACGACGGGACCGCCGCCACCGTAGGTCGTCGCCCGCTTCTCGACGAGCTTGTGGCCCTCGCCTTCGGGCGCGAGGCCGAGCGCCTCGTAGGTGATCAGCTCGTTGGCGCTGAAGCAATCGTGTAACTCGACCACCTGGACGTCGTCGGGGCCGACCTGCGCCTCCTCGTATGCGCGGCGGGCGGCTTCGCGGCTCATGTCATAGCCGACGATCCTGATGCAATCCGCGTGCTCGTCGAAGCTCGATTGCAGGTCGGTGACCATCGCCTGCCCGGCGATCTCGATCGCCTGGTCCCACAGCTCGTGTTCATCGACGAACCGCTCGGACGCGACCACCGCGGCGGCAGCGCCGTCGGAGGTCGGCGAGCACTGGAGCTTGGTCAGCGGCTCGTGGATCATCGGCGCCTGCTTGATCTCCTCGAGCGTGTACTCGGTCTGGAACTGGGCGTAGGGATTGTTGGTCGAGTGCTTGTGGTTCTTCCAGCCGATCCACGCGTAGTGCTCGGGCTTGGAGCCGTACTTCTCCATGTGGTCGCGCCCGGCGTTGCCGAACATCTGCGGGGCGAACGGCGATGACTCGGGATCGCGCAACTGGAACATGCGCGCCATGTGCTTGTCGAGCGCGGGCGTGCGGTCGGTGTACTTGACCCCGAGCGAGCCCCGCTCCATCTTCTCGAACCCGATCGCGAGGGCGCAGTGCACGAGGCCGCCCTTGACCGCTTGGCGGGCGAGCATCAGCGCGCTGGAGCCGGTCGAGCAGTTGTTGTTGACGTTCAGCACCGGGATCCCGGTCAGCCCGAGCTCGTACACGGCGCGCTGCCCGTAGCTCGAATCGCCGTACACGTAACCGGCGTAGGCCTGCTCGATCAGGTCGTAGCGGATCCCCGCGTCGGCGAGCGCCTTCTCGCCGGCCTCCTTCGCCCAGTCGGGATAGTCGCCCTCCTTGGTTCCGGGCTTGTCGAACTTCGTCATGCCGACGCCGACGACGTAGGTCTTGTCACTCACTTGGTCCCTCCTGCTCGCTCGCGGTTGCTCGCTGCACCGCCGGGAGCACATCGCGCACGATGCTGATGAAGCCCTGGACGAGGAGCGCCTTGGTCTGCTCGCGCGAGAGCCGGCCGCGCTCGAGCCACTGAATGCTGGCCGCCTCTGCGAACCCCGAGTAGGCGCGCACGGCCGCGCGCAACTCCGGCGGCGCCTGCGACGCCTCGTATGTCTGCAGCGCCTCGATCAGCCGGTCGGCGGCGCGTTCGCGAGCCTCCTCCATGATCGCCTCGGCTTCCGGATCGCGACCCATCCCGCCGGCGCCGATCGCCGCCAGCCACGTGCCGCGGTTGCGTTGCACCATCTGCAGCCAGCGGTCGACGCTCTCTTCGATCACGACCTCCAGGCCCCGGCCGGGGCTCTGGAGCGGCAGCGGGTTCGAAGGCACCCGCATCAGCATCCGGACGACCTCGAGGTAGAGGTCGTGCTTGGTGCCGAAATAATGATGCAGGAGTCCGCGCGCGACGCCCGCCTCGCGGGCGATGTCCGTGGTCGACACGGCGGCGTAGTTGCGCTCGGAGAACAGCTTGCGCGCGCAGGCGAGGATCTGCTGTCGCCGCTCGTCGTGCTCCAGTCGCTGCCACCTCGGGGCAGGAGAAGTGGCTTTCACCCGAGCCAGGCTAGCAAAGTTGGCAGACTGCCAATTAGGCCCGGGCGAGCGCGTCGCGGATCGTCTTGATCAGATCTGTCCGGGGATGCTCGAGGCCTTCTCCGTCGAGAACGGCGGGGACAGCGTGACGTAGCGACGACGTGAGGAAGACCGCGTCGGCATCGCGCAGGCGTCCGAGCGAGATGGGCTCCTCGGCGACGTTCAGCCCGAGCTGCGGCGCGAGCTCGAGGAGCATCGCGCGGGTGACGCCCGGGAGGATTCGCCCGTCGGCGGCCGGCGTGAAGAGCCGCGATCCCTCGACGATCCAAACGTTCGCCCAAGCGGCCTCGAGCACCTCATCGTGTTGATCAACTATCAGCAATACGCCATTTCCGGGGTCGAATGTGTCGAGGATGCGTCGATCGCACCATTTGTGACGGCCGAGGCCGCCGGGAATCAGCGTCGTCGTGAGAGCCAACGGGCGGTCGGACGGCGGAACCGACAATGGTTCGGCGGAGAAGCCGACCGTGAAGCCGGCCGTTAACGGCTCCGCTTTGGCCCGGAGGCGGTGGTCTCCCGAAAGCTGGCGCGCGAACGCCGCCACGCGATCGGACGTGTCAGGGAGGAGGCGCGCGCCGTAGAGCTCGCCAATCGAATCAGCGAGGCGGGCGAGGTGCAGGTCGAGCGCCTGAACGGCGCCACCGCGGACGAGCAGCGTCTCAAAGACGCCACGCGCGGGATCCGGTCTCGCATGGCGTAAGGGATCGGATCCGTGCACCTATTCGACGACCACGGACGTCCCGATCGCCGCCGCGATCGGTCGCGCCTTCAGCAGCGCCTCGTCGAGCTCTCGCTCTGGGTCGGAATCGGCGACGATCCCGCCGCCGACGCCAAGCCAAAGCCGGCCGCGGCACAGCTCGAGCGTGCGGATCGCGACGTTCAGCTCGAGCCCGGCGACCGGGCTGGCGAACCCGATCGCGCCCGTGTAGGCCTCGCGGCCGGTGCGCTCGAGCTCGGCGATCACGTGCATCGCCTGGACCTTTGGTGCGCCCGTGACCGATCCCGGCGGGAACGTCGCGCGCAGCAGATCGGCGTCGTTGGCGTGCTCGCGCAGCCGGCCTCGCACGTAGGAGACCAGGTGCCAGAGGCCCGGGTGCGCCTCGGCCTCGGGAACGCGCGGCGCCTCGACGGTCCCATATTCGCAGACGCGCCCGAGGTCGTTGCGCATGAGGTCGACGATCATCACGTGCTCGGCGGCGTCCTTGGCAGAGGCGCGCAGCTCCGCCAGGGCCGCCTGCGCCAGCGCCGGATCGTCGTCGCGTCTGATCGTCCCCTTGATCGGCCCGGTCGTGACTTCCGCTCCGCGCCGGCGCAGGAACAGCTCGGGCGAGAGGCTCGCGATCCCGCCCCAAGGGCTGCAGAACACGGCCGCGTACGGTGGGTCGATTCGCCGCCTGGCGTGCTCGAACAGCGCGGCGATGTCGCCGTCCCACTCGGTCTCCAGGCGCAGGCAGATGTTGGCCTGGTAGATCTCGCCGGCGGCGATCCGCTCGCGGCATTCGCGGATCGCGGCGAGATGATGCTCGGCGACGGCGCGCGTCAGCCGCAGCGGCGCCGGCGGGGCATAACGAGCGGGCGGCGGAGCGGTCGCGAGCAGGCCGGCGAGCTGCTGGCGGCGCTGCGCGAGCGCTTGCGCACGACTGTCGCTGACGAGCGCCTCAAACCACCAGTGTCCGTCGGCGTCGAGTCGCAGCACGTGGTCGTAATACGCGAGCGCGAACTCCGGCAGAGCGACCGGGCGCGGCGGCCCGTCGGGCAGCTGCTCGATCCGTCCGCCCAGGCGGTAGCCCAGCCAGCCGAACCAGCCGCCGCCGACTGCGCCCGCGGGCAGCCGATCGCCGGGCGTATCGCCGGGCGTATCGCCGGGCATCAGCTGTGGCACGGCGGCCAGCAGCGCGAACGGGTCGGCGTCGTCGTCGGCGTGCGCCAGCGGCGCGCACCCGACGATCGCCCCGCCGCCGGCCCAGCGACCCGTGAGCGCGAACGCGCCAGGCTCACCGCGAACCGCCCGCAGCACCTCGAGCGGGGACAGACGACAGCGCAGGGGCACGCGCCACAACCTGACCGCCTCATCAGTGAAGCTCGGCGGCGACGTCTCCTCGCGGGTCGATGCGCCTGCAATTGCCATCGTCGTCAAGCTACTGATTGTGAGTACGTTGTCGAGCGCGATCATCGTCGGCGCCGGGTTCGCGGGCTTGGCGGCGGCCGATGAGCTGCGTCGCGCCGGCGTCGAGGTTTCAGTGCTGGAGGCCCGCGACCGGGTCGGCGGGCGCGTCTGGTCGGTCCCGTTCGCGGGCGGCGTCGCCGAGCGCGGCGCGGAGTTCGTGCTGCCCGACTACAGCGCGATGCTCGCGACGGCGTCGCAACTCGAGCTGCCCCTATTCCGCAAGGGCACGACGTACGGGCTCCGCGAGCCGCGCGGCGGCGAGCCCGTGTCATTGATGCAGCTGGCGGCGGCGATGGATCGGGTCAAGACGATCGACGCGGTCGACGGCGAGACCGTGCGCGACGCGCTGGCGCGGTCGGGCTTCAACGCCGCGGTCACCGAGGCGATCTGCGCGCGGCTCGAGGTCAGCTGCACCTATCCGGCCGACGATCTCGAGGTCGGCGCGCTCAGGGAGGGGGCAGGGTCGTTCGGCGACTTTGACACGCACTCGGTCGCCGGCGGCAACGACCGGCTGGCGCTGACGTTGGCGGCAGCGCTCGGCGACGCGCTGCGCCTGTCGGCGCCGGTCACCCGGATCGCCTGGTCGCGCTCGGGCGTGGAGGTTGCGGACGGTCTCGGCGTGCAGTGCCGCGCTGACGCTGCGATCGTGACCGTCCCCGCGAGCGTCACCGACCAAATCGAGTTCGAGCCACCGCTGCCGGCGGGAAAGACGCAGGCGCTCAGGGCTGTCCGCTACGGCCAGGCGGCCAAGCTGTTCGTCGCGCTGCGAGCGCCCGTCCCGCCGAGCGCAACGCTGTCGGTGCCCGAGCGCTACTGGTGCTACACGCAACTCGGCGCCGACGGTGCGCCGGCGCCGTTCGTCGCTGCGTTCGCGGGGACGCCGGACGCGCTGCGCCGGCTCGAGGTCGCGCGCGGCCCGGACCGCTGGATCGCGTCGTTGGCGGCGCTGAGGCCGGATCTCGAGCTGGACCCCGACGCCGCGCTGCTCGCGCGCTGGGACGACGACCCCTGGGTCCGCGGCTCCTACTCGGCGCGGTCGGCGTCCTCGCCGATCGACGACGCGGCGCTGGCGGCGCCGGTCGGCCCGATTGCGTTTGCAGGCGAGCACACCGCCGGCGACTGGCACGGGCTGATGGAGGGGGCGCTGCGCAGCGGCGTCCGGGCCGCCCGCGAGCTGCTCGGGCGATAGCGCTTCACCGGAGTCGGGACGCCCGCGCCTCGGGTGCGCTTCACTGAGGAGGCCGTGTCAATCCTCCGAGCTCGGATGCCGCTCGCCGGGGCGTGGCGCCACGCGGCGCTGTGGATCGCGGCGCTGTGCCTCGCGGCGCTGGTCGGCGCTTGCGGCTCGTCGGCGACGACCTCGGTGGACCCGGCCGCCCGCGCCGCCGGGTTGCGTCTCGTCAAGATCGGGGTGTTTGACCAGCCGGTGTTCCTGACCGGCGCGCCCGGCGATCCGCGCCGGCTGTTCGTCGTGCAGCGGCCCGGCAAGATCGCCGTGCTCGTCGACGGTCGCCGGCAGGCACAGCCCTTCCTCGACATCTCCCGCCTTGTCAACTCGAGCGGCGGTGAGCAGGGGCTTCTGTCGATCGCGTTCGCGCCCGACTACTCGAGCAGCGGCCGCTTCTACGTCTACTACACCGACTCGAGCAACAACATCCGGATCGTGCAGTACCGGCGTTCGGCGCACGACCGCAATCGCGCCGACCCGGCCAGCGCGCGCAACGTGCTGACGATCGATCACCGCGCCGAGACCAACCACAACGGCGGCCAGCTGCAGTTCGGGCCCGACGGCGACCTCTACGTCGGCGTCGGCGACGGCGGCAGCGAGGGAGACCCTCACAACTACGGACAGAACAACGGGGTGCTGCTCGGAAAGCTGCTGCGGATCAGCCCGCGCCCGGGCGGCGGCTACTCGATCCCGTCGGGAAACCCGTTTGCCGGCCGGCCCGGCGCGCGCGCCGAGATCTGGGCCTACGGTCTGCGAAACCCGTGGCGGTTCTCGTTTGACCGGCTCACGGGCGATCTTGCAATCGGCGACGTCGGGCAGGACCAGGAGGAAGAGATCGACTACGCCCGGCGGGGCAGGGGCGCGGGCGCGAACTACGGTTGGAGCGTGTTCGAGGGAGACCGCCGCTACAAGCCCGGCAGCGCCCCCGGCGCGGTCGGGCCCGAGCTGGTGGCCCATCACAGCGACGGGTACTGCGCGATCGTCGGCGGCTACGTGGTCAGAGACCGCGCGCTCCCAACCCTTTACGGCCGCTATCTGTACGGCGACAACTGCAAGCCGCAGATCAGTTCGATCCGGCTGACCCCAGGTCGCGCGACCGGCAACCGCGAAACCGGCCTGTCGGTGACCGGGCTGTCGTCGTTCGGGCAGGACAACCTTGGCCGGATCTATGCGGCCTCGCTCGGCGGTCCGGTCTACCGGCTGGTGGAGAGATGACGCAGCAGGTAGGTGGTCGAGAAACGGACAATATGCGTCCGGTTCTCGACCAGCACGCGTCCCTCGCGGAATCGCGCCAGCTACGAAGTCATCCCGCCGAACTGGCCGCCGGTCACGCTGAGTACCTGCCCGTGGACGTAATTTGACCACGGCGAGCACAGGAAGAACACCGGGCCCGCGGCTTCGGCCGGGCTGCCCGGGCGGCCCAGCGGGACGAGCATCGGCGCCATCCCGCGCATCTGCTCGGGGATTCCGAGCTGGACGGTCTCGCCGCCGATCTCCATCGTGTTGGAGTCGACCTTGGCCGCGGTCAGGCGGGTCTCGATCCAGCCGAACGCGACCGCGTTGACGTTGATCTTGAACTGGCCCCACTCCTTGGCGAGGGTCTTGGTCAGGCCGACCACGGCCGACTTGCCCGACGAGTAGTTCGCCTGGCCGGCGTTGCCCATCGTCCCGGAGATCGAGGAGACGTTGACGATCTTGCGGAACACCTCGTCGCCGCGCTCGCGCTCGGCCTTGGCCGGCTCGCGCATGTGCGGCGCGACCGCCCGGCACATGCGGAACGGAACGATCGAGTGGATATCGAGCATCCGCTGAAACCAGTCGTCGCTCATCTTGTGGATCGGGGCGTCGAGGGTGTAGCCGGCGTTGTTGACGAGGATGTCGACGCGTCCCCATTGATCGATGACGGCCTGCACGAGCTGATCGCAGACGTTGTCTCTGGTCAGGTCTCCGGCGAACACAAGCGTGTCCCCGTCGATCTCCTGCGCTGTCTGCTCGGCGACGTCGTTGTCGAGGTCGTTGATCAGGATCTTCGCGCCTTGCTGCGCGAGCAGCTCGGCGGTCGCGCGCCCGATCCCGCGCGCAGAGCCGGTCACGATCGCGACCTTGCCGTCGAGGACTGTCATCTCGGTTTGCCTTTCGTTTGCCTGGTGGAGGGTCGGCATCATGTCAGCCCGAGCGCCGATCGAGCGGCGCTATAGAGTCCCCGGCTCGACGATCATGAATGCCCGACAGTGGATCGACGCCTTCGCGCAGCAGCTCGGTACCGAGCCGCCGACGACCGAAGAGTTCAAGCGCTTGCTGGACCTCGCGGGCGAGGCGGCGCACTCCTCCGAGCGCGTCGCCGCGCCGGTCGCGTGCTGGGTCGCGGCGAAAGCGGGCGTGGACCCGGATGAGGCGCTGAAGGTGGCCCGCGAGCTCGGCCGCGATGGCGGCGATGGCGGCGACGGCGGCGATGGCGGCGACGGCGGCGATGGCGGCGACGGCGGCGATGGCTGACCGCGAGTACGACATCGTGCTCTTCGGCGCGACCGGGTTCACCGGCGCGCTGACGGCCGAGTACCTGGCGAGCGCCGCGCCCGCCGATACGCGCTGGGCCCTGGCGGGGCGCAGCGCCAGCAAGCTCGAGGGCGTTCGCGACCGCCTCGCGAAAGCCAACCCGGGCGCGGCCGAGCTGCCGCTGATCGAGGCCGACGTCAACGACGAACGCTCGGTCCGGGCGCTGGCGCAGTCGACGCGGATCGTGATCACGACCGTCGGGCCCTACATCGAGTACGGCGAGCCGATGGTTGCGGCCTGCGCGGCGGCCGGCACCGACTACCTCGACCTCACCGGCGAGCCCGAGTTCGTGGACACGATGTGGCTGCGCTATCACGAGCAGGCGCAGCGCAGCGGCGCGCGGCTCGTTCACTCATGTGGTTTTGACTCGATCCCGTACGACCTCGGCGTGCTCCACACGGTCAGCCGGCTGCCGGAGGGCGCGCCGATCCACGTCGACGGGTTCGTACGCATGGGCGGCACGTTCTCCGGCGGCACCTACCACTCGGCGATCCGGATCATGGGTCGCCTGCGCCAGGGCGCCCGCGTCGCGCGCGAGCGCCGGAGCCGCGAACCACGTCCGGCCGGGCGCACGATCAAAGGCGCCCCCGGCAGGCCGCACCACGAGCCGTCGGCCGGGGGATGGGCGGTCCCGTTTCCGACGATCGACCCGCAGACGGTGCTGCGCTCGGCACGCGCCCTCGATCGCTACGGCCCGGACTTCAGCTACAGCCACTACCTCGTTTCCAAGCACCTGCCGGTGCTCGTCGGGATGACCGCCGGAGCGGGGATTGCGGTTGCGCTGGCGCAGGTCGGCCCGACGCGCGACCTGCTGCTGAAGCTCAAGGATCCGGGCGAGGGTCCGACACCGGAGCAGCGCGAGCACGGCTGGTTCAAGGTGCGCTTCGCCGGCGAGGGCGACGGCAAGCGCGTCGTGACCGAGGTCGCCGGCGGCGACCCGGGGTACAGCGAGACGTCGAAGATGCTCGCCGAGTCCGCGCTCTGCCTCGCCAACGACCAGCTCGCCGAGCGCGCGGGGCAGCTCACCCCCGCGGTCGCGATGGGCCAGCCGCTGATCGACCGGCTGCAGCGCGCGGGGATCGCGTTCCGCGTGCTCGAGGACCAATAGTCTGAACCCGTGACCGCGACGCCCGAGCAGGCCACCGCCGCCGCCGCCGAGGTGTTCGGACGCCACCCCGGCTATCGCGCGCTGCACGCGAAGGGAACGCTGCTGAAGGGGACCTTCACCGCGACCGCCGAGGCGGCCGCGCTGACCCGAGCGGCGCACATGCAGGGCGAGCCGGTGCCGGCGACGGTGAGGGTCTCAAACGGCGGTGGCGACCCGGGCGCGCCCGACTACGCGCCCGATGTGCGCGGGCTGGCCGTCAAGCTGTACCTCCCCGACGGCTCGCGTACCGACATCGTCGCCCAGAGCGCGCCGCGGTTTCCGGTGCACACGCCGGAGGTGTTCCTCGACCTGCTGCGCGCGCAAGGGCCGGGCGCGTCGATCGCATGGAAGCTTCCGCTGTTTCTTGCGCGCCACCCCGACGTGCTGCCGACGCTGCCGGCAAACCTGCCGGCGCTGCGCCCGCCGGCCAGCTACGCGACCTGTGCCTACTACGCGATCCACGCCTACAAGCTCGTCGATGCGCAAGGGGGCTCGAGATTCGTCCGCTACACCCTGCGGCCCGACGCGGGCGAGGTCAGGATCGGGCCGCGCCGGGCCAGGCGCGGCGGGCGCGACTACCTCCAGGAGGAGATCCGCGCGCGCGTTGGTCAAGCGCCGGTGCGGTTCACGCTCGAGCTCCAGATCGCCGATGCCGGCGACGACGTCGACGATCCCGCCTCGGTCTGGCCGAAGGAGCGCCGGCGCGTGCGCGCCGGGACGCTCGAGCTGACGGCGCTGGAGACCGAGCGCGAGACCGGGGGCGACGTGCTGGTGTTCGACCCGACCCGGGTCGTGGACGGGATCGAGCTGTCGGGCGATCCGGTGCTGCAGTTCCGCTCGGCCGCGTACTCGGCCTCGGTGGCGGACAGGATGCCGTCGTAGATGACCTCCAAATGGACCGCCGCCGACATCCCTGATCAGAGCGACCGCCTCGCGGTCGTGACGGGTGCCAACAGCGGACTCGGGCTCGTCACCGCGCGGGAGCTGGCGCGCGCAGGCGCGCGGGTCGTGATGGCCTCGCGCGACACCGACAAGGCGCACGGCGCCGCGTCGCAGATCCGCAACGATGTCCCCCAGGCGCAACTCGACGTCGCGTGGCTCGACCTCGCCGATCTGGAGTCGGTGCGCGCGTTCGCCGCGAAGCTGCCGGTCAACGGCGGTCCTCTGCACCTGTTGATCAACAACGCCGGGGTGATGGCGCCGCCGCGCCGGCTGACCAAAGACGGCTTCGAGAGCCAGCTCGGAACCAACCATCTCGGCCACTACGCGCTGACCGGGTTGCTGCTGCCGCGCCTGCTGGCAGATCCCGACGCGCGCGTTGTGACCGTCTCGAGCCCGGGGCACCGAATCGGCACGATCCGTTTCAACGACCTCCAATGGGAGCGTCACTACAACAACTGGCGCGCCTACGGGCAGTCGAAGCTCGCCAACCTGCTGTTCTGCTTCGAACTGCAGCGGCGGGCGACCGCGGCCGGCGCGACGCTGCGCAGCCTCGCCGCCCATCCCGGCTACGCCGCGACGAACCTTCAGTTCGCCGGGCCGAGCCGATTCTACGAGCGGGCGCTCGGGGCCGTCGGCAACAAGACGATCGCCCAGAGCGCGGCGATGGGGGCGCTGCCGACGCTGTACGCGGCGACCTCGCCGCAGCTGCCCGGCGGATCGTTCGTCGGTCCAGGCGGGCTCGGAGAGATCCGGGGCTATCCACGTGTAGTCAGTGCGGCCGCCAGGGCGTACGACGAGGACGTGGCGCGGCGGCTCTGGGAGGTCTCCGAGCAGCTCACCGGCGTCCACTACGAGCTTCCGGGCGCGTGACGAGCAGCCTGCGAGACGACGGCCCAGCGGCGCTGGAGTGGGCGGCCCGTTATCTGGAGCGGGTCGGGGACCTGCCGGTGCTGGCGCAGGTCCAGCCGGGCGAGATCCGCGCGCGGCTGCCGCGCACAGCGCCCGATGAGCCCGAGCCGTTCTCGGCCGTGCTCCGCGACCTCGACGAGGTGCTGCTCGACGGGATCACGCACTGGCAGCACCCGCGCTACTTCGCCTACTTCGCGACCAGCTCTTCGGAGCCTGCGATCCTCGCCGAGCTGCTGGCCGCGACGCTGAACTCGATCGCGTTCCTGTGGCGGACGTCTCCGGCGGCGACCGAGCTCGAGGGCGTGGTACTCGACTGGGTCGCGGACCTGCTCGGGCTGCCGGCGGGCTGGCACGGGCACATCGAGGACACCGCCTCGACCTCGACGCTGACCGCGATCATCGCGGCGCGCGAGGCGACCGGCCGCGATCTGATCGTCACCTCCGAGCAGGCGCACTCGGCAGCCGACAAGGCGGCGCGGATGCTCGGGATGCGGTTGCGCAAGGTGCCGGTCGACGCCGAGTTCCGGATGGACCCGGCCGCGTTGGGTGACCTGTCCGATGCCGCCGTGATCGTCGCCACCGTCGGTACGACTGCGTCGACCGCGGTGGATCCGTTACCGGCGATTGCAGACGCGGCACAACGGGCGGGAGTGTGGCTGCACGTCGACGCCGCGTACGCCGGCACGGCGATGGTCTGCCCCGAGCACCGCTGGGCGTTTGCCGGGATCGACCACGCCGACTCGCTGGTCGTCAACGCGCACAAGTGGATGCTCACCCCGGTCGACTGCTCGCTGCTGTGGTCGCGTCGGCCGCAGGACCTGCGCCGGGCATTCAGCCTGATCCCCGAGTTCCTGCGCACGCCGGACGCCGAGGACGCGCTCAGCCTCAGCGAGTACGGGCCGGCGCTCGGGCGCCGATTCCGCGCGCTGAAATTGTGGGCGGTGCTGCGCTGCTTCGGGCGCGCCGGGCTCCAGGCCCATGTCCGCAGCGGCGTGCAGCTGGCCGGTCAGTTCGAGCGCTGGGTGGACTCCGAACCTGGCTGGGAGCTGTGCGCGCCGCGGCTGTTCTCGGTCGTCTGCTTCCGGCTGCAGGGCCCCGACGAGCGCAACCGCGCGCTGCTTCGAGCGCGTCAACGCCGGCGGCGAGATGTTCATCTCCCAGGCGGTGCTCAACGGGCGGTTCGTGTTGCGGCTCGCGATCGGACAGATGAGCACGACGCTCGCCGACGTGCAGCGGGCGTGGGATGTGCTGCGCCGCGAGGCAGCCTCATTGTGATGTTTGGGGGGCGCGCATGCAGCCGAATCCGCCTTTGGCGGATTCGCTGAAGGGAATCGGCGGAGCCGATTCCCCGATCACTTCAGCTCCGCCGAGCTCTTGCCCAGCAGCAGCCGTGCGACGACGAGCAGCTGGATCTGCTGGGTGCCCTCGAAGATGTCGAGGATCTTCGCGTCGCGCGCCCACTTCTCGAGCAGTTCGCCCTCGCCGTAGCCGACGCTGCCGCACAGCGCGACGCAACGCAGCGCGACGTCGGTGCCGGTGCGGCCGGCCTTGGCCTTGGCGATCGAGGCCTGGAGCGAATTTGGCTTGCCGTTGTCGGCCATCCACGCGGCTTGCAGCGCCAGCAGCCGCGCGGCCTCGTAGTCTGACTCCATCGCGATGAACTCCGACGCGGCGGCGCTCTGGGCGTGGGGCGGCGCCGCGTAGTCGATCTCGATCCCGGCCTCGGTCAGCAGCTCGCGGGTGCGTTCGAGGGATGCCCGCGCGATGCCGATCGCCATCCCCGCCACGAGCGGCCGCGTGTTGTCGAACGTCTGCATCACGCCGGAAAAGCCGCGCCTGGGTTCGATCTCGGGGCTGCCGAGCAGGTTCTCCTTGGGGACACGGCAGTCGTGCAGAACGAAGTTGGCGGTGTCCGACGCGCGGATCCCGAGCTTGTGCTCGAGGCGGTCGAGCTTCAGGCCGGGGTTGTCGCGCTGCACCACGAACGACTTGATCGCGGCGCGGCCCTGGGCGCGGTCGAGCGTCGCCCACACGACGATCAGCTCAGCACGGTCACCGGAGGTGACGAAGATCTTCTCGCCGTCGAGCACGTACTCGTCGGTGTCCGGGTCGTAGCGGGCGGTCGTTCGGATCGCCGCCGAGTCCGAGCCGGCCTCGGGCTCGGTGATCGCCATCGCCGCCCACTTGCCGCCGAAGCGCTGCAGCTGCTGCTCGTCGGCGACCGCTGCGATCGCCGCCTGACCGAGGCCCTGGCGGGGCATCGTCAGCAACAGCCCGACGTCCCCCCAGGCCAGCTCGATCAACCCGAGCAGGCTCGCCATGTTGCTCCCGTTGCGGTTCTCGTCGCCGGTGCGCTTCGAGGAGCCGTTGTCGCCGGCCCCGACGCCGCCGGCGCCGGCGCCGCCGATGGCTCCGGCCTCGTTCATCCCGTCGATCACCGCGGCGAGCATGTCGAGCTCCTTCGGGTACTGATGCTCGGCGGTGTCGTACTTGCGCGAGTTGCTGCGAAAGACCTCGGTCGCGACCTGGTTTGCCTGGGACACGAGCTGCTCGAACTTCCTTGGGATCTCGAGGTTGATCGTCATACCAGCAGCGCTCCCTCCATCACTGCGGCCGCGCGCAGGTCGCGGTACCACCGCTCGACCGGGTGCTCCTTGACGTAGCCGTGGCCGCCGAGGAGCTGCACGCCGTCGGAGCCGATCGTCATGCCCCGCTCGGCGCACAGGCGGCGGGCCAGGGCGACCTCGCGCGTGAACTGCATCCCCTGATCGACGCGGCTGGCGGCGCGGTAGGTCGCAAGGCGCATCCCCTCGAGCTCGATCGCGATGTTGGCGACGGCGAACGCCACGCCCTGACGGTGGGCCAGCGGCTCGCCGAACGCGGAGCGCTCATTGACGTACGGAGTCACGTAGTCGAGCACCGCTTGCGCGCCGCCGACCGCCAGCGCGCACCAGCCGAGTCGCCCGAGCGCGACGCACTCGCGGTACACGTCGGGGTCGGCGTCGCCGAGGAGAGCGCCCGCCGGCAGCTTGACGGACTCGAACGTGAGCCTGCCCGTTCCGGCGGCGCGGACACCCATCGCCGGGTCGCGCTGGACGCTGATCCCAGCGGTTGCCGGCTCCACGATCAGCAGCGCCGGGCCCCGGCCCTCGAGCTCGGCGGCGACGACGAACAGCTCACTGTCGAGGGCGCGCGCCACGAGCGACTTGACGCCGTCGAGGACGTAGCCGCCGTCCGCCGGGCGCGCGCGCGTCTGCAGCCGGAACGGGTCAAACAGCGCGCGGTGCTCGAGCAACGCCAGCGACGCCGCCGGGACGTCGTCGCCGACAAACGCCGGCAGGTAGGTGGCCTGCTGGTCGGCGTCGCCCCACAGGCTCAGCGCCGTGGACACGGCCGCCGGCGCCAGGCATGCGGCTGCGATACCGATGTCGCCGTACGCCAGCGCCTCGCTCATCAGCACCGAGGTCACGGCCGAGCGTTGTGCGACCGCGCCGCCGAGCTGCTCGGGAACCCCGACCATCGTCAGCCCCAGCTCGTTCGCGTGGGCCAGCAGCTCCGGTGGCGCGCCGCAGGCGTGGTCGGCGGCCTGCGCAACCGGGCGGAGCTTGTGCAGCGCGAAATCGCGGACGGATTCGCTGAGCATCTGCTGCTCGTCGCTCGCTGTCAGATCGAACTTGCCGGCACCAGGCGTTTGCGGCTGGCGTGCGGGCCCGGCGAGCTTCTGCGCCGCGGCGAATGTCCGCCCCGCACGGGCGGCGGTGCGGATCGTCGTCTTCGACGCGCCATGCAGGAAGCGCTCGGTCGGCTGGCGCAGACCGAAGCGGTCGACGAGCCCCGAAGAAGCAAGTCGGTTGAGCGCGCGCAGCCCGGCGGACATTCCGCGATCGACGAGGGTCTGTTCGGTCGGCATCTGTCTCTCCATAGATTCCCCTGCCTGACGTCGCGCTGAACGGCGACGTACACTGGAGCCGAAATCTAACGTCTTATGGTGTGCTTACGCGCCGGTCGTCATGCTCAGCACGTGCGCGTCCTGATCGCCGAAGACGAACGCAGGCTGGCCGACGCGATCGCGCGCGGCTTGCGGCGCGAGGGAATGGCAGTCGACCTCGCCCCCGACGGCTCGGACGCGCTGATGAAGGCACGCGTGATCCGCTACGACGTGCTGGTGCTGGACCGCGACCTGCCCGGCCTACACGGCGACGAGGTCTGCCGCGCCGTCCGCGGCGAGCGGCCCGAGACCGGGATCCTGATGTTGACCGCGGCCGGTGCGATCGAGGACCTCGTCGAAGGGCTGTCGCTCGGCGCCGACGACTACCTCGCCAAGCCGTTTCGGTTCGCCGAGCTGGTCGCGCGGATCCGGGCGCTCGCGAGGCGCTCGTCGCCGCGCCCGCCTCCGGTCTTGAGCCACGGCGACATCGAGCTCGATCCCGCCGCGCGTCGGCTGACGCGGTCGGGCCGGCCGATCGAGCTCGCCCGCAAGGAGTTTGCGGTACTCGAGACGCTGCTGGCCGCCCAGGGCGCGACAGTGTCGGCCGAAGAGCTGCTCGAACGGGTCTGGGACGAGCACGCGGACCCGTTCACGAACGTCGTTCGGATGACGATCATGACGCTGCGGCGCAAGCTCGGTGAGCCCCAGATTGTGCAGACCGTGATCGGCGTCGGCTACAGGATCGGCTGATGGCGGCCGCCTCGCCGCGCAAGCCAAGACGGAGGCGGCCGCGGATCGAAGGCCCGGCGCCGACGATCCGTCTGCGGCTGACCGTGCTCTACGGCCTCGTGTTTCTGATCACCGGCGCGGTACTGCTGACGATCGGGTATGCGCTCGTACGCCACAACTTCGACACCCGCGGAAACCTCCGAGACGACCTGCAGAAGCTGGGCTTGGCGCCGCCGCCGGGCTCGCCGTTCTTCGGCCGGCTGGGGTTCGCGCCCGGGTCTCCCGAGGCCAGCGTCGCCGACGCGATCCGCGCCCAGCTGCGCACCGACGCGCTGCACCGCCTGGTGTTCGAGTATGTGCTCGCGCTCGGTTTGATGACGATGGTCTCGGTCGTCGCGGGCTGGCTACTGGCCGGCCGGGCGTTGCGGCCGCTGCGCGACATCACCGCGACCGCCCGTCGCGTCTCGGGCGAGAACCTCGGCGAGCGGATCGGGCTGGTCGGCCCGGCCGATGAGCTCAAGGAGCTCGCCGACACGTTCGACGGGATGCTCGGACGGCTCGACGCGGCGTTCGCGAGCCAGCGGCACTTCGTCGCCAACGCGTCGCACGAGTTGCGCACGCCGCTGGCGATCATGCGCACCGAAGTGGACGTCGCGCTCGCCGATCCCGACGCGGGTACAGGCGACCTGCGGGCAATGGGGGAGGCCGTGCGCGAGACGATCGATCGCTGCGAACGGCTGATCGAGAGCCTGCTGGTGCTCGCGCGCAGCGAGGCGGCGACCGGGCGCGACGACGCCGTCGACCTGGCGGTGCTCGCCGCCGACTGCATCACCGACCTGCGAGCGCGGGCCGACGATGCGCGCGTCGAGGTCAGCGCCGAGCTCGCACATGCTTGGACGCGCGGCGAGGCGGCCCTGCTCGAGCGGATGATCGCCAACCTGATCGACAACGGGATCCGTCACAACGAGCCACACGGCTTCCTCTCGATCGCCACGCAAGTGCAGGGGCAGACCGTGCGGCTGTCGGTCAGAAACGGCGGCGCCGTGATCGCGCCGGCGGTAGCCAGGACCCTGACCGAGCCGTTTCGCCGGTTGGACCGCTCCTACGGCGGGTTCGGGCTCGGGCTCTCGATTGTGCGCTCGGTCGCAGAGGCCCACGGCGGAGCGGTCCTGGTGCACGCGCCTGAGTCCGGTGGGCTCGAGGTCCACGTGACGCTGCCGGCGGCGTCGATCGGGCCCGCGCCGCCGGCCGCGCAGGCGCCGATCGGGGTCGGGTCGGGCCTTACGGAGAGCTGACGGCTCGGTCGGTACAACCGCTGAGCTACACCGCCCCGGATACCACGGGCATACCATTCAACAGGAGTCGCCACTGATGCCTTCCCGACGTCTGCCGTACAACGCCCGTCGCCTCGCGATCTGCCTGATTGCGCTCGCCCTGGCCGGAGGGGTGGCCGCGTGTGGCTCCTCGGGGTCCTCCTCGGCGACGACCGCCGCCTCGACCGGTGCCCAGTTCCAGGCGCGGCTGGATCTCGCCAAGTGCTTCCGGGCACACGGGATCAACGTGCCCGACCCGTCGTCGGGCGGCGGTGCGGCCGGCGGCGGTGGGATCTTCCGCTCGTTGCGCAACTACTCCCAGGCGCAGCTGACCTCCGCCCGCCAGGCCTGCCAGCAGTACTTCGCCAAGGCGTTCCCGCGGCTGAACCTGAGCCCGGCACAGCGGGCCCAGGCCCAGCAGCAGCTGGTCAAGTTCGCGCAGTGCATGCGCTCACACGGGGTCGACGTCCCGGACCCGACCACGAGCGCGGGCGGCGGATTCGGATTCCAGCGTCAGTTCCGCTCGATCGACCGCAACAGTCCTCAGTTCCAGGCGGCGAGCAAGGCTTGCTCTTCGCTGCGGCCGAGGTTCGGACGGGGCGGACCGGGCGGAGCAGGCGGAGCAGGCGGGCCGGGCGCACCGGGAGGTGCCCCCAATGCGTAGGCCGTCGCTCCCGAGGCCGTCGCTCGCGAGGCCGTCGCTCGCGAGCCTCGGCGGCCGCTGGCGTCGGGTGACAGCGTCGCTGCTGGCGCTGGCGGCGGCGGCGCTGGCGATCGGGGTGATCCTCGGTGCCGACCTGACCGGGTCGAGCAAGGGCGCCAGCAACAGCAACAACTCCAAGGGCGGGTCGGGCACGACGACCGTGAAACGCCGCGACCTCGTCGCCACCGACACCGAATCGGGCACGCTCGGCTACTCCGGCTCGCAAACCGTCTACAACCGAGTCACCGGCACGATCACCGCGCTGCCGACGATCGGTCAGGTGATCCGGTCGGGCCAGACGCTGTACAAGGTCGACAACGCGCCGGTGGTCCTGTTCAAGGGATCCGTGCCCGCGTTCCGCGACCTGTCAGACGGCGTCAGCAACGGCCCCGACGTCAAGGAGCTCGAGCAGAACCTCGTCGCCCTCGGTTTCGATCCAGACCACGCGATCACCGTCGACGACACGTTCGACTCGGCGACCGCGGCCGCCGTCGAGCGCTGGCAGGCATCACTCGGCGAGACCCAGACCGGCGTGGTGACGCTCGGCCAGATCGTGTTCCTGCCCGGCCCGCAGCGGATCACGCAGGTCAACACGGTGCTCGGGTCAAACGGCTCCAGCAGCAGCTCGGGCAGCGGATCCGGGAGCAGCGCCAGCACGACGGTCGCGCCCGCGCGTCCGGAGTTCGTCAGCCTGACGACCACGAGCACCGCGCCGAGCACGGCTGACACCGCACCGACTACTGCGACCACGCCGACGAGGACGGCGACCGTGGCGGACACGACGACGACGGCGACGACCACGGCGAGCTCTGCAAGCGGATTTGGAAACGGCACCTGCCCGACTAGCAACGGATCGGCAGGGACCCCGGCCGGCCAAGCGGGCGCCACCAACGGCACCTCCACGACGCCCGGCACCTCCACGACGCCTGGCACCTCCACGACGCCCGGCACCCCCGCGAACACGCCTCCGAACTGCGATCGGCCGGCCGGCAGCGGCAGGCCCGCGCCCGGCACGCAGGCGGCACTGAATGCGGCGCTGACGGCGCTGCTGAAGGCCGAGACCCAGGAGCTCCGCAACGCCAGCAACTCCGGTGCGGGCGGCGGCGGGGCTCGTGGTGGTGGCGGTGCCGCATCAGGCGGTGGCGGTGGCGGCGGCGGTGGTGGCGGCGGCGCCGCCGCGGGCGGCGGCAGCGGCTCGGGCGGCAGCGGCTCAGGCAGCGGCTCAGGCAGCGGGTCGGGCAGCGGGTCGGGATCGGGCGCCTCACCGCAGGCGATGCTGGATACGACCTCGACCCAGCTGATCGTGACCGTCGATCTCGATGCCACCAAGCAGAGCGAGGCGGTCGTCGGCGAGCCGGTGACGATCGAACTGCCAGACGGGAGCACCAGCAACGGCAAGATCATCGAGGTCAGCCCCGTCGCGCAGAGCAGCAGCAGTGGCAGCGGCAGCTCTGGCAGCGGTGGCAGCGGCAGCGGCAGCGGCAGTGGCGGCAGCGGCAACTCCGGCCAGCCGTCGGCGACGATCCCCGTGACGATCGCGCTCACGGGCCATCACGAGAAGATCTCCGGGCTCGACCAGGCGGCGGTCAGCGTCAACTTCGAGCAGCAGAAGGCCAAAGAACGTGCTGTCGGTCCCGGTGACCGCGCTGGTCGCAACCGCCGGCGGCGGCTATTCCGTGCAGACGGCGGCGGCGCCCCAGCATCTGATCCCGGTGACTCCCGGGCTGTTTGCCGCGGGCTACGTCCAGATCTCGGGCTCGGGCATCTACCCCGGACTGCAGGTGACGGACTCGCAGGGATGAGCGGCGGAGCCGAGCGCAACGGCGCCGCGCTGCGGCTGCTCAACGTGACCAAGGAGTACCCAGGCGGCGTCCACGCGCTGCGCGGCGTCAGCGTGGCCGTGGACAACGGCGACCAGGTTGCCGTGGTCGGCCCATCTGGATCGGGCAAGACGACGATGCTGACCGTGCTCGGCACGCTCGAGCGGCCAACGAGCGGCGCAGTCGAGGTGGCGGGCCACGACGTGATCGGGGCGTCGGATGCCGAGCTCGCGGGCCTGCGTGCGCATCAGGTCGGGTTCGTGTTCCAGGGGTTTCATCTCCAGGACACGATGACCGCGCTCGACAACGTCGCCAACGGGATGCTGTACACGGGCGCGCCGTCGAGAGAGCGTCGCGAGGCGGCGTCGATCGCGCTTGGGCGGGTCGGGCTCGAGCACCGGGTCGCGCACCGCCCGCCGCAACTGTCGGGTGGCGAGAAACAGCGGGTCGCGATCGCCCGCGCGATCGCCAAACGCCCGATCATCTTGCTTGCCGATGAGCCCACGGGGAACCTCGATTCGAAATCCGGGCACGAGGTGCTGGGGCTGCTTCACGAGCTCGCGTCCGAAGGATCGACGCTGGTGTTGATCACCCACGACGAGCGGATTGCGGCGACGTTCCCGCGCCAGATCCAGATGCGCGACGGCGAGATCGTCGGAGACGAGCGCCGATGAGCATCGCGGTGCCGAGGCCGGGATTCAAACGGCGGCGAGACGCTCCCCGGTCCGGAGCGCGGATGCCGCCGCACGAGCTGCTCGGAGTCGCAGTGCAGGGTCTTCGCACCCGCCGGCTGCGCGCGTCACTGTCGGCGCTGGGAATCGCGATCGGGATCGGCGCGATGGTCGCGGTCGTCGGCGTGTCGGCGTCGAGCCAGGCCAACCTGCTCGCACAGATCGACAAGCTCGGCACGAACCTGCTCACGGTCGCCCCGGGGCAGACGTTCTTCGGCGCCAATGAGGTGCTGCCGAGCACGTCGCTGGGCTCGATCGATCACATGTCCTCGGTTCTGAACGACTCCGCCGTCTACCAGGTCCCCAACGCGACGGTTCGGCGGACGCCGTACGTGCCGGCGGAGCAGACCGGCGGGATCGGGGTCGACGCGACCGATACGGGGCTGCCGACAACGGTCGGCGCCACGCTCGCGGCCGGGCACTTCCTCGATAAGGCCACCGAGAACTTCCCAACGGTCGTGCTCGGCGCGCAGGCGGCCGGCACGCTCCAGATTCAGAGCCTGCACGGCCACATCCAGGTGTACCTCGGAAACACGTGGTTCAACGTGATCGGCGTGCTCAAGCCGGTGGTCCTCGACCCGGGGCTGGACAGCACCGCGTTCATCGGCCTCCCGGTCGCCGAGCGCCTGTTCCGGACCCAGCCCAACGCGAGCGAGATCTACCTGCGGGCGAACGTCAATCAGGTCACGCAGGTGTCGAACTTGCTTGCCCCGACAGCCGACCCGCAGAACCCCGACGGCGTCCAGGTAAGCCGTCCGTCCGATGCGCTGGAGGCGCGGGCCGCGGCGAAGGGCCAGTTCACGACGTTGCTACTCGGTCTCGGCGCCGTCGCGCTGCTGGTGGGGGCGATCGGGATCGCGAACATCATGGTGATCTCGGTGCTCGAGCGGCGCGGGGAGATCGGGCTGCGGCGCGCGCTCGGCGCCACGCGCCGTCACATCAGCGCACAGTTCCTCGCCGAATCGGCGCTGCTGGCGGCGCTCGGCGGGATCGCCGGGCTGCTGCTCGGGGCGCTGGCGACATGGGCCTACTCACTCGCCCAGAACCAGCCGATGGTCATCCCCGCCTACGCGCTGGTCGCGGCGCCGCTGGCCGGGCTGGCGATCGGCGCGATCGCCGGGCTGTACCCGGCGGCGAAGGCGGCGCGCTTGAGCCCGACCGAGGCGCTCCGGGCAACCTAGGCATACGCGACGTGGCCGCGGGTGGCGCTCGGTGCCTGAGCCAAGTCTCTGGGATATCTGTGTCTATTAAGCGACACAAATCTCCCACTACACCGTCAGCACGACGGGTTTTACGGAGAACTGACGGCTCACTTCATACCCTCCACACATGTCGAACGCGCGCCATCGCAACCGGTGCGGGGGAGCATGGGATGGGGCAGCACCAAGCCTCGTCCTGCCGCCGCCGCGCCTGCCGGCTTGCCTCGACTGCGACGATGTGCGCCTCGTCGCCCGCGGGAACCCTTCTTCCCCGCATCCTGGGGAACCGGCGAGGGCCCGGACTCTGACTCCCGTCCGGTCCGCTCGCCGGTCCTCGGGAACCTGCTGAGGTCATTAGCCGCCCGGGACGAGTCCGTGTGCATGGGTCTGGCGGCCCGGGATCGGCGTCGGATCACCACCCACCGAAGGGGTCCGGGTGCTGGTCGAGAAACGGACGCATATTGGCCGTTTCTCGACCACCTGCTTGTTGGAGCCAGGCTGCCGTGCGGTCTCCGCGGCGCGCCGGGGCGGGCTACCGTTGCACGATTCGCACGGGCGCGCTGCCGTGTCACGTTGGCCCGCCGGTGGCGGACTGGCGTTGCACGATCCGGACGGGCGGGCGAGCCTGTAACGGTAGCCCGCGTAGACGAGGGCGCATCGCAAGGTTCGCGTGCTCGCGCCTCGCGGCCTGCTACTACCAGCTGTCCGCCGTCAGCGCCGCCGCGCAGCGCGCCACCCCGAGCGCGCGCTCGCGAGCGCATAGGCGGCGCCGGCAAAGCCGATGATCGCAGTGCTCGGCGGTAGCGCCGGGACCGCGTAGCTGAGCGTCAGGCCGGCCCAGGTGCAAAGCACCGCCAGCACCGCCGACAGCGCAAGCCCCTGATACGGCCGGGCGGTGAGCCGGTGCGCGGCGCCGGCGGGCGCCGAGATCAGCCCGAGCAGCAGCAACGCTCCGATCGCCGGCGTGCTCTCGGCGGTTACGATCGCGACGAGGACCAGGAACGCGATCCCGAGCAGGCGTACGGGCACGCCGCGCAACGCTGCGAGCTCGCCGTCGAGCGTCGCGAGCAGCAGCGGCCGGAATGCGAACAACACCGTGGCGGCGACCGCGATCCCGGCGGCGGCCGCGATCCGCGAAGCGCTCGCGCTCAGCGAGTAGATCGAGCCGAACAGCGTGTTGACGCCGGCGACGCCGTTCCCGCCGGCGGAACTCGTCGACAGGACCATCAGCAGCAGCGCTCCGATCCCGAGCACCCACGCGAACACGATCCCGATCTCGACGTCGTCGGCGCGGCCCCGCCTGCCCAGTGCGCCGATGCCGACCGCGACCGCGATCGTCGCCGCGAACAGCCCGACGCGCTCGTCGATGCCGATTGCGGCAGCGGCGATCGCGCCCACGAACGCGACGTGGCTGAGCGCGTCGCCGGCGAACACCTGCGCGCGCAGGACCACAAGCCAGCCGACGCTGCCGCACGCCAGCGCGATGAATGTCCCGGCGAGAAACGCGTTGCGGACGAAGTCGTGGGCGAACATCAGCGCCGGCGACTCAGCCTCGCGAGCAGGTACACGCCGAACGCAAGTGAGGTGATGCAGAACCCGATCGGGTAGTTGGAGAAGTAAGCGATCGCCAGCGCCAGCCACACCACTAGCACGGCCAGCGCCGCGCTGAGTAGCAGGCCGGCGCCCGGGCGCATCGTGATCAGCTGCGCGCTGGCGGGAGGCGCGACCAGCAGCGCGAACACCAGCAGCGCGCCGGTGATCTGCGAGGTGGCGGCGACGGTCACGCCGAGGATCAGCAGGAAGGCTACGTCGAGCGCCCTGGTCGGCACGCCCCGAGCGACGGCGCCGTCGGGGTCGATCGTCGCCAGCAGCAGCGGCCGCGCGACCACGGCGACCAGTGCCATCGCCGCCGCAGCGACGACCAACAGCACGACGACCTGGTCGCTGGTGATCCCCAGAAACGTTCCGAACAGCAACGTCTCGGGGCTGCCGAGGACTGCATGGTTCAACGACAGAAACAGAAAGCCGGCGCCGAGCCCGACGGCCTGGACGGTCCCGATCGCGGCCGTCTCCGTGCTCGGTCCACGGCCCCCCGGGGCGCCCGCCCGCTGCCGCGGGCTCCCGGCGATCGTCAGCGCGGCGGCCCCGCACGCAAGGTAGTAACCCAGCGCCGTCGGCAGCCCGACGAGCGCCGCGCCGGTCGCGCCCGGGAACGCCATCAGCGACAGCGTGTGGCCGGCAAAGCTCTGGCGCCGCAGCACCATGTACCAGCCGATCGTCGCCGCGAGCACGGCCACGATCGTCGCGGCCTCGAGCGCGTGGACCATGAACGAGAACCGCAGAAGCTCGCGGACGTCATCGATCGGGTTCAGCGACAACGATGGATTGAGAGTCATTGCTCGTCGTGGCGGTGGCCGTGATGGTGCGGAGCCTCGGGCAGCCCGACCACGACAAGCCGTCCGTCGGCGGTGCGCAGCACCTCGATCGGCGTGCCGTAGAGCCGGCTCAGCCGCGGTGCGGTGATGACCTCGTCGACGGTCCCGGACAAAGCCACGCCGTTGCCCATGTACACGACCCGATCCAGGTAGCTGAGCAGCGGGTTGACATCGTGGGCGACGAGCAGCACGGCGACGCCCTCGGCGCTGCAGATGCGCCTGACCAGCGCCGCGACGGCGGCCTGGTTGGGCAGGTCGAGGCTGTCGAGCGGCTCGTCGAAGATCAGCAGCGCGGGCGAGCGCACCAGCGCCTGGGCGATCAGCAAGCGTTGCTGTTCGCCGCCCGACAGCTCGCCGAGCGCGCGATCGGCGTACGCGGCTGCGCCCACCAGCTCGATCACCTCCCGCACCCGGCGGCGCTCGGCGCGACGGCGGGCACGTGCTCCCGCGGAGATCGGGATCGGCAGTCCCAGGCGCGCGCCCTCGAGACCGAGCCGGACGAGGTCGATCCCGGCAACGCGGGTCCAGCGATCGAACCCGTGGCGCTGGGGCAGATAGCCGATCAGGGCTCGTGCCTGCGCAGGTGAGCGCCCGAGCACCGTCGCCGAGCCGCGTGCGAGCGGCACCAGCCCGAGGATCGCGCGCATCAGCGTCGACTTGCCGGCGCCGTTGGGGCCCAGCACCGCGATGAACTCGCCACGGCCCACGGTCAGGTCGACGTCGCCGATCACCTCGCGCCCGCCGAGTACGACCGACACGCCGGTCAGCGACACGGCCGCAGGCGGCTCGTCGGCGCGCGCCGGCGGCGCTTGGAGCGGCCGCGCGGTGCTCATCGGCCCGTCGCCTGGTGCAGAGCGCGCGCGAGCGCGTGAAGCTGCGCGGTCTGCCACTGCTCGAAGCTTGCGCCGATCGGCGTCAGCGTCTCGGTCACCGCCACCACCGGAATCCCGTTGGTCTGAGCGAGTGTGTTGAGGCGCTGGATCTCGGGCGTCGAGTTCTGGGAGTTGTAGATCCACGCCTTGATCGCGTGCGTGGTGATCTGCCGCTGCGCGGTGATCTCGTCCTGTGCCGTGACCTCGGTCCCCTCGCTGACGGCATTCAAGAACCGCGCCGGGGTCAGCAGCCGCAGTCCGAGCGCATTGGATTCCGGCGCGAAGATGCTCTCCGAAGCGCCGACGGCGACGCCGGCGTAGCGCGCCTTGATGCTCGCGATCGCGGCGTCGTACGCGGCGAGCGCGCGCCGCTGGAACAGCGCGTGCCGGCGGTCGTAGTAGCGGGCATGCTCGGGGTCGATCCGCTTGAGGTCCGAGGTGATCGCGGCGGCGACCGCGAGCACGTCGGACGGGTCATACCAGCGATGCGGGTTGTCTGGCGCGTTGAGGCCCAGCAGGCTTCCGACGTCGAGCGCGATCCGGCCGTGCTCGGGGTCGGCCGCCAGCAGCCGACCGACCCACGGGTCATAGCCGATGCCGTTGTAGATCGCGAGTCCGGCGGCCGCGAGCGTGCGCGCGTCGGCCGGGTTGGGCTGATAGGCGTGGGGGTCCTCGGCGGGGTTGGCGATGATGCTCGTGACCGCCGATCGCGGCCCTGCGAGCTGCGCCGCGATGCTGCCCCAGAAGCTCTCGGCGGCGAAGACGCTGACCCCGCCGCCTCCACCGACCGTGACCGCTCCACTGCCGCCGCAGCCCGACACGAGCAGGCACGACGCGCACAGGATCAGCGCAAGGCTCGTGCGCCACAGCCGGCCGTCGCGGTCTTTGCTCACGCGAACAACCTAGCATAATAATGGGAATGAGTCTCATTCCTGATCTGCGTGCCGAGCCGCTACTCTTGCCCCGGATGGCAACGACCGAGTGGAGCGAGCACGTGCACGCGGTGCTCTCGGACGCGGGGCTGAAGCGAGGCGGCGCCCGCGACCGCGTGATCGAGCAGCTCGCGACGCAGCCGTGCGCTCTGAGCGCGGTCGAGATCGAGCAGGCGCTGCGCGCCAGCGGCCGTGCCACCGCCCGCGCCAGCATCTATCGCGTGCTCGAGTTGCTGGTCGAGCACGGTCTGGTCGAGCGGCTCGACGTCGGCGACGGGCAGGCCCGGTTCGAGCGCTCGCACCCGAGCGGCGAGCACCATCATCACCTCGTCTGCGAGCAGTGCGGAGAGCTGGTGGCGTTCGACGATCCGGGCCTCGAGCGTGCGATCGACAGCCTGTCGGAACGCCTCGGTGTGCGGATCGAGAGCCACGACGTCCTGCTCAGGGGCGCCTGTCGTCGCTGTGGCTAGTAGCCGCTCACGTGGTCCCGGCGCCTACCAGGCGTCGACGTATGGGCGGGCCTTGCCCGGCCGCTGCCACCATGGATCGGCGCCGTCGTGCAACAGCATCGCGATCCAGCGCCGCGTGTCTGCCGGATCGATCACGTCGTCGATCTCCCCGTACTCGGCCATCGAGATGCCCTTCCCGCGCTCGTAGGCGGCCGCGACCATCGCGTCAAACGCCCGCTCGCGCTCTTGCGGATCGGCGATCGCCTCGAGCTCGCGCCGCATCCCGAGGCGCACCGCGCCCTCGAGGCCCATGCCGCCGAACTCCGAGGTCGGCCAACCGACCGTGAACAGCGGCGCCTTGAAGCCGCCGCCGGCCATCGCCTGGGCGCCGAGCCCGTAGCCCTTGCGCAGGACGACCGTGCCGCACGGGACCTGGAGATTGGCGCCGGTCACGAACATCCGCGAGAAGTGACGGACCGTGGCCGTGCGCTCCGCCGGCGGGCCGACCATGAACCCGGGGGTGTCGCACAGGAACAGCAGCGGCAGCCCGAACGCGTCGCACAACTGCATGAAGCGCGCGGCCTTGTCCGCGCCGTGGGCGTCGATCGCGCCGCCCAGGTGGGCGGGATCGTTGGCGATCACCCCGAGCGCGCGTCCCTGCAGACGCGCGAGCGCGGTCACGATTCCCAGCCCGAACCCGCGGCGGATCTCAAACACGTCGTCGAGCAGTCCGTCGATGACGGTGCGCACGTCGTAGATCCGCTTGCGGTTGGTCGGGATCGCGTCGCGCAGCGGCGTCTGATCCTTCGGTGACGCGGGATCGACCGGGCCCCGGAAGTAGGACAGGTAGCGCTTGGCGGCGCTGACGGCGGCCGGCTCATCCGGCACCCGCAGGTCGACGACGCCGTTGGCCGACTGCACCTCGATCGGCCCTACCTCGTCGGGTTCGAACGCCCCGAGCCCGCCGCCCTCGATCATCGCCGGGCCGCCCATCCCGATGCTCGAGTCCTCGGTCGCGATCACCACGTCGCAGCAGCCGAGCAGTGCCGCGTTGCCGGCGAAGCAGTAGCCCGACGCGATCCCGACCAGGGGAACGAGGCCGCTGAGGCGAGCGAACAGGTGAAACGCGCGGCAGTCGAGTCCGGCCACCATCGGCCAATCGACGTCGCCCGGGCGCCCGCCGCCGCCCTCTGCGAACAGCACAACCGGAAGGCGCCGCCGCTGCGCGACCTCGAACAGCCGGTCCTTCTTGAGGTGATTGCGCATTCCCTGGGTACCGGCAAGCACCGTGTAGTCGTAGGACATGACGACGGTCGGCCTGCCGTCGACGTCGCCGACGCCCGCGACGAGCCCGTCGGCGGGGGTGCGCGCGACCAGATCCTCCCGCGTCCGCCGCCGCTCCTGGGCGGCGAAGATCAGCGGTCCGTACTCGACGAACGTGCCCTCGTCGACGAGCTCGCCGAGGTTCTCGCGCGCGGTCCGCTGTCGCTTCTCGTGGCGGCGGGCGACGGCCTGCGGCCGGGCCTCGTCGAGCGTCATCGCATGGCGCCGACGCACCGCCTCGAGGTCCTCGCGCACCGCGGATGCGCCCGGGCCCGCCTGATCTTCTGCTCCGGGCGAGGGGGCCGCGGCCGCGCCCTCGTCGACGAGCGCCAGCAGCTGGCCCTCGTCCACGGTCTCGCCGACCTCGACGGCGACCTCGCGCACGACGCCGTCGACCTCGGCGATCACCTCGTGCTCCATCTTCATCGCCTCGAGGATCACGACCGCCTCGCCGGACTTGACCGGCTCGCCGGCGGCGTGCGCGACCGCGATCACCGTCCCGGTGAACGGGGCTTCGATTCGCGACCTCGACGTGATCGCCACCCCGTGATCATCGCCCATCCCGCCGCGCGCGGGGAGGCCCGGCGTGGCGTCGCAGCCGCCAGGTGGACAATCCGCGCGCCCCGAATTGCATCCGCGTGTACGTACCGGTGCGACCGACCGGATGACAGCCTGTCGCCGACAACGCCCGACACGCCTGGGGGTGGCGGGCGGAGTGGGGATCCAGATGCGGGGAGCGGCCACCGAGCCTGCCGGGGAGTCGGGCCGCTCCCCGCGTCGCTTCCGGTACTGGGCGATACTGGAGGCCTCGTGAGCGAACCAGAGCTTCTGTGGACGCCGTCGGCCGAGCGGATCGAGCGCGCGACGATCACCCGGTATCAGGATTGGCTGTCGCGCACGCGCGGGCTTCAGTTCGACGACTACGCGGCGCTGTGGCAGTGGTCGGTCGACGATCTGGCCGGTTTCTGGTCCTCGCTCGCGGAGTTCTGCGACGTTCGCTTCGAGCAGCCGTACTCGACGGTGCTGGGGGACCGCTCGATGCCGGGCGCGGCGTGGTTCCCGGGCTCGCGGTGCAGCTACGCCGAGCACATCTTCAAGGGTCGCGACGCTGACGCGGTCGCGATCCGGTTTGCGTCGGAGTCGCGGCCCCTGGGCTCGTGGTCGTGGGGGCAGCTGCGCACGCAGACGGCGCAGATCGCCGCCGGGCTGCGCGCGAGCGGCGTCGGCTCCGGCGACCGGGTGGCGGCGTACATGCCCAACATCCCCGAGACGGTCGCGGCGTTTCTGGCGTGCGCGTCGATCGGGGCGGTGTGGTCCTCGGCGGCGCCCGAGTTCGGGGCGCGCAGCGTCGTCGACCGCTTCGCCCAGATCGAGCCGAAGGTGCTGCTGGCGGTCGACGGCTACCGCTACGGCGGCAAGGAGTTCGACCGGCGGGAGATGGTGTCGTCGATCGCCGAGGCGATCCCGTCGCTACAGCGCGTGATCACGCACGGCTACCTATCCGGTTCCGGCTGGGACTCCGGGTTCCTCGTGGCCGGCGATGTGCTCGAGTTCGAGCCGCTGCCGTTCGATCACCCGCTGTGGGTGCTCTACAGCTCGGGAACGACCGGGCTGCCCAAGCCGATCGTCCACGGCCAGGGCGGAATCCTGTTCGAGCACTTGAAGAAGGCCTACCTGCACATCGACGCGCAGGCCGATGACCGGATCTTCTGGTTTACGACGACCGGTTGGATGATGTGGAACTTCCTGATCGGGATGCTGCTCTCCGACGCGTCGATCGTGCTGTTTGACGGCAACCCCGCGTATCCCGATCTGGGCGCCCTCTGGGACCTGGCGGCACAGGCGGGCATCACCACGTTCGGGACCAGCGCGGCGTTCATCGGGTCGTGCATGAAAGGCGACGTCGTGCCGAAGTCCGGACGTGACCTGAGCGCGCTGCGGGCGGTCGGCTCGACCGGCTCGCCGCTGTCGCCGGAGGGGTTCCGGTGGGTTTACGACCAGCTCGGGTCAGACACGTGGTTGTTCTCGACCTCCGGCGGCACCGATCTGTGCACCGCGTTCGTCGGCGGGGTGCCGACGTTGCCCGTGTACGTGGGAGAGCTGCAGGCGCGGTCGCTGGGCGCGTCCGTCGAGGCGTGGGACCCGTCCGGCAAGCCGCTTGTGGACGAGGTGGGCGAACTGGTGATCACCGAGCCGATGCCCTCGATGCCGATCTACTTCTGGAGCGATCCGGGCGGCGAGCGCTACCGCGACAGCTACTTCACGCAGTACGACGGGGTGTGGCGCCACGGCGATTGGATCAAGATCACGGCGCGCGGCACGGCGGTGATCTACGGCCGCTCGGACTCGACGATCAACCGCGGCGGCGTGCGGATGGGCACGAGCGAGATCTACCGTGCGGTGATGTCGCTCGACGAGGTCGTCGACGCGCTCGTCGTCGACCTCCCCAAGGAGGGCACGTCCGGCTGGATGCCGCTGTTCGTCGTGCTCCGCGAAGGCGCGTCGCTGGATGACGAGCTGATTGCCGCGATCCGCAAGCGCGTGCGCGAGGACTGCTCACCGCGGCACGTCCCGGACGAGATCCGGCAGATCGCCCAGGTGCCGCGGACGCTGTCGGGCAAGGTGCTCGAGGTCCCGGTCAAGCGGATCCTGACCGGAACGCCTCCAGATCAGGCCGCGAGCCGCGAGTCGCTGGCGAACCCCGAAGCGCTCGACATCTTCGTGGAAATCGCCAACGAGTGAGCGCCCTCGGCATCAGGGCTGGGCAGTTCTTACGTTTCTCTGAAGATCATCTGTGAGGATCGCCGCACGGGCGCGCCACAGCCGGGGCGCCCGGCCAACTCCAGGAGCCCTGAATGCGTTTTACGACCAAGCGCAAGCTCGCAATCGCGGCAACGGCGGCGGCAGCAGCGGCGTTCGCTGGCGGCGCCTACGCCGCGACCCAGACGAGCGGGACCTCGCGTCAGGCGTTCCTAAACGACGTCGCCAAGCGGCTCAACGTCTCTCCGACGCAGCTGCAGAGCGCGTTGCAGGGGGCGTTCGACGACCAGCTCCAGGCGGCCGTGACCGCCGGCAAGCTCACGCAGGCGCAGGCAAACGCGCTCAAGCAGCACATCCAGCAGCGCGGCGGCGCACCGCTGGGCTTCGGCGGCCTGCTGCACCCAGGCGCCCCTCGCTTGCGCCGCGCCCCTGGGATGCCCGGCGCCCCCGGGTTGCTCGGCGCCCCCGGGCATCCGTTCCTCGGTGTCCACGGCGGCCGCTTCTCGGCGGCGGCCAAGTACCTGGGCGTCAGCGAGTCGCAGCTGCTCAAGCAGCTCGCGTCGGGCAAGACCCTCGCCCAGATCGCGAAGGCGCAGGGCAAGTCCGCATCCGGGCTGAAGGCCGCGATGACCGCGGCGGTGAAGACGCGGCTCGACAAGGCGGTCGGCGCGAAGCTGTTGACCAGCGCCCAGGAGCAGAAGATCCTGAGCAATCTCGGCTCGATCATCGACGCTCAGATCAACGGCCGCGCGATTGCCAAGCTCGGGTTCCGGCGGGGATTTGGGCCGGGCGGCATCCGGGTATACCCGGGTTGGGCGCGGCCGGGCATCGGCCGTGGGACCGTGCCGGTGCCGCCGCCGCCGCCCGGGCAGATCTTCTGATCAGCCGGCGACAGCGGCTCTTACGCTGTTCTGATCCACTTCTGAGGGGTTTCTCACCGCCGGCTGGTGAACTCAAAGTGGTAAGCCCCCACGTGTGTCCAGGCAGGAGAAACCGATTATGAGCTCCGTGAACAAAATCTTCCCGGTCGTCGCCGGGGCCGTCGCCGGTGGCGCGATCGCACTCGTGATCGCCGGCAGCACCGGCGACAAGGCCGTTACGACGACCGTAGTCCAGCCGCAATCGAGCGGAACTTCGATTCCGACCTCGCTCAGCTCGAACAAAGGGCTGACGGTCAACCAGATCTACCGCAACGCCAGCCCCGGTGTGGTCGACATCCGGGTTGTCGAGCAGAGCAGCGGCGGCAGCGGCATCAACCCGTTCGGCGGCGGTGGCGGCGGTGGCGGCACCACTCAGGGAGAGGGCGCCGGTGTCGTCTACGACACCAACGGCAACATCCTCACCGACGAGCACGTCGTCTCCGGCGCGACCAGCGTGACCGTCAAGTTCCAGGACGGTCGCACCGCCAGCGCCAAGGTGCTCGGGACCGACCCGTCGACCGACGTGGCCGTGATCCATGTCGACGTTCCGGCGTCGGAGCTGCACCCGATTGCGCTCGCCAACTCCTCCGACGCGCAGGTCGGCGATCCGGTGGTCGCGATCGGCAGCCCGTTCAGCCTCCCGGAGACGACCACGACCGGCATCGTCAGCCAGGTTGGCCGCCCGATCCAGGCGCCGAACCAATTCACGATCACCGGCTCGATTCAGACCGACGCCGCGATCAACCCCGGTAACTCCGGCGGCCCGCTGCTCGACGCCAACGGCCATCTGCTCGGGCTCAACGACCAGATCCAGACGAACTCGGGCTCGAATGCCGGCGTCGGCTTCGCGATCCCGTCGAATACCGTCGCGAAGGTCGCCAACACGATCATCAGCGGCCAGACGGTCAAGCATGCCTATGTCGGCGTCGGGCTCGGGGACACGAGCGCCAGCGGCGCGGGCGTGAAGAGCGTCCAGCCGGGATCCCCGGCGACCTCGGCCGGGCTGCAGCAGGGTGACGTGATCACCGCGGTCAACGGCAAGGCGATCACCTCGACCGACCAGTTCATCCAGGTCGTCGACGGCTACGCGCCGGGCGACACGGTGACGCTGACGGTCAACCGCGGCGGCCACCAGCAGACGATCAAGTTGACGCTGGGGACGCGCCCCGCCACTTCGCCTAACGGTGGCTGATAGGCGCTAGAGCCTGGGATGGGTCACGGGAGGCATGCGCGAACCGCGCGTGCCTCCCGTGGCGGCTCTCAGGCGTTCGCCTGGACCACGCGGCCTCGGCGCACCGCCAGGGCGCTTGCGATCACGCCGGCGACGACGAGCGTGAGCAGCAGCGGGCCGAGGGCGCCGTGGCCGATCGTGTTGGCGATTGCGTAGGCGATGGCGCCGAACGCGCCGGCCGCGGGCAGTGTGATCACCCACGCGACCACGATGTTTCCCGCCATGCCCCAGCGAACCGCCGACAGCCGTTTGGCGGCGCCGGCGCCGGTGACCGAGCCGGAGATCACGTGGGTGCAGGACAGCGGGTAGCCGAAGTGCGATGACACCAGGATCACCGCCGCCCCCGCACCCTCGGCGGAGAACCCCTGGGCGCTGTCCATGTTGATGATCCGGGTGCCGACCGTGCGGATGATCCGCCAGCCTCCGGCGTATGTGCCCAGGGCGATCGCCGTCGCGGCCGCGATCACGACCCATTCCGGGATGTGAAAGTGATTTGCGCTGATGTCGCCGTGGGCCACCAGCGCGAGGGCGATCACGCCCATCGTCTTCTGCGCGTCGTTGGTTCCATGCGAGAGCGACAGCAGCGAGCCGGAGACGATCTGCCCGAGCCGGAAGCCTCTGGTCACCGCCCCCGGGCGGGCATGGCGGACGATCCTGTAGATCACCAGGATCGCCACGCCGGCGAGCACAAACGCCGACACCGGCGCGATCAGGGCGGGCAGCGCGACCTTCGTCAGCAATCCGTGGAGCTTGATCGCGCCGGTGCCCGCGGCCGCCAGCACCGCGCCGACAATCCCGCCGATCAGCGCGTGCGACGAGCTCGACGGCAGCCCGTAGCACCACGTGATCAGGTTCCAGGCGATCGCCCCGATCAGCCCTGCGAACACGACCGTCTCGGTGACGGCGCCCGGGTCCACGATTCCGGTGGCGATCGTCGCCGCCACCTTCAACGAGATAAACGCCCCGGCGAAGTTCAGAATCGACGCGAGCGAGACCGCTGCGCGCGGAGACAGCGCTCGAGTCGAGATCGACGAGGCGACGACGGTCGCGGTGTCGTGAAAGCCGTTGGTGAAATCGAAGGCCAGCGCAGCGACGACGACGATTACGAGCAGCAGATCGCTGTGCATTGATCGCCGCTGACCGCCGAACTCGCCGGCGGCGCTAGCTGCCAGCGATCGAGGCCTGCGCGAGCGTGCGTTCCATCAGCTCGCGATGGACGCTTCGCGTTCGCCCGGTGCGGCGCTGCCACTGCCCGTCGGGTCCGAGCGTCCACGCGAACGTGTCATCGGCGAGGCAGCGCTCGAGCGTGTCCTCGAGCTCGGCCCGCAGCTCCTTGTCCTCGACCGGCGTCAGTAGCTCGACGCGCTTGTCGAGGTTACGGGGCATCAGGTCGGCCGAGCCGATGTAGTAACTGCTCTCGTGGTTGCGGTGGAACGAGTAGATCCGCGTGTGCTCGAGGAACCTGCCGACCACCGAGACCACGTTGATCGTCTCGCTGACGTCCGGGACTCCGGGCTTCAGGCAGCAGATCCCGCGGACGTTGAGGTCGATCGGCACCCCGGCCCGTGACGCTCGGTAGAGCGCTTCGATGATCCCGGCGTCGGCCAGCGAATTCATCTTCATCACGATCCGCGCGGGCTCGCCGGCCTCATGCGCCGCGATCGTCCGGTCGATCTCCTCGATCAGCGGCACCCGCATCCAGTTGGGCGCGACCAGGACCTTGCGCTCGTGGTCGGGATGGCCGTAGCCGGTCAGCGAGTTGAACAGGTTGGCGACCTCCTGACCGAGCTCGGGATCGGTCGTGAACAGGCCGAAGTCCTCGTACAGACGGGCGTTCTTGGCGTGGAAGTTGCCGGTCCCAATCATCACGTAGTGGCGGATCCCGTCGCGCTCGCGGCGCACGACGAGGATCGCCTTGGCGTGGGTCTTGAGTCCCGGGATGCCGTGGACCACGTGCGCCCCCACTTCTTCAAGCGCGCGCGACCAGCGGATGTTCAGGCGCTCGTCGAAGCGCGCCTTGAGCTCCACCATGCAGACCGCCTGCTTGCCCTTCTCGGCGGCCTCGATCAGCGACGGGACGAGCGCCGAGTCATCCGAGGTGCGGTACACCGTCATCTTGATCGCGAGCACGTTGGGGTCGTCGACGGCCTGCTTGACGAAGCGCTCGACGCTCGTGGAGAACGAGTAATAGGGGTAGTGGACCAGCAGGTCGCGGGCACGCATCGGCGCGAACACGTCGGGCTGCTCGTCGAGGTCGCCCGGCCGCGGCAGGAGCGCCGGGTGCGTGATCGGCGTCCACTGAGGCTGGCGCAGCTCGGCGTGGCCGTCGAGCCCGGCGATCTGCCACAGATCGCTGAGGTCGAGCAGCCCTTCGACGTCGTAGACCTGGGAGTCGTCGACATTGAGCCAATCGATCAGCCGCGATCGCAGTGACGGATCCATCCCCGCCCCGACCTCGAGCCTCACGACCTCCCCGAACCGCCGGCGCCTGAGCTCGTCCTCGACGGCTTGCAGCAGGTCGTCGGCCTCGTCGTTGACATCGAAGTCGGCGTCCCGCGTGACCCTGAACAGGTCGTGGCTGATGATCTCCATCCCGGGGAACAGCGCGTCCAGGTGCCGGGCGATGATGTCCTCGAGCGGGATGAACGTGTCCTTGGCGATCTCGACGAACCGCGGCAGCACCTCCTTGGGCACCTTCACGCGGGCGAACGCGTCGTGGTCGAGGGCCGGATCGTGCAGCCTCACGATCAGGCTCAAGGACAAGTTCGAGATGTACGGGAACGGGCGGCCCGGCCCGACCGCCAGCGGCGTCAGCACCGGGAAGATGTCGTCGCGGAAGTGGCGCGCGATCTGATCGGGGGACGCCTCGGATTGATCGCAGGAGATGATCCTGATGCCGTGCTCGGCGAGCGCCGGGCGGATCACCTGTGAGAACTGCGTGGCGTGACGCCGATCGAGGCTGCGCACCATCTCGGCGATCTGATCGAGGACCTCGATCGGAGCGAGGCCGTCCGGGCCACGGGCGTCGATCCGGGCATCGACCTGGTCGTGGACGCCGGCGACGCGAATCATGAAGAACTCGTCGAGGTTGGTGACGAAGATCGCGAGGAACTTGACCCGCTCGATCAGCGGCAGCAGGTCGTCCTCGGCGAGCTGCAGGACCCGGTCGTTGAAATCCAGCCACGACAGCTCGCGGTTGGTGAACAGCGACGGATCGGACAGGTCGATCGTCGAGGTCGCCGGCTCGGTGCGCCCGTCGCGTTGCGCGGCCGCGGTCGGTGCCGAGGGCGGGAGGGAGGCGGGGATCTGTCCGAGCGAAGGTTCGTTCACGCGACCCTCGCCTCGAGGTTCGCGATCGCCGCGAGCTCGGCGGGGCGCATCAGCACGACGAGCTCACCCTTGGAGATGCCGGCAAGGCCTCCCTTTCGCATCCGTGCCTGGGTGCCCGTCAGGTCGTGGAGCGTCAGCGAGAAAGAAGGATCGTGGCCGACCAGCAGCACGTCGCCGAGACCGGCGGTCAGCTGGCGCACGTCGAACGGCTCGCCCGACAGCGCCGGCTCGATCGTGACCGGGGCGCCCAGCGCCTCGCAGGCAAGCTGGGCGGTCTGCAGCGCGCGCAGCTTCGGACTGCTCAGACACACGTCGATGTTCGTCCCGAGACGAACGAGCGCGCGCCCCGCGGCCTCAGCGTGTCGTGCCCCCTGCTCGGTGAGAGGGCGCTCATCGTCGGGGAGTCCATCCACCGCTTCGGCGTGTCGCAGCAACCACAGCATCCTGAGTCCGTACGCCCCATTCTTGCGCACTAACCGATCGGCGGTGTTCCGGCCGACCCGCGGCAGCGCCAGCGCATCCGTTCAAAGGGCCGGGGCAGCGTCCCGACGATCTGCTCGACGTTGTCGAGCAGATCGATCGCACGGCGCGATTCACCCCAGCGATCCTCCGCCTCGGCCATCACCAACAGCGTGTCGATCGCCTCGCGGTGCTCGGGATCGACGGGCCATCGCGGCGGGTGGACGGTTGTGCTCATAGCGCACACGGTACGGCGCGCGGGCGCTGCGCGTGTGGCGCTCCGGTTAAGCGGTGGCAGTCGATTGCGCCAGCTCGGATGCAAGCGCGTCAGCCGGCCGAGCCCGCCGCACCGCGACAGTGCGTCGCGAGCGCGCCGAGCGCGTCGCTGATCTCGCGAACGATCGCATCGTCGGTGATCACGCCGTCGTCGCCGATTGCGCTGCGCGGCACGACGATCCGCCGGCAGGCGTCCTGCACCAGGTCAACGCCGGTGTACCCGAGCACCGCCCGCAGCGATTCGTGCGCGCCGCGCGCGGCGTCGGGATCCGGCCGACTCGACGCATTGATGTAGGCGACGGGCTTGCCGTAGGTCTCGCCGCCGCCAACGGTCCAGTCGAGCAGGTTCTTGAATGATCCGGGCATTGCGCCCGCGTACTCGGGCGTGCACAGCAGCACCGCGTCGGCCTCACGCAGGCGCCGGCGCAGATCGGCGACCCGGCGATCGACCGGGCCGCCGTCGGGATCGTCGTCGGGGTTGAAGTGGGGAAGCTCGCCCATCCCGTCATACAGCGACGCGTCGACATCGGCGCCCGCGTGCTGCGCCGCGGTTCGCAGCACCGAGGTGTTGACCGATTCGGATCGCAGGCTGCCCGAGATCAGGAGGATCTTGATAATCCCAGTCATCGCGCGGGACGCTAGCGTGCGCGGCCACGACCAAGGAGGCCGACGATGCAGTACGTGAATCTTGGACGGACCGGGCTGCGCGTATCGCGCGTTTGCCTGGGGATGATGAGCTTCGGCTCGCACGAGAGCCGGCCGTGGGCGCTGGACGAGGAGTCATCCGAGTCGATCGTGCGCGGTGCCGTCGAGGGCGGGATCACCTTCTTTGACACCGCCGATGTCTACAACGGCGGACAGAGCGAGGTGCTGACCGGCCGGATACTGCGCAAGCTGTTCGGGATGCGCGAGGAGTACGTGGTCGCGACCAAGGTGTGGGGCGCGTCGATGCCGGGCGAGAACGGCTGGGGCCTGTCGCGCAAGCACATCATGGCCTCGATCGACGCCTCGCTGAAGCGGCTGGAGGTCGACTACGTCGACCTCTACCAGATCCATCGCTGGGACCCGACGACCCCGATCGAGGAGACGATGGAGGCGCTGCACGACGTCGTCAAGGCCGGGAAGGCGCGCTACCTCGGGGCCAGCAGCATGTTTGCGTGGCAGTTCGCGAAGGCGCAGTGGGTCGCGCCCACGCCGTTTGTGTCGATGCAGAACCACTACAACCTCGTCTACCGCGAGGAGGAGCGGGAGATGATCCCGCAGTGCATCGACCAGGGCGTTGGCGTCATCCCCTGGAGCCCGCTCGCGCGCGGATTGCTCGCCGGTACCCGCACGAGCGCGGGCGAGAAGCTGACCACGCGCGCGCAGACCGACGGGTTCGCCGACGTGCTGTACAAGCCCGAGCTCGACTTCCCGGTCGTCGACCGCGCCGCACAGGTCGCGGGCGAGCTGGGCGTCAACAGCGCGCAGGTGGCGCTGGCATGGCTCCTGCACAAGCCCGGCGTCACCGCCCCGATCGTCGGCGCGACCAAACTCGAACACCTGAAGGACGCGATCACGGCCGAGCAGCTGAAGCTCGACGACGCGGTGATCGAGCGGCTGCAGGAGCCATACGTCCCGCACCCGATCGCCGGGCACGGGTAGAGCGCGTAGCCGTCTACCCGACCAGCAGCCGGCGCCCGAACACGCGCTGGAACGCGTCGCCGTCGCCGTAGCGCTCGATGCTCCAGCGCGGCAGGATCAGGTTCTCGCCGGCGGCCTCGAGGTGGAGGTCGACGCCGTGGCCGTTGGGCCGCAGTCGCACCTCCGAGACAGACTGGTCGCGGCCGCGCTCGAGATGCTCGGCGAGGCGCAGGATCACCGAGCAGCGGTCGAGCAGTTCCTCGTCGCCGTCGTGCGCGAGCGCCGCGATCTCGCCGAGCTTGGGCGCGCCCTTGCGGTGATAGCGGCTGATCTGGGCGATCAGCGCGCGCTCGCGCGGATCGAAGCCGGGCAGCTCGGCGCTGACGATCAGGTAGCGCGAGTGCTTGTGGTGGTCGTCGTAGGAGATCGTCATGCCGACGTCGTGCAGCATCGATGCCGCCCACAGCAGCTCGCGCTCGCCTGCCTGCGGCTCGAACAGGCCGCCATCGACCAGCGAGTCGTGCATCTGCAGCGCGAGCGCAGTCGACATGCTCGGAGTGGGCCATGTCGGACTCGTACTGGATCGCGAGGTTGCGGACAGCGACCTCGCGCACGTCGTCGAACAGCGGTCGGCTTTCCGCGGAGCAGCGTGCGGGCGAAGAACACGCCGTCGCGCAGCCCGGCCTCGGTCGCCTCGAGCCCGTCGAAGCCGCCGAGCTCGAGCACCGTCTGGAGCGCCACCGCCGCGGCGAGGATGATGTCGCCACGGCCGGGCTTGATCCCGGGGAGCGTCGCCGCGATCGGCCAGCCGGCATCGCGGCGAGCGTCGCGACGAGCTCGTCCATCGCCGTCGGCGGTGATCACGAACCCCTGGACGCCGAGGTCGAGCTGCCGTCGGCGGCCCGCTGGACGGCGGCCGCGAGGTTGCGCACCGCGCCGCCGATGCCGACCACCCGCGGACCGGCCTGCACTGCAGCCAGTCGAGCATCGGCAGGCGATCGCTGGACGTGCGTCGCGCAGACGTTGGAGGTCCTTCTTCTTGGCCGGGCCGGCGAGTCCGACAGGAACTGCTCGGTGAGCCGCACGGCGCCGAGCGGGAACGACTCCATCTCGGCGCCTGGCGGTCGCAGACCTGGATCAGCTGCATGCTGCCGCCGCCGATCTCGAGCACGACGCCGTCGGTCAGGGTCGTGGTGTTGACCGCCGCGACGTAGCCGTAGTGCGCCTCGTCGCGCTCGGACAGCACCTCGATCGCAAGGCCGGTCGCTTCGGTGGCGCGGTCAAGGAACTCCTCGCGGTTGGTGGCGTCGCGGATCGCGCTGGTGGCGACCGCGTGCACGTCCTCGGTCGTTCAGCCCGTTGGCGCGGCAGAACCGCGTCGAACACGACCAGCGTCTCGAGTCCGCGGGCCATCGCCTCCTCGCTACAGCTTCCCGGAGCGCTCCATGCCGGCGCCGATCCGGACGGTCTCGTACAGCTCGTCGGTCCGCTTCCACCAGGCGCCCGGCTCGTAGCTGAACACGACCAGGCGCCACGAGTTGGAGCCGAGATCGATCACCGCGACCTGTCTGATGCGGGGCCCGCCTGCCCAGCCGCGCGGGTGGTTCGCCAGCTCACGTGCGCATCATCCGCTGCGTGCGGACGGCTGGCCGGGATCGATCCCGGATTGTGCGAGAAGATCGATCAGCAGGGTCGAGAAGCCGAAGCCGCGAGCGGCAAGCCCGCGCCCGGTGAGGGGGTTGTAGTACTCGCGGAGCCGTGGCGGTCCACCGCGAGCAGCAGCGAGTCGGTGATCCGCGTCCGCCTCCTGCTCGTAGCCGAGCTCTCGTCATCGCCGGCACCAGCAGCCAGGCGGTGTTCATCCACGACGGCCCGCGCCAGCAGCGCCAGAGCGGAAGCCCGGGTTGAAGCGACGGCTCCTCGATCGACACCGACGGGATCCCGCACGGCGGCACGGTAACGGCGCGGGTCGAGCAGGTGCTCCTCGACGAGCCGCCGGCGTACGTCGCTCCGGGCATGCCGGTCAGCGCCAGCGGCGCCAGCGACGACCAGGTCGAGACACCTGATCGGCCGCTCGGCGGTGCCCGCCAGGTCGAAGAACAGGCCGGTGCGCTCGTCGTAGCAGCGGTCCAGCAGCGCCGCGCTCGGTGCGTCCGCGCGCGCCGCGTAGACGCCTCCGTGCTCGTCGGTCGAGCCGCGCCAGCGCCCGCAGCGCGAGCGCATAGAAGACGTTGACGACGACGTCCTCGACGTGCTCGTCGTAACGCTCGGCGATCGCCGCGGCGTCGTAGGAGAGCCGCCGGTAGCGCTCGATCAGCCAGAAGTGGCCCGGCCGGTCGTGGCGCATCCAGCCGTAGCAGCCGTCGTACTTCGGCGAGTCGTCGAGCCCGGACTCGTCCGGCTGGATGATCGTCAGCAGGCCGTCGCCGTCGGGATCGCGGTCGCGCGCCAGCCAGTCGTAGTGCAGCCGCAGCTGGGCAGCGCCTCGGTGGCGAACCCCGGATCGTCGGGCGAGGCCTGGGCGACCAGCTCCCACGCGAGCGCCAGCAGCGGCGTCTGGATCGTCGCCGTCGCCGAGCAGCCGAACACGGTGTGGGTCCCGTAGAACGGCGCCCGCCGCCAGTAGGCGGGCCGGTCCCAGAAGGCCGTGTGCGGGATGAACCCGTCGAGCCGACCGGCGCGCAGCAGCGTCC
>CAWEKN010000016.1:0-197814 GCA_963809685.1 uncultured Solirubrobacterales bacterium | reverse complement strand
GGAATCCGACCACGGCGAGTTGGCCCACAGCAGCGCGAGGACCGTGGCTGCGACGAGCACGACGGCGCCGCCGGTCTCGGTGCTGAGGAACGCGCGTATCGGCGCCGCGAGGTTGCGCCCCCAGGCCGTCCGTCCCGTCAGGAGCGCGCTGTCATGCACAGAGATGGTGTCGCCGTCGGCCATCGCCCCTGCGATTATGGCCGGGGCGGCGCTTGCGCCAGTGTCTCGAGTCGGAAATTCGGTGCCACCTAGAGTGGGCACTGGCGGATGCTGAGCCAGGACGCAGGAGCCGACGCGTAGCAGAGCTACGCGAGGCGACGAGGACGCCGCAGCCGGACGACTCGGGCGCGGCCCGGTCGTGGCGAGGCTGGATGCCGAGCGGGCCAGCGCCCGAGGCCGCCAGGGGCCGCTCGAATGGCATCCAATTTCTGAATCGCGACACCAGTGTCGCACTCGGCGCCTATGTCGCGCCGGCGGCGATCGCGCCGCCGCGCGACGGCACGAGCCCGGCGCCCGGGGTCCCGTGCGGGCCGGCCGGGCGACGGTCGTAGACGTGCCTGGTCTGGTCGATGAACGCGCACACCATCGGCACCACGACCAGGAAGTTGTACGTGAAGTGCAGATACGGCCGGGCCAGCGGCGATCCGATCAGCCCACCGTTGCCCATGATGCCCTCGAGCCCGCCGTGGAGGTAGAAGCTCGGGTCGGCTTTGTAGATCCAGTAGAGGTAGGTGTGCTCGACCTCGTGGAAGCTGGCCGCTGCGAGTGCGACCCATAGCCACCGGTTCCCGGGCGCAAAGCGGATGAACACGACGCATAGGATCAGCCAGATCGCCGAGTCCCAGAAGAAGTGGATCGTCTCGAAGTCGAGCTGGCCGAACACCCCGTGCGACTGCGCCAGGCGGCCGTCGTACAGCAGCAGCTGCGCGATCTGCACCGTGTGCTCGCCCATGTGCCCGATCTGCAGAAGCACCGCGAGCCCGAAGATCGCCCACAGGCCGTAGTGCTCGTACTTATAGACCGTCTCGGCCGCGACCAGGGGGATCCACGGCAGCAACGCGGATCCAACCGGCACCCACATCGCGTAGCGCTGGCTGAACCCGGCGACGAGCAGGGCCAGCGAGACGGCGGCGGCGATCGCGACCCCCTTGACCGGGACTCGCTGCAGGCGCAGCGGCGAGCGCGCGGGGCCGGCACCGGCAGACGATCGCGACGCCAACGGCGGCTCGCGGCGTCGGCGGCGGCACATGAGCGCCAGCACGAGCGAATCGACGGCGACGACGATCGCGGCGCCGATCACGGCCGGCGGCCAGTGACCCGAGATCTGGGCGCGCGGCAGCGGCAGCGGCGCCAGCGGGCAGAACAAGAGCAGGTGGCCATGGGGAACGGTCGCGATCACCGGCACCCTGTCGACCATGTATCCGATGAAGCCGGCGACGGCGAGTGAGATCGCCGCGATCACAGCCGGGCGTCGCGGGACCCGGAGGCGATGCGCGTGCCTGGCGCTCACCGTACCCATGGAATGGCGCAGCCTAACCGCGGCCGGCGTCGGTGCGCAACGAGTCGCCGGGCGCTATCGCAACGGGAGCGGATGCATCTCGTAGCGGCGCGCGAGGCGGTAGAACAGACCGCCGTCGGTCCCCGCGCTGGTCGTCCCGTCCGCGCCGCCGCCGAACAGCAATCCGATCACCCCCGCATCGCGGGTCGCACGCAGATGCGCGCCCGAGGGGTCGTCCAGCCACCACTGCACGCGGTTGTCGCGGTAGTGGTCCCAGGTGTCGTTGAGCATCGTGTTGCCGAGCGGCAGCTGCCACAGCACGACGGCGGTGTGGGTGCGGCGGGTGAAGCCGGCGATGTACGCGTCGTGGCGGTGAAAGTCGGCCGGCGACCAGGCGGTGCCGGGATTGCCCTGTACCACGCGATAGAAGCCGGCGTCGCGGTCGGTGACGTCGTTGAACACCAGATCGAAGTGCGCCCGCAGGCTCTCGTAGAACGCCGCCGAGCGCGCGGCGAGCGCGTCCATGTGCGCGAGCGCGGGCTTGGAGTACGTCGGGTCCTCCCCGGTCCCCCACACGCTCAGGTGCCACGCGAGCAGTACGTGGGGCGCGATCTGGTCGCGCAAGGTGATCAATCGCCGCGCGAATGCCCGGGCGCGCGCGCTCGCGTGCGCCTGCTCGAGATAGCCCCAGAGGTCGGGCTCTACGTGGATGATCACCGCGTGCCTGCCGGCGGCGCTCGCGACCCGCGCCAGCAGCAGCCGGTAGTCGGACCAGTACGCGCGCATCGTCGCCGCGTCCCGCAGGTTCGAGAGGTCCTTGTGCAACTCGTCGGAGCCGGCGGCGGGCCGCGACTGAAGCAGCTGGTAATAGGTCAGCACAGGGATCACGCCCGCGGCGATCGACTCGTGCACGTACGTCGAGGCGAAGGTGCCGCCGGGATTCCAGGTCGCCCAGCCGCTGCCGGTGTTGACTCCGCCGGCGAGGTACTGATACCGAAGGTCCAGCGGCGCGCGATTGACCAGCGCCCGAGCGTCACCGGGCGAATCGGCCAAGCCGAGCGCGAAATGATGAGGCCACGCGCTGGGGATCGCAGCGAGCGGCAACAGGAGCGACATCAGGCAACGGCGCATGTCTAGGTGAATCGACCGGGTCGCCGGCGGGCTTGATGCGAGCGTGCAACTGCGAAAAGGGTGTTTCCGCACTCGGCAGGCGAGGTAGCCCAAGCCTCGGGACCTAGGCCGCAGGCGACCGCGAGGGAGGTCAAGTGTACAAACAGGTTCTCGATCCGGTGTCGCATTCGCTGGGACTGACGGCGATCTTCGCCGTGCTGCCGCTCGTCGTGCTGTTCGTACTGTTGGGGGTGGTGCGCCTGAAAGCCCAGTGGGCGGCGCTGGCGACGCTCGGTGTGGCGATCGTCGTCGCAATCGCCGTCTACTCGATGCCGGTCGGCCAGACACTGGACGGCGCGGCCGAGGGCGCCGTGTTCGGCCTGTGGCCGATCATGTGGATCGTCGTAAACGCCCTGTGGATCTTCAACATGACCGAGGAGAGCGGTCATTTCGCGGTGCTGCGCCGAGCGTTCAGCACTGTCTCGGATGACCTGCGAGTCCAGGTCGTCGTGATCGCGTTCTGCTTCGGCGCCCTGCTCGAGGCGCTTGCCGGCTTCGGAACGCCGGTCGCGATCTGCGGGATCATGCTCGTCGGGCTCGGCGTCAAGCCGGTCAAAGCGGCCGCGGTCGCGCTCGTCGCGGACACTGCGCCGGTCGCATTCGGTGCGATCGCGATCCCGATCCTCACCCTTGGGCAGGTCTCGGGCCTGCCGGTTCACACCCTCGGGCAGATGGTCGGCCGCCAGACGCCGTTCCTAGCGATGATCGTGCCGTTCGTACTGGTGTTCATGATCGACGGGCGGCGCGGCCTTCGCGAGGCCTGGCCGGCCGCGCTGACGGCCGGTTTCGTGTTCGCGCTGCTGCAGTTCTCGGTCTCGAACTACGTCAACGTTCAGCTGACCGACATCGTCGCCGCCCTCGGGTCCGCGGCGGCCCTCGTGGCGCTGCTGCAGGTGTGGTCGCCCGGCGAGCCGGCGGGGATGATTCGCGGACGTCCCGCGATCGCCGGCGGTGCCGTCACCGACCGGGTGCTCGAGCGGCGCACGCGAGCGCAGCGCGGACACCGCCTGCCGCGCACCGACGTGATCCTCGCCTTCGCCCCATACGCGATCATCATCGTCGTCCTCGGCATCACGAGCATCACCAGCGTCCAGGAGCAATTGGACAAGGCAACGAGCGTCTTCAGATGGCCGGGTCTGGATGTCCTGAACTCGAAGGGCAAGGCGCCGACGAGCGAGACGTTCAAGATGACCTGGTTGACTGCGGCGGGGACCTGGCTGTTCGTCTCGGGCGTGCTGACCGCGCTCGTGCTGCGCGTAGCACCTGGCCGCGCGCTGAGGACCTACTGGCGGACGATCGTTCAGATCAAATGGGCGATCGTCACGGTCTGCGCGGTGCTGGCGCTGGCGTACGTGATGAACCTGTCGGGCCAGACGATCACGCTCGGGACGTGGGCCGCCGGCGCGGGCGCGTTCTTCGCGTTCCTGTCGCCGCTGATCGGGTGGTTCGGGACCGCGGTGACCGGCTCGGACACGTCGACCAACTCGCTGTTCGGCGCGCTGCAGGTGGCCGCCGCGCACAAGTCGGGCCTGTCGCCGACGCTGATGGCGGCGGCCAACAGCTCCGGCGGGGTGCTGGCGAAGATGGTCTCGCCTCAGAACCTCGCGATCGGCGCCGCCGCGGTCGGGCTCGCCGGACAGGAGGGAGACATCTTCCGCCGGGTGCTCGGCTGGAGCGTGGTCCTGGTCCTGTTGATGGCGCTGCTCGTGTTGGCGCAGTCAAGCGGCGCACTGTCGTGGATGGTGCCGTGAGCCCGATGGGCGCCAACTAGTCCAGATACTCGTACGCCGGAAGCGTCAGAAACTCGAGCAGCGGCTCTGACAGCGCCACGCGATCGAAGATCTCGCGAGTCTCGGCCGGCCGGCCCGCCGACCAGGTCTCCTCGCCCACCGCCTCGCGGATGTGCGCGGTCTCCTCGTCGAGTACCTGCCGGACGAGCTCGCGGGTGACGGTCCGTCCGTCGCTCAGCGTCGCTCCGTGATGGACCCACTGCCAGATCTGCGAGCGTGATATCTCGGCGGTCGCGGCGTCCTCCATCAGCGAGTTGATCGCGGCGGCGCCGCGGCCGGTCAGCCAGAACGAGATGTACTGAAAGCCGACGCTGACATCGGTTCGTAGTCCCGCCTCGGTGATCTCGCCGGGCGTCGAGCGCAGGTCCAGCAGCTGCGCAGCGGTGACGGCAACGTCGTCGCGCTGGCGTTGAAGTTGGTTGGGGGCTCCGCCGAGGCCCTGTTCGAACACCTCCCGCGCGACCGGGACGAGGTCGGGATGGGCAACCCACGTGCCGTCGTAGCCCTGGGAGACCTCGCGTTGCTTGTCAGCGCGCACCGCTTCCAGCGCCTTCGCGTTGGCCTGCGCGTCCTTGCGTGACGGGATCAGCGCCGACATCCCGCCCATCGCGTGGGCGCGGCGGCGGTGGCACGTGGCCGCCAGCAGCTCTGTATAGGCGCGCATGAACGGCACCGTCATCGTCACCGCGCCACGGTCCGGGAGCACCATCTCCGGGCGGTCGGTGAAGCACTTGATCGCGGAGAACATGTAGTCCCAGCGCCCGGCGTTGAGCCCGGCCGAATGGTCGCGCAGCTCGTACAGGATCTCGTCCATCTCGAACGCGGCCGGCAGCGTCTCGATCAGCACCGTTGCCTTGACCGTCCCCCGCTGCACCCCGAGGGCGTCCTGCGCGACGCAGAACACGTCGTTCCACAGTCTCGCCTCGAGATGGGATTCCATCTTCGGGAGGTAGAAGTAAGGGCCCGAGCCCTTGGCGATCAGGCGCGGCGCGCAGTGAAAGAAGTACAGCCCGAAGTCGAAGAACGCGCCGGCGACCGGCTCTGAGTCGACGAGTAGATGACGCTCGGGCAGATGCCAGCCGCGCGGCCTGACCAGCAGCGTCGCCGGGTCATCGCGCAGCTCGTAGTGGCGTCCGTCCGACCCCTCGTAGGTGATCGTCGCGTCGATCGCGTCGCGGAGGTTGATGTGGCCCTGCACCATGTTGCGCCAGGTCGGGGCGTTGGCGTCCTCGAAGTCGGCCATGAACCCGTCGGCGCCCGAGTTCAGCGCGTTGATCGTCATCTTGCGCTCGGTCGGGCCGGTGATCTCAACCCAGCGTTGCTGCAGGTCGGCGGGCGCCGGCGCGACCGCCCACGCGCCCTCGCGAATGTCCTTGGTGTCGGGGAGAAAATCGAGCGACTCGCCTGCCGCGAGGCGCTCTCGCCGGCGCGCGCGTGCCTGCAGCAGCTCGCGCCTGCGGTCACCGAACCGGCGCTGCAGGTCAGCGACGAACTCGAGCGCGTCGGGAGTGAGCACCTCGTCGAACCCGCCGTCGAGCGCTCCAATCAGCTCCAGCCCTGTGCGTGTGGTCATGTACTCATCCTGTCAGCCGGAGTCGGGATCTGCACGCCTGGGCGTCGGCGACCGGACATCGTCTCGACCGCGCACAGCGCGCCGAGCAGCACGGTCACGCAACCCGCCAGCGCCCACGCCGGGAGCCCGCCGCCAAGCGCGAACAGGACCATCAGCGCGGCGGCGACGATCGCCTTTTCACGTCCGAACTCCCCGGCGATCCGCAGCCGAAAGCCGACGTGCCCGACCAGATACAACGCGACACCCCCGCACAGCGCCAGCCGCGCGGCGTCGACGAGCGGCTTGTCGACCGCATGGATCATGTGCTTGACCCCGACGGCGAAGATGATGATCCCCGCGATGATCACCAGGTGCAAGTAGCTGTATGAGTCGGCCGCTGCGAGCACCGGGTCGTCGTGCTCTCGCAGTCGCTCTTCGGCGTCCTGGGCGAAGCGGTCGAAGTACGTCCACCACAACTCGATCGTGATGATGAGTCCAAGCGCGACGGCCGCGACGAGCGCCACGTCGATCGTCTCCCCCCTCGCCGCCACCCCCAGGGTCACGATCGACTCACCCAGGCAGATGATCACGAACAGGCTGTAGCGCTCGGCGAAGTGGCCGACCGCGACCTGCTGCAGTCCGCGCAGCTTCTCGCGCGTCAGCCAGGCGGGACCCGCGTAATCGATCGCGACCGCGAGCAGCCACAGGATCATGCGCCCGGCGCCGTGCAGGAACGACCCCGCGATCAACAGCGCCATCCCGACCGCGACCGTGACCGCGAAGCCTGCGATCGCCGACCACGAGGCGTTGCCCTGCCGCGACGCGTCGGTGTACAGCGCAAGATGTAACAGCCGCACGAATGCGTAGGTGACCGCGAACAGCGTTGCGCTGGCGCCGAACGCGCCCGGCACGGCGAGCCCGCTGATCATGATGAACAGCGTCGCCAACAGCAGGCACAGCCGCATCGTCCCCGAGTCCGGCGATTGCGCGTTGGCGGCCCAGACGAACGCCGACCACGCCCACCAGACCAGCGCGAGCACGACCATCGAGCGGCCAAAGCCGACCCAGGTCAGATTGCCGGCAAGGAGCGCCGTGACCTGCGTGACGGCGAACACGAACACCAGATCCCACAGCAGCTCGAGCGGCGTCGTGCGCCGCTCCTGCGAGATGCCGTCCTCGACGGCCTCGTCGAGAACTGGGGCCGCGGTGTCGGTCACAGCGCAAGTGTCGCGCAGCTCGGGCTCGTCTCGCTGCGTCGCGACGCGGTCGGACTTCTCGCATAGGGTTCACCTCAAGCGACTAAAGGAACATTGCGCAATGAAGCTCGGAGTACACGTCGGTTATTGGGGCCTCGGGATGGGCGCCCAGGAACAGCTACAGGTCGTCCAGGAGGCCGAGCGCCTCGGCTATGACTCGGTCTGGGCCGCCGAGGCCTACGGGTCCGATGCCGCGACCGTGCTCGCCTGGCTGGCGGCCGGCACGTCGAAGATCAAGCTCGGCTCGGCCGTCTTCCAGATGCCGGGACGCAGCGCGGCGATGACCGCGATGACCGCGGCAACGATCGACGAGCTGTCGGGCGGCAGGATGGTGCTGGGGATCGGATCCTCCGGGCCCCAGGTCGCGGAGGGGTGGCACGGCCAGCGGTTCGGGCGGCAGCTGCAGCGAACCCGCGAGTACATCGAGGTCGTGCGGATGGCGCTGGCGCGCGAGCGTGTGGACTACCAGGGCGAGACGATCGAGCTGCCGCTCCCGGACGGCCCGGGCAAGGCGCTGAAGCTGATGATCTCGCCGGTCCAGCAGCGGATCCCGATCTATCTCGCCGCGATCGGGCCGAAGAACACGGCGCTGGCCGGCGAGATCGCAGACGGCTGGCTGCCCACGTTCTTCTCGCCCGAGCACGTCTCGGAGCTCCGCGGGCTGCTGCAGGAGGGCGCCGCGGCCTCGGGCCGCTCGCTGGACGGATTCGACATCGCGCCGAACGTCAACGCCTACATCTCCGACGACGTCGAGGCGGCCCGTGACCTGACGCGCCCGCTGCTGGCCCTGTACATCGGCGGCATGGGCTCGCGCAAGCAGAACTTCTACAACAACCTCGTGCAGCGCTACGGCTTTGAGGCGGAGGCCAAGGAGATTCAGGACCTGTACCTGGAGGGCCGCAAGGACGAGGCCGGCGCGGCGATCCCCGACAGGCTGATCGACATGGTGTCGCTGTGCGGGCCTCGCGATCAGGTCGCCGATCGGATCTCCGCTTTCCGCGACGCGGGCGTCGGGACATTGACGGTGAGCCCGCTGGCGTTCAGCGCGGAAGACAGGATCGCGCAGCTGCGCGCGATCGCCGAGCTCGCTGGGTGAGCCAGAAGCTCCGGGTCTTCCTCGGGGCGTTCGGCGACCCCGGACACGCCTTTCCGATGCTCGCGCTCGGCAGCCGTCTGGTCGCGCGCGGCCATCAGGTCACGCTGGAGACGTGGCGGCGCTGGCAAGAGCACGTGGAGGCCGCGGGCATGTCGTTTGTCGCAGCGCCCGAATACCCGGTGTTCCCGACGCGGGAGCGTCCGCTCAAACCGTATGAGGCGGTCGTGCTGGCGACCGCTGAGACGCGGGTCTCCGTCGCGCGCTGCCGGCCCGATGTGGTCGTGCACGACATCCTGACGCTCGCGCCGGCGATGGCGGCCGAGCTCGAGGGGGTGCCGGCCGCCACCCTGATCCCGCACTCCTACCCCCACAATCCGCCCGGCTATCCCCCATATGCGCTCGGCGCACGGCCGCCGCGCACGGCGCTTGGCGCGAGCTTCTGGCAGGCGCTGGAGCGGCCCGTGCAGACCGGGCTCAGGCAGGGGCGATCCGAGCTCAACGAGACCAGGGTAAAGCTCGGGCTGCCACGCGTCAGCCGCCTCTACGGCGGGATCAGCACGCGGCTGTGCATCGTCGGGACGTTCCCGCAGCTCGAGTATCGGCGCGACTGGCCCGAGCACGTGCACGTCGTCGGCCCGATCATCTGGGAGCCCCCGTTCGGCGACGTCGCCCCGCCCCCGGGCGATGACCCGCTCGTGCTCGTGGCGCCGTCGACGTCTCAGGATCCCGGGCACCGGCTGCTTGAAGCCGCGCTGCTCGGGCTTGCGCGCGAACCGGTCCGCGTCCTGGCCGCGACCAACCGCGAGCCGCTCGCGCGCCCCCGTTCCGCGCCCGCCAACGCGAAGCTGGTCGACTGGATCTCCTACGGGCGGGCGATGCCGCGCGCCGACCTGGTCGTGACCCACGCCGGACACGGGACGCTCGCGCGGGCGCTGGAGTCCGGGTGCCCGGTGCTCGCCGTGCCCCACGCGGGCGACATGGGAGAGAACGCCGCGCGGGTCGACTGGGCGGGCGTCGGCGTGCGGCTGCCATGGCGACTGCTGACGCCCTCGACGCTGCGGCTGGCGGCCCGGCGCGCGCTGCGCGACCCGTCCCTGCGCGTGCGCGCACGCGCGTTGGCGCAGTGGGCCGCTGGCAACGACGGGGCCGACCGCGCCGCCGAGCTGGTCGAGCAGCTCGCGGCTACGGCTCGCGATGAGCCCGCACGAACGCGATGACCTCGGCGTCGTCGCTGCGGACGACGTCGACCGGCTCCCCGTAGCACGTGCACAGCTGCACCACGGCTGCCTGATCTGATACCTCGAGCGCGCGCCAGACCGCGCCGTGATCCTCCCAGCGCTCGAGGTCCTCCACGGTCACCGGCGACCTGGTCAAGCTCCGGGGGTGGGACTCGAACCCACAACCCTTCGGTTAACAGCCGAATGCTCTGCCGGTTGAGCTACCCCGGATGGTGGCCAAACTGTAGCGGGAACCCGGACGGCGCCACGGCCGATTTCAAATCATCGCCGAGTGGCTATCGAGGCCCGAGCTTGCGGCGGTGCGCGGCGAACACGACATGGGCGACCTCTCGATCTCGGCCGAGCCCCAGCCCGATGAACCTGACCGCCACTGTCTTGTCCTTGCTGCGGACCACCTCGGCGGCCAGCGGGATCGGTTCCTCCTCGGGGAGCATGATCGAGAATTGGACCCCATCACCGGGCTCGCAGGTCAGATCGACCTCCAGCAGCGCGCCCGTAGCCGACAGGTTCACCAGCCAGCCGTCGCGGATCATCGGGTGGTTGACCTCGACCGGGATGCGCACGTCCACGCGGAAGGCTTCCCGACGCTGGTCTGAACTGTCACCAGACACTGGTCAGACGGCCTGCTCCAGCCGCGTGACGACGCCGTGGATCGCCTCGAGCACCTGCTCGCGCTCGCGTGCCAGCTCGTTGGTCGATCCGCCGCCGCCGGCACGGGCGCGGGCGATCGCGCGGTCCAGGCGGGCGCGCTCGAGCACCAGGCGCGCGTGCTCGAGCCGCTCGGCGCTGATGTCGCCGGCCCGGCCGGCCAGCGCAACGAGATCGGCGACCGTCCGCGCGAGCTCCTCGTCGTCTGCGGGCAGGTCCGACAGCGGCGCGTCGGTGCGCCCGGCCAGGTGCGCCGCCGCGCGGCGCAGCACCGCGCTGGTCAGCAGCGTGTCGGGATCGATCTCGGCGAGCGCCGCGGTACCGGCCTGGGGCAGCGCGATGCACAGCGCCAGGAACGTACGCTCGTTGCGAACGCTGCGGTCCACGGGTGCGACGGCCACCTGCACTGCGGCGTCGGCCGCGGTCGAGGCCGGCGGATCGCCGTTGCCCGCGACGCCCGTGCCGGACATCAGCGAGGCGAGCATCCCCGCTGACAGCTCGAGCCGCCCCGCGACGCTTCGCAACAGCTCTTCGCGCAACACACTCGCGCGCAGGTCGCCCAGCACCGGCCTGAGCTCCTGCAGCGCGCGGTCGCGACCCTCGGCCGTGCCCGTGTCGGCGCGGTCGAGAATCCGCTCGACGTGAAAGACGACGAACGGCACCGACGAATCAACGAGCGCGCGCAGCGCGTCGGCGCCGCCGTCCTTGGTCAGCATCTCGGCTGGGTCGGTGCCTTCGGGCAGCGACACGACACGCAGCTCGAGGTCGCTGCCGGCGGCCAGGCGCTGGGCCCGCAGCATCGCCTCCTGCCCGGCGCTGTCCGCGTCCAGGCACAGCAGCAGGACGGTGACGATCCGCTTGAGCTCATTGACCTGCTCCTCGGTCAGCGCCGTGCCCATGATCCCGACCGCGTTGCGCAGCCCGGCCTGGTGCAGCGCGAGCACGTCGGTGTAGCCCTCGACCAGGATCATCGCCCCCGCACGGGCCGCGCTCGCGCGGGCGAGGTCGATGCCGAACAGCTGGCTGCGCTTGTGGTAGACCTCGCCGTCGGAGGTGTTGAGGTACTTGGGCGGCTGGTTGTCGCGCATCGCCCGCGCGCCGAAACCGCGGACGCGCCCGCGCGAGTCGACCGACGGGAACATGATCCGCTCGCGGAAGCGGTCATACACCTGGCCCGGGCGCGCGCGCGAGCGCTGCACGAGCCCGGCGGCGATCAGCTCCTGCTCGCTGAAGCCGGCGCTTCGCGAAGCGCCCAGCATTCGGTCCCATGCGCTGGGGGCATAGCCCACGCGGAACTCGCGCAGCGTCTCCTCGGTCAGGCCGCGACCGAGCAGGTACTCGCGGGCGGCGGAGGCCTCGCGCGCCTCCCACAGATAGCGGGCGTAATACGTCGCTGAGCGCCCGAGCAGCGCGTACAGGCGCTCCCGGCGCTGCCGGCGCGATGCGGCCTCGGGGTCCTCGTCCTCGGTCTCGAGCGTGACCCCGAAGCGGTCGGCGAGCGCCTCGAGCGCGCCCTTGAAGTCGAGGCCCTCGGTCTCCATCACGAACGAGAACGGGTCGCCGGACTGCTGGCAGCCGAAGCAGAAGTAGTGCTTCTGATCGGGTCGGACGTGGAACGACGCGCTCCGCTCGTCGTGGAACGGGCACAGGCCGAAATAGCTGTCGACGCCGGCGCGGCGTAACTCGGTGCGGGCGGAGACGAGCGCGAGCATGTCGACTGCATCGAACACGCGGTCGCGCGAGTCGGCGGTGTAGCGCGTCACGGCGCGAACGCCACCGGCACGGTCAGCTTCTCGAACGTCGCGGTGCAGTAGCGGTCGGTCATGCCCGCGACGTAGTCCGTCACTCTTCGCTCGAGCTCGCCGTCGGGAATCGAGTCGGGAATCTCCTCGGGATGCGAGCAGTAGTGATCGAACAGCGTGCGCACCACCAGGTCGATCTTCGCATGCTCGCGCGTGGCCTCCGGGCCGAGATACACGCGCTCGAACATGAACGAGCGAAGCTCGGACATCGCGGCGCCGACCTCCTCGCCCTGGACGATGTCGCCCGCCGCATGCGAGTGCTCGACCAGGTCGTGGACCAGCATGTCGATCCTTCGGGATCCGGTGTCGCCGAGGATCTCGATCGGCCTCGGAGGCAGCTCGCTTGGCTGCAGCACGCCCGCCCGAACGGCGTCGTCGATGTCGTGGTTGATGTAGGCGACCCGGTCCATCAGCCGGACGATCTTGCCCTCGAGCGTCGACGGCAGCGCGGCGCGGCCGGAATGACTCACGATCCCGTCGCGCACCTGGAGCGTCAGGTTCAGCCCCTGGCCGTCTCGCTCGAGCGTGTCGACGACCCGCAGCGACTGCTCGTGATGGCGAAACGAGGAGCTGAAGCGCTCGCTCAGGCAGCGATCGAGCGCATCCTCGCCGATGTGCCCGAACGGCGGGTGCCCGAGGTCGTGGCCGAGCCCGATCGCCTCGACCAGATCCTCGTTGAGCGCCAGCGCACGGGCGACCGTCCGCGAGACCTGGGTGACCTCGAGCGTGTGGGTGAGCCGGGTGCGGTAGTGGTCGCCGCTGGGGGCCACGAACACCTGCGTCTTGTGCTTGAGCCGGCGAAACGCCTTGCAGTGCACGATCCGGTCGCGGTCGCGCTGAAACGGCGTGCGCAGCCCGCAGTCGGTCTCGGGCGCGAGCCGCGCAGGCGGGTAGGAGCGCGTCGCCAGCGGCGACAGCTCGGCCTCCTCGCGCGCCTGCATCCGCTCTGCGAACGCCGCAGCGACGGCGCCGCCGGGATGCTCATAGCCTGCCGTCAGGGCTTGATCGCTCACGTGATCGATTCTACGGTTGGCTACGCCGCGCGCAGCAGGGGGCGCAGGCGCACGTGCGCATGATGCTCGGCGGTCTCGGTGATCGCACGCTCGGCTTGGCGCAAAGCCCGATCCGAAGCGTCGGGCGCGTCCGCCAGCGGACGGCCGAGGGCGCCGACCAGGAACCGATAGCACTCCTCGTCGAGCGGGAACGCGGCGGCCTCGCAGGAGTTGCAGACGACGCCGCCGGCGGCGGCTGAGAAGCCGCGCAGATGCTCGGCCTCCCCGCACGCGGTGCAGGCGCTCAGGTGCGGCACGATCCCCGCCGCGAGCAGCAGCTTCAGCCGAAATGCAAGTCCGTTCGCGGGGCGCGCGTGGACAACGCCGGCGCTCAGCAGCGCAAGCTCGTTGGCGAGCAGCGCGAACACCTCTGGATGCGGGTCGGCGGTCTCGAACAGACGGGCGACGGCGTCGCACGCGCGGGCGGCGGCATCGAGCGTCTGCATGTGCTCGCGCAACGGCCCGTGCGTGGCGATCGTGTCGACGCCGGTCACCGTCAGCAGGTCGCCGCGCCCTTCGTGCAGGAAGGCACGGACGTAGAAGAACGGCTCCAGCCGTGCGCCGAAGCGACTGCGGGACCGGCGCGCGCCCTTGGCGATCGCGCTCAATCGCCCGTTGCGCGGGGTATACAGGTGCAGAATCCGGTCGGCCTCGCCGTAGCGGATCGAGCGCAGAACGATCGCATCGGTCTTCAGCAGACCGGGCATGAGATCCCCCGTTTGGAGGCTATACTTTCTGAAGCGATGAGAACGGTCACCGTCTACACCACCGAGCCGTGCGCGCGCTGCGTGACGGCCAAGGCGCTGCTCACCCGTCGCGGGGTGGGCTATGAAGAGATCAATCTGGCAAAGGACCCGGACGGCCGGGCTGAGCTCGCGACGCGCACCGGAATGATGACCTTCCCGCAGATCGTGATCGACGGCGAGACGCTCGGCGGCCTCGACGACCTGGTCGCCGCCGACAAGGGCGGCCGACTCAAGGTCCTGCTCGCCGCGTAGAGCAGGCCTGAGCGCGTTTTGGGCTCTGCCGAACAGGGATGGACCGCGGTGGCGCTGTGTATCGCCTCAGTGTCATCCGTGTCGGTCGCTGGGCGGTGACGTCCGCTTCGCGGCCGCGGCCCTGGCCGGTGGGCGGCTGCAAGGGTTGGCCCTGAGGACGGACGGACGGCGCAACGGGTGCGCCCTCCCCCAAACCCTGCATTCGTGACAAGCCTCGCCGACGCGCGCAGCTTCGCCACCATAAGCACGTGGGGCGTGCTTATCAGGGCAGCGCGATCGCGCCGCCCGCGTCCGTGCACGAGCTGCATGCGCTCCGAGCAGAGGCGCGCTTATCCCCGGTGGAGACCCCGAGCGGCACAGCTTCCCGGGGATAAGCGCGCCCGCCGCGCTTATCCCCGGTTGAGTCGTGCGGGCGGCGAGGTTTCCGGACATAAGCGCGGTCGCTTGAACCCGTTCGCGGGGCCTGTGCGTATTGCGCTAACCCAGGCGGTCCTTGCCGAATGGCTCGTGTTGCATCGCGCGCCTGACGTTCAGCGCACGGTCGCCGGTCGCCCCCGGCGCTGGCGCGGGCGCGGCTGGCAGTGCTCGCAGACGTAGGTGCCGCGGCCGCCGACGACTTGCTTGCGGATCGTCGCACCACACCGCGGGCAAGGCTCGCCGGCCCGGCGGTGGACGAGGAAGCGGTCCTGGAAGGAGCCGCGCGCGCCGTCGATGTGGCGAAAGTCGTCGATCGATGCGCCCTTGGCTTCGATCCCAGCCGCCAGCGCCTCCTCGATCGCATCGCGCAGCGCCTCCCATTGCGCGCCGGTCAGCCGCCCGGCGGGGCGCAGCGGATGGATCCGCGCGCGGAACAACGCCTCGTCGGCGTAGATGTTGCCGACCCCGGCGATCCGCCGCTGATCGAGCAGGAACGCCTTGATCGGCGCGACGCGCCCGCGCGACGCCGCGCGCAGGTACGCGGTGGTGAATTGCTCTGAGAACGGCTCGACGCCGATCCGCGCGGCGAGATAGGCGTCCCTCGCGTCGGCCCCGTGCACCAGGTGGCCGGTGCCGAACCGCCGCGGGTCCACGTAGATCAGCCGGTGACCGCGGTCGAGCGTCATGCGCACGCGCGAGTTCGGCGGATCGACATCGGGGTCGAACAGCAGCGCGCCGGTCATGCGCAGGTGTATGAGCAGGTACCGGTCGGCCGACAGCGACCAGATCAGGTATTTGCCGGCGCGGCTGACGCGCTCCACGTACGCGCCGGTCAACTCGTGCGCGACCACCGCCGGGTCCTCCGGGCGCGTCCAGCGGTAATCGAGGATCTCGGCGGAGAGGATCGTGCGCCCCTCGAGGTGCGGCGCCAGCTGGCGGCGGATCGTCTCTACCTCGGGCAGCTCGGGCATCTATACGAACTTAGACGAACGCCCTACCGGGCAGCTCCGAGGCCTCGACGCCGGCCAGCCATTTCAGTGCGCTGGCCCCGACGTCGGCCGCCCCGCCGTCGTGCCGGCGCGCTCGATGCCCTTCGAACACCGCCAGCAGCGGAACGTACTCGCGCGTGTGGTCGGTGTGCTGGGCGGTCGGATCGCAACCGTGGTCGGCGGTCAGCACCAGCAGGTCGCGCGGCCCCAGCAGCGTCAGCCAGTCGCCGACCGTCGCATCGATCTCGCGCAGCGCCCGGTGAAAGCCGGGCACGTCGTGGCGGTGGCCGTAGACCTGATCGGTCTCGATCAGGTTCGTAAACACGAACCCGCGCTCGAGCGTGCGCAGCAGCTCGGTCGTCTCGGCCAGCGCCGACGCGTTGGTCGGCCCGTAGTGCTGGATGTCGACGCCGATGCCGCTGAACAGCTGCCCGACCTTGCCGACCGTGTGCACCGGGACGCCGGCCTGCTGGAGCTCCTGGAGATAGCTGCGGGACGGCGGCGCCAGCGAGTAGTCACGCCTGCCGTCGGTGCGCTGGAAGGCTCCGGGCGTCCCGGTGAACGGCCGCGCGATCACGCGGCCGACCGCGTGCTGCTCGGTCAGCTCCGACCGGACCCGCCCGCAGATCTCGTACAGCTGCTCGGGCGCGACTACCTGCTCGTGCGCGGCGATCTGCAAGACCGAGTCCTGGCTCGTGTAGACGATCAGCGCGCCGGACTGCAAGTGCTCGCGCCCGAAATCGGCGATCGCCCCGAGTCCGTTGTACGGGCGGTTGCAGATCACGCCGCGGCCGCTGGCGCTCCGCACGACGTCGATCACCTCGTCGGGAAAGCCGTCGGGGTAGCGGGGCAGCGCCGGTGAGATCACGCCCATCAGCTCCCAGTGCCCGGCCGTAGAGTCCTTGCCGTGGCCGAGCAGGCGCAGGCGCCCGTGAAGGACCGGCTCGGCGGCGGGCGCGACGCCCTGCAGTTGCACGATCGAGCCGAGCCCGAGCCGCTGCAGGATCGGCAGCTGCAGGCCGCCGGCGGCGGTCGCGAGGTGGCCGAGGGTGTTGGCGCCCTCGTCCCCGTAGTCGGCGGCATCGGGAAGCGCGCCGACGCCGCAGGCGTCGAGCACGACTACGACGGCCCGGCTCACGACGGCACGCTCAGTCCTCGCCGTCCCAGTACTCGAGCTTCTCGATCCGCGCGATCAACCCGACACCGCGAAACGAGATCTTGTTCGAACGCGGGTAGTAGCAGACGTCGCCGGGGTCGCGCGTGCCGTAGGCGAGGTAGGTGAGCCCGGCGTCGGCGGCGCGGAACATGTGCGCGACGCCGGTACCGGCCGGCCGCGAGACCACCGTTCCCGTCCGCACCGGGATCTCGTCATCGCCGAGTACCAGGACGCCGGCGCCGTCCAGCACGACGAAGATCTCCTCCTCCAGCGAGTGGCAGTGCTGGGCCGTGGACTCCTTGCCGGGCGCGACCTCGACGTGTTGCAGGCCGCTCGTGACCGAGCCGGCCGCACGGCCGAGGTTGCGTCTTGTCCGCCTAACTCGCGGGCGCTGCAGCGGCTCCGGCGTGACGGCGTCGAGGTTGACGATCGTCGCCGGGCGCGGCGCGGCTTCGTCGGGCAACTCGGGGGCGCCGAGCTGGGCCTCGCGAACGAACTGGAACGGGGCGCCGTCCTGGGTCGCGGAAACTGTCTCGACCGCGCGTCGGCCCACGAGCGACATCTGAAGCCGCGGGAAGCCGACGCTCTCGTCGCGCTCGCGCGGCCCGAACGCGAGCAGGTCCAGCTCCTCGTCGGCATGCACGCTGTGCGCCCCCCGGCGGGGCGCGTAGACGATGCAATCACCGGGGCCGATCTCGGCTGTCCGTCCGCCCTGCCACGACAGCCCGCGGCCGGCGATTATGTAGAAGATCTCCTCCCCGCGGCCGTGCTCGTGCGCCGGCGTCGACCAGGCACCGGGCGGGATCTGGATTCGGTTGACGCCGACGGTCACGCTGCCGGCCGACTCGCCCAGCATCGTCCACCGGCCGCGCAGATGCCCGAGCTCGAACTCGAACGCGCGCGCGTCGTCGAAGTGCGTGAGACCGTGGCGGTGGGTGTCGTCGGCTTGGGCCATGTGCGTCGGCGCCCGAAGGCCCACGCATCCTAGTGTCCCGAGTCCCCGCGTCAGCGGCCGCTGGAGATCTGCGCCCGTGGATGCGCTTCGAAGTACACGTCGCGCAGCCGGTCGGCCGACAGGTGCGTGTAGATCTGGGTGGTGCCGATGTCGGCGTGCCCGAGCATCTCCTGCAGCGAGCGCAGGTCACAGCCGCCCGCCAGCAGGTGGGTGGCGAACGAGTGGCGCAGCGTGTGCGGGCTCATCCGCTGATCGAGCCCGGCGCTGCGGGCGTGGCGCTGGACGATCTTGTACAGCCCCTGGCGCGAGAGGCCGCCGCCGCGCAGGTTGACGAACACACGCTGCTCGTCGCGCAGGCCCACCAGCTGCGGCCGGCCGCGGGCCAGATACGGCTTCAGCGTCGCGATTGCCTTGCTTCCGACCGGCACGATCCGTTCCTTGCTGCCCTTGCCGCGGGCGCGCAGGATCCCAGCCTCGAGGTCGAGCTCCGACAGCTGCAGCGAGATCGCCTCCGACGCGCGCAGCCCACAGGCGTACATCGTCTCCAGCAGCGCCCGATCCCGCAGCGCCGCGGGCGAGTTGCCGCGCGGCTGGGCCAGCAATGACGAGACCTCGTCGCGGCTGAGGACCTTCGGCAGCCGCGCCCGGGAGCGCGGCGGGCGCAGCTCGGTGGTCGGGTCGTGGTCGAGGATCTGCTCGCGGCGCAGATGCCGATAGAACGACCGCAGACAGGCGATCTTTCGCTGCAATGTCGCCGGGGCCGCGGCCGTCTTGCGCTCGCGACCGGCGGCGAGCTCGGATCCGAACATGTTGAGGTCGGCGGGCGTCACCTCGAGCGGGTCGACGCCGCGCCGGTCGAGGAAGGCTCCAAACTGCTGCAGGTCTGAGCGGTACGCCTCGAGCGTATTGCGAGACAGGCCCCGCTCGAGCTCGAGGTAGGCCAGGAAATCGAGTGTCAGCTCGGTCAGGTGGCGCGCGGGCGCCCGCGGCTCGGTCGTGGCCATAACGGCGTAGTTCGAGTCGCGGCGCTACGGTCCTGCGTGGTGCAAACCGCGGCCCGGCCGTGAGAGCAGCCACAGCAGGGCGATCAGCGACTTTGAGTCCTCGCACTCAGAGATCGCGTCGTCGAGCCGATCCAGCGCCCACGGGACGACCTCGATGCGCTCGTCTTCCTCGGCCTCGTGCAGCCCGTCGGCATCGCCGAGATCGGTCGCGAGGAACAGCCAGACGCGCTCGTCGCTGAACCCGGGGCTGGTGTAGAACGCGAAGATCTCCTCCCAGCGGCCGGCGCGCTTGCCGATCTCCTCCGCGAGCTCGCGCTTGGCGGTCTGCAGCGGCGGCTCGCCGGGCACGTCGCGCTTGCCGGCCGGGATCTCCAGCGAAGCCGTGGCGCCGACGGCCTCGCGCGGCTGGCGGGTCAGCCATACGTGCGCGTCGTCGAGCGCGACGATCCCGACCGCGCCCGGGTGCCAGACCTTCTCACGCGTGACCTCGTGGCCGTCGGCGTGGCGAAACCGCTCGGTCCCGACGGTGACGATCCGGCCCTCCCACTTGATGTCGGCGCCGAGGCGCTCGAACTCCAAGCTCATCCGGGCGGCTCCGCGGCGCCGTCTGCGTGCTGAACGAGCGCGATCGCGACCTCGAGCATGCCCTCGAGCGCGTCGACGCTGACGCGCTCGCCGGGCTCGTGGTTGCGCTCGGTCCCATTGGCGAGGTTCGTACACGGAAAGCCGGCCGCCTGAAACGCGTTTGCGTCCGATCCGCCGCCGGTGACGATCAGCCGCGGCTCGTAGCCGCAATCGCGCAGCGCGAGCTCCGCGAGCCTCACCTGCGGCGCGTCGGGCTTGGTTCTGTAGGCCGTGAACATCCGCTCGACGGTGACATCGAGATCGCACTCGGCGACGTCGGCGGCGTCCTGGAAGCGGTCGATCATGTCGGTCAAGACCTGCTCGACGCGCTGATCGGCCAGCCCGCGCACCTCGGCCTCGACGCGACAGCGTTCGGGCACGACGTTGGTCGCGGTGCCGCCCGAGATCGTGCCGACGTTCGCCGTCGTCTCGGGATCCAGGCGCCCCAGCTGCATCGTCGCGATCGCCGACGCGGCCGCGGCGATCGCGCTGCGGCCCTCCTCGGGCCTGATCCCGGCGTGGGCCGCGCGCCCGTGCAGCTCGGCGACCACGCGCTGATAGGTCGGCGAGGCGACGACGATCTCCCCGATCGGCGTGGCGTGGTCAAAGACGAAGCCGAGGCCGCTGCGCAGCCGTCCGACGTCGAACGCCTTGGCGCCGTGCAGCCCGTTCTCCTCCGAGACCGTGAACAGCAGCTCGACGCCGACCGGCGGCGGCTGCGGCGCGCCGTGCAGGCGGCGCGCGAGCTCGAGCATCACCGCGACGGCCGCCTTGTTGTCGGCGCCGATGATCCCGTCACCCGAGTTCGTGAAGCCCCCGTCGATCAGGACCGGCTCGATCGGCGCGGTCGGCGGGACGGTGTCGAGGTGGGCGCAGAGCAGGATGCTGTCGCCGCCCCGGCCTTCAATCCGCGCGAACAGATTGCCGGCGTCGGCGCCCGCCGACGGGCCGGCGTCGTCCTCGTCGACCTCCAGCCCGATCCGTGCCAGCTCGCGCGCGACGTGGTCGACGCAAGGGCGCTCGTGCCCCGACGGGCTCTGCACCCGGCACAGCGAGACGAACGTCTCGTGGAGTCGCTCGCGCTCGCCGTCGGTCGCGCGCCTCACGGAGCAGCGGCGGGTGCGACCGGCGTGACATCCGCTAGGCGGGCCACGTTGGCGTGGGCCAGCGCTTCGCCGACGAACTCGCGGAACAGCGGCGCGGGCCGCTCGGGTCGCGACTTGAACTCGGGATGGAACTGCGAGGCGACGTAGAACGGGTGCGCGTCGCGCTCGAGCTCGATCACCTCGACGAGCCGCTCGTCGGGCGAGGTTCCCGAGCACACCAGCCCGAGTGCCTCCAGCCGCCGGCGCAAGTGGTTGTTGACCTCATAGCGGTGGCGGTGGCGCTCGTACACGACCGGCTCGCCGTACAGCTCGCGGACGCGGGTGTGGTCGTGGAGCTTCACCGGGTCGGCGCCCAGCCTCATCGTCCCGCCCATGTCGGCGATCTCCTTCTGCTCGGGCAGCAGGTCGATCACCGGATACGGCGTCTCGGGATCCATCTCGGTCGAGTTGGCGCCCTCCATCGCGGCGACGTGACGGGCGAACTCGCTGACCGAGACGTGCATGCCCAGGCAGATCCCGAGGTACGGGATCCGGTGCTCGCGGGCGATCTGCGCCGCTCGGATCTTGCCCTCGAACCCGCGACCGCCGAAGCCTCCGGGGATCAGGATCCCGTCCGCGTGCTCGAGCCGGGTCGCGACCTCGGCGTCGGTGACCGTCTCGGAGTCGATCCAGTCGATCTCGACCTTGCAGCCGTGGTGCACCCCGGAGTGCCGGAGCGCCTCGACGACCGACAAGTAGGCGTCCTCGAGCTGGACATACTTGCCGACCAGCGAGATTCGCACCTTCTCCCCCGCCTCGCTGGCGCGGCGCGTGATCTGCTCCCAGCCGCTCAGATCCGGCGGCGAAGCCTCGAGTCCGTAGTGCTCGCGCAGGATGTAGTCATCGACCCCCTCGTCGCGGAACACGAGCGGCACCCGGTAGATGTCGGGCACGTCGTAGGCGGACACGACCGCCTCGACCGGCAGGCTCGCGAACAGCGCGATCTTGCGCCGGATCTCGGGGGACAGCTCGGATTCAGACCGGCACACGACCATGTCGGGCGCGATCCCGATCCGCCGCAGCTCGTTGACGGAGTGCTGGGTCGGCTTGGTCTTCAGCTCGCCGGCGTGGCCGATGTACGGCACCAGCGTCAGGTGGATGAACATGCAGCGCCGCCGGCCGACATCGACCGGGAACTGGCGGATCGCCTCCAGAAACGGCAGCGACTCGATGTCGCCGACCGTGCCGCCGATCTCGGTGATCACGAAGTCGACGTCGCTGGACTCGGCCATCAGCTTGATCCGCTGCTTGATCTCGTCGGTGATGTGCGGCACGACCTGCACGGTCGCGCCCAGATAGTCGCCGCGGCGCTCGCGGCGGATCACGGTGTTGTAGACGCCGCCGGCGGTCACGTTCGATGCCCGGTTGGTGTTCGCGTCGGTGAACCGCTCGTAGTGGCCGAGGTCGAGATCGGTCTCGGCCCCGTCCTCGGTGACGAACACCTCGCCATGCTGATACGGCGACATCGTCCCGGGATCGACGTTGATGTACGGGTCGAACTTCTGCAGCTGGACGCTCAGCCCGCGCGCCACGAGCAGCCGGCCGATCGATGCGGCGGCGATCCCCTTGCCGAGCGACGAGACGACGCCGCCGGTGATGAAGATGAACCTGGTTTCCCGGGCAGGTGTACTGGCGGCACGTCGCGGAACTTGGGCCATCGATCGAACTCCGATTTTAGTGGACACCTCACACTAGCGGGCACTTAGGACGTCATTTGCTCAGGCTGCCTTGAGCAGCTCGCGGGCGTGGCGGCTGGCGGCGCGGTCGCCCTCGCCGGCGCCGAGCATCCGCACCAGCTCGCCGACGACCGAGTCGCCGTCGAGCGTCGTGACGGTCGTCCGGGCGGGCGTTGCGGTCGTGTCCTTGGCGATCGTGAAGTGGCGGGCGGCGAGGGCGGCGACCTGCGGGAGGTGGGTGATGCAGAGGATCTGCCGGCCGCGCGCAAGCTCGCGCAGGTGCTGTCCGACCGCCCGCGCCGTGTGCCCGCCGATTCCGGCGTCGACCTCGTCGAACACGAGCGTGGTGGCGCCCGCATCATCGGCCCCGGCGTCGGCGTGGGCGGCGCTCAGCAGCGCCAGCATCACCCTCGAGAGCTCGCCCCCAGAGGCGATCTCGCGCAGTGGCCCGGCCCGCAGCCCGGGGTTGGGGGCGAGCGTGAACTCGACGGTGTCGGCCCCGGCGGGGCCGCATCCGGACTGGCGCGCCTGCAACGCAACCTCGAACTGCGCGTCGGGCATCGCCAGCTCCTCCAGGCGCCGGCTGACAGCGTCGGCGAGCTCGGGCGCGGCGGCGCGGCGGCGCCGCGACAGCTCCCCCGCGAGGCGGTCGAGCTCGGTGCGGGCGTCGGCGAGCTCCGCCTCTGCCTGTTCGAGCGCGACGTCGGCGTGCTCGAGCTCGTCGCGGCGCAGGCGGCAGCGCTGCGCGTGGGCGAGCACCTCGGCGATCGAGCCGCCGTGCTTGCGCTCCAGGCGCGCGAACAGCGCCAGCCGCTCCTCGACCTCCTCCAGGCGACCAGGCGACCCGTCGACGGCGAGCAGGTAACGGCGAAGCTCACCCCCGAGATCCTCGGCCTCGAACCGCAGCGCCTGCATCCGCTCCGCCAGCGGCCCCAGCTCGCCGTCGATCCCGGCCGCGTGCTCGAGCGCGCCGCCGGCGGACGCGAGCAGTTCCGCGGCGCCCACGCCGCCGTCGGGCGCGATCGCCTCTGCCGCCCCCACCGCCGCGGCGCGCAAGGCCTCGGCGTGGCGCAGGCGCTCGCGCTCCGCCGTCAGCGCAGCCGCCTCCTCCTCGGTCGGCGACACGGCTTCGATCTCGTCGAGCTCGAACTTCAGCAGGTCGAGCTCGCGATCGCGAGAGCCGGCGACCGTGCGCAGCGTCGACGCCGTCTGATCGAGCTCGCGGACGCTCGCGTAGGCCGCGGCCAGCTCCCGCCGCAGCTCCGCCTGGCGGGGGCCGCTGTGGGCGTCGAGGATCTCCAGTTGTGCTGCTCCGAGCATCAGCTTGCGGTGCTCGTGCTGCCCGTAGAACGACAGCATCCGGCCGCCCAGATCCTGGATGTCGGCGAGCGTCGCCGAGCGGCCGCAGACGTACGCGCGGGTGCGGCCGTCGGGCCACACGCGCCGGGCCAGCACGATCTCGTCCGCGTCGGCGGGGATTCGCTCAAATTGCTCTGACGACAACCCGGCGGGGCGCGAGAACACGCCCTCGACATACGCCTCGGCGGCGCCGTCGCGGACGATCCCACTTCGCGCACGCCCGCCGAGCAGCAGGTCGAGGGCGTGGGCGAGCAGCGTCTTGCCGGCGCCTGTCTCGCCGGTCAGCACGTTGAGGCCGGCATCCAGGCGCAGCTCGGCCCGCTCCATCAGCAGCAAGTTCTCCACACGCAGCTCGTGCAGCATCGCCGACGGTGTACCAGGCGGGTCCGACGGACCCGGCCGGCGCCGGCGAGCGGTACCCGGCGATACACAGCGCGACCAACGCCCGACCCTGCAGGCAGAGCCCACTCTAAGGCGCCGACGCGAGCCGGCCGAACTTGTCGCGCAGCCGCTGGTAGAAGCTGCTGCCGCCAAGCTGGGCCAGGGCGCACTGGTCGTGCTCGAATCTGGCCTCGAGCTGCGCGCCCGCCGGCAGCACGCACACGGGCCGGCCGTCGACGCTCACGTCGACCGGCTCCTCCTGTGAGCGGTTGTTGACGATCAGCACGTCCTGCGGGGCCGCCACGAGCGCGCGCGCGGTCAGCGAGTGCGGGGCGATGAACGACACGACGAACCCCTCCACCCCCCACGCCATCACCGGGCCGCCGTTGGCGAGGTTGTAGCCGGTCGACCCGGCGGGGGTCGCGACCACCAGGCCGTCGCAGCGCACCCGCCCGAGCTCGTCGGCGCCGACCGCGTAGGCGAGGTCCGCGACGCGCTTGCCGGGCTGGCGGTGCATCGAGACGTCGTTGACCGCCAGCCACTGACCGCTGGCGCCGGCGACCGTGATGCCAGGCAGCCGCAGGACCTCGAAGTCGCCCGCGAACGCGCGCCGGATCCCCGCCTGGGCCCCGTCGCGGTCGACCGTCGCGAGGAAGCCGATCTCCCCGAAGTTGATCGCGAACACGGGCACGTCGGTGCCCGCGTACGTGCGCAGCGCGGTCAGGATCGTGCCGTCGCCGCCGAGCGCGAAGCAGATGTCGACGTCGCGTCGCACTGTTGCGTCGAGCTCCAGGCCCTCGGCGGGCTCAAGATGGTGCTTGGCAGTCTCCTGATCGTCGAACCGCAGCACCACGCCCGCCTCGCGCGCGAGCTCGATCAGCATCCTGACCGCCGGTGCGGTCTCGGCCGGGCGGCGGTGGGTGAGCACCGTCGCGCACTTGACCGGGTTCAAGGTTCGACCTCGCGCGCGGCGCCGGCGAGGTCGGTGATCCCAGCTGCGCTCCCGTCGCCGCAGCCAGATGAACGTCTCGAGGTTGCCCTTCGGCCCGGGAAGCTGCGAGCTCGCGTACCCCAGCACAGCGCAACCGAGCTCGCGCGCGGCCTCCCCAACCTCGACCAGGGCCCCGCGCCGGGCGCCTGCATCGCGCACGACGCCGCCCTTGCCGACGTGCTCGCGCCCGGCCTCGAACTGCGGCTTGACGAGCGCGAGGCAGCCAAATCGCCGCGCCGCACAGCCCAGGACCGCGGGCAGGACCTTGCGCAGCGAGATGAACGAGACGTCGATCGTGATCAGATCGGGCGTATAGGGCAGCTCCTCGGGCTGAAGCGAGCGGGCGTTGCGCCGTTCGATCACGGTCACGCGGGAGTCCGAACGGAGGCTCCAGTCAAGCTCACCGTAGGCGACGTCGACCGCGACGACGTGCGCGGCGCCGCGCTTGAGCAGGCAGTCGGTGAAGCCGCCGGTCGACGCGCCGACATCGAGGGCGTTGGCGCCGGCGACGTCCAGTGCCAGCGTGTCGAGCGCGTTTGCGAGCTTGAGCCCTCCTCGGGAGACGAATTCGGGCGCTCGCGCGACCTCCAGCTCGACGTCCTCGGCGACCAGCTGGCCGGGCTTCTCGGCGCGACGGCGCTCGGGCAGCAGCATCACGTCGCCGGCCAGCACCGACGCCGCCGCACGCGATCGCGAGGGGAACAGACCGCGCCGGCTGAGCAGGCTGTCGAGTCGAACGCGCTTCACGGAGCCGCGAACGGTACGTGATAAGCGTCACAGTTACAGGCCAGATCAGCCGTCAACATGTGCGACGGGATCTAACGCAGATACCTCTCTCCTCCCGGAAACGGCCCGCCCGACGGTGGGCCGTTTCTCTGCGGGGATCAGATCGCGATCTCGAGCGTGCGCTGCGCCCAGGCCAGCGATGCGCGATATGCGCCCGACAGCCCGTCGCGATGGGCGCGGACGACCGGAGCGTCGAAGTCGCCGCGCTCATAGGTGATGACCGCGTCGAGGATCTCGCCGCCCGCGCCCGCATACCGAAGCAGCGCGCCCGCGACCTCGTCGGACAGCGGCAGCTGGGCGACGATCGCATCGAGCGGAAGGTCAAGCAGCGCGTCGGCCGCCGACAGCAGCCCGATCGTGAACAGCTCCTCGGGATCCACCGCGGTGTACCTGGCGCCGAGCAGCTCGCACATCCGGGCACGGGTCAGCGCCATCACCGACAGCTCCTTGGGGACGCTCGGGCCGCCGGTGAGGGCGACCAGGATCGCCCACCGCGACACGCCGTGGGTGCCGAGCATCATCACGGCCTGGCGGACGGAGCCGATCTTCTGGCGCATCCCGAAGTACGCGGAGTTGATGTAGCGCAGGAGCTTGAGGCTGAGCCCGATGTCGTGGTTGATCAGGTCCTCGAGGTCTTCGATCGAGCCCGAGCGGCTGCGCACGTCTGCGAACTTGACCAGGGCGCTGAGGTGATCGATCGGCACCTTGCGCATCGCGCTGACGCGCGGGGCGGCGACGAACGGCCCGGCGAACAGGCGGAAGCCGAGCTGGTTGGCGCGCTCGTACTCATCGTGGTCGTTCAGCCCGGCCGCGAGCGGGATCGCGGCGCTGGCGTGGGCCTGGAGCACGACGGTGCCGGCGTCGTCGTCGGTCCACTTGGGCACGTCGACCTCGACGGTGCCGAAGCGCTCGAGCACCGAGACGTCGAAATCAGGGCCGGGAAGGTCGTAGACCGAGAGCGCGTAGCCGCGCATCGCCAGGCCGTCGATGACCGGCTGCAGCTCGGGGTCGATCGCCGTCTCGTAGTCGAGCCGGAGCACCACCCGATCGGGACGAACCGGCGGAATGCCGAGGCTCTTGAGCAGCTCGCCGGAGACGGGCAGGTGTGCGACCGTCGACCCGACGAGCTCCTCGAGTCCGACGACGCTGAGGAAGTCTCCGAACAGCCGGATCTCGGAGCGCTCGTACGCCTGCACCAGATCGCCGCGATCGACCGCGTAGGAAACGCGATAGCCGATCACCCGCATGTCGCAGTCGACGACGGGCTGGCGAGAGACGAGGACGTCGAGACTGGGTTCCTCGTTGAAGACGATCACGCTGGCAGCTTCCCCGGACATTATTCCCGCAGTCGGCGGAGCGGACAAATTTCCGTAGGCAATTCGTCCGTACTAGACGCCTGATCGACTTGCTCGTGCTACACGGCGGCCAGGTCGCGGCTGTGGCAGCGCTCAGCTGCCGACGCCGCTCGGGTGCGCGACCGCCGCCTCGATCCGCTCGGCGATCCGCTTGCCGGTGTACCCGACCTCCTCGTGCAGCAGCCGCGGCGCGCCGTGTGTGACGTAGCGATCGGGCAGCCCGACGCGCAGGATCCGCGCCGCCAACCCCGCGTCTGAGAGCGTTTCCCAGACCGCCGAGCCGAAGCCCCCGGCGAGCACACCCTCCTCGACGGTGACCAGCAGGTCGTGCTCGGCCGCGAGCTGCGCGACCAGGCCGGCGTCGATCGGCTTGGCGAACCGCGCGTCGGCGACGGTCACCGAGATACCGCTGTCGGCGAGGATGTCGGCGGCCTCGATCGCCTTGCCCACACCGGTCCCGTAGCCGAGCAGCGCCACGCGTTCGCCCTCGCGCAGGATCTCGCCGGTCCCGATCTCGATCGCACGGGGCCGATCGGGCAACCCGACGCCGACGCCCTCGCCGCGCGGGTAGCGAAGCGCGACCGGCCCGTCGTCGTAGCGCAGCGCCGTGTGCAGCATGTGAACCAGCATCGCCTCGTCGCGCGGGGCCATCAGGACGATGTTCGGCAGGCAGCGCAGGTAGGCGATGTCGAACACGCCGTGGTGCGTGGGCCCGTCGTCGCCGACCAGCCCGGCCCGGTCCATCGCGAACACGACGTTGAGCTTCTGCAGGCAGACGTCGTGGACGATCTGGTCGTAGGCGCGCTGCAGGAACGTCGAGTAGATCGCGGCGACCGGCTTGCAGCCGTCAAGCGCCAGGCCCGCGGCGAACAGCACCGCCTGCTGCTCGGCGATGCCGACGTCGAAGTAGCGGTCGGGCAGCGCACGCTGGAGGATGCTCAGCCCGGTGCCGGAGTTCATCGCGGCGGTGATCCCGATCACTCGCTCGTCGCGCTCGCACTCCTTGACCAGCGCCTGTCCGAACACCTGGGTGTACTGCGGCGGGGCGGGTCTCGCGGTGGCCGACGCCGGCGCCTTGGCGGCGGCCGGGGGCGCCGGGGCCCCGTTCGCGATCGACTTCGGCTTCGCGGCGTGCCACTTCTCCATCCCCTCGAGCCCGCCCTCCTCGGCGGGCGCAAAGCCCTTGCCTTTGACGGTCGCGCAATGGATCACGACCGGGCGCTCGGCCACCAGCGCCTCGCGCAGCGCGCGGCGCAGGGCGCGCACGTCGTGGCCGTCGATCACGCCCATGTAGGCGAAATCGAGCTCCTCCCACCACAGGCCCGGGGCCCAGAACGCCTTGATCGACTCCTTGAAGTGCGGGCCGATCCGCTCGAACGCCGCGCCGATCCCGGCCGGCAGCTTTGTCAGGCCGCCCTCGACGCCCTCGCGGGCATGCCACAGCTTGGGGTTGAGCCGGACGCGGTTGAAGTAGCGCGACAGCGCGCCGACGTTAGGCGCGATCGACATCCCGTTGTCGTTGAGCACGACGACGATCGGGGTGCCGCTGCCTCCCGCCTGGTGCACTGCCTCGAACGCGACGCCGCCGGTCATCGCGCCGTCTCCGACGACCGCGACCACATTGGCGTCGGGCCCGCCGCCGTGGCGCATGCCCTCCTTGATTCCGACCGCGTAGCCGATCGCTGTCGAGGCGTGGCCGGCGCCCATGATGTCGTGCTCGGACTCGGCGATCGAGCAGAACGGAGCGAGCCCCTTGTACTTGCGGATCGTGTGGAGCTGATCGCGCCGGCCGGTCAGGATCTTGTGTGGATAGGCCTGATGACCGACGTCCCAGAGCACCTTGTCGCGCGGCGAGTCGAGGATCGAGTGCAGCGCGACGGCGATCTCGCACGCGCCGAGGTTGGCCCCGAAGTGACCGCCGATCTCCCCGACGGTGTCGATGATGTGCTCGCGCACCTCCTGGGCGACGATCTGCAGCTCGTCGTCGTTGAGGCCGTGGAGGTCCTGGGGCTGGTTGATGCGGTCGAGATATTCGGCCATCAGTAGGTCCGGGTCGCGATGAAGTCGGTTATCTGCTCGAGCTCGGCGGCGCCGGTGGGAGCGGCGCCGGCCAATGCTGCCCTGGCCCGGCGGTGCGACTCCTGCGCCAGGCTCCGGGCGCCGTCGAGTCCGAATTCGGTCACATAGGTCCGCTTGCCGAGCCGCTCGTCGCTGCCCTGCGGCTTGCCGAGGGTCTCTTGCGATCCGGTCACGTCGAGGATGTCGTCAACGATCTGGAAGAGCACGCCCAGCTCGCTCGCAAAGGTGCGAAAGAGGGAGATTGTGTCAGGTCTGTGGGCGCCGCTGAGCACAAGGACACACTCGATGCTAGCCGCGATCAGCCGTCCCGTCTTAAGTTCGTGTGTGCGTCTGAGGCCGTCGGGCCCGGGTGCGGCGGTGCCCGCGACGTCGAGGTATTGGCCCCCGACCATGCCGTTGACGCCGGTGGCCGCGGCGAGCTCGGCGGCGGCGGCGAGCAAGTCGGCGGGCTCCCCCTGCTGCTCGGTCAGCAGCAGCCGGAACGCCTCGGCGTAGAGGCCGTCGCCGGCGAGGATCGCGACGTCCTCACCGAACGCCTTGTGGCAGGTCGGGCGGCCCCGGCGCAGGTCGTCGTCATCCATCGCCGGCAGGTCGTCGTGGATCAGCGAGTAGGTGTGAATCAGCTCGATTGCGGCTGCGAGCGGCAACACCGCCGCGGGATCGCGACCGATCGCCTCGGCCGTGGCCAGCGCAAGCACGGGGCGGATCCGCTTGCCGCCCGCCAGCAGCGAGTAGCGCATCGCCTCCTCGAGGCCCGCGGCTGAAGGCTCGGACGCGAAGCGCAGGCGCTCGAGGTAGCCGTCGACCTCGGCGCGTAGCCGCTCGGGGTAGACGGGCTTCGTCGCCGGGCCGGCGGTCTGGGGCACTGCTTGGGGCTACGCCGCCGGCAGCGGCAGCTGCCCGGGCAGGTCCGGAAGCGGCTCCAGCGCGGCGCGAGCGTACTGGTCCACGTGGGCGCTCGCCTCCGCGGCCAGCTCAGCGCACTCCTCGATCAGCGCCAGCGCGGCATCGGGTTCGAGCTCGCCGGCGCGCAGCCGCTCGGCGGCATCGTTCAGGCGGGTGCTCAGCTCGATCAGGGCATCGGCATCGGTCACGCAGTGCAGAGTACCGTGGCCGGCGTCGGGCCGGGGATTCGGTGGGACCCTGCGTTAGCGCCGCGTTAGGACGCATAAGATCCTGCGCGATGCGGTTCGGGATCTTCTACGAGCATCAGCTCCCCCGGCCGTGGTCGCCAGACAGCGAGCAGCGACTCCTGAGCGACACGCTCTCGCAGGTCGAGCTCGCCGACCGGCTCGGGTTCGACTACGTGTGGGAGGTCGAGCACCACTTCCTCGAGGAGTACTCGCATTCCTCGGCGCCGGAGGTGTTCCTGGCGGCGGCGTCGCAGCGCACGTCGCGGATCCGCCTCGGCCACGGGATCGTAAACGTGATGCCCCAGGTCAACCATCCGGCCCGGGTGGCCGAGCGGGTGGCGACGCTCGACCTGATCTCGGGCGGACGCGTGGACTTCGGCACCGGGGAGTCGAGCTCGGCCGCCGAGCTCGGCGGGTTTCTGATCCCGCGCGAACACAAACGGGCAATGTGGCACGAGCAGCTCGACGCGATCACGCGGATGATGGTCGAGACGCCGTTTGCCGGGATCGACGGCGAGTTCGTGCAGATGCCGCCGCGCAACGTGATCCCCAAGCCGCTGCAGAAGCCCCACCCGCCGGTGTGGGTCGCCTGCAGCCGCCGCGAGACGATCCACCTCGCCGCGCGCAATGGGATCGGCGCGCTGTCCTTCTCGTTCGTGGAGCCCGAGGACGCGGCCAAGTGGGTCCGTGAGTACTACTCGATTCTGGCCTCCGACGAGTGCGTGCCGGCCGGGTTCGCGGTCAACGCGCAGGTCGCCGTGGTGCTGCCGATGATGCTTGCGGTTGACGAGGCGCAGGCGATCGAGCGTGGGATCGACGGCGCCCACTTCTTCGGCTACTCGCTGGGGCACTACTACGGGCTCTCGGCGCACGCCGCCGGGGTCACCGACGTGTTCTCGGAGTTCGTGCGGCGTCGGGACAGCGCCGGGTTCGCGCGCCACATTGTGCGCCCGGACGAGGCGCCGCTCGGGGTCAGGCTGTTGCAGGAGGGGATGGGGTCGCTGCGAGGCGCGATCGGCAGCGTCGAGCAGGTTTCGGACCTGGTGGCGCGGTACGAGGCAGCCGGCGTCGACCAGGTGATCTTCGTGATGCAGGCCGGTCGCAATCGCCACGAGCACATCTGCGAGTCGCTCGAGCTGTTCGCCTCGCGGGTGATGCCTCGGTTCGTCGACGGGCGGGACGAGCGTGAGGCTGCCAAGGCCGTGCGGCTCGCGGACGCGGTTGAGGCGGCGCTTGGGCGGCGGGAGGCAGCGCGTTCGTTGCGGTCCCCGTACGTGATCGATGAGCCCGCCGAGCTTGCGCGCGCCCGCAGGCAGCACACGCCGACGCCGCGCCAGGTCGCGGAGCTCGCGGTCGGGAGCGCGCGACGTGCGGCGCGAGAGCTCGTCGTGTCGCTGCTCGGACGCGCTGTCGACGGTGCAGGCGATGCTCCGCTCGAGCGTCGGTTCGGCTCTCGTCTGGCGCAGCGAGCGATCTTCAGCGCGATGGCGCGGTCGTTTGAGCCCGACGCGGCGGCGGGGTTCCAGGGCCGGCTCGTCTACTCGCTGTCGCGCCCGGCCACGGGGGCCCCGCCGGCGGTCTGGACGATCGAGGTGGTCGATGGGCACGCGACAGCGCGTCCTGGCGCTGCTGCGGACGCGGCGCTGACGGTCTCCTTCCAGCTCGCTGACTTCGTCCGGATCGCGGCGGGAACGATTGACCCGGCCGCGCCAATGCTGGAGGGCCGCGCCGCGTTGCACGGCGACTTCGCGCTGGCTGCGAGGCTGCCGGAGATGTTCGGTGCGCCGTCGCCGTACTGAGCTCAGAACCGGTGCAGCGCGGCGATCCCCTGCAACGGCCCGAGATCGGGCTCGTCGGCGATCACGATCGTCTCGGCGTCCTGGGCAAACGCGGCCTCGACGGCGGCCTCGCGGAGGTCCACGGCCTGCAGCGCGGTGCCGTCGGCTGGACACGAGCCCTGCGGGCTGATGGCAAGCAGACCGCAGCTGGGGCAGCGACCGCCCGTAGGCTCGAACTCGCCGTTGAGCAGCAGCGTCTCCACCCGGCGCTCGTTGAGCGCCGCGAGTGTCGCCTCGGGGCCGGCTGACGCCCGTTCGCCCTTGCCAAGGCGGGCCGCGAGGCGATCGAGCGCGGACCGCCGGTGGGCGTGTTCGTCTGCAGCCACAAACGCGGCCACCACCGCGCCTACCTGCGCCTCGGTCGCCTCGGCGACGTCGACGTCGACCCGCCCGTCGACGACCCGCGCGCGGAGCTCGTCGGAGAGCGTCCGCTCGAACCGCGGGACAATCTCGACCGGGCCGCCGACCGCGAGGCGCTCGAACCGTTCGCGCCGCCAGCGCCGATCGAGCTGCGCGGCGACCCGGCGCAGGTGATCGTCGGTCTCCTTTTCGTAGCTGCGCTCGAGGTTCACCTGCGCACCCTCGTCCTGGTCGTACTGGGCCCGGACGTCGTTGTCGATGCGTTCGCGTTCGCGAAGTTGATCGCTTGGACCGGTCAGGACGCGGGCGCTGCGTCGGCTTACGAGCGCAACGCACCAGCGCCGCTCGTCGGCCGCGGCGAGCAGGGGTTCGACGTACGGGGATCGCTCGATCACGATGCGGGCCTCGACCGGCCGCCTGAGCTGGACCACCTCGAACAGGCCGTCGCGGATCGAGCAGAACACCGCGAGCGCCCGGGCTCCCTTGAACGGCGCGTCGGGCGAGTGCAAGTGGGAGTCGATCCGGGCGAGGTCCTCGCGCAGCGCCATCCGTTCCTCGTGATCGAGGTTCTCGTCGTGCTCGGCCTCACGCCTGGCCTCATCGAGCAGCGACCGGATCTGAGAGGCCCGGGGCGCCCCGGTCGCGAAGTGCTCGGGGTCGAGGTCCAGATACAGGCTCACGACCCGGTGGGCCGGGCGCTGTTGGAGAAGGCTCCGCGCAGCCTCGACTACGCCCATAGATCGCATCCTACCCCGCTGCGCCGGCGCGCCAACGGTTTCTTTCGGCGCCGGGGCCAGGGCGTCGAGACGCTCAGCCCGCGGCGCCGAGACGCTCAGCCCGCGGCGCCGAGACGCTCAGCCGCGGCGTCGAGGGCTTCGTTGACGAGCTCGTCGGCGCGGGCGTTCTCGGCGCGCGGGACGGAGCGGATCCGCCATCGATCGAAACCGCCCAGCGCCGCGATCGCCTGGTCGTAGAGCTGCTTCATCGCGGGGTGCTTGACCTTGTAGGCACCGGTCAGCTGCCGGGCGACCAGCTCCGAGTCGTTGACGACCTCGACCTCGCGGGCGCCGAGCTCGGCGGCGCGCTGCAGCCCCGCAAGTACTGCGCGGTACTCCGCGACGTTGTTGGTCGCGACGCCGATCCGCTCCTTGAGCTCGTCGACCACGGTGCCGTCGCGGTCGGACAGAACCACGCCGATCGCGGCCGGGCCAGGATTGCCTCGAGCCCCACCGTCGACGTGGACGACGAGGCTCGCTGTACCTGCGGTCAATCGCTCGCGAGCTCGGGAAGCTCGCCCGTGACTCGCGCCCGCCGTCGATCGCGGATTGATCGCTGGCCGCCCCCGGTCGAGCCCGCGCCATCGCGACGAGATGACTTGCGACGGTCCACGATCACGGTGACGTTCGGATCGCCGGCGTAGTAAGTGGTCAGCTTTTTGAACAATTGGTCGGAGAGTTCCTCCGGCACGACGCAGTAGATCACGTGCCAGATGCTAATGAACGGCGCCGAGACCGTGAATCGAACGAAGGTCCAGGTGGGTGGCCAGCTCGGCGCTCAACTGGAAAGCAGCAGTGCGCCGCGGTCGTCGGCGGCAGCGTTGGCGACGAGCTCCTCGGGCGACAGCTCGTCGAGCTCGTAGCCCTGGTCGGCCACCCGCACGGTCGGCCGTTCCTCGCCGAGATCGACCTCATAGCGGTACCAGCACAGCTCCCACGAGACGACCACATGCATCATGCTCGAGCGCGCGAGGGACTCCGCGACCGAGACGGTCGGCGCGCCGAGCGAGCGCGCCACGCCGGCGACCGTGCGTGGGTGCTCGGAGTAGTTGAACAGGTCGACCGTCGAGGCGATCTTCTGCTCGACGTTGGTCGGCACCGCGTGCACGTGCCGGGGCTCGCGAAACGGCACGGGGCCGGCGCGTCCGCGTTCGCGGCCATTGTCTCGGCCACCGTTGCGGCCGCTGTCACGACTGCTGTCGCGCTCGGGGCGCGAGGCGCGGCGAGGGCGCTCGGCAGGCGATTCCCCGAGCAGCTCCGCGGCGTCCTCAAACGCGGGCTGGCCCTCCGACCACGAGCGTCGGTCGAGCTCGTCGGCGAGCGTCGGGGCAGCCGACGGTGCCGGTCTTGCCTCTCGGCGCCCGCGCAGGCGGCTGAACAACGACCGCCGGCGGTCGCTGCCGGGCCCGCCGTCGTCGTAGGCCGGCACCGTCCCCTCGCGCAGCCAGCCCTCGTTCCGGGCGCGCTCGGTGCACAACTCGCACACCGATCTGCGTGCGCCGCCGGTCAGATACACCTCGGCCGTCTCGCCGCGCAGCAGCGTGCGGCCACACACGTCACAGACGGCGTACGCGTCGGAGGTCCGTATGTCCTTCGTGGTCACCGCAGCGAGCGTACCAGGGGCCGTGCCGGATGCGCGGCCGTGGTGACAGCCGCCGCGGCCGGAGCGGTCTCCTGCACTGTTGAAGCGGAGGCCGCGTCGGCCCAAAGCCGGATGCGGTCTCCTTAGGCCTTCACGGCCTCCTTCTCGGCGCGCGCCTCCTCGACGACCTTGCCCGCGAGGTGGCCGGGGACCTCCTCGTAGCGCAGGAACTCCATCGTGAACTCGCCCTGGCCGCCGGTGATCGAGCGCAGATCAGGCGCGTAGGAGAGCATCTCGGCCATTGGCACCTCGGCCTTGACCTCGCTCATGCCCGCGCCCGTCGGCTCCATGCCGAGCGGCCGTCCGCGGCGGGAGTTCAGGTCGCCGATCACGTCGCCGACGGAATCCTCGGGAACGCTGACTGTGACCAGCATGATCGGCTCGAGCAGCACCGGCCCGGCCTGCTCCATCGCCTGCTTCATCGCGAGCGAGCCGGCGATCTTGAACGCCATCTCGGACGAGTCGACCGTGTGGTAGGAGCCGTCGTATACGCGGACGCGCACGTCCTTGACGGGGTAGCCGGCCACGACTCCTTCGTTCATCGCCTCGACTACGCCCTTCTCGACCGCGGGAATGAATCCGGTCGGGATCACGCCACCCTTGATCCCGTTCACGAACTCGAAGCCGGAGCCCGGCTCGCGCGGCTCGATCTCGATATGGCAGTCGCCGAACTGGCCGCGGCCGCCCGACTGCTTCTTGTGGCGCCCGTGAGCCTTGGCCGGCTTTCTGATCGTCTCCTGGTAGGGAACGCGCGGAGGCTTGAGGTTGACCTCGGCGCCGAAGCGGTCCTTGAGCCGTTGCACGACCACCTCGACGTGGACCTGGCTCAGTCCGGCGACGATCTGCTCCCCGGTCTGCGGGTCGCGGTGCAGGTCGATCGTCGGATCCTCTTCCTGGAGGCGCCGGAGCGCGGTGAAGACCTTGTCCTCGTCGCCCTTGGTCTTGGGCTCGACGGCGAACGCCATCACCGGCGCGGGCAGCTTGATGCTCGGCATTTCGATCGGCTCATCGCGCGAGGCCAGCCAGTCGCCGGCCTTGGTTTCCTTGAGCTTTGCGACGGCGCCGATGTCGCCCGGGCCGAACTCGGTCGTGTGGCCCGTCTGGGCGCCGTCGAACGTGACGAGCTGACCGATCCGCTCCTTGTTATGGGTGCGCGTATTCAGCACCTGGCTGTCCTGCTTGATCACGCCCTGGTAGACGCGGAACACGTTGATTCGCCCGGCGAACGGATCGGCGCGGGTCTTGAACACGTAGGCGAACATCTCCTTGTCCTCGGAGGGCTCGAGCGTCACCTCGCCGACGTCGAGGCCGCCGTGCTTGACCGGGCTCGGGAGGTCCTCGACGATCGCGTCGAGCAGGCGGTTGGTGGCGAGGTTGCGGGTCGCGATCCCGCAGGTGACCGGGAACATCGCGCCGTGGTTGGTGCCCTCCTTCAGCGCGGTGACGATCTCCTCGTGGCTGATCTCCTCGCCCTCGAGGTAGCGCTCCATCAGCGCGTCGGAAGATTCGGAGACCTCGTCCATCAGCTTCTCGCGGTACTCCTGCGCCTGGGCCTGCATGGAGTCGGGGATCGGGATCTCGGTGCAGTTCTCGCGGCCGGCGCCGTCGTAGCTGTAGGCCTTCATGTCGATGAGGTCGATCACGCCCGAGACCGTGTGCTCGGAGCCGATCGGGATCTCGGTGGCGACGACGTGGGGGCCGAAGGCGGACTTGAGGCTCTCGAGCGTCCGGAAGAAGTCCGCGCGTTCGCGGTCGAGCATGTTGACGAACAGCAGCCGGGCGATGTCCAGCTCGGAGGCGCGGGTCCAGAGCCGGCTGGTGTGGACCTCGAGGCCCATCACGGCGTTGATGACGAAGACCGCGGACTCGCAGACCCGGAGCGCGCCGAGCGCGTCGGCGATGAAGCTCGAGTCACCGGGGGTGTCGATCAGGTTGACCTTGCGGTCCTGCCACTCGAACGAGGCGAGCGCCGCAGAGATCGACATCTGCCGCGACTTCTCGTCTGGATCCGAATCGGACACGGTCGTTCCGTCGACAACCGTCCCGAGGCGGTTGACCACGCCGGCCTCGAACAGCAACGCCTCGTGCACCGAGGTCTTACCACTGCCTCTGTGGCCGACGAGCGCCACGTTGCGAATGCGATCCGCGGCTTTGTGCATGCCTGTGCTCCTCTCTCTTCGACGGCAACGGCTATGCAGCGACGATATCGCGGCCGCAGTTTTTGCAGAGCCGTGACGTTTACGTCTTGTTCCGTAACAGCGATCGGCCGCATCCTGCAGGCCGTGTCGACACCGCCAGCCGCAGAATCCCATTTTGGTTCGGGGAGCCCGAACCAAAATGCGAAAGTTCGCGTGGCGGAGGTTGCAGCGAGGCAATCCGGACGGATCAGCTTCGACCAGCTGCGTACGACCGGCGTCGGTCGCGCGACCATCACCGCCTGGCGGCGATCGGGCTACCTGCACCGAGTCTTGCCGCGCGTCTACGCGGTGGGCCACGAAGGTGGCTCGATCGAAGCGGACCTGGCCGCCGCACTCCTGTACGCCGGGCCTCGCGCGATGCTCAGCCACGGCACGGCGATCTGGTGGCTAGAGCTCTTGAAGTACCCGCCGGCGCAGATCCAAGTCAGCACGCCAAGACGGGTGCAAAGCCGCGCTGACATCGTCGTGCACGGCGATCGACGGCTCGAGCGCATCTGGCACAACCGGCTGGCGATGACGACGCCTTCGCAGGCGATCCTCGACTTCGCCGCGACCGGTCCGCCCGACCTGCTGCGGCTCGTGCTCGCCAATGCCGATTACCACGACCTGCTCGATGTCGATCAGCTGCTCCGCATGACCGGACGCGGCATCGCCGGCAGCGCCGCGCTCAAGCACGCACTGGACATCCACCTCCCGCAGCTCGCGCACACCCGCAGCGACCTCGAGATCCTGCTGCTGACGTTCTGCGAGGCGCAGCGCGTGCCGATTCCCGACATCAACGTCTACGTCCACGGCTTCCTGCTCGATGCGATCTGGCGCGAGCAGCGCGTCGTCGTCGAGGTCGACGGCTGGCGCGGTCACCGCACGCCGGCGCAGCTCTACGCCAACCACCAACGCGACCTCGAGCTACGGGCCAGAGGCCACGTCGTGCTCCGCTACGCCAAGCGCCAATTCAGAATCGCCCCGGCAGCCGTGGCGAAGGACCTACTGGTCCATCTCGCCCGCTAGCTTCGAGCGCAGCCGCAGCACCGCCTTGGTGTGCAACTGCGACACGCGCGATTCGGTCACGCCGAGGACCTCGCCGATCTCGCGCAGGGTCAGGTTCTCGTAGTAATACAGCGCGACGACGAGCTTTTCGCGTTCGGGCAGCGCCGCGATCGCGTCGGCGATCCGGTCGCGCAGCTCCGACTGGTCGACGAGCACCTGCGGGTCGGGCGCGCCGCGGTCGGGCAGCGTGTCGAGCAGCGACACCTGGTCGCCGGTCGCGTCCGAAGTGCTCCACAGCTCGTCGAGCGCGACGATCGTGGAGTTGGAGATCTGCATCAGCGCGCTGTGGAAGTCCTCGACGCTGACCGCAAGCTCGCCGGCCATCTCCTCGTCGGTCGGGGCTCGCTGGAACCTGGCCTCGAGCTTCATGTTGACGCGCTCGATTTCCCGTGCACGGGCGCGAACCGAGCGCGGCACCCAGTCCAGCGTCCGCAGCTCGTCGATGATCGCGCCGCGGATGCGGGTGATCGCGTACGTCTCGAACTTGATTTCTCGGGAGAGATCGAAACGCTCGATGGCGGAGATCAAACCTCCGAGGCCGTAGGAGATCAGGTCCGCTTCCTCGACGTGAGCGGGCAGCCCTGAGCTCATCCTCCCCGCGACATACTTGACCAGAGGGGAGTAGGCGACGACCAGGCGCTCGCGGGCGCGTTCGTCACCGGTGGCCTTGTAGCGCCTCCAAAGATCGTGTAACTCGATCGCTTTGACGTTGGTTTCCAGTTCTTGTACCCCCGTGATCCTCCTATGCACGGGGATGAGCACGTGCATAGGTCGATCTCAGCCGCGCCGACTCTACCCGAGTGTAGACCTGCGTCGTCGAGATCGTGGAATGGCCCAGCAGCTCCTGGATCGCCCGCAGGTCCGCACCGCCGTCGAGCAAGTGGGTCGCAAACGAATGACGCAGCGCGTGCGGATGGGCGCCTGCGAGCGCCGGTACGCGCGCCGCTGCCTGCCGCGCCCAGGTCCGCAACCGTCGTCTGATGTCCGAGGTTCCCAGCCGGCGCCCCGACTTGGAAAGGAACAAGGCCGACGTGGTTTCCGCGCCCACGTCAAGCGCCGGTCGCGCACGCGCCAGGTACCGCTCGAGTGCGCGCAGCGCGTGCTCGCCGGCCGGCACCACGCGGGTCTTGCCGCCTTTGCCCTCGACTCGCACCGATTCGGAGTCGAAATCGACCGAGTGCAGATCGAGCGACACGAGCTCCTCCGCGCGCAGCCCCGACGCGTACGCGAGCTCGAAGATCGCGCGATCGCGAAGTTCGAGCGGCGTCGTGGCCGGGATTCGGTCCAGCAGCGCGGCAACCTCGTCGGGGCGCAGCACCCGCGGCAGGCGCTGCGGCTTCTTCGGCGAGCTGAGCAGGTCGGCCGGATTCTCGGATCGCTCGCCCAGCTGGACTTGTATGCGGAACAGGCCGCGAAGGGAGGCGAGCTTGCGCGCGACCGTGGTCGGGGCCTGGCCGGCTTCCGACAGGCCGGCCGCGTAGCGGCGAAGCGCGCGGACGTCGACCGACGCCGGTTCCAATCCCGCGCGCGTCGCCCACAGCGCGAACTGACGGCTGTCGATTGCGTACGCGCGGCGCGTCTTGTCGGCGACGGCGCGGCGGTGCAGGTCCTCGTCAAACGCCGCGAGCAGGTACCGCCAGCCGGCGCTCGCAACACCTTCGGCATCCCTTACTGTGGTATCGGTGGCGGCTGCGGCGGTCATCGCCGCACTACATTTCGGCGCGCGGGCGCTCGAACCTTCAGGCTATGTAGACCGGCGTCCCCACCGGCGTCTGGTCGTAGAGCGCGACCACGTCCGGGATCGCCATCCGGATGCATCCGTGTGACGCGGCCGAGCCGAGCGAGCCGAGCTCGTCGGTCCCGTGGATGCCGGCCCCGTTGAAGATGCCCATCCAGCGCGCCTTGATCGGGTCCGCCGGCCCCGGCGGGATCGTCTGCCCGGCGAGTGACCCGGCCCAGGCGCTGTTGGGCACGTGCCAGGACGGGTTCACCTCCTTGTCCTCGATGTGGTACAGCCCGGCCGGCGTCTCCAGCCCGGCCATCCCCACGGCGATCTCGTAGGTGCGCACGAGCTTGAGGCCCTTCCACAAACGCAGCCGGAACGTGCCGCGGTCGACGGTGATGACCGTCGGGTACCGCGCCACCAGTTGGCTGGTGGTCACCTTCGGATGGGTCATGGTCACCGGCACCGCCATGGACCTGCGCTTGGCGTTGCCGCTGAGGACCGCCTCGATCCGTCCGCTCAGCGTCGCGTTGTCGACTGCGACCCCGGTCTGACTGGGGACGGATCCGATCGATACGCCGGACAGCGAGACGCTGGCGTCGCGCGCCGGGTTGTTCAGGCGATGCGCGATCCGCCCGACGAAACGATCGACCGCGGCGCGCGAGAACAGGACCTGGGGCTCATAGCTGGCATGAATCGTGCCGCCGGTCAGCCCTCGATACACGCGGACGAGCAGGTCGTCCGAACGGCTTCGCGCCAAGGCGTCATGGACGCTCGTGTTGACATCGACGCGTGCCTTCATTGCTCGCGGATGCAGCACGAACCGCTGGCCGCGGTAGTGGAGCACGACCGGGCGCCGCAGGCGCACTTGATAGGCGGCGAGCACCCGTGCCTGCGCCTTGGCGGCGGTCAAGCCGCCGACGTCGACGCCGCCGACGGTGATGCCCTTGGCGATCGTGTCGCTCTGGGAGGAGTCGTACGCGAGCACCGCTCCGGCCCCAGCCAGGAGAAGCACCACGGCCAGCGCTACCGCAATAAATGACCGGTTGCGCATGCCCCTTCGAGCTCAGGCGACGTGTACGAGTGTCCCGATCGGCGTGTACGGCCACACCTCGCCCGCCGGCCCCAGTGCCATCTCCACGCAGCCGAGGCTCTGCGGGAAGCCGTACTGGGCCCGGGTGAACGCATGCAGCGCGTCGCCGCCGTTGAAGTAGCTGACGAATTGGATCCCAGGATCGTCGTAGTGGCTGCCGTCCGGGTTGGTCCCGCTCATCGTCGTGACTCGCAGGTGCGCGTAGACGGGGAACGTGCCCGGGTCGGTCGGGCGGGACGAGATCCCGGTGTTGACCGCCGTCTGGACGACCGTCTTCCCGTTGTGCCAGAGGCTCAGGCTCTGGCCGCTGAGGCTGACGTTGGCGAACGTGTAGCCGAACGAGCTGCGTTTGTTCTGCACCGCGGCGGTGATCAGAGACTTCCACACGACCGGGCCGGCCTGCCCATCGACCGTGGTGAAGCCGTGGTCGCTCTGGAACGCCATCAGCGCTCCCTGGGTCATGGTGCCGGAGCTGCCTGGGGACCACATCCCCTTCAGGGCGTCCGGGACGTTCGGGTAGCTCCAGTCGAACTTGCCCGACGGCGGCTTGATCGCCGCGGCCTCCTGGGCGGCCGGCGTCATCGCCACGTGCTTGCCCTTGAAGCTGAGCGGCAGGTAGCCGAGCTGGGCCAGCAGCTGCTGGAGCCGAAGCGTCGACCCGTTGGGCACCGTCCACGTGCCGGCCGTGACCGAGCCGGTCTGGGTCGCGCCGACGAGGTGGACGCCTCCGGGCAGCGGGACCGAGACGGTGGCCCCCAGGCCATAGCCGTAGCCCTGCGGCTGGAACTTGATCGTGTGCCCGTTGACCGTCACCCAGCTGCCGCTGCCGGCGGGCGTAACCGGCGGGCGGTTCGGGCCCAGAGCCTTGGTCAGCGGCTTGGAGAACGTGAGCGTGATCGCGGTGTGGGGCGTGATCTGGGTGCCGGGCGCAGGGGTCGCGACCGCGGCGGTGCTCGCGCCGGCCGGGAACCAACTGATCACCGTCGGCGGCGATGTCTCCCAGCTGCGCATCTGCGCGGCGATCGAGAGCGTGCCCGCGTCGGCGGGCCGGTGCAGCGTGATCTGGCTGAGCGGCGTGCGCAGGACCCGCCGCGTGGCCTGCCCGGCCGGACCGACCGCGATCACCTGGACCGGCTGCCTTGAACTTCAGGACGATCGGCTGCCCCGATCGCAGCGTCAGGTAGTGCTGCTTGAGGCTTGCGCTCGGCGTCATCACGTTGAGGTGCAGATGCTGGGTCTTGCCGGCCAGCCACGCGACCGAGCTTGGCCGCTTGATCACGACGTCGATCGACAGCAAGCGGTGGGCAGGGATCAGGCCCGTCGGCCAGATCTCGTTGCCGCGCAGCTGGACCGGGACCTGGCGGCTGTGCGGGCCGGTGCGGACGACCACGCTCTCGATCGTCCCGCCACCCAGCGGCATCTCGACCCTGGCAAGGGCGTTTGAGTCACTGCTGAGGCTCGCCTTGGCGGAGGTGACCAGGACCGCGCCCACGGCCAGCGCCCCGACGATCGCGAGCAGGATTCCACCGACGATGAACCGGCCAGGGAGGTTGCGGCGCTTCGAGGCAGACGTCAGGCGACGATGCGCCCGAAGCGCCGAGCGCTCAGGCGTGCCGACCGATCGTAGGTATGAAGCTCGCGCCACCACTGCCTCCTTTAGCGACGACATGCTAGCGAGGCGCTCCCCGGATCAATCCCTGTGCTGCGTTAAGACCGGATTTTGCAAGACCTCTTTCAATCCGGCGCCCGGGATCCCTGCTTGCGACCGGCTCAGCCCGATTCGGATGCCCCTCTGCGCGCCAGATTCTGGTCCAGCGCGGCGAGCACGCCGCTGCGCTGACCATGGGAGCTCTCGTAGCTGCGCAGCCGCGTCAGCGCGTCGGTCTCCAGCGAGGAGATCAGCTCGATCAGCTCCCCCTCGCTCAGGTCGTCATACCCGGGCACCGACGGGCCGTTGGACGTGCCTGGATCCGAGCGGTGTGCCGCGGCCGACTGCACGCTCGGGCTCCAGCGCAGGAACTCCTCGACCTCGCGCTCGTACCGGTAGGACTCGCCGCCGCTGCGCAGCAGCGGGCGCAGTCGCTGCTGGGCGCGGAGCTTGAGCACTGCCTCGCGGGTCGTGTAGCGGTATGTGAACCCGCTCGCCTTCAGGCGGCGGTTGTCGAGCCCGCGGCCGAAGCGCAGCTGGCGAAGCATCTCGACCGGGATCGGCACGCCCAGGCGCCGCAACTGCGCTCCCGCGAACACCGTCCCCCACGGCGGCAGTACCGGCAGCAAGCCGCTTTCCCAGCAGCGACGCGATCTCCGACAGCGACAGCACGCCGTCGGCGGCGACGTTGTAGGCCCCGGGGAGGTCGTGGACGGCCGCGTGCGCGAGCGCGCCGATGACGTCGTCGTCGTGGACGAACTGCCAGCGGGGGTCGAAGCCGAGGATCGCCGGCACGACCGGGAGGCTGCAGCAGCGCCAGGTGCGCAGCCCGCAGACTCGCCGCCGATCGCATCGGCGCAACGCATCGATGTCACCGTGATCCCCGGATTGGCGTCGGCGAACCGTGCAAGCGCCTCCTCCGCCCGCACGACGTCGCGCTCGATCGAGGTGCTCGGGGGATCGGCTCGTGCGCAGCATCTCCTCGCTGAAGAACGCCGGATCGTCCGGCGCGCATCCGTAGTAGTGCGGCGGAGGACTTGAACACGAGCTTGCGCACGGCATCGGCGTCGCGCAGGCCCGAGGATGTTCCGTGCCGGCACGTTGACCTCGTGCGCATGACGGAGCCCGTTACAGCGGATCGGCGATCAGGCGCGTGTCGACCACGGTGTCGATCGCCGCCGCGCGGATGATCCGGCGCGAGCAGCGTCGCGATCGGTGTCGACGCGGACGAACTCGGTCCGCTCGCAGCTCGTGGCGCGGGTCGGTCGGCGTCGACGCCGACGATCGCCTCGACCTCTGGGTCGCGCTCGAGCGCTTGCGCGAGCCGCCCGCCCCAGTCGTCGACGACAGTCCGGTGATCAGAATGCGTCGAGCGCGCACGTCCGATTCGCTGGGCGCTGGTCTACCCGAGCCACACGCTCCGCCGCGCGGCGACCATCTCGAGCAGGTTCTCCTGGACGAGCGCGCGGATGTCGTCTGCGCCCGCATCTGCCCCGGTCCTGCCACGTCGCCTCGACCGAGCGTCGGCACCGACCGGCTCCAGGAACCGGATCCTGAGCTTCGCCGGCAGCGGCAGCCGGTCGCCATCAGCGGGATCCGGGTCAGCCGCCGCAGCGGTTGCAATCGCGGCGAGCACGTGGCAGCGCCTCCTCGGCGCCGAGGACCGCGACCGGCACGATCGGCGCGTCGGCGCGCCTGGCGCGCGTCGCACGAACCCGATCGCGTCGAACTTCCGCAGGCGGTAGCGCTCCTTCAGCGGCTTGCGCGCGCCCTCGGCGCCCCTCGGGGAACACCAGCACCAGCTGCTCGCTCGTCGAACAGCAGCCGGTGGAGGTTGGCGGGATGAGCCGCGACGCCGCCGAGCTTGGTGACAGCATCCCGACGCCGGGGACGCGTCCGAGCTGCGTGCTCGGTCGCCAGGTGCACCGGCCGCGGCCGCGGATGCTCCTCCCGTACCGCCTTGGCGATCATCGCGCGTCGGAGGGCAGCGCGCCCGAGTGGTTTGCCGCCAGCAGTGCGCGGCCTTGGGCCGGGACGTTCTCGATCCCCTCGACCTCGACCCGGAACCAGTAGTGGTAGAGAAAGCTCGTACACGGTTCGGTCGACCAGCCCCTCGACCCGCTCCGAGCGGCCCCAGTCGCGTGACCTGGCGGTCGGGCTCGATCCCGGGCAGCTGGTCGCGCAGGTCCGCGCGAGCTTCAGGCGGGCGCTCGACGAGGTCGGTGACGGCGAGGTCGGCGACGGCGAGCTCGACCGTCGCGCCCGCATCCGTGTCGCTCGGATCGTCCGATTCCGTCATCGCGGCGATTCTCGCACGGCGCTCCGCCGCCGGCGGCGGCGACGACGGGCGGCTCAGCGTGTCACGGCGCCTTGGGCGGCGCTCGAGACGAGCCGCGCGTACTTGGACAGCGCCACGCCCGGGTGGGGACGCTCGGGCGGCCGGTAATCCCTGGTGCGGGCCGCGATCTCCTCGTCGGACAGATCGACGTCGAGCCGGCGGGCCTGGACGTCGAGCGTGATCTCGTCGCCGTCGCGGATGGCCGCGATCGGGCCGCCGCGGACGGATTCCGGGCGCGACGTGTCCGGCCATCAGGCCGTGGGTGGCGCCGGAGAAGCGACCGTCGGTGATCAGCGCCACCTCCTCGCCGAGCCCCTCGCCCACCAGCGCCGCGGTGACCGCGAGCATCTCGCGCATACCCGGGCCCGCCGGCGGGGCCCTCGTTGCGGATCACGACCACGTCGCCGGCGGAGATCGTTGCGGGCGGTGACGGCCGCCATCGCGTCCTCCTCGGACTCGAACACCCGTGCCGGGCCGCTATGCAGTGAGGCGCTCGTGACCGGCGAGCTTGACCACGCAGCCCTCCGGAGCGAGGTTGCCGCGTGAGGATCGCGAGGCCGCCGGTCGGCTTGATCGGATCGTCGCAGCGGCCGGACCACGCGCTGGCCCTCGGTCTTCGGTAGCGCCGTCGGCGATCTCGCCGACCGTGTGGCCGGTGACGGTCTGCGCGCCTGCGTGCAGCAGGCCGGCGTCCTTCAGCCGCTTCATCACCAGCGGCACGCCGCCGGCCTCGTAGAGGTCCGGGGCGACGTACTGGCCGCCCGGCTTGAGATCGCACAGCAGCGGCGTGCGCTCGCTGATCCGGTCGAAGTCGTCGATCGACAGCTGCAGCGCCCATCTCGTTGGCGATCGCGAGCAGGTGCAGAACGCCGTTGGTCGAGCCGCCGCTGCAGGCGATCGCGGCGATCGCGTTCTCGAGGCGTCTCGCGGTTGATGATGTCGCTGGGCCGCTGGCCGCGCCTGAGCACGTCCATCACCAGCCGGCCGGCGTCGGCGGCCACCTCCGCCTTGCGCGGATCGGTCGCCGGAACCATGCTGAACCCAGCCGGCGAGATCCCCAGCACCTCGAACGCCATCGCCATCGTGTTCGCCGTGAACTGCCCGCCGCAGGCGCCCGCCCCGGGCGAAGCCGCATCCTCGAGCTCGGTCAGCTCCTCATCGGTGATCGTGCCCGCGGCATGGGCGCCGACCGCCTCGAACACCTCCTGGATCGTGACCTGCTCGGCCGTGGAAATGGCCGGGCATGATCGAGCCGCCGTACAGCATCAGGCTCGGGCACGTTCAGCCGGCACAGCGCCATCACCGTCCCGGGGATCGTCTTGTCGCAGCCGCTGATCGCGATCACCGCGTCGAACAGGTGCGCGTCGCACACGAGCTCGATCGAGTCGGCGATCACCTCGCGGCTGACCAGCGACGCCTTCATCCCCTCGGTGCCCATCGTGATCCCGTCCGAGATCGCGATCGTGTTGAGCTCCATCGGCGTCCCGCCGGCGGCGCGGATGCCCTCCTTGACCTTCGCGCCGAGCGCCCGCAGGTGGAAGTTGCACGGCATCGTCTCGATCCACGTGTTCGCGACCGCGACGATCGGCTTGCTCAGCGCCTCGTCGTCGTAGCCGATGCCCTTCAGGTAGGCGCGCGCCGGGGCGCGCTCGGGTCCCTCGGTCAGCGCGCGGCTGCGGTGCTTGAGGTCGAAGCTCATGCGGCCCGGGACTGTATCGGGCGTCGGCGGATCGCCGCGCGATCGTCGTCTGTCGGGCTTAGCCGGCGGTGTCGATCTCGGTGCGCTCGGCCGCGGCGCGCATCCGCGCCCGCTCCCATTGCGCGAGGCGCCACAGGTCCCGCGCGACCTGCGCCGGATCGATCTGACGGCCGGGAAGGTGCATGTTCGCCGTTGAGATCAGTCGGCGCTCGTCGCCGGTCAGCGCCATCCACTTGGCGAGCACGTCGTCGGAGTCCGGCAGCAGCGCGCTTCCGTAGGGCCGCGTGTCGTCCGGGAACTCGACGCAATACTCGCTCAGCAGCCTCCGCGTCTGCACGAGGTACGCGACGATCGGCCTGTGGGGATAGATGAGATAGGCGTACGGCGCGCCCCCGCCGGTGCCGTCCTCGAGCGGTCCGTCGTGCTGGCGGCCCCACACGCGGATGAACCCGAGGTCGCGATACATCGCCCACTCCTCGTCGTCCACGCACGAGCGCAGCAGCTCGCGCGCCCGCTGCTCGGCGCGTCGCTCGCGTCCGGGGTCGAACAGCGGCGTCGGCGCCCGCTGGCGACGTGCGCGATGCCGCTTCCACGCCTGGTCGAGTCGGGGGATGATCAGGTCCGACAGCAGCGCAAGTGCCACGAGCGCGGTTGCGACGAGCGCCAGCAGCACCGCGCCGCGGACCTATCTGCCGCCGGCCGCGCGCGGGAAGAAGATCACGCGCTCGGCGTCCCGCGGAACGTCGTCGAAGGAACGAACCATGCGAGCTTCCCGCTTGCCGTCGGCGCCGGCGAGCGGGACGGCCGCCCACAGTCCTGCGTCGAGCTGGCGCCGGAACTCCTCGATCAGTCGCTGCTCGTCCTCCGCGACCCCAGTGTCGCCCTCGGCGATCAGGACCTCCCCGTGTCCCGGCTTCATCCTCAGAAACTGCACCGGAGGATTATGTCAAAAGCGCTAGCGCCCCTGGATGGCCTTTCCGGAGAAGGTACGAACGCTCAGCCGCGAGCCGCGACGCCCAGTACATCGACCGGGCCCGCCCCTGCGCCGATTTGCACAAGCCCATCCGCAACCGCCCTCGCCGCAAGCTCCTTCGCGGTGCGGGCCGCCTGCACCGGCTGATCGCCCCACGCCAACCGCGCCGCGAGCACCGAGGAGTGGGTGCAACCCGAGCCGTGAGCGGCCCCGCCGGGATAGCGAGGCCCGGGTATCTCGACCAGCATCTCGCCGTCGTAGAACGTGTCGATCGCCAGCTCTCGGTGCCCCCCGGTGACGACCACGGCTCGCGGGCCGAGCGCATGGACCGAGCGAGCGAGCGCGTCGGCCGGAGCGTCCGGCTGCGAGCTCAGCGCCCGTGCCTCCGGGACGTTCGGGGTGGCGACGCTCGCACGTGGCATCAGCAGCTCGATCAGTGCTGCCCGTGCCCCGGGCTCGAGCAGCTCGGCGCCGGACTCGGCAACCATCACCGGATCGAGGACGACCGGGGTGCCGTCGGCGAGCTCATCGAGCGCGACCGCGACGGCCTCGATCGTCGCCACGTTGCCGAGCATCCCGATCTTGACCGCGTCGATGCCGATGTCGGCCGACACCGCCCGGACCTGCGCCAGGATCGTCTCGGGCGGAATGCTGTGCACCGCCGTGACCGCGACCGTGTTCTGGGCGGTTATCGCGGTGATTGCGGTCATCCCATGAACCCCGCACGCGGCGAACGCCTTCAGGTCAGCCTGGATCCCGGCGCCGCCGCCCGAGTCAGACCCGGCGATTGACAGAACCCTGGGGATGCGAGTGTCGGTCGACATCGCCGACGAGCTTACGACGGTGCCACGTCGGGCTCGGCGCCACGTCGGCGCCACGTCGGGCTCGCGCGCCACGTCGGGCGCCGCGTCAGGCTCGCGCGCCACGTCGGGCGCCGCGTCACGCCCGCACGGCAAAGCGGCCACCGGCCTCGCGCGTCACGTATCCGGCGAGCTCCAGCGACGCGAGCGCGGCAAGGCCCTGTTGCGCCGGCAGGCCGGCGCGCTCGATCGCCGCGGCGGTGTCGTGCCCGTCGGCGATCGCCGCCAGCAGCACTCGCAGCTCGGGTGCCAGGTCTTGCTCCTCGCGGGTGGGCAGGCGGCGGACACCGGCGCCGTAGAGCTGATCGAGCACGTCCTGCGGGCCGCGGACGACGTGCGCCCCGGCGGCCAGCAGGCCGTTGGGGCCGCGGGCCATCGGCGATGTGATCCGCCCTGGCACGGCGCCCACCGGGCGCCCAAGGCCGCGAGCGAACGCTGCCGTCACAAGCGCGCCCGACCGCTCGCCGGCCTCGACCACGATCGTGATCGCTCGCCAGCGCCGCGATGATCCGGTTGCGCGCCAGAAACGTCCAGCGCCAAGCGTGCGACCCCGGCGGAAGCTCCGACACGACCGCGCCGGCCGCTTGGATCTTGGCGTGGAGGTGGCGCTTGGTGCGCGGATACGCGCGATCGGCCCCGCATGGCAGCACGGCGATCGCCGCGCCCGCCGAGACCGCGCCCGTGTGCGCGGCGGAATCGATCCCGAATGCCATCCCGCTGAGCACCGCCAGCCCCGCGCTCGCCGAGTCCGCGCCCCAGCGTCTGTGCGACGTCGAGGCCGTAGGTGCTCGCGCGCCGCGCGCCGACGATCGCCACCGGCTCGTCGGCGACCAGCGACAGGAACCGATCGAGCCCGCCGGCGACATGGAGCGTCGCCGGTGGACCCTCCAGCTCCCGCAGGCGCGGCGGATACCCGGGATCGCAGCGACAGATCACCTCGAGCCCGAGGGCGGCCAGCCGCTGACGGGCGTCTGCCGCGTCAAAGCTCGCGAGCTTCTCGCGCAGCGACGCCGCGAGCTCGCCCCCGGCCGCGGCGATCAACTCGTCGTCATCGAGCGCGAGCACGAGCGCGATCCGGCCGCGGGCTACCTCGAGGTGGCTGCCGAGCTCCCCGAGCAGCCACGCCCGTGCCAGACACCGATCGCACGCGCGACCGGTCCCCGGCGGGTCGCTCGACTTCCCCGCTCACGCTGCCAGCACGGTCTCGCCGCCCGCGCGCTGGCGCAGGCTCAGGGCCGTCAGCACATCGGCCTCGGTGACCCGGTCGTGGCCCTCCAGATCGGCGATCGTGCGCGCAACCCTCAGCACCCGGTGGCGCCCTCGCGCGCTGAGGGCGCCGAGCGCGTACGCCCGGCCCAGGGCGTCGGCGGCGCCGGGCTCGAGCCTGACGTGGCGGCGCACGGCGCGGCCGTCCATCTCCCCGTTGCAGCGTGCGCCGGTCCCTCCGAGGCGCCCCTGCTGGCGCTCGCGGGCGGCCGCAACACGCGCCCGGGCGCCGGCCGAGTCGGTCCGGGGCGGCGCGCGCAGTTGTTGCTCAGTCGGGCGCTCGACCGAGACGAGCAAGTCCATGCGGTCGAGCAACGGCCCACTGAGCCGACGGCGATGGCGGCGCAGCTCGAGCTCGCCGCAAGCGCACCGGTCGTCGACGCCGGCGAAGCCGCAAGGGCACGGATTGGTCGCCGCCACCAGCATGAACCGCGTCGGGAACCGCAGCGACCGCTGGGCGCGGACGATCGTGACCGTGCCGTCCTCGAGCGGCTGACGCAGCGCGTCCAGCGTCGAGCGCTGGAACTCCGATAGCTCGTCCAGGAACAGGACCCCATGGTTGGCCAGCGATGCCTCGCCCGGGCGCGGGGGCGCGCCGCCGCCGACGAGCCCCGCCGAGGAGATCGTGTGGTGCGGCGCGCGGAACGGGCGGGACGTGATCAGGCCGTCGGCATGGATCCCGGCGACGCTGTGGATCCGCGTGACCTCGATCGCCTCCTCGCGCGTCATCGCCGGCAGGATCGACGGCAGCCGCCGCGCGATCATCGTCTTGCCGGTCCCGGGCGCGCCCTCGAGCAGCAGGTTGTGCGCGCCCGCGGCGGCGATCTCGAGCGCGAGCAGCGCCGTGGCCTGGCCGCGGACCTCGTCGAGGTCGGGTTCGCTCGTGCGCGCCACGGAGCCCGACCCGGCCGGCGACTCCGGCGGACCGACGGGCGCGACCTTACCGGTGACGACGTCGGCGGCCATCTGCAGAGACGCCACCCCCGCGACCTGCAGCCCGCCGATCAGCGCGGCCTCCCGCGCGCGCTCGCACGGCACGATCAGGCTGCCCAGTCCGGCCCGGCGGGCCCCCTCGGCGACCGCGAGCGCGCCGGGCGAGTCGCGCAACTCGCCTCCCAGCGACAGCTCTCCGAACACCGCGCAGGAGGACAGGGCTCCGGCCGGGATCTGGCGACTGGCCGCGAGGATCGCCAGCGCCAGCGCCGCGTCGAAGCCAGGACCGACCTTTCGCAGGAACGCCGGCGCGAGATTGGCTGTGATCCGGCTCTCGGGGAACTTGAACCCCGAGTTCAGGATCGCCGCCCTGACGCGGTCGCGCGACTCGCGCACCGCGACGTCCCCGAGGCCGACGATCGTGAACGACGGCAGGCCCGAACGGATGTCGACCTCGACCGACACGTGCCGTGGGTCGACGCCGTCGATCGCAAACGTGGAGACGCGCGCGAGCATGCCTTGACGCTAGCCCCGGTCGCGTTACACGTGTGTCACGCCGTGTGCCAACTCTGCGCAGGCGATCGCGGTCTGCCTGCACAGAATTGGTACGGCGCGCAACCCACGTGTTGCACGATTCTGCGTAGCGTCAGCGACCGTGAGCAACGACATCCGTCAGCGCCTCGGCCGGGTCGGCGAGCAGCTCGCGGCCGAGCATCTGATCCGCCGCGGCTACCAGATCGTCGAGCGCAATTACCGCACCCGCTGGGGGGAGCTCGACATCGTCGCCTTCGACGGCCGCACGCTTGCATTCTGCGAGGTCAAGACGCGCCGCCTGAGCGACGATCGGCGAAACCCGCTGGAGGCGGTGCGGGTGAACAAGCGCTCGCGGATCCGGAAGATCGCCGGTCGCTGGCTCGTCGAAAGGACCGAGCGGCCCTACGCCGCCGAGCTTCGGTTCGACGCGATCGGCGTCACGTTGCACCCGTCAGGCCGGCTCGTGCGCCTCGAGCACCTCGAAGGCGCTTTCTAGTGCGAGCTGCTGGTAGGCGGCCGACTGGAACGACAGGCGGTGCAGCGGCGACACGCCGAGGCGCTCGATCGCGTCCCGGTGCTCGGGAGTCGAGTAGCCGACGTGCTGGGCGAACTCCCAGCCCGGGTGCGCAGCGTCGGCTCGCCGCATGTAGCGGTCGCGGGTCTCCTTCGCGATCACCGACGCCGCGGCGATCGCCGCGCTCTTGGCATCGCCGCCGACGACCGCTCGCTGCTGGTGGCCGAGGGCCGCCACTGGGAAGCCGTCGCTGAGGCAGATGCAGCCGTCGCGGGCGACGCGGCGCAACGCGTCGCGAAGCGCAGCCAGGTTGGTCACGTGCAGGCCGCGAGAGTCGATGCCCGGCGCGCAGCGCGAGACGATCGCGACCCGCGCCGCGGTCCGGAGGATGATCGGGTAGAGCTCGGCGCGCCCTTCCGGGGTCTGCTGCTTTGAGTCGTTGAGCGACCCGAGCGCACGAACGTCGGCCGGGCGCAGCCGCTCGAGGTCAAACAGCACGGCGGCGGCGACCAGCGGTCCGGCGAGGCAGCCGCGGCCGGCTTCATCGGCACCTGCCACGTATCGAGTCCCGAGCGCGCGGTCGAACCTGAACAGCTTGCGTCCGGCCCGCGCGTTCTTGCCGGGCTTGGACGCCTTAGAGGAAGCCGATCCGGTCCGGCGGCCAGTACGTGAAGAAGGCGACCCCGATGACCGAGCTGTCGGGGACTGGGCCCCAGAAGCGGCTGTCGTCGGAGAAGCCACGGTTGTCTCCCATCATGAAGTAATGCCCGGCGGGAACGACGATCGTTTGGGGGAAATTGCAGGAATCGCCTTGGCAGGGATTGGTGAACGGCTCCTTTTGGAGCACGCCGTTGCGCACCACGTGGCCGTTGTGGATCGAGATCCGATCGCCGGGTCCGCCCACCACCCGCTTGATGAACGTCTGGCTCGACACGCCGGGCGTCGGCGTGTCGCAGGCGTCCGGGTGTCCGGCTCCCTGGCTCGGGCTGCCGCACAGCGGATCGGCCGGATCGGCGCCCTTGGGCGGGTGAAACACGACGATGTCACCGACGCTGGGGTGATCGATCAGCCGGTTTGTCAGTACCCGCTGGCCGATCTTCAGCGTCGGCTCCATCGACGGGCTCGGAATCCTGTACGGCTTGACGATGAACGCCTGGATCAGCAGCGCGAGGCCGACGGCGATCGCGACCGTCACGACCAGCTCGATGATCGACTTGACAGCCGACTTCTCTGATTTCGCGCCCGACCTCGCCATCTACATGAAGCCGATTCGGTCCGGGGGCCAATACGTCATGAACGCCTTGCCGATGATCCAAGCCTTCGGCACCGGGCCCCAGAACCGGCTGTCTTCGGAGTTGGGCCTGTTGTCGCCCATCATGAAGTAGTCGCCCTTGGGAATCGTGATCGTGCGGGGAAATGTGCACGGGGCGCCGCTCCCGCACGGGACGATGTAGCTGTCGTGCTCCGGCACCCCGTTTCGGATCACGTGCCCGTCGCGGATCGAGATTCGGTCGCCGGGCAGGCCGACCACCCGCTTGATGAACGTCTCCGATGACGGCGTCGGCTGCACGACGTCGCACGCCCGCGAGGAGTCCTGTCCGGCCTGGTTCTCACCTTCGTTGGGATTCGCACACCCGTCGTTGTAGCCCTTCGGGGGGTGAAACACGATGATGTCGCCGAGGTGCGGACTTGTGAAGTCCGAGCCGATCCTGTCGACGAGCACCCGCTGGTTGATGTGCAGCGTCGGCAGCATCGAGCCGCTCGGGATTCGATACGGCTTGACGACGAACGCCTGGATCGCCAAGGCGAGGCCGAGTGCGGCGGCCACTATTACGACGAGCTCCAGGATTGAGCTCGCGACCGACTTCTTGGCCTTGGTCACACCTTGTCTTCGGCGGCGTCTGCTGCCGGCTCCTGGGCCGTGGCCTCCGGCTCTGCGGCGGCCTCCGGCTCCGCGCCGGCTTCGGGCTGCTCAGCGACGGCCTCTGGCTCGGCCTCGGCTGGCGCCTGCGCGGCAGCTTCGGCCTCGGCCTCGCAGTAGCAGCGGCCTCGGGCTCAGCAGTTGCCTCGGGCTCAGCAGCTTGGCCTCGCGGCTCAGCAGCGGCCTCCGGCTCAGCAGCGGCCTCCGGCTCAGCAGCGGCCTCGGGCTCAGCAGCGGCCTCGGCCTCCTCAGCCTCCTCGGGCGCGTACAGCAGCTCGCGCTCGATCGCCTCCTCCGGGGCGTTCGAGCGACGCTCGCGGACCCGCGCGCGCTTGCCGACGCGACCGCGCAGGTAATACAACTTGGCCCGGCGCACATCGCCGCGCGCTGCGATCTCGATCCGCTCGATCTTCGGCGAGTGCAGTGGGAATGTGCGCTCGACGCCGACGCCGAACGACTGCTTGCGCACGGTGAACGTCTCGCGCGCCCCGTGGCCCTGGCGCTTGATCACGACGCCTTCGAACACCTGCGTGCGGCGACGCGTGCCCTCGATCACCTGGAAATGGACACGCAACCGATCGCCCGCGTCAAACGCGGGCACACGGCGGAGCTGAGCGCGCTCCAGGCTGTCGATCACGGTGCTCATCGCAAGTAGAAGTGGCCGGCAGCACCGGTGACTTGCCGGTGGTGGGGCACCCGCACTTGTTACGGCGCAGGCCCCGTCAGCGCGGGCGGCCAATGGTAGCGAACCGGCGAACGCGCGCGGGGCCGACTAACGCGATCATCAATCGGAGGTCGAATCTGGGCGATCGGCCGCGCGCGCACGGCTCTGTTGCAGCCGCCACTCCCTGACCCGCGCGTGATGCCCCGACAGCAGCACCTCGGGCACCGCCCAGCCGCGATACTCGGCGGGCCGGGTGTAGTGCGGGTACTCGGGCGCGCCGTCGAGCGCCTTGCTGAACGACTCCTCGTGCGCGGAATCCTCGTGTCCGAGCGCGCCGGGCAGCTTGCGCAGCACCGCGTCGCAGACGACCATCGCAGCAAGCTCGCCGCCCGCCAGGACATAGCGTCCGATCGACACCTCGTCGCTGACGAAGTGATCGAGCACGCGCTGGTCAAAGCCCTCGTAGCGCCCCGACAGCAATGTCAACGCGCGCTCGCCGGCGAGTTGATCGACGAGCTCGTCGTCGAGCATCCGGCCACCGGGCGTCAGCGCGATCACCCGGCGCTGTGAGCGCAGCTCGCACGGGGTCGATCCCGTACCTGCGCCCGTAGCGCGGCCTCGACGACGTCGACGCGCAAGACCATGCCAGCGCCCCCGCCGAACGGGGTGTCGTCGACCTGCCGGCCGCTGAGCGTCGTGTGGTCGCGGTAGTTGACGTAGTCGAGCCGGTGACCGAGCGTAAGCGCGTTGGCGACGTGACGCTGCGCCTCAAACCAGGCAAACGCCTCGGGGAACAACGTGAAGACATCGATCTCCATTCAGTCGCTCTCGCCGCCCGTTTCGCCTAGGAACCGCAGGTCGACCTCGATCTGCTTACGCTCGACGTCGACGGCTGGGACCGCGTCGGCCACGAGCGGCACCAGCAGGTCCGGCCGATCGTCGTCGCGCGCGACCTCCAGCACCTCGCAAGAGGGCAGGCCCAGCAGCCGGACGACGATCCCGACCCTGCGCCCCTCGCCGTACACGACGCAGCCCACCAGGTCCTCGGCCCACCATTCGTCTGGCTCGAGTTCCGGCGCGAGCGCTCGCGACACCAGCACCTCCTCCCCTCCCAGCGCGCGCGCAGAGTCCCGGTCGTCGCACCCCTCGACCCGCAGGATCGGCCGCTGGTCGGTACCGGCGCGGCGCGTCACCCGGCGCTCGCGCCCGGCGACGAGCACGTTCGATCCGAGCTTCAGCAGCTGCGGGTTGGGGTGCGAGACGTGGAAGCTGCCGTCGAGCCCGTGCGGGCTGCCGACCGTCCCGGCCCGCAGCCAATCGACCATCGCCGCCGGGTCCTCAGTCGACGATGTCGACAAACACGCGGCGGTGATCCTTGATGGCGGCCGTCTTGATCACCGTCCGCAGCGCCAAGGCCGTCCGCCCGCCCCGGCCGATCACGTTGCCGTAGTCGTCGTCGTCGACCGCGAGCTCGAGCAAGACCGTTCCGTCGTCCTCCTCCTGCTCTGACACTCGCACCGCCTCGGGCTTCTCGACCAGCCCACGCGCCAGGTACTCGAGAAGCTCCTTCACGGTCCGGATCGCTAGCGGATGCCCTGTATGCGCAGCAGCTTGCGGACCGTCTCGCTCGGCTGCGCCCCGCGCGCGAGCCAGTCGCGGATGCGCTCTTCGTTGAGCACGATCGTCGACGGGTTCGTCTGGGCGTTGTACTGCCCGACCGTTTCGATCACGCGGCCGTCGCGCTTGGAGCGCTGGTCGGCCACGACGACCCTCCAGATCGGGTTCTTGCGCCCGCCGACACGAGTTAGACGAAGTCTCACTGACATTTCGGTGGACGAGGTTAGCGGGTCGGCGCTCGCGCGGGTGTCAGCGCGCCTGGCGCATCAGCGCGCCGAGGTCGGGCATCCGCCCTTGGGCGACCTGGCGCATCACCTTTCGGGCCTGCTCGAACTGCTTGATCAGCTGCTTGACCGCTTGGACGTTGGTGCCCGATCCGCGCGCGATCCGCAGCCGCCGCGAGCCTTTGATCAGCTCGGGGTGGCGGCGCTCATGCGGGGTCATCGAGAGGATGATCGCCTGGATCCGGTCGAATTCCTTCTCGTCGACCTTGACCCCGCGCAGCTCCTTGCTCATCCCGGGGATCATGCCCAGCAGCGATTGCAGCGGCCCCAGCCGGCGGACCTGCTTCATCTGGTCGAGGAAGTCGTCGAGGCCGAACTCGTGCTTTCTGAGCTTGCGCTCGATCTCGGCCGCCTGCTCCTCGTCGGAGATCGCCTCGGCCTTCTCGATCAACGTCATCATGTCGCCCATGCCGAGGATCCGCTGGGCCATCCGGTCGGGGTGGAAGCGCTCGAACTGATCGAGCTTCTCGCCGGTTGAGGCGAACAGGATCGGCTTGCCGGTGACGGCCTTGACCGAGAGGGCGGCGCCACCGCGGGCGTCGCCATCGAGCTTGGTCATCACGACGCCGTCGAACTGCACGACCTCGGCGAACTGCTCGGCGACGTTGACCGCGTCCTGACCGGTCATCGCGTCGACCACCAACAGGACGTCGTGGGGCTTGACGGCCTTCTTGATGTTTGCCAGCTCGGCCATCAGCTCCTTGTCCACGTGCAGCCGGCCGCTGGTGTCCACGATCAGCACGTCCTTGCCCTCCGACTGCGCCCGGTCCCGCGCCCAGGCGGCGATCTTGACCGGGTCGCGGTCGGTGCCCTGCTCGTAGACGGCCGCGCCGGCTTGGGTGCCGACCTTGATCAGCTGCTCGACAGCGGCGGGCCGGTACACGTCGCACGCCGCGACGGCGACCGACGAGCCGTGCTCCTCGCGCAGGTAGCGTGCGAGCTTGGCGGTCGCGGTCGTCTTGCCCGACCCCTGGAGTCCCGCCATCACGACGACCGTCGGCGGGCGAGGCGAGAAGGTCAGCTCGCGCGCGGCCCCGCCCATCAGCTCGGCGAGCTCGTCGGAGACGATCTTGACGACCTGCTGGCCGGGGTTGAGCTTGCCGATCACGTCGGCCCCGAGCGCGCGTTCCTTGACGGCGCCGGTGAAGCTCTTGACCACCTTGAAGTTGACGTCGGCCTCGAGCAGCGCGAGGCGGATCTCGCGCATCGCGGCCGAGATGTCGTCCTCGGTCAGCGTGCCGCGCCCGCGCACGTCGGCGAGCGTGGCCTGGAGCTTCTCGGCGAGGGAATCGAACATACGCGCTTCAGGCTAGCGCGGGCCCTCGCGCACGCACCAGCAGCTGGTGCGCGCGCGCTTTGGTTCGCCATCGTCTAGGCGGCTCCAGCAGGCAGGTGGTCGAGAAACCGCCAATATGCGTCGGGTTCTCGACCAGCACCCGGACCCGACCAACTCTCCGCCGCCAGATGCATCGCGACCGACTCGTCCCTCGCGGAGAATCAACCGGTCAGTGCGGCGGGCCGGCGTTCTCCGGCAACTGGTTCGGGCCCTGGTTGGCGCCACCGCCGCCGCTGAACGCCTTGGTGATGCCTCCGAACGCCTCGGCGAACTCCGTCGGGATCACGAACACCTTGTTGGCGTCGCCCTGGGCCAGCTGCGGCAGCATCTGCAGGTACTGATAGCTGAGCAGCTTGGGATCGGGATTGCCGTCGTGAATCGCCTTGAACACGGTCGCGATCGCCTGTGATTCGCCCTCGGACTTCAGGATCGCCGCCTGCTTCTGGCCCTCGGCGGTCAGCACCGCCGCCTGCTTCTGGCCTTCGGCCGTGAGGATCTGGGACTGCTTGACGCCCTCGGCGTTGAGGATCGCCGCGCGGCGGTCGCGCTCGGCGCGCATCTGCTTCTCCATCGCCTCCTGGATCGTCCCGGGCGGGTCGATCGACTTGATCTCGACGCGGTTGACGCGGATCCCCCACTTGCCGGTCGCCTCGTCGAGCACCCCGCGCAGCTGCGCGTTGATGTGATCGCGGCTGGTCAGCGCGTCCTCCAGCGACAGCGAGCCGATCACGTTTCGAAGCGTGGTGACCGTGATCTGCTCGATCGCCTGCAGCGGGTTTGCCACCTCGTAGGTCGCGGACTTCGCGTCGTTGACCGTGAAGTACAGGACCGTGTCGATCTGCACGACGAGGTTGTCCGACGTGATCACGGGCTGCGGCGGAAACGACACGACCTGCTCTCGCAGGTCGATCAACGGCTTGAGGCGGTCGACGAACGGCACCAGGATCGTCAGGCCAGGAGTCAACGTGCGGTTGTAGCGCCCGAGGCGCTCGACGATTCCCGCGCGCGCCTGCGGGATGATCCGCACGGTGCGCGCGAACATGATCAGCAGGAAGACGACTACAACAATCGCGACGATGGCTCCGGCCATGCCCGCTCCTTTTACTCGCTGACGAGCGCCGTGGCGCCCCTGATCTCAACTACGTGCACCCGTGTGCCCTTCTCGATCTCCTCATCGTCGTCGAGCGCACGCGCCGTCCACACCTCTCCTTCGATCTTCACGCACCCGACGCCCTCCTGATTGGCGATCCGCTCGAGCACGATCGCGGGCTTTCCGATCAGCGCGGCCGCGCCCGTTCGGATGTGCGGCGGCGTCTTGAGGTGCGAGCGGGCGATCGGGCGCACCACGACCAGCGCCAGCAGCGACACGGCCACGAACACGACCCAGGCGGCCGCCTCGCTCGCACCCGCCAGGTCGGCGACGGCCGCCAGCGCGGCCCCGCCCGCGAACGGGGCCAGGAAGAAGCTCGTCGTGAGCATCTCCCCGATTCCGAACACCCCGGCGGCGATCAGCCACAAGACCCATCCTTCCATGTCGCTGCGAGCTTACCGGTCCGCACGGGCGTCGATAAGGGGCGTCGACAGATTTACGCCGTCACGAGCGCGCGCGCGAACTCGGTCGGCTCGAACGGACGCAGGTCCTCGAGCTTCTCGCCGATGCCGATCAACTTCACCGGAATCCCGAGCTCGTGCGCGATCGCAAGCGCGATCCCGCCTTTGGCGGTCCCGTCGAGCTTCGTCAGCACGAGTCCGCTGACGTCCACGGCCTCGGAGAACAAGCGCGCCTGACGCAGGCCGTTCTGGCCGGTCGTCGCGTCGACGGTCAGCAGCGTCTCATGAGGCGCGTCGGGGATCTGCTTGGCGATCACCCGTCTGACCTTGGCCAGCTCGGCCATCAGATCGTCCTGGGTGTGCAGCCGCCCCGCCGTGTCGATGATCGCGACGTCGGCGCCGTCGCGAACCGCCGCGGCGACGGTGTCGTAGGCGACCGAGCCCGGATCCGCACCCGCCGGGCCCTTGACGAACGCGACGCCGGCGCGCTGCGCCCAGTGCTCGAGCTGCTCGACGCCCGCGGCGCGAAACGTGTCGGCCGCGCCCAACACGACCGACAGGCCGAGCTCCTTGCGCAGATGCCAGGCGAGCTTGCCGACGGTCGTCGTCTTGCCGGTGCCGTTGACGCCCGCGACCAGGATCACGGTCGGACTGGGCTGCAGGTCGATCCGGTCGTCCCCCGTCCTCGCGATCTCGCGCCAACAGCTCTGTCAGCCGCTCGCTCAGCGCCTGGCCTCCGGAGATCTTGCCGCCGGTCGCCTCGCGCTCGAGCTGGCCGACGACCTCGGCGGTCGTGCTGGCGCCGACGTCCGCGTAGATCAGCGCCTCCTCGAGCCGCTCCCAGGTCTCATCGCTGAGGTCCTCGAACAACGTCGCCTGGATCTCGCTGGTCAGCGCCTGGCGCGTCTTGCGCAGGCTCTCGCGCAGCCGCCGGAAGCGGCCCACGCGCCGCTCCTCGGGCTCCTCGGGCTCCGGCGCCGCGGTCGACTCCGCGGCCGCCGGCGTGCCCCGGACGATGAACAGGTCCTGCCACTCGCGCGCCATCTGCGGCGCGCGACGTTATCAGTGGTTGTAAGGGGGCGCGCACGCGCGCCCCCTCCCGGCCGCGCATGCGCGGCCGGTGCCTGGGCGCATGCGCCCAGGCATCTATGCGGCGACTTCTGCGGGCGGGAGCCGCCGGGAGATCACCTTCGAGATCCCGTCGCCGCCCATCGACACGCCGTACAGCGAGTCGGCTGCCTCCATCGTGCGCTTCTGGTGGGTGACGACGATGAACTGCGCGCGCTTGGAGTACTGGCGCAGCAACGCCAGGAAGCGATCGATGTTGAGGTCGTCGAGCGCCGCCTCGACCTCGTCGAGGATGTAGAACGGGCACGGCTTGGCGAGGAACACCGCGAACAGGAACGCGAGCGCGGTCATCGACTTCTCGCCGCCCGACAGCAGCGTCAGCCGCTTCATCGCCTTGCCGGCGGGAGTGATCTCGATCTCGACGCCGAGCAGGTCCTCCTCGGCGCGATCCTCGGGCTCCTCGCCGTCCTCGCGGTCCTCGCGGTCCTGCCCGTCGACCCCGGCGTCCTCGTCGGCGTCGACCGGCGCGGGCTGGCCGCCGAGCACCCGCGCCGGGCCGTCGCGCTCGGCGACGAGCCGCAGCCGGCCGCGGCCGCCGGGGAACAGCTGCTCGGCGAGCTCCTCGAAGTTGCGCGCCGCGGCCTCGAACGTCTCCTCGAACGTCTCGCGGATCTGGCGATCGGTGTCGGCGATCAGCTTCTCGAGCTCGCGCAGCGCCGTCTCGAGATCCGATCGCTGTCGCTCGAGCTCCTCGACGTGCTCGAGCGCCTCGGCGTACTCCTGCTGCGCGAGCGGGTTCACCGGGCCGAGCTGTTCGCGGCGCCGGGCCAGACGATCGATCCGGGTGCGCAGCGCGTCGCGCTCCTCGTCGCCCAGCGGCGCCGGCGCGGGCGCGGCCTCGAGCTCGAGCCGCGAGGCGAGCTCGCGCAGCTCTTGCTCGGCGTCGGACGCCTGGTCGCGCAGGCGCTGTGCGCGCACCTCGAGCGCCGTCAGCGCCTCGTTCTCGCCGTGCAGCTCGGTGTGAAGCGCGGCCTCCTGCTGCGCGCAGGACCGCAGCTCGGCGGCCACATGCTCACCGGCCTCCCGATCCTCGGCCAGCGCGGTTTCGAATCGCTCGCGCCGGCTCGAGATCGCGGCGGCCGTCGACAGCAGCGCCCCGATCACCGACTCGAGCGCGGGGTTCAGCGCCTCGTCCCGCGTCGATTGCGGCGCGCAGGCGCTGCACCGCGCTGCGGCGCTGCGGCGCGGTCGCGCTCGGCGCGATCGAAGCTCGCTCGCTGCGCCGAAAGCTCGGCCGTGAGCTGAGCCCGCCGCCCGGCGTTCGGGCCGTCGTCGGGCGCGGCTGCGCGCCGTTCGATCAGCGCCGCGATCCGCCGCTCGTCCTCGGCCGCCTCGTCGCGGGCCCGCTGCGCAGCGCGGTGGGTCTCGGTCGCCGTCTCGCCGTCGAGCTCGGCCTGCTCGGCCCGCTGGGTCGCGCCCGCGAGCGCCGGCGCGCGCAGACTGCTCGGCCTGCGCGACGAGCTCGCTCGCCGCGATCAGCTGCTCGCGGCGGTTGCGCTCGGCGAGAACGCGTTCCTCGCCGACCGCCGGCGCCTGGCGCAGCTCGCGCGCCCGCGCCGACCAGACACGACCGCTGCGCGTCACGGCCACGCCGGCGAATGTGTCGGCGACCCCTTCGATCGCGTCGACGACCCACGTGTCGGCCAGCAACGCGCTCGCGAGCGCAAGCGCGCGGTCGGGACCACGCACGTGGTCGAGCAGACGCTCCGCGGCGGCCGACGGTGGCATGGCGTGCGGCTGCGGTGGTTGCACCGTGTCGGGCGCCGATGCGACGAGCGCCCGTCCGCCGTCGCTGCCGGTGCGGTCGAGCAACGCGCCGGCGGCGGCGTGATCGTCGACGACGGCGGCCCGTAGGCGCCCGTCGAGCGCGGCGGCGAGCGCGAGCTCGTAACCGCCGTCGACCTCGAGCTCGTCGGCGAGCGTCGACGCGCCGCCGGCAGCCGCTCGCTGGGTTCGCAGGAACTGGTTGACGGCGGCGAGCTCACCGCCGACCCGCGCGGCATCGCGCCGAGCTAGCTCGACTGCCCGCTCGGCTTCGCGAACCGAGAGCCGAGCTTGCTCGGCCAAGGCCTCGCCGCGCTCGCGCGTGGCCAGGCTCTGCACCACGGCGGCGACGCGCGCCGCGAGCTCGGCGCCCGCGGCCGCCCGCTGCTGCTGCAGCTCGGCGAGCTGCCGGGCGAGCTCGGCCTCGCGGTCGCGGTCAAGCGCGGCGAGCTCGCGTTCCAGTTCCGCGATCCGGCGAGCCGCTTGCTCGTCCGGCGCGTCCGCCGCCGCCTGCGCGCGGAGCGCGCTCAGCGCCTCGCGCTGGCGGTCAAGCCGCGCCAGATGCGTGGCTGCTGCGGCCTTCACCGACTCGGCGCGATAGGACACGCGATCGCCGGCGGATTGAGCTACGAAGCAGCGGCGCGAAAGCTCCTCGCGCCGCGCGCTGCGCGCCGCGAGCGCTTCCTCAGCGGTCTCGCGGCGCTTTGACACGTCCTGCAGCCGGCGCTCGATCTGCTCGCGGCGGTCGCGGGCTTGCGTGACCGCGGTCTGGGCCTGCTGCAGGTCGGCGAGCTGCGCACGCAACTGGTCGCGTCCCAGCTCCCAGCGCGCCTCCAGGCTCTGGCGCTCGAGCCGGGCGTGCAATTCCGCTGCCTCGGCCTGACGCTTGAGCGGCCGCAGCCGCGAGCGCGCTTCGCGCTCCACGTCGAGCGCGCGGTCGAGGTTGTCCTGGGTGCGGGCCAGCTTCAGCTGCGCGCGCCGGCGGCGCTTTCGATGCTTGCCCAGACCGGCCGCTTCCTCGATCAGCAGCCGGCGGTCGCGCGGCTTGGACGTCACGATCGCCTCGACGCGCCCCTGCGAGATGACGGAGTGCATCTCCTTGCCCATCCCGGTGTCGGAGAGCAATTCGATCACGTCGACAAGCCGGCAGCGAGCGCCCGCAAGCCGATACTCGCCGTCGCCGCTGCGATCGAGCCGGCGCACGATCGAGATCTCGGGAGCGCCGAGGCCGAGCCTGCCCTCGCTGTCGTCGAGCACGAGCTCGACCTCCGCGCTCTTGCCTGCCTGGCGACCAGGTGCGCCCCCGAAGATCACGTCCTGCATCGACTGTCCGCGCACCGCGACCGGCGATTGCTCGCCGAGCGCCCACAGGACCGCGTCGGTGACGTTCGACTTGCCCGATCCGTTAGGCCCGACGATGACGCTCACGCCCGGCCCGAACTCGAGCGCAGTGCGGTCGGGGAACGACTTGAAGCCTTTCAGCGTGATCGATTTCAGATACACCGGCTGATCACTCCAACGCCTCGAGTGCCGCCTGGGCTGCCTCCTGCTCGGCGTCCTTCTTGCTGCGGCCGCTGCCGCGACCGACCTCGACGCCATCGATCGTCGCGCTGATCGCGAACGTTCGGTCGTGCGGCGGGCCCTGCTCGTCGACGACCGCATAGCTCACCAGCACACCCCGCCGCGCGAGTCGCTCCTGAAGCGCGGACTTGTAGTCGACCGGATGCTCGAGCGCATCCTCGATCTCGGGCTCGAACGCCTCCACCACCGCGAGCGCCGTCCGCTCGTAGCCGAACGCCAGATAGCAGGCGCCGATCACGGCCTCGATCACCGAGGCGAGTACTCGCTCGGTGCGGATCAGCGCCGACACGCTCGAGCCGCTGTCCGGCGGCGCCGCCGCGCGCAGTCGCTCGGGAACGCCGAGCCGCTCGGCGACGGCCCGGCACGACCGGCCCGAGACCGCCTGTGCCCGGATCTTCGTCAGCCGCCCCGCGCCGAAGCGATCGGCAGCGAGCCGCGGGTACAGGTGCGCCGTGATCGCCAGTGACAGCACGCTGTCGCCGAGGAACGCCAGCCGCTCGTAGGAGTCCGAGCGCCTCGTCGTCCACGACGCGTGCGTGAACACGGGCGCGTCGAGGTCCGGCGGGAGCTGGTCGAGCAGCTCGCGGAGCCTCGATTCCGGGGCTTCCGGCTCTTCCTCGTAGCTCACTCAGCGTCTGGGCCTTGGCTCGCCGTCGCCGAGCGGCGCGACTCGTTCGAGCCACCCGGATCGACTCCACTTGCGAGCACGAAATCGACCGCCTGACCGACCGTCAGGATCTTCGCGGCCTCCTCGTCGGAAATCCGCACGCCGTAGGAGTCTTCGAGCTCCTGCACGAGCGTGTACAGATCGAGTGAGTCGGCCTCGAGGTCCTCGCGGAAGCGCATCGATTCCTGGATCCGGTCGGGTTCCAACTCAAGCTCCTCGGCCAGGTGCGCGCGGATCAGGGTGACCACCTGCTCGCGGTTCATTGGCCGGACACCGTAGCCGCCGCTTCGGACGGGGCGCCGTCCGCGTCCTCGTCGCCGCCGCCGCGGGGCGGACGCAGCGCGCCGGCGTTGAGCAGCGCGGCGCGCGTACGGCCGATCACATCCTCCTGGACGCCCCGGGCCGCAACCTCGATCGCGCGGGCGAACCCGCGTCTGCTGAACCGCCCGTGGGCGATGACGCCGAGCTGGCGCAGGCCGAGCATGTACGCGCCGCCGGGGGTCTCGGGGTCGATCTCCTCGCGCAGCCGCCCGACCGATGGGGCCAGCAGCCAGCCGCCGAGCTTGCCGCGGGTCGAGCTCATCGCCGTGTCGCGGATCGCGCGCATCGTGCGGCCGGACACGCCCTCGATCAGCTTCAGCGTGATGTTGCCGGTGAATCCGTCCATCACGACGACATCGGCGACCCCGTCGGTGAGCTGCGTGCCTTCGACGTTGCCGATGAAGTGAAGCCCGGTCCCGCCGTCGCCCGCGAGCTGCTCGTGCACCGTGACGAGTTCGGGCGTTCCCTTGACAGGCTCTTCGCCGTTGGACAGAAGCGCGACTCGCGGTGAGGAGATTCCCATCACGGCCTGGGCGAACGCCGAGCCCATGTGCGCAAATTGGACGAGATGCTCCGGCCGGCAGGTCACGTTGGCGCCGACGTCGAGCAACAACACCGGCGCGGCTCCCGGCATCGGCACCGGCAGCGCGAGCGCAGGGCGGTAGATGCCGCGGTCGCGCTTCATGTTGAACAGCCCGGCGGCAAGCGCCGACCCGGTGGACCCGCCGGACACGAGCGCGTCGGCGCGCCCCTCGGCTACAGCGCGGGCGGCCTGCACAATCGAAGCGTCCGGGGTCGAGCGCACGGCGAACGCGGGATCAACCGCCTTGGCGATCGAGACCGGGGCATCGATCACCTCGACGCCGCTCGGCATCGACCCGATCGCCGCGGCCGGTCCGAACAGCAACACGCGGATGCCGGCGGCGGCCGCCTGCGCCGCCCCCGCAGCGACTTCGCCGGGGCCGAGATCCGCCCCGCCTGCGTCCACGGCGACCGTGACCATCAGCTAGCGGTCAGTCGGCTCGCTCGCCTGTATCGGCGAGAATCTCGCGGCCCTTGTACGTCCCGCAGACCGGGCACACGCGGTGCGGCAATCGGGGACTGTGGCACTGGGGGCACGCGTTGTAAGCCGGCGCGCTGATCTTGTGCTGCGAGCGGCGCTGCGTGGTTCGGGCGTGGGACTGCTTCTGCTTGGGTACGGCCATCGCGCCAGGAGGCTAGCAGGGCAACCTAGCTCCGGGAGGTCCACTAGGTCAGTTGTCGAAGCGCAGCTCCGACAGCTTCGCCCACCGCGGATCGGGCTCGCGCTCGTGCTGGTGCTCCGGCCCGGCGACATTCAGGTCGGTACCGCAGACGGGACACAAACCGGCGCAATCAGGCCGGCACAGGAGCGTGGCCGGAAGCGCCAGTGCGAGCGCGTCGCGGCTCCAACGATGCAGGTCGAGGACGCCGCCGCGGACGTATGGCGAGTCGAGCTCGTCGGTCTCGCCCGGTAGCGACACCTCGCGGGCGTCGACCGAGTAGTCGGGCTGCGCCGGCTCCAGGCAGCGCATGCACGGGCCGGTCAGCGTCGCCTCGAAGCGAAGACGCAGCGCGTATCCATCCCCCGTGGTCCGGGAGATGTCCAGGCGCACCGGCACCAGCGCCGGCTCCACGGGGTAGGACTCGCCCCCGAGCTGGAACGGCTCGATCGCGACAAGCAGGTCCAACTTGCGCCCCTCGCCGGAGCTGAGCCGCAGTGCACCGAGGTCGAATGAATCGGCCGGAAGCGGCATTTGCTCAGGTTAGCGAGACGTTAGAGGCGCCTCGCGCAGCCCGCAACCGGTCCGTCGGTCACATACCCAGCGACCGCACCCGCGATCATTGTGGTCATGTCGAGGTGGTTTCGCCAGTATGGGTTCGCGGACGTGTTCGATGGGCTGCTGATCGGCGCCTATCCACTCGACCCCGACGACGTCTCGATGCTCCAGCGACTGGGAGTACGACGCGTGCTCAACTTGTGTGAGGACAGCGAGTACAAAGAGGGCGAGCGCGAGGCCGTCCACGACGCGCTCTCCAAAGCCGGGATCGACGAGTACCGCCTCGCGCTCGTGGACTACGCCGGCCTGGAGGATGACGAGCTCGAGGGCGCCGTGCTGGAGGTCAACCAGTGGCTCGACGAGGGCCAGCTCACCTACCTTCACTGCCGGGCGGGGTGGCAGCGCTCGGCGGCCGTAGCGGCCGGGGTCGTGGCGATCCGGCGCGGCGTCGACATCGACGAGGCGGTCGCGTACGTGCAGAGCCGCAAGCCCTCGGCCGATCCACTGCCGCACCAGCGCGAGGACCTGCGGCGCTGGTGGGCCGCGCGCTCCCGGCCCGCCTGAGTTCTTGTGTTCTGCCGCCCCGCTTTGGTGTGGGCGCACGTGCCGGCATGACGCGCTGGTTTGGTGGTTGGCGGGCGGCTTTGGCGGGCGCCGCAAGTCATGCCGGCCCGTGCGTCCACACCGGCGCTGGGATTGGCGGTTCGCCGTTGTGGTGTTCGGGTCGCGGTGGCGGGGCGCGCGCCTGCGGTCTCCGTGGTGGGCCCGTGGATGGCCTTCGTAGCCCGTCCGCTCGGCGGCGCCGGGCACTGCGCGGTTGGATTGCCCGTCCTGTGGTAGGCGCCGGGCAGGTCGCGCCGAGCGTTGGGAGATCTGTGTCGATAAATGGGCACAAATATCCCGAGAGGGTGCGTCATCCGCCGGGGGTCCCGGGAGCCTTCCCCTCTAGCCGCCGCCCGACCCCGCCCGGCGCGGCGCCGTGGGAGATCTTGGCCCCTATAGGGCACACGATCTCCCAAGAGGGTCGCGTCCCCGCCCCCGGGGGCGCCGCGGCCGGGCTAGTCGAAGCGCGGGCCCGGGTCTGGCTCAACCACCACCCCTACCCACCCACCCGCCACTCACCGACCTCCCCACCGACCCGACTGCGGAGCCGGTCGCCTACTCCGCGGCCCTGAGCCTCCGGGCGAAGATCTCGTCTTCGGTGTCCGGCGGGTCCGGCGAGTCGTCCTCGGCGGTGTGGACGGTTCGGGCGCTGGTGGTCACGTGTTCGAGCTGGGGCATCTCGCTGCCTTCGGAGACGGCGCCGTGCTCGGCGAAGCGGCGGGCGCCGGGGAGCACGCGGGCCTCGTAGGAGCCGACGGTCTCGTTGTAGGCGCGCACGGTGCTGTTGAGCCGCGTGCCGAGGGTGGCGAGCAGGCCCGACAGCTTGACCAGCCGGCCGTAGAGGTCGCGGCCGAGCTCGGAGATCTCCTGGGCCGACTCCGCGACGCGCTCCTGCTGCCAGCCGTAGGCAACGGCCCGCAGCATCGCCAGCAGGGTCGTCGGTGTCGCGATCAGCACGCGCCGTGCCATCGCATCCTCGATCAGCGACGGGTCGGCGTCGAGCGCCGCGCCGTACAGATGCTCGCCCGGCAGGAACATCACGACGAAATCCGGCGTGCTGTCGAGATCGGCCCAGTAGGCCTTCTCGGCGAGCGACTTGACGTGCTTTCGCAGCAGCCGCGCGTGGTCGCGCAGATGCTGAACCCGTTCCTCCTCGCTGCGCGCCTCGTAGGCGTCGAGCACGCCCTGAAGCGGCGCCTTGGCGTCGACCACGACGTGCTTGCCGCCCGGGATCTTGATGATCAGGTCGGGCCGCAACGTCGACTCGTCGCTGAGGATCGAGGACTGCTCGACGAAATCGCAGTGCCTCACCATCCCGGCGAGCTCGACGACGTTGCGAAGTTGCATCTGGCCCCACTGTCCGCGCGCGTTGGGCTTGCGCAGCGCGGTGACGAGCGCGCCGGTCTCGGTCCGCAGCTTCTCCCCCGTCTCGGTCAGGGTCCGCAGCTGACTCTCGAGCCTGCCGCGCGACTCGCGGCGGTCCTGGTCGAGCCTCAGCAGCTGTGCGTCGACGCGCCCGAGCTGTTCGCGAAGCGGGGCGACGAGCTGTTCGACCGCTTGCTGGCGCTTCTCGAGATCGCCGCTGGCCTGCGTCTGCGTCGTCTGCAGCTGCGCGCGCGCGAGCTCGGTCAGCTGCACCATGCTCGCCTGCAGCGCCTCGGCGCTCAGCGCCTTGAACGACGCTGACAGGCGCTCCTGCGCGTCGTTGACCGTCGCCAGCCGCTCGTCCGCCCGCGCTCGCTCGTGCTCGAGATCCGCCCGCGCGCGGATCAGCTCGCGCTCGAGTTCGCCCGCCGACGCGGCCTCCGCGGCGAGCGCGCGCAGCCGCGGCGCCAGCAGCGCGGCGACTGCGGCGGCGCCGCCGAGCAAGCCGATCAATAGCCAGAGCGCACTCATCGGCGACCGAGGATGGCGGCCGTCGCGGACGGAACCAGGTGGTTGCGAGAATCCTTGCCGTGAGCGACGACCGCGTCCGCCGGCGGATCCGGGTTTATGGCCGTCGTGCAGGGAGTCTTCTTCCGCGACTCAGCGCGAGAGCGGGCGCGCGCCCACGGCGTCTCGGGCTGGGTTCGCAACTGCGGCGACGGCACAGTCGAGGCGGTCGTCGAGGGCCAACCGGACGCCGTGCAGCGCGTCGTGCGCTTCTTCCAGACGGGGCCACCGCGGCGCGCTGGTCGAGGACGTCGAGGTCAGCGACGAACCGCCCGAGGGCCTGTCCGGATTCGAGGTGCGCTGACGCGGGTTCTACTGGACCGTCAAGAGACTTCGGCCGGCTCGTCCTTGCCGGCCAGCCGGTCGCGCCCCCGCTGCACGGCGGCGATGAACTTCGACAGGTTCACCTCGAGCGTGTTGAGGATCTCGTCTGCGTAGTCCTCGGCGCCGAGGCGGATCTCGCGCTCTCTCGCCCGGGCGTCCTCGATGATGTCCTCGGCAGCCCGCTCGGCTTGCTTGGTGATCTCCTCGTCGGAGACGAGCTTCTCCTGGCGCTCGCGGGCCTCTTTGACGATCCGCTCGGCCTCGCGCTTGGCCTCGGCCAGCATCTCTTGGCGCTCCTTGACGATCCACCGGGCCTGCTTGATCTCCTCGGGAATCGTGGCGCGCATCTGGTCGAGGATGTCGTAGATCTCTTCCTTGTCCACGCGCACCTGGTCGGTCAACGGGACCGGCTTCGCGTTGTGAACGAGATCGTCCAGCTTGTCGATCAGTACCAGGACGTCCATCTCAGAGTTTCCTTATCTTCGTCAGCGGCCGAGCCGTTCCTTCAACGCCGCAGCAACCTCGTCGGGGACCATGTCCTCGATGTTTCCACCGAAAGTCGCGAGCTCTTTGACACCGCTCGATCTAACGAAACTGTACTTTGCCGAGGCCATCAGGTACACGGATTCGATGTCCGGCGCCTGGCGGTGGTTGAGCTGGTTCATCTCCAGCTCGTACTCGAAGTCGGAGATCGCCCGCAGCCCCTTGACGATCGCCTTGGCTCCGCGCTGGCGGGCGAACTCGACGACCAGGATGCTGAACGGCTCGACGGTGACGTTCTCGATGTTCTGCGTGGCGTGCTCTACGAACGCAACCCTCTCCTCGGCGCTGAACAACGTGTTGCCCTTGCGAACCGGCAGGTTGACGACGGCGACGATCACCTTGTCGAACATCTCGGCCGCCCGCGAGATCACGTCGATGTGGCCGTACGTCACGGGGTCGTACGAGCCGGGACAGACAGCGATGCGGTTGTCAGGGGCCATAAATCCGGATCAGGGTGTCTCCGTAGCGGCGCTCGTCGAGCACCGGTAGATCGAGCACGAGCGGCGCTCGTCGGTCGCTTTCGGCAACAATGCGCGCGCCCGGCGCCAACACCGGTGCGACCGCCGTGCTGAGCGCCGGTCCGAGGCTGCTCGTTTGACTGTAGGGGGGATCGAGGAACACGAGATCGTATTGACGAGCGGCCGTCCGTGCTCCCCCGAGGAACTCGAGCGCACGCGCGCGCCGTACCTCGGCAGCCAGTCCAAGCGCCGAGAGGTTGCGGCGGATCACCCGGATCGCGGCCGGCGAGGAGTCGACCAGCGTCGCCGACGAGGCCCCCCGCGAGAGCGCCTCGATCCCAAGCGCTCCCGAGCCCGCGAACAGGTCAAGCACCGTCAGGTCGGAAACGTCCCCGAGGATCGAGAACAACGCCTCCCGTACGCGATCGCTGGTCGGCCGGGTCGCGGAACCGCGTGGCGCGACCAGCGTCGCGCCACGCCGGCTCCCAGCGATCACCCGCACGAGATCACGCCCGGATCGGAGCCGCCGCCTCCGCCCCATACGCCGCGACCAGCGCCTCGGACAGCAACGCGTGCTCGGGGCTGGTGAGCTCCGGATCGCCGGTCGCGATCCGCTCCGCATACACCCGCGCCCGTTCGAGCAGCTCGGCGTCGCGGGGCAGCTCCGCGATCCGGTACTGCGCCACCCCGTGCTGCCGGGTGCCGACCAGCTCGCCCTCGCCGCGCAGGCGCAGATCGACATCGGCGAGCTCGAAGCCGTCGCTCGAGGCGGCGAGCGCTCGGAGCCGCGCCGACTCCTTGGCGCCGAACAGCAGGCACAGCGACGCATGGGCGCCACGCCCGATCCGGCCGCGCAACTGGTGCAGCTGCGAGATCCCGTAGCGATCCGCGTCCTCGACCAGCATCACGGTCGCGTTGGGAACGTCGATCCCGACCTCGATCACCGACGTGGCCACCAGGACGTCGGCCGCGCCGGCCGCGAACGCGGCCATCGCCTCGGCTTTCGCGGCAGATCGCATCTGGCCGTGCAACAGCACGACGTTGAAGTCACGCAGCTCACCGGACCGCAACCGTTCAAACTCGGCGGTCGCGGCCCTCGCCTGCAGCACGTCTGACTCCTCGACCAGCGGGCAGACGACGAACGCTTGGCGGCCCGCGCGCAGCTCCTCGCGGATCCGGTCATATGCCCGGGAGCGCTCGCGCTCGGAGGAGCACAGGTGCGTCTCCACCGGCTGGCGCCCACGCGGCAGCTCTCGCAGCACCGTGAAGTCGAGGTCGCCGTAGTTCGACAGCGCGAGCGTGCGCGGAATCGGCGTGGCCGTCATGTGGAGCACGTGGGGGCGCTCGTCGGCCAGCCCCTTGGCGTCGAGCGCCGCCCGCTGGCGCACGCCGAAGCGATGCTGCTCGTCGACCACGACGACCCCGAGCCGCGAGAACTGGACCGACTCCTCGATCAGCGCGTGGGTGCCGACGATCAGCGACAGCTCGCCGGAGCCGAGCTTCGCCAGCAGGTCGGCCCGACGCCGCCCGGGAGTCGACCCCGTCAGCAGTCCCACCCGCACGAGCCCGCCCGGCATCAGCTCCTGGATCGTCGCGAAGTGCTGCTCGGCGAGCGTCTCGGTCGGCGCCATCATCGCCGCCTGCAGCTCGTGCTCGACCGCGCGCAGCATCGCAAACAGCGCGACGACCGTCTTGCCCGACCCCACCTCCCCCATCAACAGCCGCTGCATCGGCCGCGGCTGGGAGATGTCGGCATCGACCGCGTCGAGCGCCGCCGCCTGATCGCCCGTCAGCGCGAACGGCAGCATCGTCGAGAGCCACCGCGCCGTCAGCGAACGCTCATCGTCGAGCACCGGCGCCCGCGCGCCCGCCCGCCGCCGGCGCCGCCGGAGCAGGAGCACAAGCTGCACGAGCAGCAGCTCGTCGAACGCAAGCCGGCGCCGGCCGAGCTCGCCGTCGTCCTCCCCGTCGGGGAAATGCGCGGCGCGCAGCGCGCCGCCACGGTCGGCGAGCCGCTCTCGGACCCGCAGCGCCGCCGGCAACGGCTCGACCACGTCACCGATCGCACCCGCGTGCTTGCGCACGAGCGCGAGGATCTGGGTCGAGGACAGCCCCTCGGTCGCAGGGTAGTGAGCGACCGCGTCTGCTCCGGTCGCGGTCTCGGTCGTCGGCGCGTGGCCCTGCACGCGGAAGCGGTTGAGCGCCTCGTACTTGCCGTGCAGCACCAGCCGGGTCCCGGTCGGATAGCGCTGGACGAGCCACGGCTGGTTGAAGAACGTCGCCTTCATCGCACCGGTGTCGTCGGCGACCGTCGCTTCGACCAGCGGGCGCATCCCTCGGCGCCTGACCGATCGCGACGAGATGCTGCGGACCGCAACGACCACCGTCGCGGTCTCCCCCGCGGCCAGCTCGGCGACCGCGCGGGCCTCACGGCGATCGCGCGGCAGATGCATCGAGCAGATCGCCGACGGTCCGCAGGCCGAGCACCTCGGCCGCGTGCTCGGCCTTCGGGCCGTCGACCGACAACCGCCGCTGCAGCCGCGACGGCCGCGGATAGGAGACCGCCGCCGACGCAAGCTCGTCGGCGCCCAACTCCCTGCTCAGCGCGAAGTGCGAAGGCGACACGGGGCCACCATGATGCCCGCGAACCCGGTCAGGACCGTGATTTCTTCAAACGCCGCGCGCTACTCGGCCGACAGCAGCCACCAGTAGCTCTGCTGCCCCCCGTCCGACAGCTCGAACTCGACCTCGCCCGCCGCGAGCGCCTGCACTGTCTCATCGTCAAGCGGCGCCTCGGCGCCGCGCAGGCACGTGATCAGCTCGGCATTCTCAGCCAACTGCTCGAGCACTCCGCGCAGCGTCTCGCGTGGCCGGCCCCAGGCGACGATCTGCTCCTCGACGAAGCCGACGGCGTCGCCCTCGCGGAAGCGGCCCTTCGCGTCATCGCGCGCCGCCGGTGCAACCGCCCCGGTCCGCACCCGGGCCAGCGTCTGCGCCATCGCGGCGGCGTTCTCGCCGGCGGGGCGCGCCGGGTCGAGGCTGACCGCGGCGGCAAGACCGGCCTGCTGGGAGCGCGACGGCACGACGCTCACCGCCTTGTCGGACAGCTCGGCCGCCCGCTCGGCGGCCATCAGCGACGTTCGGGCTGTTGGGCAGCACGACCACCTGCTCGGCGGGAATCGCGTGAATCGCGGCGAGCAGATCGTAGGTCGACGGGTTCAGCGTCGGCCCGCCGTCGAGGACCCGCACGCCGAGGCTCTCAAACAGCGCACGCATCCCGTCACCGGTGACGACCGCGAGCGCCCCGCACGCGGCGGGGCCGCCGTTGACGGCGCCGATCCGTTCGTCTCGGCGCTTGACCTGCTCGCGCATGTCGGCGACGTCGAGGTGCGAGACCACGCCTGCCCCTGCGAACAGCGCCGTCGCCGCGTTCGGATCGTCGGTATGAAGGTGGATCTTGAGGGTGGTCGGATCGCCGACGACGAGCACCGAGTCGCCAAGCTGCTCGAGCTCCTGGATGAACCGTCGCTGCTCGAGGCCGCTGCCGGTGACCGCGAAGTTGGTGCAGTACCGGTATGTGCCCGACGAGTGTTGGGGATGGGTCACGCGCGCGGCGGCCTGGTGCTCGAGCTGTGGCGGGTCTGAGCCGCGCAGCGCACCGATGATCCCGGTCAGCAACACGGTCAGCGCGTAGCCCCCGGCGTCGACGACGCCCGCCTCGCGCAGGACCGGCAGCAGATCAGGGCCCCGCCGGACCGATTCCTCGCCGGCCTGCAGCGCGCGCTCGACAAGCTCTGCCAGCGCCTTGTTCTGCTCGGCGGCGGTCGACTCGGGGCCGAGCCGCGCCTCGCTCATGTGCGCGAGCTCCGACGCGACCCGCGCGGACATCTCGCGAACGACGGTAAGGATCGTGCCCTCGGCCGGCTCTCTCACCGACCCGTACGCCTGGTCGGCCGCGCGCGCGAGCGCGGCGCTGATCAGCACCGGGTCGACGAGCTCGCCCGGACGGCTTGCGAGCTCCTCGGCGGCGCCCCGGATCAGCTGCGAGAGGATCACGCCCGAGTTGCCGCGGGCGCCGAGCAGCGCCGCGCGGGCAACCGACGCGACGATCTCGTCGCGGCCGATGTCGTCGATCGTGCGGTCCTCGGACGCCCCCGCGAGCCGATCGAGCTCCTGCAGCACGGCGCGCAGGGTCAGGACCATGTTGTCGCCGGTGTCCCCGTCGGCGACAGGAAACACGTTGAGGTCGTTGACCTCCTCGCGTCGCGCCTCGAGCGCAGCGAGCCCCGCTTCGACGACCGCCCGAAAACGGACGAGGCTGGGATCAGACACAGGCAGCCGGCTTAGCGTTGTCGCCCCGTGGCCCGGAACCGTCGTCAGCGAGCTTTGGTGATCTTCCCGGCCTTCAGGCACCGGGTGCAGACGTAGACTCGGCGCGGCGTTCCGCCGTCGTCGATCCGCACGCGCTGAAGGTTGGGATCGAACCGACGCCTGGTTGCGACCATCGAGTGGCTTCGGCTGTTGCCGAACGACGGGCCCTTCGCGCAGATATGGCAGACCTTGGGCATGGCGGGCGAGTATAGACGTGGCCGCGCTTGAAGATCGGTTCAGATCAGGCAACATGGGTAGAGAGGCCCTTCGATGAGTGCACGCGTCCACTCCAGCTCCGGCATGCTTGAAGACCTGGTCCTGCCAGACCGCTACCGAGTCGTGCGGCGAATCGCGCGCGGCGGGATGGGAACTGTGTGGTGCGCGGATGACGCCACGCTCGGCCGCCGGGTCGCAATCAAGGTGCTCGGCGAGCAGTTCGTCGACGACGACGGCGCCGTACGCCGCTTCAAGCGCGAGGCCCGGACCGCCGCCCGGCTGTCCGGACACCCGAACATCGTCACGATCTACGACGTCGGCGAGACGGTGACCGAGGAAGATCGGCCGACCGGGCGTCCGTTCATCGTGATGGAGCACCTTGTCGGAGGCTCCGTCGCCAACGCGATCGCGGCCGGGCCGCCGCCACGCGAGCAGGCCGTGCAATGGATCGTGCAAGCCGCTTGCGCGCTGGACCACGCCCACGACCGCGGCGTCGTCCATCGCGACATCAAGCCCGGCAACCTCCTCCTCGACGGGGCCGGGGCGCTGCACGTCGCTGACTTCGGGATCGCCACGATCGCCACCGAGGAGACGCTCACCGTCGCGGGCCAACTGCTCGGGACCGCCGCTTACCTCTCCCCCGAGCAGGCGCTCGGGCAACCCGCGACCGAGGCCAGCGACCGCTACGCCTTCGCGGTGGTGGCGTTCGAGCTGCTGACCGGCACCCGGCCGTTCGCCGGGGAGCACTTCGCCGCGCAGGCACGCCAGCACGTCGAGCAGGAGCCGCCGGCCGCGAGCATGCGCGACCCGGCGCTGCCGCCCGCCGTCGATCAGGTGCTCCAGCGAGGGATGGCCAAGCAGCCTGAGCAGCGCTGGGCCACTGCGGGCGAGTTTGCGGGCGCGCTGCAGTCCGTTTTGCGCGCGCCGGCGGGGACGACCGCCGGATTGGCCGCGCCGGCGGGGGCGACCGCCGGATTGCGCGCGCCGGCGGGGGCGAACTCCGGATCGCGCGCGCCGGCGGGGGCGACCGCCGCGGGTTCATGGACGCCGCGCACGACCAACCGCCGGCGACCGGTGGGCGCCGCCCGGCCGCCCCGCCGGGGTCTCGCGCTGGCGGCGCTGGCCGCCGTGGCGCTCGCGCTCGGCGCGGCGATCGGCGCCGCCAGCGGCGGTGGCGACAGCGGGGGCAAAGGGAACGGCGCTGGGCGCCCGCAGCTTCATGCCGCTGCCCGCGTCCACTCCGCCGCCGGCAAACCATCGAGCGACCCGCAGCAGCGCCGCCAGTCGGCCACTACGAGCAAGTCCTCAGCGTCCGCGCAGCGGTCGACAAGCACCCCGCCGACCACCACCCCGACGACTGCTGCCACCCAAGCCACGCCGCCGACGGCCGACGGACTCGAGGCGCGCGGGCACCAGCTGATGGTCGACGGACGGTTCTCGCAGGCAATCCCCGTCCTGCGCCAGGCGCTCGCCGCGGGATCGCCCGGCACCCTCACCTACGCGTACGCGCAGTTCGACCTTGGCCGGTCGCTGCGGCTCGCGGGCGACCCGCGCGACGCGGCCGTCGTGCTCCAGCAACGGCTTCAGTTCCCCAACCAGACCGACGTCGTGCGCCATGAGCTCGAGCTCGCGCTGCGCGCGCTCGGGGCCCAGGCCGGCGGCCCCGCACTCGGTCACCACGGCCACGACCACGGCCACGCGGGCGGGCCAGGCGGCGGCCCGGGCAGCGGCGGCAGCGGCCGCGGCGACTGAAGCTCAGGTCGCGAAGCCCGTCCGGCCCCGCCGCCCTGCGAGCTCGTCCTTGACTGCGAGCGAGGCGAGCACCGCCTCGGCCGCGTGACGGCCGGCGTCGCGCTTTGAGCCGCCGAGCACGCGCTCGAGCGCCTGCTCCATGTTGTCGACCGTCAGCACACCGAAGCCGCACGGCACCCCGGTCTCGAGCTGGACCTGCTGGATCCCGCGCGCTGCCTCGCCGCAGACGTAGTCGTAGTGGTCGGTCTCGCCGCGGATCACCGCGCCCAGACACACGACCGCGCGATAGCGGCCCGACTGCGCCGCGTACTTGGCCACAAGCGGCAGCTCGAACGCCCCCGGCACGTCGTGGCGCTCGATCTCCGAGACGCCGGCCTCCTGCAGCGCGGCGCGAGCGCCGGCCTCGAGCTTGTCGGCCAGCTCCTCGTAGAAGCGCGCCACGCACAGCGCGACGCGCCCCTCGTCAGGACTCATCCCGTTGCCGGTCGTGCGCGAGCTCGTCGTGCAGCATCTCCTCGTCGAGGGCCAGCCCCTGGTGGTGCAAGGTGTGCCCGAGCCGGTCGCGCTTGGCGCGCAAGTAGGCCTCGTTGTGCGGGTTGGCCACGTGCTGGATCGGGATCTGATCGGCGACCGACAGCCCGTAGCCGGCCAGGCCGGAGATCTTCTTCGGGTTGTTGGTGAGGATCCGGATCGAGGTCAGACCGAGATCTACGAGGATCTGCGCGCCGATCCCGTAGTCGCGAAGATCGGCGGGCAGGCCCAGACGCAGGTTCGCGTCGACGGTGTCGAGCCCCTCCTCCTGGAGCTTGTAGGCGCGCAGCTTGTTCAGCAAGCCGATCCCGCGCCCCTCCTGGCTGAGGTACAGCAGCACGCCGCAACCCTCGCTCTCGATCATCGCCAGCGCCGACTCGAGCTGCTCGCCGCAGTCGCAGCGAAGCGAGTGGAACACATCGCCGGTCAGGCATTCGGAGTGCACGCGCACGAGCACGTCCTCGACGCCTTGGACCTCGCCCTTGACGAGCGCCACGTGGTGCTTGTTGTCCACCAGCGAGCGGTAGCCGACCGCGATGAAGTCGCCGAAGCCGGTCGGCAGCTTGGTCGAGACGACGCGTTCGACGAGCTTCTCGGTCCGCCGCCGGTATGCGACCAGGTCGGCGACCGTGACCATCTTGAGCCCGTGGCGGTCGCAGTACGGCGCCAGGTCCTTGACGCGCGCCATCGTCCCGTCGTCGTTCATGATCTCGCAGATCACGCCGGCCGGGATCAGCCCCGCGAGGCGGGCCATGTCGACCCCCGCCTCGGTCTGCCCGACGCGCTCCAGCACGCCGCCGGCCTTCGCCTTCAGCGGGAAGATGTGGCCCGGCTGGACCAGCTCCCGCGGGCTTGTCTTGGGGTCGATCGCGACCTGGATCGTGCGCGCGCGGTCGGCGGCCGAGATCCCCGTGCTGACACCGCTGCGGGCCTCGATCGAGACCGTGAACGCCGTCTCGAACGCCGACTCGTTCTTGGCTGCCATCAGATCGAGCCCGAGCTCGTCGCAGCGCACCGGCGTCAGCGCCAGGCAGATCAGGCCGCCGCCCTCCTTACGCATGAAGTTGATCGCCTCGGGCGTGACGAACTGGGCGGCCATCGTCAGATCGCCCTCGTTCTCGCGGTTCTCGTCGTCGACGACGACGACCATCTTTCCCTGCCGGATGTCCTCGATCGCATCCTCGATCGTCGAGAACGGCGCCTTGACCGAACTCATGCCGATGCCCCGATCAGCTTCTCCACGTATTTCGCCAACACATCGACCTCCAAGTTCACTGTCATTCCAGCCCGCGCCTTCCCAAGATTGGTCCGTTGCAGGGTCTCTGGTATCAGAGACACGGTAAAGGAATCGCCATCGAGCTCTGCCACCGTCAAGGACACCCCGTCTACGGCGATCGATCCCTTCGCCACCACGTAGCGCAGCACCTCCGCCGGGGACTCGATCCGCAGGCGCCGCGCGAACCCGTCGTCGTCGACGGACACAACCGTCCCGGTGCCGTCCACATGACCCTGCACGACGTGCCCGCCGAGCCGGTCGGTCGCGCGCAGCGGCAGCTCGAGGTTGACCTCCCCGCCGGGCTCGACGTCGCGCAGCGAGGTTCGCGACAGCGTCTCGTTCATCACGTCGGCGGCAAACGCGCCCTCGTGTAGCGCCGTCGCGGTCAGGCAGACTCCGTTGACCGCGACCGAGTCGCCCTCGGCGAGCTCGCGCGTGAGCTCGGTCGCGATCTCGAGACGGACCCCGTCAGGCGAGCGCTGCGCGTCGACGACCCGGCCCAGGCCGGCAACAAGCCCCGTGAACACGGCGAATCCCCCTCCTCAGCCTTCCTCAGCCGCGAACCGGGCGAACCGGGCGAATCCGCGTCCGTCATCCTCGGCCATGAACCGCCGACGCGCGGATTCGCCCAAGTGAATCCGCCCGAACAGAGCTCCGGAACGCCGACAGGCGATCGAGGGCGGATTCACCTACCACTCCCTGATCCGCGCCGAGATCAGCACGTCCTCGCCGATCCGCTCGCAGTCCAGCGACAGCGCCCTGACGGCGTCGGCGATCGTCTCGACGCCCTCGCCCTCGAGCGGGTCGCGCGCGGTGCGCCCGCCGAGCACCAGCGGCGCGAGGAACAACCGGATCTCGTCGACTTCGCCGGCGTCGAGGAAGGCGCCGGCCAGATGCGGGCCGCCCTCGAGCAGGATCGAGCTGATGCCGATCGAGCCGAGCTGGTCCAGCGCCGATCGCACGCGGGCGTTCTCGTTCTCGCCGGTGGCGACGATCACCTCCGCGCCGTGCGCTTCCAGCGCGTCGGTCGCCGCGCGCTGCGCGGCGCGCGAGACGACCACGGTCAGCGGGATCTTGCGCGCGTCTGAGACCAGCTTGGAGCGAATCGGCAGGCGCGCGAGCGAGTCGAACACGACCCGCCGCGGCTGGCGCTTGACGCCCTTCACCCGCGCGGTCAGCTGCGGGTCGTCGGCGAGCGCGGTGCCGATCCCGACCGCGACCGCGTCGCACTCGGCCCGCCAGTGATGCGCGCGGAACCGGCTCTCCTCGCTGGAGATCCATTTCGAGTCGCCGCCGTGGGTGGCGACCTTGCCGTCGAGCGACATCGCCGATTTGAACAGCACCCACGGGCGGCCGGTGCGCGCGAGCTTGCGGAACGGCTGATTGAGCAGCCTCGCGCGGGCGGCGAGCTCGCCCTCTGCGATCACAACCTGGAGCCCCTCGTCGCGCAGGATCCCGAGGCCGCGCCCGGAGGCGTGCTCCGACGGGTCGTCGGAGGCCACGACCACGCGCGCGATCCCGGCCTGTTGGATCGCGTCGGTGCACGGCGGCGTCCGGCCGTGATGGCAGCAGGGCTCGAGCGACACGTACATCGTCGCGCCGGTCAGATCGAGATCGCCGGCCGCCGCGATCGCCTCGACCTCGGCGTGAGGCGCCCCGAGCTCGCGGTGATATCCCTCGCCGACCGTCTCCTCGTCGATCGCGACCACCGCCCCGACCAGCGGGTTGGGGCTGACGTTGCCGCGCCCCTGTTCAGCCAGCTCGATCGCTCTTGCGAGCAGGCGGCGATCGGTGTCGGTCCTCAACGGCATCGGCTTAACCTATATCCAATATAGGGCGGCCTCGCGGCCGCCCCGTGGTGTTGCTGCGATTCCATCACGTCGGCGACTGGTTCGGGGCCAGCGCGCGGAAAAACTCGTGGGTGGGTTCCGGATCCTCGAGCAGCGCAACGAGCGCCGCCGGGTCGGTCGACAGCGCGGTGTCCGCCGTCCGCGGCTCGCCCGCCTCGATCTCGACGCGCCCGTCGGCGATCGCGACCGTCCACACCCGCCCGTCGAGCTGCAGCCGGCAGACCAGCGGGTCGGCGTGCGGGTCCGGCCGCGCGACTCCGCGCAGGAACAGCAGCGCCGAGGTCGCGCTGATCGCCGCCCGCCGCGGTGGCGGTACGCGCAACCCCCATCCCCCCAGCGCGAGCACGATCGGCTCGAGCTCCCGACCCCACTCGGTCAGCTCATAGAGCCAGCCTCCGGTTGCGCTCTGCGCCCGGCGGATGACCTGGCGGTCGTCGAGCTCACGAAGCCGGTCGGCGACGATGTTCGAGGCGGCGTTCGGCAACGCGCGCCTCAGGTCCGAGAATCGCTGCGGCGACAGCAGCAGCTCGCGCACCACGAGCAACGCCCACCGCTCGCCGACGACGTCGAGCGCGCGGGCGATCCCACAGGCGTCCTGGTAGCTGCGGCGCGTCGGCATCCGGTACAGTCTAGTTGTTTTTAACAACCAACTACGGGAGAAGCAGCGCATGGGTCAGCCGGTCGTGCACTTCGAAATCATCGGGACGACTCCGCAAGCGCTCCGCGCCTACTACGGCGAGGTGTTCGGGTGGCAGTTCGACACCAGCGGCCCGGTCTCCAACGAGGTCTCCGAGGCAGGCAACTACGGTTTCATCGAGCCGACCTCAGGCGGGATCGCCGGCGGCGTCGGCGGCGGGACCGCCTACGAGCCCCGGGTCCTCTTCTACGTCGGCGTCCCCGACGTAGCCGCGGCGCTGGCCCGCGCCGAGACCCTCGGCGGCAAGCGTTCGATGGGCCCCGACCGCGCGCCCGGCCGCGACCTTGTAGTTGCCCACTTCACCGACCCCGAGGGAAACCTGATCGGGCTGGCTGGGCCTACCTAGGTGGGGCTGCACTTGCCGCCGGTGAGCCGGTAGACGCTCAGCTCGGGCCCCGGCCGGCGGTACTGGCGCGGGTAGTAGTCGATCCCCCAGTCGAAGCTGAACGGGACCGGGTGCGCACCCCGTGAGAACGGGCTGACGTGGTAGACCAGCCGGGCGCGGCTGGCAAGCTCGCTGTAGTAGGCGACGGCGGCGGGCGCCAGCTGCGGCTGGGCGAACGCGCGACCGGCCTGCTGGGAGCCGATCATCACCCAGCAGTAGCCCTCTGAGACGTACTCGTCGAGCAGCGCCGGGCGAAGCGTCCGCTCGTACTGGTCGACGACCACGAACCGCCGTTCGCCGGGCGGCAGCGGGTTGCCGTTCTGGTCGACGTCGGTCATCCAAGTGGGGAAGCGCTGCCAGCGGTCGCCGGTCGGCGTCCACGACAGCGAGCTGCCGATGTCCGTGGCCCAGTTGTCGGCGACGTCGGGCTCGATCACCACCTTCGAGCCGGCCGGGACGTTGCGCACCATCCACGCCCGGGCCAGGTTGCGGGTGTCCGGGCGCGACAGCACGGCGTCGTTGTGCACCGCCGCGATGACCCCCTGCGCGAGCACGACCACCCCGACGAGCCCCGCCGCCAGCGGCGCGGGGAGCCGGCGCGCCCGGATCAGCCACCTGATCAGCTCGACCGCCCCATAGGCGCCGAGGATTGCGACGATCGGGAACACGGGCATCAGCCAGCGGCCGAAATACCGTTGCTGGTGGCCCATGTAGATCACAAACGCGATCGGCGCCGGGATCAGCACCAGCGCCATCGCGAAGCGCCGGCGCACAAGCAGCAGGACGGCGCCGCCGACCGCCGCCAGCGTCGCGCCCCAGCCCAGGCCCCAGGTGAACGTCCACAGGTAGTAGCCGGTGCCGCCGCCGGGTCGGGTGCCGAGCTTGACGGGGTCCTGACCGGCCGCGAGTGAGGCCTGGGCGCTGACGCCCGCCTGGAACGACGAGGGGTCCAGCACCGAGTAGGGGTTGGCTACCACGAACGCCAGCAACGCAACGACGCAGCGCCGCCGCGAACCGGCGAGCGGCGATCCAGAACGCCCCACCGGCGCCATCGGACAGAAACGCGGCCGACAGGCACAGCAACGTGATACCGCCGGTGTACTTCGTCGCAGCGGCCAGCCCGACGCCGACCCCCGCGATCACGTAGTCGCGCAACCTGCCGCGCCGCATCACCCCCGCGGTGCCGTACAGCGACAACGCCACCGGGGCGAGCGTCGGCACGTCGTTGAGCGCGACGTGGCTGTAGAAGATCGGCAGGAACGCAAACCCGAACATCGCCGCCGCGAGCAGTCCGACGTCGCGGTTGAAGAACCGCGATCCGGCGAGGTATGTCAGCCACACCGAGATCGTGCCGAGCACCGCCGCAACGACCCGCGCGACCACGTACACGCTGGTCGGGTCGCTTGCGTAGGCGCGGCTGACGGCGTCACCGCTGCCGAACCACAGCTCGAACACGATGTGCAGCAGATACGAGTAGGCCGGCGGGTTCAGGAAGTAGCGCGGGTTGAGGTCGTGGCCGAAGAACGCGACCGCGCGCGGGACGAAATGGGTCGCCTCGTCGACGTTGTAGCTGTACGGAAGCCCCTGCTTGATCCCCCACAGGCGCAGCAGAAACGTGACGACCAGCAGCGCCGCCAGCGCGGGGTGATGCCAGCTGATCGCCCGGACGCGCGCCGACACCTTCGCGCCGCCGCCGGGACGGATCGAGCGCGTGGGCCGCAGCGACCGAGGATGCGCCGACCCGGGCGGCGTGAGCGTCGCGCTGTCCATGTTTCCCTACGAGTATCCCGCTACCGTGTTGTCGATCGCGCCCAGTGCGCGCGCCGAGTTATGAAGCTCATCATCCAGATTCCCTGTTTCAACGAGGAGGCCCAGCTTCCGGAGACGTTGAGTCACCTGCCGCGACAGATACCCGGTTTCGACGTCGTCGAGTGGCTGATCATCGACGACGGTTCGACCGACCGGACCATCGAGGTCGCCCGCGAGCACGGCGTCGACCACGTCGTCCGCCTGACCAACAACAAGGGGCTGGCCGCGGCGTTCCAGGCGGGCCTGGATGCGGGATTGAAGCTCGGTGCGGATGTGATCGTCAACACGGATGCGGACAACCAGTATGAGGGCGAGGACGTGCCAAAGCTGGTCGCACCGATTGTGCGGGGCGAGGCGGACATGGTGATCGGCGATCGCCAGGTCGACACCGTCGAGCACTTCTCGGCCCGCAAGAAGCTGCTTCAGCGCCTCGGCTCGTGGGTCGTGCGCCAGGCCTCACAGACAGAGATCCCCGATACGACCTCAGGCTTTCGGGCCTACAACCGCGAGGCCGCGCTGTCGATGCAGGCGGTCTCGAAGTTCACCTACACGCTCGAGACGATCATCCAGGCCGGCAAGCTGCTGGTGGCCGTCGATCACGTGCCGGTCCGCACCAATCCCAAGACGCGCGAATCGAGGCTGTTCCCGTCGACCTCCGCGTACGTGCGCCGCAACGCACTGTCGATCTTCCGCGTCTACTCGCAGTATCAGCCGCTGAAGGTGTTCTGGACCGGCGCCGCCATATGCGGCATTGCGGCGCTGGCGTTCTTCATCCGCTTCCTGATCCCGTTCATCCAGCACGGCGGCCGAGCCGGGCACATCCAGGTGCTGATCGCCGGGGCGGTTCTGTTCAACGCGGCAATGCTGCTGGGCGCGCTCGGCGTGATCGGCGATCTGCTCGACGCTCAGCGCACGCTGTCGCAGCGCACGTTCGAGCGGGTCCGCCGAATCGAGCTTCAGCTCGGGATCGAGCCGTCTCACTACGAACCAGGAGCGACGCCCAAGCAGCCCGACCGCGAGGCGCTTGAGGTATGAGCTCCGGTAGCGAGGTTGCGGCCGGCGAGGATCGCCGCCCGGCGGTGCCGACCGGCAACACGTTCGACAAGTACGGCTCGCAGAACCCGCTCGTGCGCCGGCTGATGGCCGGCTTTGAACGGTCGCTCGACGGCCTGTTCGCCGCCGCGGCGCCCGAGTCGGTGCTCGACGTCGGCTGCGGCGAGGGCGTGCTGACCGAGCGCTGGGCACAGCGGCTGCAGTCCGCGCGCGTCGTCGGGGTCGACCTCGACGATCCCAAGCTCGCCGCCCAGTGGTCCACTCGCCGGCGCGAGAACCTCGAGTTCCTGGCCACAGACGGCCGGACGCTCCCATTCGGAGACGGCGAGTTCGACCTGGTCGCGGCGATCGAGGCGCTCGAGCACGTGTCCGACCCTGAGCTGACGCTCTCCGAGATGGCGCGTGTGGCACGCCGGCACCTGCTGGTGTCGGTCCCCCGCGAGCCGCTGTGGCGGATCCTCAACGTCGCGCGAGGCGCGTACGTGCGCGACCTCGGCAACACACCCGGGCACGTCAACCACTGGTCCAAGCAAGGCTTCGCGCGGGAGCTTTCGCGCCACGGCAAGGTCGTGCAGGCGCGCTCGCCGTTCCCGTGGACGATGCTGCTGGTGCGGGTGGGCTGATGCCAGACGGCTCCGGCGGCGTGCCGGAATCGGTCGCCACGCTGGGCGCCGTCGACGAGCGCTCGCGGCCCGATCAGGGCGACAGCTCGCCGCCGGCGCCGTCCAACAGCTCCTACGCGTCCGGCGCCCGGGTGCTGACGATCGGGATCGCCTCGACGGGGATCTTCACGTTCGCCTATCTGGCGACCGCCAGCCACGTGCTGGACCCGCAGTCCTACGGGCGCGTGTCGCTGTGCTGGGCGATCATGTTCGTGATCCTGTCGGTGATCTACCGGCCGGTCGAGCAGCTGCTGTCACGGACGATCGCCGACCGCCGCGCGCGGGGCATACACAGCCACCCGTTGCGCGTGCCGGCGATGATCCAGGTGGGGTTCTCGGTGGTGTTCCTGGCCGCGGCGCTCGCACTTCGCCCGCAGATCGAGAACAACCTGTTCGGCGGCTCCAGCGCGCTGTACTGGATCCTGGTCGTCGGCGTGCTGGCCTACGCCGCGAGCTACTTCGCCCGCGGCTGGCTGGCGGGCCAGCAACGCTTTGCCCTGTACGGCGCGCTCGTGTTCCTGGAATCGACCTCGCGGTTTCTGTTCGCGCTCGCCGCCGCGATCGGGATCACGTCAGGCCAGTCCGCCGTCGCGCTGGGGATGGCCGTCGCGCCGTTCGTGTCGCTGTCGGTGATCCCGTTCGCGTTCTCGCGCGTGCGGCTGCGGGCGCCCGCCGGCGTCCCCGCAGCGGATGCGGCGCGCGAGGGCCCCGCCCACGCCGGCGTCGAGGAGGCGGCCGAGGACCTTTCGATGAAGATCGGCGCCGGATTCGCGGTCGCGGTCGTCGGGATCATGCTCGCCGAGCAGACGCTGATGAACGCGGCTGTGCTGATCGTCAACCACCAGTCGGGCCAGGCGCTCGCGGGGTTCGTGTTCAACGTGCTGCTGATCGTGCGCGCGCCACTGCAGTTGTTCCAGGCGATCCAGACGTCGATCCTCCCGCACCTCGCGGGGCTAGAGGCTCGCTCCAGCCCCGCCGAGTTTCACCGCGCGATCCGCATGACCATCTACGCGATCGCCGGCTTCGCCGGCGCGGTGGCGCTCGGGCTGCTGCTGATCGGCCCGGCCGTGATGACCGCGCTGCTGGGCAACAAGGGCTTCCAGTACGGGCGCGTCGGGCTCGCCGTGGTGGGGCTCGGGATGGGCCTGCACCTGGTGTCGGGGACGCTCAACCAGGCGGCGCTCGCCCGCGGGCGCGCGAAGATCGCATCGATTGCATGGCTGTTCGCGGCCGCGCTGTTCGTGGCGTTCGTGGTGTCGCCGATGATCAGCGCCGAGGTCACGCGCGTCGAGGTCGGCTATTTCCTCGCCACGCTGGTGCTTTGCGGCCTGCTGTGGGCGATCTACCGCCAGGGCCGGGTGCCCGCGGCCGCCGCAGCGACCGCTACCTAGGCCTAGCTCCGAGCTTCGAGCAGGCGGGTTCCTTCTTGGCCGCCGCCTCGAGGTCCGCGCTCTTGAGGTTGTTCAGCGGGGTGCCGATGCCCTGCATCGATGTGTTCACCGATGAGCCGAGCGATTGCGCCGCGGTCTGGAACGCCTGCGGGCTGCTCGTCGGAAGATTGCCCGCTTGGGTCGCGGCCTTCGTCAGCGCAACCTTCAGCTGCGTGAACGCGCCGACGATCGTCGCCGAGACCTGCTTGCCGTTCTTGACGTTGGGCGTCCCGGCCGCCTTCAGCTTCACCAGGGCGTTGTCGGTGTCGGAAGCGACCTGATTGAGGAACTTCTGGAGCACCTGCTTGCCGTCGGCCGCGTTCTTGATCGTGGCCAGGCGCAGGTTCTTGCTGCGCGTCTGCACGCTCTGCTCGAACGGGCCGATCGCCTCGCAGATCGACTTCACGTATGCCGCGGGGGTGGGGCCGCTGGAGCTGCTGCTGCCGCCACATGCCGCGAGCGGCAGGCCAGCGGTCATCGCGCACAAAACCCCGACCGACGTGCGACGCACCTCCATTGCGCCGCACCCTACAACAATCCTGCGGCCGGTGCGGGCCGTCGCCGCGCCCGGCCTACGCAATCCCCGCGGCGGCGGCGATCTCGGCGTAGGCTCCCGCCGGATCCTTGGATCCGAACACGGCCGAGCCGGTGACGAGCAGGTTGGCGCCGGCCCCGGCGCACCCGGCGACCGTCTCGCGTGTGCACACCACCGTCGACCTCGAGCGCGACATGAGCCGGCAAGCGCGTCGCGCATCCGCGCGAGCTTGTCGAAGCGATGACGGGATCAGCTTCTGGGCGCCCCACCCGGGATTGACGCTCATGCACAGCGCCAGGTCGAGCGCCTCGTCGGCGACCTCGGCAAGCGCTGTCGGCCGGCGTCGCCGGGGCAGCCGCGGCGCCCGCGGTCGCAGCCGGCGTCGCGGATCGCTGTCGAGCGCGTAGTGGACGTGCGGGGTCGCCTCGACGTGGATCGTGATGTCGTCGGCTCCCGCCTTCGCGAACTCGGCGACCTGGCGCTCGGGCCGCTCGATCATCAGGTGCACGTCGATGATCGCGCCGGCGCTGTGGACGTGGTCGGCGAGCGCCGACACGATCAGCGCGCCGAACGTGATCGGCGGCACGAAGTGGCCGTCCATCACGTCGACGTGGATCACGCGCGCGCCGGCGGCCAGCACCTCCTCGACCTGCGAGCCGAGCCGGGCGAAGTCGGCCGACAGGATCGACGGCGCGACGCGCAGCTCGCGCAGCGCCTCGGGGTCAGCCACCGCTAGACCGCCCTCAGCATGCTGCCCTTGCAGTGGTTGCAGGCGACGATCGCGGTGGTCGACATCCGCACGATCGTCGAATGCTCGCCGCAGTTGGGGCACACCGAGACGAGCTCGAAGCGCTGCAGGCAGTTCACGCAGCGGTACCGGCCGGGGGCCGCGGTCGGACGCAGCCACGGCTCGCCGCACGCTGGGACACTCGGGACCGAGCTTGATCGAAGGTTCGCTGCTCACGGTCACGACTAGGGTAACGCGCAACCGCGGGCCATCACCGGCGCCGCAGCGCAGCGATGAAGAAGCCGTCGGTGCCGTCGCGGTGCGGCAGCAGCTGCAGGTACGGGCCGTCGCCGCGCTCGCGCCCGGCGGCCTGCGCCGCGTCCTGCGCCACGAATTCGGGGTGATCGCGCAGGAAGCCGTCGACCACGCCGGGCCCTCCTCGTCGGAGATCGTGCAGACCGAGTAGACGAGCGTGCCGCCGGGGGCGGTGGCAGCGGCGGCCGCCTCCAGGATCCGGCGTTGCAGCGCCGACAGCTCGCGCGATCGCGCTCCGGGTTCGTGCGCCAGCGCAGGTCCGGGCGCGACTGCAGCGTGCCGAGCCCGCTGCACGGCGGATCGACGAGCACGCGGTCGAACGGCCGGCTCGGGCGCGAGGCTCGGCGGCGTCGCCGCAGGTCGATCCGGACGCAGCCGGCGTGCATCCGCCGGCAGGTGCTCGCCAGCGCGTCGGCGCGCGGCGCGATTGCGCTCGACCGCGACCACCTCGCCGCGATCCTCGATCAGCGCCGCCAGGTGCGTCGTCTTCGCGCCCGGCGCGGCGCACAGGTCGAGCACGCGCTCGCCCGGGCCGGGGCCGAGCACGCGCGAGACCAGCATCGACGCGCGCGACTGGGGCATGATCGCGCCGCGCGCGAACAGCTCCGAGCCGTGCGCGTCGAACGGTCCGCTGCGAGCACGAGCCCCTCCGGCAGCACGGGCGCCGGCTGAGCGGCGACCGGCAGCTCGGCGATCACCTCCTCGGCGGTGCGCCACACAGCGGGTTGACGCGCACCGCCGACTCCGCCGGCTCGTTGATGCGAGCGCAGCAGCGCGCGGGCCTCGTCGGCGCCGAGCTCGCGCCCACCAGCGGACGGCCAGCCAGTCGGGCACCGAGTGCAGGATCGCCGCCTGTCCGGGATCGCGGTCGTCGAGCTCGTCGAGCATCGCGCGTCCCTCGCGGGTCGCGCGCCGCAGCACGGCGTTGACGAGCCCGGCGCCGCCCCGCGCCGAGCGCTTGGCCAGCTCGACGCTCTCGTTGACCGCGGCGTGGTCGGCGACGCCGCCGAGGAACAGCAGCTGGTACAGGCCGAGTCGCAGCGCGGCGAGCACCGCCGGATCGAGCCTCGACGCGGGACGCGAGGACAGCCGTCGCGATCACGTGGTCGAGCGTCCGTCGCCGCTGGACCGTCCCGTACGACGAGCGCCATCGCCAGCGCCCGGTCGCGCGCGATCGAGCCCGGCGGCCTGCGGCGTGAAGCGCCCGGTCGGCGTAGGCGCCCTGCTCGAACACCCGGCGCACGACCGCGAAGGCGCAGGCGCGGGCCGGTGACGCCGGCCCCGGGCGCCGGGCGGCGCCTGCGGCGCCTGCAGGGCGGGCCGAGTGGGCGGGGCGGCCCGGGCGGGCCGGTTTACCTCCGGTAGCCACGCAGGTACTCCTCGCCGGTCATCGGCCGGCGGCCCGGCGGCTGCAACGACGCGCAGCTCGAGACCTCCCTGCGCGCACCCGAGCACCGGCCGCGGCTGAATCGAACGACAGCACTCCCGGCGCCGGAACGCCGTCCGTCGATCACGCTCGCCTCGCGCACCCCGAGGGCGGCCCCGTCCGGGAGCTTCGACGTAAGCGCCGATGTGCGGCGTCAGCGCCCGCACCACCCGCTCGAGCTCGGCCGCCGTCCGTGACGGGTCGCAGCTCGCGGTCGCCCGCGGCCGATCTTCTCGGCGTAGGTGGCAGCGGCGTCGTCCTGCTCGCCGCACGGCGGCCGCTCGTCGAGGACGTCGACCAGCAGTTGTCCGCCGCTGCGCCTGCAGCCGCGCGGCGAGCGCTCCCGTACGTGTCGTCGGCCCGATCGGCTCGCTGCGTTGGGCGCACACCGGCCCGCTGTCGAGCCCGGCGGTCACGCGCATGATCGAGACGCCGGTGACGCTCGTCGCCGGCCATGATCGCGCGCTCGATCGGCGCGGCCCCGCGCCAGCGTGGCAGCAGCGACGGATGCACGTTGAGCATCAGGTGGTCGGACAGCAGCGGCTCCTTGATCAGCGCTCCGAACGCGCAGACGCAGACCGCGTCCGGGCGCTCGCGGGCTATGCGCTCGCGCGCCGCCTCGTCGTTGACGCTGTCGGGCTGGTCGACCTCGATCCCCAGCTCGCGCGCTGCATCGGCGACGGGGGGCGCCGACATCCTGTCGGCCGCGCCCGCGTGGCCGGTCCGGGCGGGTGACGCACCAGCGACGGGCGGTGCGGCGAGTCGGCCAGCCGCTGCAGGACGCCGGCGGCGAACTCGGAGGTGCCGAGGAACACGGTCCGCATCGGACGGCCGGGCGCCTCAGGCGACTTGCTGCGCGTCGCGCAGCGCCCGCATCGCCTCCTTGCGCTGCTCGCGCGTGGTGCGATCGAGGATCAGGACGCCGTCGAGGTGATCGATCTCGTGCTGGATCACGCGGGCCTCGAGGCCGGAGGCCTCGACCACGATCGGCTCGCCGTACTCGTTCAGCGCGCGCACGCGAACGTGGACCGGGCGCTCGACGTCGACGAGCACCGCCGGCAGGCTCAGGCAGCCCTCCTCGGCCGATCTCCTGCTCCTTGCCGCGCCACTCGATCTCGGGGTTGATCAGCGCCGCCACGGGTGCCTGTTGCTGGACTCGGTAGACGAGCAAGCGGTGCAGCACCCCGACCTGGGTGGCGGCGAGCCCGACGCCGAGAGCGTCGTTCATCAGGTCCCCCATCCGCGCGATCTCCGACCGCAGCGCGTCGTCGATCTTCTCGACGGGACGGGCACGGGTCTTCAGCACCGGGTCGCCGAACTTGCGCACGTGAGCGAGCGCCGCCGCGCGGCGGGCCGCGACGGCTCGGATCGAGCTCGGCCTCGTCGGGCTCGGTTTCGACGCCCTCGGGCTCGTCTGGCTCGAGGTGCTCTGACGCGTGTTCGGCCACGCTTTCAGTCTAGTTAGTCACGTGGCACCCGCTGCTGGTCGAGAAACGGACAACATGCGTCCGTTTCTCGACCACCTCGGTGAAACAACTCGTTGGCGATACACAGCGCGACCAGGCTTCGACCCGCCGGGCAGAGCCCAGCCAAGAAAAACTACGTGCCCGGGTAGCGGGCCTACTGCGGGTCGACGTCGACGCTGATGTTGACGTTCTGCCGGGCGGCGGAGCGCGCGAGCTCGTCGACGGCCGCGCCGACCGCGGCGACCGCGGCCCCCCGATCGCCGGCTTTGACGACGAGCTGCGAGCGGGACCGGCCACGCAGGCGAAACAGCGGGGCCGGGCCGAGCACGGTCGCGCCCGGGGGGTCGACCCGTGCGCGCAGGGCGGCCGCCACGTGCAGCGCGTCGGCGGGCTCGGGCGCCGAGCACACGATCCGGATCAGCGACGCGAACGGCGGGTAGGACAGCGCCTTGCGCCGGGAGAGCTCCTCGGCCAGGAAGGCGTCGGTGTCGTGGCGGGCGGCGAGCTGGATCGAGCGGGCGGCCGGCGCGAGCGTCTGCACGAGGACCCGTCCGCCGCGCTCGCCGCGCCCCGCCCGGCCGGCGAGCTGGGTGACCAGCGCGAACGTCCGCTCCTCGGCGCGGAAATCAGGAAAGCGAAGCGTCTGGTCCGCGTCGAGCACGACCCCGAGCGAGACGTCGGGAAAGTCGTGGCCCTTGGCGACCATCTGCGTGCCGACCAGCAGCCCGGCCCGCGCGGATCCGAAGCGCTCGAGGATGCGGGCGCGCTGCTCGAGGCCCGCCGAGTCGGCGTCCAGTCGCAGAACCGGGAAGTCGCCGTCGCCCAGCGCGTCGGCCAGCTCGTGCTCGATCCGCTCGGTCCCGGCCCCGTGGCGCGCGAGCGCCACCGAGCGGCAGGACGGGCAGCGGCTCGGTACCCGTTCGCGGTGGCCACAGTGGTGACAGGCGACGAACCCGTCGCGCATGTGCAGCACCAGCGCGACCTCGCAGTTGGGGCACATCCAGACCTCGCCGCAGGAGCGGCAGGAGAGGAAGTTCGACCAGCCGCGGCGGTTGAGCAGGATGATCGCCTTCCCGCCGGCGCGCCGGAGATCGCCGAGCGCGATTCGGGTGCGTGGATGCAGCGGATGATGTTGGCCGCGCATGTCGAGGACCTCCACCGGCGGCAGCGGCCTGCCGTCGATCCGGTTGCGCAGGCGTAACCGCGGCGCCGAGATCGCGCTCTCGGGCCGGGGCGTGGCGCTGCCCAGCAGCAGCACCGCGCCATGGTCGCGCGCTCGGCGCTCGGCGACGGTCCGGGCGTCGTAGCGCGGATCGCCCTCGTGCTTGAACGATCCCTCGTGCTCCTCGTCGACGATGATCAGCCCGATGTCCGGCAGCGGCGCGAACACCGCCGAGCGCGGCCCGACGCACACCTGTGCCTGCGCGCCGGCGAGACGGCGCCACTCGTCGTAGCGCTGCCCCTGCCCCATCCCCGAGTGCATCACCGCCACGACCTCTCCGAACCGCGCCTCGAAGCGCTGCAGCGCCTGCGGCGTCAGCGCGATCTCGGGGACGAGCACGATCGCGCCCCGGCCCGCAGCGAGCGTCGCCGCCACCGCCTGCAGGTACACCTCGGTCTTGCCCGAGCCGGTCACGCCATGCAGTAGGAAAAGCCCTCCGTCCTGCGGCCCGACGCGCGCGTCCAGCGCCGCCAGCACTGGCTCCAGCGCCGCCTGCTGCTCGCCGGTCAGCGGCGGCGCGGCCGCGCTCGCGCTGCCGACGTCATGGCGGGCGGGCCGCCGCGCTTGGGTCCCGCGGGTGATCCGCACCAACCCCCGCGCCTCGAGCCGCCTCAGCGCCGGCGTCCCGAGCTCGGCGGCGACGGTCGCGCCGCGGCGCGCGAGCGTCGCCAGCAGCTCGCGCTGGCGCGCGGTCAGCTCCTCGCCCCCGGCCGTCGCGTCGGCGCCCGCGAGCGTCAGCTCGGCGACGAGCACCTGCTTGGGGCGCATCCCGCCGGTCGCGCCGGGAGCCAGCACCAGCGACAGCGAGCGGGCGAGCGTCGAGCAGTACTCGGTCGCCATCCATCGTGCGAGCGCCACCAGGTCGGGGGGCACGCCCGCCGGCAGGACTGCGTCGGGCTCCGCGAGGCGCTCCGGCGCGAGTTCGGACTCGCCGGCCAGCTCGACCACGATCCCGAGCGCGCTGCGGTGGCCGAACGGCACTCGCAGCAGCGAGCCAACCCGGACCCCGGCCTGCTCGGGGCGCAGCCGGTAGTCGAACGGGCCATGGACCGCGCGCGTGCGGGTCAGCGGCTCGACCCTGGCGATCACGACGAGAAATTGGGGCAGTTCATGAAGGTTTCGCAGGGTAGAGTGCGCTCAGGATGGCCGGGAAGGCTGTTTGAGCTGATGGGAGCCTCGCCTGATCCCGCGGCCGCGTGCGCGAACCGGGCGGTCCCGGCGATCCTGCAGATCTGCGACGGCCTGCTGGGCGAGGTCGGCCGCCGCAGTCATCTGTTCGCGTGGCTGCGCTCTCCGGGCTCGGGACCCGGCGAGTGGCTTGCGGTCGACGCCTACTACCCGGCCAACCGCCTAGTCGTCGTCTGCCGCGAGCATCCCGGCGGCGACGAGCACCTCTACGCAGAACTGGTGCCCGCGCACGGTCTCGCGCTGCTGGCGCTCGCGCCCTCCGAGCTGGGGGCCGATCCCGAGGCATCGGAGCTGGCGGACCCCGACGCGATCGGGCTGGCGCTGAGCAGCCGGATCGCCGAGCTGGATCTGCCGCCGCGCCCGATCCCGAGCTGCGAGCCGGAGTCGCCGTCGCAGCGCCCGCGCGACGGAGCGATCGCGCGCGTGGCCGCGTCGCTGGCACAAGCGACCGTACCCGATGTGTTCGTGCCGGCGCCGAGCGCCGCGCGTGCGGCCGCGACCGAGCGAGCGACCCGGTTCGCCGCGGCCCATCGGGACCGGCCCGCCGCCGACACCGGCCGGCGGCCAGCGCCGGCGCCGGCTCGCAGGACGGTCGCAACGCTCGTGCCCTACGTCAGCCGGCGGCCTGCGGTGCCGGTCGCGTCGCGGGCCCTGGCGACCGTGGCGCGCGAGCGGCCGAGGGCCGCCGCCCGCGGACGGCCTGCAAGGCAGGGCGACGCGCCGCCGGCGGCCGCGGCCGTTGGCCTGATCCTCGGCCTGGCGCTCGCCGCCGTGCTGAGCCTCGAGCTGTATGCCGGCGTCGGCCGGCTGGCGCTCGGCGGCGGCCACGTGCTGCTGGGCTTCGGCATCGCGCTGGACGGCTGCTCGCGCGTCCTGGGCACGGTCGCGGCCAGACGGTCCGGCGAGCTCGGTTGGGCATGGGGCTGCGTGCTGTTCGGGTGCCCGGCGGTGGCGGCGTTTGCGATGTTCGGGCCCGACGGGCCGGTGACGACCGAGCCCGCGCCCCTGGCGGGGCTGGTCGCGGTGCTCGCCGGATTGCTGCTGGTGGCCGCTGTGCTGATCAACGTCCTCGGGTCCTGACGCCGGCGCCTGCAGGCGCGCGCGGCGATCGTTACGCTCCATCCCGGTGGAGCCAGAGCCCGGCGAAGCAGGTCTACTTTCACGGCCATCCGTCCTGGCGGTCGATCCTGTCGTTCTATGCGCGTGGAGTGCTGGTGATGATCCTCGCCGGCGCGGTCGCCGGCGTGATCACGCGATTGACCGGCAAGAGCGTGGACGTCGCCATCGTGGCGGTGGTGGTGCTGGTCGCGTTCATCGGCGTGTTGCTCGCGGGCCTGTTGATGCGGCTGCGCACGACCTACACGATCACAAACCGGCGGCTGACGATCAACATCGGGATCCTGTCCCGCGAGGAGCACGAGACGCGCCTTGAGCGCGTTCAGAACGTCAACACCAACCAGACCGTGCTCGAGCGAATCCTTCGCGTCGGAACGGTCGACTTCGACACCGCCGCCGAGGCGGGGTTCGACTTCAAGTTCCGCGGCGTCGCAAGCCCGCGCGAGATCGTCCGCACCGTCGACCGCGCGATCCACACGATCCAGCAGCGCCAGCAGCCGGACCCCCAGCACGAATCCGGCGTCTGACCTGCTGGTCGAGAAACGGACGCATCTTGGCCGTTTCTCGACCAGCTGCGGGTTGCGCTTATCCTCCTTCTGCCGGCACGCCGAACACAGGAGGTAGGTCAGGATGAGCGAGAACCCGACCGCCCAGCTGTCCGAAGCGGAGCTCGAACAGCTCCCAGAGCAGCTTCCCGACCAGCTCGACGACAGCGAGGCGGCCGTTCCAGCAGCCGGACCGTTGCAGTTCGCGCGAATGACGGGGTCCTCGATCGCCGGCCGAGACGCCGCCGCTTGGATCACCGACTTCCTCAACGCCGCCTACTACCGCCACCCGGTCGACCGGCGCGAGGTGGACGATCTGCGCCTCGCGTTCTGCGTCCTCACGACGTACTGGTACCGCAACGCGCCCAGCCGGCGGCTGCACATCACCGACCTGCGCGCGTTTCACAGCGCGTTCGGCTCTGGGCGATTTGAGACCTCGAACTCCGCCCGCGGCTTGCTCAGCCGCGACCAGCTCCTTCACGGCGGGTCGGGGATGCTCGGCGACTGGTTCGGAGACGCCTACGCCGATGACAACCGCCGGGCTTGGGGAATCGCGTTTGAAAGCGCGGAGGAGCGCGACGCCTACGACCCGCAGCGTCGGATGAAGCTCGCGCGGCTGGGCCCGCTGAGCCCGGAGATCGCGCCACTGCAACAGCAGGTGTGGCACACCTACGCGCCGGTGCGGATGCCGTCGGCCGAAGCGGTGATCGGCGCGCTGACCAGGCCCGAGACGTGGCCGGACTATGCATCTGAGATCGGCCGTTTCACCCCGCTGCGGGCGGGCGGGCTCGACGGGCAGACGTTCGAGATCGAGGTCGCGGCCGGCACCGCCTCCGGGCGCCCGATCTTCACCCGCGGCTACGTGACCATCACCACGCTCGTGACCCCCGATGACCCGCAGGCCCTCGCGGGCTGGTTCGCCGCGATGGAGGACGGGCTCGCACAGTACGGCGACAACGAGCCACGGGCGGTCCCCGACGGCGGCACGCCCCTGGTCGGGTTTGACCTCACCACTCACCAAGGGCACTTCCTCGGCAACGGGCACAACCGGCTCTTGCTCTACGCCGACGCTGACGGCAGCGCGTGGGTGCGGGCGGTCGGCACCTGGGACCCGATGTCCTGGCATGTCGACAAGGCCTACAAAATGGCCGGCCGCGACGCGCAGCACGCCTTCTGGGGGCAGGGCGAAGTGCAGCGGCTGTCGATGCTTCACCAGCTCGCGCGGCGACTCTCTACGTGAACGGGACTGCGGTCGTGATCGGCAGCGGGCCCAACGGGCTCGCCGCCGCCATCCGCCTTGCCGAGGCGCAGCGGGCAGTCACCGTGCTCGAAGCGCAGGACACCCCGGGCGGCGCGGTCCGCACCGAGGAGCTCACCCTCCCCGGCTTTCGTCACGACACGTTCTCCTCGGTGTATCCGGCGGCCGCCGCCTCGCCGGTGTTTGACCGGATGCCGCTGTCTCGCTTCGGGCTTGAGTGGGTGCAGCCGCGCGCGTGCTCGGCGCACCCGCTGGCGGACGGGCGGGCGATCGCGCTGTACCGCGACGTCGGCGCGACAGCCGCCAGCCTCGACGCCGGACAGGCCGGCGACGGGCAGCGGTGGGCGCAGTTCGTGGCGCCGCTGCTGCGACGCCTTCGATGCGGTGCGCGACACGATGCTCGCCGGGTTCCCGCCGCTGGCGGGCGCGTTGCAGCTGCTCAAGCGGGCCGGGCCGGCCGAGGCGCTGCGGTTCGCCGCGCTCGTCCCCGGCTCCGCCAGGGGCCTCGGGCAGCGCCTGTTTGAGGCAGGCGACTCGCGTGCCTGGCTATACGGAGCCGCAGCGCACGGCGACGTTGCACCGAACCGCCCCGGCAGCGCGGTCGCCGCCGCCTACCTGAACCTCCTCGGGCATGCCGTCGGCTGGCCCAGCCCCCGCGGCGGCGCACAGGCGCTGACCGACGCGCTGGCCGGCTACCTGCGCAGCCTCGGCGGCACCGTTCGAACGGGCGCGCTCGTGACCGAGATCGAGGCCGACGGCGGTCGCGTCCGGGGCGTCCGGCTCGCGGGCGGCGAGCGGATCGCGGCGGACACGGTGATCGCAAGCGTGATGCCGCACGCGCTGATCGCGATGGCCGGCGATCATTTGCCCGGCACCTATCGGCGCCTGCTTTCGCGCTACCGCTACGGCCCGGCCACGCTCAAGGTCGATTGGGCGCTCGACGGCCCGATTCCGTGGCAGGCGCCCGCGGTGCGGGAGGCGGGCACCGTCCACGTGGGCGCAGGCGAGGGCGAGCTGCTGCAGACGATCGCCGAAACCCGCGATCGCCTGCCGGAGCGGCCGTTGCTGCTGCTGGGCCAGCAGACGGTCGCCGACGCGACGCGCGCCCCGGCGGGCAAGCACACGGCGTGGGCGTACACGCACGGGCCTCGCACGGGGGTCGATTGGGCGGTGCAGCAGGACCGCCACGTCGAGCGAGTCGAGGCCCAGATCGAGCGCTACGCGCCTGGGTTTGCGGACCTGATCCTCGCCCGTCACGTGCTCGGGCCCTCCGACCTCGAGCGTCGCGATCGCAACCTCGTCGGCGGCGACGTCGGCGGTGGCAGCTATCGGCTTGACCAGGTCGTGTTCCGGCCGCTGCCGTCGCTCTCGCCCTACCGCACTCCGGTGCGCGGCCTGTACCTGGGCAGCGCCGCCACGTTCCCCGGCGGGGCGGCGCACGGCGTCGGTGGGGACGCCGCCGCGAAGGCGGCGCTGACCGACGACGGCCGGGAGATCAGGCGCCGATCGCCGCGCCCTCGAGGCCGGCGGCGGCCCTGAGCTCGGCGGCCTTGTCGGTCCGCTCCCAGGTGAAGTCGTGATCCTCACGACCGAAATGACCATACGCCGCAGTCTTCTGATAAATCGGGCGATGAAGCTTCAAATACTCACGAAACGCCCCCGGACGCAAATCGAAATGCTCAGAGATCAACTCCAAGATCCGCGACCGACCCACCCTCTCTGTCCCGAACGTCTCAACCATCACAGACACCGGATGCGCAACCCCAATCGCATAAGCGACCTGCACCTCACAACGCTCCGCCAACCCCGCCGCAACCACATTCTTAGCCACATACCGCGCCGCATACGCCGCCGACCGATCCACCTTCGACGGATCCTTGCCCGAAAACGCGCCACCCCCATGCCGCGCCATCCCCCCATACGTATCGACAATGATCTTCCGACCCGTCAACCCACAATCCCCCATCGGCCCACCAATCACAAACCGCCCAGTCGGATTCACCAAAAAATTACGATGCAACCGCTTCGCATCAAACAACTCCCCCGGAACCACCGGCTCCAGCACGTGCTCCCACAAATCCTCCTTCAGCAACGCCTCAGCCCCATCCCGATGCTGCGTCGAGATCAACACCTTCACAACCTCAACCGGCCGCCCATCCACATACCGCACCGTCACCTGCGTCTTCCCATCCGGCCGCAAATACGGAACGATCTCCGCCTTACGAACATCCGCCAGACGCTTGGCCAACCGATGCGCCAACGAAATCGGCAACGGCATCAACTCATCAGTCTCATCAGACGCATACCCAAACATCATCCCCTGATCCCCAGCACCCGCCACATCCAACAGATCATCATCCCCCGGATCCATCCGCGCCTCCCACGCCTGATCAACCCCCTGCGCAATATCCGGCGACTGCTTATCAATCGCATTAATCACAGCACACGTCTTGAAATCAAACCCAAACGCCGCATCCGTATACCCAATCCGCCGCACCGTCTCCCGCGCCACCGCCGCGATATCCACATACGTCGACGTCGTAATCTCCCCCGAAACCACCACCAACCCCGTATTCACCAACGTCTCACACGCCACCCGCCCCACCGGATCATCCGCCAACACCGCATCCAACACCCCATCAGAAATCTGATCCGCAATCTTGTCCGGATGCCCCTCCGTCACAGACTCAGAAGTAAAAAGAAACTCGTTATCGGAATGCACAGTCATGAGATTTGGAGGAACAACTCCGCGGTCGAATCGGTCTTCCCGCTCGTCGACTGCAGACCGATCGCGTGGATCCTCTGAAGATCTGCTCGCAGCGCGCGATACCCCACGCTCCGTGCCACTCCCGTCTGGTCGCCGATGCTGAGAAGCTGGCTGAAGTTGAGAAAGAGTAGCGAGGTCAGCCGCTTCGGGCGGTCGGCGAGCACGGCGCGGTAGGCGGAGTCGCCGGCCAGCCCGTGGGCCCGCGCCAGTACGGCGCCGATCCCGTCGACGCTGGTGGAGATCACGACCAGCCCGCGCGCCACGGCGTAGTCGACCTGCAGGCCAGGACCGAGCACAAGCTGATGGACAGTGGTTGCGCCGAGCTGCCGATCGGCGAACACCGGCGCCTGTCCGGCGCCCGATCCGCCCGGCGAGAACAGCTGGGAGAGCGGCGTCTGCAGCGCCGCCAGCGCGGCCTGTGCGCGCGCGGGATGCTCGGTGCGGGCGAGCACGATCAGCGCCGGCGTACCCGACGGCGTCGGGGTGACCGCGACCGCCGCTTCGGAGTCGAAGATCGCGAGAACGTCGCCGAGGTTGACGCCCTCGGCGGCCAGAGCGCCGCCCAGGCGCTGCATCAGCGGCGCAACCCGACCGACGATCCCCGCGGACGCGGCCGCGCCCAGCACGCGCGGCGCGATCCTCCCCAGCGCCCCGGTGTCCAACGTCAGCATCGACCCCGACGGGATCGCGCTCGGTAGCGTCGGCTCAAACTGCCGCGGTCGCGATCCGCTCAGTGACGCGAGCGACGGGACCAGCGCGCTGTGCACCTGGACCCGGAGGCCGGCGGCGGCGGGCGAGACCGAGATCGCGACGCCGGCGAGCGCCGGCTGGGCCAGCAGCCCTCCGACGGCGCCGACGATCCCGCCGCGGGGCACCAGCAGACGCTGCACGCCGTCACGCGAGGCGTACAGATCGAGGACCCGGTCGGCCGGCTCCTCGCCGGATGCGCGCTGGTAGGAGCGGTCGTGCGCGAGCGACGTAGTGCGCCCCGACGCGGCGTCGATCGCCGCGCGGACCGCTGCGTCGTCACCGACAGCCAGATACCGGCCGACGAACGCCGCCTCGACGCCGGTCGGGTAGCGCAGCAGCCGCACGGCGCCGTAGCTGCCGGCGTACGCTGCTCCTGCCGACCGCAGGAACGACGAGGCCCGCGCGCGGTCGCGGACGGCGAGCACGGTCAGCGTCGTCGCGGCCGTGGTGTTCGTGTCGAGCACCGCCAGCGCCGCCTCCGAGCCCAGCCACGGTCGGACCTGTCGCTCGTAGTCGGCCGGAGCCGAGCCGCCGAGGATCGCGTCCAGCCGTGTCAGCACCGTCGCGCTGGCGAGCGAGAAGTCCGGGAACCGACGGGCGAGGGTCAGCGCGTGCTGGTTGGCCGCGCGCGCGGGGTCGGTCGAGAGGTGGACGTACGCAAGCGCGTCGCCGGGTATCACCGCCGCGGCGCCGGTAGCGGGAGGGCTCTGCCCGGCGGAGCCGCGGGCGACGATCAGAGCGATCAGCGCGACGATCGCCGCAAGCACCACGACCGGCCCGGGAGCGACCGGCCGCAGGGTGCTCGCGACAGTTGCGCGGCGCTGCGCGGGCGCGCGTGTAAGCGGTTCGCGCGCGCGGAGCCGCGCGACCGCGGGCATCGACCTGGACACACCGTCAATAAATCACGCGGCCGCGCCACGCGCGCCAATTGACCGCCGCTCGCTGCGCTGCACGAAGTCGATGATCAGCGGGATGCCCTCGAGCCGGTATCGCTCGCGCAACCGGTTCTCGAGGTAGTACGCGTAGTCGCGGGTGACAAGGACACGCGAGTTGATCTGGATCGAGAACCGCGGCGGGCGCTCGGCGGTCTGGGTCATGAACAGCAGCTTGAGCCGGTTGGCGCCACCGCCACGGGCGTTGCCCGACGGCGGCTGGCGAGCGGCGGCGACCTCGGACAGAAACCGGTTCAGCTGCGAGGTCGGGATCCGGCTACGACTGCGTTGCGCGAGCGCGACCGCCTCGAGCAGCAGACGTTCGACGTGCCTGCCGGTCTTGGCGCTGGCGGTCAGCACGCGTGGGCGCAGGCGCAGCTTGGTGCGCGCGATCGCCCGCTCGTGGTCGAGGTCGACGTCCTGGGCGATGTCCCATTTGTTGAGCACGAGCGCGGTCGCGCACCCGCTCTTCATCGCCAGATCGGCGACCCGCAGGTCCTGCGAGGTAATGCCGTCCATCGCGTCGCAGACGACCAGCGCGACGTCGGCTCGCGCCGCCGCGCGCTGCGAGCGCAGCGCCGTGTAGTACTCGATCGATTCGCCGACCTTGGCCTGGCGCCTCAGGCCGGCGGTGTCGACGAGGATCAGCTCGTGATCCTCGAACTGCATCGGCAGGTCGATCGCGTCGCGGGTGGTGCCGGCCACCGGCGAGACGATCACGCGCTCCGCGCCGAGGAAACGGTTGACGAGCGAGGACTTGCCGACGTTCGGCCGCCCGATCACCGCGAGGCGGATCGGGTCGCCGTCGGCAGGCGACTCCGTCTCGGGCGGCGCCAGCTCGACGATCCGATCGAGCAGATCGCCGGTGCCGAGGCCCTGCGCGGCTGAGACGGCGATCGGCTCGCCGAGCCCGAGCGAGTGAAACTCGGCCGCGGCCGGCAGGTCGTTTCCGGTGTCGATCTTGTTTGCCGCGACGATCACCGGCAGCGAACCACGGCGAAGCAGGTCGGCCATCTCCTGGTCGCCGGGGCGCAGCCCCGCGCGGGCGTCGACGACCAGCACCGCCACGTCGGATTCCGCCAGCGCGGCACGCGCCTGCTCCTGGATCGAACGCGCGAGCTCGTCGTGGTCCTCGAGGTCGACGCCGCCGGTGTCGATCAGCGTGATCGCCCGGCCGTTCCAGTCGGTCTGCAGCTCCTTGCGGTCCCGCGTCACGCCGGGGCGTTCGTGGACGACCGCCTCACGCGAGCCGGCGAGACGGTTGACCAGCGACGATTTGCCGACGTTCGGGTAGCCGACGATTGCGACCTTCATGTCAACCGAGGCTAGTGCACCGCCTCCCGGAACGAGAACAATGGCGATTCACCACGAGGGCCTCGTAGTGAATCGCCATTCATCGCCATGGGGCGGAGATGGCTAGCCTCGGGCGAGGGAGACGAGCTTCACGACCTGCGCCACGACCTGCTCGAGGCTGAAGCCGGTCGAGTCGAGGATCACCGCTCCGGGCGCCGGCGCAAGCGGCGAGTGGCGGCGATTGCGGTCGCGCTCGTCGCGGATCGTCTGCTCGGCGAGCACCCGCGCCGGGTCGGCGCCCAGCTCCACGCCGCGGCGGCGGGCGCGCTCGGCGGGATCGGCGGTCAGGAACACCTTGACCGCGGCATCCGGGACCACGACGGTCCCGATGTCGCGCCCTTCGGCCACCCAATCGCCGGCGGCGAGCAGCCGCCGCTGCTCGGCGACCATCGCCTCGCGGACGGCCGGCTCGGCCGCCGCGTGGGAGGCCGCCTCGGAGACCGACGGCGCGCGGATCGCGTCGGTCACGTCGCGGCCATCGAGGATTACGCGGTCGCCGAGCTCGATCCGCACCGCCGGCGCGACCTCCGCGGGATCGAGGTCGCTCTCGAGCGCCGCCAATGCGACCGCCCGGTACATCGCCCCGGAGTCGAGGTAGGTGAAGCCCAACTCGAGCGCGACCGCACGCGCGACGCTCGATTTCCCCGCCCCGGCCGGCCCGTCGATCGCGACGACCATCAGCCCGACACGAGCTTCGTGATGTCGTCGGCGAACCCGGGATAGGAGACAGCGGCGGCGTCCATCCCCACGACCTCGACGCCTTCGCGGGAGGCGAGCCCCGCGACCGCCCCGAGCAGCGCGAGCCGGTGGTCGCCGTGGGCGTCGATCGTCCCGCCGCGCAGCCCGCCGGTCCCGCGGACCACGAACCCGTCGGGCGCGGCCTCGATGTCGGCGCCGAGTCCACGCAGCCCGTCGACGACGGTCGCGATCCGGTCTGACTCCTTGAGGCGCAGCTCGCCTGCCCCGCGGACGATCGTCTCGCCATCGGCGAAGCAGCCCAGCAGCGCGACCAGCGGCAGCTCGTCGATCGCGAGCGGCACCTCGTGCGGCTCGACGACCGTGCCCTCGATCGGCGCGCTCGAGACGTCGAGGTCGGCGGCCGGCTCGGCCGCCGAGAACGTCCCGACGGGCTCGAGCTCGCCGAGCACGATCGCGCCCATCCGCTCGAGGATCCTCAGGAGCCCGGCCCGCGTCCAGTTGACGCCGACCCGCTCGAGCACCAGCCGCGAGCCGGGGACGAGGATCCCGGCGGTGATCAGAAACGCCGCGGAGGAGATGTCGGCGGGCACCTCGGTCAGCTCGAGCTCGAGCTCGTCGGTGTTGCCGACCGTCGTCCGGAAGCCGCCGGCGGCGTCGCCGGTCCGCTGCACCGGAGCGCCGGCACTCAGCAGCATTCGCTCGGTGTGATCGCGGGTCGCGACCGGCTCGATCACGGTCGTGGCATCGGTGACCAAGCCCGCGAGCAGCACGCACGACTTCACCTGCGCGCTGGCCACGGGTAGCTCGTACTCGATCCCGGCGAGCCTCGCGCCGTGGACGGTGAGCGGCGGAAAGCGCCCGTCGCGCGCCTCGATCCGCGCGCCCATCAGCCCCAGCGGCTCGGCGATCCGGTCGACCGGACGCCGGCGAATCGACTGATCGCCGTCGAGTGTGAAGCGGCCGTCGGCCTGGAACGCAAGCCATCCGGGCAGCAGGCGCATCAGCGTGCCGGCGTTGCCGACATCGATCACGGCGTCGTCTGAGTGCGCGTTGCGCATGCCGCAGCCGCGGATCAGCAGCTCGCCGTCGCGCACCTCGACGATCGCGCCGAGCTGTCGCACCGCGGCTAGCGTCGAGTTCGTGTCGGCCGCGTCCAGGAACCCCCTGATCCGGACCGGCTCTGACGCCATCGCGCCGACGATCGCCGCGCGATGCGAGATCGATTTGTCCCCCGCCACGCGCAGCTGGCCGCGCAACGGCCGGGATGGCGCAAATCGCTGGTTCATACGCGCGCCACGGGGAACCCGAGCTCCAAGACGAGCTCCTCGGTGCGCCGCGCCGGCTCCTCGCCGGAGATCCACAGCGCGACCACGCCCTCGCTCATGTCGGCGGCCGGGTACAGCGCCATGTCGGTGATATTGACGCCCGCGCGTCCGAGCTCGAGCGCGAGCTCGGCGATCACCCCGGGGCGGTTCGGCACCGAGGCCCGCAGCTCGAACAGCGGGCCGCCCGCCAGCTGCGCTTCCAGCAGCCGGCGGCGGTCCTGCGAGGCGTCCTCGTTCCAGGCCGTGATCCGCGCCGGGTCACCGGCGAGCAGGGCGTCACGCACGTCGGTCAGTCGCGCGATCGTATCCTCGATCCCGGCGCTCAGCGCATCGTGGTTGGAGATGTAGATGTCGGTCCAGATCGCGCTCGGGGCGCCCGCCACCCTGGTCGCGTCGCGAAAGCTCGGGCCGGTCGCCGGCAGCCGCTCGCCGCCCGCCGCGAGCGTGCGGGCCGCCTGGGACACGAGCACGTTGGCGAGCACGTGCGGCAGGTGCGAGACCGTCGCCAGGATCGTGTCGTGCGTCTGGGCGTCGATCGCGGTCGGGCGCGCGCCGATCCCGTGCAACAGGCGGTACAGGCGGTCATACAGGAGCCCGGACGTGCCCGAAGTCGGCGTCAGGTACCAGGTCGCGCCCTCGAACAGGTCCGCCCGCGCGTGTTGCGCGCCCGCCGTCTCGGCGCCCGCGAGCGGATGGCCTCCGACGAATCGCGGATCGTCGTGGGCGGCGACCACGGCGCGCTTGGTCGAGCCGACGTCGGTGACCACGCAATCGCTGCCGGCGGCCGCGAGCGCCGCGCCGACGGCCGGCGCCAACGCGCCGACCGGCACTGCGACGAACACCGCCTCGGCGTCGCTGACCGCGTCGGCGATGCCGGCGGCGGCGCGGTCGAGCGCGCCGCGCTGCAGCGCGGTTGCCAGCGCTTGCGCGGACGGATCGAACCCCACAACCGATGCGCCCAGCCGCTCGCGCGCCGCCAGCGCGATCGAGCCGCCGATCAGCCCGACGCCTATGATCGCCAGCCGCACTAGTGCACCGCCCAGCGGCGGAGCACTACGGCTTGGCCTCGCGGCGCGTCCGGGCCGCTGCGGCGAGGCCGTCGAGCACCCCGACCGTAGTGTCCCAGTCGATGCAGGCGTCGGTGATCGACTGGCCGTAGGTGAGGGCATCCGGCGAGTCGAGGTCCTGACGGCCCGCGCGCAGGAACGATTCGAGCATCACACCGACGATCGCGCCGTCGCCGGCGGCGATCTGCGCCGCGACCTGTGCGGCCACGGCTGGCTGGCGATCGGCGTCCTTGCCGCTGTTGTCGTGCGAGACGTCGATCACGATCCGTTCGCGAAGCTTGGCCTTCCGAAGCAGCGCGAGCGCGTCGGCGACCGATTGCGGGCCGTAGTTCGGGGCATCCCGGCCGCCGCGCAGGATGACGTGGCAATCGCTGTTGCCGCGGGTGTAGAGGATTGCCGGCGTGCCGTTGTCGTCGATCCCCGCGAACGTGTGCGGCACCGCCGCGGCGCGGACCGCGTCGACCGCGACCTGCACGTCTCCGTCGGTTCGGTTCTTGAAGCCGACCGGCATCGAAAGGCCCGACCCGAGCTGGCGGTGGATCTGGCTCTCGGTCGTGCGCGCGCCGATCGCGCCCCAGCAGACCGCGTCAGAGATGTATTGCGGCGTGATCGGATCGAGAAACTCGCAGCCGACCGCGAGCCCGAGCGCGAGCACGTCCAGCAGCAGCCCGCGCGCGATCCGCAGGCCGGTGCTGACGTCACCGGACCCGTCGAGGTGCGGGTCGTTGATCAAGCCCTTCCAGCCGGTGGTCGTGCGCGGCTTCTCGAAGTAGACGCGCATCGCCACCCGCAGATCCGCCTGCAGTCCCGAGGCCTGCTCGCTCAACCGCCGGGCGTACTCGAGCGTGGCGTCGACGTCGTGCACGCTGCACGGCCCGACGACCACCAACAGGCGATCGTCCTCGCCGTCGAGGATTGCCTGGATCTCCGAGCGGCCGCGCCGCACGACCTCGGCGTGGCGGTCGGTGAGCACGAGCTCGCCGAGCAGCTCGACCGGCGCGGCGAGCGGCTCGACGCGCTCGATCCGCTGGTCGCGGATGCCCTCTCCGGGCCGGGAGCGGGTCGGCGGATCGGTGTCGATGCGCGGCACTATGCCGCCAAGGCGGCCGTCAGCGACGGCGCCCCCGGTAGCGTGTTGCCCGCAAGCTGCGCCGCCGCTCGCACCCGTTGCACGTAGTCGGCAAACGCGGCCGTCGGCAGCGACTGGGGGCCGTCGCAGACGGCCTCGTCGGGCCGCGGGTGGACCTCGACGATGATCCCGTCGGCGCCGGCCGCGGCCGCGGCCAGCGACAGCGGCGCCACCAGCTCGCGCCGGCCGGCGGCGTGACTGGGATCGACGATCACCGGCAGTTGGGTGCGCTCCTTGAGCACGGGCACCGCCATCAGATCGAGCGTGAACCGGTAGGAGGTCTCGAACGTGCGGATCCCGCGCTCGCACAGGATCACCGCGTCGTTGCCCTCGCACAGGACGTACTCCGCGGCCAGCAGAAGCTCATCGAGCGTGCTCGAGAGTCCCCGCTTGAGCAGCACCGGACGGCCACAGCGCCCGACCTCGGTCAGCAACGGGTAGTTCTGCATGTTGCGCGCGCCGATCTGGACGACGTCGGCGACCTCGAGCACCTGCTCGAGGTCACGGGCGTCGATCACCTCGGTGACAACCGGCAGGCCGGTCTGAAGCTTGGCCTCCGCGAGCAGCGCCAGCCCCTCGTGGCCGAGGCCCTGGAACGCGTACGGCGAGGTTCTGGGCTTGAACGCGCCGCCGCGGAACATCGTCGCGCCGGCGTCGCGCACCGCTCGCGCCGTCTCGAGCGTCTGCTCGCGCGACTCGACCGCGCATGGGCCGGCGATCATCGCGAAGCTGCCGCCGCCGATCCTGGCGCCGGCGATCTCGAGCACGGCGCCTCGGTGAGGCTCGATTCGATCCTCCGGCTCGCCGCCTGTCGGTTTGGTCATGGTGGTCATCTCGGTTGGTCCTTTCTGCGCCTGAGAACTGTAGGGAACGAGGTTCGATCGATTAGCGGCGCTCGGCCTCCGAGCATGTCCCGCGACGGTCGCGGGCACAGGGGTGTCAGGCCGGGCGCCTAGCTAAATCGCCAGGCGTAGAAGCGCACGTAGAAGGACCAGCCGAGGGTCGAGCTGAGGGCTTGGTCGGTCATGCGCGCCCTGGGTTGTACCAGAGCGCTCGCGTGCTGCCAAGGGGCGAAGGCCGATCCGTGGCCAATGTCACAGCCGCGCTGCGGGCCCAGCGCCGTGATCCGCGAGCGCTACAACAGCTCGCCGATCGCGCCCACGAAGCGGTCGTTCTCTGCCTCGGTGCCGACCGTCACGCGCAGGGCACGTTCCTGGCCCAGCGACGCCCCGGCCCGCACCAGCACGCCCCGCTCGCGCAGCGCGGCGACCAGCGCCGGCTCATCGGCGTCGTCGGGCAGGCGCACCCAGATGAAGTTGGCGTCTGACTGCGCGACCCACAGGCCGTGCGCGCGCACGCCGTCCTCGAGCCCGACGCGAAGCGCCAGCGTCCGCTCGACCCGCCGATCGACGTCGTCCTGGTGCTTGAGCGCCTCCACTGCGGCTGCCTGGGCGGCGGCGTTCAGGTAGAACGGCTGGCGGACCTGGTCGACGGCCGTCCGGAAGTCCTCCGACCCGCTGAGCCCGTAGCCGACGCGCAGGCCGGCGAGCCCGTACACCTTCGAGAACGTCCGCAGCAGCACCAGGTTCGGGTAGCGACGCAGCAGCTCCACCGACGCATACGGGTCCCCGATGCGGAGGCTGAACTCGCAGTAGGCCTCGTCGAGGATCACGCACACGTGGCGCGGTACCTGCTCCAGGAACGACTCGATCGGTTCGAGCCCCAGTGCCGTCGACGTCGGGTTGTTGGGGTTGCAGATCAAGACCAGGCGCGTGGCGACGGTGATCTCGGTCAGCATCGCACCGAGGTCGTGGCGATCCTCGGAGTCCAGCGGGACCTCGATCGCGCGCGCCCCCGAGGCTGCCGCGAGATGCGGGTAGACGCTGAACGCCGGCCACGCATACACGACCTCGGCCCCCGGCTCCAGCAGCGCCTCGCCGGCCGCCAGCAGGATGTCGCAGGAGCCGTTTCCAAGCGCGATCCGCCCCGCCGGGACCCCGTAGCGATTCGACAGCGCGCGGCGCAGCGGCTGGTAGGACGGGTCCGGATAGCGGTGGGTGCTCGCCAGCGCCCGGGCGGCCGCATCGGCGACATCGGGCAGCGGCGCGAAGCAGGACTCGTTGGAGGCGAGCATCGCGATGTCGTCGCCGAGGTCGTAGCCCGACGCGACGGGGTAGACGGGGATCCTGCGGATCCTCTGTGCGAACTCGAGCGCCACGGCGACTCCTATTGTGCCGATTCGAGATCGGCCCTGAGCGCCCGCGCTTCGCCGAGATACACATGCGCGGGCGCGTGGTCCTCGGCCGCGTAGTAGTGCACGAGCACGCGGATCACACGCGGCATCGAGCCGGGGACGGGCACCTCGCGGGCGCACAGCAGCGGCACCCGGTGCAGGCCCAGCCTGCGCGCCGCGACTGCGGGGAACTCGGCGTTCAGGTCCTCGGTGAGCGTGAAGATGCAGCTGACCAGCGCATCGGCGCGCAGCTCGTTGCGGGCGAACAGCTCCCGCATCAGGAGGTCGGTGGCGTCGAGGATCGCGTCGGCCTCGTTGCGCTCGACGCTATTAGCCCCGCGTAGCGCGAACAGGCGCATCGGCGGGGGATTGTGCCAGAGGCCCCTCCGGCCGGCTCGGTGATCCAAGCTCGTAGACCGTCGCGCAGCCGAACCGCTGCACCGACACGGTCATCGGCGCCAGCAGCGAGGTCAGGTCCTTGTGCACCCCGCAGTCCGCCAGCACGAACCGCGCGCCCGATTGCTTGACGAACCGCCGGGCGTCCTGCACCCTGAGGTTGCCGTGGAACAGGTCGCGCGCGGCCTGTACACGGACGTAGCAGTTCGGCTCTGACCAGAGGCAGTCCCCGACCAGTGTCCGGCGCCCGGTCGCGGCCGGTATCACCTCCCCCATGTAGCTGCGGCTGAGCACTCCGCCCTTGTCCGGGTCGTGTTCGAGGTAGCGAAGCGCCCGCTTCTCGTCGCGGGCGATGAAGTTCGCGTTGTCGGTCCTCGGCGCCGCGGTGCGCCGCGCAAGGTCGAACAGGTAGACGGTCGCGGGAATCGTGAGCATGCCGACCGCGAGGTACGCGGCCACGGCGGGGCTGGGAAGTGGGCGCACGCGGGGCCACTGGAACTGCTGCACCCCGCGGACCGCCAGCACCGACAGCGGGACCGTGATGCCCTGGAACGCGTGCAGCGGCGCCCCACCCGCGGCCGTCCCGGACACCGCCCAGAGGAGCAGCGCGCCGGGCAGCCAGACCCAGGTGGCGGCGGGCAGGAACCCGGGTGCGCGCCGGCGCATGCCGATCAGCGCCGGCACCAGCAATGGCGTGATCGCGAGCAGGATCGACCACAGCGAGAAGGCGTGCTTGCTGGCGTCTCGCGCCAGCCGCCAGGAGAGGTCCGTCCTCCCCAGGATCAAGTAGTAGAGCAGCGGCAGCGCGGACAGCGCGATCGTCACGGCCGCCAGCGGGAACCGCGCCCGAATCGTCGCCAGGCTCGGACGCCGCCCGAGCATCAACAACTCGGCAAGGACCACCACCAGGATCAGAAGCTCGCCGTTCCATGGATGCAACAACCCCGCCAGCGCCCCCAGCAGCCCCGGCTTGATCGTGAACCGGCCGTCGTTCGCGCGCGCGGTCGTAGATCAGCAGCGCGCCGACCATCGATGCCAGCGCGATCAGCCCGAACACGTAGCCCCACGAAAGGAACCCGGGGATCAGATCGCCGAGCACGCTGAACGAGCCGTACACGACCGTGAACGAGCCGGCGAACAACGCCAGCGTCAGCGCCGCTCGGCGAGCCACCACCCCCGTGATGCTGCGATTGACGTACTCGCGTGAAACGAAGAAGAACGCCACTACCGCCACCGGCTTCCACAGCAGCAGCGTCAGCGTCGGGGCGATGCCGAGCGCGGTGAGCCCCCCGGAGATCACGATCCCAGGCTGAAAGTAATCGGCCGGCGTGTCGCGCAGCACCCACAGGTTTGACGCCAGCAGATGATGCGAGGCATCGCGAATCCAGGCCACGTACTGCATCTGGTCGACTACATAGAGCCCGTCGGTCCCGGTCCAAGCGCGTCCGTTGACGACCACCTGCCAGAGGTCGAGCGCGAGCACCCAGACCGAGAACGCCGTGAACGCCAGCAGCAACAGCAGCTCGAACCGATCCAGCCGCCTGCGCCGCGGCACCGTCACCGATGCCGCGGGGGGTTGTGATGGTGCCTGTTCGTGGGACTCGGCTAGCAAACGGTGATGCGAAGCTAACAGCCGCCGCGCGCCTGCAGGGCCGCGACACGCCGACGGTTTACGCGGATTTGACCGGCGCCTATTGCTCGAGCTTCTGCTGGAGCGCCACCGACGCCTGACCGGCAGGGGTCGCCAGCGGGTCGATGTTGGCTTTGTACATGTAGATCGCGGTCGCCGGGAAGTACGCGAGCACGAGGTAGACCGTAAACGCGATCGCCGCCCGGCGCAGCCGCACGCTCGTCCCCAGCGCGGCCAGCGGGAGCACCCAGATCACGTACCACGGCATCAGCCACGCGAGGCTTGCCACCAGCGCGAGCGTCGCCCACCCCGCGTTGCTGACCCAATCGCCGCGACGGCGCAGCAGCACGAGCACGACGACCACCAGCACGACGTTCGCCAGCCGCAACATCAGCGGCGTGCCGCCGCCGACGTGTAGCACGACCCCGACGATGTTGGGAATGCTGAAGTCGGTCAGCAGCGTGCTCTGATCCTGAAGGTTGGGGACCGTCAACCCGAACAGCGCGAAGCTCAGCGCCGCCAGCGGGATCGCCGCGAGCACCGCTCCTTGCAGCACGCGGAGCCGTCGCTTCGCCGGTCGCGCTGCGATCAGCAGGAACGGCAGCAGCAGCACGGCCGTGAACTTCACGAACACGGCGACCATCACCGCCGCCCCTGCCCCGCGGTCGCGGCGCGACAGCAGCAGCGCAATCGCGGCGGTCAGCGGAACCAGCATGAAGAAGTCGTTGTGGAACCCGCCGACCGCGTAGATCAGGTAGATCGGGTTGGCCGCGACGAACAGGACCGCGAACCGGCCGTCGCGCCCGAGCAGCCGCGCGCACTTGAACACCAGCCAGATGAAGGCCAGGCTCAGCAGCACGGTCAACACCTTCAGGATCCAGTAGGCGACCGGTATCGGCAGCATTGCGATCGGGTAGGTGATCGCGGTGAACAGATACCCGTAGGGGCTGCGCAGGTGGTGCCAGCTCGCGAAGCGGAACACCGGATCGTGGAACTCGGGACCCATCCCGTTCAGATACGGGTTCAGGTGGTGAACGCCGCCGAGGCGCGCGTAGCCGATGTAGTTGAACAGGTCCGTCAGTTGCAGCGGCGGGCTCAGCAGCAGGATCGCGTGGACCGCGACGACCCAGACCGCGATCATGCGGATCGACATCGTCCGCACCGCCGCGATCGCCACGAGGTACGCGATCAGCATCACGAGCAGTACCCCGCTGAGGCCGAGGTTGACCCCGAGGTTGCTCGTCACCACGACGCCTCCGAGCAGTGTGTGCAACGGGCCGGCCTCCCACCCCGGGAACGCAAGCCCGCTGTGCGGGACCAGCGGCGTACGCCTCGCCGTGGCGTAGAGCACAACCGCCCCCGCGGCGACGGTCAGCGTCAACAGCGCGATCCGGCCGGCGACCGGCCCGAACGTGATTTTCGGGCGCGCAACAAGACGCGCCCCGAGGGGCGCGATGTTGGGAAGCAGAACGGCGCTTTCGGGTTGTCGCGTGCTGCCGGCGGCGGAGCCGGAAGCGAGCACGACGGAGCCCTCGGCCTGAGTCGAGTCCTGTCGCATGAGGTTGTTACAAATAGTGCCCGTTGGGACTTGGCCATGCCGCTCGCCGGGCATTGGGATCTTGTTAAGGCTTGCGCCGGCCGGCCGCTTGCAGGCTAGAGCGATCGCGGAGGTAGCGCCCGCTGACGGTAGCCCCGCGGCGGCAGGCTCCGTTAGCCCCGCGCGCGCTGGTCGGGCCTTCGGTACGCCCGCGGCCATAACATCCGCGCGCATGAGCGTCGGGACCGCGACAGGACAGGCTCGCCGGCCGCTCTCGCGCGCTGGCGCGCCTCGCGACCACGTCCTGAGCCACCCCGCAACGGCGACCGTCGCTGCGCTCACGATGCTTGCGGCGGTGCTGCGCTTCACCCGCATCGGTCACCAGGGGCTCTGGTTCGACGAGGCGAACACTGCGCTCCTCGTGCACTTCTCGCCCGGCAAGATGATCGGACTGATCCCGCAGACGGAGTCCACGCCGCCGTTCTATTACTGCCTCGCGTGGGTGTGGGCGAGGGTCTTCGGATACGGCGAGACGGGTCTGAGGTCGCTGTCTGCTCTCGCCGGGGTGCTGATCGTCCCGGTCGCCTACGCCGCCGGCTCCAAGCTCATCTCCCGGCGCGCGGGCGTGATCGCCGCCGCGCTGACGGCCTGCAATCCAATGTTGATCTGGTATTCGCAGGAGGCACGCTCATACTCGTTGCTGGCGCTGCTATCGGCGACCACGCTGCTCACGTTCGCCTACGCGCGCGAGCGGCCCACGACGCGGGCGCTGGCTTGGTGGGTGATCACCGCGGTGCTTGCGCTCGCCACGCACTACTACGCGCTGCTGGTCGTCGTGCCCGAGGCTATCTGGCTGCTCGCCGCTACACCACGGCCGGCGTTCCGTGCAGCTCGCAATGGCTGTGGCCGGCGCGTGCGGGCTTGGACTGATGGCACTCGCGCTCAGCCAGAACTCGACCGGACGCGCGAACTGGATCGCAGCGGCGCCGCTCGGTCGGCGGGTTGCGGAGGTCGTGCCCCAATTCCTGATCGGCTTCGGCTCAGTCGCCTACAACGGCCTGGTCTGGGCGGCGATCGGGCTCTGCCTGGTCGCGCTGGCGCTGCTCGCGATCGTCGGCAGCCCCGCGGAGCGCCGTCGCACCCTCGCGATCGGCGCGATCGCGAGCGCCGGCCTGGCGCTCAACCTGGCGTTGGTTGCGGCCGGGATCGACGACCTGTTGACGCGCAACATGATCGCGATCTGGATGCCGGCCGCGCTCCTGATCGCCGGGAGCCTGGCGATCGTCCGGGCCCGGTGGGCCGGGGTCGCCCTGACCGTGGGCCTGTGCGCAATCGGCATTGCCGCAGCGGTCTCCGTCGCCGCCAACCGCAACCTGCAGCGCCCGGACTGGCGCGGGGTCGCCGGCGTCCTTGGCAGTCGGCCGGCGCTCGGTTCCGGCGGCCGGGCGATCCTGATCCAGCATTACAAGGATCTGCTGCCGCTCTCGCTCTACCTGCCGAAACTGAACGCGTTACCCCCCCACGCCGGCGTGCGCGTGCGCGAGCTGGACATCATCTCGTTTACCGACCCGCGAACGGCCGGCTTTTGCTGGTGGGGCTCGGCCTGCAACCTGTGGCCCTCTCGGATCCAGGTCACCTACGCGATTCCCGGCTTCCACGAGGCCTGGCGCCGGCAGATCTACCAGTTCACGGTCTTGCACCTTGTGGCTGATCGCCCGCGGCTCCTCACGCCGGCGATTGTCTCGCGGGCGCTGACGGCGACGATGCTGCGAAGCGACGGGCTGCTCTACCAGCGCTAGAGTTCTCTGGCGAGCCCTGGCTGGTACGCCCGCCGGCCACTTACCGCCTGAGGGTGACGACCTTGGTCGCGGTCGTCGTTGGACCGCCAGCTCGGGTGGAATGTCGCCCTCGCGGTGAGCTCGAGATGGCTGGATTGCTCGAGCATCTGTCGGCCTTTGTCGGTGAGGGTGATCGTGACGTTGGCCTTGCGCGCCGTATGGAAGATTACCTGCGCCATCGCGACCAACAGGGGCCGGTGCACTCCCTTCGGCCGCAGATACCAGCCGATCGTCAGCTGGCCGGAGCTAGGCGCCGAGAAGGCGATCGTGGAGCCGTTGTCCTCGAGCAGCCTGCCGATCGTCTCCGTGCGCGACAGCTTCAGTGCCTTCACCAGCGCCGCCTCGAGCTGTCTGGACGTCGGCCACGAGCTGGCGCACCGCGCCCATTGATAGCTGAAGCTGATCGACGGCGCCCCCGACCACGCGCCGGTCGAACCGGTCAACGTCCGCCCCGCCGGGGTCGTACCCGAGATAGCCGGAGGCGGGCGGTTCTATGGGTTCGTGAGCGGCGCAGCCGCGGGCTGCACCACGGCCGTGGGAGCCGAGGCCGCCGGAGCCGTGCTCGGCCTCCCGTTGCTCGCAGTCTCTCGGACGCGGATCGTATGGCCGACATCGGCGGCAGCCAGCGTGTAGCTGTTCGCCGTCGCACCGGGGATCGCCGAACAGTTCGTGCCGGAGGTGTCGCAACGTTGCCACTGGTAGGTGAAGGTGGTCGGGGAGTTGGTCCAGCTCCCGTGGGTCTCGGCGAGGGTCTGGCCCTCGGTCACGGTCCCAGAGATCGACGGCGGCGCACTGTTCGAGGGGCGTGCAGGCAAGACAACGCGTGTAGGCGCGGACCTCGCCGGCCTGCTCGACCCGCTCGGATTGATCGCGATCTCCTCGACACGGATTGTGTGCCCCGCATCACCGTTCGTGAGCGTCAACCTGCGTTTCCTCGCGCCGACGATCGCGGAGCAACGGCTCCCGGAGCTGTCGCACTTCTCCCACCGATAGCGGTACATCCTCGGATTGTTGGTCCACGAGCCATGCGATTCGGTCAACGTGTCACCCTGCGCCGCCGTCCCAGATATCAACGGCGGGGACGTGTTCTGTGGCGCAGGCCCGAAGGCCAACACGTAGCCGCCATATGACGTGACGTACACCTTGCCGTTGACGACCGTGGGAGCTGCAAACGCATGTCCCGTGACGTTGCGCCCGGAGGTCCACAGAAGATGGCCCGTGCGCGCGTCGAACGCGACCGCTTCGTTGCCGTAGCCGTTCCCGAAGTAGACGACGCCGCCGGCGACCGTCGGGGTCGCGTCGATGCCCGTTGGTCCGTATGAAGCCGACCACTCGTACGCCAGCCGACAGCTCGCGGTCACCCGGAACGCGACGATGCCGTGACGGTACTTGCCCCGGTTAACCGGGTTGCTCACGAAGACCGTCGATGTCGCCGGCCAAAAGGCCGCGACGCCGGTCAACGCCTGTTGCCCAAAGCCCGACCCCCCGAGCTCGATGCGCTGCACGGGCCCGCTCGAGATCGTATTGCGATCGTACACGAAGAACGATCCGAATTTGTTACCGACGGCGAGCTGCGGCGGGCAACCGCGCCGCTGGAACAGGAGAGGCGTCGCGCCGAAGTCGGCATCACCCGTCGGCAAACCCGGATAGTTGGCACTCACGACGCCGAGGTCAGAAGTAAGCCGGACGACGTCCTCGCCGTAACCGGCATTCCGGGTGGGACCCCGCGAGTTGCCCACGGCGGCGAAAATCGAGCCGCCGGGGTCCGCGGACACCCCACCGTAGCCCCAAATCCCTCCCCCTCCGACCGCTCCATCTGGGAACCAGGTGGCGATACGCCGGCCGTCCGAGACGCGAATGGCCGCCACCATCCCGTGGTAGGGGTCGATGTCGCAGTTGCCCGCGAACGGGACGTAGAGCGTCCCGTTCGAGAGCAGCAGCGCCCCGTAGTCGTAATTGTGGGTGGGATCATTCGTCAACTGCCATGTCCGCTTGGTCCGACCATCGCCGAGGTCCAGCTCGTGGAGGGTGCCGCCGCCCCCCATCGTGAAGATGCTGTTCCGGCCACGGTCGATGACCGCGGTGCCGGTGATACCGAACTGGTTGTGCGGGAGGTCTCCGCAGAAGGACACGAAGTTGAAACCCAGCTCCCGGGTCCAGACGACGCGCCCCGTCTCGGCGTCCATCGCCGCGAACAGGCCGTGCTCGCTCGCCGCGTAGATCAGATCGACCTTGCGTCGCGGATGATTCAGTGTCACGCGGGCTGCGACGACGGGCTGGGTGAGGATTGGCGCACCGAGCCGCTGGGACCAGATCTGGTGGATCCGTTTGACCGCGGTTGGGCGGAGCGCATCCTCGTTCGGGTTGAACCCCGTCCGCTCGTTGTCGACGGCATACGTGTCCCAGTCCACGGTCCTGGTAGAGGCGACCGCGGGAGCTGCTGCAGTCGCGCCCACGCCGATGACAAGCCCCAGAAGTGCCCCAGTCAGGCGCCGCACGGCGCGGATCCTAATAGAACTCACATCCAGGTGTGCGCCTAGTGCCTCGGAATGCATTCGACTGGTACCCCTGAAAGGCGGGCCGGCCACGCCCCCAGGGCGTCCCGCCATCTGCGCGCGTACTCTCCTGCGCGCGTGCGCAGCAGGAACCTGATCATCGCCGCGGTGCTGCTCATGGCGCTCGTCCTTCGCCTCGGGCAGGTTGCGCGGACCACCTACACCCCGATCAACGACGCCAGGTCGTACCTGATCCTCGCATCTCAGGTCGCCCAGACCGGGGATTACGCCACGAGCAGCAAACCCGGCACCGGCTCGGGCGGAACGCGCGGTCCGACCGCGTTGTTCCCGCCGGCGTACCCCTACTTCCTGGCGGCGATCGATCTGCTCGACGGTCACCGCAGTGATCTCAAGGCGGCGGCGGGCCCGGGCCGCGTCTCGCAGGCGATCCTCGGCACGATCACGGTAGGCCTGATCGGGCTGATAGCGCTGGAGGCGTTCGGCGGCGAGGTCGCGCTGGTGGCGCTGGTGCTCGCCGCGCTGTATCCGGTGCTGATCGAGACGTCGGCCGTGTTGCTTGCGGAGAATCTGCTGATCGCGCTTGAACTGGCCGCCGTCTACTGCGGGCTGCGGGTGCGGCGGGCGGCGCACCCCTACCGGTGGATCGCGCTGGCAGGGGTGTTCACCGGACTGGCGGCGCTCACCCATCAGAACGCGCTCGTATTGCTGCCCCCGCTCGCGCTCGCCGCGTGGAGCAGCGCTTCCTCCCGCGCCTCGAGGACGAGGGCCCTGGCCGTTCTGGCGCTGGCGACCGCGCTCACAGTCGCACCGTGGACAATCAGGAACGCCGTCGAGCTCCGAGCGTTCACCCCGATCAGCGACCAAGCGGGCGAGACGCTGTTCGGAACCTACAATCCCGTCTCGGCCGCCGACACTCGCGTGCCGTACAAGTGGCGGCCGCCCAGTGGGGTCACGACGGCAAAGGCGCTCGTGGAGCAAGCCCCGAGCCTGCGCGAGCCGGATTGGGAGGGCCGGCTGCTGAGCCAGGCCCTTCGATACGTCCAGGCCCATCCGCTGTCCCCCGTGACAGCCTCGTTCCACAACTCGCTGCAGCTGTTGGAGCTGGGCGGCTCGTTCGCCTGGGAAGCCTCGGTGGCGTCGATCGGCCTGCAGCGCGGGACTGCCGAGATCGCAATCGTCGGGTTCTGGCTGTGCGCGGTCCTGGCGGTGCTCGGCGCGCTGACGCCGAGCGCCAGGCGGGCGCCGAAGTGGCTCTGGCTCGTGCCGATCCTGTTCGCGCTCAGCACCGTGTGGGTCAGGGCCGAGACGCCGCGCTTCCGGCTCCCGATCGACCCGTTCCTGATCCTGCTCGCGTCCCTCGCGCTCACGAGCGCCTTGCAGCGAGCGAGACGGCTGCTCAGACGAGCGCCAGTCGGCTCGGACGCGCGCCCGCCGGTGCCGGCGGCCGATGCTCAGCTGGTCGAAATGCGCCACCGCCTCGCCTGAGCCGACGGTCACGGGCGGCTGGCAAGGCTGACGTCCTCGCTTTAGGCCGAGGTCGTGCCGTTCACGTCCAGGACATCCTCGAGCTCCCGTTCCTCCAAACCGGTACGCAACTCGGTCGCATCGCCGCAGGCGCCGTCACCGAGGATCGCGCCGGCCATTCAGCATCAGCCCGGCGGCCTAGCTCACCGGGCCCGCAGCAGCCGTCTGGAGCCCCGCCACCTCGCCCGCGCTCAGCTGCCGGTACGTCCCGACTTTCAGGTCCCCGAGACTCGAGCGGCCCGAACGCGACCCGCTCGAGCCGCCTGACCGGGTGTCCGACGGCCTCGCACATCCGCCGCACCTGTCGCTTGCGCCCCTCGTGGAGCGTCAGCTCGATCGTGTCCGCGGCCAGCAGCCGAACGCGCGCGGGGGCGCTGCGGCCGTCCTCGAGCTCGACGCCGTCACGCAGCGCGGCGAGCGCGTGCTTGCGGACGGGTGGGCGCGCGACCGTCGCGCGGTAGGTCTTCTCCACCTCGAAGCGGGGATGGGTCAGCCGGTGGGCCAGTTCGCCGTCGTTGGTCAGCAGGATCAGACCGGTCGTATCGATGTCGAGGCGCCCAACCGGGTACAGGCGGAGGCTGTCGGGCACGAGCGAGACGACCGTCGGGCGCTTCTGCGGATCGCGTGCGGTCGACACGACCCCGGCGGGCTTGTTCACCGCGTACACCACGCGAACGCGCTCGATCGTAACGACCCGCCCGTCGACCGCGACCGCCCGGGCCCCGTCGACATCCCGCGCCGGGTCGTCGACGACGGTGCCGTCGACCGTGACGCGCCGTGCAGTGATCAGCTCCTCGGCGGCGCGGCGCGAGGCGACCCCGGCCGCCGCCAGGTACTTGGCCAGACGCATCGGCTGCCACCATAGAAGAGGATGGACCTCACGACCGTGCAACGAACCCTCGGCGAACTGGGCGAGCCCGGCTACCGTGCGAAGCAGATCTGGCGCTGGGCCGCGCAGGGCGCCGGCGACTTTCGCTCGATGACCGACGTGCCGGCGCGGCTGCGTTCGGAGCTCGAGGAGGCAATCCCGTTCTCGACGCTCACCGTCGAGCACGAGGCGCACGCCCGCGATGGCACGATCAAGGTGCTGTTCCGGACCGGCGACGGTCGCCCGCTCGAGGCGGTGCTGATGCGCTACGCCGACGGCCGCAGCTCGGTGTGCCTGTCGTCGCAGTCCGGATGCCCGCTGACGTGCACGTTCTGCGCGACCGGCCAGATGCGCTTCGCGCGCAACCTCTCCCAATGGGAGATCCTCGACCAGGCGCTTCACTTCCGCCGCACCGCCGGCCCGGTCGACCACGCGGTGTTCATGGGCATGGGCGAGCCGATGATGAACCTCGACCACGTGCTGGCGGCGTGCGAGCGGCTTCCGGACATCGGCATCACCCACCGCCGGACCGCGATCTCGACGGTCGGCTGGATCCCGGGGATCACCCGGCTGGCGCAGACGCCGATGCCGCTGCGCCTGGCGTTGTCCCTGCACGCCGCCGACGACGCCCTGCGCTCACAGCTGATGCCCGTCAACGACCGCTATCCGGTGGCCGACGTGATCGCGGCGTGCGAGGCGTTCTACGCCGCCAAGCGGCGCAAGGTGTTCGTCGAGTACGTGATGCTCGCGGGCGTCAACGACGGCTACGCGCAGGCCGCGCAGCTCGCCCAGGCACTGCGTCCCCACGCATTCAAGGTCAACCTGATCCCCTACAACCCGACCGACTCGCCGTACTCGGGGTCGAGCCCGAAGGCGATCGCCGCGTTCCGCGACGAGCTCGAGCGCCGCGGGCTCGACGCGACGGTGAGGCTGACGCGCGGGCGCGACATCGCTGCCGCGTGTGGTCAGCTCGCGGGTCGCAGGGGGTGACCTCCGATACGCACCGCTAACGAGTGCGTATCGGCCGCCACCCCCTGCTCTAGCTCGGATGCGGTGCGCTGCGCCGCGTCGCGTCGCGGCGAGCCCTCTTAGCGGCCCGGTCGCCGAGCGCGCCGCCGTGGGCGATCTGACAGCCGCCCCACGGCTCACGCCTCACGCGCTGGCCCGGGCCTCCCCGGCGCGCAGCAACCGCTCCCGCAGCTCTTGCTCGAGCTCGGGCGAGGGGTCAAACGCGCCGGGCCCGGGCAGCTCGTCGAGGCCGCTGAGGCCGAACAGCCGCAGGAACAGGTCGGTCGTGCGGTACAGCACCGCGCCGAACTGCGACCGGCCGCTCTCCTCGATCATCCCCCGCTCCAGCAGCGTCGTCGCCGCCGACTCCGCGTTGACACCACGGATGCGCGCGATCTCCGGGCGCGACACGGGCTGCAGGTAGGCGACGATCGCGAGCGTCTCGGCCTGCGCTGGGGTCAGCGGCGGCGTCCGCGGCCGTGCGAGCAGCCGTCTCGCCGCCTCCTCCGCGTCGGGATGGCTCGACAGGACGTACCCGCCGCCGAGCTCACGCAGCACCAGGCCTCGCCGCTCGAACTCGAGGTGCTCGCGCAGCTGCTCCAGCGCGGTCACGACCTCGTGGAGCTCGGCGCCGGTGGCATCGGCCAGCGCCGACGCCTCGACCGGCTCGGGCGACAGGAACAGCAGCGCCTCGAGCGTTCGCTGCAGCTCCGCGCTCACGCTGTCCGTCCTTGTCGTATCGGCGAAGCCGATACGCCCGATACAACAATTTGACCGAACGGCTCGCCCTGGCTCCAGGTCGCCTCGCCCTGCTTGTAGAGCTCGAGCAGCGCGAACAGCGTCACCGCGACAGTGACCCGGTCGGCGGACGCGACGGCCTCGTCGAAGCTGAAGCTTCCGCGGCGAAGCAGCAACCTCAGATGCGCCAGGCGCTCGGCGACCGAGACCTTCGGAACCGAGATGTGTCGCACGTCGACCGGCTCGGGGACGCGGAGCAGCCCGCCGATCGCGGCGGCGAGCCTGGCCGGGTCGTAGACCGCGGCCGCTTCGGGCAGCGATGCGCGCCGCAGCTGCGGGGGCAGCGGGGCGCTGCGGAAGCGGTAGCCCGCCTGCTCGGCCAGCCGCTGCTGAAGGTGCGCGGCCGCGGCACGGTAGCGGTGGGCGTCGAGCAGTCTGGCGAGCAGCTCTTCGGCGGCCTCGCCGGGGTCGAGCTCGATCAGATCCTGCTCCTCGCCCGGCAGCATCAGCCGCGACTTCAGCTCCAGCAGCGCGGCGATCAGCACCAGAAACTCTGTTGCCGTCTCGAGCTCGAGGTCGCCTCGCTGCTCGAGATGGTCGATGTAGGAGATCACGATCTCGGCGAGATCGACCTCGAGCAGGTCGACCTCCTCGCGCAGGATCAGCGTTAGCAACAGGTCGAACGGACCGGCGAAGACGTCGAGGTCCAGCTCCAGGTCGACTACTTGCACGGGGCCAGAGTAGCGGCGCTACCGGACTGGGCCGACACCCATCGCCCGGCGCACGTCGGCGAGCGTGCCGGCGGCGATCGCGCGGGCCTTCTCGGCGCCGGCGGTGAGAATCTCCTCGAGCGCCCGGTCGTCGCCACGAAGTGCCTGGAAGCGCTCGCGTACGGGCGCCAGGTACTCCACGACGGCGTCCGCGACCGCCTGCTTGAACGCCCCATAGCCGGAGCCGTCGAACTCTTGCTCCACCTGCTCGGGCCCGATGCCCCGGACCGTCGCGAGGATCTCGATCAGGTTCGAGATCCCCGGCTTCTCGGGGGATCGCGTGACCTCGCCGCCCGAGTCGGTCACGGCCGAGCGGATCTTCTTCGTCACAACCGCGGGGTCGTCGAGGACGAGCACGGTGCCCTGCTCGCTGCCGCCGGTCGTCGACATCTTGCGGTCGGGAAGCTGGAGATCCATGATCCGCGCGCCGACCTCGGGGATGCGGTGTTCGGGGACGACCAGGGTCTGGCCGAAGCGCGCGTTGAAGCGCTCGGCGACGTCGCGCATCAGTTCGATGTGCTGACGCTGGTCGTCGCCGACCGGGACTTCGTGGGCGCGATAGGCGAGCACGTCGGCGGCCTGCAGTACCGGATAGAAGAACAATCCGGCGCTGACGAGGTCGCGCTGCGCGCCCGCCTTCTCCTTGAACTGGGTCATCCGGTTCAGCTCGCCGAACGACGTCACGCTCGACAGCAGCCAAGTCAGCTCCGTGTGTTCCTGGACGTCGCTCTGGCGAAAGAAGATGCATCGATCGGGGTGCAGGCCCGCCGCCAGCAGCGTCGCTGCGGTGTCATAGACGGACTCGCGCAGCGCGCTTGGCTCGTAGGCCACGGTGATCGCGTGGGCGTCGACGACGCAATAGATCGCCTCGCCGCGGTCCTGGCCGGAGACCCACTGTGTGATCGCCCCGAGGTAGTTGCCCAGATGTTTGCGGCCGGTGGGCTGGATGCCGGAGAAGATGCGCATCAGGAGCGCAGGCTACCCGGCGGCGGCGGGAGGCTACTTGGCGAGCGCGCGATCCAACGCCGAAGCCGGGCTGCGATCGCGCGAACCGCGCGGCCCCGGCCCCGACGCGTCGGGGCGGCGCGAAAGCAGCGCAGCCGCGATCACCCCTGCGATCCCGCCGCACAGATGGGCCTGCCAGGAGACCCCGTCGTGCGGAACGAGGCTGGCCAGCAGCGCCCCGCCCCAGACCACGCCCACCAGTCCTCCGATCAGGATCTCGGCCACGCTGTGATCGAACAGCCCTCGCGTCAGCAGGTACGTGGCGTACCCGAAAACGACCCCGCTGGCGCCGACGGTGGTCGACCCCGCAGGAGCGATCAGCCATGTCCCAAGGCCCCCGATCACGACCACGATCACGGTCACCTGCGCGAGCCGCTTGGCGCCGTGCAGCGCGATGATCACGCCCATGAACACGAACGGGATCGTGTTGGAGATGAGGTGCGCGAGGCTTGCATGCAGGAACGGGGCCGTCCCGATCCCCCACACACGCCCCAGGTCGCGCGGCCGGATCCCATCGGCGTCGAGGCGATAGGAGTCGATCGCGTTGATGATCTCGACGAGCCACATCACGCCGACGATCGCCGCGAGCAGAATCACGCCCTGGATCGCCTGGAGCGACTGGTCGGACCCACGCTTCTGCAGACCGGTACCCATGGCCACAGGATCGCAGGTGCGACGCCCGGCTTAAGCGATTCTTAGGGAGTGCCCGGCTCCAGCATCTGCATCGCGAGCGCGAGCGCGATCTCCGCCCGCTCGTGCAGCGACGGCGCCAGCGCGAACTCTTCGGGGGTGTGCGCGCCGCCCCCGCGCGGCCCGAGGCCGTCGACCGTCAACGGGATCGCCTGCGCGAAGTGGCTCGCGTCGCTGGCGCCGCCGCGCTGCACACCGACGATCGGACGCCCGAGCCGCTCGCCCGCGCGCACGAGCAGCGCCGCGGTCGCCGAGCGCGTGTCCATCCCCGGCCATTCCCGCTCGATCGTCGGCTCGATCGTCGCTCCGAACGCCTGCTGCGGCACCGCGGCGATCACGCGCTCGAACGCGCCGAGCCGCTCGGCGCGCATGTCGAACACGAGCTCACCCGCAGCCGGGACGACGTTCAGGGCGTCGCCGGATCGGATTACGGTCGGGACCACGCTCAGCCGGTCGTCCCCACTCGGATCGTGCAACTCGGAGACGGCGACCGCCGTCTGCGCGAGCGCGAGCAACGCGTTGCGGCCCTGATCCGGGGCGCTGCCGGAATGCGACGCGCGTCCGGCAGCGGCAACGCGCAGTGTGCCGGCGGCCTTGCGGCGTACGACGACGCCGTCCTCGCCGGCGCGGGTCCGCTCGCCCGCCTCGAAGCACAGGCAGGCGTCGTAGCCGGCGAACCGCTGAACGTGGGCGAACGCGTGCGTGCGCCATTCCTCGTCGGTCACCAGCAGCACGCCGAGCTGCGCAAACGCATCCGGATGGGCCGACAGCGCCCGCGCGACTCCGAGCGCGAGCACCACACCGCCCTTCATGTCCGCGGTTCCCGGCCCGTACAGCCGGTCGCCGTCGTGCCTGAGCGGGGCGTGCGAGGCGTGGCTTATGACCGTGTCGATGTGCCCGAGCAGAAGCAGCCGCCGCGACCCCCGACCATCGATCCGGGCGATCAGGTCCGGGGCGCCGCCCGGGGTGGAGCAGCGCACGCGCTGCACCTCGGCCTGCGGCGGGAGCAGCGCCGCGCACACGGCGATCGCCTCTTCGGCGCCGGCGAGGTCACCGGAGGGCGACGAGACCGCCACCAGCGCCTCGAGCTCGCGCCCCGCGCGCGCCGCGACCTCGGCGGCGCCGGTCGCGATCAGCTCGTCCACACGGCCCTCATCGGACCAGTATGTCCGACCGACTCAGGTGATCGACGGCAGAGCCGCGAGCAGCTCCTGCGCCGACACGCTGCCCGGCTCGGCGTGCTCGCGCGCGACGGCGTCAATCGAGTGCCTCAGCAGCTCGTTGACCGGCGTCGGGACGCCGTGCAAGCGCCCCAGCAGGACGATCTCGCCGTTGAGGTAGTCGCTCTCGACTGACCCGATCGCCCGGGCCAGGCTCTGGCGCGTCGAGGACCCGGCCCGCGGCCGGCCGTCGATCTCGCGGACCCCGTAGCGCTCCCAGCGCCCACGGACGTCGTCGACATCCTCCGCCACGAACTCGATCCCGGCTGCGTGCAGGACCTCTCTGCCCTCCGCTTGCGCGCGCTCGATCAGCTGCTCGGCGGCGGGGCCCGGCCGGCACATCGCCTCGACCGCGTTGGCGAGGTTCATCACGAGCTTCGCGTGCTTGTAGCGCATGATGTCGGGGCGCGCCGTCGACTCCAAACGCGATCGGCGCAGCGCCGCGGCGATCGCCTGGCAGCGATCGTCGACACCGTGCGGGTAGCACCCGACGTCGATGATGCCGGTCAGCTTCGCGCCGTACGCCTGCACGACGCCTGGCTGCAGGTGGGCGGCCGGGAGCATCACCACCGCGCCGTAGACATTCGCGAACAGGCGCAGCGCCAGCCGCTCGTTCTCGACCCCGTTCTGCATGCACACGATCGGCAGCTCGGGGCCCGCGGTCGCGTGCAGGTCGCGCAACGCCGCCATCGAGTCCTGGCCCTTGGTCGCGAGCAGCACGACGTCGTCCCCGGCCAGGCGCACCTCCCCGGGAGCGGCCGCGACGTCGATCGCGAGCACGGCGGTGGCGTCGGGGTCCTCGATCGTCAGGCCGCCGGCTGCGATCGCGTCGCCGTGGGGACCGCGAGCGATCAGCGTCACTTCGAACCCGGCCTGGTGGAGCCTCGCTCCGACCACGCCTCCGATCGCACCGGCGCCGAGCACCACGAACCGCACCCCTGGCAGAGTAATGTCCTCGCGGCTCCGCGCCCGGCTCAGGCGACTAGCTCATGCGCCGGGTCGACGGGCAGCAGCTCGCCCGACGCGTGCAGCTTCAGCAGCGCCGCGACGGCCGGCCGCGTGAACTGCCGGCCGATCAGCAACTCGCATTCGGGAAGTGCCTGCTCGACGGTCTTGGGCACGCTGTAAGGGCGGCTGATCGTCATCACGTCCCACGCGTCGGCGAGCGTCAGCAGCGCAGCCCCCTCGGAGATCTCGTCGGATGCGAGCCCGTCGGGATAGCCCTCGCCGTCGGGGCGCTCGTGATGAGTGCGGATCCACTCGACCTGCTCGGGGGCGAGCACGCCCTCGACGATCCGCGCGGACAGCTCGGCGTGGTCGGCGATCTGGGCCCACTCGTCGGCAGTCAGCGGCTCGGTCTTGCGCAGCACCGCGTCGGGGACTCCGATCTTGCCGACATCGTGCACGAGCGCCGCCTCGCTCAGCAACAGCGCACGCTCGGGCGACCAGCCCACGATCCGTGACAGCTTGCCGACGAGCGCCGCGACGCGCTCAGAGTGCTGCCTGGTGGCCGGGTCCTTGGCGTCGATCGCCCGCGCCAGCGCCCGCAGCCCGAGTAGCGCCTGCGAACGCTCGAGCCGTTCGGCCCGCTCCTGCGCAGACAGCTCGGCCACGACCTCGGGGTCGTAGATCCAGCACTGGTCGCGACCGTGCGCCTTGCTCCAGTACAGGGCGCCGTCGGCGAAGCGGATCAGCTCTGCCGGGTCCTCGGTCACGGTGGTGTCACAGATCCCGGCCGACACGGTCACCCGGAACGGCTCGGGCACCGCCGTCGCGATCACCCGGCGGGCCCGCTCGACGGCGACCAGCGCCTGCTCGCGCGTCGTCTCGGGCAGGATCCAGGCGAATTCGTCGCCGCCAACCCGTCCGAGGACGTCCTCGGTTCGGGCCAGCTTGCGCAGGCATCGAGAGACCCGGACGAGCATCTCGTCTCCGGCCTCGTGGCCGCCGCTGTCGTTGAGCTGCTTGAAGTGGTCCAGATCGAGGACCGCGACCGACAGCGGCGTTTCGTGGCGGACGGCCCGCGCCACTTCGGCGCTCAGCCGCTGTTGCAGGGTTCGGTGGTTGGCGACCCCGGTCAGGGGGTCGCTGGCCGCCTGATCGGCAAGCTTGGCCCGGTCTTCGATGCTCGCGATCGCGGTCGCCAGCAGGTCGCCGAACTCGACCAGTCGCCGCTCGTCCGTGGACGAGAGGTGCTTGGGCTCCGCTGCCGCCACCGCGATCACGCCCCAGATCCTGCCGGCGACGTGGACCGGGGCGATGATGCTCGAGCTGTATCCGAGGCGGCCGATGCCACTGTCAGGCGGGTGCTGCTCGATCCGGACAGGGAGGTTCGTCGAGATCGCGCGCCCCATCGCGCCCTCGCGGACGATCTGGATCACCGTCCCCCGCTCATAGGTACCGCCTCCGTGGCCTGCCCAGGAGCCCATCACGACCGCCCGTGTCTCGCTCTCGACGCGCAGGATCCCGGCAGATCCGGCGCCGAGCAGCGCGGCCGACTCTTCGGCCACCAGTTCGTAGATGTGTTCGGCCGACTCACCGCCGACGACGGCCGTGGCGACGCGGCGCAGCGAGCCCTGCTCGGCAGCCAACTGCTCGGAGCGACTGCGCAGGCGCCACATCAGCCGCTTGCCGGCGATGATCGCCAGACCCAGCCCGCAATAGCCCGCGATCCCGATCAGCAGCTGCGCGAAGAACGCGTCATGCAGCGCGTCGGTGTCGTAAAGGAGCGGCAACGCGTGGGTGACGGCGCCCAGCGCGAGGTAGCCGATCGCCACCGGCCGGCTGTAGAAATAGGAGGCGAACAGCGCCGCCAGGAACAGATAACCCCAGGCGGGCGACTCGGCGCCTCCCGAGGACGCGACCGCGATCGCGATGATCGCGAACCCGGCGACACTGGCTACGTGGAACATCCAGCTGCCGGCCCGGCGCCAGTCGATCACCAGCAGCGAGCACAGACCCCAGCTGAGGGCCAGGCCGGCGGTGATCAGCAGCACCTCCGGGTGGGCGCGGCTGACCCCGGGCAGGATCAAGAACGACAGCAGGGTCAGCGCCCCGAGCATGTAGAGGACACCGTTGACGTCGCCCGCGAGCGCCCGTTCCTCGGGTGCGACGGCGGTGATCGCCCCGATTCGCCGGAGCCGCTCGCCGAGCCGGTCGCTGCCCCCACAATGCAACATTGACCGGTATATCGGCCGCAATCCCCTTGAGGATTAGCACGGAGTTCTGATCCGTGGAAACTACGGGCGCCCCGGCCGGCGCCGTGGGCCGTGACGGATCCTCAGAGCGGCTGTCTCAGAACCGGCCGGCGCGCGGCGGCGGCCTCGTCGAGCCGCCGCACCGGGGTCGTGTAAGGCGCCTGCCGGGCGACCTCGGGGTCGTCCTTGGCCTCGCGCAGGATCGTCGCGACCACCTCGGCGAAGCGGTCGAGCGTCTCCTTGGTCTCGGTCTCGGTCGGCTCGATCAGCAGCGCCTCGTCGACGATCAGCGGGAAGTAGACGGTCGGCGGGTGCACGCCGAAGTCGAGCAGCCGCTTGGCAAGGTCCAGCGTCTTGATTCCGAGTTGATTGCGCATCGGGGCGCCCGACAGCACGAACTCGTGCATGCACAGCCGCTCGTAGGCCTCGGACAGGTACTCGAGCACCCCCTCGCGCCGCAGCCGGGCCAGCAGGTAGTTGGCGTTGAGCACCGCGACTTCTGAGACCTCGCGCAGCCCCTCCGCGCCGAGCGAGCGGATGTACGCGTAGGAGCGCACAAACACGCCGTAGTTGCCCTGAAACCCGCGCAGCCGCCCGATCGACTTCGGCCGGTCGTAGTCGAGGTCGTAGTAGGGCTCGGCGCCGTTGGATTCGGCTTTGCGGCGGACCACCTGCGGCCTGGGAAGGTACGGCTCGATCCGCTCGGAGACCGCGATCGGGCCGGCGCCGGGCCCGCCCCCGCCGTGGGGCTGGGTGAAGGACTTGTGCAGGTTGAAGTGCACGATGTCGAACCCCATGTCGCCGGGACGGCAGATACCCATGATCGCGTTCAGGTTCGCGCCGTCGTAGTACAGCGTCGCGCCGACCCCGTGCACGATCCGCTCGATCTCCTCGATCCCCTGTTCGAACAGGCCGAGCGTCGAGGGGTTGGTGAGCATCAGGCAGGCGACGTCGCCGTCGGCCTTCGCCCGCAGGTCGTCCAGATCGACGTTGCCCCGCTCATCGGTCGCGACCTTGACCAGCCCGTAGCCTGCCATCGTGACCGTCGCGGGGTTGGTGCCGTGCGCGTTGTCGGGCGTCAGCACCTTTGTCCGCCGCTCGCCGTGGTCCTCGTGCAGTGCGCGCGTCAACAGCACCCCCGCGAGCTCGCCGTGCGACCCAGCCGACGGTTGCAACGACACGTGCGGCAGCCCGGCGATCTCCGACAGCGCGTCCTGCAGCCGCCACATCAGCTCGAGCGCGCCCTGGGCGTGGCTCGGATGCTGTAGCGGGTGCAGCCGTGCGTGCCCATGCAGCGCCGCCACGCGCTCGTGCAACTTCGGGTTGTACTTCATCGTGCACGACCCGAGCGGGTAAAAGCCGGTGTCGAGATCGAAGTTGCGCTTCGACAGGCGGTTGTAGTGGCGCACGATCTCTGGCTCGGAGACCTCCGGCAGGCGCGGCGGTGCTGTCCGGCGATGCACGTCTGGCAGCAACTCGGCGATCGGCCGCTCCGGCACATCCAGCGGCGGCGCCACGAACGCCCGGCGCCCCGGCCGCGAGCGCTCGTAGATCGTCAGCTCATCGTCGGCGGCGGCGAGGAAGGAGTTGCTCACGCCTTGACCTCCTCGTAGGCCCCCAGCCGCTGGGCGACGACCGCCTGCAGCACGTCGGCCAGACGGTCGATGTCGGCCCTGGTGCGCTGCTCGGTGATCGCCACCAGCAGCCCGTCGGCCAGCTCGGGGTAGTCGTCGCGCAGCGGGTACCCCGGGTTCACGCCGAGCTCGCGGCAGTCGGCGACGACGTGGTGCACCGGGACGTCGAGCTTGAGCGCGAACTCGCGGACGACCGGCTGATCGTGCAGCGCGTGCACGCCGTGGATCGCCTGCAGCCGCTCGCGCGCGTAAGCGGTGCGCTGCAGCATCAGCTCGCCCAGCTCGACGATTCCGCGCGCGCCGAGCCAGCTCAGATAGATCACGCCCGCGAGCGCGTTCAGCGCTTGCGCGGTGCAGATGTTCGAGGTCGCTTTCTCGCGGCGGATGTGCTGCTCGCGCGTCTGCAGCGTCAGCACGAACCCGCGCTTGCCGTCGAGATCTCGGGTCTCGCCGGCGATCCGGCCGGGCATCCGGCGCAGCAGCGCCTCGGTCGAGGCGAAGAAGCCGAACGACGGCCCGCCGTAGTCCAGCCGGTTGCCGAGCGTCTGGCCCTCGCCGACGGCGATGTCGACGCCGCACTCGCCCGGCGGCTTCAGGAGCGCGAGCGAGAGCGGGTCGCACGAGCAGATCATCAACGCCCCGGCGGCCTTGGCGTCCTGCGCGAGCGCCGCGACGTCCTCGATCGCGCCGAGGAAGTTCGGCTGCTGGACGATCACGGCGCTGACGTCCTGATCGAGCTGCGGCAGCTCGGTGACCCCGTCGTGAAGTGGCGCCTCGACGACCTCCATCCCCCACGCGTGCGACAGCGTCCGCAAGGTCTCGCGAGCGTGCGGGTGGACCCCGCGCGAGATCACGAACCGCCGGCGAGTGTCGCCCGCCACCTTTGCGACATAGCCCGCCGCCGCGACCGCGCTCGGCCCCTCGTACACCGACGCGTTTGAGACGGGGAGCCCGGTCAGCTCCGAGATCGCGGTCTGGTACTCGAACATCGCCTGCAGCCCGCCCTGGGAGATCTCCGGCTGATACGGGGTATACGGCGTCAGGAACTCGGAGCGGCCGATGATCGAGTCGATCAGCGCCGGCACGTAGTGGTCGTACATGCCGCCGCCGAGGAACGACAGCTCGTCGTCGGCGGAGACGTTGCGGGACGCCAGTGCGCGCAACTCCTCGAACACCTCGAGCTCAGAGCGCCCTGGGTCCAGCGCCAGCGACCGTCGCAGCCGCAGCGCCTCGGGGATGTCCGCGAACAGCCCCTCGATCGAGTCGACGCCGATCGTCGCGAGCATCTCGCGACGATCCGCGTCGGTGGCCGAAACGTAGCTGGTCACGTCCTCAAGCGAGCGTCGCCTCGTAGGCGGACGCGTCCATCAGCGAGTCGGCCTCTGATGGGTCCGACAGCTTCACCTTCACCAACCATCCTTCGCCGTAGGGATCCTCGTTGATCGTCTCGGGCTTGTCCTTGAGCGCGTCGTTGACCGCCGTCACTTCGCCCGACATCGGCGCGAACACGTCCGAGACCGCCTTGACCGACTCCACTTCGGTATAGGCCTCGTCCTTCTTGAGCTGCGCCCCCACCTCGGGCGGGTCGAAGAACACGACCTCCCCAAGCGCATCTTGCGCGTACCACGTGACCCCGAACGTGGCGACGTCGCCGTCGAGTCGGGCCCAGTCGTGTTCGGAGTGGTACAGCAGGTCGTCCGGATAGCTTGGATCGGCCATGTTCAGGATCCCTTTCGATACAGAGGCTTGCGCTGAACGACGGCGGGTCGGGTTCGGCCCCGCACGTCGATCTCGATCCTCGTGCCCGGTTGCGCACGGTCGCTGGAAACGTACGCCATCCCGATCCCGCGCTGCAGACAAGGCGAGAAAGTCCCGCTCGTGACCTCGCCGCCGCCGAGCACCGGGTTGCCCGGCCTCGCGATCCCGGCCCCCTCGATCGCAAAAGGGACGAGCTTCTCGCGCGGTCCCTCCGCGCGCGTCGCGGCGATCGCCTCGGCGCCGATGAAGCCGGTGTCCTCCTTGCAGCACCAGCCGAGACCGGCCTCGATCGGGCCGCGCTGCTCGCTGAGGTCGTTGCCGTAGAGGTGAAAGCAGGCCTCGAGTCGCAGGGTATCGCGCGCTCCGAGGCCGACCGGCGCAGCGCCGCCCTCCAGCAGCGCGTCCCAGACCGACTCGGCATCGGCCGGGTCGATCAGCAGTTCGACCCCGTCCTCGCCGGTGTAGCCGGTACCGCAGACGAGCATCGGGGCGCCCGCCACGCGCGCCTCCAGGCAATGCATCCGCGGCGCGAGCGGGCCGTCTGCCAGCGACGCAACCAGCGCCCGGGCCCGCGGGCCCTGCACGGCGAGCATCGCGAACGTCGCGTGGCGGTCGATCACGTCGACGTCGAACTCCGCCGCGTGCGCGCGCAGCCATTCCAGGTCCTTGTCGTGGTTGGCGGCGTTGGTGATCGTCAGGAACTCGCAGTCGGCCAGCCGGTAGGTGAACAGGTCGTCCATCACCCCACCGTCCTCGCGGCACAGAACGCTGTACTGCGCGCCGCCCTCGGGGATCCGGCGGATGTCGTTGGACAGCATCCGCTGCACGAACTCGTACGCTTGCGGCCCCCGGGTTTGGAGCTGCCCCATGTGCGATACGTCGAACATCCCGACGTCGCGGCGGACCGCGACGTGCTCGGCGGCGATGCCCTCGTACTGAACCGGCATCTCCCATCCGGCGAATGGCACCAGCTTGGCGCCGGCGGCGATGTGGCGGTCGTGGAGAGGGGTACGGCGAAGAGCGGTCTCAGCGGCGGAGGACACTCCCGCTCAGGCTACAACGAACCGCGTCGGTGCCGGCGGCGATTGTGACGCCGGGGGCAGCCCTTGCGCACGAACGGCGTCATCGGGCCCGGGTGGCGTGGTGTGGAGTCGGTGGCCGGTGCCCCGTCTTCTTGTGCTTCTTCTTCTTCGGCTTGGGCTTCGGCGCGATCTTCAGCACGCGGACGAGCGTCGTCTTGTTGCCGGCGCGATCGACGGCGACGATCGTGAGCTTGTAGTGCCCACGGCGGGTGAAGATGTGTGAGCTGTTGTGGCGGATGCGCTCGCTCTTGCCCGCGCCCCATCTGATCGTGATGCTGGCGATGCCCGACGCGGTGGCCGGTGGCAACGGCGGCGGCGCGTCGGTGGCGGCAACGAACGCGTGCACGACCCTGCCGACCCGCATCACGCCGGTCACCGACACGTTCACGGCAGGTGCAACGGTGTCGACCCACACTCTCGCGACGCGCGTGCGGACCGCGAGGCCGACGGGATTCGAAGCGGTGACAAGCCATGAGTGCGGGCCGTTGGCAAGGATCGCCGGCACCAGCAGCGATGTGCCGTTGGTCTGAAAGACCTGCGCCTGATCGATCGTGACCGCGTAGCGAACCGGCCCCCAGTGGTCGCGAGCCTGCGACCACGACAAGACCGGCTTCGCGCTGCGGACGTAGCGGAATCGCGTCATCGGCGCGAACGAGCCGGGCGGCTGGTAGAGCTGATCGGCCACGATCGCGGGTGCGTCGCCGCCGCCCTGGACCCACGCGACCGCGGCGTTTCCGGAATTGTCGCCCGCCGCCGCCAGTCCGAGCGCGGCGTTGGCAGGACCGAGCGCCGGTGCGGAGATCACGAGCTCGGGGCCGAACGAGACCGCGTCGGGCGAGTAGCGGGCCCGGATCTCTGCAGCGGTGCCCGTGTCCGGGTTCTGCTGCCAGGCGATCAGGTCGGTGCGCTGGCCCGCCATCGCCGCGACCGCCTGAGGAGCGGCCGTGTTCTGGAGGCTGTCCACGCGGATTGTGGCGAGCGGGGAGCCGTTGATACCCAGCAGCTGCGCGGACAGCTGGTCGGAGTCGTCGTGGACGGCGAGGACCAGCCCGCGCCCGAACTCCCCCATCACCGTCTTCGGCTGATCCGCGGAGCCGGCGGCGGTGGCTGACAGCCCGTCGGCGGCGCTGACGCCGTTGAACTGCAAGCCCTGGAGGACGCGCCCGAGCACTCTTGACTGCTGCTGGGTCCCGTTCGAGAACAGCTCGTGGAACGCGGTTTCGACATAGGAGGAATCGCCACCGACGGCGACCGCGGGCTCGTCGGCGCTCACCTCGGTCGCGCCCGCCAGCGATTGCACGTCGGCCTGCTCGTAGACGACGCTCGGGGTCGTCGCCCAGACGCGACGCGTGTAGATGTGACCGCCCTCGCCCCACGCGACGACGCCGACGCCGTCGGTCGCCGCCGCCACAGCCGGACGACCGCTCCCAACGCCCGCGTCGTCGCCCGGCACGGCGTTGAGCGACGGCGCCTCCAGCGACCAGCGGCCGTTGTAGTAGTAAGCCGCGCGGACGTCGTGGCCGCCGGTGCTGCCGACCGTGAACGCCAGGTATGCCTTGCCGAGATTGGAGATCGCGATCGCCGGATTGCTCGCTCCGTCGGCAAGCGCGATCGGTCCCTGGTACGCCGCCGACGCATTCAGCCGGTAGACCACATAGAGCTGCCCGCCGTTGATGAACGCAACCAGCAGCAGGCCGCCGTTGCCCGCGGCGATCACCGGCTGCGAGGACACCCCGATCAGGCCTGAGTCGACCTGCTCGGGCGCTTGGAAAACGCCCCCGACAAGCGTCGAGACGAACACGTGCGGCGACCCCAGGACCTGTTTGACGTACACGATCCCGCCGCTGCCGTCCCGCGCCAGCGACATCGCCGACAGCCCGACGATGTCCGGGCTGGGGCCGTCGATCGTCACCGGCGCCGCCGGCTCGGGCACCTGCGCTGCCGCGGGCCCCGCGGCCACGGCGAGCGCGACCACGGCGAGCGCGACCGTCGCGAACGCGGCTGCGGCGAGCGTGGACGCGGACGCGGCGACACGCGGCGCTCTAAGCACCGGAAAGCGGTCCCCTCGCACCCGGGATTCGATCATCGGCCTTGGATCTGACGCCGAATTAGAACAGCCGACCGCCCCCCAGGTTGCGGCGGCTGGACAATGATCGTGCTCGCCTAGCACGGGCTTAACACAAGCCGGGATCTCGGACGACATGCGGACCGACGGCGCCGGCCGGGTCGACGGCCCGACGGCGTGCGGCACTCGACGTGCCGCTACCGGTCCTTCAGGAACGACGGGATGTCGATCTCGTCGTCGCGGATCTCGAGCGACGACCTCTGGCTGTCGTCCATCGTCACGTCGCGGTCGCGGCGGGCCCGGCGTGTCTCCTGGCGCGCCGTGCTCGGACTGGTGTGGCCGTGGTCGAACCCGGTGGCGATCACGGTGACCCGGACTTCGTCGGTCATCGTGTCGTCGATCACCGCGCCGAAGATGATGTTCGAGTTCGCGTCGGCGGCACTCGAGACGATCTCGGCGGCCTCGTTGACCTCGAACAGCCCGAGGTCGTGACCACCGGTGATGTTCAGCAGGATTCCCATCGCGCCCTCGACCGACTCCTCCAGCAGCGGCGAGGAGATCGCGATCTTCGCCGCCTCCGCCGCGCGGTTCTCGCCGCTGGCGCTGCCGATCCCCATCAGCGCGCTCCCCGCGTCGCGCATGATCGTCCGGACGTCGGCGAAGTCGAGGTTGATCAGACCGGGAATCGTGATCAGGTCCGTGATCCCCTGGACGCCCTGGCGCAGGACGTTGTCGGCCTCGCGGAAAGCGTCGAGGATCGTGGTGCGGCGCTCGACGATCGCCAGCAGCTTCTCGTTCGGGATCACGATCAGCGTGTCGACGTTCTCGCGCAGCTTCTGGATGCCCTCCTGCGCCTGGCGCGCCCGCTGCGTGCCCTCGAACGCGAACGGCCGGGTCACGACTCCGACGGTCAACGCGCCGATCTCGTTCTTCGCGATCTCGGCGATCACGGGGGCGGCACCCGTGCCGGTGCCACCGCCCTCGCCGGCAGTGACGAACACCATGTCGGCGCCCTTCAGCGCCTCCTTGATCTCGTCGCGCGACTCTGCCGCGGCGCCGTGTCCGACGTCCGGATTGGCGCCGGCCCCGAGACCCTTCGTGAGCTCATGGCCGATGTTCAGCTTGATGTCGGCGTCGCACATGGCGAGCGCCTGGGCGTCGGTGTTGCAGGCGATGAACTCGACGCCGCGGAGGCCTGCGTCGACCATCCGGTTGACGGCGTTCGTGCCGCCGCCGCCGACTCCGACTACTTTGATGACTGCGAGGTAACTGCCGCTTTCCATCGTCTCCGTCCGACCCTCGAGGTAGCCTTTAGTGTTTTCCACTCTTTGGCCTTTAGCGGGAGTTTCGCACGTTAGGGCCTGAATATGCGGGAAGTCAACGCGGGCCGCCGCCCCGCAACGTCCGTTGCAGATCCCGCAAGTCTCGACACGTCCCCTAGAGTTACGATTTTATGAGCCTCAAGCTCTACTTGAGGCTTATCCTCCGACCGGGGTCGACTGGGCCGTCGTTGTGGCGGCTGAGCCGGTGCCCGGGATCGAGCCGCTCGTTGCGCCCTGCGCGGCGGCGGCGTCGCCCGTCGAACCCGATCCGGAGGAGCTCGATCCGCTCGATCCCACGCCCGCCGCGGGGCGAGCGGGGTCGGTCACGTCGATGTACAGAGCACCCGCCGAGCCCGGGTCTGCAAGCACGGCCGCGACCGCCGCCCACTTCGCCCTGAGCCCGGCCGGATCGCCGAAGTAGAGGCTGGGCCCGCCCCGGATCTGCGCGACCAGTCCGTGCGGGGCGACGGTCGTGACCTCGCTCACGCGGGTCAGCAGCGCGGACGGGGCCGAGCTCAGCAGCGCGACGGCATCGAGCGCATCAGGATCGGTCAGCCGCCGGCCGCCCGGGTCGACCTTGAGAGGAATCTGCGGCAGCGTGCCTGTGCCCGACAGGTCGTGCAGCAGCGTCCCGTTGCCCGCGACCGAGATCTGGCGCCCGCCGACGACGACCACCGCGACGGGATCCTGCTCGATCACACGGATCGAGATCCCATGCGGGAAATGGGTGACTACGCGCAGGTCCCGGACCACCGGATACGGGGCGACCACGCTGCGCAGCTGATCCATATGGACGTCGAGCGTGGTCATGTTCCGCGCGGCGGCCCCGAGCGCGATGCGGATCTGCGCCGACTCCGGGCCGCTGACGCCGGTGATCGCGACGCGCGTGACCGCCACCAGCGACGAGTCGCGCAGCCACAGCCAGCCGCCGGCGACCAGCGCCAACACCGCCGCGAGCGCAGCGAGGACGCGAGGACGTGGCCGGCTCAGCCGGCGACGTCCGTGCCCGACCCTGCCGATCAAGCCCTCGGCGATCATTCCAAGACCCAATCGGAAGGGAGCTCGATCGGTCCAAGCGCCTGCACCTCGGCCTCGAGCTCGACGCCGAACCGCTCCTTCACGCGCCGGCGTCCTTCCGCGATCAGCGCGACGACCTCGGCCGTGTTGGCGTTCCCGTGGTTCTCGACGAAGTTTGCGTGCTTGGCGGAGAAGCCGGCGCCACCGAGCCTCAGGCCGCGACAACCAGCCGCCTCCAGCAGCTGGCCCGCGGTCCTCCCCTCAGCCCGCGGATCGCTCGGGTTCTTGAACGTCGAGCCGAACGTCTTGATCCCCGACGGCTGCGCCGCCTTGCGCCGCGCGCGCATGTCGGCAAGTGTCGCCTTGACCTCCGCGCTGTCTTGGCGGGCGAGCGCGAACTCCACGCGAGCCACGACCTCGCCGGCGCGCAGGTTCGAGCGCCGGTAGGCGAAGCCGAGCTCCTCGGGCCGGCGTCGCACGGTGCCGCTCGCGCTGACCACATCAGCGAACTCGAGCACGCGCGCGAGCTCGCCGCCGTATGCGTTTGCGTTCATCCGCACCGCCCCGCCGACGGATCCTGGAATGTTGACGCCGAACTCGATGCCGGTCAGTCCGGCCTGCGCAGCCCGGGCCGAGACAGCGGGAAGGCGAGCCCCGCCGCCACACAGAACCTGCGTGCCGTCGAGTTCGATCTTGCTCAGCTCCTTGTCGAGTTTCATCACCAGTCCGGCGACTCCGTCATCCGCCACCAGGAGGTTCGACCCCGAGCCGACGACCCCTACCTCGAGCTGCTCGGTGTGCGCCCAGGCGAGCAGCCGCTCGAGCTCCTCGATCGTCCCGGGACGCGCGAACAGCTCCGCGGGCCCGCCCGTGCGGATCGTCGTCAATCTCGCCAGCGGATAATTGCGCTGGACCCCTGGCGGCAGCTTCGGCATCCCGCCGCAGGGTAGTGGGGCATTCGGCGAGGAAGCCTCTACCGGGTGTTCACGACCGCGCGCCCGAGCGAGTCGATGTTCCCGGCGCCCATCATCAGGCAGACGTCGCCCGGGCGCAGAGTTCGCTGCAGGAACTGCCGCGCGTCGTCGAAGCTCGGGAGCCAGGCCACCTCCCTCCCGGCCCCGGCGTCGGCGGCTGCCGCTGCGACCAGCCGTCCGTCGACACCCGGGAAGTCCTCGCCCAGCTCGCGCGCCGGGTACACGTCCAGCACCGCGGCGATGTCGGCCCGCGCGAGGGCGGCCCCAAATTCTCCCGCGAGCGCCCGCGTGCGCGAATAGAGATGCGGCTGGAACACGGCCACGACCCGGGCACGCTGGAGCGTGCGCGCGGCGGCGATCGCGGCCGCGACCTCGGTCGGGTGGTGGGCATAGTCGTCGTACACCGGCGTCCCTGCCGCGCTCTCGCCGAGCAGCTCGAAGCGGCGTCGGGCGCCGCGGAAGTCGGCGATCGCAGCCACAGCGTGCGCGGGCTGCACACCGGCCAGTGCGCAGGCGGTCAGAGCGCCGGCCGCGTTGACCGCGTTGTGCGCTCCCGGGACCACGAGTGAGACCTCGACCCCTCGCCAAGCGAAGCGCGAGCCTCCCGGCCCGAGAATCGGGTCTGGGGCGTCGTAGGCGATCGCGCCGTCGGGGCACAGGGCCCTCAGCTCCGGGCGGTCCCAGACGACCGCATGGTCACCGGCGCGCGACATGAACTGGCGAAACGTGTCCTCGAGATCCAACCGCGAGCTGTAGGTCGAATGATGATCCAGCTCGGCACTGGTGAGGATCGCGATTTCGGGGTCGAGCTTCAGCAACGACCGGTCAGACTCGTCTGCCTCGACCACGATCCACTCTCCGCCTCCCCACCCCGCGTTGCTGTCGGTGCTTCGCAGCTCGCCGCCGATCACGTATGACGGATCGAGGCCACAGCCCCGCAGCACGTGCGCGACCATCGCCGAGGTCGTGGTCTTGCCGTGGGTCCCGGTTACCGCGATGCAGCGTCGCAGCGCCGCGATCTGGGCGAGCAGATCAGCGCGATGCAGCTCGCGTCCGCTCGCCGCTTGGCGCTCCGGATTTGATGCGGGCACCGCCGTCGAGTACACGACCTCCGCGCCCGCTGGGACGTTGGCCGCCGCGTGCCCGATCAGGGTCTCGATCCCGTGCTCTGCAAGCCGCTCGGTGTAGGGGGACTGGGCACGATCCGAGCCCGTGACCTGCGCACCCAGGTCGCGCGCGACCAGCGCGAGGCCGCTCATTCCCGCACCCCCCATGCCGACGAAGTGCAGACGGCGAGAGGACCATTCGCCGGGCATCGAGGTCGAGATCGTTGCGGCCCCGACTAGAGGCGCTCGAGCACGACGACCGGGATCTCGCGCTCCGTGCGGAGCTGGTAGTCGTCGTATGAGGGCCAACTCGCCGTCATCGTCTTCCAGAGTCGCTGTCGCTCCTCGGGGCTCGCGGTCCTGGCCCGAGCCTCGAACCGGTCGCCGCGCACCTGGACCGACACCTCGGGCTCGGCCACGAGGTTGCCGTACCAGTCCGGATCGGTCGGCGCTCCCCCCTTGGAGGCGACGACAAGATAGTCGTCTCCGTCCTGGCCGTAGATCAGCGGCGTGCTCCGCGCCTCGCCCGAGCGGCGGCCGGTCGTGGTGAGGATCAGAACGCTGACGCCCTGCCAATCGTGGCCCTCGGCGCCGTCGGTCTCGACGTAGCGCCTGACGTGCTCCTGGCCAAACAGCATGCCTTTCGACCTCGCTCTCTAACAGAATCGCTTGAAGCGCCGAGGCTATCCAACAGCCGCGGCCTCCCCGCAATTGCACTCGCTGGACGTGGGCCTTTGCTATCAAAGGTGGTGATGTGTAGGGGAAGTCGGACAGCGCGGCTCGCGTGTGCCGTTGCGCTGGTGTTGGGATTGCTGGGAATCTCAGTCGCCACCGGCGCAGGGTCCGCCGGCGGCCCCCGCGCGCAGGCGGCCAGACCGTTCGGCTGCCCCGACTCGGAGTACCCGGCGGCCCGCGACCCGTCGAACCCGCTGATGCTGCGCGTGCCGCCTGGGCCCGACCCGCTCACAGGCGCGCACTTCTTCATCGACGGCCCCCGCCACGGCTCCGCCGCCGGCTCGATCGCGAGCCTGCTTGGACTCGACCCGACGAGGTTCTCCGACGGTTACTCGTGGAAGCGGTTCCGGCGGCGGCTGCAGTCGGGGGACCTGCACCGCAGGCTGGTCCACGATCCGGGGCTCGCCTACAAGGTCCACCTGTTCGAGAAGATCGCCGACCAGCCCGAGGCGCAACGGTTCAGCGCGTTCTCGGGAGGCGGCGGGCCCGGGGCGATCCTCAAGCACGTCCAGAAGATCTTCTGCCACAACCTGAAGGCCGACCCCGGCACGATCCCGATCATCTCGACCTACTTCGCCCACCCCGGCGTCGGCCCTTGCGCCCGCCGCTATGCGATCGAGGCGGCGGTTCCGAAGTTCCGCCGATGGATCGACGAGCTCGTGCAGGGCACCGGCCGGCGGCCGGTCGTGTACCTGCTCGAAGTCGACGGCTTCGGCTCATCTGCGTGCATGGCGCGACATGGCTCGCTCCCCGACTACGAGCAGCTGATCCGTTACGAGATCGACCAGGTGTCGGCGCTGCCGCACGCGGTCGTGTACATGGAGGGCGGGTACTCGGACTCCAACCCGCCCGGCTACACGGCCCGGGCTCTGAACAACGTCGGGATCGCCAAGATCCGCGGATTCTTCACCAACGACACCCATCTCAACTGGACGATCAAGGAGGTCCGCTGGGCCGAGAAGGTGTCGAGGATGACTCACGGCGCCCACTTCATCGTCAACACCGCGCAGAACGGGAACGGGCCCAAGCTCAACCCCCACCCCCGCTACCAGGGCGTCGAGGATCTGTGCAACCCGCCGGGCCGCGGCCTCGGCCCGCGGCTGACGACGGCAGCCGGCTTCCGCAAGCTCGATGCGCTGATGTGGACCCACACGCCGGGCAACAGCAGTGGCCACTGCCATGGCGGCCCGGACCCGGGCCATTTCTGGCCGGCGCGGGCACTGCAGCTGGCGGCCCACGCCAACGATCGCCTCGGCCCGAGCTACCCGAGCCGTCCGTACTGACCGCTCGCGCTTCGCGCCCCCGGGCGCGCGAGCCGGCAATCGAACCTCCCTACGGGCTGCGGTTCGCGCGTGCCATTTTCAGCATCTGGCGCTGGCGCAAGGAGCGCCACGCTGCGCGAACGCGGCTGCGCTCCGAGAAGACCCAGTACTCGTAGATCCCGAACTTCGCGATGAACAACACGACGGTCACTGCCACGTAGGACCCGGTCACGATCAGCAGGCGCACACCCGTGCCCGGTGGAATCGACTGGACCTGCTCGTTGGTCCATCCCGTCACAGCGGAGGTCGTCACGAGCACGATGATCGACACGCCGATATAGCCGATGACCTGTCGGGCCGGCGGGCGGCCCGTGGATTGCCAAGCCCAGCGCCGGTTGAGCAACCAGTTCGGAATTGCCCCGGCAATGAAGCCCGCAACCGAGTCGACGGTCGTGGACGCAGCCAGCACGTAGAACACCGCGAACGCCGTGTTGCTCGCGATAAACGCCACCACCGACCCAAGCGCATATTTCGTGAAGCGAGTCGAGAGTGCAGTGCGAGTCAGCCGCGCCCACAGAGGGTGCTTGCTGACCCGCGTAGCCAGCGCATGGCGCGCGCCGTGCCAACGGTCGGGGAGCATACGCCGCAATGCTATCCGTTGGCCAAGCGGCGGAGCCCCTAGCCGTTGTTTCGCGCGGTCGTGATCGCGAGGAGACGATCCCACTGCATGCGCCAGGAGTGTCCCCGGGATAGCCGAGAGATGACGTCGAACAGGCCCGGGAAGAGCATCGCCGGAACGGGCGGGTCCGTCACCCTCCATCCCAGCTTGAACTGCCCGCGGTAGCGCACGCATAGCAGCGAATATGCGAGATCCTCGGACTCGTGTCCGCTATCGCCCCAGCTGTGGTGACCAGGCCGCCCGTGTCCGCGACCATCATCGACGCAGACGTGCTCGAGCAACTCGTAGCCCCCGCTCGCGACCCCTAGCGCCACTCGGTGCTGGTAGTGGTCGGCGTCCAGGCGCGCCCGGGGCCAGTCTGCGATCCGCGATAGATCGCGTGGCAACTCAACCGAGACCTCGGATGCCTCGGCCTCGAACACGGCAAAAGTGCGCCGCTCGTCAAAGGCAAACGCGCGCGGCACGAGGAGCCCGACCGCGCAGACGTACCGATCCGCGGAAACGTCCCACGCGTCGGAACGGATGGACTCCTCTAAGCTCGACCACACGCCCATGAGCCGGAGAGGCCTTAGCCTACTCACGAAGCCAGCCGTTGTCCACGTCGGTCGATCCGCGGCACGCGGCTTCGCGAGAATGCGCTCATAGAGCCTTGGGCGGCGCCGACGTCGTGCAGCGGCGTAAGATGCGCGGTAGCGCGGCGGCCGGCGCGCGATATTGCCATGCTCGTCCGCTCGATCGCCGCACTCGCCTCGACACTGGCTCTCCTGATCGCGAGCCCGGGCGCTCTCGCGGGAGCTCCAACTGCCCCGCCGGTTGCCCCGCCGCTCGCGTATTCGGCCCAACCGCCGACTGCGGGTGCGCTCTACAGCGACGGCCAGACGGGCCGCTACCTGCTGGGCGGGACGTGGCTTTACCGCGCTGATCCGCTGTTCACGGGGATCGCCGACGGTTGGTGGCGCGACCTGGCCCCGACCGACGGCTGGTCGCCGGTCACGGTCCCAAACTCGTACAACGCCGGCGATTTCTCCGACGCGAGCATGTCCGGCTCAATCGGCTGGTACCGCCGTGATTTCGTCCTACCCAGCGGAGCGTTCGCCCGCTACGTGTCACCAGCCGACCGCCACTGGATCATTCGCTTCGAGTCGGTCAACTACCGGGCGACTGTGTGGCTGAACGGCCGCCGGCTCGGGACCCATGCCGGCGCATATGAGCCATTCGAGCTTGACCTGAAGGGCCTGCGACCGGGTGTAAACCGGCTGATCGTGCGCGTCGACGACCGCCACGCGCCCACGGACCTGCCGCCCGGACCGGGAGCCCTGTGGTGGAACTTCGGCGGGATCCAGCGCGAGGTGTACCTGCGCGCGGTCCAGCGAGCCGATCTGGCGCAGGTTCAGGTCCGCCCGCTCCTGCCGTGTCGCACGTGCGCGGCGATGATCGACGAGCAGGTGATCGTCCGGAACGTCACCGGCGCGAGCCAGCAGGTGCGGTTGAGGGGCTCCTACGGGGGGCGCAGGCTCGACTTCGGCTCGGCGGTGATCGCCCCCCACGCCATCTGGACCGCGACTGCGAACGTTGCGATACCGCACCCGAGCCTGTGGGCGCCCGGCCACCCATCGCTGTACAGCGCGCGACTGAGTCTCTCCGACGGCCAGGGTCGGCCCCTCGGCGGATACTTCACGTACAGCGGAATTCGCAGCGTCACCGTCAGCAAGAGTGGTCAGCTCCTGCTCAACGGCCGGCAAGTGCATCTTCGTGGCGTCGCGCTGCACGAGCAGAACGTCATCACCGGCGCAGCGCTGAGCCCTGTGCAGCTGCAACAACTGGTTGGCTGGGTACGTGCGCTCGGCGCCGACATCATCCGTACGCACTACCCGCTCAACCCCGAGATCGAGGAGATGGCGGACCGTTACGGGATCCTGATCTGGTCCGAGGTGCCCGTCTACCGCCTCAGCAAGACGAACCTGGCACAGCCGGGCGTGATCGCCCACGCGAACGAGATCTTGCGCACGAACATCCTGACCAACCAGAACCATCCGTCGATCCTCCTGTGGAGCATCGGCAACGAGCTGCCAACCCAAGTGGACTCAGTCCAGGCGAGCTACATCGCGGGCGCGACGTCGCTCGTTCACAAGCTCGACCCGACCAGACCGGTTGGGTTGGCCGTCGCGATGTGGCCAGGTGTCCCGTGCCAACGGGCGTACGCACCGCTGAACGTCATCGGCGTCAACGAGTACTTCGGCTGGTTCGACGAGAACAACGGCGCGACCGCGGATCGCGACACGCTCGGCCCGTTCCTGGATGGCGTGAGGGCGTGCTATCCGCGGCAGGCGATCATGGTGACTGAGTTCGGGTTCGACGCCAACCAGGACGGCCCGGTCGAGGTGCGCGGGACGTACGCGTTCCAGATCAACTCGGCCTCGTACCACCTCGGCGTGTTCGCAACGAAGCGTTGGCTCGCGGGCGCGATCTGGTGGCTGCTGCAGGATTTCGCCTCGGCCCCCGGATGGAGCGGTGGCAACCCGAGCGAGCCCGACCCCCCGTGGGTCGAGAAGGGGCTCGTGGACCGCTATGGGAATCTGAAGCCTGCGTTCGCGACGATCGCGTCCATCTACCACGGGACTTCGCAGCTAGCGCCGGCGACGCAAGACGCTCCTTAGCGTCTGGGCGGCCGGAGGACTTCGGTACGCGGCGTCGGCTATCCTCGGCCGCTCTCGCAGGGCGGCAATCTGCCTTGCCACCCGCGTCGCTCGTCGCCGTGCCCGGGAGCGTCCGCGGAAGATCTAAAGAAAAGGCACTCGACTGGAGCGTTTTTTGATGCGAATGTTGGCTTTGGGTGGAAGACGCGCACATGTTTGTGCTCTCGACCACGGTGACCGGCGTGGATGAGCTCAGAAATCTCGGCTCGAGTCCGGCCAGCGCGCAGGAGCCGGTGAGATCCTCGGGAGCGGGCGCGATCGCGACCGAGCCGGACCTGACGGAGCTTCTCCCCGAGGAGCGCAAGCCCGCGGCTGACTTCCTCGCGGCCCACCCTCCGGGGGTCGGCGCTCCCGTCGCGGTGGTGATCCCCGCCTACAACGAAGCTCCAACCGTTGCCAGCGTGGTCAAAGAGATCCCCGCCGAGATCGCCGGCCTGGCGACCGAGGTGATCGTCGTCGTCGACGGCTCCACCGACGCGACCGCTGCCGAGGCCGCATCGGCAGGCGCGCTGGTCTGCAATGTCCCGGTCAATCGGGGCCAGGGACTCGTGTTCAAGCTCGGATACTGGCTGGCACGAGCACGGGGTGCCCAGGTCATCGCGACGCTCGACGCAGACGCGCAGTACGAGCCCCTCGAACTGGAGCGCTTGATCGAGCCGATCGTTGCCGGCCGGGCTGATTTCGTGAACGGCTCGCGGCGGCTCGGCACAGAGCTGACCACCGATCCGGTTCGCCACGCCGGCGTGATCTTCTTCGGTGGGCTGGTCAGCCTCCTGCTGCGCCAGCGGATCACGGATCCCGCGTGCGGCATCCGCGCGATGCGTGCCGACGTCACCGCCGCGGTGACCCTCCAGCAACGCCAGTACCAGACAAGCGAGATGCTGATCAGCACCGCGATGTCCGGCTTCAGAGTGATCGAGGTCGCGACGACGATGCGCGACCGGCCGGTTGGCGCGACAAGCACGAAGAAGGGCCCCAACCTCCTGTACGGAATGCGGTTTGGGCGCGCGGTTCTTAGCACCTGGGCCAGGGAGCGCAGGCGGTTGCGTGCACAGGAGACCCGGCACGCATAGCTTCGTGTAGTCCAAGAGCGTCTGATCGGAACTGCGGTCCGGCGACGGAACTGCCCCGACCGTAAAATTCATCAAGCGTGGTTCAGCGGACGCTGGCACGCGCCGTCCAGCCCCCGAAGTGCTTGCTTATGCAACCGCCGTTGGTGCCGATCTACGTGAGTATGAGAAGCGGCTTCATGCGGCGACGGCGCGGACCGTTGCTGGTCGGACTCACGACAATGGTGATGGCGGTGCTGTTTGGGATCTCGGGCGCGGCAGTCCAGACGGTGAGCGCGCGCTCGAGCGAACCGTGGAGATGCTCCGATCCTTATCCGAGCACGCGCGATCCGTCCAACCCGCTGATGCTCCCGACCCCTCCCGGCCCCAATCCCCTCAACGGCGCGCACTTCTTCGTCGATGGCCCCAAGCACGGTTCGGCCGCGGGAGCGATCGCGCGGCTGCTGGGAATCGACTCCTCCACACCCGTGGGTAAATGGCTCCCGAGCGTTGCAGAGGACGAGTCCTGGGCCACCTTCAAGCAGTGGGTGGAGGCCAAGCTACCGAGCGAGCCCGCCGACGTCGTGCGCCAGGTCAGGCTGTTCGAGAAGATCGCAGATCAGCCCGAGGCGCAGCGGTTCAGCGCCTTCTCCGGAGGCGGAGGACCCGGCGCGATCTACGAGCAGGTGTCGAAGATCCTGTGCCAGAACCTGTCCGCCGACCCTGGCTCGATCCCTTTGGTCAACACGTACTTCCTGCACCCGGCCGCCGGCGGCTGCTCTTCTCGCAGCCAGTTGGCTGCGATCTGGCCCACGTTCAAGCGGCGGATCGATGAGATGGTGGCAGCGACCGGCAACCGTCCCGTGGTGTACCTGCTCGAACTCGATGCGTTCGGGTCATCGAGCTGCATGGCGAAGATCGGGTCGCTGGGAGTCTGGGAGCAGTACCTGAAATACGAGGTCGACAAGGTCCGCGCGTTGCCGCACACGGTGGTGTACCTGGAAGCGGGCTACTCCGACTCGAACTCCGTCCGCTACACGGCGCGCGCTCTGAACGCTGCCGGCGTGAGGAAGATCCGGGGCTTCTTCACCAACGACACCCACATGAACTGGACGATCAAAGAAGTCCGCTGGGCCGAGCGGATCTCGAAGCTGACCGGCGGTTCCCACTACATCGTCAACACCGCACAGAACGGCAACGGCCCGAAGCTCAACCCTCACCCTAGGTGGCAAGGTGTTGAGGACCTTTGCAACCCGCCCGGGCGCGGTCTTGGCCCGCCGGACACGACCGCGACCGGCTTCCCGCACGCGGACGCGTTCCTATGGACGCACCCGCCCGGCAACAGCAGCGGCCACTGCCACGGCGGCCCGGATTCGGGCTGGTTCTGGCCGGCACGCGCGCTCGAGCTCGCGGCCCACGCGAACTCTCGCCTCGGCCCTGGCTACGCCAGCGACCCCTATTGACGGGGCCCCGGGCCGGGGTCGAGATCGACATCGCGGCGTGTAGGAGCGCCTATCGGTGTCTGGCCGCGGTGAGCAGCTCGCCGGCGATGTCCTGCGCCGCGTGGGGCTTGGCGAGCTGCGCGGCGGCGCGGGACATCGCGGCCAGTCGCGGCCGGTCGGCGAGCAGGCGGCCGACCTCGGTGGCCAGGCGAGCGCCGGTCAGCTCGGAGTCGGGGATCACGACGGCGGCGCCGGCGCGTTCGAAGAAGCGCGCGTTGGTCGACTGGTGGTCGGCAGTCGCGTACGGGTAGGGGACCAGGACGGCAGGACGGCCGTGGGCGGCGATCTCGAACACCGATCCGCCCGCGCGCGCGACGACGAGATCGCTGGCCAGCAGCGCCTGCCCGAAGTCTGAGATGTACCCGCGCAGGTCGTAATGGGCGCCGGGCGACTCGAGCGAGTCGAGATCCCGCTCGCCGGCTGCGTGCAACACGTGAAAGCGGGCTCCGGCGAACGCTTCGATCGCGGCGTGGTTGATCGAACGGGCGCCGAGCGAGCCGCCGAATACGAGCACGCAGGTCGCGTCGGGGTTGATCCCAAACCGCACGCGTGCCGCGCGCCGGTCGCCGGCGGCCGGCGGGATCGGCCGGCCGGTGACGCGGTAGCGCTCGGAACTGCGGCCGTCGATCGGGAACGCCAGGCACACGCGCGCGGCGAACGGTGCGAGCACGCGGTTTGTAAGGCCGAGGTGGCTGTCGGCCTCCATCAGGACCAGCGGCGTGCGCCGCAGCACCGCCGCCAGCCCGACCGGGCCGGCCACGTATCCGCCCGCTCCGAGCACGGCGTCGGGACGCAACGTGCGAAGCAGCCGCCGCGCGTTGTGGACGGCGGCCGCGTCGATCGCCGCGGCTTGGGCCGCCTTCAGCGGCCGGCGGCGGGGCAATGACACCACCCGCAGGCGGTGCAGCGCGTAGCCCGCTGCCGGCACGAGCTCGAGCTCGGCGCGCTCGCCACCGACGAACGTGACCTCCGCGCCCTCCGCTGCAAGGGCGTCGGCAACGGCAAGTGCCGGCACGACGTGCCCGGCGGTCCCGCCGGCACCGATCACGATCCGCGTCGCCATCCGGGGAAGATGTTCAGGATCCGCAGGCAAGGATTTGGCGACGTGGGCCCGTCCCAGGCAGCTTGACATACCCGTCGGCGGCCCGCCGCGCGGCCGGGATAGTGCGGAGGGTAGTGCCTCGCGGAGGCGAGGCCTGCGAGCGCCGGACTTACCGAGGGCCGGCCCGCGACCGAGCGCGACCGCCGACGCGCCCGGGCGCGCCAGAGCCGTCGACGGCCCGGAGCCGCCTCGCCCCCGGCCGCGAGATGTTCAGCAGCAGCCCGACGGCGGCGAGCATCACGCACAGGTTGGTCGGCGCGTAGGAGATGAACGGCAGCGGTACCCCTGTCAGCGGCGCCAGCCCGAGCACAACGAAGATGTTCAGGATGCCCTGGCAGAGCACCAGCGACGTCAGCCCCGTGGCGAGCAGCTTGGCGTACCGGTCGGTGGCGCGCCGCGCGGTCCGCAGGCCCGCATAGGCGATCATCCCGTACAGGAACACGACCCCGAAGATCCCGAGGACCCCGAGCTCCTCGCCGATCACCGCAAGAATGAAATCGGTCTGGGCCTCGGGCAGCCAGAAGATCTTCTGCACCGAGTGCCCGAGCCCGACGCCGAGCAATCCGCCCGAGCCGAGCGCGATCTGCCCCTGGACCGCCTGAAACCCGGCCGTCGACCTCGATGACCAGGGATGGAGAAATGACGACAATCGAGCCTGCTGGTATGGCTGGACCAGGATCAGCAGCATCACGACCGCGCCGGCGATCAGCGCAAGGCCGGCCAGGTAGCGCATCGGCATGCCGGCGGCGACCAGCAGCGCCGTGATCGTGAACGCGACCACGAGCGTGGTCCCGAGGTCGGGCTCGACCGCGATCAGCAGACACGCCGGTCCCATCACGACCGCGATCGGCGCGACCGCCTGACGGAATCCCCGCATCCGCTTCGGGTGATCGGCCAGGTATCGCGCGACGTACAGCACCAACGCGAGCTTCATCAGCTCCGACGGCTGAAACTGGATCGGCCCGGCGGCAAACCATCGCTTGGCGCCCAGCACGCGCACCCCGAAGCCCGGCGCCAGCACGAGCACAAGCAGGCAGAACGAGCCCAGCAGCAGCATCGCCACCAGGCGCCGGTCCAGCAGCGACAGGCCACGGCGCTCGAGCACGTGCATCGCGCCCAACCCGGCGACGCCCACGGCCAGGTACCGCACGAACTCACCGGTGCCGTTCCCCTGCCCGCGCAACACCCCGATCGGCGATGATGCGCTGTAGACCATCACGGCGCCGAACGCGAGCAGACACAGCGTCGCGGTCATCAGGATCCGGTGCTCGAGCGGCGGCGCGACACGCCGAGCGCGAGCCTGGGTGCGGCGCAGCTTCGCCGCCGGCCGGCGGGCGGTGGCCGGCCCGGCTCCGGCCGCGGCTGCGGCCCGCGCCATCAGCCGCGCTCCATCAGCCGCGCCCCATCAGCCGCGCCCCATCAGCCGCGCCCCATCAGCCGCGCCCCATCAGCCGCGCTCCACGAGCGCGCGGAAGTCGTCGCCGCGGGCCTCGAAGTCGCGGTATTGGTCGTAGCTCGCGCACGCCGGCGACAGCAGCACGACCTCCCCGGCATTCGCCGCGGCGCGGGCGTCGCCGACGGCGTGGGCGAGATCACCGCACCGGTGCAGCGGCACGCCGGTGCGCTCCAGCGCCGCCGCAAGCTCGTCGGCCGCTTCCCCGATCAGGTAGACCGCCCGGCAGCGCTCGGCGACCAGCGGCGCCAGTGGCGAGAAATCCTGCCGCTTGCCGCGCCCGCCGGCGATCAGGTGAACTCCGCCCGGGTAGGAACGCAACGCCACCACAGTGCTGGCGACGTTCGTGGCCTTGGAATCGTTGACGTAGCTGACGCCGCGTTCGGTGGCGACGAGCTCGAGCCGGTGCGCGACCCCGCCGAACGAGCGCAGGCCGTCGGCGACGGCGTCGTCGGCAACTCCCCGCGCCAGGCACAAGGCGGCGGCGGCCATTGCGTTCTCGAGGTTGTGCTCACCTGCAAGCGCGATCTCGGTGGTCGCGATCAGGGGCCGCTCGTCCCACCACAGATAGCCGGCACGGGATGTCAGCTCCGCGCCGCCGCCGCTGCCGAACAGCACCCTGCGTGCGCAGCCGCCGAGATCAACGACGTCGAGGTCGGCCGGCGCCACGGCGATGTCGTCGTTGCCCTGGTTGGCGAAGATCCTAAGCTTCGCCGCGACGTACTGCTCGTAACCGGCATGGCGATCGAGGTGGTCGGGCGCGAGGTTCAGCAGCACCGCCGCCTCGGGCGAGAACGCGATCGTGTCCTCGAGCTGAAACGACGAGGCCTCGCAGACGACCGTCGCATCCGGCGCGATCGAATCAACCAGCGAAGACACCGCGGTGCCGACGTTGCCCGCGACGGCGACCGGCAGTCCCGCCTCGCGGTGGATGTGGCCGATCCACTCGGTCGTCGTGGTCTTGCCGTTGGTCCCGGTCACGGCGACGAACTCGTTTTCAACCAGCCGCCAGGCGATCTCGAGCTCGCCGCAGACGGTGATGCCACGCTCCCGCGCGGCGCCCACGGCGGGCGCCTCCTGGGGGACTCCCGGGCTCTTGACGAGCGTCCCGGCTCGGGCGGCAAGGGCGGCTCCTGTCGCATCCAGGTGAACTTCGACGCCCGCCTCGCGAAGCCTCCCCGCGGCGGCGGCCAGGCTCGGCTCGTCGCCCGCGCCCGCATCGCATCCGATCACCTCCTCCCCGCGGGCACGCAGCGCCAGCGCCACGGCCACGCCCGAACGCGCGAGGCCGACGACGAGAAAGGGACCGGGCGGGAGCGGCGGCCTGGCCTTCAACGGAGCTCCCCGCTCAGCCGCGAATGCTGAGCTGGTACACGGTGAAGCCGATCGCGCCGCACGCGGCCGCGACGATCCAGAAGCGCAGGATGATCTTCGTCTCCGACCAGCCCAGCAACTCGAAGTGGTGGTGGATCGGCGCCATCAGGAACACCCGCTTGCGGAACGTCTGAAACGTGAACACCTGGATCAGAACCGACAGCGCTTCGATCACGAAGATCCCGCCGAGCAGCGGCAGCAGCGCCTCGGTGTTCGACATCACCGCCAGGCCCGCGATCGCGCCGCCGAGCGCGAGCGACCCCGTGTCGCCCATGAAGATGCTGGCCGGGAAGCTGTTGAACCACAGAAAGCCCACGCATGCGCCGACCAGGCACGCCGCCAGCATCGTCAGGTCCCGCTCGCCCGGACTGATGAACGTGATGCCGATGTACGCAAGCAGCACGATCGCAGCGCACCCGGCGGCCAGGCCGTCGAGCCCGTCGGTCAGGTTCACGGCGCTCGTCGTCCCGGCCACGACCAGGTAGATGAACACCGGATACAGCGGCCCGAAGTCGACGTTGACGTCGACGAACCGCAGCCTGATGCTCGCGGGCAGACCCGCCTTCTGTGTCGCAACCCACCACAGGCCCAGCGAAATCGCGATCGTCACCCCCAGCTTCGTCCGCGCCCGTAGTCCGAGCGAGCGGCGCCTGACGATCTTCGTGTAGTCGTCGGCGAACCCGAGCAGCGCGCATGCGAGCGTCACGCCGAACACGCCGAGCGACGCCCAGTCCCGCGTCGACAGGACCACGAACGGGATCGCGAATGCGATGAAGATGATGATCCCGCCGACAGTCGGCGTTCCGGCCTTGGCGTGGTGGCCCTCCGGGCCCTCCTCCCGGATGTTCTGACCGAACTGGTTGCGGCGCAGAAACTCGATGAACTTCGGGCTCAGGAACAGGCACATAAGCAACGACGCCGTTCCGGCGATCAGGATCCGGCCCGAGATCGAGCCCATCAGGCGGGCACCCCGGCGCCCAGCGCGCGGCAGACGAGCTCGAGCCCGACTCCCCTCGACGCCTTCACGAGCACGACGTCGCCCGCCACAAGCAGCTCGGGCACCACCGCCGCGGCCTCGGCGGCATCCGCCACGGCATGCAGCTCGCCGTCGAACCGATCCCCCATCGCCGCCGCGAGCGGCCCGACGGTGACCAGGACGTCAACCTGGGCCCGATCGGCGTACTCGCCGATCTCGGCGTGGAAGCGCAGCTCGTCCGGCCCCAGCTCGAGCATGTCGCCGAGCACCGCGATGCGACGCGAGCCGGGAGTGCGGGCGGCCGTGGCGGCCAGGTCGTCGAGGGCGGCACGTATCGACATCGGGTTGGCGTTGTAGCAGTCATCGATCAGCGTCACCCCGTCGGGCAGCCGCCGTCGCTGGCCCCGCCCGGGTGACAACTGCACCTGTACGCGTCCGGCGGGCGTGACGCCGACCGCGTCTGCGGCCGCGACGGCGGCCACGAGGTTGCCGAGCAGATGCGCCTGGGTGAACGGGACCTCGAGCTCGATCTCGGTGCCGTGCAACTCGATCTCGACGCGGGTGCCCTCTCCGTCGGGCAGCTCCGCCGTGTTGCGAAGCCATGCGTCGCCGCCGGCGCCGAACGTCACGGTCTCCACGTCGCCGCGCAGATGTGGCTGCAGCAGCGGCTCATCGGCCGGAACGACCGCCGTCCCGCCGGCCGGCAGCGCAGCGATCAGCTCCGCCTTGGCGGCCGCGATCGCCTCGATGCTCCCGAGCAGCTCCAGGTGCACGGGCCCGACGCTCACGATCACCGCCACGTCCGGCTCGGCGATCGCCGCCAGCTCCGCGATCTGGCCGGCGCCGCGCATTCCCATCTCGAGGACGAGCACCTCGGTGCCTGCCGGGGCGGCCAGGATCTCGAGCGGGAGCCCGATCTCGGTGTTGAAGTTCGCGCGCGACGCGACCGTGCGCTTGTGGGGCTCCACGAGCGCGAGCAGGAGGTCCTTCGTCGAGGTCTTGCCGGTGGAGCCGGTGACGCCGATCACCTTCGCGCCGAGGTCCCGTCGCCACGCGGTCGCGAGCGTCTGCAGCGCCTTCAGCGGGTCGTCCGCGGCGAGGACGACGCCTGAAGATGCGCATTTGCCGGCATCTTCGGCGTGCTCGGGAGTCGTCAGGACGCCCCAGGCGCCGGACGACAGCGCCTGCGCGGAAAAGCGGCCGCCGTCGGTGTTCTCGCCTCTGAGGCCGACGAACAGCGCGCCGGGACCGGCGTCGCGCGAGTCGATCGTCACACGCTCGGGACCGGTGGCCGCCGGCGGCGCGGACCCGATCCGGACACCGGTGGCGCGTGCGATCCGTTGCGGGCTCCAGGTTCTCATCTCGGGACGTGCACCTCGGTCATCCGCTGACCGCAACTCGTCTGAGCGCCTCGCGGGCCACCGTCACGTCGTCGAACGGGATCTTCCGCCCGCCCTCGAACTCCTGACCCTGTTCATGGCCCTTGCCGGCGATCACGACGACGTCCCGCGGACGCGCGGCGGCGATCGCCGTCGCGATCGCCTCGCGGCGGTCGGCGTCGTGCTCGACGTCGTGGCCTGAGCCGGCGAGGATCTCCTCGATGATCGCCTCCGGGTCCTCGGAGCGCGGGTTGTCAGAGGTGACGATCACGTGGTCGGCGAGGCGCTTGGCGATCTCGCCCATCAGCGGGCGCTTGCGCCGATCCCGATCGCCGCCGCAGCCGAACACGACGTGCAGGCGGTCCGCGGTCAACCGCCGCGCCGCGGTCAGCACGTTCTCGAGCGAATCAGGGGTGTGGGCATAGTCCACAACGACGGCGAAGTCCTGGCCCTCGTCGACCGTCTCGAAGCGGCCGGGCACCTGCCCGGCGGTGCGGATCGCCTCGACGCACGTCTCGACACAAACGCCGAGCGCGCGGGCCGCGGCCAGCGCGGCGAGGACGTTGAGCACGTTGAACCGTCCGCGCAGCGGCGAACTGAGCGAAAGCGGCCCGTCCGATGGCGTCTCCACGACGAACCGCGACCCGCCGATGTCGGTGTCGACCGCCACCGCCCGGTAGCTCGCATCGGCCTCGATCCCGAACGTGATCGCCCCGGCCACCTCGGAAGCGAGCCGGCACCCATACGGGTCGTCGACGTTGATCACCGCATGCTGCGGCCCGGCAGCGACGAACAAGCGCCGCTTCGCCAGGAAGTAGTCCTCCATCGTGTCGTGGAAGTCGAGGTGATCCTGGGTCAGGTTCGTGAAGATCGCGGCCGCGAAATGGATCGCATCGGCGCGGTGCAGCTCGAGCGCGTGGGAGGACACCTCCATCGCGCAGGCGCTGTCGCCCGCGTCGAGCATCTCCTTGAACGTGCGCTGCAGGTCGATCGCCTCGGGTGTCGTCCTCACGACCTCGTGCTCGACGCCACCGATCACGCTCTTGACGGTGCCGAGCAGCCCCGTGCGGCGCCCGTCGGCCTCGAGCAACGCACGCAACAGGAACGCGGTCGTCGTCTTGCCGTTCGTGCCCGTAACGCCGACGGTCTGCAGCGAGGCTGTCGGATCGCCGTAGAAGCGGGCGGCGGCGGGCGCCATCGCCTCCCTGACGCTCCCGACCTTGACCTCCGGAACCCCGAGTCCGAGGGGTCGCTCCACGACGAGCGCCGCCGCGCCGCGGGCGATCGCTTCCTCGGCAAACTCGTGCCCGTCGCGCGTGAAGCCCGGTACACAAAAAAACAGCGTGCCGGCCGTCACCGACCGGGTGTCGTAGGCGAGACGGGTGATCTCGACCCCACTGCCGGAAACGGGCGCTTCGGGCACCACATGGTCCAAATGCATCGCGACGCAGAGTACCTGCGGACGCGGCCGATGCCCGTGACCCGCCGCGCATCGATGGCCGACCTGCGCTACCGGTTGATCACCCCTGCCCGAACCCCCTCCCCCGACTGGCCAGCTCCCGGCGCTCGATCACCCGATCCACGAGCCCGTAGGCCTGTGCCTCGACTCCGGTGAAGTATCGGTCGCGCTCCATGTCCGCGTGCACCCGCTCGATCGACTGGCCGGTGTGCTTGGCATAGATCTCATCGAGGCGGCCGCGCAGCGCCAGCACCTCGCGGGCGTGGATCTCGATGTCGCTGGAAGGGCCCTCGAACCCCCCGGACGGTTGATGGATCAGGATCCGGCTGTTGGGCAGCGCCATCCGCTTCCCCGGCGCGCCGCCGGCCAGCAGCAGCGAGCCCATCGACATCGCGATCCCGTAGCAGATCGTCTGCACGTCGGGCCGGATGAACTGCATCGTGTCGTAGATCGCCATACCCGCGTAGATCGAGCCTCCCGGGGAGTTGACGTACAGGTGGATGTCCTTGTCGGGATCGTCGGACTCGAGGTGGACGAGCTGCGCGACGATCAGGTTCGCAGTCTCCTCGTCGACCTGGCCGCCGAGGAACACGACGCGATCGTTGAGCAAGCGGGAGTAGATGTCGAACGACCGCTCTCCGCGAGCGGTCTGCTCGACAACCATCGGGACCAGTGGCATCAGGGCCTCCTTTCCGGCGTGGTAAAGTGCAACCATTGGGTTGCACAGCAACATATCACACGCGCAACCGCTGGGTTGCACGTTACCGTGGCCTGACCCTCTGCGATGGAGGACGCACTGAAATGAGTGATCGAATCGAACGTGAGCTGGTAGTCGACGCCTCGCCCGAGGCTGTCTGGGACGCCGTGACCGGCCACGGATGGCTGGCGGACGAGGTACTGCTCGACCTTCGGCCGGGAGGCGACGCGAGCTTCCGCTCCGGCGAAGATCTCCGGGAGGGTTGGGTCGAGGAGGCCGCCGCACCAAACCGCCTCGCGTTCTGGTGGGCCGCCGATGGCGAGCCCGCGACCCGGGTGCAGCTGACGATCGACGGCGAGCACGCCGGCAGCAGGCTGCGAGTCGTCGAGACGCGTCCGCTCGACGTCCTCGACCTCGTCGGGACGCCGCTTCGCCACGCCAGCGGACCGACGTTCGGCCCCGCGCTGGTGGCGGCCTGAGCGATGGCGCAGTCGCCAGATCCAGCCGGGCTCGTGTTCGGCGCGCTCTCAGACCCGACGCGGCGCCGGCTCCTCGCGTCCATCGCCAACCAACCAGACGCCACAGCGACCGAGCTTGCCGCCGAGCTCCCGATCTCGCGGCAGGCTGTGCTCAAGCACCTGACCGCGCTCGCCGACGCGGGCCTGCTCGACCGCGAGCGGTCCGGGCGCGAGGTGCGCTACCGGCTGAGCCCGGAACCTCTGTCCGACGCAGTCACGTGGATGGCGGACGTGGGCGGTCAATGGGATGAGCGTCTGCGCGCGCTGCCGGCGCAGCTGAGGCGCCCGCGGACGGACCCGCACTAGAGCCTCCCGGACCTCCCGGCGTCCCGAGCGTCCCGAGCGTCCCGAGGCCTGAGTTACCTGGGCGAGATCCCCAGGTACGGCACCGCCCAGCCGACGATCTTCTGAAACGCCGGCGCGGCGACCGAGCCGCCGTAGATCGATCCCTGCGGCTCGTCGACCATCACTGCGACGAGCAGCCGCGGGCGGCTGGCGGGCACGAAGCCGATGAACGACGCGATGTACTCCGATTTCGAGTACTGGCCGTTGACGACGACGTTGGCTGTGCCGGTCTTGCCGGCCATGTCGTAGCCGGGAATCGCCGCGCCGGACGCGGTGCCGCCGTCGGCGAAGACTCCCCTGAGCATGCCGCGCATCTGCGCGGCGGCGGCCGGCGAGACGATCTGCTGTCCGCGGGGGGTCGGCCTCGGCTTGCCGCCGATCGCGCGGACGATGTGCGGCGGGCGCAGTACGCCGCCGTTCGCGATCGCCGAGTAGGCGGTGGCCATCTGGATCGGCGTCACCGATTCGCCCTGGCCGATCGGCAGGTTGCCCATCGAAGAGCCCGAGTACTGCGACTCGTGCAGGACGATTCCCTGTTGCTCGCCGGGCAGGTCGATGCCCGTCAACGAGCCGAAGCCGAATCGGTGCACCCAGTAGTCGAAGCGGTGTGCGCCGAGCCTCATCCCGATCTCGTCGGCGCCGATGTTGCTCGATTTGCGCAGGATGTCCGACACCGACAGCGTCTCGTCGCCGTGGGGCTCGGCGTCGTGGATCGTGCGGTCTGCTACCTGCAACTGCGAGGGGACGTTGAACTGCGTGTCGGGCGTGACGACCCCGTCCTGGAGGGCCCCCGCCACCGTGATCGCCTTGAACGTCGACCCTGGCTCGTAGTTGAAGCCGACCGCGCGATCCTCGTTGGCGTACGACGGAGCCCCGCTGACGTCGTTGGCGTTGACCCGCGGCCAGTTCGCCAGCGCCAGGATCGCGCCGGTGTTGGGGTCCATCGCGATCGCGGTGGCACCTTTCGGGGAGTACTGCGCGCCGACGCCGGCGAGCACCTGCTCCACCTCATCCTGCAACGCCGCGTCGATCGTGAGCTCGATCGTCCTGCCCGGCTTCATCGCGTGCACGTCGTCGATCGAGATCGGCTGGCCGATCGCGTCGTCCACGATCCGGCGGACGCCGTCGCGACCGCGCAGCACCGAGTCGTAGCGGTACTCGAGGCCGCTGAGCCCGTGATCGTCCACGCCGACCGACCCCAGCACTTGCGAGGCGGCCCACGAATACGGGTACACGCGCCGGATCGTCGGGATCATCGTCAGCCCGCTGAGGCGAAGCTTCTCGATCGCGGCGACGCTGTCGCTCGGGACCATCCGGGCCAGATACACAAACCCCCGGCTGCGGTCTGAGAGCTTGGTCAGAAGCGTTGACTCGGGCTTGCCCAGCAGCGGCGCGAGCGCCTGCGCCATCGGCACCGGGTTCTTGATCAGCTGCGGATCCGCCGCGATGTCGTCCGCCGCTTGGCTGATCGCAAGCTCGTTGCCGCTGCGGTCGGTGATCGCGCCGCGGTCGGCCGGCAGCGGCACGTTGCGCACCTGCTGCGTTGCCGCGACCCGTTGCAGTGAGCCGGCCCGCACCGCGCCGAGGTAGGACGCGCGCAGCACCGCGACGCTCAGCAGCGCCAGAAACACCAGGAAGAGGAGACCGATGCGGCGGTCGATCAGGGCCACGTCGGGGCCCTAACCGCCGACGGGTATGCCGGCGCCGCCGCTCGAGGACGTCGATGACTGACTCGAGCCGGTTTGGGCCGGGGCCGGTGAGACCGTGGCGCCGGCGCTCTGAGACGTGCTCTGGCCCGTAGTCTGGCCCGTCGTCTGGCCCGTGCTCTGGCCCGTGGTCTGGCCCGTCGACTGGCCCGAGCCGCTCGAGGTCGCCGTGCTGTTCGCCGGCGTCGTCTGTGAGGTCGCCGGGGTCGACGCTGATGAGGCGCCGCTGTCAGACGTGGTCGCCTGCGCGGACGAGGACGAGGCCGCGGTCTGAGTCGCGGCGGTCGAGCTCGAGCTGCTCGAAAGCGATGCGGTCGACGGTGTCGATCCGGACGCCGACGAGCCGCTGGCTGCGGCCAGCGAGCTCGCGACAGTCGCGATCGCCCCGTTGGAGCCGGTGTATGCCTGGAACGTGGAGGCATCGGGCGCGTGGATGTTCGAAATCGCGCGGCTGACGAGCCCGCCGCGATGCGAGGACAGGAACCCGACCGCGTCGGGAGCCGGCATGATCATCCCGCTCGCCGCGGCAATACGCTCAATCCGCTGGTCTGCGTCGAGCGCCGCCACCGACATCCGCAGCTGGTCGTTGCGGGTCTGCAGCTCCGCGCTGCGCTCGATCGAACGGCCGATGCCGGTGCCGAGCTTGAGCACCTCGACCTGCATCGTCACGATCCCCGCGAGCAGCACCCCGAGCAGCGGGATCCACGCTCGGCCGCGGATCAGACGGTCCAGCAGCGGATGGTCCGGGAGCGAGCCAACTGCAGCGAGCGCGCGGGCGCCCAGCGGGCGGCCCGTGGCTCGGCCAGCCGTGCGTACCCGCGACGGCGCGGTGCCCGATCGCGCCCGCGGCGCGGTGCCCGTTTGCGCCCGCGGCGGCGGGGCCGGGGTCGCGGCCCGCCCTCGAATCGGGCCCGAGACGCGTCGCGGCGGCTTGGGCGATGCCGGCTTTCCAAGCCTGCGGCGATGCCCGGGGACGCTGGTCGCGGCCGCCGGCGATGTCGCCGTGGACTTGCGCTTGTTGGAGGCTGCGCGTCCCGCGGACGTGACCGCTGCCGGAGCCATCAGGCGTCCACCTCCAGCTTGCGAGCCGCGCGCAGATGCGCCGACTTCGACCTCGGGTTCGATGCGATCTCACCGGGAGTGGGCGCCACCGCGCGGCGCGTCAGCAGCTCGGCCTCCGGCTCGTGTCCGCACACGCAGATCGGGAGGTCGGGCGGGCACACGCATCCGCGTGCGCGCTCCGCGAGGAAGCGCTTGACCCGCCGGTCCTCGAGCGAATGAAATGAGATCGCCGCCAGTCGTCCGTCCGGGCGCAGCAGCTCCCACGCCTGAGGCAGCGCGGCGTCGAGCTGCGCGAGCTCATCGTTGACGGTGATGCGGAGCGCCTGGAACGTGCGGCGCGCCGGATGGCCGCCGGCGAACTGCGCCGGGATGGGGACCGCGGACTTGATCGTGTCGACCAGCTGTTGGGTGGAGGTCAGCTCGGCGCGCCGCCGCGCGCGCCCGATCGCGCGCGCAATCTGCGACGCGTATCGCTCCTCGCCGTACTCCCTGAGCAGGCGCGCGATCCGGCGCTCCTCCCAGGTGTTGACGATCACCTGCGCGGTCAGCTCCTGCTCGGAGTCCATCCGCATGTCGAGCGGGGCATCGTAGGCGTAGGAGAAACCGCGCGCCCAGGTGTCGACTTGCATCGAGGACATCCCGAGGTCGAGGTACACGATGTCCGCCGCCGAGCGCTCGTCGTGAAGCTGGGCCAGAGCGGTCACGAAATCGGCGCGGATGAACCTCGTCCGGCAAGCCACCTCGGCCGCGAGCTCCGCGAACCGCTCCTCGGCAGCCGAATCGCGGTCGATGCCGACCAGGGTTCCGGCAGGCCCGATTCGATCGGCGATCAGTCGGGCGTGGCCGCCGCCGCCGAACGTGCAGTCCACCGCGACCTCGCCCGGCTGCGGATCGATCAGATCGATCAGCTCGCCGGCGAGCACCGGGACATGCGACTGGGTCATGTCAAGTAGTGTCGCCAAGACTCGCTGCGATGTCGGGGATACGGCCGAGCACGTCGTCCTGGTAGGCGCCGAACGCATTGCGATCCCATACCTCGATGCACTCGCCCGAGCCGGTCACGATCACTTCCTTGTCGAGCTTGGCGTAGCGCATCAGGGTCGGCGGGATCATCAAACGGTTGGCGGAATCGAGCTCGCAGTCAAACGACCCGTTGAAGAAGAAGCGCTTCAGCTCGCGTGCCGTCGGCGAAACCGGGTTCAGGCCCTCGAGAGTCTGGGCGGTGAACGCCTCGTAGCCGTCGGGCGTCCAGATCGAGACCGACCGCGGCGAGCCCGGCGAGGCTTCGTGTGACGCGGCGAGCACGACGCCGCCTGCGAGTGCCGCGCGGAACTTCGAGGGGACCGTCAGCCGGTGTTTCGCGTCTAGCGCGTGTTCGAAAGTTCCGCGGAAGATCAAGGGTTCTCATTCGCTTGACCGAAAATCGAACCCGGGTGGCTGGATGGGAGGAGCCCTGCCACCCGGGTTCCGCATGCGTGGCCCACTTTATCCCACGACCTCCCACAATGCAACCTAAAACCCACCCCCAATCCCACTTCGCCAATCGACCCACCCCCTTCTGGCGCAAAGGCCCGTGGTTGCTGGGATCGCGGCTTGCGCGGGCTGTCTCGCTCGACCACACCGCGCCGCAAGATCGCGTGCAGTTGGCGCTCGCGGGCGGCGCGTTGCAGATTTCGCCGCGTTCCGTCCGGTGGGTGTGCCTAGATGTGGGAGCTTGGGGGCGCGGTTTTGCCGTACCCGCTCGGGCGCGCCGCCGGTAACTCCAGCACCAACCGCGCGCCCCGCAGCGACGGCGCCGTACGCAAGCGCCCACCATGGTCGACGGCGATCGCGGTGGCGATCGCGAGCCCGCGCCCGCGCCGCCCGCGACCGGCGCGAGCCCGGCGGGTGAGCTCGGCGACCGGTGCCGGAAGGCCGCAACCACCGTCGGTCACCTCGATCCGCACACGCCCGTCCTCGGCGCGGCAGCAAACCTCGACTGCCCCTCCCCCGTGCTCGATCGCGTTGGAGATCAGGTTGCGGGTGGCCTGCGCGATCCGCAGGCGATCGCCGCGGACCCACGCACGGCCGGGTTCGGAGGTCAGCTGCAGCGCGACGCCCCGCGAGGCGGCACCCGGGCGGGACGCCTCGACCGCGTCGGCGAGCAACGCGCCGAGCTCGAACTCCCTGTCGGCCGCAGGGCGCAGCGGCGCGCGACCGGAGCCGACCAGGTCATCGAGCGCGAGCGACGCCCTGGCGAGCTCCAGATCGATCGCCCGATCGCGCGCCGCCGAACGCTCGGCCGAGCGCGCGTCGAGCTCGAGCCCGAGCCGGACGGCCGTCAGCGGGCCCCGCAGCTCGTGGCAGGCGCGGGCGACGGCCTCCATCGTCACCGCCCGGCACCGCCACGCCCACAGCGCCGCCGCCACGGCGAGCGCGGCGGCGAGCCAGCCCGCGAGGGTCACAGCGGGCACGATCACTGCGACCGGCCCGTCGATGAGGCGGTACCCGACTCCCCAGACGTTGACGACGAACTTGGCTCCGCCGGCACACAGCTTGCTGCGGAGGCGACACGCGTGCGAGTCGAGCGTCCGCGTCGCGCCCAACGTCCTGAAGCCCCAGACGCCGCGCAGCAGATCCTCGCGCGTGAACACCCGGGTCGGCTCACTCGCAAGCGCGCGCAGCAGCGCGTACTCCTTCTTTGAGAGCGCCACCGGCTCGCCGTTGACCCAGACCTGGCGCGCGACCGGATCGAGCTCGAGCGCCCCAATGCGCAGCCGCCCGGACCCCGGACGGCGGCGGTGGCGACGCAACAGCGCGCCCACGCGCGCGTGTAACTCGGGGTAACTGAACGGTTTCACCACATAGTCATCCGCGCCGCGCTCGAACCCCCGCAGGCGGTCGAGCTCGCCGGTGCGGCCCGAGAGCACGAGCAGCGGCAGGTCGGGGTCGATCCGCCCGGCGACCCGATCGCTGTCTCGGACCTGGCGCAGCAGCTCGAGGCCGTCTCGGTCGGGCAGGCCGAGGTCGACGATCGCAAGGTCGGGGAACTTCGTCTCCATCATGCGCTGGGCGTGGGCGGCACAATCGGACTCGACGATCTCGTAGCCGTCGGCGGAGAGATTGTCGGCGAGGAACGTGCGCGTCGCGCGATGGTCCTCCACGATCAGGATCGTCGCCGATACAGGGTCCATGGCGCCCATAGTCGGCGGCGGCGGCTTCTCACCCCCACCCGCCGCCCCAGCGAACCGTTCGGACCCCGGAATCACGCAATTTGCGTGTGATCGTGCAACATCGCTTTCAGGCCCTACGGGCGGGGAGGATTCCGAAATATGATGCCGACGCGCCCATGTACAGACGCGGGAACTACAGCTCCGGCGAAGACTTCGTGCTCGAATACGGCGAGCTGCGGTTCACGTTCAACGAGCGCGACTTCCGCGAACGCTGTGAGCAGGCCGCTCGCAAGCTCGGCTTTCTCGACGGCGCCGTCGAAGAGGACGAGGCCGAGGATTTGATCAACCTGGTCGTCAACGGCGAGGTGACCGATCCGGCATCGGCCCTCGGCGAGCACGTCAACGACTGCTGGCCGGAGCTCGTCGGGCCGTCCGAGCGGTCGCTCGTGCATTGGCTGCGGCGACTGATCTTCCGCGGAGCGTGGCTCGACCAGCGCGTCAAGGAGGGCGAGCTCGACGTGACCTACGACGAGGACTCTGGCACGTACCTGTACATCCAGCCCGAGCGCGGCGGCGAGCCGATCGAGCTCGCGCCCGAGCCCAGTTGGAACCGGGTCGCGTACGTCCGCCGCTAGTTACTCCGCCGCCGGAGTTAGCCGCCGGAGTTAGCCGCCGGAGCCGCTGATCGCCGAGATCTGCTGGTTGGCCGGCGCGGGATTGTCGAGCAGCAGCTTCGGGACGGTCACGAGCTTGTAGCCGCGCGCCTTGAGCGCGCGGATGATCTGCGGCAACGCCGCGACGGTCTCGGCGCGATTGCCGCCGGCGTCGTGCATCAGGATGATCGCCCCGGGCTCCGCGCCCGAAACGGCCGCGTGGACGATCGCCGGGACGCCCGGCTCGCGGTAGTCGCTGGTGTCGACGGTCCACATCACCATCAGCATCCGGTACTTGTGAAGCAGCGACAGCGTCGCTGAGTTCCACAGGCCGTAGGGCGGGCGGAACATCCGCGGGAACGGGGCGCCGTAGCGGCCGATGACCCGGATCTGCCGCAGCAGCTGGGTGCGCTGCTCGCGGGCCGAGAGATGGGACATCGCGAAGTGGTTGAGCGTGTGGTCCCCGATCGGGTAGCCGTCGGCGACGATCTGCGACGTCCCCTCATGGAAGAAGTGCAGCGAAACGCCGACCTCGAAGAACGTCGCCGGCACGTTCTCGCGCTGTAGCACCGACAGGATCTGCGGCGTGTACGGTCCGGGGCCGTCGTCGAACGTCAGCGCGATCTCCTTGTGCTGTGCGCCGGCGATGCGCACGTACGGCGTGTACGCGAGGGTGCGGTTGATCGCGGCGTTCTCCGCATTGCGCTCGGCGACAAGGAACGACCCGGGCCCGCTCCCGGCCAGCGTCTGCAGGCGCCCGAAGTAGCCCGTCGAGATGGGTGGGAGCTGATGGCTCGACCCACCCCCGCCGGCACCGGTTGCGACCCCGGCGATCAGCGCGATCACGGCGACAGCCGCCAGCGCCAGCGCGCGGCGGCGGCGGTGGTGCGGCTGCAGGCGCGAGCCCGGACGTGCGCGCGGAAGACCGGCCGATGCGCCCGACCGCGCCCTGTTGCGTAGTGCGGTGAATCCGTCGTCCATGTTGTCGGCCGGCAATGATCTTGCCGGGTAACTCGGTCGCCTGCGTTGTCTTATTCCGCGAGCCGCGCCCGCTTGCACTGTGCTCCGGTTCGCACACCGGCCGACGTGGCGCGCCGGCCGGTGCCTTCAGCGTATCCAACGACGCGGAACGTGCGCCGGTGGCGCTGCCCACTACCCTCCCGAACCGATGCGCACGCCGGTCTGGATCGTGATCCCAACCTACAACGAGGCTGAGAACGTTGAACCGATCGTGCGCGCCGCGGCCCGAGAGCTGCAGCGAATCGTCCCGGGCGGGTATTACATCCTCGTGGTCGACGACAATTCGCCCGACGGCACCGGGAAGATCGCCGACGGGCTCGCCGCGGAGCTCAGCGAAGTCGAGGTTCTGCATCGTCCTTACAAGACCGGACTCGGACACGCGTATCTGGCCGGGTTCGCGCGCGCCCTCGCCGGCGGCGCCGAGTGCGTGATCGAGATGGACGCCGACTTCTCCCACGATCCGTCGTATCTGGGCGAGCTGCTGGCCGCGACCGAGGACGCGGACCTGGTGCTGGGGTCGCGCTACGTTGCCGGCGGCGGCGTCCGCGACTGGGGTCTGCTGCGTAGGCTGATCAGCCGCGGCGGCGGGTTTTATGCGCGCACGATCCTGCAGGTGGAGGTGAAAGATCTGACCGGCGGCTTCAAGTGCATCAAGCGCCAGGCGCTGGAGGCGATCGACCTGCCGAGCATTCGCTCCGAGGGCTATGTGTTCCAGATCGAGGTGACCTACCGGGCGCTGCTGGCTGGGTTGACCGTCCGAGAAGTCCCGATCGTGTTCCGCGACAGGGCCGCGGGATCGAGCAAGATGTCGCCGCGAATCGCGCTCGAGGCAATGTGGCTCGTGCCGCGCCTGCGCCGCAGCGCACGTGCGGCGGTGCGGCGCGCAAACCAGGATGACGCGACAGTGCAGGCGGGCGATGCGACCGGCTAGCTGCCGCGCGGCTAACGCAATCACAATGTCGCCGAAACCGCGACCGACGGCCGCCCGGGCATTCTCTGTGCAATGAGCGTTCACGGCCCGCTTGGCGCCACGCCCCAGAGCGGCGCCCTCGACCTCAGGGCGCGGACGGTCGAGTCGGGCGGCACGTCTCTTCGGACCCGCGGCACGCCGCTGCGCACGCGCCTTGGCGTCGTCGGACTCGGCGGTGTGCTCGTCGGCGGCACCTTGATCTCGATCGCCGCCGCCCACACCGACAACCTCCTTCCAGAATCGACGCGGCCGATCCCGGGCTGGCTCGCCGGGCCGTTCGGCAGTGCCAGCCTGAACCTGCACCCCGGCGGGCTGATCGCGGCACTGGTGGTGCTGTTCGTCTGTTACGTGCTGGTGGTCCGTGCCGCCGACCGCCTGTCAGGACGGGTGGTGCTGACGACGATCGCGGCGCTCCACGCGTTGATGCTGCTGGCGCCGCCGCTCCTGTCGACCGACGTCTTCAGCTACCAGGCTTACGCGCGGATGTGGGCCGTGTACGGGGCAAACCCCTACCTCCATGGGCCGCAGACGATCGCGCTGGACCCGCTGTATCCGTTCATCGGCTGGAAATGGGTCAGCACGCCGACGGCCTACGGGCCCGTGTTCACCGGGCTCAGCTATCTGCTGGCGCCTCTGTCGATCGCTGCCAGCGCGCTGGCCTACAAGGCGATCGCCGCGCTCTCGAGCCTGACGATCGTCGCGCTGGTGTGGAACGCGGCACGACGTCGCGGCGTCGATCCCGTCAAGGCCGTCGCACTCGTCGGGCTCAACCCGCTGCTGGTCGTCTACGGCGTGGGCGGCGGCCACAACGACCTGCTGATGCTGGCGCTGCTCACGGGGGCGGTGTACCTGTTGTTGGCGCACCGCGAGCGCGCGGGCGGTGGCATGATCGCGCTGGCCGCCGGGGTCAAGCTCACGGCCGGCCTGTTTGCGCCGTTCGCGCTGGCCGGAGGCGCCGGACTCGGTGCGCGCAACCGCCGGCGCGAAGTCGCGATCGGCGCGGGCGTGGTCTCGCTGATGATCGCCGCGCTCGCCTTTGCCGCGTTCGGCGGCGGGCCACTGCACCTCCCCTCGACGCTCGCCAAGACACAGAGCGAGGGCGACTGGCATAGCATCGCCGGGTTCATTTCGACTCGGCTGGGCATGTCGACCGTCGGCCACGCGACCGGGGTGGTGCTGGGGATCGCGTTCCTCGCGACCTTCGTCTGGCTTGTGCTGAGGGTGTGGCGAGGCCGGCTGGACTGGATCGACGGCGCCGGTTGGACCGCCGTGGCGCTGGTGATCACCGCCAGTGCGTTGCTGCCCTGGTACGTGGCGTGGGCGCTGCCGTTCGCGGCGCTGGGACGTGACCGTCGCCTGTGGTACGCCGTGATTGTGCTGACCGGCCTGGTGCAGGGGATCGAGCTGCTCGGGTACATACCGCACGGCCTCTGACGCAGTTGTACGTACCATCCCGCACATGAGTCTCGCTTCGAGTGAAATCCCAGGGCGGACTCTCGACTTGCTGAGCGTCGTGGCGCCCGTGTACAACGAGGAAGCGACGATCGAAGAGTTCTGCGCCCGAGTCAGCGCAGCGCTGACCGGGATCAACTTCGAACTGGTCCTCGTCGACGACGGCTCCATCGACGGGAGCGCGATGGTGCTCGAGCGGCTGGCCTCGTCGGACCCGCGAGTCCGCGTCGTCTACCTGTCGCGCAACTTCGGGCACCAGACCGCACTGACGGCCGGTCTCGATCACGCCCGCGGCGACGCGGTCGTGATGCTCGACGCCGACCTCCAGGACCCGCCTGAGCTGATCATCACGATGCTCGATCGCTGGCGCGGAGGCTGTGACGTCGTGTACGCCGTCCGCCAGCAGCGCGAAGGCGAATCGCGGTTCAAGCTGAGCACCGCCCGTTGGTTCTACCGCTTGTTCGACAAGCTCGCCCAGGTCGAGCTTCAGCCCAACTCCGGCGACTTTCGGCTGCTTGACCGTAGGGCGCTGGATGCGTTGTTGTCGATGCGGGAGCGCAATCGGTTCCTGCGCGGGATGACCGTCTGGGTCGGCTACACCCAGGCCGCGGTGCCATACAAGCGCGATCCTCGCTACGCGGGCGAGACCAAGTTCACGTTCTCCAAGATGCTGCGCTTCTCGCTGGACGCGATCTCGTCGTTCTCGCATCGGCCGCTGCAGTTGGCGACACTGCTCGGGTTCGCGATCTCCACCCTCGCGTTCTTGGCGATTCCGGTCGTGTTCGTGCTGCGGATCCTCGGCTCGTACCTGCCGGGCTTCAGCGCGCTCACGATCGTCGTCTTGCTGCTCGGGGGAATCCAGCTGATCGCGATCGGGATCATCGGCGAGTACGTCGGCAGGATCTACGACGAGGTCAAGGGCCGCCCGCTGTACCTGGTCAGGGCCCAGCGCAACTTCTCCGACCCCGAGGTCGCCGAATCGTCGCTGCCGGTCGTGTCCGAGGCGACCGTCGACCGCGCCGATAACTAACCGCCGGCCGGGTTGGGGCCGACCGCGCGGTTTGGGCCGCGAATCGGGCTCTCCTGATCGCCGTCGACGCCGTGCTCCGGCTTCGGGCGCAGCGGGGTGACGTCGGCTCCTGATCCGCTCGGCGACTCGCCGGCCGCTTGCTCGAGCGCGGTGATCCGGTTGGCGAGGCCCTTGATCGCGTCGGCGATCGGGTCGGGAAGGTGAACCCAGTCGGCATCCGGACCCTCGGGGCGCCGGCCCTCGACCCGCACCGGATGACCAGGATTGCCGACCACCGTCGACTTCGGCGGGATGTCGTGGATCACGACGCTTCCCGCGCCGATCTTGGAGCCGTGGCCGACTGTGATCGGGCCGAGCAGCTTCGCGCCCGAGCCGATCGTGACGTTGTCCTCGACGGTCGGGTGGCGCTTGCCGGTCGCAAATCCGGTCCCGCCGAGCGTGACGCCCTGATACAGCGTCACGTCGTTGCCGATCTGGGCGGTTTCGCCGATCACGACGCCCATCCCGTGGTCGATGAAGAAGCCGCTGCCGATCTCGGCCGCCGGATGAATCTCGATGCCCGTCACCGCTCGCGCCACGGCCGCGATCACGCGCGGCAGGACCGGCACGCCGGCGCGATGCAGCGCGTGCGCAAGCCGGTGCGCGAGCAGCGCGTGGACGCCGGGCCAGGTGGCGAGGATCTCCAGCGAGCTGACATCGCGGGCCGCCGGGTCGCGGCTGTGCGCGGCTGCCACGTCGCGTCTGACCTCGCCGACGGCGCGCGAGATCAGGCCCAGGCCGAGCATCGATTAAGCGTAGCTGGCGGCATCCGCGGGCTATTGTCCTCGCGACACACAGTGTCGCGACGCTAGGGGGCGAAGAACGGCGTGGACACGTAGCGCTCGCCGGAGTCAGGCAGGATCGTCACGATCCGCGCGCCTCGTTGCTCGGGCCGGCCCGCGAGCGACAGCGCGGCCCATACCGCCGCCCCGCCGGAGATCCCGGTGAGCACCCCTTCGTGGCGCGCGAGCCGACGTGCGGTCTCGATCGCGTCCTCGTCGTCGACCGCGACCACCTCGTCGAGCACCTCGCGGTTGAGCACCTCGGGGATGAAGCCGGCGCCGATCCCCTGGATCTTGTGCGGGCCCGGTTTGCCACCGGACAGCACCGCCGACGCCCGCGGCTCGACGGCGACGATCCGGCAGTTCGGGCAGCGGGCCTTGATCACCTCGCCTGCGCCGGTGATCGTGCCGCCGGTGCCGACGCCGGCGACGAACACGTCGACGCGGTCATCGAGGGACTCGAGGATCTCCGGGCCCGTCGTGCGGCGATGGATCTCGGGATTGGCGGGGTTAGAGAACTGGTCGGGGAGGAACACCCCCTCGCGCGCGGCAAGCGATCGTGCCGCCTGGACCGCCTCGTCCATGCCACCGAGCGACTCGGTGATCTCGACGCGGGCTCCGTACAGCCGCAGCAGGCCCTCGCGCTCGCGGCTCATCCCCTGCGGCATCGCCAAGACGAGTTCATATCCCTTCGCCGCGCACACGAACGCAAGCGCGATCCCGGTGTTGCCACTCGTCGCCTCGACAATCGTGGTGCGGCCCGGCTCGATCCGGCCTTCGCGTTCGGCCGCCTCGATCATCGCCACGCCGATTCGGTCCTTGACGCTCCCACCCGGGTTGAACACCTCGAGCTTGGCGAACAACTCGACCTCGGCGTCCGGCGGCGTGATCCGGGTCAGCTGCACCATCGGGGTGCGGCCGACGGTTGCGGCGATGTTGGTCGGAATCGGCGCGATCGCGACACCCTACGAGAACGCGACGGCCCGCGCCTTTGAAGCCGATCGGCCGCCGTAACAGCCTTCGCCTTCGCCTTGGGAGATCTTTGCCCCCAGAGGGCACACGATCTCCCACGATGCCGCGAGGCCGCCGCAGCTCTTCGGTCTAGATGTGGTACATCGGCGCGCCCGCCGCGCGCGACTCCGCCTCGGCCACGTCGGCGACGGTCGACTCCGCCAGCACCGATCGCGCGGCTCGTGCGGCGTCGGCGAACACGCCGGTGGCGCCCCGGCCAAGCGGGCCGTCTAACAGCTCGACGATCTCCAGCACGGTCACCTCGCCGGCCGGACGGGCGAAGCTGTAGCCGCCCTTCACGCCCCTCTGCGAGCGCAGCACGCCGGCCCGCCGCAGCGACGCAAACAGGTGCTCGAGAAACTGGACCGGGATGTCGCCGCGGCGAGCAAGCTCGGCGATCGGGACCGGGCCGGCGTCGCCGTGCCGGTACAGCACGACGAGCGCTCGCAGCGCATACGGCGACTTCGTCGTGATCGAGAGCATCGACCCCCGATCGTATGCCAATGCGGGCCGCGACGCGGCCCACCGGGCCGGCTAAGGCTTAGATCCAGCCCCGCTCGGTGGCGATCAGGACGGCCTGCGCGCGGTCCATCGCGCCGAGCTTGCCGTAGACGTTGTGCAGGTGGGTCCGGACGGTGCTGGTCGACAGGCCCAGCTCGCTGGCGATCTGCTTGTAGACCATCCCTCGTGCCAGGCGGCGGAGCACGTCGACCTCGCGGCTTGACATCGGACACGGGTCGATCTGGCGCGGGCGGCCGCCCGACGTGGGCAGCGGCAGGTCGTACATGACCGTGCGCAGATCGGCCGGCTTGACGCCGAGCGAGCGGCCGACGGACAGCAGCTCTGACGGGGAGATTGAGCCGCCGAACACGTAATGGGCGAGCATGTCGGCGAGCCGGACGAGTGCGGCCTCACCGTCTGCATCGTCGGCGTGGTGGCGCTCGATCACGCTGGCGACGGACTTCGGCAGGCCCCAGCGGCGGGCGAGGACGCCGCCGACGAGGGCGTGGTCGACGCCGAGCTCGCGGCGCTCGCGCTGGAGCCGCTCCTCCGGGGTCCGGGCCTCGCCGTGGATCTGACGCGGGTAGCCGGGATAAGCGTGGACGAGCACGAGCTTGCCGATGTCGTGCAGGAGCGAGGTGAGCATCAGCCGGTCGCGAAACTCGTAGCCGATCTCACGCGCGAGCCGGTCGGCGGCGCGCTGGGTGGCGACGGCGTGCAGGCGGAAGCGCTCGGGCGCGCCCTGCCAGACGGCGGTCCGCTCGAAGAAGTCAAACGTCCGCGCGCGGCTGGCGATCGAATGCACCGTGCGAGGCGAGAGCACCTCGATGGCCTTGACGGCGCTCTCGACGCGGCCGCGGTTGCGGCCGTCGACCTGATTGGCGAGGCGCAGCACGCTGACGGCCAGCGCGACGTCGCCCTCGACGGCTGCGACGACCTCGGCGGTCGGCGGCTCGCCGTTCTCGAACAGCCGCAGGATGCGGTTGCGCGACTCGACCAGGACGGGGAAGGCTTCGAGCGCTTCGAACGCGGCCGTCAGGCGACGGCCATGACCTTCGTTGTGGTGGCGTTCACGCGAGGCGTAAGGATCAGTTGGTGGGGTGCTCACAGCAGTCAGGTGTGCCACTGGGGCTCATCCTTGTCTTGGGGTCCGAGATAGGGCGTTCTGGACCGGGCTTGCACTGCCCGCCCGTCCATGTCCTGGTTATCGGCATATGTTCGATGCCTGTTTAGCCCTTTTTGGACGCAAGGCGCTCGAGGGCCCGGTCGATGCGCGCCAACGTCTCCTCTCGGCCGAGCAATGCGACGCTTTCGAAAATGCCTGGAGACACCGTGCTTCCGGCGATCGCGACGCGGATCGGCTGGAATACCTTGCCCGGCTTCTCGTCTCGGGTTGCGACGACTTCGCGCAGCGCAACCTCGATCGTTTCGGGGGTAAACGGCTCCGCCCGCTGCAGTGCATCGCGCGCGGAGGTAAGGACCTCGGCCCCGCCGTCGCCGCCGATCACCCGGTCAAACGCCGCCTGATCGTCGGCGGGCCCTTCGAACAGGAATGACACCAGCGGCCAGAACTCCGCCAGGGTCTGAATCTTCTCCGAGGCGATCTCGACCGCCGGCCCCAGACCCGACCGGCCGGTGTACTGCTCCAGGCGCGTCGTCAGCTCATCGGCGCCCAACTCGCGAAGCCAGCGACCGTTCATGTGGCGCAGCTTGCGCTCGTCGAACACCGCCGGATTCTTGGAGACGCGTTCCAGCCGGAAGCGCTCCGCCAGCTCCTGAAGCGAGAAATGCTCCTCGTCTGAGGCAAAGCCCGCTCCCAGCAGCGCGATGTAGTTGTCGACCGCCTCGGGCAGGTACCCCGCCTCTCGAAGCTCTTGCACCGACGCGGCACCGTGGCGCTTGGAGAGCTTGCGGCCGTCGGGCCCATGCAGCAACGGCAGGTGCGCGTAGCGCGGTGGCGCAGCGCCGAGAGCCTCGAACACCAGCAGCTGCTTGGGCGTGTTGGACAAATGGTCCTCGCCGCGGACGACGTCGGTGATGTCAGCGTCGAGATCGTCGATCGCGACCGCGAAGTTGTAGAGCGCCGAGCCGTCCGCCCGAGCGATCACCGGATCGTCCATGTTCGCATTTGGAAAGCGCGTCTGCCCGCGGATCACGTCGTCGACGACCGTCTCGCCGTCATCCGGCACTCGCAGCCGGACGGCGCCCGAGGCCTCGGTCTCGCCGCGGAAGCCGCGATCGGCGCCATGGCGTTGCTTGTAGGCGCGGACATCGTCGGCGTTCGCGCTCGAGTGGTACGCGTGGCCACTCGCGAGCAGCTGCTCGAGCGCCTCGCGATGGCGCTGGGCCCGATGACTCTGGAAGATCGGGCCCTCATCCCAGTCCAGGCCCAGCCACCGCAGGGCGTCGAGAATCTGCTCGACGTTCTCGGGGGTCGATCGCTCGCGGTCGGTATCTTCGATGCGCAGCACCAACGTCCCCGCCCTGCCATCTGGGCGATCCGTCGGGCCGTGGGCCAGCAGCCAGTTGTACAACGCAGTCCGGGCGCCTCCGATGTGGAGCGCCCCCGTCGGGGATGGAGCGAAGCGAACACGCATGACAGACAACCTCCCATGCTAATCGGCGCCCACGTATCAAACGCAGGAGGTCTTGCGAAAGCCGCCGAGCGCGGCACCGAACGAGGCTGCCAGGCGATTCAGATCTTCAACCAATCCCCGCGGATGTGGCGGCCCACAGCCTACGGCGAGGAGGATTTCGCGCAGTTCCGCGAAGCGCTGCAAGCAAGCAAGATCAAGGCTGTCCTGATCCACGCCGTGTACCTGCTCAACTGCGCCTCCGAAGACAAGGAGATCCGCGACAAGTCGCGGACATCGCTGATCCAGTCGCTCCGAGTCGGAGACGAGATCGGCGCCGTCGGCGTCGTGCTGCACCCCGGCTCGGCAAAGCAAGGCGACGTCCCGAAAGCGATCAAGCGCGCGGGCAAGGTGATCAAGGAGGCGCTGGCGCAATCGGAGAGCTGCGCGCTTCACCTCGAGGACACCGCCGGCGCCGGCGGCACGTTGGGCCGCTCGTTCGAGGAGTTGGCGGAGCTCCTGCACGCCGCCGGCGGCGACAAGCGCGTCGGGCTGTGCCTCGACTCCTGTCACCTGCTGGCATCCGGCTACGACGTCTCGACATCGAAAGGGCTGAGCGACACGCTTGCACGGTGCGATCGGATCGTCGGGCTCGATCGCCTGCATTCGCTTCACGTCAACGACTCGATGACGCCGCTGGGGTCAAACCGCGATCGCCACGCGCCGCTGGGCGACGGCGAGCTCGGTGACCGGGGCTGCGCGGTGTTCCTGTCCGAGCCACGGTTCGAGAAGCTGCCTTGCGTGCTCGAGACGGGCACGGACGGTGGCGGCCCGAGCGCCGCCGACGTCGAGCACGCGTTCAAGCTGCGCAAGCGCGGCAAGGCCACGCGCGCACGACGCCCGCGCGGCGGCAGATGAGCACCGACGCCCGGGGGCCCGCACTCGAGATCGCGGGCGTGCACAAGCGCTACGGCCAGATCGCGGCGCTCAAGGGGGTCGACTTGACCGTCGCACGCGGAGAGCTCGTCGGGCTGCTCGGGCCAAACGGCGCCGGCAAGTCGACGCTCGTGAAGATCGCCTGTGGGCTCGTACGCGCCAGCAGCGGCACCGCCACCGTGTGCGGGGCTGCGGCAGGCAGCCGCCCGGCGCGCGCGTCGCTCGGCTATCTGGCAGAGCTGTTCCGCTTCCCCGGATGGTGCACCGCCGACGAGGTGCTGACGCTGCACCAGCGCCTCGCCGGGTCCGACCGCGGCGCCGGCGAGCGCGCCGAGCTGCTCGAGCTCGTCGGGCTCGCCCAAGCCGCGACGCGGCGCGTCGACGCGATGTCGAAGGGGATGCAGCAGCGGCTGGGGATCGCACAGGCGCTGATCGGAGCGCCGGAACTGCTGCTGCTCGACGAGCCGACCAGCGCGCTGGACCCTGCCGGCCGCCGAGCGATACGGACGCTGCTGGAGGAGCTGCGCTCCCGCGGGATCGCGGTGCTGCTGAACTCGCACCTGCTGAGCGAGATCGAGCTGGTCTGCGACCGCGCCGTGATCCTGTCGCGCGGTCAGGTCGCCGCGGCCGGGCGACCCCACGAGCTGACGCATGCCGGCGGGATCGAGATCGAGACGGCCGACGGGATCAGGCGCTTTCCCGACGCCGGCCGCGAGGACGCGCCCGAGATCGTCGCCTCGCTGGTGCACGGCGGCGCCCGGGTCTACGAGGTTCGAGTCCTGCGCTCGACGCTCGAGGACGCGTATCTCGAGGCGGTCTCGAGCACCGACACCGACGCCCCCGAACAGGCACCCGAGCAGCAATGAGTGCCGCGGTCGTGATCGCTGCACACGTGCTGCAGGAAAGCGTCCGCCGACGCGTGTTTCTGATCGTGCTCGTCCTCAGCCTGCTGTTTGTGGCGCTGTTCGCGCTGGCGACGTTCGAGGCGTTTCATGCGGTGAACACGATCAGCCCGAGCGGCGACACCGGGACGCTCGACACCCGCGGCCTGGTGGCGACCACGCTGATCGGGCTGGGGATGTTCGCGACGCTGTTCCTCGGCACGGTCCTCGCCGTGTTCTTGACGCTCGGCGCCGTACGCGGCGACGCCGACCGTGGGTTGCTGCAGCCGCTGGTGGTGCGTCCGCTCGGTCGCGCGGAACTGTTGCTGGGCCGGTTCACCGGGGCCGCGTCGGTGTGCTCGCTCTACGTCGTGATTCTGTACACGGCTGTGCTGGTGATCGTCCAGATCGCCGGCGGTCGCGGCCCTGACCGGGTCCTCGGCCCGGGCCTCTCGCTGGTGGCGGGCGTGGTGATCCTGGTGGCGCTGTCGCTGCTCGGGTCGGTGGTGCTGTCGTCGACCGCGAACGGAATCGCCATGTTCATGGTGTTCGGCGCCGGGCTCGTCGCCGGGTTGCTCTCGACGATCGGGTCGGCGCTGAACGCGCACTCGGTCTCGACGATCGCGCACGACCTGTCGCTCGCGCTTCCGTTCGAGGGGCTCTATCAGGCCGGCCTGCACGCGCTCGCCGCCGATCAGACCGGCTTTACCGGCGTGCTGATCAACCTCGGCCCGTTCGGCTCCTCACACGCCGGGGGGGTCGGCCTTGACCTGTGGGCGGTCGCATACCTGGCGATCGTCGCGGCGATCGCGACAGTCGGGTTCAACCGCAGAGATCTGTAGCGTCCCGCGCGATGAGCACGCACCACGGAGACGCCCTGGTCGTATTCGGGATCACCGGCGACCTGGCGAACAAGATGACGCTGCGTTCGTTGTACCGGCTCGAGGTCCGCGGCCTGCTTGATTGCCCGGTGATCGGGGTCGCGGTCGAGGACTGGAGCGTCGATCACCTGCGCAATCATGCGCGCAAGAGCATCGTCGCCGCCGGCGAGAATCTCGACGAGGAGGTTTTCGCGCGGTTCGCCCGGCGGCTGGCATACGTCAGTGGCGACTTCGCCGACGAGGGTACGTTTCGACGGGTCGCCGACGCTCTGCGCGAGGCGAGGGCGACGAACCCGGTGTTCTACCTCGAGATCCCGCCGTCGCTGTTCGGCACGGTGGTCGCGGGACTGGCCAAGGCCGATCTCGTGTCGAGCGGCCAGCGCGTCGTCGTCGAGAAGCCTTTCGGCCACGACCTGCAGTCCGCGCGCGAGCTTGCCGCCGACCTTCACCAGTACGTCGACGAGTCCCAGATCTACCGGATCGACCACTTCCTGGGCAAGATGGGCTTCGAGGAGATTCTCTACCTGCGGTTCGCCAACTCGATGCTCGAGCCGGTCTGGAACCGCAACTACCTGGCATGCGTGCAGATCACGATGGCCGAGACGGTGGGCGTCGAGGACCGCGGCCACTTCTATGACCCCGTCGGCGCGATGCGCGACGTCGTCGTCAACCACCTTATGCAGCTACTCGGCTATGCCGCGATGGAGCCACCCGCGGGCGCCGATCCCGCCGCGCTACAGAACGCCAAGCACGTCGTCTACCGGGCGATGCCCGATGCCAACCCCGCCAAGGCGATCCGCGGCCAGTACGACGGCTACCGGCAGATCGCCGGCGTCGCGCCGGACTCGAGCACCGAGACCTACATCGCGCTGCGGGTCGAGGTCGACACCTGGCGCTGGGCGGGGGTTCCCTTCTTCATCCGCACCGGCAAACGCATGCCGATCAGGCAGACCGAGCTGCGGCTGGTGTTCAAGCACCCGCCAAGGGTCCAGTTCATCAAGCTCGCAGGCCGCTCGCCCCTGCCCAGCCAGATCGTGTTCAAGATCGATCCGAGCACGGGGATCCGGATGGTCCTCGACGCCCATCGAGCCGACAAGTCGGGCCCGACGGAGATCGAGCTCGACGCGGAGTTCACCGACGAGGGCGGCGAGGATCCGACGCCCTACGAGGTCCTGCTGCACGCGGCGCTGGTCGGCGACGCGACCCACTTCACTCGTCAGGACATCGTCGAGGAGACCTGGCGGATCATGCAGCCGCTGCTGGACGCCCCGCCGCCGGTGCACCCATACGCGCAGGACAGCTGGGGGCCCGAGGAGGCCAAGCAGCTCGTCGCGCACTACGGCGGCTGGCACGGGCCCTGGGTGCCGACGGACTGATCGGCGTCGCGATCATTGCCAATTCAGTCCGGACTGTCCGGACTCCGGTGCAAAACTTCGGTCGCTCGAGGGGCCTTGTTCTATGCGCTGACGGCCGCCGCCGGTGCGGCGTCCATCATGATCGCGGTCCCGAGCAGCTCGTTGAGTTCGGCGTGCAGCCCTGCGCTGCGGGTGACGCGGAACTGGGGCCCGAGCCGCAGCCGCCGGGCGCCCGCCGAGGTGCTCAGCTCGATCACGACGTCCGATTCGCCGGGAAATCCCGAGAGAAGGTCCTTCAGCTCGCCGAGCGCCGTCGCCGGGAGCGCGCTTGCGTCGAGGCGCAGGCGCAGTGCGCTGGGCGCCACGATGACCTTGGCGGCCGCCTCGGTGGCCTTCCTGACCTCATCCTCGGTCGGCTCGAAGCGGTCGATCTGCTGGACGACAAGACAGGTCTTCTCGCGGTCCTTATGGTCGACGCGGCCGCGCACGATCACGATCGAATCGGGAGCGAGCGCCGCCTCGTTGTCCGCGAGCGCGTTGCCGAACACGAGCAGCTCGATCGCGGCCTCGAGATCGTCGAGCGTGGCGAACATCATCGGATCGCCCTTCTTGGTGCGGATCCGCTTGGCCGCGGTGATCATTCCGCCGACCGTGACCCAGTCGCCATCCCGGCGGGTTGCGAGCTCGCCGAGCGAACAATCGACCTTCGCCCGCAGCGCCGCACCGACCTCCTTCAGCGGGTGGGCGGAGATGAACAGGCCAATCGACTCCTTCTCGGCCGCCAGCAAGTCGGAGCGGTCGAACTCGTCGGTCGGGATCGGCGCGTGACTCGGCGTCGCAAACGCGGCAGCCGACTCCGCGCCGCCTCCGCCGAGGTCAAGGCCGAGGTCGAAGATCGATCCCTGGCCGATCATCGCGTCCTGCTGGGACTTCTGGCCGGCGGCCTGTGCCTGCTCGAGGACGACGAGCATGCCCTTGCGCGAGGCGCCGGTCGAGCCGAACGCGCCGCACTTGATCAGTGCCTCGATCGCCTTCTTGTTGACCGCGCGATTGTCGACCCGCGCGCAGAAATCCCAGAGGTCGGCGAATGGCTGGGCGGGGGTGGGCCGGGTGGGATCGACTTGGTCGCGGGCGCGCTTGATCGCCTCGACCGCCGCGAATCCCACGCCCTTGACCGCGTCGAGCCCGAAGCGAATGTCGCGGTCGACGACGACGAAATTGTGGTCTGACAGGTTGACGTCCGGCGGCAGGATCGAGATCCCCATCTGCTCAGCCTGGGAGACGAAGAACGGGACCTTGTCCTTCGTGGCCATCACCGAGGAGATCAGAGCCGCCATGTACTCGGCGGGGTAATTGGCGCGAAGCCACGCGGTGCGGTAGGAGATCAGCGAGTAGCAAGCCGCGTGCGAGCGGTTGAACGAGTAGTCGGCGGACTTCTCATTGGTCGCCCACACCCACTCGATCACCGACGGGGCGGTCCCCGAGGCCTGGCAGCCGGCGACAAACTCGGGCTTGAGCTTGGCCATCGCCTCGCGGTTCTTCTTGCCGATCGCCTTGCGCAGATCGTCGGCCTTGGCGCCACTGAAGCCGGCGAGGTCCTTGGCGATCTGCATCGCCTGCTCCTGATAGAGGATCACGCCCTTGGTCGCCTCGAGGATCAAGCGCAGCCGCTCGTCGGGGTACGAGATCGACTCCGGGTCGCGCTTGCCGCGCGCGTAGGTGGGGATCTGGTCCATAGCCCCGGGGCGGTACAGCGCGTTGAGCGCGACGAGGTCGTCGAACTCCGTCGGGCGGACCTTCTTGAGCGCCTCGCGCATGCCCTCGGACTCAAACTGGAACACCCCGATCGAATCGCCGGCCGCGAGCATCTCGTAGGTCTTGACGTCATCGAGCGGCAGCGCCGCCATGTCCGGGCGCTCGCCGGTCGAGCGCTCCACGATGTCAAGCGCGTCCTCGATCACGTCGAGGTTGCGCAGGCCGAGGAAGTCCATCTTGAGCAGACCGATCTGCTCGACCGGCTTCATCGTGAACTGGGTGACGGTGCGGAACACGCGGTCGCCGTTCTCGTCGGTCCCGGCATCGGCGATCTGCAGCGGCACGATGTCCGTCAGCGGCCGGTCGGCGATCACGACCGCGGCGGCGTGGATCGACGAGTTGCGGACGATCCCCTCGAGACCCCGCGCGACGTCCACGATCTGACGCGCGGTGGCGTCGCGGTCGACCTCCGAGCGCAGCGGCTGGCCGGGCGCCAAGCAGTCCTCGAAGCTCGGCGAACGGCCCATGATCGGTTCGGGGATCAGCTTCGCGAGCCGGTCACCGGCGCTGTAGTCGTGGCCGAGCACGCGCGCTGCGTCGCGCGTCGCCGCCCGCGGGAACATCTTGCCGAACGTGACGATCTGCGCCACCGACTCCTTGCCGTACTTGTCGGTCACGTAGCGGATCACCTTGTCGCGCCCGCGGACCGAGAAGTCGATGTCGATGTCCGGCATCGACACCCGCTCGGGGTTGAGGAAGCGCTCGAACAGCAGGCCGTAGCGGATCGGATCGACGTCGGTGATCTGCAGCGAGTAGGCGACGATCGATCCGGCTGCCGAGCCGCGGCCCGGGCCGACCGCGATGCCCGAGTCCTTCGCGTACTTGACGAAGTCCCAGACGATCAGGAAGTAGCCGCTGAAGCCCATCCGTTCGATCACCCCGAGCTCGTACTCGGCGCGCTGCACCGCCTCGGCCGGCGGTGGGTCGCCGTAGCGCCGGCGGAGGCCCTCGTCGACGATCGAGCGCAGGTAGTCGGCCTCGGTCTGGTCGCCGGGCGTCGTATAACGGGGGATCAGCTGGCGGTCGAGCTCGAGCTCGACGTCGCACCGCTCGGCGATCTCCAGCGTCGAGGCGATCGCCTCGGGCCACTGCGCGAACGCGGTGCTCATCTCGTCGTTCGAGCGGAGGTAGAACTCGTTGGTGTCGAAGCTGATCTTCGGCTGGCTGAGCGTCGACTTGGTCTGGACGCACAGCAACGCCGCGTGGTGGTGATAGTCCTCGCGCCGAAGGTAATGAACGTCGCCGGTGCCGACCAGCGGCCGGCCGACCTCGCGGGCGATCCGCACGATCCCCTCGTTTGCGCGCTCCTGCTCCGCCAGCCCGTTCTTCTGCACCTCGAAGTAGACGTTGTCGGCGCCGAACGCCCCGATCAGCTGATCGGCGTGCGCCCGAGCCTTGTCGGCGCGGTCGTTGAGCAGGTACTGGCAGAAGCGCGACTGCAGGCAACCGGTGAGCACGATCACGCCGGCCGCGTGCGCCGCCAGCTGTTCGAGATCCACCGACGGCTTGCCTCGCTGATAGCCCTCCAGGAAGCCGGCCGAGGAGAGCTTGACGAGGTTGCGGTAGCCCTCTGGCGTCGCGGCGAGCAAGGTCAGGTGGAAGCGGTCCAGCCGGCCCGGCGAGCGCCGGGCATGGTCGGCGACGACGTACACCTCACACCCCAGGATCGGCTTGACGCCGTGCTTGCGGCAGGCGGTGAACAGCTCCACCGCGCCGTTCATCACGCCGTGGTCGGTCAGGCCCAGCGCCGGCTGCTCGAACGCGGCGGCCCGTTCTGCCAGCGCCTCGATCTTGCATGCGCCGTCGAGCAGCGAGTACTCAGAGTGGACGTGGAGATGGGCGCAGGCAGAGCTCATGCGGGGCAGCTTCCAGCATAGGCGGCGACGCGGACGAGCTTGGCACGAGCGCCGCGCCCTCGCCGTCGATTTAGCCGCTCTGTGCGCGCTTGATCCAGCTCTGGAGCATGACCAGCGGCCGGCCGTCGCCCTCGATCGTGGCATCGAGTCCGGTCGAGGGGTCGAACACGGCCAGCAGCGAGCCCGACGGGCAGACGATCGTGGTCGTGATCGTTGCCGCCGCGTCCACGATCGGCGGATCGCAGACGATCACGGGCGCGCCATCGCGGACCCTCAGACCGGATCCGGCGGCGCCGGCGTCCGGCTCGCGGTGGGCGACCGTGAACGTCTCGCCCAGGGTCCACTCGGCCTGGACCATCGCCGCCACGAGCGCGAACGCGAGGGCTGGCTGCGGCGCAACGCCGGCGGCGCACAGCTGCTGGACGCTGAGCGGAGCGCGAACAAGGCCCCGGACCGCCTTCAGCGTGCGGCGATCGCCCTTGGCGCGTGCGAGGCGTCGTCTGAACCGGCGCCGGACCGGGCCGGCCGCGAGCAGGCGGGCGAAGCCAGACAGCTGTCCGCGCACCTGCAGCTGGACCTCGGCACGGGGTCGTGGGAGATCGCGCCGCTGCACCAGCGCGACGCCGGCGGCGGCGGTGACGGCGAAGCAGCCGAGATCGGAGAGCACCAGGTCGTAGGCGAGCGGGAGCGGCTGGACGAGCGGCTGCGCCGGCAGCAGCGCGACCGCGAGCCGCCCGGCCCCGGCCGGGTCGCGCTTGACGATCGTCCGCAAGACGGGCAGCAGCCACGGTCGGCCGGCGCCGGGGAGGTCGGCCGGCGCAGTCGGTGGCCCGGTATCGGGCGCCGGGGGCGGGACCGCCTCGCGCAACCGCGACAGCGCCGCATCGAGTCGGGCGGCCTGTACCGGCTCTTCCTCGCGTCGCGCCTGCGCAACCTCGGGTTCCGCCTGCGCGGCATGCGGCTCCCCCTGCGCAGCCTGGGCTTCCTCCGAGGCGGCCTGCGCCGCCAGCGTGACGCGCAACGCCGCGATCTCGCCGCGCAGCTCCTCGATCGCGTCATGCGCGCGCGCAGCGCGCAGCCCGTAGTCGCGCAGCTCGCGCTCGAGCGTTTCGCCTCGGGCCTGCGCCTCGGCGCGTGCGGCCTGTTCGCGCTCGAGCATCGCCTGCAGCCGGATCAGCTCGTCGCGCGACGCCGCCTGATCCGGGCGCCGCGCGAGCGCGGCAGTCAGCGTGCGCTCGGCATCGAGCGACGAGCGCGCACGATCGGTGCGGTCCGCCACGGAATCGAGCTCGTACCCGCGCACCGGCGGCGCCCTTGACGCGATCTCGAGCTCTGCGCAGATCGCGCCGGCACGTCCATCGGTAGTCGCCGCCGGTGGCTCGACCAGCTCGCGCTCGACCAGCTCGCGCTGGACCAGCTCGCACTCGACCCGCTCGCGGGCGGCGCGGGCCACCGCCGCCTCCTGCGCGGCCTCGTCGAGCTGGCGTTGCAAGTGCTCGAGCTCGCGCCGCAGCTCGCGGATCCGCTCTCGCGCAGTGACCAGCTCTCCGCGCAGCCTGTCGGCCTCGGCGGGCTCGCGCCGGCGCCGGTCGAGCTCCTCCTGCAGCTCGACGCGGCGCATCCGCTCGGCATGAGCTGTCTGCTGCGCCTGTCGGATCGCCTCTCGCTCCGCGTCCAAAATCGGCTCGGGTTCGCGGGGCTCGGGTTCGCGGGGTTGCTCGGGCGCGCGGGGTTGCTCGGGCGCGCGGGGTTGCTCGGGCGCGCGGGGCTGCTCGGGCGCGCGGGGCTGCTCAGCCTCCCGGCGGTCGGCCTCGATCGGCAGCGGCACGACGACCGCTCCCAGCTGAAGCCAGCCCCGGGCGCCGATGCCCGGCGCCAGCGCCGCAGGGACCGAGAAGGTCATCCGCCAGGTTCCGGGCGCCGTGCCCGTGAGGCTCGGGGGCTCGGGCATCGCGGGGAAGCGATGGCGCTGACCGCGCGCCTCGAGCACGAGCAGCGGCTGCCCGCTCCGGGTCGGGCGCCGCCGCCAGCGGCCGGTCACGCGGACGGTGAGGCTCTCGGCGCCCTCGAGCATGAGCCATTCCACTCCCTCGACTCCGAGCGCGGGCGGAACAGAGGAGTCGGTCATCGACCGCGACGGTAGGACGCCGGGCGGACGGATCGCGTCCGCGGCTATCGCAGGCGGAAACCGCCGGTGGCGATCAGCGAGCCCAGTGCTCGCGCTCAGCGATGGCCGCAGCGCCGAGGATCAGGCCGACGGCCGCGCCGGCGATCGCCGCTCGGCAATCGCCACAGCGCCGACGATCAAGCTGACAGCCGCGCCCGCGATTGCCGCCTTGCCCGCGGCGGCTCGAGCGCGGCGGCGCCAGCGCAGCTTGGTGCGCTGCCACACGAAGAAACCAAGGAGCTCGTAGCCCATGCCTCTGTAACCCATGCCTCGATGCTACCCCTCACCACGGTTCCTCACCCGCCATGCCATCCGGGATTGCAGCGACCACAGCTCGATGAAGCCCGGCGATGCCTCCTGCGAGAACAGCCCGCCCGACTCGCTGAACGTCGCCAGCTGCGCGTCGTAGACGGCGTTTGGCGACGCGCGCGTGACGACTCGCGCCGAGCCCTTGTAGAGCTTGACGCCGACCGTGCCCGTGACCTGCGCGTTGGCCGCCTCCATATAGGCGTCCAGATCGGTCCGCAGCGGCTCCCACCACAGGCCCGCGTACACGAGGTACGCCCACTTCTGGTCCAGCGCAGGCTTGACCTGGTGCTGGTGGATCGTGCCGACCAGCACCTCGAGCTCGCGATGGGCGGCCAGCAGGATCGTCGCGGCGGGGACCTCGTAGATGTCGCGGACCTTGAGCCCGACGATCCGGTCCTCGATCTGGTCGACGATCCCGACCCCGTGGCGCGCGCCGATCTCCCCGAGACGCTCGATCAGCGCAACTGCGCCGAGCCGCTCGCCGTTCAAGCTCACCGGCACGCCGCGCTCGAACCCGACCGTCACGACCTCGGATTCGTCGGGCGCGTCCTCGGGCCGCGTGACGAGCTGAAAGACATCGTCCTCGGGCGCGTGATCGAGCTGCTCGATCCACCGGCCCTCGCTCGAGCGGCCCCACAGGTTGTCGTCGATCGAGTACGGCGAGACCTCGCTGCCGCCCTTCAGCGGGATCCCGTGCTCGCGCGCGTACTCGAGCTCCTCCTCGCGACCCATCTTCCAGCTGCGGACAGGCGCGATCACCTGCAACTCCGGCGCCAGGGTCGCGATCGTCGCCTCGATCCGCACCTGATCGTTGCCTTTCCCGGTGCACCCGTGCGCGATCGTGTCGCAACCGGTCTCGAGCGCGTGCGCCACCGCCAGCTTCGCGATCAGCGGCCGGCTCAGCGCGGTGAACAGCGGGTAGCCCGAACCGTAGACGGCGTTGGCCTTGATCGCCGGCAGCACGTACTCGCGGACGAACTCCTCGCGCGCGTCGACGACGTGGCACTCGAGCGCCCCCAACTGGTGGGCCTTCGCGCGGATCCCCTCGTAGTCCTCGCCGGGCTGGCCGACGTTGACCGTCAGCGCGACCACCTCGGCCTCGTACTGGTCCTGGATCCATTTGAGCATCACGCTCGTGTCCAGGCCGCCGCTGTAGAGCAGCAGCACCCGGTGTACGTCGTCGGGGTGGACCTCGAACGAGGATGTGGGCTTGCGCTTGGGGTCTGGCACGGAGCTCAAGGGTATTGCGCTAGTTGCGGTGGCGGAGCCGTCGCCGTACGTCCCACCACAGCGCCTGGTAGGCGAGCGCCCCGCGTGACTGCGGCGCGAACGCGGCGACGACGTCGCGCTCGACTCCCATCCGCTCGACCTCGTCGGCCGCCGGGATCGCGGCACCGAGCATCTCGACCGAATGCACGCCGCGGACCTGCGCCATCACCTCGCGGTGAAGCGCTTGCGCACGTCGACCATCGAGAAGAACGCGAGCACCTGCGGCCCGCCTCTGACCAGTTCCGAGAGCTGGTCGAACGTCCGCGACGACAGGGTCGCGGGGATGATCGGCACGAGCAGCGCATCGACGGCCTCGAACACGCTCTCGGACACCAGCGAGATGCTCGGCGGACAGTCGAGGAAGATGTACTCGTACTCGGCGCGCAGCGGGTCGAGCACCCGCGCCAGGCGCCTGGTCGGGTGCTTGAAGCTGTCGAGCACGAGGTCCATGTGCCGGTAGGAGAAGTCGGCGGGCAGCAGGTCGAGCCCGATGTGGTCGGTGCCCTTGATCTGCGCCGAGGCGCTCGACGTGTGGTGCACGAGCTTGCGCCCGCCCCCGTGAATCTTGGGACGCACCCGGAACAGGTAGGTCGACGCGGCCTGGGGATCGAGGTCCCACAGCAGCGTCGGCGCGCCGTCGCGCGACGCGAGGTAGGCGAGGTTGACCGCCGACGAGGTCTTGCCGACCCCCCCTTGATGTTGTAAGTGGCGAGGACGTAGGTCACGCGAACGTGTCCTTGACCAGCTGGCGCTGCGAGGCGGACGCGAACTCCGCGAACACCTCGGCGAACTCGCCGCGCGCGGCCCGCTCGTCCTCGTGCAGCCGCAGCACCAGCACCCCCATCGCCATCAGCGCCTCCGAGCCGCCGGGCATCGCGGCGACCTCGTCGCGCAACGCGCTGACCGTCGCTACCTGGACCTCGCGGTCCTGGTGGCGGCCGAGGACGTCCTGCAGCGACTTCAGCGACTTGACCATCGGCTTGACGACATCGGGCGAGAACAGCGGCGTGCCGAACAGCTCGAGCAGGTAGCGCAGCTCCTTGCCCTTCTTTCGCAGCTCGTGGTACTCCTCGGCGTGGCTGTCGGGGCCGATCGCGTCACCCATCTTCACCATCCGCCGGTAGACCTTCGAGATTCGCCGGGCCGCCAGCTCTGCGATCGGCTCGGTTGCGTCGACGCGCTCGCGGGTGGGACGCGCGACGAGCTCCTCCAGCAGCACGGCCCAGTCACCGAGCAGCCGCCTGAACCGGTCGCCGCGCAGCGCGCGCACCATCTCGCGGCGCGCGGTCAGCCGCCGCCCGCGCAGGACCGCGAGCAACGGATCCAGATCGGGGCGCATCGACTCCGGCACGAGCTCGCGCATCGAGTCGAACTCGAGCACGTACACGTCGAGGTCGCGCGAGTCGCCGGTGGCCTGCTGCAGCCACTTGAACTCGGCCCGGAACGCGGCAAGCTCCTCGGGCGGGAACACGCCGCGGCATTCACGCTGGACCGCCCGCGAGCGGCGCACCGACACGCGGAGGTCGTGCAGGAACTCGGAGTCGGTGTCGGCGATCGTCCCCTCCACGTTTGCCTCGATCACCTCCAGCAGCCTGGTCAACACCGCGCACACGGCGGCGTCAGAGCGCTGCCCCGCGGCGAGCGGGACGTTGACCTTGGAGCCGATCCCGCCCGGGATCCCGCCCCCGACCCGGACTGCCTCGTCGACGACCGGCTGGTCGGCGGGCTTGAAGCCGAGGTCGTGCTCGAGGTCGTGTCGCAGCGACTCCAGGTCGGCGTCGTAGCCCCGGACGGCGGTGAGACGCAACCGCGGGCGAAGCGGCTTGTCGCGGCCTGCGGCGGAGATCACCGCCGGCTCCTCGAGCGTCATCCTGACGACGACCTTGGTCTCACCGTCGAGCAGCTCGAATGCTCGCGCGCGGCTGTGGATGTGCGCGAGCGCCAGCAGCGCGCGGACGTCGATCACGGGTGCCAGCGCCTCGCGCAGCGGCCCTGGCTCGAGCTCGAACGCGAGCAGCGGCCGCGTCGGCTGGGCCATCGCCATCGATGCGACGACGATGCCGCTCGCTCGGTCGGCGAGCACCATCCGCCCGCCCTCGTGGACGACGGACAAGCCGGCGCCGTGGACGAGCCCGTCGAACGTGTCGTAGTAGGTGCGGTCACTCTCGCCGCTGCCGCGCCCGCGGACCGGAAGGCGAATGCTCAGCATCTCGCCGGCCGCCTCGACACTCATCCCGACGGGCGGCAGGAATTCAGCACCGCTCATCGCGCCAGGCTCTGCATCCGTGCAACTGCCTCCTCGATATCGGCGTCGGAGACTACCAGCGGCGGCTCGAACCGAATCGTCCGGGGCCCGGTCGCATTGACCACGAGCCGTTGCTCCAGCAGCGCGCGCGCGGCCAGCTCGGGGGCCGACAGGCCCTCGGCAAGGTCGATCGCGAGCATCAGGCCCCGGCCGCGCACGGCGGTAGCGTACGGCAGCGACTCGAGCCCGGCCGCGAGCCGCTCGCCGCGAACCACGACCGCGGCCAGCAGCTCCGGGTCGGCGCACAGCTCGCAGCGCGACCAGGGCCGCGCGGCACACGACCGGGCCACCCGCAAACGTCGAGCCGTGGTCGCCCGGCTGCAGCACATCGGCGAGGCGCGGCCCGGTGACGAGCGCCCCGATCGGCAGGCCGCCGCCCAGCGCCTTGGCGCTCGTCAGGGCGTCCGGGATCACGCCGGTCTGCTCGTAGGCCCACAGCGTCCCGGTCCGCCCCATACCGGTCTGGATCTCGTCGAACACGAGCGCCGCGCCGACTCGGTCGCAGGCCGCCCGCGCCGCTGCCAGCAGCTCATCGGACAGCACATGGATGCCGGTCTCACCCTGGATCGGCTCGAGCAGCACCGCCGCGGTCCGCTCGTCGACGGCCGCGTCGAGCGCCGCGGGGTCGGGTGCCACCACCTTGAAGCCGGGCACCAGCGGCGCGAACGGCGCCTGCTTTGACTCCTGCGGCGTCGCCGACAACGCCCCGTAGGTGCGGCCGTGAAAGCCGCGGTGCACGACGACCACGTCGCCGCCGGGGCGCGCCCGGCGCACGAGCTTGATCGCCGCCTCATTGGCCTCCGCGCCGGAGTTGCACAGGAACACCTTGCCGCCGAGCGAGCTCTCAGACAGGCGCGCGGACAGTCGCATCGCGGGCTCGGTGTAGTAGAGGTTGGTCGCGTGGGTGAGCTGCTGGATCTGGTCCTGCACGGCCTCCACGATCGCCGGATGGCAGTGGCCGACGTTCAGCACCGAGATCCCGGCGAGGAAGTCGAGGTACTCGTTGCCGTCGGCGTCCCACAGACGGCAGCCCGAGCCGCGTACGAACTCAACCGGGTTGCGCGCGTACGTGCCGATCGCGTAGTCGCGCTCCAGCGCCTGCAGCTCGGCGAGCAATCCCGTCATCAGATCGACCCGATCTTCGTACCCTGGCCGGCGTCCGTGAACAGCTCGAGCAGCAGCGAGTGCGGGACCCGCCCGTCGACGATGTGCGCCGAGGAGACGCCGCCCTGGATCGCGTCCAGACACGCCGCGAGCTTCGGGCGCATCCCGCCCTCGATCGCCGGCAGCGCGTCGGAGATCTCGTCCGCGGTCGCCTCGGACACCAGGCTCCGGGGATCGCCCGGGTCTCGCAGCCAGCCGGCGACGTCGGTCAGGAACATCACCTTGTAGGCCTCGAGCGCGCGCGCGACCGCGCCGGCGGCCTCGTCGGCGTTGATGTTGTAGGAGTGGCCCTCGCGGTCGGCGCCGACGCTCGCGACCACCGGGATGTAGTCCTGGCTGACGTGGTTGAGCACGTTGACGTCGACGTGCTCGATGCGCCCGACGAAGCCGATGTCCTGACCGCTCGGCGCCGGCTGGCGGATCGCGCGGAACAGCAGCCCGTCGTCGCCGCACAGCCCGACCGCCGGCTGGCCGTGGCGGTTGATCAGCAGCACGATGTCCTTGTTGACCTTGCCGACCAGCACCATCTTCACGACCTCGACGGTCTGCTCGTCGGACACGCGCAGGCCGTCGACGAACTGCACCGGCAGGTCGAGCCGCTGCATGTACCCGGTGATCTCCGGGCCGCCGCCGTGCACGATCACCGGGTTCATCCCGACGTACTTGAGCAGCACGACGTCGCGCGCGAAGTCCTCCTTGAGCGCCGGATCGATCATCGCCGCGCCGCCGTACTTGATCACGACCGTGCGGCCATGGAACTCGCGGATGTACGGCAGCGCCTCCAGGAGGGTGGCGATGTCACGCATCGCGGCGCTCGCTCACGTCGTGTAGTCCGCGTTGATCGTCACGTATTCGTGGCCGAGGTCCGAGAAGAACAACTCGACCTCGGCGCCCTCGCCGGGCAGCCCGATGTCGTACTCGACCTCGTTGCGTGCAACGGCCGACCGCAGCGCGTCGGCGTCGTGGGGCACGTAGGAGCCGCCTGCACACACCTGGATGCCCTCGATCGCGATGTCGAGCGCCAGCGGCGCCATCCCGGCGGTCGCGGCGCCGACCGCCTGGGCGATCCGCCCCCAGTTCGGGTCCCCGCCGTACAGCGCGGTCTTGACCAGCGGCGAGTCGGCAACCGCGCGTGCGACCGCGATCGCGGTCTGCTCGTGGCCGCCGCGGACGACGATCCGGCCGACGCGCCGGGCGCCCTCGCCGTCGCCGACGACCAGCAGCGCGAGCTGGCGCAGCGCCGCATCCATCGCCTCGCCGAAGTGCAGCTCGTCGGCGGTCTCGGGCTCGATCGCGACCCCCGACTCGCCACTGCATTGCAGGATCACGGTGTCGCTTGGCGAGAGCTGTCCGTCGACGCTGACGCGCTCGAACGACCGCTTGACGGTGACGCCGAGCAGCAGGTCGGCGGTCGCGGCCGACAGCCGGGCGTCGGTCTGCACGAACACCAGCAGCGTCGCGAATCCGGGGGAGATCATGCCCGCGCCCTTGCCCTGGACGCTGAGGCGGACGGTGCCGGCGGCGAGCGCGACATCGAGCGTGACCTTCTTTGCGAACGCGTCGGTCGTGCGGATCGCATCGGCGAAGTCCGCGTCGCCGTCGGCGCGCAGCGCGCGTCCGGCGGCGAGGATCCCCTGGGTGATTGCGCTCATCGGCAGCGGCACGCCGATCACCCCGGTCGACGCGACAGCGACGAGCTGCTCGGCGCCGACCTGCGAGGCGACCGCCGCCGCGCCCTGCATCCGCGCGGCGTCGTCGAGCCCCCGGCGCCCGGTCGCGGCGTTGGCGTTGCCCGAGTTCACGACGACCGCGCGCAGCCCCGAGAGCGTCGAGCGCTCCATCGTCAGCAGCACCGGCGCCGCGAGCGTCCCCGAGCGGGTGAACCTCGCGGCGCTCGTCGTCTCGGGCGCGTCGCAGACGAGCAACCCGAGGTCGCGCGCGCCGCTGTCCTTGACGCCGCACGCAACACCCGCGGCGCGAAACCCCTTCGGCAGGCCGCCGCCCGCGACCTCGGTCGCGTTGCCCGGCTGCTCGATCCAGCGCGACGCAAAGAACCCGCTCACGCGATCCCCTCGCCCTCGGGCAGCCCGAACATCAGGTTCAGGTTCTGCACCGCCTGGGAGGCGGCGCCCTTCCACAGGTTGTCGATCGCCGCGAACACGATCACCCGTCCCGTGCGCTCGTCGCGGTGCACCGAGATGCGGCAGATGTTGGTCTCGCGCACGTCGCGGACCCCGGGAGGTGCGAGCGTGATCTCGACGAACGGCTCGCCGTCGTAGAACGACGCGTACAGCCGCTGCAGATCGACGTCGCCGCGGCCGTTGCCGTTGTCGACGGTCACGTAGCAGGACACCAGCTCGCCCTGGTCCAGCGGCAGCAGGTGCGGCGTGAACGTAACGAGCACGTCGGCGCCGAGCGCCGCGAGCTCCTGCTCGATCTCGGGCGTGTGGCGGTGGCGCGGCACGCCGTAGGCGTTGACGTTCTCGTCGACGGTGACGAAGTGAGTCTGCTCGGTCGGGCTGCGCCCCGCGCCCGAGACGCCGGACTTGGCATCGATCACGACGTCCTCGATCAGCCCCTCGCGCGCGAGCGGCGCCAGCGCCAGCAGCGCGGCGGTCGGAAAGCAGCCGGGGTTGGCGACGAGATCGGCGCCGCGGATCTCCTCGCGGTAGCGCTCTGGCAGCCCGTACACGGCCTGCTCGCAGCAGCTCTGGCGCCTGGTGGTCGCGGTACCACTGCTCGTAGACGGCTGCGTCGCGCAACCGGAAGTCGGCGCTGAGGTCGACCACGCGGACGTCGCGGCTGCGCAGCTCGCCGACGACCGGGGCCGCGGCGCCGTGCGGGTAGGCGACGACCGCGGCGTCGACGTCGGCGTGGCGGTCGAGGTCGAGCTCCTCGAGCGTGAGCGGGACGCGGTGGTACGGATACAGGTCGTCGAGTCGCCTGCCGACGTCGGAGCGCGCGGTCACCGCCTGCAGCTCGAAGCTGGGATGGCCGTGAAGCAGCCTCGCGGTCAGCGCGCCGGTGAACCCGGCGGCGCCGAACACCGCGACGCTAGGAGGCACGGACCCTCCCACCGAGCTTGTCGGTCGAGCGCCGCGCCGATCGCCTCGCGGCGCCGGGCGACCTCGTCGTCGGTCAGCGTGCGATCGCCCGCGCGGTAGGACGAGGCGCAGCGCGAGCGACACGTTGCCGTCGCCGAGCCGCTCCGCGATCGCGGTACACGTCGAACACCTCGGCGTGGTGCAGCAACGGCGCGCCGGCCTCGCGCACGACCGCGAGCACGTCCGCGGCGCTGGTCGCTGTGCGACGATCACCGCCAGGTCCTCGCGGACCTCGGGGAAGCTCGTCAGGTCCTCGTAGACCGGCATCGAGCACGGCATGCGGCGCGACCGCGTCGAGGTCGAGCTCGAACGCCGCGACCGTCTGATCGATGTCGATGTCCCATTGGGCGGCGACCTGCGGGTGGATCTCGCCGAGCCACCCGACGGGCGTACTCGGCGACGACGATCGTCGCGGCGCGCCCCGGGTGCAGGAACGGCTGCGGATCGGTGGACGGCCCGCGCCTCCCAGGGCGCCCGGAGCGTGCCGAGCAGACCCTGCAGAACGCCCTTGGCGGCGAAGAAGTCGGCGCCGCGGCGGGTCGGGCTCGCGCCACGTCGCCGGCCTGACCGGGCCGATCAGCAGCGCCGCCGACGTGATGCGGCTCGCGCGGCAGCCGCCGGCCGGGCTCGGGCAGGTAGACGGCGCCGGCCTCGAACAGGCGCAGCGTGCCGGCGCCGTGTGCGAGGTTGTCGCCGCGCGACGTCGAGCAGCGAGCCGAGCAGCGTCGTCCGCAGCTGCGCCTGCTCGGAGGACATCGGGTTCTCGAGCTCGACGGCGGTGGTGTCCAGAGGCAGCCGCAGAGCTCTGAGCAGGTCCGGCCCGGTGAAGCTCCAGCCGACGATCTCGTGCAAGCCCTGTGCGGTCAGCGCGTCGGCGGCGCGGCGGCGCAGCCGCTGGACGCTCGGTCAGCCGCCCGGAGGCGCCGTGGCGCGACGGCAGCGTCGCCGGCAGCTTCTCGAGCCCGTCGAGCCGTGCGACCTCCTCGATCAGGTCGGCCTCGCGGGTGACGTCGCTGCGGCGGAAGGCCGGGACGGTGACGTCGAGCCCGTCGTCTGCGTCGGTGGTCGTGAACTCGAGCGCGTTGAGGATCTCCGCTTGGCGGCGCTCGGCGATCGGCGCGCCGAGCAGGCTACGCACCCGCGCGCTCGCGCAGGCGGATCGTCTTGGGCTCGGGGCCGGGGCCGCCGACGTCGATCGTTCCGGGCCGCACGGTCGCGCCGCACAGCTCGATCATCAGCTGCGTCGCGACCGCCTGGGCCTCCAGCGCCTGCTCGGGCTGGAGCTGCTTCTCGAACCGGGTCGACGCCTCGCTGCGCAGGCCGAGCTTCAGCGACGTGCGGTGGATGTTCGCGCCGTTCCAGTTGGCGACCTCCATCAGCACGCGCGGTCGTCGTCGGCTCGACCTCGGAGCGCGCGCCGCCCATCACGCCGGCGATCGACGTCGGGCCGTCGGCGTCCTCGATCAGGACCATCTCCGCGTCGAGCGTCCGCGTCTGCCCGTCGAGCGTCTCGATCTGCTCGCCGGCTCGCGCGCGTCGGACCGTCAGCTGCGCGCCGGCGACCCGGTCGTAGATCGAACGCGTGCAGCGGCTGGCCGGTCAGCAGCATCACGTAGTTGGTGATGTCGACGACGTTCGAGATCGGCCGCTGCCCGGCGGCCATCAGCCGCGCCTTCAGCCACAGCGGGCTCGGCCCGATCTTGACGTCCTCGAAGATGCGGGCGGTGAAGCGCGGGCACAGCTCGGGGCACTCGACGTCGATCGTGATGCCGTCGAGCGCGCCCTTCGGTGCCGGGGTCGTCCGCCCAGGGCGGCGGGTTCAACTGCGGCGCCGGTGGCGGCGTGAACCTCGCGCGCGACGCCGTAGATCCCGAGGCAGTCGGGCCGGTTCGGCGTGATCTCGAGCACCAGCACGTCGGTCGCGATCGGCAGCACCTGGCTCGAGCGGCGTGCCGGGCTTGAGCCCGTCCGTCGAGCACCATGATCCCGTCGTGCTCGGTGCCGATCGCGAGCTCGTCCTCGGCGAGGATCATGCCGTTGGACTCGACGCCGCGCAGCTTCGCCTTGCCGAGCTTGGTCCCGTCGGGCATCACCGCGCCGGGCTTGGCGACCGCCACCGTCTGCCCGGCGGCGACGTTGGGCGCGCCGCAGACGATCTGCGACGGCGTCGAGCCGCCGATGTCGACCATGCAGACGCTCAGGCGATCGGCGTCGGGGTGGCGCTTGCGCTCGAGCACCTTGCCGACGACGAAGTTCTCGCAGCGCGCCGACGCCGTGGTGCTCGACGCGCTCGACCTCGGTCCCGGTCATCGCCAGGCGCTCGGCGAGCGCGTGGACGTCGAGGTCGGGCTGGCAGTACTCGTGGAGCCATTCGAGCGGGACGCGCTCATCACGAACTGCTCCAGGAAGCGGACGTCGTTGTCGTAGAGCAGCCGCAGATCGGGGACGCCGTGCTTGAGCATCGCGATCCGCTCGATCCCCATCCCGAACGCGAACCCCTGGACCTGCTCGGGGTCGTAGCCGTGGTCGCGCGACGTAGCTCGAGCACGTTGGGGTCGACCATCCCGGCGCCGAGGATCTCGATCCACGCCGTGCCCTTGCAGATGCGCGCAGCGCTCGCCGTCTGCGGTGACGCCGTCCGTGCAGTTGAAGCACGAGACGTCGACCTCGACGCTCGGCTCGGTGAACGGGAAGAAGTGCGGGCGCAGGCGGACCTCGCGCTCGGGCCGAAGATCGCGCGCGCGAACGTCAGCAGCGTGCCCTTCAGGTCGGCGAGCGTGATGTCGGTGTCGACGGCCAGCCCCTCGATCTGGTGGAACTGCGGCGTGTGCGTCGCGTCGGAGTCGGGGCGGTAGACGCGGCCGGGGACGATGATGTAGATCGGCGGCGGCTGCTGCTCCATCGCGCGGATCTGCATCGGCGACGTGTGCACCCGCAGCAGCACCGCGTCGGGGTCGAAGATGTCGCTGGCGGGCTTGATGTAGAAGGTGTCGGTCAGCAGCGCGCGCGGGATGCGTGGGCGCATGGTTGAGCGCGTCGAAGTTGTAGTAGACGGTCTCGACCTCGGGGCCCTCGGCGACGTTGAAGCCGAGGCCGATGAACACGTCCTCGATCTCGCGGCGCGTCTGGGTCATCAGGTGCAGGCGCCCGATCGCCGGCAGCGGGTCGGCGGGGAGCGTGACGTCGACCCGGTCCTGCTTGAGGCGCTGTTCGAGCTCCGAGGCCGCGAGCTGCGCCGTGCTTGCGCTTCGATCGCGTCCTCGAGCGCCTGGCGCGCCTGGTTGGCGGCCTTGCCGGTGGCCGCGCGCTCCTCCGGCGGCAGCTCGGCGACGGCGCGCAGCAGGTTGGGTAGCTCGGCCTTGCGGCCGAGGTAGCGGATCCGCGCCTCCTCGAGCGCGTGGCTGTCCGGCTGCCGCCGTCGATCGCGGCCTCGGCCTCTTTTCGGATCTGGTCGATTCGCTCGGTCATTTGTTGGCCGGGGGCTGGGGCGGGGCCATCCTAGTGACCTCGTAGAGGGCGACGGTGGCTGCCATCGCTGCGTTGAGCGAGTCGGTCTGGATCGGGATGTGGGCGATCAGATCGGCGCCGGCGATCACGTCGGCGGGCAGGCCCTCGCGCTCTGCGCCGATCAGCAGCGTGAGCTCGGCGTCGCTTTCGTGGCCGGCTGCGGCGGCTGATGCGGTTTCGGCGGCCGCGGCGGCCGCGGCGGTGCCGCGGCGGTTGCCGCGGCTGCGAGTGGCTCGCCCTGGCCGGCGACCAGCGCCACGCGGGCGCCGGGGAGCGCGGCGGGCTCGTCTGCGCGCGCCAGCGCCACCTCGAAGATCGCCCCCATGCTCGCCCTGACCGCCTTGGGACCGAACGGGTCGGCGGTCCCAGGGCCGATCGCGACGCTGCTTGCCCCGAACGCCTGCGCGGATCGGAGGACCGCGCCGACGTTGCCGGGGTCGTGGACGCCGTGCAGATACACGCACAGGGGGCCGAGCGCGCGTTGCGCCCACCGCTCCTCGTAGACCGCGAGCGTGCGGGTGCCCGACGCCAGGCCCGAAGCTTGGGCGAGCAGCTTGGGCTCGACCTCGACGCCTTGCAGGCCGCTGCCGGCGGCGCAGTAGCGCTCGAGCGGCTCCCAGCCGGCCGCGTCGGCCGCGGCGAGCAGGTCCTCGCCCTCGGCGACGAACCGCGCTGTCCTGGAGCGCTCGCGGCGGCGCATCCGGAGCTTGCGGATCTCCTTGAGCCTCTGGTTGTGTGAGCTGGTGATGGTCATCTGAACGAAAAAAGGGCGCCCTCCTGTTGGAGCGGCGCCCGATCGGCGGTGCTGGTGGTTCGGCTCTGGCTCAGCCGGCCGCCAGCGCCTCGCGGGCGCGGTCGGCAAAGCGTCGGAACGTGTCGGCGTCGCGGACGGCGATGTCCGCGAGGATCTTGCGGTCGAGCTCGACGCCCGCGAGCTGCAGACCGTGCATGAACTGCGAGTAGGACAGCTCGTTCTGGCGCGCGGCGGCGTTGATCCGCGTGATCCACAGCCGGCGGAAGTCGCGCTTGCGGTTGCGCCGGTCGCGGTAGCGGTACTGGTCGGCCTTGAGCACGGCCTCCTTGGCGGTCCGGTAATGCCGGCTCGCGTCGCCGCGATAGCCCTTTGCCATCTGCAGCGTCGCGCGGCGCTTCTTGCGCGCGTGGATCGAGCGCTTGACCCGGGTCATTTGTGCTTGGCTCCGAGGAGGATCTTGACCCGCGGCTCGTCGTGCTTGGAGATCACCGCCGGGCGCCCCTGGCGACGCTTTCGCTTCGGCGACTTCTTCTCGAGGATGTGGCTCGTGAACGCGCTGCGGCCGCGAACCTTTCCGGTCGCGGTCACCTTGAAGCGCTTCTTGGCGCCGGAATGGGTCTTCATCTTCGGCATGGCCGGTGGACTAGTAAAGCAGACCATCGGCGATGCGTCGTGCAGGATTTGGGCTCTATAACAGCCCAAAGCCAGCAGAGAGGGCGCTGCCCCGCGTCAGGCTGCGTCGCTCGCGGGCGACTCGGCGGGCTCGGCGGGCTGCTCGGACGCGATCGCGCCGTCGCTGTCGCCGTCGCCGTTGGCCTCGCCGTCGCGCTGGCCCTCGCCCTCGGCGCTCGCGCTCAACCTCGCCCTGGCCCGCGCTCTCGGCCTCGCCGTCAACCTCGCCCTCGCGTCGCCGGTCGCTCTTCTTGCGGTTGGCGGCGTTGGCGTCGGGCTCGGCAGCGTGGTGGTCCTCGGCGGACAGGATCGCCTTTGACGGCGCCAGCATCATCGTCATGTTGCGGCCGTCCTGGACCGGTGTCTGCTCGATCACGGCGATATCGGACAGCTCGCCCGCGAGTCGGTCAAGGAGCGCAGTCCCGCGCTCGGGATGCGTGACCTCGCGCCCGCGGAACATGATCGTGATCTTGACCTTGTCCTTGCCCTTCAAGAAGCGCGTGACGTGCCCCTTCTTGGTGTCGTAGTCGTTCTGGGCGATCTTCGGGCGGAATTTGATCTCGCGGATCGTGATCTGCTGCTGGTGCTTGCGGGCGGCCTTCAGCTTCTGCGCCTGCTCGTACTTGTACTTGGAGTAGTCCAGCACCCGGCAGACCGGCGGGCGCGCCTCGGGGGCGACCTCGACCAGGTCGAGATCGCGCTCCTGGGCGTACGCGAGCGCATCGGAGGTCTTGATGACCCCGATCTGCTTGCCGTCCTCGCCGACGAGCCGAACCTCGGGTACGCGGATGCGTTCGTTGATCCGAGTCTGGTCCCGCTCCGGCGGGCGCCGGTCAAACCTACGAGGGACCGGCACTAGCTGCGGTGGCGGCGAAACGTCAAGCGGCGCCGGGCGGTGTGTAATGAGGCACTTGGGTCAACGCGGCTGATTATAGCGGCGCTGCTCACGTTTTCGAGCGACTTTCCACCTTGCTCCGCAGTCGGTCGATGAACGTTTGGACGGCCTCTGAGCCGACGTCGCCCTTCCGGTGCTCCCGGATCGCGACCTCGTCTGACTCCTGCTCGCGATCGCCGACGATCAGCATGTACGGGATCTTGCGCAGTTCTGCGTCGCGGATCTTGCGCGCGATCGACTCGGTGCGGTCGTCGACCTCGGCGCGAAGTCCCGCGTCGTGGATCCGCCGGCGGGTCGCAGCCGCGTAGGCGTTGTGGCGGTCGGCGATCGGCAGCACGATCGCCTGCACCGGCGCCAGCCACACCGGCAGCTCGCCCTCGAGGTGCTCGAGCAGGATCCCGATGAAACGCTCATATGAGCCCATCAGCGCCCGGTGGATCATCACCGGCCGGTGTTCGGCGTTGTCCGCGCCGGTGTAGGTGAGCTCGAAGCGCTCGGGGAAGTTGTAGTCGAGTTGCACGGTGGCGAGCTGCCACGAGCGGCCCAGCGAGTCGGTCATGTGCATGTCGATCTTGGGTCCGTAGAACGCGCCGTCGCCCTCGTTGAGCTCGTATCCGAGGTTCTGAGATTCGAGCGCGTTGACCAGCGCCTGCTCGCTGTGATCCCACAGCTCGTCGCTTCCGATCCGGTCGTCGGGCCGCGTCGACAGCTCGAGCCGCACGTCGATCCCGAACACCTCGTAGGTCGCGAACGCGAACTCGAGGCAGGCCGCGACTTCCTGCTGGATCTGCTGCTCGGTGCAGAAGATGTGCCCGTCGTCCTGCGCAAAGTGGCGGACTCTCAGCAGTCCGTGGAGCGTGCCGCTCGGCTCGCGGCGGTGCAGCAGGCCCGGCTCCGAATAGCGCACCGGCAGGTCGCGGTAGGAGTGCTTGGTCAGGCTGTACAACTGGCAGTGGCCGGGGCAGTTCATCGGCTTGAGCGCCATCTGCCGGTCCTCGTACTCGGTCACGAACATGTTGTCCCTGTACTTCTGCCAGTGGCCGGAGGTCTTCCACAGCGAGCTGTCGTACAGCTGCGGCGTCTTGACCTCGGTGTAGCCGCGGTCGCGACCCATCTCGCGGCTCAGCGCGACCAGCTCGTTGAAGACCTGCGTGCCGCCTGGAAGCCAGAACGCGGCGCCCGGCGCGACGTCGGAGAACGTGAACAGGCCGAGCTGCGGACCGAGCCGCCGGTGGTCGTTCTCGCGCGCCTTCTCGAGGCGCTCGAGATGCTCGTCCAGGTCCTTGTTTGAGAAGAACGCCGTGCCGTAGACCCGGGTCAGCATCGGCTTGGTCGCATCCCCGCGCCAGTACGCCCCGGCGACGGATTGGAGCTTGAATGCCCGGATCCGCTTCGTGCTCGGGGCGTGCGGGCCGCGGCAAAGGTCGGTGAACCGCCCGTTCGTGTACAGGCTGACCGTGTGCACGCCCTGGTCGCGGATCAGGTCCTCGATCAGCTCGACCTTGTAGTCCTGGCCTTCCTTGACGAACCGCTCCAGGGCATCGCCGACGGGGACCTCCTCGCGCGTGAACGGTTCGTCGGCCTCGACGTGCTCGCGCATCCTCTGCTCGATCGGCTCGAAGTCCGCCTCGCTCAGAGACACCCCGTCCGGGAAATCGAAGTCGTAGTAGAAGCCGTTCTCGATCGGCGGGCCGATCGAGATCTTCACGCCTGGGTACAGCTCCATCACCGCCTCTGCCAGCACGTGCGCGGCGTCGTGGCGAATCAGGCTGAGCGCCTCCTCGCCGCTGCGGTCGGTGAGGATCTCGAGCTTCGGCACATGGGCGCCGTCGCCGTCGTCGCCGCCGCTGCCGCCGGGGTTGCCGCTGGGGTTCGCCAGCGGGCGGGACAGGTCGCGCAGCTCGCCGTCGACCTTGACCGCGAGCGCCGCGCGCGCGAGGCCTGCGCCGATCGCCGCCGCCGCGTCGGCGCCGGTTGCGCCGTCCGGGAGATCCAGCTTGTTGCCGTCGGGGAGCTCGACTTGCACGGCACGGATGCTATCCACGCGCGTGTGAGCTGAACTGCCCGATGTCCACGCGCCGGTCAGGGCTCCAATTGCTTAGGAACCCTGTCAGACGGGTAATTCGCGGGCGGACCGGGATCTAATGTGTGGATCGGGTGATCAGCGCGGCATCTGGCGCCGCTCGTGGAGACAGCCTCGGTGAGGATTCTCCACCGGCAAGACGCGCGTCGCGGCTGGCTGCGGTGGCCCTGCGAGTCGTGCGGCGGCGTCAAGCTGCCGGTGCGCGACCCGGACGAGCGCGCCGGCTTGGGGTGGGTTCTGCCGCGGATGCCGGTCGGCCTCGATCGGCGGTGCCCGCAGTGCGAAACTCGCCGGCGCCGGCTCGAGCCGGCGGGCTCAGATCCGGCGGTCTGGTACGACACGCTGCTGCGTGACTGGGTCGTGAGGCTGCCGTGTCCGGGCCTTTGCCACGGTGCGCTGCTACCGCTCGAGATCGACTGGTTCGACGCCGACTGGGCCGCGGTTCACCGTGCGGCGAGCGATCTGGCACACATGGGGGCCGAGCTCGGTGACTTCATCGTCGCCACCAAACCCCGGAGCGCCGAGTCCACGATACATTTACGTCTCCCGGACGATTAGCTCAGCTGGGAGAGCGCCGCCTCGACAAGGCGGAGGTCGCTGGTTCGAGCCCAGCATCGTC
>CAWEKN010000015.1:0-237552 GCA_963809685.1 uncultured Solirubrobacterales bacterium | reverse complement strand
TTACACGTTTGCCGAACCACATCTTGTGCTCTAGTCCCGGAAACCCCCGCTATTCCTCGCCCCATTGACTCTCGTTCTCTGTTCGTTCTCAATGGCGGCATGAGTGTCGTTCTCGAAATCAATCGCGACTATCCCTACCAGGTGGCGCTGTCGTTCGACGACGCCGCCATGGACATCCTGGACTGGCTCGAAGGGTGCGATTTCGAGTGGGACGTGTATGTCGATCTCCCTGAAAACACTGTCAGGTATTGCTTTCGCACGTTAGCGGATGCCTCGGCATTCAAGCGGCGGTTTGGAAATGCGTCGGAAGGGCGAGCTGTCGCCAGCGGCAATTGATCGGGGCTGGCCGCATCAGATTGTTCTGCCAGCGCGGCGTTGCGAAAGTGGCGGCTACGAAGAGATTCACGAGTTCTGCAAGAATCTGACGCTGACGCTTTGCTCTCGAGGTCATGCCGTGTTCCACGATCGGGAATGGTTCCAAGTTTATTGTTTTCGAGAATCCCATAGACGCAGATAAATTCCTGCAAAGGTTCGGCGGAGAGAGGTTCTATCCTGAGCAACTGGGCGCGTTGGAAAAAGCCCTAGGCTCCCTATTTATAAGTCATGTGTGGTCGCGTTCGCCTGTCCTCTGACTATTCCGAAATCAAAATCAACCTGAAGTTCGACCTGGACGCGCCGCCGCCGAACTTCGAGCGGGATTGGAATCTGCCGCCGACCCGGCCAATACTAATCGCGATTCGTTCGGTCAAGGGCAAGCGCACGCCGAAGATGATGCGTTGGGGCCTGCTTCCGCATTGGGCGAAAGACGAGAAGATCGCCTACTCGACATTCAATGCGAGGGCCGAGGAATTCACGGCCAAGCCGGCCTTCAGGGATGCCTGGAAAAGAGGCCAGCTCTGTCTTGTCGTGACCGATGGTTTCTACGAGTGGAAGAAGCTCGACGAGAAGGGCAAAGACAAACAACCCTACGCGATCGCCATGGCGGATGTCGGCCAGATGGTCATGGCTGGCCTGTGGGCGGAGTGGAAAGACCCGAAGTCAGGCGATGAGATTCAGAGCTGCACGATCCTCACCTGCGGGCCGAACGATGCCATGGCGGAATTGCATAACCGCATGCCGGTCATTTTACGTGAGGCGGATTGGCCGAAGTGGCTGGGCGAAGAGCCTGCCACCGAGGAGGAGCTATTGGCGCTCCTCAAACCCTGCCCCGACGACCGCCTGAAAATCTGGCCGGTGGATAAGAAGGTGGGGAACGTTCGTAACAAGGGCGCCGAACTGGTCTTACCGGTTTAGTGACGAGGCGTCTTCCTGGACGAGGGCGCGCCGCGGATTCGCCGGACCGGGCTGTCGCGTATGTCGGGGCCTATCCAAGGGCCGCTCTTGTCACTAGTCGGCCGGCACGAACTCTTTTACGTTTTTTCGTTTTTTTCTGGAATTCTTTTTACGTTTTTCGGAGAGATGGCACGCATAAAGGCACATGACATTTTCACGCGAGCCGCCCTCCGACGCGCGACCTCGCGTTCCTTTGTGACTTCCACTCATGGTCAAAGGCCGCGCGATCTTAGAACCTGTATTTCCACACCGGTCATTCTTAAACGCCATTGACACAGAGAGGCACTGACGCCATAGAGATCCGCAATATCGGCGGCCGTTTCGCCGCGCGACCGATGGTGAACCAATGCCGATCGGGGAAGAAGGAGCGCGGCGCCATACCAATCGGCTTCCTGCTCCTGATCCTCTGAATAGTCGCTGAGAAGCAATACGCCATTCTTCGAAACATCGACCCGCACCGGGTTATGTCGCAACTCAATATGAGCCAGCTCGTGCATTAGGTCGCTACGACGGCGGGTCGGTGCGTGAGCTGGATTGAGCACGATCGCAAGCGTCGCGCCCTCCTTGAGGGTCATGGCCGACCAACTATCACCGTCGGCCACGGTGAGCTGATGAATGGTCGCTGGCGACAAACTTAGCGACGCAAAATCTAACACTAATACCCCTAGGAGCTTCGCGTAGGCCCACGGGTCCAAAGGTGCAAGTGGCCTCAACTTGAGAGCTTGTCGAGCAGCCGCGGCAGCCTTCTCAGCGTCAGTCTTGAATCCGCGCCGCAAGGGCTAACGGCTCATCAGTTCAGGGAACCAACGTCACCCGCTCCGCGATGTTGTTAGTCTCAGTGGCGATGTGCTTTTCAAATTCCGCTTCCGGCATTTCGGCGAGACGCAAACACTCCGCGACTTCCGGCTCCGTCATCGTCACGCCCTGAGACGCGGCGAGCTTGACGCCTTCGGCGGCCGTGATCGGCGGCGAGGGCGTGACAGGGGGGTTGTCACGCCCACGATGCCGCTGTTGCCGCTCCCGCTCTTGCTGGCGCACTTCCTCGCCGCGACCGTCCGCGATCCGAAGCGTGCGCTTTGCCGTCGTCAACGATATATGCGTGTGCCTTTCGACGAATTCCTTGAAGGACCCGTCGTAGTTGGCCTTGGCCTCGATGAGCTTCGCCCGGAGAGTGTCGTCATAGTCGGCACGCTTGCGCTCGACCGCTTGTCGCTTCTCCCATATCGCGTCGATTTCACGACCGGCGCGCTCAGCGGACCATACCAAAGCGAGCTTGGTCATGACTGCCCTCCCGCTGTTAGGAAGGTGATGCAGTGCTCAAAGAGGGCTGCGTGTTTGTCAACGATCAACGTTGGCGCGGCGCGCATTGGGGACTTCCTTCTTCTTTTGAATTGCGGCGTCACATGACGCCCGCCGCGTGTTTTGGACCTTCACCTTGCCGGAAGAAGAAAGATTTTCGGCAGGCTGTTGCGAGGCTTGCAGTCCGATGCCTCGTCACCTCTCAGAACGATCCCAAGAAAGGGACCGCTCTCACGCTGCGCAACACATAGGAGGGCTCCATGCCGGAGGCCAGGGGGTGCGAACCGGATTTGTTCTTTGGTTAAGGAGGGTAAACGGGAACACGATCTCAAAAATGTGCTCCGACCAACGTTGCGGACACCATGCGGACACGAACGAAGGCGCCACGCTGTGGCGGAGCTTCGCGACCGGCATGGCGCGGCCTCGACCCCCGTACTTCGCAGTACAGATCATCCTTGAGCGTGTTGCGCGCGCGCGAGAGGGCAGCGATCTTGGTTAACCCCCCATGACGTTTCGGCGCGAGCCCCCGGCTCAGCATTCCGACCCGGTAGCTCGATGCGGCGGGAAGGGTGACCGCGCATGCGGGCAGGCGGGCCTCGGATGGCGATCGAAAGCTATGTCTCTCCACGCACGAGGCGATTTCGGAAGCCGCATAACGGCGACGTTTTGAGGTTGCGAGAACGGAACGCGCCATTAATCAAGATCACGATCAAACAAACAGCCGATCCTAACGACTGTGCGTAAAAAGGCCATTTAAGGGACAGTCGCATGAAACAAAGGCCAATATCCCGTGGCAGACGTGCATTTACAACCGGTAGCTCCAAGCTCGGTTCTTGGGACTATCGCCACGCCGCGGCGCAAACCCAATGCCGAGTTGAGGCCGCGGGAATACTTGACCGAAGCCGAGGTAGAGCGGCTGCGCATGGTCGCCTGCGCCGGCAACCGCAACGGTCACCGCGACGAGACCATGATCCTGATCGCTTTCCGGCACGGGCTGCGGGCGTCCGAGCTGGTGAATTTGCGGTGGGACGCGATCGACCTCGAACAGGCCAAGCTGCACTGCAGTCGGCGTAAGAACGGCAAACCATCGGTGCATCCCATGACGGACAGCGAGTTGCGGGCATTGCACCGGCTTAGGCAGGAAGCGCCCCAATCCCGATTCGTGTTCGTGTCCGAACGCGGCGCGCCGTTCAGCGTCGGCGGCTTTCGTCGGATGATCACACGGCTGGGCGCCAAGGCCGGCTTCACATTCCAGGTACATCCCCACATGCTGCGGCATGCCTGCGGCTACAAGCTCGCCAACGATGGCGTCGACACGCGGAGAATCCAGGACTACTTGGGGCACAAGAATATCAACCATACGGTTTGCTACACCGCGTTGGCGTCGGATCGTTTTAAGGGTTTCTGGAAGGACTGAGTATCGTTAGGGTTATGTCGAGCAGATAATGTCTCGGCAGACGACCTCCAGACGCGCATGATCACCGGACTCCTTCTCAAACGAAAAATACGGCAAGCGGTTCGGTGTTGCCCGCGTGTTTTGACTTCGTGCTCTTGATCGCGCGTGCGATCCGGGTGCGATGCGACGGATCAAACGTCATGGGGACTTCCTTCCGGTTGTTAGGCGACGCGTCAACGTCGCTTTGCAGGTCGAGTGGATCGCGGCGGCTACAGCCATCCTTCTACGAGGGTCAAGGACTTCGTGAAGCTGAGTTGATCAGGCGGGATCGTGCCGCGATAAACCCACCACTCCGCGCCCGGCTTCAAACGCTCGGCAAGTTCTAGGCGCGGGTCGTTGCGATCAATCTCGATCGTCAACATGCGCCCCTCGCCGGGACACGGGCCGACTGTCGTCAACCACACGACGCGGCCCCACTTCGCGCCATACTCGGATTTGCAACGGTGCGGCCGTAGCCCGCGCTTGCAGATGCTCGGCAGATTATTGGTGGGGGTGTTGTGATAGAGCTTCATGAATCTCCGAAGTCAATCACGCTGTCCGGGTCAAACTCGCGCATCGTGCGTAAGTGTGCCAGTCCAAGACGGACGACATCGGCAAGGAACACGTCGCGATCTTCACACGCGGCGACAAGCTTGGGGCCAACCTCGTCAACGGGTTCCGCGGCTAGTTCATCCTGCCGCTGTTGCGCTTGGGCGAGTAGCATAATCGCCCGGTCAAGAGCCTCCGTCATTGCTTCGCCAGTCGGCTACGTTCGTGCTCTAACTCGCGTTCTAGCCCGCGTGCCTCACCCTCGATGATTTTGTCAGGCGGCAGGCAGCTAACGTGGACTAGCATGCTAAAGCAGCCTTCGCCGCCTATCTTGTCAGCCCCGCACACGTCGCAACGCCCGTCCACGATTTTGCAGAACCATAAATTTGCCATGGCAGTTGCGCCAGCCATGTAACTTTTAGCAACGCAGTAGCGCCCCGCTGCGAACGCGGCATCGGTTCGGCGCTCGCACTCCTTCCTTGAAAATTGTGCCATGTGGTCAAATTCCATCTTTGATGCGGCGCGGCATCGGGCGCGCTCTAAGCAAGCATTTAATTTGCGCAAGGGCGCGGACAAGGCTCGCGCGACTACCGTAGGAGTTTTGGCCAGTTTATTTGCTCTTGGTTAATCGGCCAGCGGCCACTTCGAGGTCGGCGCGCTCGGGCTTGGCGCCGGCGAGCGTGTGAAACACTTCAACACCGTTACGATTCGGCACTCGGAAGAGCGCGGGATGGCGCTCTAACGAACGATTGATAAAACGCGACGTTGCCGCCATGGCTTCATCTGCCAGGGCGCGTACTCCGGTTTCATCGAACACCGGGTGTGCGTGTAGCCTCATGTCGCCTTCTCCAGCTCCGCGTTAAGCTGAGCCAGGCGGCCAGGCTTATGAAGATATTCGGCGACGAGAGCTTCTTGCTCGAGCTCGCAGCCGGATCGTCCAAGGTCACGCCGCACGCTCGGGCTAAGATGCGCCTGACCCTTCTGCAGATAGCCAACAGCCTGAAGCGCCAGGCCGCCCTGTTCGACGTGACCGACAACAAGGCCGGCCCAGAACCAGGGTAGCTCGAGTATGATCCGCAAAGGCGGTCAACGGCGCCGACGTCAAAGCCGGGAGGGTCGGGCGCTCAAGCCACCATCGGCGCGCTGACGACATCGTTCCCGCAAGCGCGATGACGCCGGCAGGATGCAGCTTTCGATGTGGACGCGGCATCGGCGTGGTCTTCGACAAATGCGACGGTGCATTTTGCTAAAACGGATTTTTTCGCTCGACCGTCGGTCGCTCGCGCGCGCGCGTAAGCGCAGCGAAGATGGTTAACGCGGTGTGAATGCCACGAGCCTACAACTATGGCTGCCGGCTTTCGGACGCGGCCCCCTAGCTCAGCGCAACGTTCGGGCTGCGATCAGGCGCGCCAAAAGGTGTTGAAACGTGACGGACTCGGTTCAGTTTTTTCACAGTTCACCCGCACCGACCAGAAATTCTTATCATCGTCGGACATGCGCCGGCTTCCGTCGGACGTGGTTATGGAGAGCCCACGCTTGCGGACAAGGCTCAAGAGCTGCGCAAAGTCGTGGGACGTTTCGATGGCGGTTATGGGCCGCGACAGCTAGTGGCGTTTTCGGACTGCATTGGCGGACAGGGCACAGAGCCGTAGGAACAGAACACGCAACAATCGCCGCTCTTGGGCCGCAGCTTGGTGCCGCAGCCAGTGCACTCATAAAAGAATTGGCAGGCGTCGGTCGGCATCGTTTCCAATTTTGCTGCGCCGCACTCAGGACAGCTGATGACCGATTGCAAGATCATAACGTCTAGCTTTTCGGCGCGGACGGATAGCCCGCGTTGGTGGTCGCGTCCGTGAGGCTCTTAAGATCAACTCTGCCGTCGTCAAAGGTGACAGTTGCGGTTTTGTCCTTATAGGACACCGTGGCCTTGGCGACGCCCGGCACCGCCTCCAAACTCTTTTTGACGATGAACGGACAGTCGGCGCAAAACATATTTTGTACCGCAAGCGTGACGGTTCTCTCAGCGGCCAGAACCGACGACGATGCCAGCATTCCCAGTCCAACGACGATAACGGCGAGCCTAGTCATAGAGCGTTCCCCAATTCATGAGTTGAGAAGGAGCGGCGCAAGGAAGTCGATGCCAAGTGCGGTCAGGACCAGCACTGTCGCCACAACAAGCGCAGCTTTGACAAACCGGCGCGGCAACGGGCGCGCGCACGCTTCGCCTTCGGCACAGACAGTCTTCGAGTCCTGGAACACCAGCCAATAGCCGGCGCCTAGGAAGCCAAGCGTGGCCGCGATGAAGCAGGGCTGATAAGGCGCGAGCAGCGTGAGGTTACCGATCCACGCCCCGCTTACGCCAAGGCCAAAGAGCATGAGCGGCACGATGCAGCAGGACGACGCTGCAAGCGCCCCGATAAGCCCGCCGGCCGCCATTAATCTTTGTCCGTCCATTGCCATGGCTGTAGGATGCATCCTGTAGCAACTACAGGATCAAGGGAAATTTCATGACGGCGATCACAGCTTCGCGAGCGGACGCGTTCCCGATCGGCGAGCTTGCAAAGCGCAGCGGCGTCAAAATCGAAACGATACGGTATTACGAGCGGGTCAAGATGCTGGTTCCCCCGCCCCGTACCGCGAGCGGCCGCCGCGTCTATGACGTGACGGACCTGCGCATTCTCGTATTCATACGACGTTCGCGTGAGTTAGGCTTTTCGCTTGATGAAATCCGCGCACTGTTGCGACTGGGCGGACCTGAGAAGGCCACTTGTCGTGAGGTTCGCGAAATCGCCTCGCACCATCTGGATGACATTCGCGCAAAAATCGATGATCTAAGAAAGTTGGAACGCCTCCTATCGAAGACCATCGCGCGTTGCTCGGGCAAAACTGCACCTGACTGCCCCGTGTTGGATGTGCTCGACATCCTACAATTCCCCAAAGCCAGAAAGACAACGTGAGCAAACAGCAGTTCGCTCTACCACATCGAATGCAGACATTGTGCGCGAAGTGAAGGTAGCGAGCGAGCCGGAGGCAGAGCCCGCGAGCGACATTGACGCTGTGGTGGTGGGTAGTCGGAAAGCGCTTGACCCCAAACGGCCGATTAGAGAAGCGACCGAATGAAATCATCTACGACGGCGATTCCGCTGAACCCGCCCCAGTACAAGACTGGCGATGGCGACAGGCGCTTCCTCGGGGATGGCGAACACGCAACTCACGTTGATTTCGCACAAAACGTAGGTGTCCTCGCCCGTGGCCGTGCGCGGTCCGTAGAGAAAGTCGGCGTCCCAGATGATCGGCAGAGAGACGCCGTCTATGCCGAGCGTCTGCATCATCTGCGGAATCCACTCGCTTTCCATTTTCGCGCGCAGCGCCTGAAAGGCCGGGGCGTCTGGTCCATGCATGATACGCGGGCCGGATTGGCGGCGGGCGAGTCCGGTCCTCCGGGCGGCGGCATCAATGCCTTGATGAGCTGGTGGCCGAAGCCTACGACCTTATCGCTGCCCATGTAGCAACGGATCATTCCGTCCGACAGGCGCGGCTGAAACGGCTGATCCACGATGCAGCCGTCTTCGGTGAAGTAGGCTTCACAACGCGTCATGAAGCTTTCGAGTGTCAATTCTTCGGACACGCTACCACGCCGGGCTTCAAGGACGATGAGGCGTGCTGAGCCTGTCTGCTCCACCTTCCAGACGCCTTGACCGGCGTTGCCGCGGTTTTGCTTCAGCACCCGTGGACCGCCTGAAGCGAGCGTGGCCGGAAAGTTGGCGCGAAACTCGGCCGGCGTGCGGTAAAGGCGGGTATCGGTACCCCAGCCGAGAAGTTTCGTGCGATGCAGGACCTCCTTGACGCCCATCTTGAGGATCACGTCAGGATGAGCGCTGACCCACGGCCCAATTGACGCCACCTCGCGCAGCATCGGATCGAGCTTCGCACGGGTCAGTCCGTCATCGAGCGGGTTGACCCAAACCAGCACGCCGTCGACCGCCATGAGTTGTTGCCGAACTTCATCGAGCATGTCGTCGGCATAGACGGCAGGTTCGGCATGAATGCCGCGCGCCTGGAGCTCCTCGAAGACGCGCCGATCCCGGTTGTTCTGCGGCGTTGCCGCCGCGCGCGTGGCGCGGTCACCCCGCCAGACGATTGCCACTCGGCCATTTCGCACGTTGGGCATATTCAGACTCCCGACGGAATGATTAGGCCCAACCCGGCCACAATCAGCAACACCAGGATGAGTTTGCGGAACGCAGCGTCATCGAGCTTTCCGTAGAGCTTGAAGCCCGTCCACAACCCCGCGAGCATTGCCGGAAGGCCGATCGCATAGAGGCGCAGCACGTCGGCCGTGATGACACCGGCAGCGCCTAGCGATATGACGTTGGCGATGATGGCAGCGAGCAAGACAGGCTGGAAGACCCCGCGCTGGACGTCCTTCGGCCAGCCGCGCATTTGACACCAGATGAGGATGAGGAAGCCTGGCAGACCGGTCAGGCCAGCGACAATTCCGTTGACGAAGCCGACGCCAGTGGCCACCGGTATGTTGCCCGGTACGGGTTTGAACTTCGGCTGCACCAGACCGTAAATGCCGTAAACGATCAGGAGCACGCCGCCACCGCTGCGCAAGTAAGCGGGATTGACGTAGGTCAGCAGTATTGTTCCGAGCGGAACACCGAAGAAGCCGCCGAGGACGAATGGGGCAAACCTCCTCCACGTCAAAGAATGCCGAAGCTTCCAGACCCCATAACCTTGGGTCAGCAGACCATAGCCGGCGATCAGCGTTGTCGTCTGCACGGGTGTAAGAATGTGAAGCCACACACCCGAAACCACGAAGCCCATAGCGAAACCGGCAAGACCGGACGCGAATCCGCCGACAAAGGCGGCAGCCAGAAAAAGTACAAGAACGATGCCATCCATGGCGTCTCTCTCCCCACAGGAAGTGAGCGGCGTTTGGATGGCGTTCCATCTTGAGGGGAGACCGCGATGTACCCCTGTTTTACAATTGTCAGAGTTCGGTCAGGCGTTCAGCAAACATCGAGCTCCTCCACGACGAAGAAGACGGCGCTTGGGCCTTGGTGGCCTGACGTGTGGGGCGACCGCGGAAGCCCCGTGAAGCTGTGATCGGACGGTTATTTGATCATCACCCATGCCGGTTGCAGCAGCGGATAGGCGACCAGGCCGACCAGCGCCGTGGCGGCGATCAGAAGCGCGTTGTGGACCTTCCAGCGGAACAAGACTGCGAGCGAAGCCACACCGATCAGCGCCGTCAGCCAGTCGCCAATGGCAATCCGGCCAAGCAGGATGCAAGCGCCGAGGATCGTGCCGATGGCCGCAGCATAGGCGCCGCGCACAAAGCCTTGCACGTTCGGATTTTGACCGTGGCGCGCGAGCAAAGGCGCCGCGACCAGAATGAAAATAAACGACGGGAAGAAGATGCCGATGGTCGCGACCAGAGAGCCCCAGAAACCGGCGACGAGATAGCCGACGAAGGTCGCGGTGATGACGACAGGACCGGGACTTATCATCCCGACCGCGACCGCGATCAGAAACTGCCGTTCGTCGAGCCAACCATATTGCTCGACGAGCCCTTGCTGGAGAAACGGCACGATCACGAGGCCGCTGCCGAACGTGAGCGACCCGGCCTTAAGAAAGAACAGTAGCAACTTGCCGAGTGTCGCGTTGGTTGCTGCGGCGGGAGCGATGAGCAGCGGCACCGCTGCGATCTGCAGTTTGGCGTCTGGCGGTTTGCGAAGGGGATTGCCGTAATAGAGAATGCCAATGATCCCCGCGCCGATGAACAACAGGGCCACTTCGGCCTGAAGAATGACCGTTACCGCGAGACAGGCGAGCGCGATCACCCATTGGACCCAATCCTCCATTCCTAGTTTTGCAAGGCGGTAACAGGAGTGAAGGATCAACGCGATCACGGCCGGGCTCACCCCGTAGAAGATTGCGGTGACGGGTTTGAGATCGCCGAGATAGACGTAGAGCGCTCCGAGCGCGGACACCATCACGAAATTCGGAAAGATAAAGGCCCAACCGCCGATCCAGGCGCCCCAGAAACCCTCGCGCAAATAGCCGACGTAAATGCCGACTTGAATCGCAAGCGGTCCCGGCAGCGATTGGCAGATCGCGATGGCTTCGCGCATCTGCTCCTTCGTGAGCCAGCCGCGTTCGCCGACCAGCTCGCGCTCCATCTGTCCGACAAGAGCAACCGGCCCGCCAAAACCGATCGATCCCAAACGCAGGAAGTAGAGCAGCAGCTCAGTCAACTTCCCATGTGGTGTCTTCAACCCATCAACTCCATACACTGTGCCTCAAAAGCCTCAGACCCCCGTTTCACCGGGACTGCCAAACGCTCATCGCAGTCATAACAAGCCCCGCTGACTCAATCAGACACGCTTCTTCAGAGCTTGTAGTTTATGCCGATGCGGGCGACACTGATGTTGTTCTTGCCGGTCGTGAAGGATATATTGCATTCGCCGGGAGCATTCAGGTTGCAATCCGGAGGCGTCAGGGTGTTGGTGTTGGTCCTGCCGAAGTCATAGAACAGGTATTCGGCTCTCACGCTCCAGTGCTGGGCGACCTGCCATTCATAGCCGCCGCCGATGACAAACCCCGCTCGCGTGCCACTGAAGTTGGAAGCCGCAGTATCACCGAAGACGCTGACCAACAGATCGCGTTTCACTCCCTCCCAAGCGCCGCCGCCGGTAAAGTAGGCCAAGCCCGGCCCCCAGAGAACGCCGATGCGCGGGCGAATGCTGGCCAGCCAATCAATTCTCTGCGTCGCCGAAATCGCGTTGGTTGCAGGGAGTCCAGGGGTATCTGGCGAGCCGCCGATTAAGTTCTGCGTACCGCTAATGCGAGCGCCATCGAAATCACCCTCGACGCCCAGCACCCAGTTTCCCGTTTGCCAATTATAACCGATCTGACCGCCGAATACGCCCCCATCGGTGCGAGTGTTGAAAAATCTTGGTCCCGCCAGATCTCCTTCAGCGATGGCCGGGTCCGAACCGCGCACGCGCGCACGGCTACCGATTGGCGGCGAGGGGCGTCGATCTCGGCTTAGTAGATCGCGACGACCCAATAACCGAAATCGTCGCCACAGCGATCGTCAGCATTACAAGCATGGGCGAGCGTGATCCTGCCACGATTAAAGGTCGCGCCTTAAATACGCTTGGTGCCCGTAAATTTGTTGCTAACGCGGCATAGCCGGCTCAGTTGGCAGCATACCTCGGAGCTGAAACCAATTCGCACCACCGGGCGTTTGGCATCCGCAGAGGATGTTGCATGGACAGTGTCGCCGATATAATACGAGAGCGCGGAAACCGCCTATTACTGAAGGCGGAGGCTGCCCGAGAACAGGGCGAAATCGAACATGCCTTAAAGCTCGCAAATTTGGCCTCGCACATTCTGAACGAAGCCGCGGCGGCCGAGGCAACAGCAGCAGCTACGCGACCCCATGAAGGAATGGTTGGCAGCCTCAGGCGGTGCGCCGATGGATAGTTGCGCTTCCGCCGCCAATTCTCGCGCGACGAGGCATTCCCGAACGCGGTGACAATTCCCAGCTGCCGAGCGTGCCGCGGCAGATATTGAAGGACATCCCGAGGCCGCCGAACCCGGCCAGCCGGGATGACTGAGCGGCGCATGTCATTTGACATGCCGACTGCGCACCAAAGTCTTTGCATCGCAAAAGATTTTTGCATCGCAAAATGTTGCGATCTGTACGGAACCGTACTTGAACTCCATCATTCTAAGAATAAAACAGGGAACCGGCAGATCATGCATGAGGTGGAGACATGCAGGAATATCGGATTTATACACTGGGCAAGGACGGCAAGATTTGGTCCCCGCCCGAAGTCATCAAATGCACGGATGACAACGCGGCCATCGCTCACGCCAAGCAGATGCTCAACGGAAACGCTGTCGAGGTTTGGCAGACAGCGCGGAGAGTGATCCACCTAGATCCCACTCCCCAGCTGCCTCTCTCATACTCATAGCCCGCCGTCCCAGCCCGCGCCATCCGGCCATGTTCGATGTCGGCTGCTTCCCCCCGAACAGGCCGCCGCCCAAACGAAGCGTGGGCGCGCTGGATTGAGAAGGCACGGCCGGCTCTCGGGTGGGAGCCGCGAGAACCGGCCGGCTGTCACTAGCCCGGTCACGCGACAACGGGTCGAGCCAGCGAACTGCTCTTTCATCTTCAAGCAATGGAGCCGGCGAAGGTTCCAAGCGAGCGACAGGCGAGATTTTCAGGAGCCGTTCCCGGCTTGTACACTCGATTGCCTTGCCACGAGGTCTATCTTAAAGCGCAGTGGTGTGTGTTGCGTATAGGAGTGCTTCATGCCCCCGCGCGCGAATTTGCATGTCGTGCCGCTCCCAAGAGCCACCTCAAGTTTGGTGCCCCACTTCGATGTCACCGTGCACATCGTGCTCGACGACTACGGTAAAGCCGCGCGCGTCTATCGGGAAACCGACGAGGAAGACACCACCATTGGGTCCGTTGTCGACGATCTGTTGACGGGCCAGTTCAACAATCCGGTGCGCGTCGTCGCCTTCAACACGTCCGAAGGGTGGTCGCGGAATGTCTCGGAGGATATAGCGCGCGAGGTGTTAAGGCGCGTGGCAGAACGAGGCCGCTCACTTGCTACCAGCTCTCGGAAGTTCGTCGAAGCTTACATCAACGAGGACGAACTGTTGCGTGCCGAAAGTGGCGTTACATGAACACGAGAAATCAAATGGACTCCCACGCCGACGACCATCGAAAGGAAGCTGAGAGAGCTCGCGAGACTGCCAAGCAAGCCGCAAGTGCACGGGCGCGCGCTTTCTTGTCAGCTCTGGCCGCGAACTGGGAGAAGCTAGCTAAAGAGGCGGAAACGCCCCGGGACTAAGCTCTGGGCAACCGGAGCTGCTGCGGGCGATGTTCGATGTCGGCTACTTCCCGCCGAACATGCCGCCGCCGGTCGAATGAGCGCCGGGCCAGTGCAGGCGGCGCCTAACTTCCTCCCCGAACGACGACAACATACCGCGGCACGGGCATCCCGCTTTCCGCCACAGCCACCAAATGGCCGCCGCCAGCAAAAGGCAGGCGCCAAGGGGCTCCGGCACAAGGAACATCCCGCATGTGGCCAGCGCGATCGGTGAATTGATCTTGCGGAAATTTGTCATGAGCTCAGGCGCACCTGCCTCGGGGCAAGGCCGGAACCCTAACAAAGTATTAACGACGGGCGTCAAGAATGACTGGCGTGTGGTTAATCCGGACAGACCATTGCCCCGGCCAGCAACGCCTCCTTTGCGATCAGGTGCTCGACCCGGGCGCCGAGGATCGGGCCGGTCGGCGCGCCGTCGCCGAGCGCCTTGCGATCCGAGTTGCGCAATGGGCGCTCCCAGACGAAGCCCTTGTCACGGACGACCCAGAACGCGTTTCCGTGCGAGACGGTCTCGCTCGCCTCAGGCAGCGCCAGCGCGATCCGGCGGACGTCGTCCCAGGTCGCCATCGCGCCACACCTTATTGCCACTCGGTCCCGGGGGCCTGCCGTGAGGGAGATCTTTGCCCCCAGAGGGCACACGATCTCCCACGACCTAGCCTTCCGGAGCGCTTAGCGGCTCGCGCCCCTCCAGGTACGGCGTCAGGTATGTAGCGAAGACCTTGCTGCCCGCGCCGTCCGGGTCCGACGAGCTGGACTCGATCGCGGCCGCGCGCGGCAGGCCGTCGTCACCGAGCTGCACGCTGAGCGACAGTGGCCGCTCGCCGCCGAGCAAGCGTGCGCGAAGCATCGGTGGCGTGGCGAGCAGATCGACCTGGGCGCCGAGGCTGTGCGCGATCTCGTGGGCGACTCGATCGGCCTGATGCGCGGCCAGACCGCCTTGCTTGATCTCGGCGGTGGTCACGTCGCCCGCGGCGTACACGTCGGCAAGGCCGTCGACCCGCCCGCCTGCGTCGGTGGGAACGAAACCCCACCAGCTGGTGGGCACACCGCGGATCGGATTGGCGCCGAGCTGCGGCGCGGCGACGACGCGATCGGCTGGGATCGCGGCGTCGAACTGCAGCTCCAGCGCGCCGTCGCGGCGGACCGCGCGTGGAACCGAAGCGCCGAGGAAGCTGACGCCGCGCTCGGCGAGAAGAACGCCGACCAGCGCCGAGGCTTCCGCGCCGAAGACCGCCAGTGGCGATCGTTGCGGGCTGACGAGCGTCACCTCCGTGCCGACGTGATGGCGCGCGGCATGGGCCGCTGTCAGCAGCGCCAGCTCGTACAGCGGCAACGGCCACGAGCAGCCCGACGGCTCCGCGAACACCAGGCGACCGACCGCCCCGGCCTCGACCTCCTTCATCACCCCGCGAAACCTCGGTACGTCTCGTTGATCGCGGAACGTCAGCGCACCGGGGATCGCGGAGCGCGCTCGCGCACCCAGCGCCAGCACAAGCCGGTCGTACGCGAGCCGGGCTCCGGACGCAAGGCGCACGTATTTGGCCTGCGGCGCCACGGCCTCGAGCCGGTCCTTGCGGTACTCCGCGCCGCGATCGTCGGCGATCGCACGCAGGTCGTATGCGCGCGGCGGCGCGTCGGTGAAAACCTCGGCGGTCGCGGCAGGCCGATACGCGAACGCGGCATCGGGCGAGATCAGCGTCATGCGCACGCGGTCGCCGGCCAGCGCCGCCAGCGCCAGCAGCGTTTCGAGCGCAGCGAAACCGCCGCCCGCGATCACAACGTGGGCCGGCACGCGTGACGGATCAGCAGCAGCAGCCACGACCGCGCGTACGCTGCCCGCCGGCGCAGCGCTTGTCATCGGCGAGAACCCGCAGCCTGACGCGGAGAACTACTGAACCGCGAGCGGCTCGAGCAGGTTCGGGTCTTCAAGGTCGTGCGCGACACCGCCGATGCCGGCGCGGCGATGCTGTGGTCTACGCGACCTGACCGCGACCTAGATCGTGTTCGCGCGCTGACATGGCGGTGGCGGGCGTGCTCTAAAGTCGGGCGACCTTCTCGAGCCGTCGTGCGAACCCTCCGGCTCGTGTCACACGCGACCACGGACATTGCCACCGCCATGATCTGCCCCCATTGCAACAAGACAATCCGCGAGGAACAGCAATATCTGATGAGCGTCGACCCCGACAAGCCCGGGCTGTTCGAGCAGCTCCGCGGCGAGGCCGGGGAGCTGTCGCGGATCCTGATCACGATCGCACTCTGCGCGTTGGCCGTGCTCGTGATCACCGGGCTGTCGGTCGCGGCTCGGCACCTGGGCTAGTCGCCGGAAGCTCGCTGTCGCGGCGGGAAGATGTGAGCGTGGACGACGGGACACTGGCGATCGGCGAGGTGGCCGCACGTGCGGCAACGAGCACTTCGCGGATTCGCTACTACGAGGCGCTCGGCGTGCTCCCCGAGCCCGAGCGCGTGGCCGGCAAGCGGCGCTACTCGCCGGAGGTGCTGCGTCGGCTGACGATCATCGACGCCGCCCAGCGGGTCGGGTTCTCGCTGGACGAAATCCGCGATCTCCTCGTTTCGCGCGAGGCACGCGATCAGCCAGCGCACGAGCGTCTGCGCCAACTGGCGACGTTGAAGCTGCCCGAGCTCGACGAGCTGATCGAGCGCGCTAGCTCTGTCCGTCGGCTGCTGCAGCTCTGCAGCACCTGCAACTGCGAATCGATCGACGTCTGCCGGATGTTCGACGACGGGGTCTTGGCGCCTCGCGGCAGCCCGGCTCGCCGCTTGACTTCAAGTCGGGTTGACGTGTAACGCTCCCGGTTCGGGTATAGCGAACCGGATCGCCCGGGAGGGCAGCAGATGACGTATGTGATCGCCGAGCCATGCATCGGGACGAAGGATCTCTCGTGCGTAGAGGTATGCCCGGTCGACTGCATCCATCCGACCCAGGACGAGCCGGGGTTCGACGACGAGGCGCAGCTGTACATCGATCCGGAGGAGTGCATCGACTGCGACGCGTGCGTCGAGGCCTGTCCTGTGGATGCCTGCTTCGCCGAGGACCAGCTGCCCGAGGAGTGGCAGAACTACATCCAGCTCAACGCCGATTACTTCAAGCGCAGCTAGCGAGCAACGCCCGGCGAACGGCGCGGCTAAGCTGCGCGGACCGATGCGCCGAGCAATCGCCGCGACCGCGATCTTGTGCTTGGCCGCCGCAGCCGGGGCAGCAAGTGCGCGCACGATCCAGGTGTTCCACAAGCAAGGCGCGCTGCAGCGGGCGCTGGCGAAGGCGAGACCCGGCGACACGATCGTCGTCCACGCCGGCCACTACTTCGGGCAGGCGCTCGTGACCGTGCCCCGGATCAAGCTGATCGGCGCTCGCGGGCCGCGTCCACTGATCGACGGCCGCTGCCGCACGAACGACGCGATCAAGGTGGAGGCGCCGGACGTCCTGGTGCGCCACCTCGCGGCGATCGGAGCGGCGAAGGGTTTCGGCGAGTTCCCGTCGGCAGTCACCTTCGCGTCCCAGCCGTCCGGGACGGCGCAGGACCTGGTCGTGCGCAACTCGTGCAACGCCGAGTACGGCATCGACATCATCCTCGGCAGCCGCCAGCAGATCATCGGCAACACCGCCAGCGGATTCGCGGACTCCGGGATCTACGTCGGTCAGGTCGTACAGCACGGTCACGGCGCGCCACTGCTGGTGCAGGGGAACCACACGGTCGGCAACAGCCGCGGGATCATCGTCGAGTCCTCGCACGGGGATGACATCCGCGTGATCGACAACGTGATGGACGGCAACACCCTCCCCGGTCTCGGCGAAACGCCGCCGGCCGGCCTGCTGCTCAACGCCGCCGACGGCATCTTCGTGAAGGGCAACCAGGCGCACGGCAACGGCAGCTATGGCTTCGACCTGCGGACCTCTTCGCGCAACCGCTTCATCGCCAACAACTTCGGACAGAACCCGCAGAACCTCAACGTCGGGCCCGGGTCGGGCGCGAACTGCGGTACGGGCAACGTGCCGAACGTGTTCGCACCCTGCTGAGCGCCCTTAGTCAGAGCCGGGCCGAGTCGACCGTCTTGTCCTCCAGCGGCGCGACCCGGCGGGCTCCGGGATCAAGCTCCTGAATGAACACGCCGGCGGCCTCGATCGCGTCCGCCGCCTCGGGCAGGAACGACCAGAACAGCTGAAACGCGTGTGCGTCGACCGGGAACAGGTCGAGCCGGACATCGACGCCGTGCTGTTGCGCACGGGCAGCGAGAGCCTTGGCGTCGGCGAGCCGTGCATCGCCGGTCGCGGCCTGAATCAACATCGGCGGTAGGCCGGAGAGGTCGGCGCCAAGTGGATTGACGATCGGGTCATCGCTCGGATGCCCGTCGAGATAGGCGGCGGCGCAGCGCCGAGCGTCCTCGTCTGCCGCAAGCGGCGCGCGCACGTCGGATCGGGCACTTGGGCCGAGGTCGACCCAGGGGCAGAGGATCACCGCCCCTCCCGGCAGCGGCAGGTGATCGCGCTTCAGCGTCAACAGGACCGACATCACCAGCCCGCCGCCGGCTGAATCGCCCGCGAACGCAATCCGCTGCGGCGGGATCCCCTGGCTCAGCAGCCATCGGTATGCGCTCAGCGCGTCCTCGATCGCCGCCGGGTAGGGGTGTTCGGGCGCGAGCCGGTAATCGGGGACGAGCACCCCGGTGTTCGCTGCGGCGGCCAGCGCGCCGGCATGCGGCTGGTAGCCAAAGGCCGAGCCGACCACGTAGCCGCCGCCGTGCAGGTACAGCACCGTTGGCTCGCGGGGCTCGCCCGCAGCGACGAGCAGCGACGGTACCCCGCCGGCGTTGATCGGTCGGACGACCGTGCCGGGGGGCGGATGGAACTCCGCGTTGAGCGACTCGAACGCCTCACGGGCGCGGTGCAGATCCGGGTCGCCGCCAAGCACTCGCTCCATCGGCTCGAGCAGCTTCGCGATCCGTGCGAGGAGCTCTCCACCAACCGCGAGTGTCGCCGACACCGCCTGGTCGACGTCGTCCAGGAGCTTGCGCGAGCGATCGAGCAGCGCCTCCCCGGCGAGCGTCAGCTCGACTGTATGGGTCGAGCGTCGCAACAGCTCACACCCGACCAGCTGCTCGAGCGACCGGATCTGGCGACTGAGCGCGGGTGGAGAGACGTAGAGCCGCTCGGCCGCCCGGCCGAAGTTGAGCTCCTCGGCAACGGCGACGAAAGCGCGCAGGTGACGCAGCTCGATCCCGTCGGGCGCCTGCGGGAAAGGGAGTACGCCGCCACGCTCAGCCACGCTTCAAGTATGGCCCAGCGCGCGCCCGCCGGGTGATGCCGATCGTGCAACACCGTCTTGCTCGATCGGTCTTTCCCTTTCACGCGAGGGCTGCAAGCCTGGCCGGCGATGAGTGGCGCAAACCTGACACTGAGGTTCGGCTCGGCCCGATTGCGCGCCACCGTCTACTGGCCGCGAACCGGCGCCGCGGCGCTCGCGCTCGTACTCGCCGACGGGGCGTCGTGGGCCGAGGCGCTCGGCGGCGACAGCGTCATCGTCGCCCTGCTCGGGAACTACGAGTGCGCCGAAGAGCTCGGCGCACTGCGCTGGCTCGCCGAGCACGCCGGGGAGCTCGGGGTCGGCTCGGAGCGTGTGATCGTCGCCGGCGGCGCCCGCGCGGCCCGACTCGCTGCCGCCGTACGCGACGCGCGCTGGCCGGTGCTGCTGCGACAGGTGCTGGTTCACCCCAGGTTCGATCCCGAGAACCCGATCCCGTCGAACGTCGCCGGCGTTGCTCCCGCGACAATCGTCCACGGCGACGACTCGCGCGACGACGGCCGCCGGTATGCGGCGTTGCTCCGAAGTGCGGGGGTCGCCGTCGAGGAGGTGTACCGGTGACGCGAGCCCGCGAGCTCGAGCACGGGATCGAGTCTCATCGCTCGGAGCTGAAGGCGTACTGCCACCGGCTGCTCGGCTCGCCGGTTGACGCCGACGACGCGGTTCAGGAGACGTTGCTGCGCGCTTGGCGGGGCGTCGATCGATTCGAGGGAAGAGCCTCGCTGCGCTCGTGGCTCTATCGGATCGCCACCAACGTCTGCGTCGACGCTGTCCATGGGCGGTCTCGCCGTCCCGCTCTGATCGACGACTGGGCCGAGCTCGCGCACGAGGCTCCCGACGCGGATCCGGCCGAGCTGTCGGTCGCTCGCGAAAATCTCAGGCTGGCGCTGATCGCCCTCAACTGCCTGCCGCCAAGACAACGCGCTGTCCTGCTGCTGCGCCACGTCCTGTGCTGGCGGGCGAGCGAGGTCGCGCAGGCGCTCGGGATGAGCGTCGCGGCGGTGAACAGCTCGCTGTACCGCGCACGGGCGACGCTCGACGGCACCGATCCGGACCGCATCGCGCCGATCGGCACTGGGCCCGAGCGCCGGCTCGTGTCCCGCTACCTCGCCGCCTTCGACAGCGACGACGTGGACGCGCTGACGGCGATGACGCAGGCCGAGCCCCTCGCGGCCTGATCTCCCCGCGGGCGTCGCAGCAGCACGACGAATTTCGCGCCGCCACGACGTCATTAGTGGTGATGGCGGCGAAAGACGGAGCCCGTGCGAGGATGCGAGCGTGACCGAGCAGACCCTCGCCCGTGCGCGCGCCGGCGACGAGGACGCGTTTCGCGCGCTGACCGACCCCTACCGGCGTGAGTTGCAGCAGCACGTCTATCGGATCGTCGGCTCGGCGCAGGACGCCGAAGACCTGCTGCAGGAGACGCTGCTCGCCGCGTGGCGCGGTCTCGAGCAGTTCGAGGGGCGTGCTTCGGTCCGTGCCTGGCTCTACCGGATCGCGACCAACCGCTCGCTCGACGCCCTCCGTGCGAGCCGGCGCCGACCGGAAGACCTGCTGCGGATGACCAACGTCCCCGAACCCACGCGCCGGGCTGAGCCGATCTGGCTCGAGCCGTTCCCGGACGTGATGCTCGACGGCATCCCCGACGACGCCCCCGGACCCGAGGCGCGCTACGAGGCCAAGGAGGCGATCGCGGTGGCGTTCGTCGCCGGCCTTCAACATATCCCGCCGCAGCAGCGCGCGGTGCTCGTGCTGCGCGACGTGCTGGGCTTCCGCGCCGGCGAGGTCGCCGAGATGCTCCAGACCAGCGAGGCGTCGGTCAACAGCCTGCTACGCCGCGCTCGCGCCGCGTTTGAGACCCGTCTGCCCGCTACCGGGCGCGAGCGGGCGCCGCTTCCGAACTCCCAGCGCGAGCGCGACGTCGTCGGGCGCCTCGCCGATGCGTTTGAGACCGGCGACATCGATGGCGTCGTCGACCTGCTGACCGACGACGCCTGGCTGACGATGCCGCCCGAGCCCTACGAGTACCAGGGCCACGCCGCGATCGGCGCATTCCTGAACGATCGCGCCTTGCGCCGCGGCGCGCCGCTACGGCTCGTGCCCACGCGCGCAAACGGCCAGCCCGCCTTCGGCTGCTACTTCCCCGCCCCCCAGACCGAGATTGCACGGCCGTTCGGGCTGGTCGTGCTCACGCTCGCCGGCGACCAGATCTCGGCGATCACCTGGTTTTCCGACAGCAGCGTGTTCCCGCTGTTCGGACTGCCGCGGATACTGCGCTAGTGCGGGGTGATCGCAGAAGAGGGCTGATCGGTCGACCGCTTGCTTACCATGGGACATCCGCAGGTCCAAGCCTGGGTCTTGACGAGAGAAGCCGATGAGCACCCCGACGACACGGTACGCCAGTTCCGACGGTGTCTCGATCGCCTATCAGGTAGTCGGCGACGGGCCGATCGACCTGGCGCTCGTGCTCGGGTTCGCGACTCACCTCGAGCTCCAGTGGGAGTCGCCGGCGATGGCCGGCTTCATGACGCGCCTCAGCTCGTTTTCGCGCCTGATCGTGTTCGACAAGCGTGGCACCGGGTTGTCTGATCCAGTCGCCGAGGTGCCGACGCTCGAGCAGCGGATCGACGACGTGCGGGCAGTCCTGGATGCGGCAGAGTGCGAACGGGCGAGCCTGTTTGGGATCTCCGAAGGTGGCCCGATGAGCGTGCTGTTCGCGGCGGCTCATCCCGATCGCGTGACCTCACTGGTGCTCTATGGCGCGATGGGTCGTACGACGGAGGCGCCCGACTACCCATGGGCTTCGCCCGCGGACGCGCTTCGCGAATCTGCGGCCGAGTTCATCGCGCCGTATTGGGGACAGCAGTCCGAGGGAATGGTCGAGCTGTTTGCGCCCAGCCTGGTGGGCGATCCTCGCGTCACCGAGTTCACCGCACGCATGGAGCGGTCCGCGGCGAGCCCGGGCATGGTTCGGAAGATCTTCGAGATGTTTCTCGACATCGACGTGCGAGCTGTGCTGCCGACCATCCATGTCCCGACGCTCGTGCTGCACAGGCACGGCGATCGGGTCGTGAACCGTCGCGCCGGCGAGGAACTGGCGGCGCGCATCCCCGGCGCCCGGTACGTCGAGCTCGAAGGGATCGATCACCTGCCCTGGGCCGGCGACTCCGATGCGGTGCTCGGCGAGATCGAGGAGTTCCTGACCGGGACCCGCTCGACGCCCGATCCGGACCGCGTGCTCGCCACGGTGATGTTCACGGATATCGTCGGCTCGACCGAGCGTGCCGTCGAGCTCGGCGACACGCGCTGGCGCGAGCTGCTCGCATCGCACCACACAGCGGTCCGCAGCGACCTGACCCGGTTCCGGGGTCGCGAGATCAAGACGCTCGGCGATGGCTTCCTGGCGACCTTCGACGGCCCGGCACGGGCGATCAAGTGCGGTCAGGCAATCGCTGCCGGCGCCCGATCCCTGGGGATCGACGTGCGTGTCGGCGTACACACCGGCGAGGTGGAGCTCATCGGCGAGGACGTCGGCGGGATCGCGGTCCACATCGCAGCGAGGGTCGGCGCACTCGCCACCGCCGGCGAGGTGCTTGCCTCCGGCACGGTCAAGGATCTGGTCGCCGGATCCGGCATTCGATTCCTCGACCGCGGCGCGAGCCGCTTCAAGGGAGTCGACGACGAGTGGCGATTGTTCGCCGCCGCTCCGTAACAACAGCCGCGCCATCTGATATGACCCGATCGCGATGATGGCTCGCACGGGGCGATCCGTTCGGTCGAACTAGAGGGAGGGATCGGTGACAGATCAGGTGACCACCGGCGATACGGGCGTCCCGGGATGGGTCGCCGCGGAGGTCCAACGCGACCTCATCCGCCCGATTGAGGACTTCCAGAACCCGAGCCAGGAGTGGCGGCGACTGTTCTCGGAGCTGCTGGGGACGTTCTTCTTGGTGCTGGTCGCCGCCGGCGGGGGAATGATGGGAGCCGCGTTTCCGAACACGATCAGCCGTACCGCCGCGGTCGTCGCGCCCGGGCTGATGGTGATGGCGATCATCATGTTCATGGGGAAGGTGTCGGGCGCGCACCTGAACCCGGCGGTCAGCATCGCGTTCGCGCTGCGTCGGGATTTTCCGTGGCGACGGGTGCCTGGCTACATCGTCGTGCAATTGATCGGCGCGACGCTGGCTGCGCTGTTCCTGCACGCGGTCATCAACGTCTCGGCCGTGCACGGCTCGAACTACGTGGCGCCCGGATACAGCGCGGGCGCGGGGTTCTGGATGGAGCTGGTCCTGACTTTGGGGTTGGTGAGCGTGATCCTCGGGACCTCTTCGGGCGCGCAGAACATCGGGATCATCGCCGCGATCGGCGTCGGCGCGTACATCGCGCTGGCCGGGTTGTGGGGAAGCCCGATTTCGGGAGCGTCGATGAACCCGGCGCGAACGTTCGGCCCGGATCTCGTCGGCGGCAAGTTCACCGACTACTGGGTGTACGTGGCCGGCCCGATCGCGGGCGCCGCGCTGGCAGCCGGGATCGCGTTCCTGCTGCGCGGGCCCGGTGGCGGGCTTAGCGGCTCGGGCGCCGCCCAGGGTGCCCTGTTCACTCAGACAGCGAAACCCGACAAGCAGTAGCACGGGAGGGAACCCCTGCCCGAAGGCGGCGCTCGCCTAACCGACATGCCCGCCGTACGGCGCGCGTAGAGTCCTTTCCCCCGGCGCGCTGGAAGTAGGAAGATTGCAACTACCCGAGCCAAGCGCGGCTCTAGTGTCCGAGCGAACGGGTCAAAGGCGCAGACGGCCGTCGGCGATCTTGGCGAGAAGCTGATGTACACGCGTCTGATCGGGTCTCTAACAGGACTGACCAGAATTACCGCGTGATTGCCGTGCGATAGACTCGAGGTGTGCCGAAGGCAGCCCCGTTCAGCATGCGTCTCTCGGACGTCACCGACCAGCTTGTCAGCGAGGAGGCGAAGCGCACGCGGCGCACGAAAGGTGCCGTCGTCGAAGCGCTGGCCGAGGAGGCGCTCCGCACCCGCCGTTTTCCCGGGATCGCGTTCCGCGGCAGCGACTGGGACCGGCGCCCGTGGGTGATCGGCACAGCGCTCGACGTCTGGGAAATCGCGGCCGCCTCACGCTCGTACGACACGGCCAGCGAGATGGCCTCCGCGACCGACTTGACTGAACCTCAGATCCGGCTGGCGCTCGCCTACTACGCCGAATTCCCCAGCGAGATCGACGCAGCAATCGCGGATAACGAGCGTCCACTCGCGGAGCTCCAACGGCAATATCCAACGATCGACACAATCGCCGCCAGCGAGTAGCCCACCCGTGAAGCTGTTCCTCGACGCGCACGTCTCCGCGCGCCGGATCGCCACCGCCCTGCGAGCGCAACACGACGTCCGCGCCGCCGACGAAGAGCGCGAGCTCGACGGCTGGGAGGACGAACGCCTCCTCGATCTCGCCACCGAGCAGGGACGCATCATGGTCACCTTCAACGTCAAGGACTTCGCCCGGATCACCACCGAATGGGCAGCAGCCGAAAAGTCCCACGCCGGCTGCCTGCTCATCGTCGGTATCGACCATGCCGAGTTCGGGCTCATCCTGCGTGTGATCGATCACGCTCTCTCGACTCGGGCCGAGCAAGGTGCCTGGATCGACTACACCGCTTGGGGCATCCGATCAGCCACGATGTAGTAGTCCGCTACGGAGCGAGTGGGTAGGTGCGTCGGGCGCGCTCGGGGTCATGATGGTGTACGCGTCGACCTGTCTGCCCGCTAGGAGGCGGACGAGCGAGATCCCGGCCCAACGTCCGACGCGTCCGGGAGATTGGCTGAACTGCGGCTCTGGGGCAGTCGCTCGCCACCGCGTCGCGACGAGGTCGTCCTCGGCGATCTGATCCTCGATCTTGATGTATAGGTCGGGGTAGGTGTGGCGGCTGCTTGATACGAGGAGACGTACCCCGTCCGGGCCAACAACCGGCTCTGTCAGGCACGACACATGGCCCAGGTGGTCGGCAGCAACGAGCTCGTCGATCAGCTCCAGACGGCCCTGATTCCATACTGCCTCGACGAAGAGCCGGACCTTGCGCTTGTTGAGCTCGCTCACGCTTGTCATCGACGCATGATGCGGGCGGCGCGCGGGGGGTTACAAGGGAGGATCCCCGACAGTTTCCCCGAGTGTTTTCGTGCCCGACCGCGTCGACGGACGGTGTATCGTCGGATCGTGCGGTCGGCGACCCGCGTAGCACTGCTCGAGCGCGAGCGCGAGCTCGGGGCGCTGCGCGAGGGGCTCGAGCGCGCGTGCGCGGGAGAAGGATCGCTGCTTCTGATCGAGGGGCCGGCCGGGATCGGCAAGACCCAGCTCGAGCGCGAGACGAGGTCGGTGGCCGAGCGAATCGGGATCACGCCGCTTGACGCGAGGGGTTCAGAGCTCGAGCAGCCGTTCGCCTTCGGGGTTGTTCGTCAGCTGCTCGAGGCGGTGATCAACGAGTCCTCTGCGAGGACCGAGCTGTTCGCGGGGGCCGCTTCTCCGGCCCGGCGTCTGTTCAGCCCCGACGGGCACGTCTCTCCGCGCAGCGATCTCGGCGAGGGAAGCGGACTTGGTTTCGAGGCGCTGCACTCCCTCTACTGGCTGGTGGTCAATCTCGCCGACCGCGCTCCGCTGCTGGTCCTGGTCGACGATTGTCAGTGGGTCGACCGCGACTCGCTTCGCTTCCTGAGTTACTTGTCCCAGCGCATCGAGGGGCTACCGATAGCGATGGTGCTCGCCGGCAGGGCACAGGAGACCGCCGGGTTGGAGGCGGGGACGTTGTGGTCCGAGGTGGCCTCGCGTCCATCGGCGACCGTGCTGTATCCGCGGCCGCTGAGCCAGTCCGCTGCTGTGGCCGTGGCGCGTGAGTGCCTGGGCCCGGAGGCTGACGACGGGTTCTGCCGCGCGTGTCATACGGCGACCGGCGGCAACCCGCTCTTTCTGCGGGAGCTGCTCCGGGGCCTCGAGGCCACAGGAGTGGAGCCGTCAACTGCCGCTGCGAGCGAGGTCCAGTCCGTCGGACCGGCCGCCATCAGCCGCTTTGTCCTACACCGCCTTGCTGCCCTCGGCGCGTCGGCGGCCGAGCTAGCCCGCAGCGTCGCGGTGCTCGGAGACGACACAGAGCTACAGCTCGCCGCGCAGGTGTCGGGCCTGAGCGAGCCGGCGGCTCGTGACGCCGCGGACTCCCTCGCCCGGGCCGACATCTTCGCTCGAGGCGAGCGCCTCGGATTCGTTCACCCGATCGTACGTGCCGCGCTCTACGAGGATCTTGTGCCGGGCGAGCGCCAGGCGCGGCACGCCGCCGTGGCCGACGCATTGGCGGCGGTGGGCTCGCCGCCCGAGCGCATCACGGCACACCTGCTGCTGACCCCGCCCGCGGGTGATCAGCAGCGCGTTCGCACGCTCAGGTCGGCCGCTACAGGTGCTGCGCACCGCGGTGCGCCGGGCGCGGCCGCGGCACGTCTGCGTCGAGCACTAGCCGAGTCTCCGCAGGAGCAGGAGCGGGCCGAAATCTTGAACGAGCTCGGCCGCTACGAGATGGCGGGGATGCAGTTCGAGGCTGCCGAAGAACACTTGCGGGAGTGCTTGGTTTCGGGCGGCACCCTGGCCACTCGGGCCGACGCAGCATCCGCGCTGGCGCGGTGTGCGGTCGTCTCCGGTGGTCGCTCGGCAGATGTCGCAGTCGACGCATTGGGGTCGCTTGCCGTGGAGGTTGCTCCGCAGGATCCAGAACGATCGCTGGTGCTCAGCGCTGAGCTGGTGACCGTCGCGTCAACCCTCCCTCGGGTGCGTCCCGGGCTGGCTGGGCACCTCCAGCGCTTTCAGGCTCGGGCACGGGGCTACCCCGGTTTCGAAGCCGTGGCGCGAATCTACGCGGCGGAGGAGGAGCTGTTTCGGGGAGGTTCAGCCGAGGCGGCCGCGGACCAGGTACAGGCGGCACTTGCGGCCGGGCTGCCGCCGGCCGCTGCAACGAATGCCGGCTTTGCCGCCGTGGCGACGCTCAGGCTCGCAGAACGCTACGACGTGGCGGCTTGGTTGCTCGATCTCGCGCAGGAGAGCGCACGGCGTGAGGGCCACGCGGCGAGGCAGGGTCTCATCCACGGGCAGCGAGCGGCGATCGCGCTCAACCAGGGTTCGCTTGATGACGCACAGGTCGAGGCCGAGACGGGTCTACGACTGATCCAACCACCGCACTTCGTGGTGTTGCAACTAACCGCGGTGGCGATCGTGGTGCAGGTCGAACGTGGAGCGCTTGCCCGGGCGGCGGAGCTGACCCGCACTGCCGACGCCCTCGAGCCCATTGAGGATCGCACCTTCGGCGCGGACTTTCTGGTCGCCCGCGCGCGTCTGCGGATCGCTCAGGGCCAGATCCATGAGGGCGTCGCAGACCTGCTGCGCTGCGGCCGGGGTCTGGATCCGCTGGGGCTGCAAGGGCTAAGCGACTGGAGGACCGTCGCGGCGCCCGCACTCGCCGCACTCGGTGAGACGGAGACGGCCAGGAAGCTCGCGCTCGAGCAACTGGAGGTCGCTCGGCGCGTCGGCGCGCCCGGGGCGCTGGGCGTATCGCTGCGGGCGGCGGCCCTTGCGATCGGGGGGGACGAGGAACTGGCGTTGCTCGAGGAAGCGGTGTCAGTCCTCGAGCACAGCCGCTCGCGGCTCGACTTGGCGCACGCGCTGGCCGAGCTCGGTAGCAAACTGAGCCGGACTGGACGGCGGCGCGAGGGTCGCGATTTCCAGCGCCGCGCGATTCGGCTCGCTGACGAATCCGGTGCACTCGTGCTCGCCGAGCACGCGCGGGCCGAGCTCCAGGCGGGACCGGGACGTCGCGCGCGAACCGAGGTGACCGGACGCGGCGCGCTGACCGCCGCGGAGTCGCGGGTCTGCCGTGAAGCAGCCGGAGGGCGCACGAACCGCGAGATCGCGCAGGCACTGTTCGTGACCGAGAAGACGGTCGAGCGGCACCTCAGCAGCGCCTATCACAAGCTTGGGATCCGCTCTCGCTTCCAGTTGGCGGCGGCGATCGCCGACTAGAGCCGAATCCGTCCTGGGCGGGCATCCCGCGAAGTCGTCGCGTGGACAGTCCGGTGTCATGCTGGGCCTGTTGCTCCAGCCGCCAGGGGACGGGCCGGGCGTACAAAACACGCGGGAAAACACTCGGGGTCTCCCCCTTGTGACACCCCCGCGGGAATCGCAAACTCCCACGCGCCGTTGACAGCACAACTTGGGGAGGCCCCGGATGGACAGACGAGAGTTCCTGAAGAAGAGCGGCGGGGTCGTGGCCGGCGGCCTGCTGGCCGATCTCGGAGTCTTCGAGCAGGCCGCGGGTGCGGCGGCAGGGAGCGGCCGGCGTCCGAACATCATTTTGATCCTGGTCGACGAGATGCGGTTCCCGAGCGTGTTCCCGGGCAGCGTTGCTACGCCGGAGCAGTTCTTGGCGCAGTACATGCCAAACCTGTTCTACCTGTGGCAGCGCGGCGTGAAGTTCGAGAGCTACTACAGCGCAGGTAACGCATGCAGTCCCGCACGCGCGACGATCGCGACCGGCCTGTACCCGCACCAGCAGTGGCTGCTGGCGACGCGGACGGGCAGCTCGCCCTCGCTGCAGACCGGCTTCCCGACATATGGGCGGCTGCTGCGCAAGTTCGGGTATCAAACCCCGTACGTCGGCAAATGGCATCTGTCGGACGCACCAGCCGGTGGAAGCATCGCCGGCTATCTCGAGAACTATGGATTCCAGGGGATGACCAACCCGGACCCGATCGGCTACAACGGCGAGGGGACGGATAAGGACGGTCCGGTGATCGGCGACGCCGCCGTGAACTGGCTCAACCAGAACGCGCGCAAAGCCGCGCCGTTTTGCCTCACCGTCAGCTTCGTGAACCCGCACGACAGGCAGTTCTTCTGGGCCGGATCCGAGGCTGACCGCTATTACCCCCTGTTCGCGAACCAGTCACTGAAGCCGTTCAATGTCGGGCCAAGCTACACCCCAGTCCCGAGCGAGGAGAACCCCAGGCCGCTGGGGTTTCCCACGATCCCCCCGAACTGGGAGGCATACGCTGATCTGCCGGCGAACGGCAAGCCGAACACCCAGCAGGTATTTCGTTCCTTCCAGGAGGCGGTCTGGGGCGGCGCACCCGATGACCCCAGCGCCACGACCTTCACGATGCACGCCTCGCCGATCTCACCGAACCGCTATGGGGTGGGGATCGCGCCGTATAGCTACTGGCAGCGAGGGCTCGACATGTACACGCTCGTGCAGCAGATGGTCGATGACCAGATCGGCAGGGTCGTGGCCGCGATCCCAGAGGCGGTGAGGGCCAACACCGTGGTCGTGTTCGCATCCGACCACGGGGAGTACGCCGGGGCCCACGGGATGCTGGCGGGCAAGATCGGCAGCGCGTACGAGGAGGCGATCCACATTCCGCTCGTCGTCACCGACTTCACGCGCCGGTTCGCCAAGCAAGTGTCGAAGCCGCGGACGAAGCTGGCCTCGAGCGTGGATCTCCTGCCGATGCTCGTCACGCTCGGCAACGGCGGGAGCATCTCCTGGCGACGGGGGGAGCTGGCTCGGATCTACGGCGAGCGCTTGAACCTCGTCGAGCTGCTGCGCAACCCGAACGCACCCGGACGCGACCACATCCTCTTCGCCACCGACGAGATCATTCCTGACGTGCTCAACTACCTGCACGCGCCCACCCATCTGCTCGCGGTTCGCACCAGGCAAGCAAAGCTCGTGACGTACACGAAATGGTTCCCGGGCACGACCCGACCGATACCCGCGTCGTTGCAGCTCGAGTTCTACGACTACGCCACCGCGCAGGGCCGGACAGAGACTCGGAGCCATCCGGATGACCCCCGTGCGAAGGCGCTGGCCAACAAGCTGTTCGCGCAATACGTCCCCCGGCAGATGGAGGCCCCACTGCCTCCACCGCTCAAGAGGACGGTGGCGAAGGCTCGCGCCAGCTACGTCAAGTTCGTGGCGAAGACGAACATCGGCTCGATCACCAAGGCGCTTCAGGCCCTCGGATACGGCGGCCCATTCTGACCAGAAGGGCCTGCGCCCCGCAGTGACGTCATCGTCGGTCGACGCAAAAGCCCTGGAACAATCCGAAAGCCCTCTGACGGACTCGAACCGTCGACCCCTTCCTTACCATGGAACCAAGGGGTCGGTACGAACGGGCACGAGACGTGCTCCCATGAAGCACCCGCATTCGACGCGATGCCACTACGTGATCTTCGCCCGGCGGCGGGGCAACCGCTACCTGCACCGAAGTCTCGAGACCCCGAGGGGCATCACCAGCGCGGGCGACAGTCCGGTCACCGGCTGATCAGCTGAGGGATGTCGTGGACGATCTGTGCGGGCGCGAAGGTTGGCCCGTAGAGCGTGATCAGCTTGCCGGTGGCGGAGACGCCGTAGGTGACGGAGCTGTGGGTGACGAGCTTTCGGTTTGTCGGGTCGCGGACGGCCGCGACGTGCCATGCCTTCCAGACCGGGGTGAGCTGGGTGGTTGTTCCGATCAGGTATTTCATCTGGCCGGTCATGTGGTGGGCTTCAGGAACGACGCGACTGTCTTTCGGGTGTCGCCGCGGGGGTCGACCGAAACGGCGATGATCTGGACCTTGCGGGCCTCTGGCCCGAGGCGTTGCAGCACGAGTCTGAGGTTCGCGGTGATCACCGGGCAGACGTCGATGCAGTGGGTGTAGAGGAACGTGACCAGGACCGCCTTGCCGCGATAGCTGTCGAGGTTGACTTGGTCGCCGAGGTAGTTGCGCAGCGCGAGACTGGGCGCGTTCTTGATGGGTGTCAGCGCGGTGCCTGAGAGTGCCGACGTGTTCGCGCCGGTGCTGGACGCCGTTGAGGTCTGATCGCCGCAGCCTGCGATCAGCGTCGCGGTGAGCACGAGCGCGGACAGCGCGCCGACGAGACCGCGGCGCGCCGGGCTTGTCGGCGTTCGCTCGCGTCCGCCCGATGGCGTTCTCACCCGAGCACTGCTTTGAGCTCGAGGACGGCGATGATGATCGCGGTGGCGCCGGCGGCGAGCGCGACCGCGGCGGCGAATAGGCGGAGGCGGATTTGGGTGCGTGTGGGTGGCTGGTTGTTCATCCGTTGGCTTGGTCGAGGATCAGTGCGGTGAACGCGGGCGCGTTCTTGGGGGTGATCTGAAATGCGAGTGCCCATTTGCCGACCATCACGAGCGCGGGCGCCGCGCGTGAGTAGACGCCGGGCTGGTTCTCGGTGAGCTGGTATTCCTGCTGGGGCATCTGCATCTCGGTGTGGTTGAAGGTCAGCGTCACGTTCGCGCCGCGCACCAGCTGTCCGTTCTTGGTGATCCGCAGCGCGAAGGAGTCCGGAGCGGCGGCCTTGTTGGGCGTGACGAGCACCTGCAGCACGTAGCCGTTGCGTCTGACGGTCTGTGCGACGCGTCCGGGGCCGACGCTGGCGGCGGCGGAGTTCTCCAGCGAGAACGTCGGCGGTGGCGGTGCGAGGCTGGTGAGCACCGCCGCGGCGAACACCACGGCCGTGACGATCGCGGCCTCGCCGCTGACCAGCGCGCGTAGGCGTCCCGCAGCGGGATTGCCGAGGTCGGGTCGGGTGCCGGCCGCGGCGAGTTGCGGCTTTGAGCGCAGAAGGTTGACGGAGGCGAGCATCATCGCGGCGGCGAGCAGTCCTGTCTTGACGAGGATCGCCTGCCCGAAGCCTGTTTCCCAGAGCGCGTTGATCGCCGGGCAGGTGGTTGATCGTCTCGCCGATCGCCGCTGGCGCCCAGCAGCAGCACCGAGCCGAGCGCGACGTTCGAGAACCGCGGCACGACGACCGAGAGCGCCGCGACCCGCCGTCTCGGCGGCTGCGTCTGCCAGAGCACGAGCAGCCCGATCAGTCCTCCGAACCAGACCGAGCCGCTGCTGAGATGGAGCCAGTCGAACAGCAGCGTCAGCCCGCGCGGGGACGTCTGTCGCCGCATGCCCGGCCGCACCCGGGACGATCAGCACCGCGGCGGCGGCGAGCAGCGCGCCGAGGGCCGCGATCAGCTCGGCCAGCGAGCGGTGCTCGCGGTCGGGCCGGTCCACCCACAGCGAGATCCACGCGGCGAGGCAGAACAGCGCGAAGCACACCTCGAGGTCGACGATCGCGCGGCCAAACGCGGTCACCCGAAACAGCGGCACCAGCGCGGCCAAGTCGAACACCGAGCGCAGCGAGTCGTTGGCGGTCGAGAAGTCCAGGTACACCGGGATCGCGATCAACCCGAGCACCGACGCGATCACGAACGCGACCGACACCGCGCGCAGGGTGCTGCCGTCGACCCGTCTGATCATCGGCCGCGCGATCAGCATCCGCAGCACGAACAGGCCGATCGCGATCATCACCGACAGAAACATCACCCACCGCGCGATCAACAGCTGCGGCGTCGCGGCGGTCGCCGACACCTTCGGCACCGGGAACTGCGGCGCCGGCCCCGGGTTCGGACCGACGGCGTAGGTGAACGCGCCCTGGACGGGGTGCCCGTCGACCGAGATCGCGCGCCAGTAGATCAGATACCACCCCTGCGGAAGACGCGGCCGCAGCGGCACGACGAGCGTGTCCGGATTCGCGGGCGAGCGATGGACCGGGCCGGTGGTGACCTGCTGGCCTTGCGGCGTTGGTGACCGAGATGATCGCGAACCGCGGCTCGACCGCCTCGTCATAGGTCAGCTGCACGTTCGGGGGCGGAGCGTTGAGCACGCCACTGGCGGCAGGCACGGTCCTGATCAGATACGCGTGCGCCGACGCCGCGCTCGGCAACACAGCCGCGGTCGCGAGCGCAGCGAGCGCCGCGACGATCCGCCCCCGGGTGCTCATGCCAGCGCCCGATCACCGCGCGCCGCGGCTGATCAGCGCAAACCCGCCCGCGAGCAAGCCGAGCACGCCGACGATCAGCGCGATGATCGTCAGCAGCGAAGAGCCGCCGCCCGCGATCGAGCTCTTCGCCTCGATCGTCGGCGCCGGCGCAGCCGAGGACTCCGAGCCGGCCCAGTTCACGATCGACCCGTCCGAATACGTCTGCTGGACCTGGAACGTGTAGGTCTTCGCCGACGCGGGCTGGGCGAGGAACTGAAACAGCGAATCCTCCCCGGTCGGCGTCTTCCCACCCGCTCCACGTCACCTTCGTGATCACCGCGCTGTCGCCCGAGCCGGTCTGCTGCACCTGGCGGGTCCAGCCGGGCGGTGACGGTGCGAACGAGTCGATCCCGAACCCATTCGGGACGGTCATCACGATCTTGGTCGTGGTCGGCGCCTGCTCTTCTCGGTCGGGACCGCGAGGCTGAACAGCTGCAACTTGCCCGACAGCGACACCTTCGGGCTGACCTCCGCGTGCGCGGACGCGATCGCCGGGACCGCCAGAGCCGTCGCTGCGGCCGTTAGCAGCGCACCGAGTAGCAGTCGGCGTTGGTATGAGTTCATCGTGCGGGTTCTCCTCATGTGGCTGTGTGAGCGTGCGGGGCACGGTCACGACGTGGCCGTGCAGGATGGTGAGCGGAACATCCGCCAGCGGCGCGGACCGGAAACAGCACGCCGACTTCAACTGGCCGGGGGCGCTCGAGCCCACAACCACCGAGCGACGGCCGCGCCGGGGAGCCGTGCGACTGTGGATGCGTGCGCGATTCGGCGAACCGAGCCGTCCAGCGGCGCCGGCCAGGCCGTCAGCTTCGATGCAGAGCTCGACGCCGGACCCGACCGGACCGCGACCTGAGCGCGTTCAGTTCGTCTGTGTCGCGCGCGCGATCAGGAGGGCGGTCCGCGGCCAGACCAGCCGTCGGCCAACGGCGCGATGCGCGGAAGGGTGACATCGCGCCAACGGGGCGCCCTGAAGGTTGGAGCGAGCGCGACGGTTGTTCGCTCGCGACGGCGCTGCGCGACCTCCTCGAGCACCCAACGAGCGCCGTGGAAGATCGTCGCGAGTACGAGCCCGACACAGACAGCTACTGGGACAGCCCACCAGCCGCCGTACCCGAAGATCCCCGCAAGCCCGACCGGATGGCCAGTCGCGAAAAGCCCCTCCAGGAACTCCTGCGCGACATAGATCGCGATCAGGCAGCCCGCGCACAGGACCCAGAGGCCGGCCAGCGAGAGCGTGTAGCGCGAACGTGTTCGCTGCCCGCCCAGCGCACGGCCAAGCGCCCACAGAAACGCCCCGACGCCCACTCCGAGCAGCAGCACGATCCACGGCACCAGCGAATGCAGATACGCGTGACCTTGGCGCGACAGCTCGACTCCTGCGTGGCCGCCGAACGCGAGCATGTAGCGCAGCTGGTGAACAACCAGCGCGGCCACAGGCATCAAGGCCGCCCGCCCGAGGCCCCGGACCACCGCCCGAGAGTCAGTCCGCACGATCACGCCGACCGAACGATACCCCTCAGCAGACCGGCACGGGACAGCACAGCGCGCCGGCCGGGGCGTGGCCGATCGGCTCTCACACGCCGAGTCCCCACGCGCGATCACCGTCCTCGAACTCGTCCTCGAGCTCCTCTGGATCGTCGGAGTCTGCCCGCTCCAAATCGGCCAGGCGGAATGACAGCAGCAGCAGGCCGCTGCCGCACCCCAGACACACGACGGCCGCGGCGCGCGCGACGAATGCCGGCACTGCCGCGAGCACGAAGCCGTTCAGCAGCGTCGGGATCAGCTGACCGCCCTCGTAGATCGCGACGAACCCGATCGCGAAATACGAGAAGTAGCCCGCCCGCCGCAACAGCAGCTGACGTGACGCCCACACCACGAATCCGACGAAAACCGCGAACGCGATCAGCTGAAACACGGACGGGGAAGGTCGACCGTGAAGATCCCTCGCGACGGCGGCACATGCGATCCCGATCAGCGCCCCGAACCCCAGCACCCGAGCGGCGAGCGCATCGAGTTCCGGTCGACGCAGCCGCCACAGCGCCAGCGTGCACAAGAACACCACCACGATCGGCCAAAACCAGACGATCGACGGATCATCCGCATGCCACAGCCCGCCCGCGATCACGCTCACGCGCCCGTCGACCCGGACCGGAATGGTCCACCGACCCACATACGACGTACCCGGCGCCAGCGCGACCGTCGCCAACGCATGCAGCCGTCCGTCGTGCCAGCTGTAGTCGTGACCGCCGCTCGCGCTCGACCAACGCGGCGGCATCGTCGGCCGCAGGTTCGCCGGCGGGACCTCGGCCGGCGTCTGGTTGAGGTAGTACATCGCCGAGTTGCGGTTCACAGCCACACCGGAACGCGCGAAGCGCAGATACGGAGCGCCGCGGTAATCGAGCACGACCATGGTCATCGTCGGGCTGACCCGCAGCCACAGGCGCTGATCGCCGTCGATCACCTTCGCGTCGACACCGGCCGGAAGCTGAGCGACCCGCGCCTCATAGCTCGTCGCGATCGGGGCAACGGGCCCATGCGCCCAGGCCACACCCGGCGACGCTCCCACGCCGAGCAACACGAGCACGACTCCAAGCACAGACGCGCGCACGCGGTTGCCAGGCCCCCGCATAGCACGCCTCATAGACTCGATTCCCGCCATCGATTTCCGGCGGCTTCGCACGCGATCAGCGTCAGCGATCACAACGACCTTGGACTCTACGCACCCTCGACCGCACCGCAGCTCGCCCCGCCGCAGGCGGTTTGGTGCCTTCGCGATCGCACTCGTTGCCGTCCTCACCGGCGCTGTCGCGACCGTGGCCAGAGCTGACGGTGACCCCGCCAGCGACGTCCTGCTCACCCAGCCCCTGTTCCTGCCCCAAGACGCCGGCGTGTCCGCGACCCAGCAGGCGCAGATCAGCGCGCTCCTCGCACAAGCACACCGAAACGGCTACCAGCTTCGCGTCGCTCTCATCGCTCACCCCGACGACCTCGGCTCGGTCACTGCCCTCTGGCGCCAGCCGCAGAACTACGCACGTTTCCTCGGGCAGGAACTCTCGCTCAACTACACCGGATCGCTGCTCGTCGTGATGCCAAACGGCTACGGGCTCTACCTGCCGCGAGGCCGAAGCACTCGCGAGCAGGCGGTCCTCAACACGAAGCCGGCCCCCGGTGGCGACCTGGCAACAGGCGCACTGACAACGATCCAGCGGCTGGCCGCCGACTCCGGCCACAACCTGCCAACGCCAACCGCAACAGCCACCGGCAGGCGTAGCTCCACCGACATGCTCGCCTGGGCCGTGTTCGCGATCGGCGCGGTCCTGATACTCCTAGCGTGGACAGCCAGCCTACGCGCACGACCACCACGAGCGTTCGACGGATCGACGTGACGGCAGCGGGTTGCTGACCCGCACCCGCCGGCGCCTCTGCAAGCCCTCTGTCGGACTCGAACCGACGACCCCTTCCTTACCATGGAAGTGCTCTACCAGCTGAGCTAAGAGGGCGCCCGCCGTCAGCGTATCGCGTCCGCCCGCGCTCAGCCAGCGGCCGCTCGCGCCCTACCCGCCGTAGGAACTCTGCAACAGCGCCATCATCTGCGACGCGGTGCCGCCGCCGACCGGCGTGCCGCTTGCGTCGCTGAAGCCGATCTCGAGGTGGGGTCCGGTGGAGATGCCGACGATTCCCGGGCCGATCGAGCTCATCACCTGGCCGGCGCCGACGTGGGTGCCGATCGGCGAGTTGGTTCGCCGGCCCGGCGTGGCCGTAGTAGACGTAGCTGCCGCCAGAGAGCGGGCTGTCGCAGTGAAGGACGGGGGCCGACGGGCCGAAGCCGCCGATCCCGTGAAGCACGATCGTGCCCGAGCAGACGGCGAGCTCTGGCGTGTCGCCGGGCGCGGAGATGTCGACGCCCTGGTCCAGGCTCCACGTGCCCGGCGGCGAAGCTGCGCCCTTGGGCAGCGGGAAGGTGAACCCGCCGCCGCTCGAGACCTGGCCGGCGCCGACGCTCGAGCTGCCGGACCCAGATCCCGAGGAGCCGCTCGAACCGCTCTGGGCAGCAGCGGCGGCCGCCTGGAGCTTGCCCAGTTGGCGCTGGAGGTCAGTCACCTGCCCGCGCGCGTCGGCGAGCTGGCTCGCCTTGTCACGGCGCTGCTGGGCGACGGCGAGCTGCTGCGTGACGAGGCTGATCCTCACCCGCGCGAACGCGTTTCGCTGCTGCAGCACCTGTGCAGTGAGGGTCTGTTGGCGGGCCTCGAGCGCGCCGAGGCGCGTTGCCTGAGCGGCGACCGCGCGGCGCGCCGCGCGCACGTGCGCGACGACCTGAACGTTCTGTTTTCTGATCCGCTGCATGAACGCGATCCGTTCGAGCAGGTCCTGGAAGCCACGCGCTTCGAGCACGACGCTGACGATGTCGGGGCGATCGCCCTCGTAGTCTGAGACCAGCTGCCCGGAGAGCAGTTGCTCCGCGCGCGCCTCGAACGCCTCGAGCTGGGCGAGCTTGGTGCGGGCCGCGTTCGCCTCGCTGCGCAGCCGCAGCAGCTCCGCTCGCTTGGCGTTGAGATCTGCCTGGATCCGCGACAGCCGGACCTGCAGGGCCGAGATGCTCGAGTTCAGCTTCCCGAGCCGGCTCGAGGCGGCGCCGACGGCGCCCGACAGGCTCGAAATCCGGCTCTGGCCGGCGCTGATCTGCTGCTGCAGCTGGCCCTGGCTGGCGGCCCTTGCGGCCGGCGAACGCGTCACCAGCAGCACAGCCGCAAGACAACCCGTCAGCACCACAAGCAGGGCGCAGACGACACGGGTGGGTTGCCTTCGGAGACTGTGCATCACACTGTGAAGGCGGGGTCACGACCTGCGCGAGCACCGCTCTTTGGCCTGCTGGGGGAGGCGCTTTCAGGCGGCGCCCACGGTAACACGGCGGCCCGTGGGGCGACGAGCAGCCTCGGCGCCTGCATGAAAACGTGCACCCGCAGGAATCCGGCGTGACGACGCGATTGCGACCGCGGGCGCGTTCTACCTGGGCGCTCGCGAGACGGCCGTGACGTGCAGGTCGCGCGGCGCCCCGTCGGCGCGCAGGCGCTTGCGCCGGCCGGTGTTCAGCCCCGCAGCGTCGATCTGTTCCAGCGCCCGGTCAGACACGAGCACCTGGTCTGCCTTCGCGGCGGCGCCGACCCGCGCGGCGATGTTGACGTCGACCCCGAGGTAGTCGCCACCGAGCTTGCGCGGACGCCCCCAGTGGACGCCCGCGCGCATCCGCGGCTGGTAGCCGTCGACGCTCACCGCCGCCACCGCCTCCTGCGCGTCGAGCGCCGCGTCGACCGCCGCCCCGGCACTGAGGAACGTCGCCATCACGCCGTCGCCGAGGCGCTTGACGATACGCCCGTCGTGAGCGAGGACCGCGGCCTCGACAGCCATCCCGACCTCGCGCAACAGCTGTACGGTCGCCCCGTCCCCGGCCTTCAGCGCCCACGCCGAGAAGCCGACCAGATCGGTGAACAGGACCGCGAGCTCCTGCTCGCCGCGGCCGCGGCCGGTCGCCTCCGACAGCGACTGCCAGACCTGGAGGCCGGCCATCCCGAGCTCCTGCATCACGCTCTCGCGCTCAGGCGCAAGCGCCGAGACGCCGCGAGCAACCGTCTCCACCGGCGTCGGGCCCGCCATCGACAGCGGATCGCCGAAGCGCTCGTCGCCCGGAAGCGTCTGCCGCAGCCGGCGCGCGGCCGCGAGCAGCGACGGTTGCCCGTCGAGCCTGGTGGCCGCCGCGCGCAGCCGCGAGATCCGCGCTGCACGATTTCGGGCGGCCGCTTCGATCGCTTCGTCGGTCACCAGCCGATCCGGTTCCATGGCCCGCGAGGGTAGTCACGGTCGCTCAGAAATGTGCCAGTGGCGGGACCAGGATTCGAACCTGGGAAGGCTTAGCCGGCAGATTTACAGTCTGCTCCCTTTGACCGCTCGGGTATCCCGCCGAGGGCGCTCAGTCTAGCGTCGGGCAGTCGTTTTCGGCGGGTGCGCGCGCGGGGAGCGGGCCGCCCGACTCGACCTCGAATTCCGCGTATTTGGGGCCGCCCAGCCGTAGCCCGCTACCGCCACCGACGGCCTCGACCGGGATGTACCACCGCCTGCCGTCGCCAGCGTGCACGAACACATACGTTCGGGCCCGGACGACTCCGCAGAGTTGTTACGAAGCGTCTCGCAGCCGCTGCGCCTCGGGCAGCGCCTCGAGCTTCTTGAGCGTGTGGTTCTCGATCTGGCGGATCCGCTCGCGGGTGACGTTGAACGCGCGGCCGACCTCTTCGAGCGTGTACGGCCGCTCGCCGGTCAGCCCGAAGCGCATCTCGATCACCTCGCGCTCGCGCTCGGGCAGGGCCGCCAGCGCGCGGCGCAGGTTCTCGCGGCGCAGGTGCTCGGCGGCGAGCTCGAACGGCGACTCGGCGGTCTGGTCCTCGACGAAGTCGCCCAGCTCGGATTCCTCTTCCTCGCCGATCGGCTTCTCCAACGAGATCGGTTGCTGTGCCATCCGCAGCACGTCGCGAACCTCGCGCACGGTCGTCTCGAGCTCGGCGGCGATCTCCGCGGGCGTCGGCTCGCGGCCGAGCTGCTGGACCAGCTGCCGCTCGACGTGCACGACCTTGTTGAGCTTCTCGACCATGTGCACCGGGATCCGGATCGTGCGGCCCTTGTCGGCGATCGCTCGCGTCACGGCCTGGCGGATCCACCAGGTTGCGTAGGTCGAGAACTTGTAGCCGCGGCGGTAGTCGAACTTCTCGACCGCGCGGATCAATCCCATCGAGCCCTCCTGGATCAGGTCCAGGAACGTCAGGCCGCGACCGAGGTAGGACTTCGCGATCGATACGACCAACCGCAGGTTGGCCTCGATCATCTGCTGCTTGGCGAGCATGTCGCCGCGCTCGATCCGGCGCGCCAGCAGTACCTCCTGCTCGGCCGTCAGCAAGTTCACGCGGCCGATCGAACGCAGGTACAGCCGCAGCGAATCGAGCGAGGGCTCGACCGTGAGGTCGATCTCGACCTTCTTGCGCTGCTCGGCCGCCGGCTCGGTAGCCGCCGCGGCACTTGCCTCGACGCTGCCGTTCTCGGACTTGGCGGGGCGACCATCGGCGCCCACGACATCGATTCCCTGCTCGTCCAGGTACGCGTGCAGCTCCCGCACCTGCTCCTTGGTGACCTCAACCTCTTCGAGGCAGGCCTCGATCTGACCGAACGTCAGATATCCGCGTTCCTGACCTTCCGCGATCAGCGGACGCAGCTCGTCGAGCTCCACGATCGGAGCTTCGTCACTCAACAGCACCATTCCCTTATCGCTCACGGCCCCTGAGCTCTCCCTCCAGACGCGCTTCGAGACGCCCGTTGCCGGGCGGACTCCCTCTCTCATCTCTCCTAACGAGAACGGCGAGTGATACCACAAAGCGCGGGTTTGTCCAGCGCGGGGGTCGGCGAGCCCACGGCGGCGCCTCTCTACCCTTTAAGCCTGCATGCACAGCGATCACTCCTCAACGATGCCGACGGTCGACGTTCAAGCGCAGCTTCCGACCGTCCAGCTGAGCCTCTCGCGCGTCGGCGTGACCGGCGTCGAGAAGGTCATCAGGCTCCGCCAAAACGGCGGCGAGCAGTTGTTCTCCGCCCGCTTCGAGTGCGTGGTCGACCTCGGCCGCGAACAGAAGGGCGCACACATGTCGCGCTTCGAGGAGGTGGTCAACGAAGCGATCGGACAGGTCGTGCTCGGCGAGTCGACGTTCAAGGCCGAGACGCTTGCCGAGCACATCGCGCAGCTCGTGCGCGAGCGCCAGGGCGCGCGGCGCGCCGAGGTCAGCGTCGAGGCGCGCTTCCCCGAGCACAAGCCCGCGCCGGTCTCAGGCGTCCAGACCCAGGAGCTCTACACCCTCCACGGCTCGGCGATCTGCACCGAGCTCGGCACCCGCAGGCTCGTCGGCGTCACCGCCCAGGGCATGACCGCCTGCCCGTGCGCGCAGGAACTGATCGCGAGCGCTGCACGCGAGCGCCTCCAGAACGAAGGCTTCGACGAGGCCGAGATCGACCGCATCCTCGAGGCGGTTCCGGTCGCGACGCACAACCAGCGCGGTCTCGGCACGCTGCACATCGGCTGCACCGAACTGTGCGACGACGAGATCGACGCGAGCACGCTGCTCGAGATCGTCGAGCAGTCGATGTCATCGGAGATCTACGAGCTGATGAAGCGCTCCGACGAGGCCCACGTCGTCGAGAAGGCTCACCGCCGCCCGCGGTTCGTCGAGGACTGCGTTCGCGAGATGATCCGCGGCGTGATCGAGAAGTTCCCCGACCTCGACGATCGAGCGTTCGTGTCCGCCCGCCAGGTGAACCTCGAGACGATCCATCAGCACAACGTCGTCGCCGAGCGGTTCGGGACGCTCGGCGAGGTGCGGGCCGAGCTGAGAACGGGCGAGGCGACGGTCCATACGAGCCGCAGAGCGTGGCTCGACGCGACTCCGTGAGACGCCGCGACGACGCGCACCGGCACGCCTGAACGGTCATCATCACGATCTATGCGCGCAGTCGTGCTGCAACAGCCCGGCCGGCCGCTTGCGCCGGTCACGCTCCCGGACCCGCGCCCGGGTCCGGGACAGCTGCTGCTGACGGTCGGCGCCTGCGGAGTGTGCCGCACCGACCTTCACCTGCGCGACGGCGAGATCGACGCGCCGAAGCTGCCGGTAGTGCTCGGCCATCAGATCGTCGCCACCACCGAGGACGGCCGTCGCGTCGGCGTGCCGTGGCTCGGCTGGACCGACGGCAGCTGCCGCTATTGCACCAGCGGCCGCGAGAACCTGTGCGTCGCGGCCAAATTCACCGGACGCGACATCGACGGCGGCTACGCGCAGTACACGGTCGCCGACGAGCGTTTCTGCTTGGCTCTGCCCGACGAGCTGTCTGACGAGCAGGCAGCGCCGCTGTTGTGCGGCGGGCTGATCGGCTACCGCGCGCTCACGTTCACCGGTGACGCGCCGCGGCTCGGCCTGTACGGCTTCGGCTCGGCCGCGCACATGATCAGCCAGGTCGCGAAATACCAAGGGCGGACCGTCTTCGCATTCACGCGCAAGGGGGATGAGCGCACCCAGCAGTTCGCCCGCAGCCTCGGCGCAGACTGGGCCGGCGGTAGCGACGAAGCCCCGCCGGAGCAGCTCGACGCCGCGATCATCTTCGCGTCCGCCGGCGAGCTGGTCCCGCAGGCGCTCAAGGCGCTGGCCCCGGGCGGCGTCGTCGTCTGCGCCGGCATCCACATGACCGACATCCCGTCGTTTCCCTATGCCGACCTCTGGCAAGAGCGAAAGATCCAGTCGGTCGCCAACCTCACCCGCAAGGACGGCGAGGAATTCCTGGCCCTGGCGCACAAGGTCCCCGTCAAGACCTCGGTGACGATCTACGAGCTCGACCGCGCGGAGGACGCGCTCGCCGACCTGCGCGCCGGCCGGTTCGAGGGCAGCGCGGTCGTCGTCCCACCGCACAAGCCCTGAAGCCGCGAGACCAACTACGCTGCACAGATGCCCCTGATTCCGATGGTGATCGAACGGACGGCGCGCGGAGAGCGCGAGTTCGACATCTACAGCCGCCTGCTCAACGAGCGGATCATCTTCCTCGGCACCCCGGTCGACGACACGATCGCGAACCTGGTGGTCGCCCAGCTTCTACACCTCGAGTCGCAGGATCCAGACAAGGACATCTCGATGTACATCAACAGCCCCGGCGGGTCGATCTACTCGGGGCTGGCGATCTACGACACGATGAACTTCATCAAGCCCGAGATCCAGACGATCTGCGTCGGGGTCGCGATGTCGATGGGCTCGCTGCTGCTGACCGGCGGCGCCAAGGGCAAGCGCTTCTCGCTGCCCAACAGCCGGATCCTGATCCATCAGCCGTCCGCCGGGTTCGAAGGTCAGTCGACCGACATCGAGATTCACGCCCGCGAGATCCTCAACATCCGCCAGCGGATCGACGAGATCTACGCCGAGCACACCGGCAACACGATCGAGCAGGTCCACGCCGATATGGAGCGCGACCGGTTCTTCAAGCCCGACGAGGCGGTCGAGTACGGGCTGATCGACCGCGTGATCGAACACCACTAGGAGGTCTGAACGCATGGCGATTGCTGAGCGGACGGCAGTGACGAGCTGGGACGGCAACCTCGCCCACGGCAACGGGACGGTCACCGGCGCCAGCGGCGCACTCGGCGACCTGCCGGTCACCTGGGCATCGAGAACCGAGCGCTCGGACGGCAAGACCAGCCCCGAGGAGCTGATCGCCGCCGCGCATTCGTCTTGCTATTCGATGGCGCTCGCCCACGGGCTGACCGAGGCCGGCAACCCGCCCGAGCACCTCGACGTCAGCGCCAAGGTCACGCTCGACATGATCGACGGTGCGCCGACCGTCACGACCTCGGAGATCACCGTCAACGGCACCGTCCCGGGGATCGACCAGACGGCGTTCGAGCAGGCCGCCGCCGAGGCCGGCAAGGGCTGCCCGGTCTCGCGCGCGCTCGCCGGCGTCCAGATCAGCGTCAGCGCGACACTCGTGTAGATAGAACGCCGACCGTGGCGCATGCGCCACCCGGTCCCGGCGGCGCATGCGCCGCCGGCGGTGTCGCGCATGCGCGACGACCGAACACCGATGTCTACGCTCGCCGGCGTCTGCTCGCGCTCGGGCAGCACCGGCCGCGCCAGCGCCCAGAACACCATCAGCCCGCCGAAGATCAGCAGCCCGATCCCCGCCCACAGGTCGACGTTGATGCCGGCCGCCTTGTTCTTGACCTCAAACGACCCGAACAGCCCCAGCAGCGTCAGGATCACTCCGTAGACGATGAACAGCCCGCCGATCAGGCGGCGGATGTCGAACCGGTTGGTGTTGCGGACGAGCCGGAGCTCTTCCTCTTCGCTGAGTTTGTCTTGCTCGGTCACAAGCGCTCCCTCACGCGAAGATGATGTTCAAGACGACCAGCAGCGCGATCGCGCCGCCGCCGAGCAGCGCCGGCGACCGCCACCACAGCCGGTCGCGCTCGTCGTAGTTGACCTCGCGCTCCTCCTCCTTGCGGGTGAGGCCCCACACAAGCCCGCGCAACTCCTCCTCCGGCTTCGGGCGCGTCACCAGCGAGACCGCCACCAGCACGACCGCGCCGGTGATGAACGCGATGATCGCCTGCCAGAACGAGGCGCTCAGGGCCGAGCCGAAGTGGAAGATCGTGTGGTAGGCGTTGAGGCGGTTGACGCCGTAGGCGGCCGCGGTGCCGGCGAGGAGGCTCCAGAAGCCGCCCCAAGGCGTCGCTCGCCTCCAGAACATCGCGACGATGAACGTCGCGAACAGCGGCGCGTTGAAGATCGAGAACAACGTCTGGATGTAGTTCATGATGTTCGAGTAGCCCTTGGCGATGAACGCGGTGGCCACCGAGATCAGGATCCCGGCGATCGTCACCAATCGCCCAGAGCGGATGTAGAACCTGCTGTCTCGGTCCTTGGCGAAGTACGACTGGATCAGGTCGTAGGTGACGACCGTGTTGAACGCCGTCACGTTCGCGGCGACGCCCGCCATGAACGCGGCGATCAGGCCAGTCACCGCGAGCCCGAGCATCCCCTCGGGCAGGTAGGCCCCGATCAGGTGCGGGATCGCCGTGTTGTACTGCTGGCTGACGGCCTTGCCGCCGAGCCCGTGGACCGTGACAACCGCAATCAGTCCCGGCAGGATGATGATCAGCGGCAGGAAGATCTTCGGGTAGGCGCCGATCAACGGCGTGCGCCGGGAGGCGGACATGTTGCGCGCCGACAGGGCCCGCTGCACCTCGGCGAAGTTCGTCGTCCAGTAGCCGAAGCTGAGCACGAACCCAAGCCCGAACACGATCCCGATCCAGTCCGACGCGAGCGGATTGGTGACGTGGTGGATTCCAAGCCCCTGCCACGCGTGCAGACCGTTGTTTCCGAGCGGCTTGAACGCCTTGATCTTGTTCTCGAGCCCGTGGATCCCGCCGACCGCGTGCAGCGCGACGAGTGTCAGCGGCAGCAGGCTCGCGACGATCACGAAGAACTGCAGCACCTCGTTGTAGATCGCCGATGTGAGGCCGCCGAGCGTGATGTAGACCAGCACCATCGCCGCCGCGGCCAGGATCGCGACCGTGATCGACCAGCCGAGCAGCAGGTGGATGATCAGCGCCAGCGCGAACAGGTTCACGCCCGAGATCAGCACGGTCGCGACCGCAAATGTGCCGGCGTTGAACGCGTGCGCGGCCTCGTTGAAGCGCAGCCGCAGGTATTCCGGCACCGACCTGACCTTGGCGCCGTAGTAGAACGGCATCATCACCAGTCCCAGGAACACCATCGCGGGGACCGCCCCGATCCAGTAGTAGTGGACCGCGGGGATCCCGTACTGGGCGCCGTTGGCGGCCTGCCCGAGGATCTCCAGCGCACCGAGATTCGCCGCGATGAACGCAAGCCCGGTGATCCACGCCGGGCAATGACCGCCCCGAGAGGAAGAAGTCGACGTCGGTCTTGATGAAAAGGCGGGCGACGAACCCGATTCCGAGCACGACCACGAAGTAGATCGCGAGGATCACATAGTCGATCGCGCTTGGATGCAGTCTCAGCACGGGGACGAGCTACCCCCTCTGAAAGCATCCGTATCGCGGATTTAGCTAACCGAGTGCTCGATCGCCCCCAGCCGCTCGATCTCGATCCGGACCACGTCCCCGGAGCGCAGGAACCGCGGTGGATCGGACGCCATCCCGACCCCGCTCGGAGTCCCGGTCAGGATCAGATCTCCGGGTGCCAGCGTGCACGTCTCCGCGATGAACCGCACCAGCTCGTCGCAGCCGAAGATCAGGTCCGACGTGCTCGAGTCCTGGCGCAGGTCGCCGTTGACCCACGTGCGCAGGCGCAGGTCCCCGGCGTCGGGGACCTCTTCAGCCGTGGTCACCCACGGCCCGAACGGGCAGAACGTGTCCGCGCCCTTGGCACGGGTCCACTGCGGCTCACGCGCCCTGAAGGTCGCGCGCCGTCACGTCGTCGGCCACGCAATAGCCGCCGATCCGCCCCCCGGCGCCGATCACGATCGTCAGCTCCCCCTCGTAGTCCAGCCGTTGCACGACCGAGGGGCACACAATCGGCCCGCCCGGCGGCGCCACCGCGCCGGCGACCTTGACGAACACGATCGGGATCTCCGGCGGCGTGTTGCCGGTCTCCTCGACGTGGCGAGCGTAGTTGAGCCCGATCGCGTAGACCGTCCCCGGCGCCGGGATCGGGGCCAGCAACGTCACCTCCGACAGCGGCCAGGACTCCTCCCCGGTCGCTGCCGAGCCGGCGCCCGCGAGCACGTCGACCACGCCGGAGCCATCGGCGAACGCGACGACGAGCTCGTCGACGACCTGACCCGCGACGGGGCGCTGGCGGCCGGCGACCTGCCAGGTTGCGAGCTTCATCGTCGCGGCAGCCTATACGCCAGGCTGCCGCGACGTAACGGTTCTAGGCGACGCCCGCGGTCGCCTCGACCTTGTTTGCGGCCTGCACGTGCGTGACCGGCAGCCCGAGCGCCTTCGTCTTGCTGACGAGATCGAGCTTCAGCCACCGCGACACGCCCATCGGCAGCGTCGAGATGATGATCTCGTCGTGGTCGCCGAGATTGATCGCGTCCTGGATCGCCATCAGCGGCTCCGAGTCGCCGATCTCCCCGGTCACGCGGCTCCCGGCCGCCTCGCTCAGTTTCGGGAGCGCCTGGTCGAGCACGCGCTGGGCGTCGTCGTCGCCCGAGTCCTGCGGGTCGACCACCTTGTGCATCCCACGCGCGAGGCGCGGCACGACCAGGTGGAACGTGACCGCTTCTCCGCGCTGAGCACGCGCCCTCACCGCATCGAGGAGTCCCTGTGTCGCCGCGGTCTGATGGGCGACGACAAGGACGTGGGCGGTCTCTGCCATGTGATCACCTCCGGCGGATGGTGCTTGTGTACCGCGCACCGAGTATCCCACCGTCGGCACGGGGCCACAATGGGTGACGCTCAGGCTGCGCTGAGCCGCGGCAGCTGCTGATGGCGCGGCGGCGGCGCGAGCTTGATCAGCTGCGCAACGCTCACCAGCCGGTACCCGCGCCGGCGCAGCCCCCTGACGATCCCCGGGAGCGCCGCGATCGTCTGCGAGCGGTCGCCGCCGCCGTCGTGCAGGATCACGATCGCGCCGGGCTTGGAGTGCGACAGCACATTGGCGAGGATCGCGCGCGCGCCGGGTCGCCGCCAATCGCCTGGGTCGATCGACCACAGCACCATCAACATGTGCAGCCGCCGCAGGGTCGCAAGCGTGGTCGCGTCGTAGATCCCGTAGGGAGGCCTGAACAACATCGGCGGCGGGGCGCCGAGGCGCTGGACGCCGCCGGCAGCGGCCGCGATCTGCGCGTACTGGCCGGCCGCGTTGAGGTGCGCGAGCCATGCGTGGTTCTGGGTGTGGTCGCCGATCTCAAAGCCGTGGGCGAGCTCGTCGCGCAGCGCCGACGGGAACACCTGGAGCTGCTGGCCGACGACGAAGAACGTCGCCGGGACGCGCATCCGCACGAGGATCCGGACGATCGCGGGCGTGTACGGGCTGGGCCCGTCATCGAACGTCAACGCGATCAGGCGATGCCGGCGAGTGCCGGTCGCGACGAACGGCGTGTAACGGAGCACTGCGCGGACCTCGCGGTCATCGATCCGCGCGCGGCGGGCCTCGGCCTGGCGCCCGTGATGGCGGGATTGCCGCTGACGGTGGCGGTCGGGCGCTGCGGCGCTGGCCTTGCCGGTCGCGCCGCCGGACCCGCTGTTGCCCGAGGCCGCCATCGCCGCGACGATGACGAGCGCGACGACCGCGACCAGCGACGCCGCCGGCAGCCAACGACGAGGGCGCCTGCGGTGGCGGTAGCGTGAGCTGCGCCTCCTCACGGCGGCCACCATAGCTTGCGTACCGCGGGCCGCGCGAGCGCTCCGCGCGCACGCACGAAATCATGCGACTAGTTCGGCCGCGCCCGCCGACGACAACCGCGCCCGCCTACGACAGGCGCGCCGCCAGCCCGCGCGCTCCCATGTGCGCGATCGCCTGGATCGAGATCTGCGGGTTGACCCCCGACGCCGTCGGGAACGCCGAGCCGTCGAACACGTACAGGTCTCGGACCTCCCAGGTCTGGCCGGTCGGGTCGCAGACCGACGTCGCCGGCGAGCCGCCCATCCGCGCCGAGCCCATGATGTGAAACGAGCCGAGCGAGATCCGGCCGGCGCCGTACCCGCACGCGTCGGCGTCGGCCATGAACCGCTGTCGCGAGCGAGCGGCGGAGGCGGGGGCGGCGCCGGGGTCATACGACACCCAGCGCGACTGCGAGGAGAAGATCCGGCGCGCGCCGGCCGCCTCGAGAATCTGGGCGGCGCCGTCGAGCCCGGTGCGCAGGTGACCGGCGTCGAACGCGGACAGCTTGTATCTGACCACCGGCTCGCCGTCGCGCCCGACCCGCACCTCGCCGCCGTCGCGATCGCGCAACAGCACCCCGATCGGGACCGTGCTCGACAGGCCCTCCATCAGCGCCAGGTGCTCCGCCGCCCCGCGCCAGGGCACGAACCCGATGAACAGGTGCGGGTGGTTCGCGGCGGTCTCGTACTTGAGCCCGTAGCCGTCGTGCAGATCCCGATGCTGGTCTGAGTAGAGCGCCTGCATCACGCCCTCCCAGGTCTTCAGCTCCTCGTCGAACACGCCCCAGACGGCGGTCGCGGGGTGCAGCCTCAGGTGCTTGCCGATGTTCTCGTTGGCAAGGCCCGAGCGCTTCAGCAGCGCCGGCGTGTGGATCGCGCCGCACGCCACGATCACCGCGCGCGAGCGGATCGTCACACGCCGGCCCTCGACCGTCGTCGCCTCAACGCCCCGCGCCGCGCCGCCCTGTACCAGCACCTTTCCGACGCGAGCGCGCACGATCATCCGCGCCCCGGCGCCGCTGGCGTCGGCCAGCCAGGTCTTGACGACCGACTGCTTGGCGCCGACGCGGCAGCCGAGCCCGCAGTAGCCGCACTCTCGGCCCTGGGCGCACTTGCGCACGCCGCGGGGCATCGCGTCGACATGCCAGCCGAGCTTGACGCAGCCCTCCTGCAGCTTCTGCTCGCGCGTGGACGGCTCGTTGTGCTCCTGGTTGACCCCGAGCCGCTCGTGGACCGCGTCGAGGCTCGCCGTGTAGTCCGGCGACGTGAACGCCGGGACCCCGAACGAGGCCCACTCGGCGCGCACGGCATCCGGCGTGCGAAACGAGGTCGTGTAGTTGACGACCGTGCCGCCGCCCAGGCACGACCCCGCCAGCAAGCCGACGCTCTGATCGTGGGTCGCCTGCGGAGCGCCCATGTAGAAACGAGTCAGCGCGCCGAGCTCGGACCCGTCGAAGTCCTCGTCGTCGTAGTAGTCGCCCGACTCGATCACGACCACGTCGAGGCCGGCCGCCGCCAGTACCCCGGCCGCCGCGCCGCCGCCCGCGCCCGAGCCGACGATCACGACATCGCAGTCCAGTTGCTGGTCGTGATCGATCGACGTCACGCGCAGCGCTTTCGGCGGCGCCCCCTCCAGCGTTCCCAGCGGCCCGTCGTAGCCGATCTTGTCCCACGCGGGGTTGCGCGCCCCATTTGGCCCCGGCAGCATGTAATAGAACAGCAGCGCGCCCTTACGGAGCGCCTGGAACACGGCGCGCCGCTGCGGCGCGCGTGAATCGCCCCACGAGAGCAGCACTTGCTCGCGTTGCTCGCGCGGCAGCGAGCTGAAGCGTTTGAAGCCCGCCCCGCCGAGCGCGCCCAGCGGTTGGGTGTCCCACAGCGACAGCAGCGCGGCCAGCTGCTTGCGCTCAGACGCGCGCGGATTGAGCTCGACGGCCTGCAGCAGCGCGTCGGCGACGCCGAGCTCGCGCGCGCTCGGCACGCCGTTGGCGGGCGGGCAGAAGGCGTCGCAGATCTCCTCCAGCGCCTTGCGTTGACGGACGTTGAACGTCATCTGATCCGCCTCCCCACCGAGCCGTTCACAACCCGGAAAAATCGTTGTGTTATAACATTGTTTGCATGCTGAACAATTCTGGACACGCGATCGAATCCTCTCAACTGGTTCGTCAGTTCCGCAAGGGCCCCCGCGCCGTCGACGGGATCGACCTGGCAGTCGCGCCGGGCGAGATCTACGGCTTCCTCGGGCCCAACGGCGCCGGCAAGTCGACGACCGTGCTGATGCTGACGACGCTGCTGCCGCCGACGTCGGGCAGTGCGCGGGTCGCCGGCCACGACGTCGTGCGCGAGGGCGCCCACGTGCGCGCCGCGATCGGCGCCGCGCTTCAGGAGGCGGCCCTCGATCCGATGCTCACCGGACGCGAGCACCTGCGGCTGCAGGCCGCGCTGCAGGGTCTCCCCCGCGCCGACCGCGTCCGACGCGGCGACGAGCTGCTGGAGCGCGTCGGCCTGACCGAAGCCGCCGACCGCCGCGTCCGCGGCTACTCCGGCGGGATGAAGCGGCGGCTCGACCTCGCGCTGGCGCTCGTCCACAACCCGCGCATCCTGTTCCTCGACGAGCCCACGACCGGCCTCGACATCCAGAGCCGCACCGCTCTGTGGGAGGAGGTCGCGCGGCTTGCGTCCGACGACGGCGTGACCGTGTTCCTGACCACCCAGTATCTCGAGGAGGCCGACGTCCTCGCCGATCGCGTCGGCATCATCGACCACGGCAAGATCGTCGCCGAGGGCACCCCGTCGGAGCTCAAGGCGCAGATCGGGCGTCCGACGCTCGAGGCGATCCCGGCCAACGCCGCCGACCGCGGCGCTGTCGAGTCGGTGCTCGAGCGCTTCGGCGAGGAATGCGGCGGGTCGGTGAAGGGTGTCGCGGTGCGCCTGCGCCAGGCCGAGGATGCGCTGGTCGATGTCGTGCGCGCGCTCGACTCCGCCGGCCTGAAGGTCGCCGATCTGCGCCTGCATCAGCCGACGCTCGATGACGTGTTCCTCGCCAAGACCGGCCGCTCGCTCGAGGGCGCGGGCAGCGACCCCGAACCCGTTACGGCCGGCGCCGCCGAGCCGGCACCGGTGCCCGCGTGAGCGCGACCGCGGTTTCGATCGGAGCGCTCGGGCGCGCGCCGTCGCTGGGCACCCAGGTCGCCGTGCTCGCGCGGCGCTCGCTGCTGCGTACTGCGCGCCAGCCCGCGCAGGTGATCCCGTCACTTGTGTTCCCGTTGTTCATGCTCGCCGTCAACGCAAGCGGCCTGAAGTCAGCGACCAACATCCCCGGCTTCCCGACCCACTCCTACATCACGTTCGCGCTCGCGGTCCCGTTCATGCAGGGGGCGCTGTTCGCGGTCATCAATGCCGGCACCGACGTCGCCCACGACGTCGAGACCGGGTTCCTCAACCGCCTGCAACTCACGCCGGTGCGGGGCGCGGCGCTCCTCACCGGCGAGCTTGCGGGGGTGGTCGCGTTCGGCCAGATCACGACCTTGTTCTACATCTCCGTCGGCGTGATCTTCGGCGCCCACGTCGCCGCCGGAGTCGGCGGCGTGCTCGTGCTGCTGGCGCTGGCCGCGTTGATCTCGCTGGGCTTCGGGTCGCTCGGCGTGCTCGTCGCGCTGCGGACCGGGTCGGGCGAGGCGGTGCAGGGCATGTTCCCGCTGTTCTTCGTGCTGCTGTTCCTGTCGTCGCTGTACCTGCCGCGCAACCTGATCCGCGCCGACTGGTTTCACACGATCGCCAACTGGAACCCGGTCAGCTACCTGCTGGAGGGGATCCGCAGCGTGCTGATCACCGGCTGGGACGGTACCGCGCTCGCGCGCGCGTTCGTGATCGCCGCCGCGATCGCCGTGGTCGCCATCGGTGCGTCGGCGGTCGCCTTGAGATCGAGGATGGGACGCACATGATCGCGCGCAACCGCTCGGCCACGCTTGCGATCGCGTGGCGCAACCTGCACCACTACTTCACCAACCCGGCGTTCCTGGTCCCGTCGATCCTGTTCCCGCTGTTCTTCTTCACCGCGTTCGCCGGCGGCCTGTCGACGCTCGGCAACGCGCCCGGGTTTCACTACCGCGACGGCTACACGGGCTTTCAGTTCGCGTTCGTGCTGATCCAGTCGGCGGCGTTCGGCGGCGTGTTCACCGGTTTCGGGATGGCCGCGGACTTCGAATACGGGTTTGCGCGCCGGCTGATGCTGGCGGTGCCCAGCCGCCTGGCGATCATCGCCGGCTACAGCATCTCGGCGCTGGTGCGGGCGACGTTCACGATCGCCTTGTTGTTCGCCGTCGCGCTGAGCACCGGGATGTCGGTCAGCGGCAGCGGGATCGACCTGTTCGGCCTGATCGGTCTGGCCTACATCGTCAACATCGGCGCCGGGCTGTTCGCCGGCGGGATCGCGCTGCGCTTTCGCACGATCCAGGCCGGCCCGCTGATGCAGACGCCGGTGTTCCTGATCCTGTTCCTCGCGCCCGTGTACGTGCCCCTGTCGCTGCTGACCGGCTGGATCCACACGGTCGCGAGCGTCAACCCCGTGACCGCGATCCTGCAGGGGTCGCGCGGTCTATTGTCGGGAGACGGCGGCCGGGTCGCGTTCGCGTTTCTGGTCGCGACGGCGGTTGCGGCGGTGCTGCTCCCATTCGCCGTCCGAGGCCTGCGCCGCGCCGAAGACGCCGGGGCCTGAGCCCGGCGCCTGCGGGCGGGCGTCTGCGGGTGCTGGTCGAGAAACGGACGCATGTTGGCCGTTTCTCGACCACCTGAAATAAGAGCCCGCACCGCTACTGCAGACGATATTCGCCGCGGGCGACGATCACGGCGCTGCCGCCGACGGCGATTCGGTCGATCCGCTCGGCGGAGCCTTCGACGCGGGCGTGGATCACCGACGGGCGGCCGATCTCCGCACCCTGGTGGATCTCGATCTGGCGGCCGACAGCGCTCCAGCCGTGGCGCGCGAGCAGCAGCGCCAGCGGCCCGGCCGCCGAGCCCGTCGCCGGGTCCTCGGCGACGCCGAGCGCGGGCGCGAACATGCGCGTCTTGAACGATGAGCCCTCGCCGGCAAAGACACTGACCCCGATCTCCCCGAGCGCCGCGAGCGCCCTCGGATCCGGGGCGAGCGCCGCGACGGCGGCCTCACTGTCGAGCGCCACGTAGACGAACAACGGCCCGTTGCGGTAGGACTCGATCGGCAGCGCCGACTCGGTTATCCCCAGCGCGGCGAGCAGCTCGTCGGTGCGCTGGAACGGATCAGCGGTCGGAATCTGCTGTTCCATCTCGCCGAACACAACGAGGTCGCCGTCACGGGTGAGCGCGACCGGGATCACGCCGACGCCCGTCTGCAGCCGCACGGTTTGCGCGCCGCTGCGCTCGCCGAGTACGAACGCAGTGCCGAGCACCGGGTGGCCGGCGAACGGGAGCTCTGCGGCAGGGGTGAAGATCCGCGCGCGGGCGTCGGCGCCGCCGGCCCCCTCGGTTGCGCCGGACGCCGGGAGCACGAACACCGTCTCGGAAAGATTGAGCTCGCGCGCGGCCCGCTGCATCACCTCGTCGCTGACACCGGCGCCGTCGGTGAAGACCGCGACCTGGTTGCCCTGCAGCGGAACGTCGGTGAACACGTCCGCGATCACGTATCGGTGCATCTCGCCGCTCACGACTCGTCTGCCATCTCGAGTAGCTTCGTCACGGTCGTCCAGTTGCGCGCGGTCGCGGTCACGCCGAGGCTCTTGCCGGCCAGCTTGTTCCACAGCTTCGAACGGGCCGCTCCGTCGGGATGCCACGCATACAACTCACGGCCGACCGCGACAAAGCTCTCGGAGCCGGCCGCGAGCGCCCCGAGCTCTTGCACCTTGGCCGAATCGAGCTCGGAGCTCAGGAACGTGACCTGGTAGCGCTTGGGGTTGTCGGCCACCTCGCCCAGCGGGTTGCACGCGACGACATCGGCGAGCTCGTCGCGAGTCCGGGCGACGACGCTGATGCTCAGGCCGAGCTCGGCCTTGATCAGTCGTTCGCACTTGCGCGCCAGCCGCTCGGGGGCTGCAACGCTTGAGACGACGACGTTGCCGCTCTGCACATAGGTGCGGACGTCGCCCATATCCGCGCCCGCCAACAGCTCCCGCAGCTGCGGCATCGCGACCCGGTTGTTCGGCCCGATATTGATCCCGCGCAGCAGCAGAATCCGGCTCGGCATGCCATTCAGCATACGTTTCCCGACGTTTGCGGCGAATTACTGACGAAGTCTGTGGGCCTCGGCGGATACGGAAATGCCCTGCATGGACGATGCCAATCGTGCCGGACCGTAGAGCAGGAACTCAGGAAGGCCCGGCAATGGTTCCCTCGATCAGATGGAGTTGCAAGCGAAAATGGGACAAGTCAAGACGCGAGCAGGTCGAATGTCAGCTGAGGAGTCACTCGAGCTGTGGCGCGAGTACAAAGACGAGTGGCGATCCGCGGCTGCGCGACCGGCTTGTCCTGACGTTTGCGCCGATGGTCAAGTACATCGTCTACCGCAAGGTCCGCGAGATACCGGCGCGCTGCGAGGTCGAAGACTTCATCTCCTGCGGCCTGGAAGCGCTGATCCGCTCGATCGACCGCTATGACCCCGAAAAGGGCGGCTCGCTCGAGCAGTTCGCCTGGATCCGGATCCACGGCGCCGTCCTCGACGAGCTTCGCCGCAACGACTGGGCGCCGCGCTCGCTGCGCCGCTGGGAGCGCGACATCAACCGCGCCCGCGAGCACTTCGCGACGCTGTACGGCCGCCGGCCGACCAAGCCCGAGCTTGCCGAGGCCGTCGGCCTCACGCTCGACGAGCTGTCTGCCCGCGAGGCCGACCTGGCCCGGTCCGACGTGACATCGCTCAACACCGTCGTCCTCGCCGAGGACGACACCACGATCGAGCGGATCGACACGCTGCCGACCCAAGATCGCGAGTTCGACCCCGAGTCCGCCGCGATGCGCGACGGGGCCAAGGATCGCTTCCGTGGCGCGTTTGCCCGCCTGCCGGAGCGCGATCGCAAGGTCGCCGTGCTGCTGTACGTGCACAACCTGACGCTGCGCGAGATCGGCGAGGTGCTGGGCGTGACCGAGAGCCGCGTCTGCCAGATCCACGGTCAGCTCAAGCGCCACCTGCGCGAGCAGCTCTCCGCCGACGAGCAGCTTCTTCGCGAAGTCGCCTGACGGCCTGACGAACCCGGGCGCATTGCCCGCGCCCACACGCAGTTAGAACAGCGGCTCCTGGCCGGCGAGTCCCTCGTGCCGGCCGCGTGGGGGCGCCTGCCCTAGCGCGATCGCCAGATCCCGGGCGATCGCGCCCTCCGAGCGCGACGCGATCAGCGGCTCCTCGATCCCTTCGACGTGCACGAGCGTGCGGCGACCGTCGCCACGCTCGCCGCCTTCAAGCGGCACGAGCGCGTACACCCGGTCGGCGCGCACGAACTTGCCGTAACCGAGCGAGATCAGCGGTGCCGGACGTGCCATCGGCGAAATCGTAAACGCCGTGTTGTCTGCACAACGCGAGCGATGCGTGATCGCTGCGCGCGAAGCCGCGATCGATCAGGACGGGACCTTCTCGCCCGGCTGCGGCACGATTCGGATGTACGGCCGCGGCGCCTCCCACTCGCCGAAGAGCTCGCGCGCCTGGTCGTCGCTCACCGAGCCGGCGATGATCACGTCGTCGCCCTGCGTCCAGTTGACCGGCGTGGAGACCTTGTACTTGGCGGTCAGCTGCAGCGAGTCGATGACCCGCAGCACCTCGTCGAAGTTGCGCCCGGTCGTCATCGGGTAGACGAGGATCAGCTTGATCTTCTTGTCCGGGCCGATCACGAACACGTTGCGGACCGTCTGATTGTCGGCCGGCGTACGGGCGGTCCAGTCGCCCTCGACGCCGGCGGCGAGCATCCCGTAGAGCTTGGCGACCTTGAAGTCGGAGTCGCCGATGATCGGGTAGTTCGGGGCGTAGCCCTGCGTCTCCTCGATGTCCTGCGCCCACTTACTGTGGTTGTCGATCGGGTCGACCGACAATCCGATGATCTTCACGCCGCGGCGGTCGAACTCGGGCTTGATCTTCGCCATGTAGCCAAGCTCGGTCGTGCACACCGGCGTGAAGTCCCGCGGATGCGAGAACAGCACGGCCCAGGAGTCGCCGATCCAGTCGTGGAAGCTGATCGGGCCCTCGGTCGTATCGGCCTGAAAGTCGGGGGCGGTATCGCCAAGTTGAAGACTCATCTCAATCTGCTCCTATTTGTCGGCAATTGCTGAAATCATTGCGCCTCGCCGAGGATCACGCCGAGACGCCGCTCGAGCGCGTCCCCGAGCACCTGTCGGACCGGCCCCTCCTCGAAGCGCTCCACCAGCGCCGCCAGAAAGCCCTCGATCACCAGCCGCTTGGCGGTGTCCGCGGGTAGCCCGTGCGAGCGCAGGTAGAACAGCTGCTCGGGATCGACCTGCGCGACCGCGGCGGCGTGCGTGCAGCGAACGTCGTTGGCCTGGATCTCGAGCCCGGGAATCGCGTCGGCGTGCGCGCGCTTGGACAGCAGCAGGTTGCGCGACTCCTGGAACGCGTCGGTCTTCTGCGCGCCGGGGTCGACGATGATGTTGCCCTTCCAGACCGCGCTTGACCGGCCCTGCAGCACGCCCCGGAACGCCAGATCCGAGGTCGTGTTCTCGGCGGCGTGCTCCTGGGTCGTGTCGAAGTCGATGTGCTGGCGCGCGTGGGTTGCGTACGCGCCGGTGACGCGCGCCTCGGCGCCTTGACCGCCGAGCCTCGTCTCCATCCGCACGCGGCCACCCGAGGACCCGAACCCGAGCGCGACCCAGTCGAGCGACGCGTCGCGGCCGACCTCCGCGCGCTGCGTGCCGAAGATCCAGCTGCTCTCAGACAGGTCCTGGCCGCAGACGTAGCGAAGCCTGGCGTTGTCTGAGATGACGAGCTCGGTGACGACGTTGAAGACGCCGTCGAGCTGCGCGGACCCCGATACGTACTGCTCCCAGACCTCGGCCTGAGCGCCGCCCTCGAGCACGATCAGGGTGCGGCGGTGAAGCTCGGTGCCGGGGGCGCTGTGAACGCCGGTCAGCATGATCGGCCTGTCGAGCACGACGCCGTGGGGCACATACACGAATCCGCCGCTCGCAAACCCCGCGTCGTTGCGGGCGACGAACAGGTCCTCGTCGGTGACGATCGACCCGAGGTGGCGCTCGACCAGCTCCGGGTGCTCGACCGCGGCGCGTTGCAGCGTCGTCACGATCACGCCGGCGGGCACGCCCGACCCCTGCGGAGGGGCCTCGTGGTAGTCCCATTCCTCGATCCAGCGGGCCGTTTCGGCGGGAGTCATTCCGAACAACGACGGCGGCAGCGGCGCGCGCCGCTCGTCGAGCTCGCCGCCGTTCGGAGCGCTGTAGCGGTCGAGCTCGAGGCCCGAGATGTCGGTGAACTCCCACCCCGGCCGCCCCTTGAACTGGGGCAGCTGCAGAGTGCTGGCCAGTTGCGCGGCGCGGTCGCGTCGCTGTGCCAGCGCGGCACTAGCCAATCGAGCCCTCCATCTGCAGCTCGATCAGCCGGTTCATCTCGACCGCGTACTCCATCGGAAGCTCTTTGGTGATCGGCTCGATGAACCCGTTGACGATCAGCTTCGAGGCTTCCTCCTCGGAGATGCCGTGCGACATCAGGTAGAACAGCTGGTCGTCGCCGACCTTCGAGACCGTCGCCTCGTGGCCGACGTCGACGTCGTCCTCGCCGATCCTGATCGTCGGGTAGGTGTCAGAGCGCGACTCCTCGTCGAGCAGCAGCGCGTCGCAGACCACCTTCGAGCGGGCGCCGTGGGCGCCCTTGGCGATCTCCAGCAGGCCGCGATAGGAGCCGCGCCCACCGTCCTTGGAGATCGACTTGGCGAAGATGTTGCTGGTCGTGTTGGGCGCGGCATGGATGATCTTGCCGCCGGCGTCCTGATGCTGGCCCTTGCCGGCGAACGCGATCGACAGGATCTCGCCGTGCGCGCGCTCGCCGAGCAGGTACACGCTCGGGTACTTCATCGTCAGCTTCGAGCCGAGGTTGCAGTCGACCCACTCGACGGTCGCGTCCTCGTAGGCCACCGCGCGCTTGGTTACCAGGTTGAAGACGTTGGTCGACCAGTTCTGCACGGTCGTGTAACGGATCCGCGCGCCCGGCTTGGCGATCAGCTCGACCACCGCGGAGTGCAGCGAGGACGAGCTGTAGGTCGGGGCGGTGCAGCCCTCGACGTAGTGCACGTACGACCCCTCGTCGGCGATGATCAGCGTCCGCTCGAACTGCCCCATCGACTCCGTGTTGATCCGGAAGTAGGCCTGCAACGGCATCTCGACGTGCACGCCCGGGGGCACGTAGACGAACGAGCCGCCCGACCACACCGAGCTGTTGAGCGACGCGAGCTTGTTGTCGTTGGATGGGATCACGGTTGCGAAGTACTCGCGCACGAGGTCCTCGTGCTCGCGCAGGCCGGAGTCCATGTCCTTGAAGATCACGCCCTGCTTCTCGAGGTCCTCGCGGACCTGGTGGTAGACGACCTCGGACTCGTACTGCGCGCCGACGCCGGAGAGGAACTTGCGCTCGGCCTCGGGGATCCCGAGCCGGTCGAAGGTCTTCTTGACGTCCTCGGGTACGTCGTCCCAGGACCGCTCGGCGCGCTCGGAGGCGCGGACGAAGTAGCGGATGTCGTCGTAGTCGACCTCGGCGAGCAGCGGCGAGCCCCACGTCGGTTGGGGACGCGCGTAGAACTGCTCGAGCGCCCTGAGCCGGAACTCGCGCATCCACAGAGGCTCTGACTTGAACTCGGAGATCTTCTCGACGATCTCGCGGTTCAGGCCCTTCGGCGCCTTGAACAGGTAGTTCTCGGCGTCGTGAAACCCGTAGCGCTCGGTGTAGTCCGCGTTGATCTGCGCGAGCTGCTGGTTCTCGGTCAGGGCTGGTGTCTCGGGCAATATCTCGGGAGTCGCCACTACTGCACCTCCAGCTTGATCGTCTCGTCTTCGATGATCACCGGAAAGGTGTCCACCGGGACATACGCGGGCAGGGACTTCGGCTTGCCGGTCTTCAGGTCGAACTTCGAGCCGTGCCGCGGGCACTCGATCGTGCACTGATCCTGGTCGAGCTCGCCCTCGACCAGCGGCCCGTTGTCATGCGAGCAGCGATCCTCGATCGCATACACGGTGCCGGCGCAGTTGAACACGCCGATTTCCAGGTCTTCCCACTCGACCAGACGCATCTGGCCAGGCTGAAGCTCGCTTGTGGGACACACTTCGATGATCTCCGGCACGAAGTCCTAGCAGATTGATCGGATTTGCAATGCCGATCATAGCGAACGCCTGGGTGCCACCCCGGGTGGCGACGCGCTTACGGGACCCTGCGATTGCCGGTACTCCTCGGCGCTCGCGCAATCGCCTCCCGGCGCGGCACCCAGGCTCAAGCTGGGCTCCGATACGCAGCTGCGCGCCCGGGGGCGCGAGGCGTGGGCTCAGCTGCCCTTGAGGCGCGCGGAGACGTCGGGGAGGATCGCGCCGGCAGCCCGGGCGGCCTCCTCGTTCTCCCGCTTGACCTCGAGCCAGATCTCCTCGCGGTACACGATCACCGACCGCGGCGCGTCGATCCCGAGCCGGACGGTCTGTCCCCTGATCTCGGTGACCTCGATGATCACGTCGTCACCGAGGATGACTCGCTCGCCCGCTCGCCGCGTGATCCTCAGCATGCGGTCATGCTGTCATGCCGCGCCCGCCGACGCATCGGCGGAGGGGGCGGTGAACAGCGGCGCCCGCAGCGAAGCACCCGGCGCCTGGTTGATCACCTGGTGACCCTGGCCGGATGAGACCAGGATCGGCGCCTTCAGGTTGGCCCTGAAGTCCTCGATCGATTCGGCAGCGCGAACGGTGACGTAGACGGCGACGGCGGTCACGTCATCGAGCTCGAGGCGCTCGGCGTCCTCGGTCGACAGCTCCACCGAAAACGACGGGAAGAAGCGGTGCGGGTCGGTCACGGGAAGCGCCAGCGACGGATCCTCGATCGAGTGCAGCCAGAGGAACGGACTGTCCGGATCGCTCGCGAGCAGCGCGTACCGCGACCCGCCGAGACCGATCAGGCCCTCGGGAAACTCGACAACAGTCTCTGGATCTACTTCCACTCGACCGAAGCGCGAGCTTTCGATCATCAGCGGCAACTTGGGTTCCTACTGTAGGTAGTTGAGCAGCGATTGCTGCACGATCTTGGCGCTTGACTGCAAGGCCGCAGTGTACGCGGCTTGCTCGGTGGAGAAGTCGATCGCGGCCTGTCCCATGTCGACGTCCTGGTCGCTCGACAGGTTCTGGCTGGTGCCGAGCTGCAGATCCTGGATCCGCGAGCCGGCCAGCTGAAGGCGCTGCTCGACCGCGCCGACGTTCGCCTGCAGGCTCTGGAGCGTCGACAGGTTCGTGTCGACGCTCTTGATGTCGTGGCTCAGCGCGTTGGTGTTGCCGGCGCGCATGTCGTTGGCGATCGTCTCCAACGTCGTCAGCAGTCCGTTGTCGCCGGGCCCGGTCAGCCCCTGGCCGATCAGCCCGGAGACGTCGGTGTTGATCGTGATGTTGTTCATCGCGCCGGGGCCGATCTGGCGAGTCACCGGGCCGGAATTGCCCTGGTAGGCGTCGCCCGCGGTCCCAGGGCCGTACGGCGCCTGGTTGGCGGTGCCGCTGAAGATGTACTGCCCGTTGTATTGCGTATTCGCCGCCTGCTTGAGCGAGTCGGTGAGCTGGTCGATTTCGGCCGCGGCGCTCTGCAGGTTCGAGGTGTTGTTGGTGCCGTTGGCGGCGCCGACCGTGAGCTCGCGCACCCGCTGGATGATGTTCGCCATCGACATCATCGAGGTATCGGTCGCCTGGGCCCACGCGGTCCCGTCGTTGACGGCCTTGTTGTAGCCGTCGAGGCCGTCGAGTTGGCCGTTGAGCTGGACCGCGAGGCTGGCCCCGTACGGGTCGTCTGACGGCGCCGTGATCCGCTTGCCCGATGCCAGCTGCTGCTGGGTGCGGTTGAGCTTCGTCAGCGCTTGGCTCAGGTCGAAGACCGTCGCCCGCGAGGTCATCAGTGTGGTGATCCGTTCCATCAGAGGCCTACCGTTCCGGTGTGGTTGATCAGCGTGTCAAGCATGCTGTCGATCGTGGACATCATTCGCGACGACGCCTGATAGCCGCGCTGGAAGGCGACGAGGTTCGTCATCTCCTCGTCGAGCGAGACGCCCGAGACGCTGTCGCGCTGGTTGGTGATCGCGGTCTGCAGCGCCTGAGCGGTGTTCTGGCTGGTCTGCGCGGACGCAACGTCTGCCCCGACCTGCGCAACGAACGCGGCGTAGGACTGGTCGGCGCCGGTGCCCCGGAGGTTCGAGATCGCCGTCGCGACGTCGGCCTGCAGCGGGTTGGCCGGATTGGACCCGGCCTGGAGCGTCGCGGTGCTGATCGCCGGGTCGACCTGGATCGTGCTGCCGGAATTCCCCGCGAAGAACACGGGAGCGGCCGCGTTGCCGGCCTGATAGGCCGTGTTGACGGCGTTCACCACCTGGTTGGCGATCCCGTCGAGCACGTCCCGGTAGTTGGTCTGCAGCGAGCCCGTGGGGACGGCGTTCGCGTCATAGAGGCCGAGCAGCGCGCCGATCTGACCGCCGGCGGCCGACGTCAGGGCGGTCGGCGCTGGCATGTTCACGGTCGTGCCGGCGACCAGCGGCGTCGCAGCGTCGCCGAACTGGACGGTCACCATCCCCTGCGTGTCGGTGCTGGTGGTCACATTCCCGAGCGAGGAGAGATCGTCGATCAGCTGGTCTCGCTTGTCGAGCAGGTCGTTGGGGCTCTGGCCGGCGGCCAGGGCCTGGGAGATCGACTTGTTGAGCTGCGCGATCTGCGTCGCGTCGAGCGCGACCGGACCGGTGGGCGCCATCAGGCTGGTGTACTGCTGTCCGACCTGCTGCTGCACCGTCTGGAGCTGCTGGTCGATCGCGTTGAATGTCTCGGCGACCGTCTGGCCGTCGTTGATGACCACCTGCTTGTTGGCCTGGCTCGTAGGGTCGTTGGCGTAGCCGCTCCACGCGCTGTAGAAGTTCGACAGCGCCTTTGACAGACCGTTGGTGCCCGGTTCGGCGAGCCCGGTCTGAACCTGGTCGAGGAGCGTAGCCTGGGTCTGCGCCTGGTTCTGGTTGCTGTTCTGGGTGCGGTATTGAATGTCCAGGAACGCGTTGCGGATCCGGTTGATCGTCGTCACGTCGACGCCGGTGCCAAGCTGCACGCCGCCCCCGGTGACGTTCGAATAGGCCGGGATCGTCAGCGCAGGGCTCTCGGTCCTGACGGCCGTCTGGCGCGAGTAACCGGGCGTGTTCGCGTTGGCGATGTTGTGGCCGGTGGTGTTGATGGCCTCCTGCTCGGCCTGAAGGCCGCGGAGCGCCGTTTCCAATCCCATAAAGCTCGAAACTGGCATTTCCTTATGCCTCCATGTCAAGTACGCGCCGACGACTCGCCGGCCCAGCTGTTGTCGCTGCCCGATGATCGCCCGACGAGTCGTAGCCGATCCGCGAGTCGCCTTCTGCGAGCCGCAGCAGATGGTCCAGGAACGCGAGCTCCTGGTGCATCAGCACGCGGTTGCAATTGTGTTCGCGCTGGAGCTCGTCCAGCAGCCCGCGCAACTCTGCGCTGCGGACGCGCGCTTCCTGCGCCGCCCCGGGCTCCATGATGTTCGCCAGCAGCGAAATGCTCACAGCCCCGGCGTCGACGCCCAGGCGGGCGCCGGCGCGCTCCAGCAGCTGGGCGCGCTCGGCGTCCAGCAGCTTGCGGCGCTGGACCTCGGCCTGCAGCATGCCGGCGAGGCGGACCACGTTGTTGACGTCGCGCCGGCGAATCGCCGCGCCCTGCTCGAGTACGACCGCAAGCAGCCGGCGCGCGGCCAGCAATTGCACCTGCAGGTGCTGGAGGACTTCACGGCTCAGGGTCGAGTCGGCGGGATCTGCTAGCGGCAGGGTGATCATCGGGAAGCCTCTTCACCCTGCTCGGGGCCTTCGGAAACCTCGTTTTCACTCGCCGTCGACGGCAACGCCGTGGTCGGCGCTGCGATCGCCGCACCCCCGGTCGACGGCGCGGCCGTGAATGGCGCCGCCGTGATCGGCGCGCCCCCGGTCGACAGCGAACCCGCGGCGGACGGCGTGCCCGCGATCGAAGGCGTACCGGCGGCCGGCGTGCCCCCGGTCGACCCAGCGGTCGACTGAGGAGCGCCGATCGATGGATCGAGCGCCTTGGCGAACTGGAGCGCCAGACCGGTCCCGCCTGAGGACATCAATCCAGAGGTCATCGCCGTCGGCAGCATCATCGAGTACATGTTCGAAGCCGGGTCCGATCCCATCAGCCCGCTCGCGCTCCCGTCGCTCGAGCCATCGTCCGAGCCGTCGCTCGAGCCATCGCTTGACCCGGTCGCGGTCGCCGCCAGCTGCTGCGTGAGCTGATCGACCAGCATCTGCTCGAACCCGAGCCCGGTCTGGTAAGCCTGCTTGGCGGCGGCATCGCCGTTGCGGATGCTCGCCGGCACCAGTGCCTGGTTGGCCGGCGCCACGCTGTTGGTGGTCGGAACCGGCGAGACGCCGCTCGGGGGGATACCCGTGCTGGAGATGAAGCTCATTTCTTCACCTGATTGGCGATCTGCGCCATCTGATCCTGGAACCCGATCGCGCGGCTGATCATCGAGTAGTTCTTCTGGGTCGTGATCATCGCCGCCATCTCCTGGTTGGCGTCGACGTTCGAGGCCTCGAGCGCGCCCTGCTGGAGGGTCGCTCCGGTAGCGGGGCGGATCGCGCCGCTCGCGGCCGTCGGGCTGAAGACGCCGTTGCCATCGGCGAGCAGCTGATCTGGCGCCGGGACATCGGCGAGCGAGATCCGACCTAGCGTCCGGGTGCCCGCCCGGACGGTTCCGTTGGAGGAGATCGAAACGTGGGCCACGTCGACGCCCTGCGGGACCGTGATCGGCGGCTGCACCAGCATCCCGGCGCTGGTGGACAAGCGGCGTTGGGCGTCGAGCTGGAGCGCGCCGTTGCGCGTCAGCCCGATCGTCCCATCGGGACGGCGGACCTGGATGAAGCCCGACCCCTGGATCGCCACGTCGAGCGGCTGGCCGGTCTCCTGCAGCGAACCCTGGACCTGGCTGCGGCCGATGACGTCGGCGGCGGAGCCGGCACCGGTCGCCACGGTCGATCCGCTAGACGCGCCACCGCTGGTGTACAGCAGGTCGCGAAAGCCGACCTTGACGGCCTGGTAGCCGGTGGTCGACTCGTTGGAAAGGTCGTTTGCGATTGCGTCGAGCTGCGTCTGCTGGGCCTGCATCCCGGCAGCCGCGGCGTAGAGTCCGTCGAGCATTAGCTACCTCCGATTGAGCCCACACTCTGGGCAGATTCTCCGAGGGTCTCGTCGATCGACTGGATCGCCTTCTGACCCGACTCGTAAGCGCGCAGCGACGCCATCATGTCCACCATCGTGTGGATCGGATCGACACCCGATCCCTCGAGCTCGCCCTGACGGGCGGTGCCGGTCGCGCGGCCGGCGGCGGCGCCGACGAAGTAGTTGTTGCCCTGCTTGGCGGCGTTCGGGACGTTGAACACACCGAGCGCGGTCGGCGCGACCGTGCCCTTGGCGCTGACCCGGATCGCCGCCCCGCCCTGGCCGAGCACCTGATTGCCCTGGGTGTCGACCAGCAGGCCCTGCGCGTTGGAGCTGAACTGCCCGTCGCGCGTGTAGCGGATTCCCGTCGGGGTCCTGGCCGCGAAGAAGCCAGTGCCCTCGACCGCGAAGTCGAGCGGCTGGCCGGTCTGCTGCATCGCCGCCGGCGTCATGTCGGTGACGGTCCGCGAGATCGTCACGCCGGTCCCGAGCGGGCCGATCGTCTGACCGGTCGCAGTGTTGGACAGCAGTAGGTCCGGGAAGCTGCTCTGCACCGAGCGATCGGGCTTGTAGCCCGGCGTCGACGAGTTCGAGAGGTCGTTCGTCAGCTGGTCCTGGCGGACCTGCTCGGCGAGCATTCCGGTAGCGGCAGTGTAAAGACCGACATCCATGCAGTCACAGTGTTCGACGGTGCGGGATCATTCTTGAGCGATGGAACCGCTCTCCGTGGACATGCTGCTGCTCCGGGCGCTGCTGACGCCCGAGATCAAGATCGTCCCCGGGCGGGCGGTGATGGCGCGCGTCGTCACTACCGCCGGGCAGAACGCCGGCAAGGGCGCCCTCAGTATCGCGGGCACGGTTATTGATGCGGAGCTGCCCAAGTCGGTCAAGGCCGGACAGGACATACGGCTGGTCGTCCGAGAGGTCACGGCCGAGCGGGTCGTCCTGAGCCTCACCGATCAGACTCCCGCCATCGTCCAGCCCCCGCCGGCCGCGGTCCAGCTCCCCGGCGGAGGCAAGATCCGCCTGACCGAGCGCGAGGAGTCAGACCAGGGCGGCTCCGGCTCGCCGGCCGACGGGCGCCACACGCTGTCCCTGCGCTACGACGCGCCGACGCTGGGCGCAGTCGATCTTCGCCTCGACCTCGAACCGGGATCGCTGAAGGTCGCGATCGAGCTGCCGCAGGGACAGCCGGCGACGCTCGCCGAGCAAGCGGCCGACGATCTGCGAGAGCAGCTCGCCGCTGACAGCGACCGCCCGGTCAGCGTGAACGTGATCCCGAGGCGCGAGCCGCTGGACTTGTATGCCTGAGCAGCCCCCCAGGCGCCGGGCGGCGGCGATCCGCTATGTCGCGGGCGAGCACGCTCCGCGCGTGACCGCTGCCGGCAGCGGCATCATCGCCGACCAGATCCTCGCCGCGGCCAGGCAAGCCGGCGTGCCGGTTCGTTCCGACGCCGCCCTCGCCGAGGCATTGAGCGCGCTCGAGGTCGGCGTCGATGTTCCCGAGGCGCTGTGGATCGCGGTCGCCCAGACGCTCGCCTGGGCCTACCGGCTCGACGGCCTCGCGTCGGGCCATTCCAACTAGGCACAAGGGCGCGGCCCACCCACTACAGGTCTCTGCACCGGTGCCGATCATTGTGGGTGCCGAGCAGCACGCTAGGCAAGGTTCCCTTTATGGCACTCCGCCTCACTAGCACAACCCTACCCACAGGCGCCCCGAGCGCACCCGAACTTGCTGCGCAGGCGGGCCGCGTGCTCGGCGCGGGACAGATCGACGGCTACACCGCACTGTTCACGCGCGCAGCCGAGCTCGAAGACCCCCACCGGCGCTACCAGGCGCGGGCGACTCTGCTCGAACAGGGGCTGGCGGCCGCAGGCCACGCACCGGCTGCGCACAGCGCCAACATCTTCCTCGCGGTCGCGAAGTCTGCCCTCAAGATCCTCGAGGAGGAGCCGCGCGAGCCGCTGCTGCTCAATTACGCGGGCGTCGCGCTATATGAGCTTTGGAGCCTCGACGCAGCCCAGACGCTGTTCAAGGCCGCGCTCCGGCTCGATCCGGCGCTTCCGCACGTGCGGGCGAACCTCAACGAGATCGGACGCCGCAGGCGTGCCGCCGGCCGCAACCACCCCGCCGCCCGTGGCGCCCTCCCGGGCCTCAACACGCGCGCAAAGCGCGTCGCCGCGCAGGCGAAGCCGGCTACCGGCCTGAAGCTCAGCCTGTGCATGATCGTCCGCGACGAAGAGGAGATGCTGCCTCGCTGCCTCGCCGCCGTCGCACCGGCCGTCGACGAGATCATCGTGGTCGACACCGGCTCGCGCGATCGCACGATCGAGATCGCCAAGTCGTTTGGCGCGCGCGTGATCGAGCGCGAGTGGACCGGCTCGTTCTCGGATGCTCGCAACGTCTCGTTTGACGCCGCCACCGGCGACTGGATCATCTACCTCGACGCCGACGAGGTCCTCGTCTCAGACGACGTTGAGCGGCTGCGCGAAATCACCGGCCGCACGTGGCGAGAGGCGTTCTTCCTCAACGAGATGAACTTCACCGGCGAGGAGGGCGACGGAACCGCGGTCACGTTCAACGCCCTGCGCGTCTTCCGCAACCGGCCCGAGTACCGCTTCGAAGGCCGCCTACACGAGCAGATCGCTCAGAACCTACCCGCGTATCTGCCGGAGCGGCTGGAGCAGACGTCCGTTCGGATCGACCACTACGGCTATCTCGCCAGCGTGCGCGACGTCAAGCAGAAGTCGCGACGGAACATCGAGCTCCTCCTGAGGCAGCAGGCGGAGACCGAACCGTCGGCGTTCATGCACTTCAACCTCGGCTCCGAGTACGCGGCGGTCGGCGATGCGCGGGCGGCCGTATCCGAACTAGAGCAGGCCTGGGCGCTCCTTCGCGACAGCGGCACGGACATCAGCCACTTCGTGTTTGCTCCGACGCTCGCCGTGCGGTTGGTCAGGGAGCTTCTAGCATGCGGGCGGACAGAGGCCGCGATCGCCAAGTCGCAGGAGAGCCTCGATCTGTTCCCGGGCTTCACCGACCTCGTGTTCGAGCAGGCTAAGGCATCGCTGAACCTCGGGCGCGTAGACGACGCCGTCAACCACTACGAGCACTGCATCGAGATGGGCGACGCCTCAGCCCGCTACACCGGGACGGTCGGCTGCGGGACCTACCTGCCGCGGATTGCGCTGGCGGAGCTCCACCTCCACAAGGGTGAGCTGCAGCCGGCACTCGAGCTGCTGGACTGGTGCCTGACCGAGCGCCCCGGTTTCTACGGCACGATCCTCCCGTATGCCTCGGCGCTGCTACGAAGCGGCGTCGCCGCCGACATGGTGGTCGCCGGGATCGAGGAGCGGGTCGCCGAACTGACGCCGACGATCAGATGGATGCTGGGAACAGCCCTCTATGAGTCGGGCGCGTCGGAAGCGGCAGAGGCCCAGTTCCGTCTGGTGCTCGAACGCCAGCCACATAGTGCGCAGGCCAGGGTCGCGCTCGGCGAGACGCTTCTGTCTCTGAGCCGCTTTGCCGAGGCTGCGCAAGAGGCGGTGCAGGTTCCCGAGAACGATCCGCTTGCTGCCAACGCCTGCCGGACGGAGCTGTTCGGCCGCGTCGTCGCCGGCGACCTCGAGGGAACGCGCAAGGCGCTTGCCCGGGCTGAGCGGGCCGGTCTGCCGACGGCCGAGCGCGAGCTGTTCGCCGGCTGGGCCGCGCTGGTCGCTGGCGAAACCGTGCACCGCAGCCTGCCGGCCGCCGCGATTCCGCTGCTTGCCGTGATCCTCGAGGCGCTGCTGCGCGTTCAGGAGTTCAAAGCCTTCGAAGTGCTGGTAGGGCTCCTGCAGGGAAGCGAGCTACCGGCGCGCGAGCAGCGCGAGTTGCTCGCGACCACTCTACCTGCGGCGCGGCTTCCTCCAGTCTGCAGCGCAGGAGTGGATGGACGTCTGCGCCGAGCAGCCCGACGCACGCGCGCTGGTGGGGCTTGCGCGCGTCGCGCTGGCGCACGGACTTGCTGAGGATGCCGTCGTGTTCGCAAGCGAGGCGCTGGCGCTCGAGCCGGCGAGCGCGGATGCAAGCGCGATCCTCGCAACCGGACGCCAGGCAATAGCCGCCTGACCCCCGAGCACATGACCGCCTCCCCGGCGTGCGTCGGCCGCCGCGCAGCTCCGCTCAAGTTTCCGCGCAGCGGCCCGATTACCCCTCCCAGGACCACATCCCACCTTCGGGATGGTCAACCTCCAAGGAGGAGGCGCGACATGAGCTTCAACATCAACTCAATAGGCCCGGTCGTCCCGCCCCAAGCGGCCGGCAACCAGGTCCCGCGGCCCGAAGAGGTCGCTGCCGCCGACTCCGAGGTCAAGGACCCGGCCGTGCGAGTCGACACGATCCCGGCGACCCCGCCGCCCGAGGTGCACGACGCGATCGCCGTCGCCGCACAGTCCTATGAGCAGCTCCACCAGTCCGAGCGCCACCTGAGCTTCCACGTCGACGGCCGCACCGGCAAGCTGGCCATCGAAGTGCACGACCTGCAGGGCAACGTCCTATTCACGGTCCCCTCGAAGAAGGCCCTCGACATCGCCGCCGGCGACCTACTGGAGTAACAAATCATGTCAACTCTCTCAAGCTCAGGCTCATCGCTGCAGGTCACCGGCCTGGCCTCGGGCCTGGACACCAATTCGATCATCCAGGCACTGCTGTCCGATCAGACCCAGCGGATCACCAACCTGACGAACACGCAGAACCACATCAAGACGCGCGATGCCGCGCTCTCAGGCATCCAGTCGAGCCTGAGAACGCTTGCACTCAACGCCCAGGCGCTCGGCGATCCCGGGCTGTTCTCGCCAACCCAGACCGTGACTTCGAGCAATTCGGGGCTGGTCTCGGCCACGTCCGTCACCGGCGCGGGGATCGGCGGCTATCAGGTCGACGTCACCCAGCTCGCGTCCTCCGCGCAGCGCGCGTTCACGCTCGGCAGCGGGTCGCTGAGCGGAGACACGATCACGATCGACGGCCACGACACGGCACTTCCGTCTGGCGCGTCCTCGATCACAGACATCGTCAACGCGATCAACTCCGACGCCAACGCGACCGTCTACGCGGCCGCGACCGACTCGGGGACGGTCGTTTTCTCGAGCCGTCAGACCGGCGACACGGGAACTAGCTTCATCCAGGTCTCGGACTCCGCCGGCCTGCTCAGCCAGAAGCTCGACCCCAACAACCAGCCGATCGCTCGCCAGGGCAAGAACGCGCTGTACACCGTCGACGGCATCCCGGGCAGCTCTGCGACCGACACCGTCACCGACGCGATCCCCGGCGTTACGCTGACGCTCAACGGCGTGACCGGCGCGACGCCGGCGACGATCGTCGTCACCCCGCCCGCCGCGAGCACGTCGGCGATCACGGCGGCGGTGCAGACGTTCGTCAAGGCCTACAACTCGATGATCGACACGATCAACGGTCAGATCACCCAGACGACGAGCACGACCAACCCCAACGTCGGGCTGCTGTTCGGCGACAACGAGCTGAGGAACCTGCTGAGCAACATGCGCACGTCGATGTACTCCCCCGGCGCGGGCCTGCCGTCCGGCATGGCCAGCCTCGCCGACATCGGGATCTCGACCGGCGCGGCCTCGGGCGGCTCTCCATTTTCGCAGGACGCAGTTTCGGGCAAGCTGACAATCGATTCGACCGCATTGGCCAACGCGATCCAGTCCAACCCGAACGGCGTCAAGGCGGTGCTCCAGAGCTGGTCTCACAGCTTCTCGCAGGTCGTCAACAACGACGCCGCTGTCGGCGGCTCGCTCGACGCGCGGCTGCAGGGAGATTCGGATGAGGTCGGCACGATCGGCGACCAGATCGACAACCTCAACAGGATGCTGAGCACCCGACAGACCGCGCTGCAGGCCCAGTTTGCTGCGATGGAGTCGACGCTCGCCGGCCTCCAGTCGCAGAACAGCTGGCTCACGGGCCAGCTCAGCTCGCTGTTGACGACGGCGCAGCTGCACGGGTAAGACTTCCAGCACCAGACGCCGAAGTCGCCTTCAACTTCCGCGGCCATCGGCCGATCACCGGAATAGAAACGATGAGCGTCTACTCCGCGAATCCCCGCAACGTGTATCGCCAGAGCGCGGTGCTGACGGCCACGCCCGCAGCAGCTCGTCGGTCATGCTCTACGACGGCGCCCGGCGCTTCCTGCACCAGGCCGCGGTCGCGATGCGCGACGACAACACCGAGCTCGCCCACTCCAAGCTGCGCCGGGCAGAGTCGATCATCTCGCACCTTCGCGACACGCTCGACATGGAGCAGGGCGAGATTCCCGCTCAGCTTCAGTCGATCTACCTCTTCTGCAACCGTCACCTCAGCCAGGCTCGGATCGACCGCGACGCGGACAAGATCGAAGAGGTCAGCGCCCTGATCGGAGAGCTCCGAGAGGCGTGGAACGCGATGCCGGCCGCCGCATGAGCTCCTTGGAGCGCGCGCCCTACGAGATCCTGGTCGAGTTGCTCGAGCAAGAGCTCAAGCTGGTCCGCGAGGGCCAGTTCGAGCAGCTCGATCGCGCCGTCGCAGCCCGTATCGAGTACACGGCCTGGCTGCCGGCCACCCCGCCGGCGTCTGCGCAGGAACCGCTGCAGCGCGCCTTGCAGCTTCACCAGCAGCTGATCGCCGAGACCGAGGGCACCCGCGAGTCACTGCTGGCCGAGGTTTCCGAGGTTCAGCGCGCGACCCGCGCGGCACGCGGGTACGCACCGCATCGCCAGACTGAGCATCTCAGCGCCAGCGCCTAGAGAGCCCGCGGCCGCCTGAAGTACGCGGTTCAAGCTCGCCCGCTGCGTGACGATCACCGTGGGTGATCCCCTTAGAAAGGACTCTCGGGCATGCGATTCATCACCTCTTCTGTACGCCGGCAGCTGGTTGCCGGGTTCACCGCGGTTGCGGCGCTGTTCCTGATCGCACTCGTCGTCGGCTGGTCGAGCGTGGGCTCGGTCAACTCGACCGTCCAGTCCTCCGCCAAGCAGGACACCCTTCTGCAAGAGGCCACCGGCCATGCGCGCGACATGGCGTTCTCGGAGATCCGCACGGTGCTCGATCGCGAGGCGTTCCAGGATGCCGCCGACGATCTGGCGACCTTCCAGAAGACGATGACGCAGCTGGGTGGCCTGGCCAAGACCCCGCGCGCGCAGGCGGCGATGAACGTGCTCACAAAGCGATTCGCGCACTGGCTGACGCTCCACAACCGGGTGCTCGCGCTTGCGCGCTCCCACCAGCTCGAGAAGGCGACCGAGCTCGCCCAGGGCCCGGCTAACGACGCCGCGGACCAGCTGTCGGAGGCCGTGGCGACCGTCAGCGCGGCGATCTCGAAGTCCAACACCGACTCCGCCCAAGGCACGTCCAACAGCGCCCGCAGCCTGATGCTGATCCTCGCGGCGATCGCGCTGCTGGCGGCGGCGGCGATCGCGTTCACGATGTCGCGCGACATCGCCGGACGGATCAAGCGCGTCCTGAACGGGATCAAGAGCCTCGACGCGCACTGCATGGCCGCGCTGCGGTCCGGCCTGCAGGCGATCGCCGGCGGCGACCTGACGCAGACCGCCGAGCCGCACACCGAGCAGATTTCCAACACGCGCAGCGACGAGCTCGGTCAGCTCACGGACACGTTCAACGCGATGGTCGAAAAGACCCAGTCCAGCGTCGCGGCCTACAACGAGACACGCACCCACGTCGGGGCGATGCTGCTGGAGATCGGCCGCACCTCCGACCAGCTCACGATCGCCTCCCACGAGATGGCCCGCACCTCCGAGGAGGCGGGGCGGGCGGTCGGCGAGATCGTCGAGGCGGTCACTTCGGTCGCCGAAGGCGCCGAAGACCAGGTCCGCTCGATCGCCCAGGCCAAGCACCTGACCGAAGACGTCGCCGCCGCCTCGGAGGCTTCCGCGGGCGGTGCCAAGCAGACGGCCGGGGCGGCAGCGCAGGCTCGAACGCTCGCCCAGGAAGGCGCCGATGCCGTTCAGCAGGCGACCGAGGCGATGCGCTCGGTCCAGCGCTCCAGCGATCAGACCACCGAGGCGATCCGCGCGCTCGGCGCCAAGAGCCAGCAGATCGGCGGCATCGTCGACACGATCACCGGGATCGCGGAGCAGACCAACCTGCTCGCGCTCAACGCCGCGATCGAGGCCGCGCGGGTCGGCGAGCAGGGCCGCGGGTTCGCGGTCGTCGCCGAAGAGGTCCGCAAGCTCGCCGAGGAGTCGCAGACCGCGGCCTCGACGATCGCGGAGCTGATCGAGCAGATCCAGCATGAGACCGACCGCGCGGTCGAAGTCGTCGAGGACGGCTCCAAGCAGACCGCGGACGGCGTCCTGACGGTCGAGCGGGCGCATGACGCGTTCACACGGATAAGCGACGCGGTTGACGACATGAGCAGCCGGGTCGAGGAGATCGCCGGCTCGATCGAGCAGATCGCGGGCGCCGGGCGCAACATGCAGGACAGCATCACCGCGGTCGCGGCCGTCGCAGAGCAGTCAAGCGCATCCTCGCAGCAGGTCAGCGCCTCGACCGAAGAGACCAGCGCCTCGACCGAGCAGATCGCCGCCTCGGCGAGCGCGCTTGCGAAGACCGCCGGCGAGCTCGAGCAACTCGTCAAGCGCTTCACGCTCGCATAGGCGAAGCAGTCCCGAGGGCGTGGCGACCTAAAGAACGCCAGACCTCGGCCGATGAAATCGGGTGACCCCAGGGAGCGGGTCGCAGGTCAAGCCCAGGGAGGGCACACACCAAAAAGGAATACGGAGATATGTCCCTCCTCGACACGACCCAATTTGCTCTCGAAGGCGCGATGCGCGGCTCGATGACGCGGCAGACGCTGCTCACCAACAATCTTGCGAACGTTGACACTCCCGGCTTCCAGCGCCAGGACGTCAACTTCCAGTCGGCGCTGAACTCGGCGATCCAGTCCGGGCAGCCGCTCGATCAGGTGACGTTCCAGCCGTTCACCCAGCAGCAGGTTTCGCAGGTCAACGGCAACGGCGTCAGCCCCGAGCAGGAGTCCGCCAACATCGCCGAGAACGGCATGCTCTACCAGGAGCTCACGCAGGTGGCAGCCGCGCGCGAGGGGATCCTCAAGTCAGCGATGGGTCTGAGCTGATGGGCTTCTTTGACTCGATCGACATCGCCGCCAGCGGCCTGACCGCGCAGCGGCTGCGGATGGACGTGACCGCCGAGAACCTCGCCAACGCGGCGACCACGCGGACGGCCAACGGCCAGCCCTATCAGCGCAAGGAGGTCATCCTCCAGCAGACCGGTGGGTTCGGCGCGACGCTCGCAGGGGCGATGGGGTCGTCAGGTCCCGCTCCCGGTGGCGTTCAGGTCGCTGGAATCGTCGGCGACACGACCCCCGACAAGCTCGTCTACGACCCGGGCAACCCCGACGCCAACACGCAGGGCTACGTGCGGATGCCGAACGTGAACTCGGTTACCGAGATGACCGATCTGATCGACGAGTCGCGCTCCTACCAGGCGAACGTGACCGCGATGCAGACCGCCAAGTCGATGTACACCAAGACCCTGGATCTGCTCAAGTGATCCCCCCGATTTCAGGAGCAATCGGTCCGATCGGCCCGACGGAGTGGAGCGTGGGCAAGGTCGGCGGCGTCGACCCCGCCGCCCAGGCTGGCGCGGGCGTCAGCGGCGCGGCCGGCACGAGCGGCAGCTTCGGCGACGTGCTCACCAACGCGATCGGCTCGCTGGAGACCACGCAGGCCAACGCGACGAGCGCCGCCCAGGCGCTTGCGACCGGGCAGGCGACCGACCCAACCCAGGCTGTCACCGCCGTCGAGAACGCCTCGCTCGAGATGAACCTTGCCTCGCAGATCCGGACCAAGCTCGACGACGACTTCACAAACATCTTCCAGACCCAGGCCTAATCCCTTGATACCCATTCGCCAATTCATCAGCAAGCTCTCGCCCCGCGGCTGGGCGATGATCGGAGGCGCCGCCGCGATCACGATCGTGTTCCTCGTGGTCGTCATGCAGATGGCCTCGGCACCGAGCTACTCGACGCTGATGACCGGGCTCGATCCCGCCCAGACGGGAAAGATCACCGCCGCGCTGGATGCCAAGGGCATCACCTACCAGCTGCAGAACAACGGCACCGCGCTTGCCGTCGACTCCAGCCACACCGCGCAGGCGCGGATCGCGCTTGCGACCGGCGGCCTACTCAACAGCCAGCAGCAGCAGGGCTTCTCGCTGTTTGACAAGCAGCAGCTCGGCTCGAGCAACTTCCAGCAGCAGATCACCTACCAGCGCGCGCTCGAGGGCCAGCTGGCGCAGACGATTCAGAGCATCCAGGGCGTCTCCGGCGCGCAGGTCCAGCTGGTCCTTCCCAATCCGCAGGATCAGCTGTTCTCAGACACCAAGCAGCCGGCGACCGCGGCGGTGCTCCTGTCCGGCTCGACCGCGCTCGATCCGAACTCGGTCAGGGGCATCGCCCAGCTCGTCGCCTCCAGCGTCCCCGGGCTTGCGACCAGCAACGTGACGATCACCGACGCCTCCGGTCAGCTGCTGTGGCCAACAGCGACGCAAGCGCCGGCGGCACGGGAATGATGGCCAAGCAGGCCGCCGAGTCGACCTACGACTCGGCGATCGCCGCCCAGGTCTCATCGATGCTCGCCCAGACGCTCGGCCCCGGCAAGGCGCAGGTGCAGGTCAACGCCGATCTGAACGCCGACCAGACCACCGCCGATGGGCTCGAGTACGCCGGCAAGGGCGTCCCGCTGACCCAGCAGCTCCAGACGGAGAGCCTCACGGGCGGCGGCGCCGCCGGCGGGGCAGCCGGTACCACCGGGAACATCCCGGCCTACGCGCAGGCCAGCGCGGGTGGCGCGGGATCCAACTACAACAACAAGACTGCGAACACCGAGTACGGCGTCGACAAGACCGTCACGCACTCGGTGATCGCTCCCGGGCCAGGTCAACCGCCAGACCGTCGCGGTGCTGGTCGACAAGTCGGTTCCCGCCACCGCGATCCCGGCGCTGCGCGCGGCGGTCACCAACGCCGTCGGCATCAACGCCAAGCGCGGCGACACGCTGTCGTTCGGACAGATGGCCTTCGCCAAGCCGGCCACGACGCCCACGGCAACGCCGCTCAACCCGCTCTCCTACGCCAAGTACGCGATCGCCGGCCTCGCGGCGCTCATCTTCCTGTTCTTCATGCGCCGCGCGCTGAAGAAGCGCGAGCAGGAGGCGTTCGCCGGCCAGCCGACCTGGGTGCGCGAGCTGTCCTCACCGCGGCCGCTGGCGGCGCTCGAAGGCCAGACCGAGGTCAGCAGCTGCAGCCCCGGTCAACGTCGCCAAGCGACAGATCGAGGACCTGATGGAGCGCGACCCCGACCGCGTCGCGCAGCAGGTGCGCGCGTGGATGACGGAGGACTAGGTCCGGGACCGATCGATGTCAGTCGAACTCGCGCCCCGGCCCCAGAACCTACCCGCCGCCCCCGCGATCGTCGCCCATCCCGTCCCGGCCCCGGCGCCGGGTCGCCGCGAGGCTCCGCTGAAGGGCCGCAAGAAGGCCGCTGTGCTGCTCGTCTCGCTTGGCCCGGAGCGCGCCGCCGACATCTTCCGCCACATGCGGGAGGAGGAGATCGAGTCGCTGTCGCTGGAGATGGCGAAGCTCCAGCGGATCGATCCGACGGTCACCGACAACGTGCTCAACGAGCTCGCCGCCACGGTCGAGGACCACGAGTCGCTGATGGCCGGCGGCGTCGAGTACGCCCGCGACGTGCTCGAGCGCGCGCTCGGCCGGATCGCGCGAACGAGATCATCGGCCGGCTCTCGTCCGTGATCGAGATCCGCCCGTTCGAGTTCCTGCGCCGGACGCCGGCCGAGCAGATCGTGACGTTTCTGCGCAACGAGGCGCCGCAGACGGTCGCGCTCGTGATCGCGAACCTGCACACGACGCTGTCCGCAGCCGTGCTGGTCAATCTTCCCGATCGAGCTGCAGGCCGACATCGCCCTGCGGATCGCTCGGATGGGCGAGACGAGCCCGGAGGTCGTCAAGCAGGTCGAGAGCGTGATTCGCCCGAAGCTCGCGAGCATCGTTCAGCAGGAGTACTCGACCGCCGGCGGCGTCAAGTCGCTCGCCGACATCCTCAACAACGCCGACCGCTCGACCGAGCGCAACGTGCTCGACACGCTGAGCGAGACCGACGAGGAGCTCGCGGCCGAGGTCCGCCGCCTGCTGTTCGTGTTCGAGGACGTCGTCAAGCTCGACGACCGCTCGATCCAGCTCGTGCTCCGCGAGGTCGACCAGAAGGACCTCGCGCTCGCCCTGCGCGGCGTCACCGACGACGTCAAGGACCGGATCATGGCCAACATGTCCGAGCGCGGCGCCCAGATGCTGATCGAGGAGATGGAGTTCCAGCCGCCGCAGCGCAAGCGCGTCGTCGAAGAGGCGCAGGGCCGGATCGTCGCGATCGTGCGCCAGCTCGAGGAGGCCGGCGCCGTCGTGCTCTCGCGCGGCGAGGGCGACGATGTCCTCTGAGACCTTCCGGCCCCGCGCTGGAGCGTGGACGAGTCGCGACCTTCGAGTTCGAGCAGCTCGAGGCGCCGGTCGCGACGGGGCCAGTGCCGCCGACCTGATCTCGAGCGCGCTGGCCGAGGCCGAGGAGATTCGCGCCCAGGCCGTGCGGCAGGCGAGGCCGAAGGCCGGGCGCAAGGACTGGCCGCCGCTCGGGCCGAGGTCGACGCCGCGCTCGCGGCGCTGGCGCCGCGCTCGCCGAGGCCGCGCCAAGTCCGCGAGCAGCTCATCCGCAGCTCGAGCACGACGCCGCCGAGCTGGCGCTGCGCCTGACCGAGCAGGTGCTGGCCGGCGCGCTCGACGTCGAGCCCGAGCGCGTGATCGACGTCGCGCGCAACGCGCTGCGCCGCGTCACCGAGCGCCATCGATGTCATGCTTGTGGTCAACCCGGACGACCTCGAGATGCTCAGCGAGTCCGTCCAGACGCTCCAGGCCGAGCTCGGCGGCATCGAGACCTGCGACGTGCAAGCCGATCGCCGCGTCGGACGCGGTGGCGTGATCGTTCGCACCGACGCGGGCGAGATCGACGCCAGGATCGAGACGGCCTCGAGCGGGCCCGCGAGATCGTCGCCGAGCGCCTCGACGAGCGAGCCGATGGCTCTTGAGCCGACGGCGCCCCGCGGGGCACCGCGCTCGGCGCGGCGACCCGCGCGCTCGACGCAGACCTCGCGCCGCGGCGCGGCCGCGTCAGCGACCTGATCGGCCTGATCATCGAGGCGACCGGCCTCGAGGTCGAGATCGGCGAGGTCTGCATGGTCGGCGAGGGCCGCGAGCGTCCCGCGGTCGCGACCGAGGTCGTCGGCTTCCGCAGCGGGCGCACGCTGCTGATGCCGCTCGGCGAGCTGCACGGGATCGGCCCGGGCACGCCCGTGCACCCGACCGGCGCGCCGTTCCGCGTCGCCGTCGGCGACTCGCTGCTCGGGCGCGTGATCGACGGCCTCGGCGCTCCGCTGGACGGCCTCGAGCCGCCGGAGCGGCGCGTGGCGCTCGACGACCGCGCCGGCGCCCGACGCGCTCACCCGCCCACGGATCACCGAGCGTGTCGGACTCGGCGTCCGCGCGCTCGACACGCTCGTCCCCGTGCGGTCGCGGCCAGCGCCTCGGCATCTTCGCCGGCTCCGGCGTCGGCAAGTCGTCGCTGATGGGCATGATCGCCCGTTCGACCACAGCCGAGGTCAACGTGATCGCGCTGGTCGGCGAGCGCGGCCGCGAGGTCCGCGAGTTCATCGAGCGCGACCTCGGCGAGGGACTGGCGCGCTCCGTCGTCGTCGTCGCGACCTCCGACCAGCCGGCGCTCGTGCGGATCCGCGCGGCGTTCACCGCGACCGCGATCGCCGAGTACTTCCGCGACCAGGGCCCCGACGTCATGCTGATGATGGACTCGGTCACGCGCTTCGCGATGGCCCAGCGCGAGGTCGGGCTGGCGATCGGCGAGCCGCCCGCCACCCGCGGCTACACGCCGTCGCGTGTTCGCGCTGCTGCCGCAGCTGCTCGAGCGCGCCGGCACGAGCCGCGGCGGCTCGATCACCGGCCTCTACACCGTGCTGGTCGACGGCGACGACATGAACGAGCCGATCGCCGACGCCGCGCGCTCGATCCTCGACGGCCACATCGTGCTGCCCGCGCGCTCGCCGACGCCGGCCACTACCCGGCGATCGACGTTCTGCAGAGCGTCTCGCGGCTGGTCGGCGAGATCGTCACGCCAGAGGTCCGGTCGGCCGCCAGCCGTTGCGCGGGCGCTGGCGGCCCACGAGAGAAGGCGGACCTGATCTCGATCGGCGCCTACCAGCCCGGCACCGATCCGGTCGTCGACGCGGCGATCGCGATAAGCCGCAGATCGACGGGTTTCTTCGCCAGCGGGTCGATCGAGCCGAGCAGTCTCGAGGAGGCCGACGCACAGCTGCTCGCGCTCGGGGCGGGCCTTGGCCAGCTCGCCGAGGTCGGTTCTGGCCGCCGGCGCGAGACTCCACGTTCCGCAGGCCGCGCAGCCCGCCGCGACCGTGCCAGTCGGGTCGCCGACGGGCGCCCCGACCGCGATTCCCGCGCTCTCTCTCGGCCTTTGACCGACCTCTGACAAACGCGCTTCCAACACACGTCCAAACCGATGAAGTCCATGCAAAGCGACCGAATACTCGAATATGAGCGGTCAGACGTTCCGGTTCCGCCTCGAACGTGTTCGCGAGCTTCGCGAGCACCGAGAGGAACTGGCAAAGCAGGCGCTCGCGGTTTCGCTGCGAGACCATTTCCGCGCCGAGGAGGCGCACCGAGCAGCCGAGCAGCGGATCGCCGACGCTAGGGCCGCTCAGCTGGATGCCGCGATGTACAGCGGCAACGTCACCGACCTGGTGGCGCATCAGGCCTACCTCGAGCGGGCGGAGGGCGCCACGCACGCCACCGGGCACGATCTTCAGTGCCGTGCGAGCGAGCTCGACGACCGGCGGGTCGCGCTGCGGCTCGCCGCCCGCGACCGCCAGGCCCTGGAGCGGCTAAAGGAGCGCCGCCGCGCCGAGCACCTCACTGAGGTCGCGCGGCTCGAGGGCCTCGAGCTCGACGAGATCGCCATCAACAACTTCCGTAGGAGCGTGGCATGACCCCCGCAATCGCACCTTCACCGCCGGCCCCGGTCACGGGCAGCTCGGCCGTTTCCGCTAAATCGAGCGACCTCAATGGCGCCGCCGGCAGCACGTCGAGCACCGACACGACCGGCGCGACGGGGCCGCCGGGAACGACGGCGGGCACGCCGGCGAATCAGTTCGCGAGCGTGCTCGAGCAAGTGGCCCGGACCGCATCTGCGGAAGGCCAGGACAAGACCGCAGGCCATCCCGACGGCGCTGCATCCGCAGACAAGAACGCTTCCGATCCAAGTGCCGCGGTCGGGACCGATCCGGCGGCGGACGGGCTGGCTACGGCGCTGACCCTGAGCGCGATCGCCGGCGCCGCGTCGGCGATCACGGGCGCATCCACTCCCACGGGATCGCCCCAGGGCAGCGTCGGACAGGACTCCTCTCAAACTCAGGGGGCGCAGTTCCCGCAGGCCGCGCCGATCGACGCGGCTACCGCCGCGACGCCGGCCACCGGCGCGCAGGCTCCGGCCGATGCCGTCGAGGCGACCCCGGCCGCGGGAGCCACCGTGGCCGATGCCTTGGCCCCGGCCGCCTCCGGCTCGGGTACGCCAGGCGTCGACACCCCCGTTGCGGGGCCCGCGAACAGCGGCCACGCCGGGTCGAGCACGACGTCCCACGATCAGGGCTCCACCGACGCCGACGCGCAGCCGGGCTCGCCGCAGGCTTCCCCGATCGCCGGCACGATCACGGGCAACCAGCCGAGCACCACGCAGCCGCCGGCCGCGTCCGCTCAGTCCGCGGCGACCACCTCCCCGGCGCCCGCCGGTCAGGACTCCTCTCAAACTCAAGGGGCGCAGTTCCCGCAGGCCGCGCCGATCGACGCCGCACAGGCTCAGCCTTCGACGTCCGCCGCGCCGGCCAACGCCACCACCGCGGCGCGTTACAGCGTCGGCCTCGAGCACGCGGTCGAAACGGTCCGGATGACGATCGACATGGCCGCCCGCCAGGGCGCCTCGCAGGCGCGGATTCAGCTGTCGCCGGCTGAGCTGGGCGGGATCCGGATCCAGCTCAGCCAGACCGCCGACGGCCTCGTGGCCCGCGTCGTCGCCGAGCACGGCGCGGCGGCCCAGACCCTTCAACAGCACGGCGCCGAGCTGCGCCGTTCACTGGAATCGGCCGGGGTGTCGCTGCTGCGGCTCGACATCGAGGCCTCGGGCGAGCGCAGCGGTTCGGCGAACGAGCCGTTCTGGTCCGGCGCTCGCGCCGGCAGCCAGTCGCACTCGAGCAATCCTGGCAACGACCCAGACCTCGAGGGCGAGGTCACCGAGCCGCAGCCGGTCGCGGTCGAGCTGTCCAATGGCGCGATCGTAAACGTCCTCGCGTGACCGAAGCCAACTGAAAGCGAGAAACAGAGATGAACCCGATAACTCCGGCGGCGAGCACTTCGCCGAGCACGACCCCGTCCGCTTCGTCGGGCGCTTCCAACAGCAGCCAGGCGATCGACAAGAACACGTTCCTGAAGCTGATGATGGTGCAGATGCAGAATCAGGATCCGCTCAACCCGAGCGATCCCACCTCCTACATCGGCGAGCTGTCGCAGCTGACGACGCTCGAGCAGACCACCAACCTCGCGAGCTCGGCGGCGCAGAGCGCTTCAGAGCAGAAGACGACGGCGGCGCTCTCGCTGCTCGGCCACAACGTCACCTACACCGATGCCTCCGGCATGCAGGTGACCGGCACCGTCCAGAAGGTGCAGTTCACCGGTTCCGGCCCGACGTTGACCGTCGACGGAACGGACGGGATCGATCCCGGGAGCGTGGGCGAGGTCGCATGAGCGATGAGCTCGCCAGTCGTCAATCCGGCGTCGATGCGGCCGGCAGGCGTCGGGACCGTCCAGGCTCCGGCCGCGCCGGCTGCCAGCGTCGGCAGCGAGCTCGTCGTTCGCGGGCCGGCGTTCGCCGAGGTCCTGTCCAAGGCGCAGTCCAGCGAGCCTCCGCGCTTCTCTCGGCACGCCTTGGACCGGCTCCAACGGCGGGGAATCGATCTCAGCGGGCCGACGCTACAGCGGCTGGCCGGCGGGATTCAGCGCGCGGCCAGCAAGGGCTCGCGCGATTCAGTGATCTTCGTGGACGGCACCGCGTTCGTGGTGTCGGTACGGAACAACACCGTGATAACGGCGGTGAGTTCGGAGCACATGCGCGATCACGTGTTCACGAACGTCGACAGTGCAGTGATCGCATGACCACAAGTCAGGAAAACACGACGGCCGGACCTCTTTGGGGGGGCCGCGAAAGGAAAGTGATGTTCCAATGATGCGGGGAATGTACGCCGCGATCAGCGGCCTCCAGGCGCACCAGACGATGCTCGACGTGACGGCCAACAACCTGTCGAACGTCGACACCATCGGCTACAAGGCGCAGCGCACGACGTTCGTCGATCAGCTCTCGCAGGAGATGCGTGGCGCTTCGGGCCCGACCGCCAGCAACGCTGGAACCAACGCGGTCCAGGTCGGCCTCGGTGTCCAGACCGGCTCGATCGACAACCTCATGTCCGGCGGCTCGGCGCAGTCGACCGGGAACCCGCTGGACCTCGAGGTCCAGGGCACGGGCTTCTTCCGTGTCGCCAATGGCGACGGTGTGAACGTGCCGACCACGTTCAGCTACACGCGTGCGGGCAACTTCACCACCAACACGAAGGGCTTCCTGACCACCCAGCAGGGCCAGTACGTGATCGGCAAGCAGGCGGTCCAGGGTGCTGCCGGCCCGCCCTACACCTACACGCCCAACGCGGCCGACTCCTACATCGTGGTTCCGCCCGGCTCGACCGGTATCGCGGTCGGCCCGGATGGAAGCGTCACGTATGTGGACCAGGACCCCACCCACGACCCGGCGAACGGCGCCACGCCGCCGAACGACACGTTCCAGACACGGGTCACGGCCGGTTACGTCTCACTGGCGTCGTTCCCGAACGAGTCCGGCCTCGAGCGCCTCGGCGGCTCGCTGTGGGGCCAGACGGCTAACTCCGGCGGCCCGACGACCGGTGTCCCCGGCGTCACCGGCTACGGCTCGACGATCTCGGGCGAGCTCGAGATGTCCAACGTCGACATGGCAACCGAGTTCACGAACATGATCACTGCCGAGCGCGGCTATCAAGCCAACTCCCGCGTGATCACGACGGCCGACCAGATGCTCCAGACCCTGGTGCAGATGGGCGGCTGACCCCGACCGGGGCGGGAGGGGCGGCAATCGAGGGATGCCGCCCCTCCCGAGGGTCCGCTAAGCGGGCCCATTCAGCGACACGCGAAGGGAACGACAGATGATCACCTTGCATCGACTCGGGCACGCAACCAAGTCACTTCACGTCAACCACGACCTGATCGAGAGTGTCGAGGCGAACCCCGACACCGTCATCAGGCTCACAAGCGGCGACAAGATCGTCGTCGCGGAATCGCCCGAGGACGTCATCGCCATGGTCCGCGAGTGCCGGATCCAGATTTTGTCCGGGGCGCTTCAGCGCCGCGACACCGAGACCGCCGCGGCGAACCGCGTCGCCCACATGGCTCCACGCCGTGCGCTGGCCGCACTCGATCCCCCCAACCTCTCCCCCGTCGCTTAATCAGCGCTTTGCGCTGAAGTATTTGACGCTCGGGTCGATTCTAAGGTTATGAAGGCAGCTACTGGCATTGGTATCGCCCTGGCCGCGGCCGGGCTACTGCTCGGCGCGATGATGGAGGGCACGAGCCCCGCGGCGTTCATCGACATCCCGGCGCTGATCATCATCGTCGCCGGAGTGGCCGGCGCGACGCTCGCGAGCGTCGGCATGGACTCGATGAAGCGCGTTCCGAAACTATGGAAGATCGTGCTCGGCGGCCAGCCGCTCGATCTCAAGGCGCGAGTCGCGCTGCTGGTGTCGCTCGCCGAGCAGGCACGGCGCGAGGGACTGCTCGCGCTCGACGCCAAGCTCGCCGAGATCGACGACGAGTTCACCCGCAAGGGCCTGCAGCTGGTCGTCGACGGCAGCGACCCGGCGCTCGTTCGCGACGTGCTCGAGGCAGAGATCGACGGGATGCTGTCCCGCCACGCAGCCGGCGCGGCGCCGTTCGAGAAGGCCGGTGGGTACGCCCCGACGATGGGGATCATCGGCACCGTCATGGGTCTCGTGCACGTGCTCGAGAACCTGGCGGCGCCGGCGACGCTCGGACCGGCGATCTCGTCCGCGTTCATCGCAACGCTGATGGGCGTCGGCTCCGCCAACGTGATCTTCCTGCCGATCGCCGCGCGTTTGAAGGCGATGTCGGCCGACGAGATGGAGCTGCGTACGCTGACCGTCGACGGAATCCTTGCGGTCCAGGCCGGCGACAACCCGCGGATCGTCGCCGAGAAGCTGTCCTCGTACGTCCCGCCACAGGAGCGCGGCGACCGCGAGGATGAGGCCGCCGCCGGCGCCCCGCCCCAGGCCGGTGACGTGGATGAGCCCGCGCGGGAGGCGGCGTAACCATGGCCGCCGCGTCCCGGCGCCGCCGCCGCTCTGCGCACCAAGGACACGAAAACGAGGAGCGCTGGCTGCTCACCTACGCGGACATGATCACGCTCTTGATGGCGCTGTTCATCGTGATGTTCGCGATCTCGTCGGTGAACGTCTCGAAGCTCAGGACGCTGCAGGAGTCGCTGAGGGCCGCGTTCTCTGGCTCGGTCCTGCCCGGCGGCAAGGCGATCATCAAATCCGGGGCGGAATCGACCCAGACGCACACGCCTCAGTCCACGGAGATCCCGGCGATCGTGCCCTCGACGCCCACCGTCGCCAAGCCCGTCAACGTCTCCGCGGCTGCGGTCAGCCAGGCGCAGTCGATCGCCGCCGCCGCCCAGCAGGAGCAGCAGGATTTCTTGCATCTCCAGCGGGAGCTCAACCACTACATCAAGGTCCACGGGCTTCAGAACCAGGTGCAGACCGTGATCTCGCGGCGCGGACTGGTCGTGCGCGTGCTCACCGACCGCGTCCTGTTCGACTCCGGTCAGGCCAACCTCAAGACCGTTGGGCTGCCGCTGCTGGGCGAGATGGCAAACCTGCTCAATGTTGACCGGCGCCATCCGATCGTAGTGGAGGGAGACACCGACAATATCCCGATCTCGAGCGCGCAGTTCCCGAGCAACTGGGAGCTTTCGACGGCACGCGCGACGACGGTGGTGCGGTTCCTGATCTCCCGCGGGGTGATCCGGAACCGGCTCTCGGCCTCCGGCTACGCCGACCTGCACCCCATCGCCAGCAACGCCACCGATGCGGGTCGAGCGCGGAACCGCCGCGTCGAGATTGTCCTGCAACGAATCAACCCCGAAATCCGGAACTGAGCCGATGAGCAAAAAGAAGATCCTGATCCTCGCCGCCGTGCTGTTGCTCGGAGGCGCGTACGCGGCGAAGGCGATGCTGCTCAAGCCGGCCCCGACCCACGACAAGATCACCGGCACGATCTACCTCCTGCCCAAGGAGTTCCTGGTCAATCTGACCGACCACCGTTACGGCAAGGTCGACGTGGCCCTCCAGCTGGCGCCCGGACAGAGCGACGGCAGCTCGGCGGCAGCGGCGGCACCGAGCTCGGACGCGACCCTCGGCACCCTGCCCGAGGAGGCGGTCGTGCGGGACATCATCACCAACATCCTGACCAACCAGAGCAGCACGACCCTGACCGATCCCGGCGGACGCGAGCGGATCAAGCACAAGATCCTGCTCGGGATCCGAACCGGAACCGATGTCAAGGTCAGCAACGTGCTGTTCACCGACGTCGCGGTCCAATAGGAGAACGACATGAGCGAGAACATCGAGCTCCAACAGCTCGCCGCAGACGACAGTTTCGAGCCGACCGCCCCGCCCGTCGGGCCGGACGATCTGCGCAGGCTCAGCGACGTTCCGGTCGACGTGTCGGTCGAGATGGGCCGCACCCGGATGACCGTCGGCGAGACGCTCGAGTTGCGCCAGGGGTCGATTGTCACGCTCAACCGGATGGCCGGCGAGCCGGTCGACCTGCTGGTGAACGGGACCACGATCGCGCGCGGCGAGGTGGTCGTCATCGACGAGCAGTTCGGCCTGCGAATCACCGACGTGATCGGCCAGAGCACGGCCCCGACGCCCGTCGCCGGCCAGGACGAGGCCCCCGAACAGCCGGTGCAGGAAACCGTCGAGCAAGCGGCCCAGGCGGCCTGATACCTGCGCGCCACCCGCGCCAACGAGATCTTGCTCGAAACGGCTCCTTGACGCGGTCAAGGAGCCGTTTTGCGTTGGGCGCCGGAGCTTGCGTCCCAGGCCGCAAGTCCCCTAAAGCTAAGGCGATTCGGGCCGAGTACCAGGTCAACCAGGCGTCACCCGCGAGCACGCATCGAGGCGAGGCGCGGACCGCCGCTCACAGGTAAGGCACCCAGGAGCAATCCCATGTCCGAAGAAATCCACGCCCGACAGCTAGTTGTGTTCACGCTCGGAGCCGAGCACTACGCGCTTCCGATCCAGCAGGTGCACGAGATCATCCGCTACACGCAGCCGCGTTCGGTCGCCTCGCGTGTCGACTGGGTGCGTGGCGTGATCAGCCTCAGGGGCCGGATCGTCCCGGTTTACGACCTCGCCGCTCACCTCGGTGTTCATTCCGAGCTCAGCGAGCAGACGAAGATCGTGATCGTCGAGACCGACACCGAGGTCGCCGGCGTGATCGTCGACGACGTCGACGAGGTCCTGACGATCGAGGACGAGCAGATGGAAGAGGTCCCCGGCGCCGACGGCGCGCTGATCGACTCGATTGCCAAGGTTGGCGATCGACTCGTGGTCCTGCTCAAGCCCAACGCGATCTTCGTCGGCGGCATCGCCGCGGCGGCGTAGAGCGAGTGCAGCGGGTCCGGTCCGAAGAGATGAGCGTCGCCAGCCCGAGAGTCGTCGTCGCCGATGACAGCGCGCTCATGCGCCAGATCGTCTCGAGCTCGCTGAAGCGGGCTGGATTCGAGGTCGTCGGCAGCGCCGCTGACGGCGACCAGGCGCTGGCCCTGTGCGAGCGCGAGAAGCCCGATGCGATGACGCTCGACCTGGCGATGCCCGGCCTCGACGGCCTGGGCGTGCTCAAGCGGCTAAAGCCGCCGCGGCCCGGCGCTCCCGGTTGTCGTCGTCTCCGCGTTCTCCCCTTCGCAGGGGGCGCGTGCAGTCGATGCACTCGCCGAAGGGGCGTTTGACCTCGTTGCGAAGCCGTCCGCCGGCGAGGGCATCGACGGCTTCGCGCAGAGTCTCATCAACAAGGTCCGGATGGCTGCGGAGTCCGGCGCCGCCGGCCAGCCCGCGCTGCGCCGCTCGGCGGCGCGCGCCGCCACGCCGCCGGCGCAGACCGTGCCGACCCGCGCGCCCCGCAACCGGACGGCGCGTGCAGTCGTGATCGCGACATCGACTGGCGGCCCGCGGGCACTCGCCGCGCTGCATCCCCAAGCTTCCGTCCCCGCTTGGCACCGGGACGATGATCGTCCAGCACATGCCTCCGGGCTTCACCGGATCGCTGGCCGCGCGCCTGGACCGGGCATCGGCCCTGCACGTCACCGAGGCTCGCGGCGGCGAGCGGCTCGATCCGCGGACCGCGCTGCTGGCCCCCGGCGGCTCGCACCTGCGGCTGTCGGCGGACGGCCGTGCGAAGCTCAGCGACGAGCCGGAAATCGGTGGCCTGCGTCCCCGCGCCGACCTCACGATCGAGGACGCCGCCCAGGTGTACCGCGATCGTCTGCTGCTGGTGGTGCTGACCGGGATGGGCAACGACGGCCTCAAGGGAGCCACCGAGGTACGCAAGTACGGCGGGCGGATCCTGGCCGAGTCGCAGTCGAGCTGCACCGTTTACGGGATGCCCCGGGCGGTGGTCGAGGCCAACCTCGCCGACGACGTCATGGACCTCGACAGCCTGGCCGCAGCGATCGCCGCGGAGGCGGGATCATGAGCGTCTACGCCGGCGACGACTACCTCGGCTTCTGCGAGGGCCTGCGCGAGCTCAGCGGAGTCGACCTGACGCAGTACAAGCGGCCGCAGATGGAGCGGCGCCTGCGCTCGTTCCTCGAGCGCCGCGGCTTCCGCGGGCTGATGGAGTCGCTGCCGCAACTGCGCGCCGACAAGTCGGAGCTCGAGGCGCTGCTGGATCGGATGACGATCAATGTCTCGCAGCTGTGGCGCAACCCCGAGCACTGGAGACTGCTCGAGACCAAGGTTCTTCCAGAGCTCGGCGAGAAGGGGCGCGTGACCGCGTGGAGCGCCGGCTGCTCCTACGGCGCCGAGGCCTACACGCTCGGCGCGATCTGCCGGCAGGTGATTCCGAAGGCCAACGTCAGCATCCGCGGCACCGACATCGACAAGCGGATGGTCGAGCGCGCGAAGCGCGGGCTGTTCTCGGTCGAGGACGCTCGCAGCTGCACCGACTGCCGAGATGGATCGCTTCTTCGAGCGCGTCGCCGAAGGCTGGCAGGCGCGCGAGGAGTTGCGCTCGATGATGCGTTTCGAGCTCGGCGATCTGCTCAGGACCCAGCCGCAGCGCGCCCGTTTCGATCTGATCCTCTGCCGTAACACGGTGATCTATTTCGCCGAGCCGATTCGCGACGAGCTTCATGCCCGCCTTGCGGCGGGGCTGCGTCCCGGTGGCTATCTGATGGTCGGCGCGACCGAGCGGGTCACTGACCCCAAGGCGCTCGATCTTGTTTCCGCCCACCCATTCATCTTCAGGAAGACGTGATGGACACCTCCGAATACATGCCGATGTTCCTCGCCGAGTCGCGCGAGCACCTGCAAGAACTGAATCTCGCGGTCGTGCGTCTCGAGGAGAACCCGGAGGACCGTCCGACGCTCGATGAGATCTTCCGGATCGCTCACTCGCTGAAGGGTATGAGCGGGACGATGGGCTTCGCCAAGACCGCGCAGCTCACGCACGAGATGGAGGAGGTGTTCGAGCTCCTACGCCAGCGCAGCGGCGCGCTCTCGGGCGACGCGGTCGACACCGTGCTCGCGTGCCTGGACGCGCTTTCGGCGGCGGTCGACTCGATTGAGGCCGATGGCCAGGAGCAGCTGGACCCGGCTCCGCTCTCCAAGCGTCTTCGTCAGCTTGTCCGCTCCGGCGCCGATGACCGGCGCAAGACCACGCAGCGGCAGGCCACCGGTGACCGCCGTAAGCGGTCGCCGAAGAAGGCCCCGATTGAGCAGTCCGCGCCTGGAGACGGCGCGCCGGAGCTCGACGCCGAGCTGCTGGCCGCAGTCCAGGCGGTAGCCGATCAGGGCGACGGGACCCGGCTGATCCACGTGACCGCGACGCTTGACGAGCAGGTGCTGATGCCGGCCGCGCGCGCGCTGATGATGATGACGGCGGTCGCCGAGCACGGTGAGCTTGTCCGGTCCGATCCCTCGCAGGAGACGGTCGACACATTTCAGGGCCGTAAGGTCGAGGTCTGGCTGGTCAGCGCCCATGAGACCGCGCAAGTGAAGGCGACCGCGAGCGCGATCACCGATGTGGTGAGCCTCGAGGTAGAAACCGTCGATGTTCCGTCCGCTGGGCCGTCCGGACAAGGCGATGGGCCCGAGCAGGCCAAGCCGCAGGACGCCGAGGCGCAGGACGCGGCGGACCCCGCGGCCACCGCCGCTCCGGCAGCCGAGCACCAGCCCGCGGCCGCACCCTCCCCGGCGGCACCGGCCAACCACGCCGCCCGCACCGTCCGCGTCGATTCCGAGCGACTCGACGCGCTGATGCACTCGATGGGCGAGCTTGTGATTCACCGGACGACCGTCGAGGCGCTGACCTCGGGACTCGAGATGCCCGAGCTGCAGCAGGCCGTCGCGGATCTGACCCGCAGCTCGCAGGCGCTGCAGTCGATGGTCATGCAGGTGCGGATGATCCCCGTCGACATCGTCTTCCTGCGCTTCCCGCGCCTCGTTCGCGACCTCTCGAGTAAGCTCGGCAAGGAGGTCGAGTTGAAGCTGGTCGGCAAGGAGACGGAGCTCGATCGCACCGTCGTCGACGCCCTCGGCGACCCGCTCGTGCACCTCGTCCGCAATGCCTTGGACCACGGGCTCGAGCAGACCGACGAGCGCCTGGCCGCCGGCAAGCCGGAGGTTGGTGTGCTCGAGATCGCCGCCCGCCACGCCGGCGGCAGCGTCGTGATCGAGGTCCGCGACGACGGCCACGGGATCGATCCCCAGGCGGTCGCGCGCAAGGCCGTCAAGCAAGGGCTGATCGACGCCGAGGCAGCCGAATCGCTCGACATGCGCGGCGCCGTAGAACTGTTGTTCACCCCCGGCTTCTCGACCGCAGAAGTGGCGAGCGACATCTCCGGTCGGGGCGTCGGAATGGACGTCGTCCGCACGAAGATCCGTGAGCTCGGCGGCGAGGTCGTGCTCGACTCCGAGCACGGCAAGGGCACGACCGCGCAGATCCGGCTGCCGCTGACGCTGGCGATCGTCTCAGCGCTGCAGGTCGACATCGCCGGCGCTCCGTTCGCAATTCCGCTTGACCGGATCGAGCGCACGCTGCGTCTCGATCAGGCGATGGTCCGGTCGGTCGCCGGGCGCAGGATGCTGGTCCTCGAGGACGGCGTGCTGCCGCTGCTCGAGGGCGCGCGTACGTTCCGGCGCGAGCCCGTCGGCGAGCACGAGCTGATCGTCCTCGTTCGCGGCGAGGACCGCCGCCTCGGTCTCGCCGTCGATGAGCTCGTCGGACAACGCGAGCTGGTGACGCGGCCGCTGCCGTCGGTCGTCTCCGACGGCGAGCCGGTCTCGGGCGGAGCGGTCCTGGCCGACGGTCGAATTGCACTGATCATCGACTGCGACGCGATGGCGGCGCAGGTCCTCAACGGGCCGGCGATCGGCGCTGCAGGCGCCACCGCGGTGCCGAACGCTCCGACGGTCGAGCTCGACGAGCTTGCGGCCTGAACAAATCTCTGATGGGAGGAGACCCCTTGACAACCCAGTACACCGACCTGCAGCTCGACGCTCTGCGCGAGCTGGCAAACATCGCCTCGGGCAACGCCGCGACCGCGCTCTCGCAGATGCTCGGTCAGGAGGTGGAGCTGCGTGTTCCGCGGGCGTTGGCGCTGCCGATGGCCGACGCGGTTGACGCCGCGGGATCGCCCGACGAGGTGGTTTCGGGCGTCGTCCTGTCACTCGAGGGCGACGTCGGTGGCCTGGTGCTGCTGCTGATCCCTGAGGAGGACGCCCGCATGCTGTGCCGGCTGCTCGGCGCCGAGCCGGGAACCGAGGTCGGCGACTCGGCGCTGGCGGAGATCGGAAACATCCTCGGAACCTCGTACCTGAACGCGATTGCGTCGATGACCGGGCTGTCGCTGATGCCGTCGCCGCCGTTTGTGGCCACCGACCTGCTCGGCGCGATCGTGGCCTCTCTGCTCGCGCAGACCGTCGGTGACTCCGATCTCGCGCTCGTGCTCGACTCCGAACTGGTGCTCGCCGACAATCCTTGTTCGCTGTCGTTCCTGCTACTGCCCGCCTCCGGCCACGCCGACGACCTGCTGTCGCCGCTCGGGCTCGCTGGGCCCGAGGCCTAGCGATGGGATCGGTGCGCATGGGCGAAATGTTCGTATCACACGGATCGGGCGATGAGCTAGTCGCGATCGGGCTGGGCTCTTGCATCGGCCTGGCGCTGCTCGATCGTTCTGCCGGTGTCGCCGGCGTGGCTCACGTCGTGCTTCCAGAGGCCGGCGCAGCCTCCGGCCCTGCGGGCAAGTTCGCCGACCTTGCGGTGCCGGCGTTGCTGGAGGAGATGCAGCGCGCCGGAGCGCGCAAGGAACGGATCGAGGCCGTGCTCGTCGGCGGCGCGAAGATGTTCGCGCTCGGCGCTGGGATGGACATCGGCGCCCGCAACGAGGCTGCCGTCCGCGACGCGCTGACCCAGCACCGCGTGAAGGTCCACGCCGCTGCGACCGGAGGCAGCTGCGGGCGGACGATGAAGGTGTCCGCCGCTGACGGGACCGTCAACGTCCACGAGGCGGGCTCCAAGCCGGTTGCGCTCGTCGGCGCCCGCCCCGGCTCTGGGCGCTTAGGTGCGGCCAGAGAACGAAGACTTCGAGTCCTAGGAGCAAGCTGATGACCGAGATTCTCAACCCCGATCAGATCGCGGCGCTCGTCGAGGCCGCCAAGCAGGGCCAGCTCCCGGATGAGTCGACTTCGGCGTCGCGGCGTCGGCATCGCGTCCGCAAGGTCGACTTCACCCGTCCGACCAAGTTCACCAGCGACCACCAACGGCGGATCGGCCGCGCGATCGACACGTTCTGCCAGACCGCCGCTACGCGGCTGTCGGCCGAACTTCGGTACCCGATCGAGCTCGAGGCGATCAGCACCACCCAGGTGACATGGTCGGGCGCGCAGGCGCTGTTGCCGGCGAAATCGCTGTCCGTGCTGCTGGGCGTGGAGCCGATCGGCACGCAGATGCTGCTGAGCGCCGAGCAGTCGTTCGTGCTGATGGCGATCGAATGCTTCCTGGGGGGCTCGCCGGAGCGACCCCCACGCGAGCGACGCCTGACCGAGATCGACTGGAGCCTGACCCATCGGCTGTTCGACTCGATCAACGCCCAGCTGTCGCTGGTCTGGCAGGACCTCGCAGGAATCGGCTTCTCCATCAAGGAGATCGAGCTGCACAGCGATGCCGGCCAGGTCGCAGCGGTCAGCGAACCGACACTGGTGGTCGTGATCGAGAGCCGCGTCAACAACCTGTCGTCGACGCTCGCGTTGCTGATCCCCTGGCTCGCGATCGAGCAGGTCGCGACCCGAATCGCGGGCCGGCAGCTCGGGGACGGCACCGACGTCGGAGACGGTTCGGGGATGAAGCGGGCGATGTCGGGCGTTCCGGTCACGCTGAGGGCCGAGGTCGCCGCCGTCGACCTGCCGATCAGCGAGGTGCTCGCACTCAAGAAAGGAAGCGTCGTGCGCCTCGGGTCTCAGGCCGACAACGGCATCTCGCTGTTCGCCGAGAATGTCCGGCTCGGGAGCGGCCAGCCGGGCGCACACCACGGCCGGCGCGCGATCCAGGTCCGGACCGCTAAGGAGGTATCCGCATGAGTGCAGCCAATGTCACGCCCGCGGCCGCGCTGATGCGGCTTGCGGCCTCGACCGCCGAGGCGATCGCGCAGGTGCTCGACACATACGCCCCCGGCCTCGCTCAGCGCGGCCAAGTCCAGGTCCTGCCCGATTCCGGGGACGCATTCACGGGCCTGCCACGAGGTGCGATCGCCGCGAGCGTCTCCTATGTCGACGGCGTTACCGGCGCTAACGTGTTCGTGATGACGCCCAAGGGCGCTCGGGCGCTCGCGGTCGCGATGGGCGTGCCGCCCGAGGGCGAGCCCGAGGAGGGCAAGCCGATCGAGCTGTCCGAGTTCGAGCTCTCAGCGGTCTCGGAGGCATCGAATCAGATGATGGCGGCTGCGGCCGCCGCGATCGGCGTCGTGCTCGGACAGGAAGTGAACATCTCCCCTCCCGACACGCACGTGCTCGATCAGAGCCAGTCCGCGCTCGCTCGTTACGGCACGGCCCCGCATGCGACGTCGGCGACGTTCATGATCGAGGGCGAGACGTGCAGGCTGATCCAGCTGGTCCCGAGCGCGTTCGTCGTGCGCATGGCCAGCGCGATCGACGACCTGAACGACAACCCCAACGACAGCGACCGTAGCGCCGACGCGGGCGGCGTCGGGGAGCTCGCCGACGAGTTCGAGGGCGTCGGCCTGGTCGATGCGCTCAGCAACATCCACGTTCGCGTATGGGCCGAGCTCGGCCGGACGCAAATTCCCCTCGGCGGCGCACTCGAGCTCCCGCTCGGTTCGGTGGTCGATCTCGACTGCCCCACCGATGCGCCCGTCGATCTGTACGTAAATGGCCTCCGCTTCGCTCAAGGTCAGCTGCTCATCACCGATGATGGTGAGTGGGCAGTGAGCCTCGACACGATCGGAGCCCCCAAGGTTGCCGGCATCGCTGGCGGCCGCAGCCCAATCCCAACCGAAGGAGCATTGACGTAATGGCCCGTGTACTCGTAGTCGACGACGCCGCTTTCATGCGGAAGTTGCTAGGCGACGCCCTCGCCTCCGGCGGCCACGAAGTGGTCGGCCAAGCTGCCAACGGTGCTGAGGCCGTTGAGCGCTTCCAGGAGCTGCGTCCCGAGCTCACCACCCTTGACATCACCATGCCGGAGAAGGACGGGCTCGCCGCCCTTGCTGAGATCATGGCGATCGACCCGAAGGCTCGGGTAGTGATGTGCTCGGCCCTCGGTCAGGAGACCAAGGTGCTCGAGTCGATCAAGCTCGGCGCAAAGGACTTCGTCGTCAAGCCGTTCCAAGCACCGCGCGTCCTCGAAGCCATCGAGAAGGCGCTGGCGTAGGCGCTCGCCGGCACGTCCGGCGAGCTCGTGGCACGGCCGTGATTCAGGGCAGCCGTGCGGCCCCGTCGCTAAAGCGGCGGGGCAGATAGGTACGTCCAGGCGCTGAATTGCGCGCCCCGCGGGGCCGGCGAACTGGGTGCGCAAACAACATCTCGAGGCGTCCTGCAATCGGGCGCTAAAGACATAGAGGGGGCGTCCGATTACCAGGGAGACTCTTCCCTCGGAGTCACCCCCTCGATGAAGCCGCTCACGTACATTCGTGGCGCCGCACTGTTCGGCGCCGTGTTTCTCTGGCACAGCATCCCTGCGCTGGCTGCTGTTGGCGAGAGCACCCCGTTGAACCTCGGCGGCGGTGGCTCGCCGACGCATGCAAGCAGCGGCGGCGGCGGCGCCGGCGGCTCGAGCATGGTCCGGACGATTGTCGGACTGTTCGTCGTGATCGCCGTGATCTACGGCGTCGCCTGGATCCTCAGGCGCGTCAAGCGCACCGGGTCGGGCCGCCCCCGCGGCACGGCCCTCAGCTCGATCGCGAGCATGCCGCTCGGATCCGGCCGTTCGATCCAGCTCGTTCGCGCAGGCCGCGACGTCCTGGTCGTCGGCATCGCCGAGCACGGCGTCACGCCGATCCAGCGATACACCGAGGACGAAGCGCTCGAGGCCGGCATCGAGCTGCCAGACGAGGATGACGACGACTTTCGCCCGGTCGACCAGGACGACAAGCCGCTCGGGCGTGTGCTCAACCTGGTCCGCAAGCTGACGGTGCGCTCGTGAAGGTCGACGGGTCAAACGCCGTCCAGATCCTGCTGCTGATGGGCGGGCTCACGCTGATCCCGGCGATGCTGTTCACGGTCACCGGCTTCACGCGAATCCTGATCGTGCTCGGATTCATCCGCACGGCGATGGGCACTGCGCAGTCGCCGCCCAACCAGGTGCTGGTTGGGATCTCCTTGTTCCTGACGATCTTCGTGATGATGCCGACGATCGGCGCGATCAAGAAGGAGGCGTGGGAGCCGCTCTCGCACCACAAGATCTCGACCGCGACCGCGCTGCATCGCGCCGAGGAGCCGCTGCGCGAGTTCATGTTCAAGCAGACGCGGACCAAGGACATCGCGATGTTCGTCAACCTCGCGCACGTCAAGCAGCCGCAGACGCGGGCCGATGTCCCGACCTACGTGCTGATTCCCGCGTTCATCATGAGCGAGCTCAAGACGGCCTTCCAGATCGGGTTCTTGATCTTCTTGCCGTTCTTGATCATCGACATGATCGTCGCGTCGACGCTCATGAGCATGGGGATGATGATGCTGCCCCCTGTCCTGATCTCACTGCCTTTCAAGATCCTGATGTTCGTCCTGATCGACGGCTGGGACCTCGTCACGCACTCGCTCGTCGCCAGCTTCCACTAAGGACCGCGCCATGAACCAGGACACCGTCATCAGCCTCGCGACGCAAGCCATGAAGCTGGCGCTCGAGGTCGCTGGGCCGCTGCTGCTCGTCGGTCTGGTGATCGGGCTGCTCGTCAGCCTGTTCCAGGCCGTCACGCAGATCCAGGAGATGAGCCTCTCGTTCATCCCGAAGATCGTCGGGATCGCGGTCCTGATCGTGATCCTCGGCCCGTGGATGCTCAACAACGTGGTCACGTACGCGACGAACCTCTACCAGTCGATTCCGTCGCTGGTGGGTGGATGACTCAGCAGTCGGCGCATCAGCTGTTTCAGATGCTCGGTGCCAATGGACACGTCACCGGGTTCTTCTTGGTGCTGGCCCGGGTCAGCCCCCTGTTCGTGCTGGCGCCGCTGTTCTCGTCGAAGATGCTGCCGGCGAAGGTGCGCGGGATCGTCGCGCTCGCGCTGACTGTTGGGCTGACGCCGATCGCGACCCATGGCCAGCACATCCCGACCGAGCCGCTGGCGGTCGCCGGGCTGATGGTCAAGGAACTTGTCGTCGGCGCCGCGTTTGCGTTCGCGATCGGCGCGGTGATGGCGATGGTGCAGGCTGCTGGATCGTTCACCGACGCCGCCGCCGGCTTCTCGTTCGGGGCGATGGTCGACCCGATGAGCGGCAATCAGGGCGGCGTCATCACACAGGTCTACGAGCTTGTCGGCGTGATGATCTTCCTCGCGATCGGCGGCGACGCCTGGATGATCCGAGGCCTCAGCCGGACGTTCGACCTGGTCCCGCTGACCAAGTCCCCCGCGATGGGCGCGCTCACCGACGGCGTGTTGCACACGTTCACGACGATCTTCACCTCCGCGATCGAGCTCGCGGCGCCGGCGCTGCTGGCGCTAGCGATCACCGACGTCGCGCTCGGCATGGTCGCGCGCGTCGTTCCGCAGCTGAACGTGTTCGCGGTCGGCTTCCCGCTGAAGATCGGCGTCGGGATTCTGATCGTGATCGCGACGATGCCGTTCATTGGCGGCTGGCTTTCGGATCAACTTTCGAGCTCGGTTGGTGTCGCGCTCTCCACCCTCCACGTCGCCTGATCCGCAAATGGCAAAAGACGACAAGACCGAAAAGCCGACTCCCAAGCGCAAGCGCGAGGCCCGTAAGAAGGGCCAGGTCGCAAAGAGCAACGACCTCAACGGCGCGCTCGTCGTGCTCGCGGGGTTGTTCGCAATCTCCTCGATGGGCCCGGCTGTCGTCAGCGGCGTCGGCGGCGCGATGCGCGAAGCCTTCGGCCACATCAGCAACAGCTCGGATGTGATTTCGGGACCCGGCCTCAAAGGACTGTTCGAATCGTCGCTGCACACGCTGCTGACGACCGTTGCACCGATCGCGCTGGTGTGCATGGCGGTCGGCGTGGTGGCGAACATCGGCCAGGTCGGACTGCGCCCGTCGCTGACGGCGCTCAAGCCCGACATCAAGCGCGTCAACCCGATGACCGGCGCCAAGAACCTGTTCGGCACGCGCGCCGTGTTCGAGCTTGGCAAGTCGCTGGCGAAAGTGGCCCTCGTCGGAGCGATCACCGCGATCGCACTGATTCCGGAGATCACCCATATCGGCGCCAGCGTCGGCACCTCGCCGACTGCGCTCGGCAGCCTGATGGGCTCGGGTGCGCTGAGCGTCGCGCAGCGGGCCGCGATGGCCTACCTGCTGATCGGCGTGGTCGACGCGGTCTGGCAGCGCCGCCGCCACATGAAGATGCTGAAGATGACCAAGCAGGAGGTCAAGGACGAGTCCAAGCAGCAGAACCTGCCGCCCGAGGTCCGCGCGGCGCTCCGCCGACGGCAGATCCAGGCCGCTCGCGCGCGCATGATGGCCGCGATCCCCGAGGCCGACGTCGTCGTGACCAATCCGACGCACTACGCGGTCGTGCTGAAGTACGACGGCACCCGGCCGGCGCCGACGGTGGTCGCCAAGGGCAAGGGCCACGTCGCGCTCCAGATCCGCCGGATCGCCGAGGAGCACGGCGTCACGATCTTCCCCGAGCCGCCGCTTGCGCGATCGCTGCACGCGTCGGTTGAGGTCGACCAGATGATCCCCGAGGAGCTGTTCGCAGCGGTCGCGCAGGTCCTCGCGTTTGTGTATCGGACCGCCGGACGACGTAAGGCGGAGGCGGCACGATGAAGGAGCAGACGATTCGCAAATTCCTAGGGCACACAGACCTGATCGCGGCGGTCGGCGTCGTGGTCATCGTCGTGATGCTGGTGCTGCCGCTGCCCCCGGTGCTGCTCGACATGATGATCGCCGCCAACATCTCGGCGGCACTGGCCGTCTTGATCGCGACGATGTACATGAAGAAGGCGCTCGAGTTCTCCGTCTTCCCCAGCCTGCTGCTGCTGACGACGATGTTCCGACTGGCGATCAACGTCTCGGTCACGCGCCTGATCCTGACCACCGGCGACGCCGGCAGCGTCGTCAAGGCGTTCGGCAATTTCGTCGTCTCGGGCAACGTCGTCGTCGGACTCGTGATCTTCCTGATCCTGGTCGTGATCCAGTTCGTCGTCATCACCAACGGCGCCGGACGGGTCGCCGAGGTCGGCGCCCGATTCACGCTCGACGCGATGCCCGGTAAGCAGATGGCGATCGACGCCGACCTCAACGCCGGGCTGATCACCGACGACCAGGCCCGCGGGCGCCGCGCCGAGATCGCGCAGGAGGCCGACTTCTACGGCGCGATGGACGGCGCATCGAAGTTCGTCAAGGGCGACGCGATGGCGGCCGTGATCGATCACCATGATCAACCTCGTCGGCGGGATCGTCGTCGGCGTGCTCCAGCACCACATGCCGTTCGGCCAGGCCACGCACCAGTTCTCGCTGCTGACCGTAGGCGATGGACTCGCCGCGCAGATCCCCGCGCTGCTGATCTCGGTAGCCACCGGCATCCTCGTCACGCGCTCGGCGTCCGAGAAGGATCTGGGCAGCGACATCACCCGCCAGATCCTCCGTCAGCGCCGAGCGCCGATGGTTGCCGGCGGCGTGATCCTCCTGTTTGCGATGGTCCCGGGACTCCCGAAGCTTCCGTTCATCGTCATCGGAGGGATGATGCTGACCGCCGGTTGGGCGGTTCGCAACGGTCTTCCGGATGAGGTCCAGGACGCGGCCGCCCTGGCGGCGCTGCCCGCCCCCGACGAGGCCGATGCGCCCGTCTCCAAGGACACCGTGATCAAGGAGCTGCCGATCGACCCGCTCGAGCTCGGGATCGGCTTCGGCCTGGTGCCGCTGGTCGACCGCCGCAGCGGCGGCGGCACGCTCGTGCGTCGCGTCTCGATGATCCGCCGGCAGATCGCCAGCGAGCTCGGAATGGTGATCCCGCCGGTCCGGATTCACGACGAGATCGACCTCGACTCCCACGAGTACGTGTTCAAGGTCCGCGGCTCGGAGGTCGCTCGCGGCCGGATCATGGCCGGCCATCAGCTGGCGATGGATCCGGGCGACGTCGGCGGCACCGTGCCCGGCATCCCCACGACGGAGCCGGCGTTCGGGCTGCCGGCGATCTGGGTTCCCGACAGCGGGCAGGCCGAGGCCGAAGCGCTCGGATACACGGTCGTCGACGGCGAATCGGTGATCGTCACCCACCTGACCGAGACGATTCGCGCCCACGCCGCGCAGCTGCTGACCCGCCAGGACGTCAGGCAGCTTCTTGACCAGCTCAAGGAGACCAACGAGGCAGTCGTCACCGAGGTCGTGCCGGACGTGCTCGCGCTCGGCGAGATCCAGCGTGTTCTTCAGGCGCTGCTGTCGGAGGGGATCTCGATCCGTGACCTCGGCGCGATCGTCGAGGTGGTCGGCGACAAGGCGCGGATCACACGCGACCCTGCGCTCCTTGCCGAGTACGCGCGTCAGACGCTCGGCCGCGCGATCACCGCGCCGCATCTCGACGCAGACCAGACCCTGCACGCGATCACGCTCGATCCCACGATCGAGCAGGAGGTCGCAACCTCGATCACGCAGACCACCGACGGCGAGTACCTGGCGATGGAGCCGGCGCGCGCCCAGGCGGTCCTCGGGGCGCTGCGCAGCCAGTCCGATCATGCCGCTGCCCGCGGCGGCGCGCGCCCGGTCGTGCTCTGTTCCGCGCGCATTCGGCGCCACCTCCGGCGCCTCGTCGCTCAGGCGATCCCCCAGCTCGCTGTCTGTTCCTATAACGAAATCACGCCCGGCATCAATGTCGAAACGATTGGAGTCGTTACCGCATGAGCATCACCGCCCTACCTCCCGCTTCGTCAAATGGCCACGACCGCAGGCCGGACGGCGTCCGCACGTACCGGGGTGGCAGCCTCGCCGAGCTGATTCCGCAGATCCGCGAGGAGCTCGGACCCGACGCGATCATCCTGCGCGAGCGCGAAGGGCTGATCGGCGGCGTCAGCGGCTTCTTCGCGAAGCGGTGCGTCGAAGTCGATGCCCGGGCCGCGACGCAGCGGATCGATGTCTACGACGACGAGGACGACATGTCGGCGGCAGAGCGCATGGCAGAGGCGGAGCGCCGGGCAGACGCCACGCTACGGGCGCAAGAGATTCTCGCGGCGCGCCGGCGCAAGACCGAGGCGGCGCGGATCGCCGACGCGCTGCGCGAGGCACGGACGGCGGACACGGCCGAGCCGATCGACGAACCGGTGCAGCAGCCCCGCGCGCAGCTCGACACCGTGATCGCCGAGCAGAAGTCGTTCGCTAACCAGCTGCTGGCCGCCGGGTCGACGCCGGATGTCGAGGTCGCCCTGTCCAAGCCGCGCGTGGCGCCGGCGCCCAAGGCCAAGGCGCTGCCGAGGCCGGCCGCGGAGCGCGCGGCAGTTCCCGAGCCCGCTAAGACCCCCAAGCCAGTGAAGGCGCCTGCGCTGCGCCCGGCCGCCCCGGCCAGGGCCGCCACCGCCCCGGCAGTCAAGGCTCCGGCCGCCGCCCCGGCGGTCAAGGCTCCCGCCGCCACGCCGGCGGCCAAGGCTCCCGCCCCCGCCACGCCGGCGGTCAAGGCTCCCGCCCCCGCCACGCCGGCGGTCAAGGCTCCCGCCGAGGCGCCCGCCCCGGTCGCCGCCACGCCGGCGCCGGCCAAGCGCCTGCGCGCCGGCCGGTTGCTGCAGCTTCCCGGCCAGCGCGCCAAGCGCTCTCGTCAGGCACGCGAAGTGGCCGAGGCCGGCCGCGAGCTGACCGGCCACGGCCTCGACACCGTCTCGGCGGCGCGCCTGGTCAGCGACGCGGCCGCGCACGCCGCCCCGTTCGCTGGGCAGGGCGGACTCCGCGAAGCGGCGCGCCGGGCGGTTGCCCGCAGCCTGCCGCGTCCCGCCACGCCGCCCGCCAGCGGCGCCGCGATCGCGATCGTCGGCGCCGGCGGCGCCGGCAAGACTCGTACCGCAGCCGCCCTGGCCGCGGCCTACGGGCGCGCGAGCTCACTGTCGGTGACGGCCGTGTCGCTCGGCGACGATGACCGCGGCCGCGCGCTCAAGTCGCTGCTCAAGCCCGAGCGGGTCTCCGTCAAGTTCGCCGCCAACGCCAGCAAGGCCGTCGCCCAGAAGATGCGGAATCGCACGGGCGAGATGATCGTCATCGACACGGCCGCGGTCGCGCCCAGCGATCAGTCAGCCGTGCGCGCACTGGCAGCCGAGCTCGAGCCGCTCGCCCTCGACGCGATCTACGTTGCTGTCCCGGCGACACTCGGCGCGCAGGCAGCGCGGCAGTTGCTCGAGGGCCTGGCCCCGCTCGCCCCCACCGGAATCGTGATCACCCACGCCGACGAGACCGATCAGCTCGGCGTCGCGGTGCAGCTGTCGACGGCGTCCGGAGTTCCGGTCGCGTACGTGCACGAGGGACTCGACGTCAACAACGCGCTGACCGCCCCCGACCCCTTCGAGCTCGCCAAGCGCGTAATGCCATGAGGAAGCGGGCGAAGCCGATCAACAAACAGCACGAGCTGGTCGCCCGCGGCGACCACGGTCAGCTGACGACGGAGACCGGCCGGCAATGGCCCGTGCGCGTCAGCAAGCGCCACGACGATGACCTGCTGCTGGTGCTGCTGGTCGAGCCCGAGCAGTTCCCGCGCGAGCAGCTCGGGACGCTGACGCTCGAGTGCATCACCAAGCGCGGCGTCGCCCGCTTCAGCGGTCACGCGACCGTCGAAGGCCGCGACCTGGTTCGCTTCAAGGTCGTCGACGATCCGAGCGTCGAGCAGCGGCGAGAGTTCGTGCGCGTGATCGCGCCGCAGCCGGTCGTCCTCGAGGTCGAGGGCAGCGCCATGATCGAGAACGCGCTTGCGGTCGATCTCAGCGGCGGCGGGATGCTGCTCAACGGGCCCGACACGCTCGCGCTCGACGATCGCGTCCGATTCCGCCTTCACCTGGACGCGGACAACCCCCCGATCCGGGGCAAGGCGCGCGTCGTGCGATGCATCGACGGCGACCGGCGTGCGCTGAAGTTCGTTCAGATCACAGCACACGATCGCCAGCGACTGATCCATTTCATATTCGACCGCCAGCGCATAGCGCGCGCCAGAACCCGCGGCGAGAACGCATAAGGAGCGGACGCCACCATGAGCAAGAAGAGCAAGGACCCGGACGCCAAGGGCAAGAAGGGCAAGAAGGGCAAGAAGGGCAACGCCGCCGACGAGTTCGGCGTCAGCATCGCCGGCAACCCCCGCGCCAAGGCGCAGGTCCGGCGGACCAAGGGCTGGGCTGGGGTCGCCGGATTCGCGATCACCGCCTACGTCTCCTATGGCGCGCACGTTCCGATGCAGCAGGTCGCGCTTCGCTCGCTCGTCGTCGGAATCGTCGCGTACATGATCGCCTGGGCGTGCTCGCTGGTGATCTGGCGGCAGCTGATGCTGGCCGAGCTGCAAGGCGATGACCGAGCGCCACGAAGCCGAACGGGCTGAGCTTGAAAGCGCCGCCGTGGCGGCCGTCGCGGCCGCGGCCGCGGCCAATGCGGCCCGCAAGCCGGCGGACGGTAGTCCGAGTCCGGCGCCTGCAAGCTAAGCAAGCGACGCAGGCTGCCGATAGGGGTCAGCAATCATGGACCCCATCCACCCCATCCTTCCGCAGTCGGTCAACATCCCGCCCGTGATGCCCTCCCAGAGCGCCGGGCGGATCTCACGTGACGCGCCGCGCGACCGGCGGGGCGATCAGGATGCGCAGCGCGAGGCGGAGCGCCGGCGACGCGAAGCGGAGCGCGAGGGCGGCAACGGCGGCGACGATGACGGCGTGCTGCACGTCGACATCACCGCATAGCGGCCCGATTCGGGCCGCCGAGCGAATCTCAGAACCTGCGCTCAAGTCCTGAGCGATCGGGGCGATGACCAGGGAAGGTCGACATGGAGTCGGCCGGGACGAATAAACCCCATAGCCCATCAAGGAGATGCGCCATGTCCCTAGTGATCAACAGCAACATCGCGGCGATGGATGCCCATCGCAACCTCGTCAACAGCGGCAACGCGATGTCCAAGTCGATGCAGCGCCTGTCCTCAGGTCTCCGCATCAACAGCGCCGCTGACGACGCCGCCGGCCTCGCGATCAGCCAGTCGCTGACCGGTCAGATCAACGGTCTCGATCAGGCGCAGCGCAATGCGCAGGACGGCATTTCGCTCGTGCAGACCGCCGACGGCACCCTCAACAACGTGCAGCAGATGCTGCAGCGCGTGCGTGAGCTCGCCGTTCAGTACAACACCGGCACGCTGTCGACCGGCGACCAGGCCGCGATTTCTTCGGAAGTCGGGCAGCTGGGGGCGGAGATCGCCCGCATTGGCGATAGCGCTCAGTTCAACAAGTCGACCCTGTTCAGCGTCAACCAGACCCAGACGGCGGTCAGCTTCCAGGTAGGTGCCAACGACGGTGAGGTCATCGCCGTGTCGCTTACGACCATGGACCAACTCGTCCCTGGCTCGGACACGACCGGAACAGGCTTCTGCCTGCTCTCCATCGCGACCATCGACGCCTCGATTGACGCCGTGTCGTCGCAGCGGGCTGCTTTCGGTGCTGTCCAGAACCGGCTGCAGTACGCCCTGGACAACCTGTCCACCTACGAGCAGAACCTCACGGCCGCTCGTTCGAGCATCCAGGACGTCGACATGGCCTCCGAGATGACGAACTACACCAAGGAGCAGATCCTTCAGCAGGCTGGTACCTCGATGCTGGCGCAAGCCAACCAGAGCCCCCAGTCAGTCCTGAAGCTCCTGCAGTAGTAACCGCTTCGCCCAAGCCGGGCGGCGCCCTCGGGCGCCGCCCGCGCCGGCGACAAGGACTCGTCGCGGGGGCGCAACCCGCGACGGGACAACCACCCCGCGTCTTCCCTACTCCCATCCGCGGGGCCACATACCCTCCATCGAGGGAACCGCAGACGAAGACGGGCCGCCTCTGGCGTGCCCGTCTTCATCTGCTTAACGGCCACCGGACAATTTCAGAAACTTCGCTCAAGTCCTGAGCGATCGGGGCGATGACCAGAGCAGAAGGTCGACATGGAGTCGGCCGGGACTAATAAACCCCATAGCCCATCAAGGAGATGCGCCATGTCCCTAGTGATCAACAGCAACATCGCGGCGATGGATGCCCATCGCAACCTCGTCAACAGCAGCAACGCGATGTCCAAGTCGATGCAGCGCCTGTCCTCAGGCCTCCGCATCAACAGCGCCGCTGACGACGCCGCCGGCCTCGCGATCAGCCAGTCGCTGACCGGTCAGGTCAATGGCCTCGATCAGGCGCAGCGCAATGCGCAGGACGGCATTTCGCTCGTGCAGACCGCCGACGGCACCCTCAACAACGTGCAGCAGATGCTGCAGCGCGTGCGTGAGCTCGCCGTTCAGTACAACACGGGCACCCTGTCTCAAGGAGACAAGGACGCGATTTCTTCGGAAGTCGGGCAGCTGGCGTCGGAGATCGACCGCATTGGTCAGAGCGCTCAGTTCAACAAGCAGACCCTGTTCTCGGCCGCCACGACGGTGTCCTTCCAGGTCGGCGCGAACGACGGCGAGCAGATCTCGGTCGACCTGACCGCGATGAGCACGCTCGTCCCGGACTCCAAGTCCGGCGGCGCGGGCTTCGACCTGACCAGCATCGCAACCATCGACACCGAGATCGACGCAGTGTCGTCGCAGCGGGCCGGTCTCGGTGCTGTCCAGAACCGGCTGCAGTACGCCCTGGACAACCTTGCCACGTACGAGCAGAACCTCACGGCCGCTCGTTCGAGCATCCAGGACGTCGACATGGCCTCCGAGATGACGAACTACACCAAGGAGCAGATCCTTCAGCAGGCTGGTACCTCGATGCTGGCGCAAGCCAACCAGAGCCCCCAGTCAGTCCTGAAGCTCCTGCAGTAGTAACCGCTTCGCCCAAGCCGGGCGGCGCCCTCGGGCGCCGCCCGCGCCGGCGACAAGGACTCGTCGCGGGGGCGCAACCCGCGACGGGACAACCACCCCGCGTCTTCCCTACTCCCATCCGCGGGGCCACATACCCTCCATCGAGGGAACCGCAGACGAAGACGGGCCGCCTCTGGCGTGCCCGTCTTCATCTGCTTAACGGCCACCGGACAATTTCAGAAACTTCGCTCAAGTCCTGAGCGATCGGGGCGATGACCAGAGCAGAAGGTCGACATGGAGTCGGCCGGGACTAATAAACCCCATAGCCCATCAAGGAGATGCGCCATGTCCCTAGTGATCAACAGCAACATCGCGGCGATGGATGCCCATCGCAACCTCGTCAACAGCGGCAACGCGATGTCCAAGTCGATGCAGCGCCTGTCCTCAGGTCTCCGCATCAACAGCGCCGCTGACGACGCCGCCGGCCTCGCGATCAGCCAGTCGCTGACCGGTCAGATCAATGGTCTCGATCAGGCGCAGCGCAATGCGCAGGACGGCATTTCGCTCGTGCAGACCGCCGACGGCACCCTCAACAACGTGCAGCAGATGCTGCAGCGCGTGCGTGAGCTCGCCGTTCAGTACAGCAACGGCACGCTGTCGACCGGCGACCAGGCCGCGATTTCTTCGGAAGTCACGCAGCTGGCGTCGGAGATCGCCCGCATTGGCGATAGCGCTCAGTTCAACAAGTCGACCCTGTTCAGCGTCGGGCAGAGCCAGACTGGCGTCAGCTTCCAGGTCGGTGCCAACGACGGTGAGGTCATCGCCGTGTCGCTTACGACCATGGACGTTCTCGTCGACGGCTCCAAGAATGGCTTCTCGCTCGGTACCGTGTCGACGCTCTCGACGATCGACGCCATGATCGACGGCGTGTCGTCGCAGCGGGCTGCTTTCGGTGCTGTCCAGAACCGGCTGCAGTACGCCCTGGACAACCTGTCCACCTACGAGCAGAACCTCACGGCCGCTCGTTCGAGCATCCAGGACGTCGACATGGCCTCCGAGATGACGAACTACACCAAGGAGCAGATCCTTCAGCAGGCTGGTACCTCGATGCTGGCGCAAGCCAACCAGAGCCCCCAGTCAGTCCTGAAGCTCCTGCAGTAGTAACCGCTTCGCCCAAGCCGGGCGGCGCCCTCGGGCGCCGCCCGCGCCGGCGACAAGGACTCGTCGCGGGGGCGCAACCCGCGACGGGACAACCACCCCGCGTCTTCCCTACTCCCATCCGCGGGGCCACATACCCTCCATCGAGGGAACCGCAGACGAAGACGGGCCGCCTCTGGCGTGCCCGTCTTCATCTGCTTAACGGCCACCGGACAATTTCAGAAACTTCGCTCAAGTCCTGAGCGATCGGGGCGATGACCAGAGCAGAAGGTCGACATGGAGTCGGCCGGGACTAATAAACCCCATAGCCCATCAAGGAGATGCGCCATGTCCCTAGTGATCAACAGCAACATCGCGGCGATGGATGCCCATCGCAACCTCGTCAACAGCAGCAACGCGATGTCCAAGTCGATGCAGCGCCTGTCCTCAGGCCTCCGCATCAACAGCGCCGCTGACGACGCCGCCGGCCTCGCGATCAGCCAGTCGCTGACCGGTCAGGTCAATGGCCTCGATCAGGCGCAGCGCAATGCGCAGGACGGCATTTCGCTCGTGCAGACCGCCGACGGCACCCTCAACAACGTGCAGCAGATGCTGCAGCGCGTGCGTGAGCTCGCCGTTCAGTACAACACGGGCACCCTGTCTCAAGGAGACAAGGACGCGATTTCTTCGGAAGTCGGGCAGCTGGCGTCGGAGATCGACCGCATTGGTCAGAGCGCTCAGTTCAACAAGCAGACCCTGTTCTCGGCCGCCACGACGGTGTCCTTCCAGGTCGGCGCGAACGACGGCGAGCAGATCTCGGTCGACCTGACCGCGATGGGCACGCTCGTCCCGGACTCCAAGACTTCCTTCTGCCTGGTGTCGCTGGCGAGCATCGACACCGAGATCGACGCAGTGTCGTCGCAGCGGGCCGGTCTCGGTGCTGTCCAGAACCGGCTGCAGTACGCCCTGGACAACCTTGCCACGTACGAGCAGAACCTCACGGCCGCTCGTTCGAGCATCCAGGACGTCGACATGGCCTCCGAGATGACGAACTACACCAAGGAGCAGATCCTTCAGCAGGCTGGTACCTCGATGCTGGCGCAAGCCAACCAGAGCCCCCAGTCAGTCCTGAAGCTCCTGCAGTAGTAACCGCTTCGCCCAAGCCGGGCGGCGCCCTCGGGCGCCGCCCGCGCCGGCGACAAGGACTCGTCGCGGGGGCGCAACCCGCGACGGGACAACCACCCCGCGTCTTCCCTACTCCCATCCGCGGGGCCACATACCCTCCATCGAGGGAACCGCAGACGAAGACGGGCCGCCTCTGGCGTGCCCGTCTTCATCTGTCTTTAAGGGCCGGGGCAAGGGTAACGCGGCTCAACACCGGCGCGGTGCTGCCGATCACCAGGATGTGTCTCTCGATACAGCCTTGGCGCGCGTGTCTGCGCTCGAGACCGCGTTCATCCCGCCTCCCGTCAGCGCCGCACCCGCGACAGCGGCACCGGCCGCCGCCACGACCTCGCCGACCGGCGCATCGTTCGCGACGCAGTTGAAGGGAGCGATGGCGACCAGCCCGGTGGCTCAGCCCACGGGCACAGGCGCCGGCGCGATGGTCCAGATCGCAGAGGGCGAGGTCGGGCAGGCCGAGCAGCCTCCGGGGTCCAACGACTCCACACGGATCTCGATGTACCGCAGCGCGACCCAGGGCGCCCAAGCGGGACAGCCGTGGTGCGCGTACTTCGCCTCGTGGGTCGCCAAGCAGGCCGGGGTCCCGCTCGGAGCCCAGGGTCAGGGTTTCGGCTACGTCGGCGACATCTGGAACTGGGCGCAGCAGACCGGCCGCGCGATCCCCAACGGTGCCGGCGTAACGCCGACGCCCGGCGACCTGATCGTGTTCGGTGACCACCACGTCGGGATCGTCGACAAGGTGCTTCCCAACGGCAGCATCCAGACGATCGAAGGCAACTACTCCGACAAGGTCTCGCGGGTCGTTCGTGGGGCCGGCGAGGCGACTGGATACGTGAGGACGGGCTGAGAGATGGACGATCCGAGAGTTTCGATCATAGTGCCGCTCGCGGGTGGTCCGCTCCAGGCGCAGCGCTGCTTCGAGGGTATTGCCGCGCAGGCCGACGAGCCAAGCTTCGAGGTCATCGTCGTGGATGATGCGTCTGTCGGTCTCGAGGCCCTGCTGGCCAGCCTCGATGGGGATGTGGAGGTCACACGAAGCGCCGACCGGACCGGATTCGCCGCCGCGGCCCGCCTCGGTTTGGAGCGGGCGCGCGGAGACATCATCGTCCTGGTCCGTGATGCGGCGCAGCCGCAGCTGAACTGGCTCACTCCCCTCGTAGAGGCACTCGACGATCCCTCCGCCGGTCTGGCTGCTAGCGCCACAGTCGGTGCTGGCCCGCGCAGTCCGGTCGCCGCCTGGGCCGTCGCAGTCCGGGCGAGTGACCTGCGGGACGTGGGTCTGACAGAAGTTCCGGGCGAACTCGTGGTTGGCGCGCTCGCACTCAGCCTCGCCGAGCGAGGTCTACGTGCCGTCAGCGTCGACACAAGCACGATCGCTGCGCCAGGCACCCGTACGGGAGCAGCCCGACGGCCGCCGGGCGAGTCACCGCAACTGACGATCGTCATTCCCACGCTCGACGCCGCAAGCGAACGGGTTCGGGCCTGCGTCGCTGCGGTGCAGGCGACGACGGACGTCGCACATGAAATCGTGATCGTCGACAACGGCTCTCCCCCGCAGGGATTTACCGACCCCGTGAACGCGGGGCTCCGTGCGGCGCGAACCCCCTACGTGGTCGTCATGAACGATGACGTGGAGCCGCTGGCCGGTTGGTGGGAGCCCCTTCGCGGCGCAATCGACGCCGGCGCGGTGGTGGCCTTCCCGATGACCGTCGATGGCGTGATGCGCCGTGACTTTGCCGCGTGGTGCTTCGCGATGTCCGAGCAGGGCATCGCCGATTTTTCACACGCCCCCGGAGAGTTCTTCGATCCCGCGCTGGTTGTCTGGTTCCAGGACACCGACCTGCTCAAGCGCCTCCAAAGCGCCGGACGGCCACCGGTGCTAGTAGAGCGCTCGCGCATCCGCCACGGACTCTCCGAGACGGTCGCCAGCGAGGATCCGGATCTCAGGACTTGGATCAGCCGGCAGACGGCTGCGGATCGCGAGCAGTTCCTGCGCAAGCACCCGGACGTGGTGCTGCAACCGCTGGTCACGACCTAGCGTTCTCGGCACCACGCCCCGACCGTCAGGCTGCGTTTCACCCTCAGGTGCGTTCGGGGCCCGGACAATTCCCGCCGGGGCCGCGTCCGCATGCACGGCAACGGCGAGCAACACGGCCGGACGCGCCGTGGGCGTCCCTCCGATGCCGCCGCTGTCTCAGGCCGCCCGGAGGCGAGGCTGCGCAGTGTGGCTTGCCTGCGCGAAACGCGGCGCGCTCGACCGCGCCGTGGAGCGGGAGCGATCCGTACGGCTCGCTCGCCGGCAGCTCGCTCAGTCGTGCGGATGCTCTCGCCGTGAGCAAGGCGCGCGCCGGGGTGGTGGTGGGCTCAGGAAACGCGACGATGTCGCAGCGCTCATCCTGCGCGAGGCCGACGCGGTCGACGAGCTCGACGAGCCTCGACAGGTCGACGCCGGGTGAGAACAGCACCACCAGCGTGCCGTCGCTGTCCCGGCGCGCTTCCTCCCCGAACGCGCTCAGTAGCGCTGGGTTTCGGAGGATCTCGTCGAGTGAAGCGATGGTGACGCTTGATCTTGTCTCGAGCGAGATCAGCGGGGGCGGGATCTCTGGCGGAAGGCCGCCGCGCGACAGCGCGACCTCCAGATCCACCGCCACGGCTCCGTCGAACGGATTCTTCGAGAACGCGCACAGAAGGGCTTTGGCCAGGCCCTCGTCCGGCGTCGAGCGGTCCAAGCGCTGAACGAGGGCGCTTGCTTGTTCGGCGTCCACTGGGATCAGACTCCGGGATCCGGCAGGCTCGGTAGACGCAGCGGCTCGAAGCGCGATCCCCCACGTCTGGAGCACGCGAGCAAGATCCTCGAGCGTGACCGTAGGGTCCTGGATTAGGTTCCACATCATCCACCGCCGCCACGGCAGCTCGCGACGATGGACCGCCGGCATCTCCTCGGGGCCAGCGCCAAGGCCCATGTTCGCACCGTGGAATCGGTAACGGTTGCTGATGCCGCGGTCGTGGACGATGTCGGCCACCGACGCCACGCAAGCTGCCATCCACCAGTCCGGGTAGGCGGCGTCGGGCGAGATTGGATGGAGTGCAGGGAGCAGGGAGGAGCGCACGGTCGACGCTCCGCCGGAGACGAAGTTCGCGGCCACGAGGCGGCCGAGGACGCGCCCGTCCGTCGGCTCGATGCGTGCGCACGTGAAGAACGACGGTTGAACAGTGGTCCCGTGGGCGTCGATGATCTCCATGTCACCGTGGACGAGCCCGACATTGGGGTTCGCATCGAGGATCGACGTGTGGCGAAGGAGGCGGTCACGAGGCCATTCGTCGTCGGCGTCGAGGAGCGCGATGTACTCGCCGCTCGCAACGTTAAGCCCCGTATCGACGGCGCTGACCAGGCCTCCGTTGGGCTGACGGATGACGCGGACCCGCTCGGCGTACGCAGCCAGGACCTCGGGAGTCTTGTCGGTCGAGCCGTCGTCCACCACGATCACCTCGACGGGGCCCCCGGGCGGATCTTGCGCGAGCGCGCTGTCGATCGCAGCGGGCAGGTACGTCGCTAGGTTGAAGGCGGGGATGATGACCGACGCGCGAGGGGCCATACCCGCGTAGTCGGCCGAGCGGCCGAAGGATTGAGAGGTTCAGCCGCGCGCGATGTGGCCGATTACCGGCATATATGAGCTCGGCGGGTGTCTCGGTCGAAGGCCGCACACATATCTCGGTAGTTGGCGAGGATCGTCCTTCCACGCGTATTGCCGTTGTCATCCCCTGTTACAACCATGCGCACTTCCTGCCCGAGGCGGTCGCGAGCGTGTGCGCTCAGACGTTCGAGCGACTCGAGCTCGTCATCGTCGATGACGGCTCTCCCGACAACACAGCCGAGGTGGCGTCGCGCTTGATCGCCGACAATCCCGAGCGCCAGATCCGTCTGGTGCGGCAACGGAACCAGGGCCTCCCAGCAAGCCGAAACCGAGGGATCGAGACCACGGACGCCGAGTACATCCTGACATTGGACGCCGACGACAGGATCGCTCCGGACTTCGTCGAGCGCTGCGTCGCCGGACTCGACGACCATCCGGGATGCTCGATCGCCTACACCGGCCAGCAGAACTTCGGCAACGACAACACGTTCCACGCCCATCCTGCGTACGACTTCCTCAAGCTCACCCACGCCAACCAGATCGGCGTCGCATCGGTGTTTCGCAGGCAAGCTTGGGAAGACGTCGGCGGCTTCAGTGAGCATCTTTGTACTCGAGAGGGCGCGGCGGCGACGCTGCAATACGAGGATTGGGACTTCTGGATCGGATGCGGCGAGTACGGCCACTTCGGTCTGCACCTTCCAGAGGCGGTGTTCTATTACCGCGTCCGGGAGGGCAGCATGTTCACGCAGGTCAACGACCAAGGGTCCAAGGCACACGTTGTGCTCAATCACCCGGTGCTGTACACGCCGGAACAGATGCAATGGGCCCACGGCGTCGTCGAAGGAAATCCCGCCGCGCTCGCGATCCATGGGCCGCGGTACGTGATCCCGATCTTTGGCCCGCCCCGGGTCCAGAACGTCCGATCGCGAGGCGCAATCAAGGATACGCGACGCCTCGCAACAATCGCGTACGCGCAGGAACTGATCGCCGAGCCCGAGTTGCTGATCAGTTACACGAGTACGTTCTCGGATGCGGACGATGCGACGCTCGTCGTCTTTGGGTCGGTTGATGAGCTGAACGAGCTCGGTCACTTGCTGGCAGCAGTTGGAGCGGCCGGCGATGACGCTGCGGACATCCTTGGGATGACCACCGATGATCCCGATGTCACGGTCGTGAACGCAGCGAGCATGGTCGACGCGATGCTGACGCGTCGCGCGATACCGCTGCCGGTGCCTCTCCCTCGCCTCGACGATTCCCGCATCGCCGAGTTGCGGCCCACGATGAACCAACCGCGGCGGGAGAGCACTGATTCATGAACAACAGCGCCCGTGACATCACCGTCCTCGCCTTCGCAGATCATCTGTGTGCGGATCCCGAGATGCTTCGCGCGTGGACCGCGGCGTTCAGCGATGCTGACGCGATCACGCTCCTGATTCATCCCGGCCGGCTGGCCGAGAACGAGATAGATGATGCGCTCCGCACCGCGATGACCAGCGCGGCGATGGCGGACGACTGCTCCGCTGACCTGCTCGCTCTTTCGCGCGTGCCCAAACACGAAGAGGCGCTACAAATCGTGCAGCGGTGCTCCGCGGTCTACGCGCGGACCACGCCCCAAGCGCCCTTCGATCAGCTGCACCGCGTCGATGTGGACTCGGTCACCTCGCTGCGGGACCAGGTCCTCGAACATCATGCGACATCCGGCTCACGCGGTGTCACTGCGCGCCGGCAGGTCATGACGATCAACGGCGCCTGGGACTTGTTTCACCGCGGCACGCAGGCGGACCTCGGTGTGATTCAGCAGATCTTCGTAGACGACGCCTACTCGCTTCGCAGCTTCGAGCGGTGGCCCGGTCTTCGCAGGTATGCGGACGGCTCGCTCAACGGGCGACCGCTGATCGTCGACTGTGGCGCCAACATCGGGGCGTCCAGCATGTACTTCTCGATCGCGTACCCGCAGGCATCAGTTGTCGCACTTGAGCCGGAGGCCGGGAACTTTCAGCTCCTCCGCGAGAACACCGCCGTCTTTCCCGGGGTGAAGCCGCTCCACAACGCTGTGGCCTCCAAGCGCTCAACCCTCGTCATTTCCGACCCCGGGATCGGCGAGTGGGGATACCGGACGGGGGCGTCGGGTGACGGCGGACGGTCGATCGGATCGGTTGAGGCGATCCCGATCGAAGACGTGATGGACGTCGCCGGCGATGCGATCCCGTTCATCCTTAAGATCGACATCGAGGGGGCAGAGGGCGATCTGTTCTCCCGCCACGCCGAGGCGTTCGCGCAGTTCCCTGTCGTCATCGTCGAGCTCCACGACTGGATGCTTCCCGGCGAGCGGACGAGCGAGCCGTTCTTACACTGGCACCTTTCTCAAGGTCGGGACTTCGTCCACCGGGGCGAGAACATCTTTTCTCTCGCACGGTCCCTCTGCGTGGACGAACCTTCGCGACAGTCACCTGCCAGTGAGCTTGATCGACCGCGACGCGGTCCGGGTGACCCGGGCACTCAACCCGCAGGACCGGCCGAGTAGCAGGTAGACGATGCCCTACACCGACGCAGTCAGCCGCATCAGCCAGATCTACGGCGAGCTCTCCGCGCTCCAGGGGGCGTTCGCGCCCCCCGCAGCCGCCAGCGCGCCCGCGGCCACTACGACGACCGCTGCCGGCGGTTCGTCGTCGTCGTTCGCCAATCAGCTTGCGCAGGCCCAGGGCCAGACGACCAACGCGTCAATGGTCCCCGCCACGGCCGCTACCGGCGCGACGGGAATGTCGGCCAAGGCCGCGACCATGCTGACCACCGGGCAACAGGCTTTCGGCGCCCGCCTCGCCCAGCAGACCGGCCTGAACCCGCAGGTGATCGCCGCCTGGATGCTCGCGGAGGAGTCCAGCGGCGCGGCACAGTCGCGTCAGTCGGCCAACAACAACGACTGGCTCAACATCGGCTACACCGACAGCGGCACGTTCGGTGGGTCCGACTCGGTCTGGAGCGATCCCAACACCGCCGCCGACGCCACCGCCGGCTGGCTCAAGGGCCAGGACACGATCCCCGGCTACGGCAAGGCCGCCCCGGGCGTCCAGGCGATCCTCAACACCGCCGGTCAGCCCGCCTCGGCGCAGATCTCCGCGCTTCAGAACTCCGGCTGGGCCAGCAGCGGCTACGGCAGTCTGCCGCAGCTGCTGCAGATGGTCGGCGGCGGCTGAGCCGCCGGCCCGCAACGCTAAGTCGCGGCCCCCAGACGAGCTCCCTCCGACGAGGAGGAGGACTCGCGCCGCCGTGATGCGAGCCGGCTGTGCCTGGCCGAGTAGCCGAAGTACACGACGAGCCCGATCGCCAGCCACACCCCGAAGCGGATCCACGTCGCGGACTGCAGGTTCAACATCAGCCACAGCGACGCCAGGACCGACAGGATCGGCAGCACCGGCACCAGCGGCGTGCGGAACGGGCGGTGCAGGTCGGGCCGCGTACGGCGCAGGACGATCACGCCGATCGCGACCAGCACGAACGCGAACAGCGTGCCGATGTTGACGAGCTCGGCGAGCGTCTTCAGCGGGAAGAAGAACGTGATCGCGGCGACGCACACGCCGGTGAAGATCGTCGTGCGGTAGGGCGAGCCAAATCGCTGCGAGACAGACGCGAACACGCCCGGCAGCAACCCGTCTCGGCTCATCGCGAAGAACACGCGGCTCTGGCCCATCAGCAACACAAGGATCACCGAGGTGATCCCGAGCAGGGCGCCCCAGGCGACGATCGTCGCGATCGTGTTCTGGCCGACGGACTGGAAGGCCGTCGCCAGCGGTGCGGCGACGTTGATGTGGTTGTACTTGACCATCCCGGTCACGACCAGCGAGACCGCGATGTACAGGACCGTGCAGACCGCCAGCGAACAGAAGATGCCGATCGGGACGTCGCGCTGAGGCCGCTTGGTCTCCTCGGCGTTGGTCGCGACGATGTCGAAGCCGATGTAGGCAAAGAACACGAGCGCCGCACCCGCGAAGATCCCGCCCACGCCGAATGCGCCGGGCGCCGCGCCGAGGGTCTGGAGCAGCGTGGTCGATGAGCTGCCGCCGGGGGCCGGCTTTGACCCGGACGGCGGGATGAACGGGTGATAGTTGCCGCTGTGGACGTAGGACAGGCCGGCCACAATCACGAGCAGGATGATCACGAGCTTGATCGCCACGAGCACACCGTTGACGCTGCTCGATGTGCGCACGCCGAAGCACAGCAGCGCGGACAGGGCGAGCACGATCACCGCGGCCGAGACGTTGTGGTGGTCGGCGAAGAGCCAGGCCGGTGGATGCGCGTGAAACGGCGCGGAGGTGAGCACGACCTTCAGGTACTGCGACCAGCCGGAGGCGACGGTGGCGGCGCCGAGCGCGAGCTCGAGGATCAGGTCCCAGCCGATGATCCACGCGACCAGCTCGCCGAGGCTCGCGTACGAGAACGTGTATGCGGATCCCGCGACCGGAACCGTCGAGGCGAACTCGGCGTAGCACAGGCCCGCGAGCAGGCATACCACGGCCGCGACCGCGAACGAGATCGCGATCGCGGGCCCAGCGATCGTGCCTGCGGCCTCGCCGGTCAGGACGAAGATCCCGGTACCGATGATCACCCCGATCCCGATCAGCGTCAGTTGCACCGGCCCGAGGCAGCGCCGCAACCCGTGCCCGGGCTCCTCGGTGTCGGCGATCGACTGCTCGACGGACTTCGTCCGCAGAACCTCCATGGCGACGTGCTTCCCGATCGGCGCCCCGCGCATGCGCGGCGCGTCCGAATCCCGCCCGCGCTACGCCGCCCGGCCCTCGGGCTCCCAGTCGGCTGCGTGTCCGAGCGAGGCGCTCTTGAGCACCTTCAGCGACAGCAGCGCGCACTTCATCCGGGTCGCGGAGATGTCGATCCCGAGCAGCTCCAGCACGAACGACCGGTCGAGTGCCAGCACGTCCTGGACGTTCATGCCCTTGACCTCGTCGGAGGTCATCGAGGCGGCTGCCTGCGAGATCGCGCAGCCGTGGCCCGAGAAACGGATGTCCACGATCGTCCCGTCGGGCTCGACCTCGAGCCGAACGGTCAACTCGTCGCCGCACAACGGGTTCAGGTCGTGGAACTCGAGGTCGACGCGCTCGAGCTCGCCGGCCTGCGGGCTCCAGTTGTGCGGGTGCTTGTAGTGATCGAGGATGTTCTCGCGGTACAGGTCGTCCACGCTGTCAAGCGTAGCGGCCGCTTGCGCGCTACAATAGTTAGCAACGCTAATTAGCTTTGCTCATGACACCGACCGCAACCACAGACACCGACCTCCTCCTAGCTGCCCGTTTCCGCCTGGCCGTCACCAGGCTGGCCAGGCGCCTGCGCCAGCAGTCCGGAGAGGGCCTGACGCCAAGTCAGACCTCGGCACTCGCAGCGATCGAGCGCAACGCTCCGCTGACGCCGAGCGAGCTCGCGGCGATCGAGCGAGTCCAGCGACCAACCGCCACCCGCATTCTCAACGGGCTGTCCGAAGCGGGCCTGGTGACGCGCGAGGCCGACGCGGCCGACCGCCGGGTCGCGCGGTTGAAGCTGACCCGCGAGGGCGCGGCGGTGCTCGAGCGCGGGCGGTCGCGCAAGAACGCCTACCTCGCCCGGCGCCTGCAACGGCTCGCGCCGGAGGATCTCGCGACGCTCGAGCGCGCGTCCGAGCTGATCGAGGGCCTACTCGAGGACGACGAGCGGGCTCGGGAGCCGGGCCGTTGAGACACGCGCGCAAGGCGGCGCGAGTCACGTTCGCAGCGCTGTCGGTTCCCAACTACCGCCTCTACTACGGCGGCCAGGCGATCTCGATGATCGGCACCTGGATGCAGATGACGGCGCAGTCCTGGCTGGTGCTGACGCTCACGCACTCGGGCGCCGCGCTCGGCGGCGTGATCGCGCTGCAGACGCTTCCGGTGCTGCTGTTGGCCCCCTACGGCGGTGTGATCGCCGACCGCGTCGACAAGCGCAAGCTGATGGTCGTCTTGCAGAGCGCGATGGGGGTGCAGGCGCTGGTGCTCGGGTTGCTGACGGTCACGGGTTCGGTGCAGGTCTGGCAGATCGGCGTGCTCGCCTGCTTGCTGGGCCTCAACAACGCGTTCGAGAACCCCGCACGACAGTCGTTCATGATGGAGATGGTCGGTGCGGAGCACCTGCGCAACGCAGTCAGCCTCAACTCCGTGCTCGTCAATGTCGCGCGGGCGATCGGGCCGGCGATCGCGGGTCTGCTGATCGCGACGGTCGGCACCGGGACCTGCTTCCTGATCAATTCCGGGAGCTTCGTCGCGGTCGTCACCTCGCTGCTGATCATGGATCGCTCGCAGCTGCGGCCGTCGCCGCCTGCGGCACGCGCGCCGGGACAGCTGCGCGAAGGGCTGCGCTATGTCAGCGGCAACCGGGACCTGTGGATCCCGCTGGTGATGATGGCTGCCGTCGGGTGCCTCACCTACGAGTTTCAAGTCTCGCTGCCGGTGATGGCGAGCCGCGGCCTGCACGCCGGCGCGACCGGCTTCGGGTTCATGACGGCCGCGATGGGCGTCGGCGCCGTTGCCGGCGGGCTGCTGGCGGCGGCGCGCGGCAAGACGGGACTGCGACCGCTCGTCTTGGCTGCGTCGGTATTCGGTCTCGCGCTGACGCTGGCGACCGCGGCGCCGTCGCTTGGGCTGGAGCTGGCCGCCCTCGCGTTCGCCGGCGCCGCCAGCATCACCTTCATGTCGACGGGCAACTCGACGCTCCAGCTCACCGCCGACCCCGCGATGCGCGGTCGCGTGATGTCGCTGTGGTTCGTCGCCTTCCAGGGCTCGACCCCCGTAGGTGGCCCGGTCGTCGGCGCGACGATGGGACTGCTTGGCGCCCGCGCCGGGCTCGGCGTCGGCGCCGTCACCTGCGTGCTGGTGGCGACGACCGGGGCCGTCGTGCTCGCACGGCGCCGCCCGTCAGTCGAGCTGCAAGACCTTGCGGACGGTGCTGAGCCCGTCGATCAGCCGGTCCACGTCGTCGCTGGTGTTGTGCACGGCGAACGAAGCGCGCGTCGTAGCGGTCACGCCCAGCCGGCGCATCAGCGGCTGCGCGCAGTGATGCCCGGCGCGGACACAGACGCCGCGACGTCCGAGGATCTCCCCGATGTCGTGCGGGTGCGCGCCGTCGAGCGAGAACGAGGCCAGCGCCCCGCGCTCGGCCGCCGCAAGCGGTCCGTGGATCACTAGCCCGGGGACGTCGGCCGCGAGTCGCTCGAGCGTCTCGGCGACGAGCGCCTCCTCGTGCGCGCGGATCTGCTCGATGCCCAGCGCGCGAATCCAGTCGACGGCCGCGCCGAGCCCGATCGCCTCGGCGATCTGCGAGGTCCCGGCCTCGAACTTCCACGGCAGGTCGGCCCACGTCGACTCGTTCGCCGCCACCGTCCGGATCATGTGCCCGCCGCCGATGAACGGCGGCATCTCCTCCAGCAGCGCGCGGCGGCCGTGAAGAACGCCGATCCCGGTCGGGCCGTAGGCCTTGTGGCCGGTCCACGCATAGAAGTCGACGTCGAGCTCGCGCAGATCTACCGGGATCTGCGGCACCGCCTGCGCCCCGTCGACGAGCACCGTGGTTCCCGCGGCACGCGCCCGCCGGGCGATCTCGGCGATCGGGTTGATCGTGCCGACGACGTTCGAGACGTGCACCAGGGCGAGCAGCTTCGGGCCGCGCGCGAGCAGCGCGTCGAGCGCGTCGGAATCGAGGTGGCCGTCGTCGAGCACGGGCACATACGCAAGCTCGGCCTCGCGGTCCTGGCACAGCAGCTGCCACGGGACGATGTTCGAGTGGTGCTCCATCTCGGTCAGCACGACGAGATCGCCCCGGTGGACGTTCTGGCGCCCCCACGTGTAGGCGACGAGGTTGATCGCGGCCGTGGCGTTGGCCGCGAAGATCGTCTCCTCGGGGGTTGACCCCAGCCATTGCGCGATCCGCTTGCGCGCATCCTCGTACAAATCGGTCGCCTCGACCGCGAGCGGATACACGCCGCGGTGGATCGATGCGCGCGTCTCGGTGTAGTAGCGCGTCATCGAGTCGATCACCGGCTGCGGCGTCTGCGACGTCGCGCTCGAGTCGAGGTACGTCAGGGGATGGCCGTCAAACGTCCTGCGCAGGACCGGGAACTCGGACGCGACGTTGCGCAGGGCGTCCGCGGTCGCGCTCACGCTGCCTCCCCGAGCCCCTCGGTGATCCAGCCGTAGCCCTTCGCCTCGAGCTCGTCGACGAGCTCCGGTCCGCCCTCCTTGACGATCCGGCCCTGGTAGATGACGTGGACGTGGCTCGGCAGCACGAGGTGCAGGATCCGCTGGTAATGGGTGATGATCAGCACGCCCATGTCGGGGCCGGCGACGGCGTTGACGCCGTTGGCGACAACTCGCAGCGCGTCGATGTCCAGGCCGGAGTCGGTCTCATCGAGGATCGCCAGCTCGGGCAGCTGAAGCGCGAGCTGGAGAATCTCCATCCGCTTCTTCTCGCCGCCCGAGAAGCCCTCGTTCAGGTACCGCGTCGAAAAGTCCCTGGGGACGTTGGTCAGCTTCATCGCGGCCTCGACGGTCTGACGGAAGTCCTTGAGCGGGATCGGGTCCTCGCCGCGCGCCTCGCGGTGGGCGTTGAGCACCGTCCGCAGATACTTCGTGACGGTCACGCCCGGCACCGAGACCGGATATTGGAACGCCATGAACAGACCCATCCGCGCCCGCTCGTCGGGGTCGGCCGCGGTCACGTCCTCACCCTTGAAGATGATCTGGCCCTCGGTCACCTCGAGATTCGGGTGCCCCATGATCGCGTTGGCGAGGGTCGACTTGCCGGAGCCGTTCGGGCCCATCAGGGCGTGGATCTCGCCCTTGCCGACCGACAGCTCCAGCCCGCGCAGGATCTCCTTCTCACCCGCGCGCACATGAAGATTCTTGATTTCAAGCTCAGCCATTGTCTGTTCCTCTGGTGTCTAGGTCGCGGCTGTCGGCACGCGCTCGTTGCGGCGCGAGAACTCGACCAGCTCCGCCAGCGTCGTCGTTTGCAGCGAGCGGATGATGCCGCCCTGGACGCGCATCCACAGAAGCTTGGTCGCGCAGCCGCGGCCGGCGTCCGGCTCGTGCGAGCACAGCACGCGCTCGGTGTGGTCGTGCACGAAGCACTCCATTGGGGCGATCGACCCTTCGAGTGCCTGCACGACCTCGTCCATCGCGATTTCCTGCGCCGGGCGCGACAGCCAGTAGCCGCCGTGGGCGCCGCGCGCGCTCATCACCAGCCCAGCCTTGCGCAGCCTCGCGACGACCTGCTCGAGGTAGGCCAACGGCAGGCCCTCGGCGTCCGCGATCGCCTTCAGGCTGGTCGGCTGCTCGGGCGACTGGCGTCCGAGCTCGACCATCAGCCGCACCCCGTACTCCGCCTTGGACGAGAAGATCATCGGCGCAAATCCTACCACGGAGGTAGGTTATGCTGGCGCGCTGGCTACCGGCACCGCCGTCGCGTACGATGGCGCACCCGACTATCAGGGGCGCAACTGATGTTCCACGGACACGTGGCCCGATAGGGTCGCGCAATGAACCGAGCGACCCTCTCGCTTGCCAGCGGGCAGGAAATCGCCGAAGCGGCGGCGCTGGCGCGCGCTCGGGGGCGGTTCGGGATTGACACCGAGTTCATGTCCGAGGGGCGCTACCGGGCGCTGCTGTGCCTGGTCCAGGTGGTCGTCGACGACCCCGACGGCGGTGGCGAGGTCCGGATCAAGCTGATCGACGGGCTCGACCACAGCGACGTAGAGCCGATCGCCGAGTTGCTCGCGGACCCGACCATCGAGGTCGTGCTCCACGCCGGCCGCCAAGACGTCGCGATCCTGCGCCGCGCATGGAGCACCGAGCTGACGAACCTGTTCGACACGCAGCTCGCGGCCGGGTTCGCCGGCGCCAGCGCCCAAGCCGGCTACGGCAATCTGATCGGCGCGATCCTCGGGGAGCGCGTCGGCAAGACCGCCAGCTACACGCGCTGGGACGCCCGGCCGCTGACGCCCGAGCAGCTCAACTACGCCGCTGAAGACGTCGCGCACCTGCTCGAGCTGGCTGACGAGCTCCAGCGGCGCCTGCGCGAGACCGGCCGGCTCGAGTGGGCTCGCGAGGAGTGCCGCCGGCTGGAGTCCGCGACCGACGAGCGAGACCCCGAGACCGCCTGGGAGCGCCTGCCCCGGGTCAACCAGCTCGACCCGCGGGCTCGCGCGGTCGCGCGCGAGCTGGCTGCGTGGCGAGAGCGCACGGCTTCCGCCGAGGACCGGCCGGTCGGCTCGGTCCTGGCCGATCCGCCGCTGGTCGAGCTCGCCAAGCGCCAGCCGTCCGGCCTGAGCGGGCTGGAGCAGATCCGCGGAATCCACCCGTCGGGCATCCGCCGCCGGGGGCCGGCGATTCTCGACGCGATCGCCCGTGGGCGCGAGGCGGAGCCGATCCCCCGCGAGGAGCATCGCGGCCGCTCTGATCCAGGCGACGCGCCGATCATCGCCCTCGCCGAGGCGTTGCTGCGAGCGCGGGCGCTGGAGGCCGGCCTCGCCTACGAGCTGATCGCGTCGCGCAGCGAGCTCGATCAGATCGTCGCCGCGTTCAGGCGCGGCGCGCCCGAGCCCGATGTCCGCACGCTGTCGGGCTGGCGCCGCGAGCTCGTCGGCGAGGATCTTCGCGATCTCCTCGCGGGGCGCCGCGCGGTGTCCGTCGGCCCCGGCCGCCGGCTGGAGCTGTCTCCCCGCGGCAGCGACTGAGCGTTCGATGCCGCGGAGCGGCGCGCGACGCCGATCAGCCCGGCCCCTCCACCAGAAACATCGACAGTGACGGCACGCGGGCGAGGATCTGGTGCGACAGCGCCAGTTGGATCGCGCGCGAGCGTCGGATCGAGCCGAGGTCGATCCCGCGCAGATCGGTGTCGGCGGTCGCGAACGTCACGTGCAGCTTGTGACCAGGCGAATCGAACGCACGCTCGCCGCCGATGTCGGCGTTCACGCCGCTCCATCCGAGCGACTTGAGGCGCAGGTGCTCGCTGCGCAGAAGGTGATCCGACGTGCCGTAGCGCGGTCCGGCGACGACGACCTCCAGGCCGCAGAACGCGTTGGCCCCTTTGTCGCACTTGACGCTCTGGGCAACGACGTGCACGCCGTCTGCCAGCGGCAGACCGGTCAGGCTGGGAGTGTGCTGGGTGCTCGAACCGCACCCGGCGAGCGTCGCGGTCAGCGCCGCGAACGCGAGCAGGCTTAGTCTTCCGCCGGTCATGGGACGGAGCGACAGCGTAGCCGAGCTTCCGCGCTGGGCCATGGCGTTGCTCGAGGATGCGCGCGTCGCGCACCTCGGCCTGCTCGATGACGCGAGCTGTCCGCGCGTGCTCCCGGTCACGTTCGCCTTGTGCGGCGAGCGGCTGATCAGCGCCGTCGACGACAAGCCCAAGCAAGTCGCGGGCGAGCGCCTCGCGCGGGTCAGATGGCTGCGCGCCCGACCCGCCGCCGCGCTCACGGTCGACCGGTACGACGAGGATTGGGCGCAGCTCGCGTGGGTGCAGGCGCTCGGCGATGCCGAGGTCCTCGACGCCGCGATCGCGCAGGACGAAATAGCGGCGCTGGCGGCGCGCTATGAGCAGTACCGGACGCGCCTCCCGGCGGGGCCGGTACTGGCGCTCACGCCACAGCGCTGGCTGTCGTGGCGGGCCTCGCAATGACCGATCCGACGATCAGCCGCTACCTGCTTGGGGTGGCGGCGCTGCTGGTCACGTTCGGGTCGCTCGCGGTCGCCGCGCTCGTGATCCGACGCCGCTACCTGCCCGACTGGACGGGGGCGCCCGCCAGGCTTGCCGAGTTCGTGATCGGCCTGGCGGTCCTGAGCTTGGCGCTCGAGATACTCGGGGCCGTCGGGCTGTTCTCGCTGGCGCCGATCGTGGTCGTCTCGCTCGCGATCGGGGTGGCGAGCGCGCGCGTGCTCGGGGGTCTTTCGCGGCCGGCTCGCCCGCGCGACGCGCGACGACCGGCGATCACCGTGGCGGGCATCGTCGCCGTGGCGGCCACCACGGCCGTGTTCGCCGAATGGGGGGCGATCACGCTCCAGTCCTATGACTTCGGCATCCGGACGTTCGACTCCGTCTGGTACCACCTGCCGTGGGCGGCGTGGTTCGCGCAGACCGGGCACGTCACACCGCTGCGGTTCACCGACGTCGAGTACCTGTCGCCGTTCTATCCGGCGACTGCCGAGCTCTTCCACGGACTCGGGATCGTGTTGTTCGCCCGCGACACCGCCTCGCCGGGCCTCAACCTCGGCTGGCTGGGCCTCGTGCTGCTCGCCGGTTATTGCGTCGGGCGGCCGCGCGGCGTCGGTGCGCTGACGCTGACGGCCACCGCGCTGGCGATGGCGGTCCCCGCGATCGACAACTCGCAGGCCGGCAGCGCCGCCAACGACGTGGTCGGCGTGTTCTTCGTGCTCGCCGCCGTCGCGCTGCTGATGAATGCTGACGGCCGACAGGCGGCGTACGTGCTTGCCGCGGCGTCGGCTGGGCTCGCGATTGCCGTCAAGCTGACCGCGCTCGCGCCGGTGCTCGCGCTGACGATCGGCGCGATCGCGGTGTCGCCGGCTGGGCGTCGGCGCACCGCCGCGGTGCTGTGGATCGTCCCGCTCCTGATCACCGGCGGCTTCTGGTACCTGCGCGACTTGATCGCAGTCGGAAACCCTCTGCCTTGGGTCGACGTGCCGGGTCTGGCCACGCCGGCGCCCGCGCTCCAGCAGCACACCGGGTTCTCGATTGCCCACTACCTGACGAGCGGGCACGCGTGGCAAGCCTACTTCCAGCCCGGGCTGGCCTCGGGTCTGGGGCCGTGGTGGTACGTGATCGTCGCGATGACGATCGCCGGGCCGCTCCTGTGCGTGCTGAGCGGTGCCGACCGGATGCTGCGAATGCTCGGGCTGGTCGCACTCGCCTCGCTGCTTGCGTACATAGTGACGCCGGAGACCGCTGCCGGACCCGAGGGACAGCCGCTGGCCTTCGCCTTCAACCTGCGCTACGCGGCGCCGGTCCTGGCGTTGTCGCTGCCGCTGCTGCCGCTGGCGCCGGTGCTCGACGGTGCGCGCCGGCGCTCGTTGCTCGCCGCGGGATTGATCGCGGTCCTCGCGGCGACGCTCGCCCAGGCCCGGTTGTGGCCGTCGCGTCAGGCGGGCGGCGCAGTCGGAATCGCGGTCGTGGTCCTGCTGGGAGCCGGGGCAGCGCTCGTCGTCGCGCGGCGGCCCCGGCGGATCGCGCTCGTCCCCGCTGTCGCCGCGCTCGGCCTGCTCGTGATCGCGGGCACCGCCGCTGGCTCCCGGTGGCAGCGTCACTACCTGCACGGCCGCTACGCGTTCCAGCCCGGCGTCTCGTCCCTCGCGAGGGTGTGGGCCTTCTTCCGCAGTGTGCACGGCGCACGCGTCGGCGTCGCCGGGACGTTCGGCGGCTTCTTCTCCTATCCGCTGTTCGGGGTCGACGACTCAAATCACGTTGAGTACATCGGCAAGCGCGGCCCGCACGGCTCGTTCACGGCGATCGGCTCCTGCGCGCAATGGCGGGCGGCCGTCAACGCCGGACGCTTCCGCTACCTCGTCACCACGCCCGCACGGGATCCGTGGCACCCCAAGCCGCTGCGTCCATCGCCGGAGGAACGCTGGACTGCGACCGACCCCGCCGCCCGACTGATCTACACGCGCCGCGCGACCGGACAGCCGATATCGATCTATGAGCTGCACGGCCCGCTCGACGTGGAAAGCTGCCCTTGACGCCCAGCTCACGCGGAGGAGCACGCCGGGCGCCTTCGCCGTTCGAGCTCCACACGTCCTGTGCCGGGACGAGCACGCTCATAAACCGCGGTCAGGACCGGGCAGTGCCGCCGAGAGGTGTCGCTTCACCTGCGCCGCCGGATGGCATCCGCAGCATCGCGCGTCGGCTGCCAGACCAGTGATGAGCGATTCGAGAATCGAGACGCTTGGAGGGCGGTGATGATCGAGCTCGACTACGAGATGACCTACGCCGAAACGATCGAAGGGCCGCTCGGACCGACGACCGGCTCGCCGCTCGCCGAGCGGCTGTGCTGGCAAGTCACGACCGCGACACTAAGCGGCCCTCGGCATCAACGCCACACTGGCGACGCCAGGAACCGCCTGGATCCGGCTCGGTGGGTGACGAGATCCGCCGCCAGGATCTCCGCGCAACTCGTGACCGACGACGGCGAGCTGATCCTGCTTCGCTCATGACCTCGCCCTGATCCGCGCAAGTGAGTGCTTCCTCGCCGCCCTCGCTGCGTGTCGAAGCCACCGAGTTCGAAGACCAGTACATCCGGATGGCGCCGCAGTTCGAAGTGGGCCCCGGACCGTACGCGTGGCTCCGGCGAGAGCGTGTAACGCCGTCCGCGTCTTGTCCCGGGCGCGGATGGCGTCGCGCCGACTGCTAGCGTCACGCGGCGATTACAGCGGCTAACGGCGAGAAGATCCAGCAGCGAGACAAAACGACCAAGACAGTCTACGATCTGTCGACGTCGTGGTCGAGGGTGACGGGCGACACGGACAAGGGGCCGATGTGAGTCTCACCACGAAGACAGCGGCGGTTGCAGAGCGCGACGCAGCGGCGCTCGCCGATGCGCACCAGACCGGCCATCGGCTTGTCGCCGGCCGGGCGACGCTCCTCCAGCGTTACACCGACCGCGGCCAGCTGCGGGCAGCTCAGGAGATCAGAGCGTGAGCTACGAGCCAGCGACGCATTACGATCGGGTGACCGCGGCGTGGACGCTGCTGCTCGGAGATGAGCTTCACTACGGCGTATTCGAGGAGGAATCGGAGGAGCTCAGCGTCGCAACCGCCCGCCTGACGAGCCTGATGGCACAGACGGCGAGACTCGGCCCAGGCCTGGAGCTCCTCGACGTCGGCTGCGGGACCGGTGCCCCGGCATGCCGGCTCGCAGAGGAGTACGGGGTGCGGGTCACCGGCATCTCGACGAGCCCATCCGGGATCGAACTCGCGCGTGCACGCTCCCGGACCGAGGAGGTGGGCGAGCTGACCGCCTTCGAGGAACGTGACGGCATGGACAACGGGTTCGCGGCCGAGTCGTTCGACCGGATCTGGGTGCTCGAGTCCTCACATCTGATGCGCAGGCGCGATCACCTGATGTCGGAGTGTGCGAGGGTTCTGCGCCCCGGCGGGCGCCTGGTGCTGTGCGACATCGTGCTCAAGCGCCCGATGCCGTTCGTCGAGGTCCGGCGACTGCGCGAACCGCTGGCCTTGCTGCGAGCAGTCTTTGGGGACGCGCGCATGGAGCCGGTTGCCGAATACCGGCGGCTTGCGGGCGAATACAACCTCGACATCGATGTCGAGCTCGACCTGACCGCCAAGACACGGCCGACGTTTATGCGCTGGCGCGAGAACGCCGAGCTCCACCGCGAGCAGGTCCGCGCGCTATTCGGCGAGGCCGAGCAGCAGCGCTTCCGCGAAGCATGCTCGGTGCTTGAGCGGTTCTGGGACGAGGGCCTGCTCGGCTACGGGTTGATCGGCGCCTCGAAGGCGTAGGGCCGCTTCCCGCGGCCAGGAACGGGCTCGGCTACGCCGTGAGCCCGCCGTCCACGACGAGCACGTGCCCGGTGATGAACTGCGCCTCCGCTGAGGCCAGGAACCGAACCGCGGCGGCCACGTCCTCCGGCTCTCCGAGCCGCCCCGCGGGAGTACGGTGTGCTATCTGACCAAGCTGAGCCTCGTCGAGGCCGTGCGACATCTCGGTGCGCATGTAGCCCGGCGCCACCGAGTTCACCGTGATCCCACGGACGCCGAGCTCTCTGGCGAGGGCTCGGGTGAAGCCGTCGAGGGCCGCCTTGGTCGCGGAGTACACGGACAGCCCGCGATAGCCGGACAGCCCGACGACTGAGGAGATGTTGATGATCCGACCCGAGCCCTGCGGCAGCATGCGGCGGGTGACGAGCCTCGTCAGATAGATCGTCGACTTCAGGTTGAGATCGACCACTTCGTCCACTTCGTCGCTTCGGACCAGCGCGATCACGCCCTCGCGGGCGACACCGGCATTGTTGACGAGCACATCGATCCGCCCGAAGCGCTTGACCACGTCTTGCACGAAGCCCGCGCGTTCGTGCTCGTCCGCGAGATCGATCGTCTCATGGTGGAAGCGCGCCGCGTACCGTACGTTGGCCCCGAGCGCGGTGGTGGCGGACGTCGGCGACCGGCTGCAGGTCGTGACCCTATCCCCGGCATCCAGAAACGCCTGAACGATCGCGAGGCCGAGACCCCGGCTGCCGCCGGTTACGATCACCGACCTGGGGCCGTTCACACCCGCGCCTCAGTCGGTTGGCGCAGGACCTTGTGTCCACGGATCTCGACGGAGTCGACGAAGCGGATGCGCCGCGGGATGGCGGCACGCGGCAGTCCGGCGCAGGCGCCCCGGATCTGTGCCTCCAGCGCCTGCGTGTCCGCGCCAGGAGATGCTACGACGTCGACGACGACGATCTGGCCGGTTATCGGATTCGCCTTGCCGTAGACCGCGGCGAGCTCCACTCCGTCGATCGAGCACACAAGCTCCTCGATTGGCAGTGGATGCACCTTGGCGCCCCCGACGTTGATTATGTCGGTCTTGCGGCCGACGAAGTAGATGCGGTCGCCCCGCACCTCGACAAGGTCTCCCGTGCGACGCCATTCGCCGGCGTCGTCGGAGCGCTCGTGGTAGCCGAGCATCCCGACGCGAGATTTCATCTGAAGCTCTCCATCGACGATCCGCAGCCGCACGTCGGCCTCCTCAACCCGCTCGAGGATCGAGATCGGGAGGCCACTTCGATGGTCGCCGACCGCCACGGCTGTGCCGGATTCGGTGGAGCCGTAGATCTGCGAGATGCGCGCCTGCGGGAACAGCCACGCCAATCGCTCGATCAACCCGTCGTGCACCGCCTCGCCGCCGAGCGTGATCTGTTCCAGTGGCAGCTGCGCTGCCCGCTCGCGGTCAAGGCGACTCGCGGTCAGGCGCCAGAAGGTTGGGGTGGCGCTGACGTGCGTGATGCGGTGCTCGCGGATTGCGCTGATGACGTCCGTGGAGCGCGGGGAGGGTGCCGCGACCATCGTGGCGCGGCTGACAAGGACGTGGAGGACGACCTGGAGCCCGCCGAACTGGTTGAGGTTGTAGGCGAGCAGCCAGCGCGCTGCCGTCCTCCGATCCGGATGACGGACCGCAGCCACCAGCCGCGACCACTCGTGACGCGCGCCTTTCGGGTCCCCGGTCGTGCCGGTGGTCAGGATCAGAACCGGCGTTCGGTCAGGGGCGAGCAGGGTGGGACCCGATTCCACCATCAGCTCTTCGAGGGATAGCGTCCCGCACGAGCCGGGCTCGAGTTCGTGATCAGTGAGGATCACTTCGTGGTCGAAGGAGCGGGCGAGCCGTGCGACTCCGCCGGAGTCAAGGTCGCGAGGGTATACGCACGCCTCTGACCCGACCGCGGAGGATGCCGCCAAGACCGCTACGACGTCAGCGGGATGCTCGAGCGCACACCCGAACCGATCGAGCCTCCGGTCCCGCATCCCGCGCGCCAGCGCCTCACTATGCGCGACGAGCTCGGCGTAGGAGTCCGATCTCCCGGGGGAAATGACCACCGGCTGCTCCGGCGCCTGCGCCGCCGCCTGCCGCAGAAGCTCGATCAGCATGGGGTGGTCAACCGCGGTAGAACTCGATCAGCTCGCCGAGCGTCTCGGGTATGACACCCTCGGAGAACGGATCGCGCCCGAGCGTGTCCTCCAAGACGGACGAGACCTCGGCCAGCTCGAGTGAGTCGAGACCGAGGTCCTCGTGCAGGCTCGACGTGGCCTCAATCGGTGTGTCCGCTGCTTCGCGCCGGGCCAGCAGCGCCCGGATGGTCTCGACGATGATCGTCTCGGCGTCTACAGTCTTCTCGATATTCGCCATTGGCCCCCTTCGGGCGTAGAACCGGTCACCGCTCCTGCGGGATACAGTAGCCCTGGAATTGGGCAAAGGATAGCGTCCCAGGTAGCCTGGGATTCGGAGGCACGTTGGCTGTCAAGATCGAGCTAGCCGAGCCGCGCACCGCCGATGAGCTCGAGGAGTACTACCGACTGCGTTATATGCGTCTGCGCAGCGAGCACGGGCTACCCCGTGGAAGCGAGCGGGATCATCCGGCAGAGCAGGCTTCCAGTCACATCGTCGCAAAGGTCGATGGCCGGGTCGTGGGTGCGGCCTGCTGGGCGGTTGGCATCAACACCAACACGCCGAGCGGAAAGCGGGAGTTGTACGTCCGCTCCCGTCAGCTTGCGGTGGATCCGGAATTCGAGCACCTCGGCATTGGAATCGTCCTGACCCGCCACATCGAGAAGCAGGCGCGCGCGATCGGCGCTAAGGAGATCGTCGGCAACGTCCGCCTTGAGCGCGTGCCCTACTTCGAGCGGCTCGGCTACGTGGTCACGGGTCCCGGTGAGACGCTGTTCGGCACGATCGAGCACAAGGCCATGGCCAAGTCACTGAGCTGACTGGTACTCAGGTCCACGGAAGCTTTCGGTGGACCGCGTCGCGCAGTAACCGGAAGGAGGCGTCCGTGTCGAGCGCGACGCCGGTCGGCGCGACCTCGTGCAGAGCCGGCTCGAGCTCCGGCCACAGGCGCAGCGCGTGGCCCGAGCCCGCCCAGCAGCCGCTCCGGTGGATCCTCGATCAGACGGCCGAGGACGCGCCGGTCGCTAATGCGCGTCCCACGGGCCGAGTTCGTTGGCGATCGCCGCACGACCCAACCCCGCCCCGAGGCAGCACAGCAGTGCGATCCGCGCGGCGGCGGGCGACAGAAACGGCGCGCAGATCGCCTCGCTGGCGCGCAGATCACGCTCGGCTCCCTCAAACCCATATGTCGAGAACAGCATCGACGAGCGCTCAGGGCGGCAGGTGACGACGACCGGGATCCGCTGCGCCGCTGCGGTCAGCTCGCCGAGCATTGCCGGACCCAGATGGCCGGCGCCGAGCGCGACGACCACGACCCCTTGCGCGGCCGCGGCGGCGTGGCGAAGGAGCGCGCCGTCGTCTCCGAGCGCGGCGGTGACGATCTCGACGCGGTGCCCGAGCCGGGAGACGTCGAGCTTTCGCGGACGCTGCGGTCGCGCGTGCAGCCACACGCGCCCGTCGACGACCCTGCCGAGCGGCCCCGCGACCGGCGACCCGAACGCCGCCGGCCCGGTGCTGTCGATCTTGCGGACCGTCATCGCCGCATGGATCTCGCCGCCGAACACGACCACGGTGCCCAGCCCGCTGCCCGCCGACGAGCCGGCGACGACGATCGCGTCCAGCAGGTTCGCCGGGCCGTCGGCTCCGGGGTTGCTCGCCGGACGATTGGCGCCGGTCAGCACGATCGGCGCGTCGCCGGCGTGCAGCAGCGCGCACAGCACCGCGATCTCCTCGAGCGTGTCGGTTCCCGTGGTGATCACAACCCCGTCGCCCCAGGCCGACGCGGCGCACGCATGGCGCGCGAGCTCGAGCGCCTGCTCGAGGCTGATCTGAGCGCCGGGGAGCGACAGCAGCGTCTCGGCTTGCAGCTCTTTCACCGCCGCGAGCTGCGGCACCTGCGCCACGAGCGCAGCTCCGTCGAGCGCCGGCACCGCGTGCTCGCCCTGCATCGAGATCGTGCCGCCGGCGGCCAGCAGCCGCACGCGCCGGCTGAGCGCTCTGAGAGCCTCGTCCAAGGTGCGCGTGAGCCTACTAACCTCTCGATGGTGTCAACGACTGCCGACCATCTCGCCGATCCCGAACTGCTGCAGACCGCATGGGATCTCTCGCCGCTCGTCGACGGCGACGACGATGCCGGCGTGCAGCGGCTCCTGGACGAGGGCTCAGCGCGAGCTCGTACGTTCGCGCAGCGCCACGCCGGCAAGGTCGCCGAGCTGGATTCGGATGGTCTCCGTGCGGCGATGCACGAGCTCGAGACGATCAACGAGCTCGTCGGCAAGGCCGCGTCGTACGCGTCGCTGAAGTTCTCAACCGACACGGCCGACCCGGTCCGGGGTGCCCTGCTGCAGGCGATGCAGGAGCGGGCGACCGAGATCGAGACACAGCTCCTGTTCTTCGAGCTCGAGTGGGCGGCGCTGGAGGACGAGCAGGCCGACCGGCTGCTCGACGGCGAGGATCTGGACTTCTGCCGCCACCACCTGCGCAGCGTTCGCCGCTATCGGCCGCACCTGCTGACCGAGCCCGAGGAGAAGATCCTCGCCGAGAAGTCGATCTCCAGCCAGGCCGCGTGGGGTCGCCTGTTTGGCGAACTGGTGTCCTCGTTGCGGGTCACGCTCGACGAGGAGGAGATACCGCTCGACGTCGCGCTGAGCCGCCTGCAGGCCGTCGACCGCGACGTTCGCCGCACCGCCGCGCAAGGCGTCACCGCGACGCTCGAGCCCGGGCTTCGCACCCGCGGCTTCATCTACAACACGCTGGTCCACGACAAGTCCGTCGAAGATCGGCTGCGTCGCTACCCGCATTGGCTCGCCGCCCGAAATCTCGCCAACGAGGCATCCGACGAGTCGGTGATGGCGCTGATCGAGGCGGTCCGCAGCCGGTACGACATCCCCCAGCGCTGGTATCGGCTGAAGGCGAAGTTGCTCGGCGTCGATCGGCTCGCCGACTACGACCGAGCCGCCCCGCTGCTGACCGAGGACCTGACGTTCTCCTTCGGCGAGGCGCGCGAGCTGGTGCTGGACACCTACGACGCCTTCTCACCGGAGGCCGGCCGGGTGGTGCGCCGGTTCTTCGACGAGCGCTGGGTCGACGCTCCGGTCAGGCCGCACAAGCGCGGCGGCGCGTTCTGCGCCTACACGGTGCCATCGGTGCACCCGTACGTGCTGCTCAACTTCACCGCCCGGCGCCGTGACGTGCTGACGATGGCCCACGAGCTCGGCCACGGCCTGCACGCGGCGCTGGCCCAGCCGCGCGGCGTCTTTCACCAGTCGACGCCGTTGACGCTCGCCGAGACCGCGTCGGTGTTCGGCGAGACGCTCGTGTTCGGCCGGCTGCTCGACGCCGCCAAGGACGACGAGCAGCGGCTCGGGCTGCTGGCGGAGCGGATCGACGGGGCGATCGCGACCGTATTTCGCCAGATGGCGATGAACCGCTTCGAGCACCTCGTCCACACCGGCCGGCGCGCCGACGGCGAGCTGTCGACCGACCGGCTCAACGAGCTGTGGGTCGACAGCCAGGCCGAGCTGTTCGGTGATTCCGTCGAGATCACCGACGGCTACCGGATGTGGTGGTCCTACGTTCCCCATTTCATCAACACGCCCGGGTACGTCTACGCCTACGCATACGGCCAGCTGCTCGCGCTGTCGGCCTACGGGCGCTACCGCGAGCAAGGCGACTCGTTCGTGCCGAAGTACCTGGAGCTGCTGTCGGCCGGCGGTTCGCGCAACCCCGAGGAGCTGGCCGCGATCATCGGCATCGACCTCGGCGATCCGGGCTTCTGGGACGCCGGGCTGAAGCTGGTCGAGGAGCAGCTCAGCGCCGCTGAGAAGCTGGCCGAGCGCCGCCACTAGATTTGGGCGTGCGCGCGCGCTCCTCGTGGCGCTCGACGACGTTGACGATCAGCTTCATCACCTGATCCACGCCGGTCGCTTTCGCATCCCCGTGGGCGAACGCCTCGCGCCAGTCGCGCACCCGGCCCTTCGTCGCCAGCTCGTTGAAGTGCGAACGCGAGACGGACAGCGTCACCTTGGCGTCGGACGGGATCGACTTGGTCACCTTCGGCCCGGGCATCTCCACGCGGTACAGCTGCACGTCTCCGCGGCCGCGCAGCTCCAGACCCGCGACGAGCTTCAGCTGCTGGAGCGCCGGCACCTCGTCGACGAACCGCTTGACGGCGGTTTCGATCAGCGATTTGGTGTCGGTCGGCGAGGACAGGCGACGCAGTCTACGCAACCTGCCGTTACCGGCCGGGCGCCGCGCAGCTGGTCACAACTTGTGTCGTCGGAGCAGCTTGCGGCCGATCACCATCCGCTGGATCTCGCTCGTTCCCTCGCCGATCAGCAGCAGCGGCGCGTCGCGATAGATGCGCTCGATCTCGTACTCCTTCGAGTAGCCGTAGCCGCCGTGGATCCGCAGGCACTGCTCGGCGCAGTAGTGACCGGCCTCGGACGCGAACAGCTTGGCCATGCCCGCCTCGATGTCGCTGCGCTCGCCGGCGTCCTTCATCCGCGCGGCACGGTGCGTGAGTAGTCGCGCTGCCTCGACCTGGGTGGCCATGTCGGCGAGCTTGAACTGGATCGCCTGGTGCTCCGCGATCGGCTTGCCAAACGTCCGGCGCTCCTGGCTGTACTTCAGCGCCAGCTCGAGCGCGCGCTGGGCGAGGCCGACGCCGCGGGCGGCGACGTTGACGCGGCCCAACTCGAGCGCGTCCATCATCTGCGGGAAGCCCTTGTTGAGGCCCGCCTCCTCGCCGCCGAGGATGTTGTCGGCCGGGCAGCGGTAGCCGTCGAACACGAGCTCGGTCGACTCGACGCCCTTGTAGCCCATCTTCTTGATCTGCGGCGGGACGTTGAAGCCCCTGTACGGGCCGGTGTTCTCGGCCACGCCCGGCTCCTTCTCGGCGATGAAGCAGGTCAGGCCGCGGTGCTTGGGCTCCGCGTTGGGATCGGTGCGCACGAGCACGAACACCAGGCCGGCGCGCAGGCCGTTGGTGACCCACATCTTCGTGCCGTTGATCTCGTAGTCGCCGTCTGCGGTCTTCTTTGCGCTCGCCTTGATCGCCGCCACGTCGGAGCCCAGCTCGGGCTCTGACAGGCTGAACGCGGCGCGCAGCTCGCCGGTCGCCATGCGCGGCAGGTACTTCTGCCGCTGCTCGTCGGTCCCGAACTTCATCAGCAGGTAGGAGCCGATGAAGTGGGTGTTGACGATGCCGGAGATGCTGATCCAGCCTCTCGACAGCTCCTCGACGATCATCGCGTACGTCGTCAGGTCCAGGCCCATCCCCCCGTGCTCCTCGGGGATCGTGACGCCGAACAGCCCGAGCTCCTTCATCTGCTCGACGATCGGGTCCGGGAACGCGTCCTCGTGGTCGTAGTGCTCGGCGTTCGGGATGATCTGCTCATCGGCGAACTGGTGGACCATCTCGCAGATCGCCTTCTGCTCGTCGGTCTTGTCTGTGTAGGGGGTCTCAGCTAGGGCCATGCGAGCGAGGATACGTCAAATCTCTGTAAATCACGGCGCCTCAAGGGGGGCGAACTCGGGGGGCTTGGGAGATCTTTGCCCCTATGGGGCATACGATCTCCCACGACGCCGCGATAGCCGAACTCGCCTCCCGTCAGAACGGGAACGTGACCCGCGCGCAGCTGCTACAGCTCGAGCTCAGCGACAAGGCGATCCGGCATCGGATCCGCAGCGGACGGCTGCACCCGGTCTACCCGGGCGTCTACGCCGTCGGCCGCCCACCCGTCACACCGCTCGAGCGCGCCGCGGCCGCGGTCCTCGCGTGCGGCCCGGGCGCCGCGCTCAGCCACAGCTCCGCCATGTCCCTGTGGGGCCTGGACAAGCACTGGCGCACCCCGTTCGAAGTCGTCGTTCCAGGCGACCGCCGACCGAAGGGCATCCGGGCCCACCGATCAACCACCCTTCACCGCCGCGACCTGACGATCCAGCTGGGGATCCGCGCCACGACCCCCGCGAGAGCCATCCTCGACATGGCACGACGCCTCAGCGACAAACGCCTGACCCGCGCGGTCAACGACGCCCTGCATTCGCGCTTCATGTACGAGTCAGACCTGCGCGACGCGAGCGAGCGCCACCCCAACGCCGCCCGCCTGACCCCCTTCATCGCCGACGTCGCCACCGGCCTCACCCGCTCCCACCTCGAAGACACCTTCAAGAAACTCTGCCGCGACTACGACCTCCCCACCCCACTCACCAACTTCCCCCTCGCCGGCTACCGAGTCGACGCCTACTTCCCCGACCACGGCCTGATCGTCGAGCTCGACAGCCACGAGTTCCACAGAGACCGCGCGACGTTCGAGTCAGACCGCGACCGCGACGCCGACACCCTCGCAGCAGGCCACCCGACCGTCCGAGTCACCGACGAACGGATGAAGGCCGACCCGCAACGCGAGGCGGAGCGCCTGAGGCAGATCCTCGCCCGCCTCAGGCCCCCGTCTGGACGGGCGCAGCCTCGGACCTCACGCGCTGACTCCACGGCGACTCGGGCCGCTCCTGCAACTCGCCGTCGAGCTCGAGGTCGACCCGCTCGTTGAAGAAGCACAGAAGGCCGCGGATCCGCGCGGCCTCGGCGATCGGCTCGCTGTAGTACCAGACGAGGTCGTTGGCGACCTCGCCGTTGCCGAGCCTCACCGAGTGATAGCTCGCCTGGCCCTTATACGGGCACCGCGTGATCGTGTGGCTGGGCTCGAGCGTCGCCTGCACGTCCTCACGCGGCAGGTACCACCGGGGCGGCAAACCGGTCTCGAACAGGGCTAGCGCCCCACGGCTCTCGGCCAACAGCTCGCCGTCGAGCGACACCCGCACGTGGCGGTCGCTCGAGACCAGATCGACTCGGTGGTACGGGTCGCGGGGATGGACGAACACTTCCTCGTCCTCCTCGTACCAGTGATCCATCTTGTTGAAGTAGAACGCGATCAGGCCCTCGATCTGGTGTGCGGTGTCGATCGGCTCCGGGTAGTACCACGCGCCATTCTCGACCACGCGATCCCCGACCCGGATCGTGTGGTAGGAGGCGTCGCCCTTCTTCGGGCAGTGCGTGTGGCGGTCCGACGGCTCGAGGAACGAGGCACGGACGTCCTCCGGAGGGAAGTAGTAGATCGGTTGCAGGCCTGACTCGTGCAGCATCATCGCGCCACGGCTGTCGGCCACGACTTCGCCGCCGACGACCACCCGGATCCGCTTGGGCGTCGGCTCGATGTAGAGCACGCGGCCCGGAGGCGGCGGCTCGAAATTGAAAGTGCCCGCGGGGTGTTTCCCGAACGGGCCCGTCCCTGTCATGAATCCCATGCACAGCAGCTTACGAAACCGGCGAACTCGGCCCGGAAGGTAGTCTCAAAGCCTTGCCTGATCGTCACACCGAGCCGCATTTCGTCAGTGCTGCGCTGATCACGATCGACGTGCAGCGCGACTTCCTCGACGACGGCCCGTTCCCGATCGCCGGAACCAACGCGGCGCTGGCGGCCATCACAAGCCTGCTCGACGCGTTCCGCAAGGCACACCGCCCGATCGTCCACGTCATCCGCCTCTATGACTCAGGCGGAGAAGACGCCGACCGCTGCCGAAGGGGCCTGCTCGAGCGCGGCGCTGCGCTCGCACTGCCCGGCTCACCGGGCTCGCAGCTGGCGCCCAGCCTCCTTCCCAGCGCGGACCTGAGCCTCGATCACCGGCTGCTCAAGGCGGGCGGGATCCAGCAGCTCGCAGACCGAGAGACGGTCGTCTACAAGCCCCGCTGGGGCGCGTTCTACAACACCCGGCTCGAGGCCCACCTGCGCGAGCAGAACGTCTCGACGCTCGTGTTCTGCGGCTGCAACTTCCCGAACTGCCCGCGGACCTCGATCTACGAGGCCAGCGAGCGCGACTTTCGTGTCGTGCTCGCCACAGATGCGGTCTCCGGGCTGTACGCCCGCGGCGAGCAAGAGCTACGAGCGATCGGCGTGGCCCTTACCAGCGCCGAGCAGGCCGCACGATCGGTATCAGAAGCGACCGCCCGCGCCGCGGCGTAGCGAGACTGCCGCGGGCCATGAACTTTGCCCGCGACTGCGTCGACGCCGCCCCGTCGCGCCGGTTGGCGCTGATCGAGCTGGCACGCGACGGCGCTCGGCGCACATGGTCGTTCGGTGAGGTCGCGACCCGCAGCGCGGCGCTGGCGGGGACGCTCACGCGCGCCGGTGTGTCTCGCGGGGACGTGGTGATGACGCTGATCGGCAACCGTCCCGAATGGGTGCTGGCGATGGTGGCGTGCTTCCGGATCGGTGCGGTCGCGCTGCCGTGCAACGAGCAGCTCCGCGCCAAGGACCTGCGCCTACGCCTCGACGCGGCAGCCCCGAAGCTGATCATCGCCGACGAACGTAACGGGGCGGAACTCGCGGCGGCCGGAGCCGGCTGCCAGGTCATGCTGATCCCCGATGAGTCGCTGTACGCGGGCCAGCCCGCTGCCGCCGTCGAGCTGGAGCCTGGCGATCCGTGCCTGATCACGTTCACCAGCGGCACCACCGGAGAGCCGAAGGGGATCGTCCACGGCCAGCGCTACCTCCCCGGCCAGCAGTTGCAGGCGCAGCACTGGCTCGACGCCAGGCCTGGCGACATCGTCTGGTGCACGGCGGCGAGCGGCTGGTCCAAGTCGGCGCGCAACGTCTTCATCGCGCCGTGGATCCGCGGCGCCGCGGCACTGTTGCACGACGGCCGATTCGACCCCGCCGAGCGCCTGGCCATCCTCAGGGCCGAGCGCGTCAACGTGCTGTGCATGGCGCCGACCGAGTACCGGGTGATCGCCAAGCGAGCGCAGCTCGAGCCGCTGCCGGCGCTCCGCGGCCTGGTCGCCGCCGGCGAGGCGCTCAACCCCGAGGTCCTGCGCGCGTTCAACGAGGCCACCGGCATCGACATCCGCGACGGCTACGGTCAGACCGAGACCGGGCAGCTCACCGGGATGCCGTTCGGACAGCCCGCGCGGCCCGGATCGATGGGCAGGCCGCTGCCCGGGGTCGACTTGGTCGTCCATGACGGGGAGCTCGTCCTGCGAGACCCCCGCACCGATCCGACCTTCTTCGTCGGCTACCTCGACGGCGATGACCCGTCGCCCGTCGACGTGCCCTGGCACACCGGGGATCGGGTGCAGCAGGACGCGGACGGCTACCTGTACTTCGTCGGGCGCTCCGACGACTTGATCATCTCGGCCGGCTATCGGATCGGCCCATTCGAGGTCGAGTCCGCGCTGGTCTCGCACCGGGCGGTTGCCGAGGCCGCGGTGGTCGCCGCCCCCGACGACGAGCGCGGCACCGTCGTGCGCGCCGTCGTGGTCCTACGCGACGGCTTTGCGCCGGGCCCCGAGCTCGCCGCCGAGCTGCAGGATCACGTCAAGCACGAGACCGCTCCGTACAAGTATCCGCGGATCGTCGATTTCGCGGTCGAGCTGCCGAAGACCTCCAGCGGCAAGATCCGCCGCGCTGCCCTGCGCGCCGGGGCCCGCGGCTAATACCCGGAGCGGGCGGCGGGATTGCTGCTGGTGGTAGTGCCGCCCGACGCGCCGCCGGCCGAGCTCGCCGCCGACCCGACGACGAGCACCCCTTGCATGCCGGCGGCCCGGTGGTGGCCGATCGGGCAGTAGAAGACGTAGCGACCATCCTTCGACGCGTCGACCTTCAGGGTCGCGGTCGAGCCGGGCGAGATCGGCGCCGTCTTGACGAGCCCGGACGGCGTCTGCACCGCCAGTTCGTGGTCGATCGTGCCGGTGTTATTGACCGTGATCGTGATCGTGCCGGTCTTCGACACAGTCGGGGCGACGGGCGTGATCTTGAACTCCGTCTCGCTCAACGTCAGCGAACTGGCAGCGCCCGAGGAGGCCTGCGGCGCCGCCGCGGCGGCGTTCGACGAGGTTTCGCCCGACGAACTCGACGAGCCGCAGCCCGCGAGCACGGCAGCAAGGGCAAACGGGGCGAGTAGGGCGAGGCGGCGCGTCATCTGGCTTCTCCGGTGGGTCAGTCGTTCGCCCGTATTGACGCCGCACGGCGCGAGAACGTTCCCGTACAGTCGGCTCGCTACGCTGAGGCGATGAGCGAAACGCGTCCGGCAGTCGGGATCTGCACGGCGGTCGAGTTCGCCCGCTGGGGTGTCTGGGAGCAGCGCGCCGCGCTGTTACCGCTCAGCTACATCACCGCGACCCAGCAGGCGGGCGCGCTGGCGATCATGATCCCACCTGATCGGGAGCTGATCGAAAGCCCCGACGAGATGCTCGACCGTATCGACGGCCTGATCCTGGCCGGCGGCGCGGACATCGACCCGTCGTCCTACGGCGCGCAGGCGCATCCGGCTACCAACGGGACCGTGCCCGAGCGCGACCGCGCCGAGCTCGCGCTCGCGCGGGCGGCGATCGACCGCGACCTTCCGCTACTGGGGATCTGCCGTGGGATGCAGCTGATCAACGTCGCGCTGGGTGGGACGCTGCGCCAGCACCTCCCGGACCTCGTCGGCCACGAGCGTCACCGCCTCAATCCCGGCAGCTTCGACGGCTCAGACCACGACGTCCGCCTCGACCACGGATCGCTGGCGGCCCGGGCAGCCGGCGAGGAGATTCATCCAATCAAGAGCCACCACCACCAAGGCGTCGACGAGATCGGCGAAAGGCTCGTGATAACCGGGACCTCGCAGCTGGACGATCTCCCCGAGGCGGTCGAGCTCCCCGGCTGCCGGTTCGTGCTCGGCGTCCAGTGGCACCCCGAGGCCGATCAGCGCAGCCGGGTGGTACAAGCGCTGGTGCAGCAGGCGCGCGAGTACCGCGACTGCCGCTCCTCGACCGTCGCCTGAGCCCGGCAGCGAGCCTCTGTACGAGCGCTTCGCCGACTATCGGCCGGGAGCTCGTACCCGGAGCACGAGCGGCTCGGGGTAGCCGGCGCCGCGAACCGCATCGGTCACCGTCTCGGCATGGGCCATGCCGCGGGTCTCGAGCACCAGCTGCACGGCGGTCTCGCGCACGTGCAAGTCGACCCCCTCGCGAATGTGCTGCACGTCGCGGATGTTGGCGCCGCGCTCTGCCACGAGCGCGAGCAGATGAGCGAGCGAGCCCGGACGGTCGGGTAGTCGGGCGAGCAGCACCAGTCGCCGGCCGGCCTGGGTCTCATGGCGGCGCGTGACGTCGGCCAGGAGACCGGCGTCCACGTTCCCGCCGGAGAGCACCACCGCGGTGATCCCGTCGGCGAGCGCGGGCACACGCCCGGACAGCAGCGCCGCGACCCCCACCGCCCCGGCACCCTCGACCACGAGCTTGGCGCGCTCGAGCAGCACCACCATCGCCTCGGCGATGTCGTCCTCGGCGACGACCACGATGTCGTCGACCCAGCGTCTGATCAACGGCAGCGTGACATGTCCCGGTCGCTTGACGGCGATCCCGTCAGCGATCGTCAGCGCCGAGTCGACGGTGACAGGCGTCCCCGTCGCGAGCGAGGCTGGAACCGGAGCGCACGTTTCCGCTTGTACTCCGATCACCTCGATCTCTGGTCGCTGCGCCTTGAGCGCGATCGCGACGCCGCTGATCAGCCCGCCGCCCCCGACCGGGACGATCACCCGCGCGACGTCGGGGACCTGCGACAGCAACTCGATGCCAAGCCCGCCCTGCCCGGCAATCACTTTGACGTCATCGAAGGGATGCACCAGCGACAGCCCCTCGCGCTGCGCGCACTCGCGTGCCGCATCCAGCGCCTCGTGGATGGTCGCGCCGGTCTCGAGCACGCTCGCGCCCAACGCGGCGACGGCCTCGACCTTCCCGATCGACGCGCCCTCGGGCACGAACACCTCGCAGCGGATATGCCGAGCGCGAGCCGCATACGCGACCGCCTGGCCGTGGTTGCCGGCGCTGGCGGCGACGACGCCGCGCGCGCACTCCTCGCCGAGCGACGAAATCTTCGACAGCGCCCCGCGGATCTTGAACGAGCCGGTGCGCTGCAAGTTCTCGGCCTTGAGCACGACCGTCCCGCCGGTCCGCTCGGTCAGCGTCTGCGAGCTCACCACCGGCGTTTCGCGGACGATTCCGGCGCCCGTTTCCATCGCCGCGCGGATGTCGTCCAGCGAGACGTCCGCGACGTCGCCGGCGGGCGAAGTCGTGGCGCTCGCGCCGCCGACAGCCGGACGCTCAGTCGGCAAGCGCGACCACCGCGTCGATCTCCACCTTCGCCCCGAGCGGCAGCGCCGCGACGCCGATCGCCACTCTTGCGGGCGGGCTGAGTTCGAAGAACGAGGCGTAAACCTCGTTGACCGCCGAGAACGCCGAGATGTCGGTCATGTAGACGGTCATCCGCACCGCGTCGGCGAGCGTCGCGCCGGCCGCCTCACAGACAGCGGCGAGGTTCTCCAGGCAGCGACCTGCCTGCTCGGCGGGCGTTCGGCCGACCAGTTCTCCGGTCCTGGGGTCAAGCGGAACCTGACCCGAACAGAACAGCAGACCGCCGGCGCGGACTGCATGGGCATACGGACCGACCGCCGGTGGGGCAGCGGGCGCGGTTACCGGCTCCCGATACGCTGACACGTGATCTCCCTTCTCGGTCGGACTGGCGTTTTGCTAGGTCCTGGAGTGAGGGTACCTGCGGCGCTTGCACTGTGTTCGCCCCCGCCCGTCGCGGGTACCCTGGACGCCGTGCCGAACCGCCTTGCCGACGAGACGTCCCCGTACCTGCTGCAGCACAAGGACAACCCGGTCGACTGGCATCCGTGGGGCGAGCAAGCGCTGAGCCTCGCACGCGAGCATGACCGGCCGCTGCTGGTCTCGATCGGCTACTCCGCGTGTCACTGGTGTCACGTAATGGAACGCGAGTCGTTCGAGGATCTCGAGACCGCAGCGCTGATGAACGAGCAGTTCGTGTGCGTCAAGGTCGATCGCGAGGAGCGCCCGGACGTCGACGCGATCTACATGGAGGCCTGCCAGGCGATGACCGGCCACGGTGGCTGGCCGTTGAACGCGTTCCTGACCCCCGAACAGGTCCCGTTCTACGTCGGCACCTACTTTCCGCCCGAGCCCCGACACGGGCTACCGAGCTGGCGGATGGTGCTGGTCGGCGTCGCAGAGGCGTGGTCTGACCGGCGCGAGGAGATCCGCGCGCAATCCGAGCGGCTCGTGCAGACGCTCGGTGCCTCGGCACGACTGCAGCCGTCGCCCGAGCCGATCCGCTCCGAGCTGATCGCGCAGGCACAGGCCAACCTCGAGGCCACATTTGACCGTGTCAACGGCGGTTGGGGCGGGGCGCCGAAGTTCCCGGCTGCCTCGACGATCGAGTTTCTGCTCAGCCGCGGCGAGCGCGAGATGTCGCTCATGACCCTCGACGCGATGGCGCGCGGCGGGATCTACGACCAGGTCGGCGGCGGCTTCAGCCGCTACGCCGTCGATGCGACCTGGACCGTCCCGCACTTCGAAAAGATGCTCTACGACAACGCCCTGCTGGCCCGCGCGTACCTGCACGGCTGGCAGGTGTCGGGCGAGGAGCGGCTGCGTGCAGTCTGCTGTGAGACGCTCGACTGGGCGTTGCGCGAGATGCGCGGCCCCGAGGGCGGGTTCTGCTCGGCGCTCGACGCCGACTCGGAGGGCGTCGAGGGCAAGTTCTACGTGTGGACACTGTCCGAGCTTCGCGAGGTCGTCGGCCCCGATCTCGCCGACGACGCCGTCGCCTACTTCGGCGCGACCGAGCGCGGGAACTTCGAGCACGGCCTCAACGTGTTGGAGGCGCGCGGCGCCGAACCGCCCGAGCTCCCCGAGATTCGCGCCAAGCTGCTATCGGTGCGCAGCGGCCGGGTCCGCCCCGGCCTCGACGACAAGCGGCTGACTGCATGGAACGCGTTGATGATCTCGGCATTGGCGGAGGCCGGCGCGGTCCTCGAGCGTCCCGATTACATCGATGCGGCCGCTGGATGCGCAGACTTCGTGCTGCGCGAGCTACGCGACGGCGAGGGGCGGCTGCTTCGAACCTGGAAGGACGGTCGCGGCCGCCTCGGGGCCTACCTCGAAGACCACGCGTTCCTGCTGGCGGCGCTGATCACGCTGTATGAGGCGACGTTCGACCCGCGCTGGTACCACGAGGCGATCGGCCTCGCGGACTCGATCATCACCCGCTTCTCCGACCCCGAGCTGGGTGGGTTCTTCACGACCCCGAGCGACCACGAGCAGCTCCTCGCCCGCCGCAAGGACCTCGAGGACTCGCCGATCCCGTCCGGCAGCTCGGCCGCTGCGCTCGCGCTCCTGCGCCTGGCGCTGCTGTCGGGCGACGGCAAGTACGAGCGACACGCACTCGGCGTGCTGCGTCTGACGTTCCCGCTGGCAGTCCGTCATCCTCACGCGTTCGCGCACCTGCTCACGGCCGCTGACTTCTACGTCACGCCGATCAGGGAAGTGGCGATCGTCGGGCCGAGCCCGGAGGCGCTGCTGCGCGTGATCCGCAGCCAGTTCCGTCCTCACATCGTGCTCGCGTCCGGGTCGGCGAACGGAGTGCCGCTGCTGGAGGGCCGCGAGCCGGTCGACGGGCTGGCCGCCGCATACGTGTGCGAGCACTTCGTGTGCAAGACGCCGCTGACGTCGCCCGACGAGCTCGCCGCCGAGCTCCGGGTCTAGGCCTAGGCGAACAGGATGTAGATCTGAAGGACCGTCGCGTTCAGCGAGTGACGGTCGACGAAGAAGTCCGTCAGGACCTTGCGGTTGTTGAGCCTGCTGACGACCTCGTAGTACGGGCCTGTGTCGGCGGAGTTGTGGAACTTCAGCTTGGTGCCGTAGAGGCTGGAAAGCCGCTTGAGTCCGCCCTTGGTGAAGATGCGGTTGCCGTCAGAGAGCCTGAAGCCTGGCCCGGTGCTGGCGACCGACAGCATCCGTACGTGTGACGAGCGCGCGCCGCTGTCGCGGTACACGTCGAAGATCACCGGGATCTGCGCGTACTGCATGTAGCCGTTGCCGTTCTCGTACGCCGGCTTGCCGAGCTTCGAGACCACCTGCGCGCGGCTCATGCCGAGCGAGATCGGGCCGGCGCTGCGCCCGACGGTGATCACGCCGGAGGTCACCGCCCGCGCGGTCGCGGCGGCCGGAACGGCCAGCAGGATCAGCGCCCCAAGTGTCGCGATCAGTCGCTTCACAGCACTGGAAGGTAGCGCTCGAGCTCCCACGGTGTCACCTGGACCCGGTAGTCGTCCCACTCCTGGCGCTTGATCTCGATGTAGCGGTTGAACGTGTGCTCGCCCAGCGACCGCAGCACGAGCTCGGATTGCGCGGTCAGCTCGATCGCCTCGCCCAGCGTCTCTGGCAGCTGGTCGATGCCAAGACGCCGGCGCTCGTCGGGGGACAGGTGGTAGAGGTTCTTCTCCATCGGGTCGGGCAGCTCGTAGCCATGCTCGATTCCTTCCAGGCCGGCGTGCAGCAGGACCGCGAACGTCAGATATGGGTTGCACGCCGGATCGGGGCAACGAAGCTCCATCCGCGTGGCCTGCTCCTTGCCGGGGTGATACAGCGGCACGCGCACGAGCGCCGAGCGGTTTCGGCGCGACCAAGCCACGTAGACCGGCGCCTCGTAGCCGGGCACGAGGCGCTTGTAGGAGTTCACCCACTGGGCGAACACCGAGCAGATCTCGCGGGCGTGGCGCAGCTGGCCTGCGATGAACGCCTTGCCCACGTCCGAAAGGAAGTACTGGTCGTCGGCGTCGTAGAACGCGTTGTGCCCGCCGCGGAACAGCGACTGGTGCGTGTGCATGCCCGAGCCGTTCTCGCCAAACAGCGGCTTGGGCATGAACGTCGCGTGCAGGCCGTACTTCATCGCGTATTCCTTGACCGTGATCCGGTAGGTCATGCAGTCGTCGGCCATCTTCAGCGCGTCCGAATAGCGCATGTCGATCTCGTGCTGGCTGGGGCCGACCTCGTGGTGGGTGTACTCGGTGTGGATGCCCAGCTGTTCGAGCGCGAGCACTGTCTCCCGGCGCAGGTCAGAGCCGGCGTCGAGCGTCGTCAGGTCGAAGTAGCCACCGTGGTCGAGCACCTCGGTCGACCTCGAGTCCCGGAAGTAGAAGTACTCGAGCTCCGGGCCCACGTAGTAGTGGTCAAACCCCATCGCCTGTGCGCGCTGCAGCGCGCGCCGCAGCACGTGCCGCGGATCGCCCTCATACGGCGTCCGCTCGGGCGTCTGGATGTCGCAGAACATGCGCGCCACGCCCTGTTCGGCGGGCCGCCACGGCAGCACCGAGAACGTACTCGGGTCGGGCATCGCGATCATGTCGGACTCCTCGATCGGGTTGAAGCCAGTGATCGAGGACCCGTCGAACCCCATTCCGCCCTCAAACGCGTCGGCGAGCTCGGTCGCGTTGATCGAGAACGCCTTCAGCTGCCCGAGGATGTCGGTGAACCACAGACGGATGAAACGGATCTCGCGCTCCTGCACGAACGACGTGACGTCGTCGATGGTCTGCGGGCGTTCGGGGAGCGTCATCCGGCGCGAGAGGTTACTTGCTCGGGACTCCGCCCCGCCTGTGACGGCGCGCGCCGGTCGCACGCAGTGGCCGTATGCTCGCTGACGTGCGCCATCGAATTCGGCTCTGGGAGCCCGCGCTGGTCGCTGGTCTGGCGCTCCCTGCGCTGGCGCTGTTCGCTTCTGCGCCGTCCACCGCCGCGGTCGCCGCGTGCGGTCCCGCGGCGGCCCACACGCTCGCCGCCGACAAGGTCGCGCGGGTCTATGCGGTTGGCAACGCGGCGTACGGCTGCGCACTGGGCGGCGCGCGATCCTACAAGCTCGGCCAGCGGCGCACGTGCATCGCCGCGTCCCAGGTCACAACGGTCACGGTCGCCGGCCGCCTGGCGGCCTACGGGCTCGCGCGCTGCGGCGTCGACACCGGATTCACCCAGGTCATCGTCCGGCGGCTGACCGACGGCGTGCAGTTGCGCGCGCTCGCCGCGACCAGCCCGGCGGGCCCCGAGTCACACCAGAGCGTCGATTCGCTGGTATGCAAGGCCGACGGCGCGGTCGCGTGGATCGGGACGGGGAGTTCGATCGTCTCCTCGCGCAAGCTGATCGAGGTCCGCAAAGCGGACGGGCGCGGCCCGGCGCTGCTGGACTCGGGAGCGGCGATCGACAGCTCGTCGCTGCGGCTGCACGGCTCGCAGCTGAGCTGGAAGCACGGAGCGCAGACTCGCACCGCAGCGCTTCAGTGAGCGACTGCCACAGCGGTTGCCGCGACGAGGGCGCCGGCGAGCGAGACGTTCACGACCCGCGCCGAGCGCGGCCGCCGCAACAGCGGGGCGATTGACGCGCCGACGAGCAGCCAGACGACGTTGATCACGACGATCATCCCGGTCAGGACCACGACCTTGGCGGTCGCGTCGACAGGCGCATCGCTTGACAAGCGGGCGCCGGCGAAGACCGCGCCGATCGCCACCCAGGCCTTGGGATTGGCGACCCCGAGCAACGCCCCGCCGCGAAACGTCGGCGTGCGCGAACCCGGTGGCGCCGAGGCGCCGAGCGCGGGTGCGGTCGCGATGTGGTAGGCAAGCCACACGAGATAAACGGCCGAGACTCCGACGAGCACGACCCGCAGCGCGGGGATCGCCAGCAGCGCCGCGGTGATGCCCGTCGCGACCGCGACGAGCACGATCGTCGAGCCGATGATGATCCCGATCAGGTAGCCGATCGAGCGCCTGACTCCGTACGCCGAACCCGACGCGGTGAGGCTGATCGTGGCCGGTCCCGGGCTTCCCATGATCGCCAGCGACGTGAACACAAGCGGACCGACCGCTCCCGTGCGAACCATTCAGCCCTCGCTGCGCCAATACTCTTGTCTCATGCCCGAGACGCTACGAGGCGTCGATGCCGATCGTCTTGAACGATCCTGCACGGGACGCAACGTGATCCGGTTCGGCGCCGGCGCCGCCGGGATCGAGCGAGCCGAGGCGTTCCTGACGACGTGCGCGTTTGAGCCCCACCGCCACGACACCTACGCGATCGGGATCACACTCGCGGGCGTGCAGACGTTCCGCTATCGCGGGCAGCGGCGCATCGGCCTGCCGGGCCAGGTGCACGTGCTGCACCCCGACGAGACGCACGACGGCGCCGCGGCGACCGACGCCGGTTTGCGCTACCGGATCGTCTACATCGACCCGGCGCTGATCCGCCGGGCGCTCGACGATCGGGAGCTGCCGTTCGTGCCCGAGCCGGTGCACGCGCCGACGCCGACCACCCGGATCGTGGCCTCGCTGCTGGCCGATCTCGACGAGCCGATCAGCGAGCTTGGCCGGGTCGAGATCGCCGCGTCGATCGCAGACCTGCTCCGTTCGCTCAGCGGCCGGCCGGAGCGCCGCATCTCGATAGACGCCGCGGCCGTCGAGACGGTGCGCGCGTACCTCGCGGCCGATCCCACCGCCCCGACGCCCGCCGCGCGGCTCGAGCAGATCGCCGGAACCGACCGCTTTACGATCGCGCGTCAGTTCCGGCGCGCGTTCGGGACCAGCCCGGACCGTTACCGCACGATGCGCCGGCTGCACTTCGCGCGGGCGCAGATCGAGCGCGGGATGCCGCTGGCGCAAGCCGCTGCGGAGGCCGGGTTCGCCGACCAGAGCCACATGACGAGGCAGTTCAAGCGGACCTACGGGTTCACGCCGGCGCGCTGGGCGCAGGCGGTCTCAGACGCCGGCGGGCACGCCGCGGCGCAGCCAGCGGTTCGCCCACCGCTGAAGCTCGGACAGGGCGGGCTCGAGCTCCCGGCCCATCTGCGATAGCGAATACTCGACGCGCAGCGGCGGGCCCGAGATCACCGTCCGTTCGACGATGCCCCGGGCCTCGAGCTCCTTCATCCGCTCTGACAGGAGGCGGTCCGACAGCTCCGGCACCGCCTGTGCGATCTCCGAGAAGCGCAACGGGCCGTCCATCAGCACGCGCAGGATGGCCCCGGTCCAGCGCCGGCCGACGAGCTCGACGGCCTCGTGATAGAGCGGGCAGCAACTGGCGGTCCCGCGTGCGTTTCCGTGTACCGATCGCTGGTGCGCGCACATGCCAGGCCGCGCAGCTTACGCTGCCTTCAGCCCGCGCGACTGCTCGCTGGAGCCATCGACCGGCACTTCACCGGCGACATTCACCATCGCCGTGAACCCTTCGAGTGCGACCGCGGCGATCGCCTCGAGGATCTGCTCGTCGTCCCAGCCGGCCTCGCGCGCCTCCTCGTGGAGATGCATCGGCGGTCGGCCCCCCTCTTCGACCAATGCCTGCAGATACCGAAGCAGCGCCGCCTGGCGCGGGTCCTTCGAGGAGAACTTGCGGGCCGCCGCCACCTCGTCGAGCTCGAGGCCCGCCGCGCGACCGGCGCGCGAGTGCATCTCGATCCCGGGCTGTGAGTGATAGTGCTCTGCGACCGCCAGCGCGATCCGCTCCAGCGTCGCCAGCGTCAGCTTGCCGTGGCGAAGTTCGGAACGAAACCTCGCATACGCCCGGAGGGCTGCCGGAGAGCCCGCCAGCACGCCAAGGAAGTTCGGCAGTTGGCCGCCCGTCGCCAGCGCGCCGCGCAGCACCGGCACCGATCCTTCCGGGGCCGTCAAGTCGTCGTGGATTTGGAACCTGCTCATTGAGATCTTCATCAGGGGGCCACCGCTGGGGTCAGTTGGGATAGGGAGAAGCTGCCAGACCTTTCCCTTCACTTTCTAGACCTGCTTACGGTTGATAAGTCTACCGAGCGTATCCAGTTCGCACAAGGGACTTGAAGGCGGACAGCGGGCCGAATCGTGCCGCCCGAGTCGCCCACGCGCTCCCAGGCAGTTCTCATCACTTCGCTTCTATTCCTTATACGCATCCGGATAAAGGTTTGATCATCGATCGATCCCAGTTGCGTAAGTGCCGCCGCGCGGGCGACGGCTGCGACCGTCGGATCGCGCCGGGCGCGGTCGCTACCGGCGCGACGCGACTGCGACGGCGACCGTGGCCGTGGCCACGCCGGCGAGCGCGTGCCGGGACGCGCTCGCGGAGGCGGGCGCGTGCGAAGCAGCCGCGTGGTGGGCCGACGCCGCGCCCGAGCGGGCAGAGGGTGATCCGGTCGCGGCGCGTGAGCTCGTCGCGGCGACGAGGATCAGGACCACGCCAAGCAGGACCGCCCACATCGCCGCCCGGTCGGGCTTGAACCCGTCGCGCTCGTAACGCCTGCGGGGCGGGCGGCTGCGGGTCGGAGACGGGCTGTATCGCTCCGACCCCCGGCCCTGGATCGCAATCGTGCGGCGACCGGGGATCGCGACTCCGGTCGAGACCGGAGCGGCTCGAGGGTCCTCGCGCCGGACGGCCTCGCGGGGCCGGGGGCGAACGGCCTCGCGAGGCGCGGGGCCCGCGCGGTCGCGGGAGACGGGCCGAGCCGCTTCACGGGACACAGAACGCGCGGCGTCGCGGGAGACGGGCCGAGCGGCCGGCGCCACGGCGTCGGCGGCGACCGGCGCGCGTGCCTGCCGGTGGGGTACGGCGGGCACGGGTCGAGGCCCGCTGTAGGACTGCCTGACCTGCTGCGGGCGTTGCGGTCGATCTTCTCTCCGGTGCGTCTGGCCCCGGGGCGTTGACGAGCGTGCTTCCGGCATAGCCGTCCTCTTTCTTGTGCTTGCGGGGTTAGCTGACGGGCTCGCACCGAAAGAGCGGCGCTACGCGCATGCGCGATTAGCCCCAACAACCTGGGTCCCCCGCTTCCTCCCGGTGCGTCGTGAGGCGCGCCGGTGCGGGAATTCAGCTGTACGGGCGGCGGGCATCGTAGCAGCGCCGGCGGACCGAAGTGTGGACGCTGTCGGCGCTATTCCTTGCCGGCGACTTTGGCCACGAACGCGGCCACGTCCTGGGCGTCTTTGCCCTCGAACAGCTGGGCGGGCATCGTTCCATAACCGAGGCACGCCTGGGGACTGCCGGGGGGCGGGTTCTGCACGCAACCGTTGTTGATCGTGTTCAGCACAAGCCCCGCGGGTGGCTGCAGCGTGTCGAGATTCGGCCCGACCTTTCCGACCGAGTTCGTCGCCGCCAGCGTATGGCAGACGCCGCAAGACTCGCCGAACAGCTGACGTCCCCGCTTCTCGGCGGCGTTCAGCCTGATGCCCCCGACCTGGCTGCTGGCGTTTGCGTGGTTGCCGGTGAGGAACAGGAGCGGTATGACCGCGCCAAACGCGATGTAGAAAACCGCGAACACGACCCCGCCGACGCGACGACCACCGCGCGCCTGGGTCTGCGCCGGCGTCCGGCGGCGGCCGGCCCCGCCGCGGATGGCGACGAAGAACAGCGCGAGCGCGACGATGACCCAGAATGCGAGAAAGAGAATTGCCGCAAGCACCGCGGGGGCACCATATCGCGCACGACGCGCGAACGGCGTAAGGGGGCCCGCGCCTAGCCGCTCGCGCGACGGTCCCGCGACACGGACTCAGTCTCGGCGAGCGGCGTCTCGGTGAAGCCGATCTCCCTGTGCGTGCCGTCGCACAGCGGTTTGGCGCTGGAGTGCCCGCAACGGCAGAGGGTCACACGGTTGCGGGTCTCACACGGCCGACCGTCCGCGCGTTGGACCGGGATCCCGCCGGTGACCCACAGCGGCCCGCCGAGCTCGTCCTCCTCGGTCGTCACCGCGATCGCGACCGGTAGGTCGGGCTCGACGTCCTCCCCGCCGTCGGCGAGGGCGTAGAGGTAGGAGCCCGACGGGCAGCGTTCGATCATCGCGATGACCTGCGCGCGGACGTCGCTGTCGGTCGTGTCGGCCATCATCGCCGGGATCTTGCGCGTCCGCGCGGCGCAGAACGCGGCGTGCATGCACAGGTAGCCATCGCGCTTGACGACAATGCCGGCGCCGCCCGGCACGATCCGCTGACGTTGCACGCTGGGGCGACTGTCGGCCGCCTCGGTGCCGTCAAATCCGACGCGGGCGTGGGTGCCGTCGCAGAACGGCTTGCTGGCGGATCGACCGCAGCGGCACAAGGCGTAGTTTCGCTCGGTCTCGATCGTCTCGGTCTTATGCCAGCTGATCGAGTCGCCGGCGTCGGACACGACCTTGCGTTTGCGCGCGAGCGTCACGTCGCCGAATACGAGGTAGGGGCCGTCGGGCACGACCACGATCCGCTTGGCTCCGTCGTCTACCCAGTGACGCTCGCGTGCGGGGATGTACTCGAAGCTCGGGCCGACCGTGGTGACGCCGTCCCCGCTCGGCAGCGCCATCAGCTCTGTCGCCTGCTGCTTGAGCGCGTACATGAGGCCGGTCGCCGGCCCGAGCAGCTGCGGGCTGCCGTTGACGCAGCGGTCGAGCAGGTGCAGAACGCTCGCGTAGGATCGGTTGAACTCGTCCATCCGCGCACGGGCCTCGCTGCCCACCGGGTAATGGGAGCTGTGCGGGTTCGGGCGCATGTTGTGGACCGCGCCCCAGTCGACGGTCAACGACGCGCCGGTCGGCCCCGAGCGTGGATCGTCACCGCGCCGGTGCCGGCGCCCGGCGGCGATCTCGGCGAAGCGGAAGTAATGAGCGACCTCGTCGCGATCGGGATGGAACATGTTGCGGTCCCCGTCCCACACCTCGCGGTGCTGCATGCCCTCGCCCTGCTCGATGATCTCGCCGAGCGCCGAGAGCGCGGACTCCAGCCCGTCGACCGCGAGGATCTGGCCGGCGCCGCCGTAGTAGGCGGCGCCGGTGACCTGACGAGCCGGATCGCCGCAGAACAGCTCGCGCTCGCCGAGCCGGTCGCATAGCGCTCGGAGCCCAACCTCGATCGCCTCGTAGAACTGCCCGATCGTCTCGAAGTCGTCGTCTTCGGGCAGGCCCGCGTGTTCCTCGGGGCGCTCGATCTGCATGAACAGCTCGATCGCCTCGGGCGAGAACTTGCGCAGCGACACGAGGAACGCTTCGTTGCTGTGAGGTAAATATGTCGGATACGACGGCAGGATTGCCGGCGTATCGATCCGAGGCTCGCCGCCGACAGCGTTGAGGATGTTCGCGGCGAGCGTCATGTGGAGCATCTCCTCCATCACCACGCTTCGGATCACCTCCGCCGCCTGCTCGTTGTGGCCGTCGGGGATCGAATAGAGCGCGCAGAGATACGGGGGGATCGTGGCGTGCTCGAGCGCGATCGCCCACTGCAGGTGCTTGCGCAAGCTCTCCGGGGTGTCTATCGCCACGGCATGATCCTCTCGATGTCGAACGAAGCCGCACGATACGCGGCCTCGCAAGTCGGCCGCCGACGAGCCGACGGCGCGGCGCGCTCAGCTGCCGCTGAGCGTCCGGAACGGGTAGAGGTTGACCGCGTCGTAGAGCAGCAGCACGACCCACGGCAGGATCAACCAGCGGGTCACGCGCCATGCCCCCATGAATCTCGCCACGGCCAGGTACAGCGCCGGCATCGTCACGACCATGTAGTACAGGTAGGTCGTGCGATCGGAAAACAGGTTGAACAGCTCGGGGGGTAGCCACGTCCCGAGGATCCACGCCAGCACCAGGAACGACAGGTCGTCGCGCCGCCGGATCGCCCACCAGAGGCTCGCGAGGATCGCCAGCCAGCTCGTGATCAGCAGCACCCGGCTGATCTCACCGCGGAACCAGATCAGCGTCGCGACCTTCGGCGCGTGGCCGGGGGACGTGACCGTGGTGGTCACCTTGAAGTAGGTGATCGCCTTTCGATTGAGCCAGAAGTCCGTCGGGTGAGCCGCGATCCCCTGAGGATGGCCATGGTCACTGAGCCGCCCCGAGTAATGATTCATGAACTCGAAGTGGTTGCAGCCGTCGCGCCAGATCAGCGCGTACTTGCAGATCGAGGCCTGGTTGCGGTCGACCGGCTGGCCGCTGCTGTACGGCGTCGTGGTCGTGTCGAGCAGCGACAGCAGCGAGAAGTACGTGAGGCCGGCGAAGAACACAAGCGCCAGCGGCGCCCCGATCGCCCTGCGGATCCCCCGCCGGCGCCCGGTCGTGGGGGACGCGGCGCCGGCGGCGGCCGGAGCGGCGGGGGCACCCGCCACGGGGACCGACGCGGGGCCGCCGGGGGGTGGCGCCGGGGGCGGTCCCTGGGCACTCGCCGCCGAGGCGACGGCCACGGCGTCCGGGTCCGGCTGCGAGGCGGCCACGGCGTCCGGGCCCGGCTGCGAGCCGGCCACGGCGTCCGGGCCCGGCTGCGAGCCGGCCACAGCGTCGGGGCCCGGCTGCGAGCCGGCCACGGCGTCCGGGGCCGGCTGTGAGACGGCCACTGCATCCGGCGCAGGCTGCGAGGCCTGGCCGGGCGCGCCCGAGGCCGCCGTCTGGCCCCGCCGGCGCTCCCACAGCCACCGCAGCGCGCGCATCAGCTCGAACGCGAGCAGGACGAACACCGTGTAGGCGCCGAACTCCTTAAAGCAACAGCCGATGCCGATCAGGACGCCGGCGATGATCGGCCTGCGCTTCAGATAGAAGCCCGCGCCCGCGAGCATGAACGGCACCACGTAGATGTCGAGCACGGCGATCCGCGAGCTGACGAGCCAGAGGTTGTCGACGCTCGCCAGCGCGGCGGTGCCCAGCGCGAGCCACTGGCCCCCTCCCGCGCAGCGGACGAACCAGTACAGCAGCAGGATCGCCGCGGCGCCGAACACCACCGCCGTGATCCGCCACCCGATCGTGTTGTCGCCGAGCAGCTTCATCCCAGCGGCGATCGCAAGCTTGCCCAGTTGCGGGTGCTCGCCGTTGGGATCCGTGCCCGACGGCGATGCGTTGGCGTATGCGTCCGAGCTCGTCGTCGGAATCCCCGCGATCACCCTCGCCGCGGAGACGTAGTAGTGCTCGTCGAAGATGTAGCCCTGACCGGGATGGCTGGCCGCCGGGATGTCGAGGTGAAAAACGCGAGCCTCGGTGCCGAGCACGCACACGATCGCCAGTAGCACCAACGGAGTGCGGCGGCTGGCAAGCACCCGGCGCAGCTTCTCGCGAGCCCACACGTATGGTCGCGCAGCAGCAATTCGTCCTCGAAGCACCCCGCATCCGTACCAGGCTGAGCGGCGTCATGCGAGCCAACGTTCGCGCTCGGCCTACCGCGATCCCCGGTCGGCCACCGAAATCGGCGGACCACGCTCCGTTGCAGACGACGCCGGCGAGGGTCGCCCGGACATGGCGAGGGCGGCTAGTGGGCGTTCACGAGGGTCGTCCGGGCATCGGCGTGAGCGGCCACTGGTCATCGTCTCCTCCCCGACGCAAAGCTCATCACCGGCGGCGCGACGGCGCGGAAGTCCTCGGCCTCGGACTCGATCGCCTGCGCTCGCTGCGCGGCGCGTCCGATCCGCACCTGCTCGTCGAGCAGCGAGAAATCCTTGACCTCGGCGAGCAGACGGTCGGGCGCCGCGACCGATGTGATGCGGTCGACCAGCACGTTGATCGCCCCGCCCGCGGCGGCGAAGCGCTCGAGCTTGCCTTCGATCAGCATCAACGGCTCGGTTCGCACCAGCAGGCGGTTGCGCTCATAGACCTGCGACGGGACGATCAGGTTGATAGTCCCGTGCTCGTCTTCGAGCAGGATGAACACGATCCCGTTGGCCGTTCCCGGGCGCTGGCGGGCGACGACCAGCCCGGCTGTGCGGACGCGCTTACCGTGCTCGAGGCTCTCGAGATCCCGGCTGGTCACGGAATCCGCCGGCAGGCGGTCTCGCAGCAACTCCATCGGATGCGAGTAGACGGTCAGGCCCGTCGTCGAGTAGTCGGCGAGCATCGACTCCCACTGGGTCAGCTCGCGCAGCTTGGGCGGTGCGGGCAGGTCGAGCGGGAGCGCCAGCTGGGTTCCACCCGGGACGTTCCTTCCCGGGGTCGCGACGCCCAGCTGCCAGAGCGCGATCCGCCGCGCCGAGCCTCGACGCCCGGAGCCGTCGGTTCCGGTGCCGTCGGTTCCGGTGCCGTCGGTTCCGGTGCCGTCGGTTCCGGTGCCGTTGATCGCCGAAGGATTCGTTGCTTGCACGACCAGCGAATCGCACGCCCCCGACCATGCGAGCAGCTCGAGCGCCGACGCTCCTGCCCCGGCTCGAGATGCGAGATCCGACAGGCTTCGAAACCGCCCAACGGCATCTCGCGCCTGCACCAGATCCCTGATCTCCTGTTCGCGCACTCCCCGGACATAGCCAAGGCCGACGCGGACGTGACCGGGAGACTCGGACTGCATCTTGCACTCGGCCCCACTCTCGTTGACGTCCGGCGGCAGCACTTCGATCCCGCGCCGCTGCGCCTCGTGGACCAGGGCGTCAGGTGGGTAGAAGCCCATCGGCTGCTCGTTCAGCAGCGAGCACAAGAACTCGGGGCTGTAGTGGACCCGCAGCCACGTCGACTGGTAGGCAAGCAGGCCGAACGCGGCGCCGTGCGCTTTTGGGAAACCGAACCCCGAGAACCCCTGGACCATCGCGAACACGCGCTCGGCGGTCTCCTCGTCGACGCCGTGCTGCTGCTGGGACCCGGCTACGAACCGCTTGTGGTACGCCTCGATCGCCGCTTCCGAGCGCTTGCGGCTCATCGCCCGGCGGAGACCCTCCGCCTCCCCTGGCGAGAAGCCGGCGAACGCAATCGCCACCTCGAGCACCTGGTCTTGGAAGATGATCGTGCCGAGCGTCTCGCTCAGAACGGGCTCGAGCGAGGGATGCTCGTAGGGAACCTTGTAGTCGGGATCGACGCGCAACCGCTGGCGGCGCTCGATGTACGGATTCACCGCCCCTCCCTGGATCGGGCCGGGACGGACGATCGCCACCTGGATCGTGATGTCCTGAAGGTTCTCCGGACGGGTGCGCCGCAGCGATTGCATCTGCGCCCTGCTCTCGATCTGAAAGACGCCCGTCGTGTCGGCGTTCTGGATGCACTCGTACGTCTCGGGATCGTCATACGGGATGCGCGACAAATCGATCCGCTCGCCTCGGGTGCGAGCGATCATCTCGACGGTTCGCTCGACCGCCGAGAGCATTCCGAGACCCAGCAGATCGATCTTCAGAAACCCGGCGTCCGCGCAGGAGTCCTTGTCCCAGTGCGCGATCTGGCGTCCCTCCATCGCCGCCGGGACGATCGGGCAGCAGTCGATCAGCGGTCGGGTGGCGATGATCATCCCACCCGAGTGCTGGGACAGATGGCGCGGAAGCCCATGCGCCTGCTCAGCAAGCCGCGCCAACCACAGCCACCGCCCGCTCGAGCCACGACGCGCGGCTGGGCGACCCCCGCCTGCAAGCTCGACTCCGAACGCGCTTTCGATGTCCCTGGCGACGTTGCGCGCATCCCAGCCCTCGCTTCCACGCGCGACCCGCTCGATCTCTCCAGGAGGTAGCCCGAGCGCCTTGCCGAGCTCGCGGATCGCGCCACGCGCCCGGTAGGTCGGAAACGCTGCCACCAGCGCCGAGCGGTCATGTCCGTAGCGCTCGTGGACGCGGGGGATCAGCTGCTCGCGAATGTCCCGCGGGAAGTCGAGGTCGATGTCCGGTAGCGCCGTCAGCTCCTCGTTGAGGAAGCGCCCGATCATCAGCTCGTTGGCGATCGGATCGACATGCGAGAGCCCGGTCAGAAAGCACACGATCGACGAGACGCTGGACCCCCTCCCACGGCCTGGAGGCAACAGCGCCCGGGCGGTGTCCGGGCCGCGCACCTCGGCGGCGACCTCACGCGCCAGCTCGAGCATGTCGTGGTGCAGCAGGAAGAAGCCGGGAAGCTTCAGCGACTCGATGATCCGCAGCTCCTGGTGCAGACGCGACCAGGCCGAGTCACGCAAGTCCGCGGATGCGCCTGCATAGCGATCGTCGAGTCGGGAGTTGCAAAGCTCAGAGAGCTTGCGCATCGCACCCTGATCCTCGGCGCCCGGGTAGCGATAGCCGAGGTCGTTGCCGAGATCGAACCGAAGGCGGTCGGCCAGCAGTGCCGTCTCGGCGACGGCATCGGGATGCTCGGGGAACCGAGCTGCCATCGCTGAAGGCGAGGAGAGCACATGGCTGAAGTTGCCGCGTCGCTCCGGCTCGGATGCGTCGAGCGTGGTGTGGAGACGAATCGCCACCAGCGCGTCCTGCAGCGGAGCTCGCGACCGAGCGTGCGCGTGCACGTTGCCGGTCGCGACGCACGGGATTCCGAGCCGTCTCGCGAGGCCCGCGAGCTGTCTGTTGCGCGCACGGTCGTCTCGCAGAAACGGGCGCTGTAGCTCGACCCTCAGCCGATCTGGCCCAAATGCCTCGAGCAGGCGCTTCAGCGTGAATCCGTCCTGCACTCCGCGCAACGCACATCCGCTCAGGCAGACAAGACCCTCGGCGTGGCTGAGGATGTCGCTCAGCCGGACCCATGCCTGCGATGGCGGCCCGGGCCGTTCGCGCGTATGCGCGTGCGCGACCGTCAAGATCCGGCAGAGGTTCGACCAGCCGCAGCCGTCCTGGACCAGCAACGTCAGGTGACGCCCGTCGTCGAGGTCGACCTCAGCGCCGTGAATCGGCCGCAACCCGAGCGCCCGTGCCGACACGGCGAACTCCATCGACCCCGACACCGAGTTGTGGTCGGTCAGCGCCAGCGCCTCGTAGCCGAGCTCGAGCGCCGCCGGGACGAGTTCGTCGGGCAACGATGCGCCATCGAGAAACGAGAACGCTGAATGGCAGTGCAGTTCCGTGTACAAGACGAACGTATGTTCGCACTATGTTCGGACGATACCGCCCGCGAGGAGGAATCGCTTGACAAGTTATTAGTGACTGCTAATCTTCTGCCTAGTTAGCACTCACTAAGAACTCTTGGAGGTGCCGTCCATGACCAGAATCACCCAATCCCGTCGCAAGGCTTGGACCCTTGCGCTCGTCTCGACCGGCCTGTTCATGGTCGTGCTCGACAACCTTGTCGTGAACGTGGCGCTGCCGAGCATCCACCGCGAGCTCGGTGCCTCGATCCAGGCGCTCGAGTGGACGGTCAACGCCTACGTGCTCGCATACGCCGTGCTGCTGCTGACCGGAGCCGCGCTGGGCGACCGATACGGCCGCAAGCGCTGGTTCATCGCCGGGATCGCGTTGTTCACCGTCTCATCGGCGGCCGCCGCACTGGCGCCGTCGATCGGCCTGCTGATCGCCGCGAGGGCGGCTCAGGGCGCCGGCGCCGCGATCGCCACGCCGCTTACGCTGACGCTGCTTGCCGAGGCCTTCCCGCCGCACCAGCGGGGGCTGGCGCTCGGCGTTTGGTCGGGGATCAGCGGGATCGCGGTGGCGCTCGGGCCGCTCGTCGGTGGCGCCGTGATACAGCTCAGCTCGTGGCACTGGATCTTCTGGATCAACGTCCCGATCGGCATCGTGCTGATCCCGCTCGCCGCAGCGAAGCTGGCCGAGAGCCGCGGGCCGGCGCGCAGGCTCGACCTTCGCGGTCTGACGCTCGTCTCAAGCGGCCTGTTCGGCCTCGTCTACGGCCTGGTCCGCTCGCAGTCGCTGGGCTGGGGCAGCACCGAGGTCGTGATCGCGCTGTCGCTGGGCGTGGTGCTGCTGGTTGCGTTCATCGGCTATGAGCTGCGCACGGCGCAGCCGATGCTGCCGATGCGGTTCTTCGCCGATCGCGGTTTCGCGGTCACCAACGTCGTCTCACTCGCGATGTACTTCGGGATGTTCGGCTCGATCTTCTTCCTCAGCCAGTTCCTGCAGAACGTCCTTCACAACACGCCGCTTCAGGCGGGCGTCAAGCTGTTGGTCTGGACCGGCGCGACGATGGTCGTGTCGCCACTCGCCGGGTTCTTCTCCGAGCGCTACGGCAGCCGGCTGTTCATGGTCGCCGGTCTTGGCCTGCAGGCAGTGGCGTTGGGCTGGATGGCGTCGGCCGCCAGCGTCAGCGAGAGCTACGCGACCTTGATCGCGCCGTTCATCCTCGCCGGCGCCGGGATGGCACTGGTGTTCGCACCCGCCGCCAACGCGGTGCTGTCGTCGGTGCGCACGGACGAAACGGGCCAGGCCTCCGGAGCCACGAACGCGATCCGCGAGCTCGGCGGCGTGCTCGGGATCGCGGTACTAGCGACCGTGTTCACGAGCAACGGCAGCTTCACGTCGCCGCAGGCCTACGTCGACGGTCTCGTTCCCGGCGCTGTGGGTCGGCGCCGGCGTCCTTGCGGTCGGCTCGCTGATCGCGGCGGCGCTGCCGTTCGGCGCCCGGCGCAGCGTCGAGGTCGCCGCCGAGGCCGAGCCCGGGAACGCGGCCACGGCCGCCGACGCGCGGCGTCCGGTCGCGACCGTCGATCCGGCACCTTCGGCAGCCTGATGGTGCCCTACGATCGTGTATGACGATGTCGATCGCAGATCAACAATCCCCCGCTAACGCAGGTTCGACCGCCGAGGTCAGCGCGCGTCGCCAGCGCGTTCCGGCGTCCGAGCGCCGGGACGCGCTGATCGAGGCGGCGGTCCACGAATTCGCCCGCGGCGGCCTGCACGGTACCCCGGTGGACCGGATCGCCCGCCGGGTGGGCGTCGCGCAGCCGTACGTATTCAGCCTGTTCGGGAGCAAGCGCGAACTGTTCCTGGCAGCGGTGGAGCGGGGCTTCGAGCGCGTTGGCGAGACGTTCACGAAGGGCGCCGCGGAGTTCGATCCCAGCATCGCCCTACCGGACACAGATGTGTTCACGGCGATGGGTCACGCCTACGTCGAGTTGCTGGGATCGGACCGCGACTACCTGATGCTCCAGCACCAGTCATACGCGGCCTGCGATGACGACGTGGTCCGCACGCGTGTGCGGACGCTGTACGCGAGGCTCGTGGCGCACGTGGAACGGCTGTCGGGAGCGGAACCCGAGCGGATCGACGAGTTCTTCCGGTACGGGATGTGGCTCAACGTCGCCGCCGCAATGGGCGTCGAGGACGCGTCGGCCGGATGCGAGTGGGTGCGGGAAGAGGGCGCCGAGCCAGACAGCTCAGAGACCGAGGCGCAAGACGCGCGCTCGGCCCCGGCTCAGGGCGCGCGCTCGGCCCCGGCTCAGGGCGCGCCCTCGGCGGCGCCGGCTGAAGGCGTGCCCTCGGAGTAGCGCGGGAGCCCGTCCTCCGGGATCGGCTCCCACGCCGCCGCGTAGGCGGTGAACTGATGGTGGCTCGGCCTGATGCCAGGATCGGAGTCCAGCGTGCCCAGCCGAACCGCCACCTGCGCGTGATCAGCCGGGTTGCGGCTGAACAGCGCCGACCCGCAGTCGCCGCAGAACCACTTCTCAAAGCCGCCTTCTGGCCGCCACGCGCGGAGGCGGTCTTCGCCGGCGACGATTCGGAACGAGCCCGGCTCGGGCCGCGCGTTCGCGGACGCCCCCGTGCCCGTCCGGCGCTGACAACGGGTGCAGTGGCAATAGCTCGCCGACACCAGCGGCGACGCCACCTCATAGCGGACGGCGCCGCAGCCGCATCCACCGGTGAGCGGGGAGCTCATCGGCTCACACCCGGGCGAGATCGCGCACGGGTTCGATGCTCCAGCGGCGCGCGACGTCCTGCAGGCGCGGGTAGAGCGACCAGCTGTCTGCCTTCTCGTCGCCGAGGTGGGCCGGGCTTGCGCCCTTGAGCGCCATCGATCCGCTGTTGTCGCCGATCGACCGGATCTCGGCGACGTCGGCCTCGGTGATCGCAACCACGTCGGGGAGCGCGGCGAGCTCCTCGCGCTTGCTTTCGACGTCCCGGGCGCCGGGGCCGGCCTCCTGGATCAGCGTCGGCACGACGCAGGCCACCGGCTCGTGCGAGAGATTCCACTGGCATGCGAGCTGGAGCATCGTCAGCCCGGCGCGCTGCGCGATCGGGCGCATGCGGTCAAGCCGCTCGCGGCCCGCCTCGATCCATCCGGCCGGCCGGAAGCCACGATGGTCGTGGGGGGCCAGTTGCTCGCCCGGGAGCACGTCGTCGAAGAACAACCCGCCGTAGTCGACGACCCGGGTGATCACCCTGACCTGGGAGGCGGCGGCGGCTGCCAGACACAGCTCGCCGGGCCAGGGCTCGAGCGGATTGAGGATGATCATCGCCCAGTCGATCAGCGCGCCGAAGCGCTCGAAGCAGTCGATCAGGTCGAGCGTGAACCCGTTCGCGGGTCCCGGCGCGACGCCGATCGCTCTGGTCAGGCCGGCGTCGCGCAGCGCCGCCATCGCCGCCCACACGCGCTCGCTCGTGTAGCCGGTCCGGTCCGGGTTGTGCAACAGCAGCAGATCGAAGCTGTCGATCCCGCAGCGCTCGAGGCTGCGCTCGGTCGCCATCTGCAGGTAGTCGCCGTACGCAGAGGCGTCGCGCAAGCGCGGATCGGTGAAGCGGGGAAAGCCCTTGGGGCCATCGCGCTCGCCCTCATAGAAGTCATGTCCGACCGCCCCGACGATGCACATCTGCTCCCGCGCGCGACCCTCGATCGCCCGTCCGAGCATCCGGTCGGCCTCGCCGGCGCCATAGACGTCGGCGGTGATCACGGTCCTGATCGCCTCGTCGGGACGGATCAGGGCGAGGAACCGCTCGTCGTCGAGCGCCTCGCCGAAGTGCATGTATCGGCCACCGCTCCATGTCCCCACGGCGGTCGTCCCGGGATCGAGTCGGGCGTCAGTGCTCATCGTCACCTGAGTTTATGCGGCGCGCCGTGGGATATCGTGTGCCCAATGTGGACACAGATATCCCACGCCAAACGAGGAGGGGGATCGATTGCACGGCATTATCGCTGTCGCCACCACCTCCCGCTCTCGAGGTCGTGGAAGACCACCTCGTTTTTCCCGGATGTCGTGACGACCTCCCAATATCGGCGGCGCAGCGGACGGTCTGTCCACCATCGGTCCTCGACCAGCCAGGATTCGCGCAGCGCCTCGATCTCGCCCCCGTCCACCACCAGCGGGCAACCGTCGTCGGCGGCGGTGACCGCGACGCGGCGGGGAACCGATAGCCGGCGGGGCCCGTTCACTCCAGCGTCCCGATCACTCAGTCAGGACCACCGATGACCTCGAAGGTCGCGTGGGTTGCGCAACGGTCAACCCTCGAACGGGGTCAGCACAGCTCTTCGCTCCGGAAAGCGCGAATCCGGGTCGACCTCGAGCACGCGCAAGGCGGCATCGGGGCCGGCGGCGGCTCGGGTCTGGCGAATCGCCTCGCGCAGGCGCGCGGCTCGGGCGGCTGCGGGATCTTCGAGCAGGGCGCGCTGATCGCTTGCGGGCGGCCCGAAGCGCTCGACCGACAGCCGCAGTCGCTCAGCGGGAGCGGGCATCAGTGCCAGGCGAGGCGCGAGGGCCAGGCGCATCCGGGTGGGGTCCGACAGCGATTCGCGGAACACGACCTGCTCGCGCCAGGTGCCTCCCTGCTCGACCAGGACAGCCGACAGAACGACCGATCGCAGCGTCCGTCCGCGCCGCTCGCGCCTGGCCAGGAGGCGATCGATCAGCAGCCCCAGCCCACGTTCGAGCTGGATGCCAGAGACCGCCTCGGGCAGGTCGAGGGACTCGCGCAGGAACTCGCTCGCAGGTCGAGGTCGTAGCGCAGCATCGCGCCCGCTCGCAAGTTGGTGGGCGAGCAGACCGGTAGTGCCAAAGCGGTCGGCGATCGCGGCAGGCGTCATCGACGCCAGCTCGCCGAGCGTCTTGACCCCCAGGCGCTCGAGCGCCTCGGGCATGTCAGCAAGCTCGGGCCTTGCCCGAAGGAGGGCAACGGGTAGCGATGAGAGGTAGTCGCGTGCTTGCTTTCGGCCTCCGGAGACGATCGCCGGCCGGCGGACCCGGGCGCGGGTGGCCGCGGCGACAGCGGCGAACCGTGACGGCGCCACCCCGAATCGGGCGGGAACCCTCAGAGCCCTACGGGCTGAGCCCAGAACGCCTTCGATGCCGCCGCAGAGGCGCAGCAGCCCGGTTGCGTCAAAGCACGCCAGACCGGGGCGCTCGGGTTCGACCGCCGCCCCGACCGACTCGAGACGAACGAGCAGCCGTTCCCAGAAGTCCGCGACGCCGGCCGGATCAGGAGGTACGAGCGTCAGCCTCGGACATCGGGCAAGCGCCTCGCCGAGCCTCATCCCGGGATGGATTCCAAACGCCTCTGCCCCAAGCGACACCTCCCCCACCTGCGCAACGCCTCCTGGCTCGGGTGCGAGTGCTGCCGGAGCCTGCATGAGCTCGGTTCGGTCACCGGCCGCGATCGTGAGCTGAAAGCGCGGAAGCAGGACACAGACGATCATCGCCATGGGAACATATGTTCGCATGGGTGGTGGACGGACGTCAAACCGCGCGATCCGGCACTGGCAATGCTGCCAAGTAAGCGCGCCGATGGTACGGTGCGCGTGCAATGGCGCCACCGAATATCTCGGGCATCGCGGTTCGAAGTGCGCAGACGCTGAGAGCGTTCGGTCAGCGGATCCCGGGCGCGGGTGACGTGCTCGCTCGCTCGCTACGCGACGCGGTGAAGGACCGCAACGTTCTGATCACGGGCGCGTCTTCGGGGATCGGGAAGGCGACGGCGCTTGAAATCGGGAAGGCCGGCGGCACCGTCCTGCTGGTCGCGCGCACGCAGGAGAAGCTCGATGAGGTCAAGAGCCAGGTCGAGCAGCTCGGCGGACTCGGGTTCGTGCACCGCTGCGACCTGACCGACTTCGACGACATCGACCGGATGGCGAACGAGGTGCTCGAAGAGCACGGCACGGTCGACATCCTCGTCAACAACGCCGGCAAGTCGATCCGGCGCTCGGTCAACCGCGCGTATGACCGCTTCCACGACTACCAGCGAACGATGCAGGTCAACTACTTCGCGCCGGTCAAGCTGATCCTCGACCTGCTCCCGGTGATGCGCCAGCGGAACTCCGGCCACATCATCAACATCTCGACGATCGGGTTGCAGATGAACACGCCGCGGTTCTCGGCGTACGTCGCCTCGAAGGCGGCGCTGGACGCGTTCTCGCGGTCGATCGCTCCCGAGGTGATCGACGACGGCGTCCACATCACGACCGTGTACATGCCGCTGGTTCGCACGCCGATGATCGCCCCGACCAAGATCTACGACCGCTTCCCGACGCTCAGCCCCGAGGAGGCAGCCGGCCTGATCACAGACGCGATCCGAAAGCGCCCGAAGCGGATCGCCACGAACTTGGGAAACCTCGGTCAGCTCAGCTATGCGCTCGCCCCCGGCGCGCAGGACCTGGTCGTCAACCGCGCCTACAAGTTGTTCCCCGAGGGCGAGAAGCCGGGCAAGGGCGACACGGGCCCAGCGCAGGATGAGGCGACCGCCGAGCAGCGGGCGTTTGCGCGCGCCACGCGCGGCGTTCACTGGTAGTGCTTGAGGGCACAACCTTTCTCGATTTCGCTGCTAGGCTGACCGCAGGACCGGCAGCGAGGAGACGAAATGAAGCTCGAAGGGATCCACCACATCACCGCGATCACCGGCGACGCGCAGCGCAACCTCGACTTCTACGCCGGCACGCTCGGGCTGCGGCTCGTGAAGAAGTCCGTCAACCAGGACCAGACGTCCGTGTATCACTTGTTCTACGCCGACGAGACCGGCGACGCGGGCTCGGACATCACGTTCTTCGAGTACCCAGGCCTGCCCACCGGCCGCGCGGGCGACGGGATGATCCACCGGATCGTGTGGCGGGTCAGCGGCCCCGAGGCGCTCGACTTCTGGGAGCAGCGCCTGGCCGAAGCCGGATATGACTCGAGCCGCGGCGACAGCTCGCTGCGGTTCAACGATCCCGAGGGCCTCGAGCACGAGTTGCTCGTCGTGCAGACCGGCGACGAGCCGCTGATCGCCCACCATCCCGAGATCCCGGCCGAGCTTGCGCTGCAGGGATTCCACGCGGTGCGCGCGTACGCTCAGGATCCGGAAAGCAGCCGGCAGCTGCTCGAGCAGACGCTCGAGTTCGAGCGCCAGGCCGACGGCAGCTCCTACGAGGCCCGCGGCGCCAAGCGCGGCGGCTACTACATCTACGACCCGCCGCCCGCCGAGCGCCCGCTGCAGGGCGCCGGCACGGTGCACCACGTCGCGTGGGGCTCGCCGATCGACGAACACGAAGCGTGGCAGCGGCGGGTCGCGACCTCGGGAATGGCGCATCCGACGCCGGTGATCGACCGTCACTACTTCCGCTCGGTCTATTTCCGCGAGCCCTCCGGCGTGCTGTTCGAGATCGCGACGCTCGGGCCGGGCTTCACGGTCGACGAGCCGCTCGAGCACCTCGGCGAGAAGCTGTCGCTGACGCCGCAGTACGAACATCTGCGCGATCAGATCGAACCGACGCTGACGCCGCTGCGCAACCCGCGCGACGCTTGGGCCCGGCAGTAGCTTCTCTACGCCGCTCCTACGGCAGGTCCATTAGCCACCGTGGGCGGTGGAAATGAGCTCCGCGGCCGCGAAGTCCAAACCGGCGTCAGACGTGGGCGCCCGCGTCGCGCATCAGCTGCCCGACCGGGACGGCGCTGAGCTGGCCTGACTCGAGCGCGGCGCGGAGCTTCTCGAGCATCGGCAGCAGGTCCTGGGTGCGCTTGACGCTGAGCTCGATCACCTCGCCGGCGTGCAGGTGCCCGAGCGAGTCGCCCTTGTCGTCGACCCGGACCGCGCCCGCGATCAGCCGCCCGCCGGCGCGGTGCGCCATCAGCCACTGGCCGACGCTCGGACCGCTCGACGAATACAGGAAGTGGTGCCTGAAGCCCATCGAGTGCAGGAGGTCGTGGAGCTGGTCGCGCGTCCCCAGCCAGCGCACCAGCCCCCCGTGGGGCAGCCGCGGCACGGCCTGGTCGCCGTAGCTGAGCACGCTCAGGTCCGACGCGCGAGGGCGGATGGTCGAGCGCAAACGAGACGCGAATCCCGCTGGCCGACAGCACGCTTGCGATTCCCTGGACCTGGTCGCTCGGGGCGTCGACGAGCACACCGACCTCCGGGCGCGCGGTCTGCACAGCGGTCACCGGCTTCATGTGCGTGAACGCCGACACGACGCTGTAGGACGCGCCGGCGGTCAGCGTCCAGCCCACGATCGCAACCGCAGCGACGCCGCCCGTGACCGCGCGCGCGGTCCGCAGTTGCCAGCGCGGCACCTGCCGCACGCGGCGCTCGTCGACGAGGATCAGCGAAGCGGTCGAGGGGCGGCGCGCGAACGAGCCGTCGGGCTCGGGCCGGTGCTCGAGGGCCTTGGTCAGCGCGGGCGCGATGTCGCGCTCAGACCGGGCCACCTGCGCCAGGCCGAAGCGCTCGAGCGCGCGGTTGGAGGCGCGCACGTGGCCGACGCCGAAGCCATATGAGATCACCGGGCAGCCGCGGATGATCGCCTCGAGCACAGTCAGGCCCGCGCTCGAGTGGATCAGCGCGTCGGCCGCGGCGAGCACGTCGCCCATCCGGTCGGTGAAGCCCATCAGCCGCAGCCGCGGCTCGTCGCCGAACCGCTTGGCGACCCGTGCCCGCAGCTTGTCGTTGCGGCCGCAGAGACACAGCACGATTGCGTCTGGTTGATCCTCCAGGGCCGCCCGGGTCGCGCCGACGAGGTCGCCCACTCCCCAGCCGCCGCCCGACACGGCGATCACCTTGCCCGTCAGCGGCAGCCCAAGCGCGCGCCGCGCGTCGTCGCGCGAGCGCGCCGCCAGGAACGCCGGCGAGGTCGGCGGCTTGGCCCAGCGGACGCTGCCGGGCCCGGCGATCTTCTCGACCTCCTCGATCGACTCGGGGTGCGTGACGAAGTGCAGGTCGATCCCCGGATGGGCCCAGAAACGCAAGCCCGCCAAGTCGGTGATCGACGAGTAGCACGGGACGTCGAGCTTGCCTTTGCGGCGTAGTTCGCCGAGCACCGCGGTCACGCCGGGGTAGGTCGAGACGATGTAATCGGGGTTGTGCGCGCGGATCAGGCGCATCAGGCCGCGCCGGCCGAACGCCGTCAGCAGCCGCTTGGCCAGCCAGCGCGTCGGCGCGAAATACATGAACAGCCAGTACTGGATGTCGAACAGCCGCGGCAGCCACTGGAACATGAACGCCGAGTTCTCGCGCAGGATCTTGGTCAAGATCGGGCCCATCGCCGGCAGGCCGTTGACGATCGAGACCTGGGCGTCTGGGTCCTCGTCTCTGAATTCGCGCGCGACCGCGCGGGCAGGCAGGTCGTGGCCCTCGCCGATGTCGGCGGAGATGATCAGGACCTGGCGCGGCTTGGCCTCGGCGTCGGGCTCCCCCGCCGGGATCACGGCCTCGTCAGAGTGCTCGGCGGCGATCGCGGCCTGATCGCGCCGCCACTGCACGTACCTGCGCACGCCCTCGGAGAACGGCGTGGCGGCGGTCCAGCCGAGCTCGCGCTCGGCGCGCTTGCTGCAGACGACCTTGCCGCCGAAGTCGCCGGGGCGCGCGGGCGTATGGACGATCTCGACGTTGCCGATCAGCGACTGCACGGTCTCGGCGATCTGCTTGATCGTCACGTTCTCGGCGCTGGCGAGGTTGTAGACGCGGTTGGTCGCGACGTCGTTGAGCCCGAGGGCGACCCCGTCGGCGAGGTCCTCGACGTACACAAACCGCCGCGACTGGCTGCCGTCGCCGGCCAGCGTCAGCGGCTCGCCGGCGAACGCCTTGTTGACGAACGCCGGGATCACGGCGGCCTCGCGGGCGCGGGGCCCGTAAGGGATGCCGAAGCGCAGGATCGTGTAGTCGATCCCGTACAGCTCCTGGTAGGCCTTGCAGTACAGCTCGCCGGCGAGCTTGGTGCTGGTGTAGAGATGGCTCGGCGCCGGCAGCAGCGTTTCCTCGTCGACGGCCTCTTCGCGGCAGTCGGAGTAGACCCAGATCGTGCTTGCGTAGACGATCCGCTTGACCCCGGCGCGGCGGGCTGCCTCGAGCACCGTCACGGTTCCGCGCGCGTTGACGCGCTCGGCGTCCTCCGGCGATGCGTGGACGTCGTTGACGTCGGCCACCGCCGCGAGGTGAGCGACCGCGTCGCAGCTGTGCAGTGCGCGCTCGAGCGCCTCGCGATCGGTGATCGAGCCGAGCACGGTGTCGACTGAGGAGGTGTTGCCAGTCGAATGCCACGGGGACGGGCGCAGGTCGTAGATGACCGGCTCGTAGCCGCGCGCCTTCAGCTTGTCGACGACGTGCGAGCCGATGAAGCCCGAGCCGCCGGTGACGAGAACTCTCATTCCGAACGCCCCTCAGGGCGGTAATACAGCGGCACGCACGAATGGTTTCGCGCGACCCAGTCGGAGTTGGGCAGATCGACGCCATCGCCGAGGATCCGATGGCACGGCTCGTCGTAGACGCGGCCCGTGGACCGCTCGAGCCAGTCGAACACGATGTACTTGTAAAGACCGGAGACCATTCCATCCGGGAGTGCCAGGTGGCTTGGGTGCACCGGGTCGAGCTCGGCGCGCGCGACGTCGTTCTTCCAGGCGACGATCTCGGGCAGTCGCTCGATTCCGACGAGGCCGAGCGCGGCCGTGAACTCGCTCATCCTGAAGTTCAGGCCGTGCACCTCGTAGGTGGTCTTGCCGTAGTTGCGAAACGCGCGCGCGTGCTCGATCACCTCGGGGCGCGTCGAAACCAGTACGCCGCCCTCGCCCGTCGAGATCGTCTTGGTTGCGTACAGCGAGTACACGCCGGCGTCCCCATAAGTACCGGCGCGACGGCCGTCCCACTCGGCGCCGTGGGCGTGCGCGCAATCCTCGATCAGGAAGATCCCGTGCTCGCGGCAGTAAGCGGCGATCTGCTCGATCTCGAACGCGATGTGACCGCCGATGTGCACGACGAAGGCGGCCTTCGGCTTGAATCGCTGCGCCCGCGCCTCGAAGTCCGTAAACGACATGCACAGGTCGTCGCGGTTGCAGTCGACGAACTGAATCTTGGCGCCGGCGCGGATCGCCGCCAGCGGCGTGGCCATGAACGTATTCGACGGGCATAGGACCGTCTCGCCCGCGACCTGCGCAAAGTGCAGGGCGGCGAGGGCGCCACCGGCCCAGCTGGAGAGGGCGACCGCGGGCGCGCCGTTGTGTCGAGACCAGGCGTCCTCGAAGCGCCTCGTCATCTCGGCCTCTGACCAGCGGTTGGAGTCGAGCACCTCGTCGATCAGGGCGTGCAGCCGCGCGCGATCTCGCTGATCGAAACCGATCGCGAACTTGTCAAAGCTCGTCGACGCTGTGGAAGCGGGTGGTGACATGTTTCTCGGGGCGGCGTCCGAGACGCGCAACGTGCTCGCCCCTGACCGGCGGTGAGCGAGCCCTGCGCTTCCAGCCTGCCAGATCCTTTCAGGTCTATGTGCGCACCGGCAAGCGTGTCAGACGGGTAGGACGGTACCGAGTTCCTGCGCCTTTAGCTCTGTGAGAATCAACTTAAGGGCTTCGGCGGTGCGCCTGTACGACCCCCGTGAGCTGTAGAAATCGGCATCGTGCAGGAGGATCACGTCGCGGGTATGGATGTCGCGCAGCGCCCGTGAGGCGATCCGCCGGGGCGTGGTGAACTTCCGCCAGTCCTTGCCCCAGCGTGACCACAGCAGCGGCTTGAGGCCGGTTGCGCGAGCGGCTGTCAGACCTGCACCGCTGTAGATGCCGTACGGGGGGCGGTGGTAGACCGGGTCGATTCCGACTGCATCGGCGATCGCTGCCCGCCCGCGCTCGAGGTCGGCGCGGACGGCTGCATCGGTCATCCGTAGCTGCAGGGTGTGGCGGTGGCCGTGGAGTGCGATTGCGTGCCCGGCGGATACGATCTCGGCTGCGCGCGCGGGGCGGCGTTCAACCTGCTCGCCGATCAGGAAGAAAGTCGCGCGTGCGCTTGCATCCGCGAGGATGTCGAGAATCGCCGGCGTGCCCTCGGGGTGGGGGCCGTCGTCGAACGTGATCGCGACGCCCGCTGCGTTCGGTGGCAGGCGTCGCGGGAGCCCGAGCGCGTCCGCGGCTGGCGGGAGCACCGGGGCGAGGGCGTGGCGGATCACGGGCGGGATGATCGCCGACGCGAGCCGCGGCGTATGGTTGAAAGCAATCCGACGTCCAGCGCGTCCTTTCAGAAGATGCTCTCAAGCGACACCGACGGCGTCCTCGTTGCGGTCCGGGTCAAGCCGCGGGCTCCCGCGGCACGGATCGAGGGCGAGCGCGGCGGGCGGTTGCTCGTGCAGGTGACGGCGCCGCCGCTTGATGGCAAGGCCAACGACGCCGTCTGCCGGCTGCTCGCCAAGACGCTCGGGGTCGCCGGCGGGCGTGTATCGGTGATCAGCGGTGAGCGGGCCCGCGACAAGCTGATCCGGATCGACGGGGTGCAGCTCGCCGAGGTGGCGGGGACGCTCGGGATCGAGCGCGGCCGATGAGACCCGACCTCGACCGCTGGCTCGCCAACCCCGGGCTGCGTGTGACGCACCGGCGCGAGAGCAGCGCCGCGGCGGCCGACAGGCTGTGGGATGCCGCGGCGCGGGTGCGGCTGGACGACGCGGGCAGGCTCGGACGGCTGATCCGCTGGCGGATCCCGGGCACGAGCGGGGACATCTTGTTCGCCGAGCTGTTCCGCAAGCCGCCGTTCATCGTGCTCGAGAACGACGTCGAGCAGGCGCTCGTGTCGGGGCTGGTCGGCCGGATCTGGACGCTGCGCCGCGACTACCCAGAGCTTGCCGATCCGGAGGAGTTCAGGACCTGGCGGACGCGCGGAACGGCACGCGTCGTGTTCGGCAACTGGATCGAGCCGGCCGCTTCGGGGCGGGCCGCCCTGGTGTCTGAGACCCGGGTCGAGGGGATCGGCAGCCAGGGCCGGATCGGCGTTGCCGCGGTGCGGCCGCTGGTCAGCGCGTTCCAAAGCCTGGTCGGCAGCGACGGGATCGAAGCGGCGATTCGGCTGGCCGAGCGCGAGGCGTCGAGGGTGGCCGCGGGGGCGCGCTCGGGGGCGTAGGTGGGCGCGGGCGCGGGGGCGCGCTGGGGCGTAGGTGGCGCGGGCCGCAGGGCGCCCGCCGCGTTGACGTGCGTCGCCCGACCCGGCAGTCTTGGCGGCGATTACCCACCGGCGGCAAGGAGTTGATTCGATCGATGTTCGGACGCAAGCGCAAGCGCGAGGAGGAGACCCCGGGACTGTCGGTGCCGTACGTGTCACAGCCGGCGGTCACGATGCCGGTCGACGTGACGCCGGGCACCGGCACGACTCTCGGCGCTCCCAGTGACGCGACCCCCGGCGCGCAGCCGGCCGCGACGCCCCAGACGCCGGTTGCGTTCACGGGGATGGCCGCGGGCCAGATGCCGGCGCAGATGGCGCAGATGACGCAGATGACGCAGATGCTCAACCAGATGCTCGGCGCCAACGGGCCGATCAAGGATCTGATCGCCGAGATCAAGGCGGACCCGCAGGCCTTCCGCGAGCGGATGCTTGCGCAGGCGCAGGCCGCCGGCGTGTCGACGTTCGTGATGACGCCGCAGGGGATGACACCGATCGGCGGCGCCGGCGCGAGCGGGGTGGCCGGTGGGGCCGGCGCGGCCGGCGGGGCGCTCGGGTCGGGTGCCTCGGGCGGCGCGGCGGGTGCCCCGACCCCGCAGCACGTGGACGTGATCGACGAGCTGACCAAGGCGGCCGCGCTGCACGACAAGGGCGCCCTCACCGACGCCGAGTTCGAGGCCCTGAAGAAGAAGCTGCTCGGGCAGTGAGCGCCGCCGCGGCCTACCGCGCCCTGACCGCGCCCTGACCGCGGCGTGACCGCGGTCTGAGACGGCGAACGCGGACGCGCAGCCGGGCGTGACGGCGGTTCGACGCCGCCGGTCTGTGCCATCTCTGTTACCACCGTGGCGGTCGGCCGCTGGCGCGGCTAACGTCACGCCCGATGGAGTTCGACGCCGAGGTCACCGTTCGCCACACGCGCTACGTCAGCGAGCAGACGGGCTGGGCGGTCGTCGACGCGATCGACGCGGACGGGGATGCCGTCGTGCTGGTCGGGCCGCTCGTGCACCTGGAGGAGCGCGAACGCGCGCGCGTGATCGGGACGTGGGTCGACGACAGCCGCTACGGCCTGCAGGTCAAGGTGTCCGAGGCGCGGCCGTTGCCCCCGTCGGACGTCGAGACGCTCGTCATTTATCTGCGGCGCGTCAGGCACGTCGGGACCAAGCGCGCGGCGAAGCTGATCGAGCGCTACGGCGAAGACGCGGTGCTCGACGCGATCGACCGCGACCCCGAAGGGGCGTTTGCGTCCGTCGGGCTGAGCCAGAGCCGCGCCCAGGAGGCCACCGGCTCGTGGGAGGAGCTGCGCGTCACCCGGCAGCTGCACTTGTTGCTGGCGCCGCATGGGCTCGCGTACCTGGTCCGGCGGATCCACACCGAGTACGGCGCGACCGCGCACCGGGTCGTGCGCGAGCGGCCGTACGAGCTGACGAGCGTATTCGGCGTCGGCTTCGTGGTTGCCGACCGGATCGCAAACGGGGTGGGAACACCCGTCGACCCCCGCGCGCGGGCACGCGCCGGCACGCTGCACCTGCTGTCGGAGGCCGAGCGCAGTGGTAGCACTTGCTCGCCTGACGATGCGCTGCTCGCGTCACTGTGCGAGCTGCTCGGCGAGCCGGTCGCCGCGGGGTTCATCGACGAGCTCGCGCAGGACGGCGACGTCGTGCGCGCCGGGCGCTGGATCTACCGGCCGCAGACGGCCGAGCTCGAGGCCGAGCTTGCAGAGCGGGTGCTCGAGCTCGCCGACAGCGAGCCGGGCGGGCGGCTGTCGGACGTGGGCGATGAGGATCTGAAATCGGGCGGGGACGGGAGCGGCGGCGCGAATGGCGCGGATGGGAGCAGCGACCTTGAGGGCGACGCCGGCTCGGGCGGGCTGACCGCCGAACAGCGGGCCGCCGTGCGCAACTCGCTCACCCACCGCCTGTCGCTGATCACCGGCGGACCCGGCACGGGCAAGACCGCATCGATCAAGACGATCGCGTCGGTTGCGACCGGCCAGGGCGCGCGGGTGATGTTGGTCGCGCCGACCGGCCGCGCCGCAATCCGGATGACCGAGGCGAGCGGAGTGCGTGCGCGCACGGTGCATTCCGCGCTGGGCTGGATTCCCGGTGAGGGGCCGACGCACGACGAGGACGATCCGCTGGCGACCGACCTGCTGATCGTCGACGAGTCGTCGATGGCGAACCTCGAGCTGATGGTGACGCTGATGCGCGCCGTTGGCCCGCGGACCCACGTCGTGCTCGTCGGCGACGCCGACCAGTTGGCGCCGGTCGGGGCGGGCAAGCCGTTCGCCGAGCTGGTGTCGTCGGCGTATCTGCCGACCACCCGGCTGACGCACATCTTCCGACAGGCCGCCGGGAGCATGATCGTGCAGGGCGCGCACGCGATCCGCCGCGGGAGCGCGCCGTCGTTCACAGCCGGAGAGGGGATGCGCCGTGACCTGTTCCTGGTGCAGCGGCCCGACCCGCGCGCGGCACGCGACGAGATCGTGTCGCTCGTCAGCGAGCGGCTGCCGGAGTACTACCAAGTGGATCCGGTCGCCGACATCCAGGTGTTTGCCCCGGTGTACCGCGGCGAGCTTGGGATCGACGCGCTGAACACCGCGCTCAGAGATGCCCTCAACCCTTCCGGGGAGCCGGTCAGGGGCGGGCGCCTGCGCGTCGGAGACAAGCTGATGATGACCGGACGCAACCTGCACGAACTGGGCCTGATGAACGGAACGCTGTTGCGTCTGCTCGACGAGGTGCCCGGGTCCGACGGGGACGACCCCGCGCTGATCCTGGGCGCCGACGACACGATCTTCCGGCTTCCGCCCGAGGAGTCCGATCGCCTGCGCCTCGCGTATGCGTGCTCGGTGCATCGCGGCCAGGGGATCGAGCTACCGGTCGCCGTGATCGTTGCTCACCCGGCGGCCGGCGCGTTCTTCCTGCGGCGCGAGATGCTGTACACGGCGGTCACGCGGGCGAGACTGGCAACGGTGATCGTCGGCACCCGCGAGGTGATCGCCCGCGCCGCCCGGACAGCCGACACCGGGAGCCGTCACAGCCGGCTGGCCGAGCGACTCGCGGCGAATCCGAATCCGACCGGCGGCACACCGCACGTTCGGGTACCGTCCGCGCCGTGAGCCTTGCGGCGCTGACCCTCGCTTCGGCCGACGGGAGCACCGTGGCCAAGTTCGTGCCCGACGCGGGGATGGTGTGCTGCTCGCTGGAGCATCGCGGCGAGCAGTTGCTGTACCTCGGCAAAGGGCTCGAGGCATATGCCGAGCATGGGTCGACGATGGGGATCCCGTTGCTGTACCCGTGGGCCAACCGGCTGGATCGCTTCGAGTACACGGCTGCGGGCAAATCGGTCCGGTTCGCGGATGATCGCGCGCTCACGAGCGCCGACGACAACGGACTGCCGATCCACGGCGCGATCCCCGGCCTGATGCGGTGGGACGCTGCGTCGCGGCCCGATGGAGTCGGGGTCTCCGGGCGGCTGGCGTGGACCTCGGACGGGCTCAGGCAGCTCTACCCGTTCGCTCACGAGGCGGAGGTCGAGGTTGCGATCGCACCCGGAGCGCTGGAGATCGCGACGACGGTCCGCGCGACCGGCTCCGACCAAGTGCCGATCTCGTTCGGCTACCACCCCTACCTGACGCTCCCTTCAGGCGGGTCGCGCGACCGCTGGCGGGTGGCGCTGCCGCAGCTCGAGCGGCTCGCGCTCGACACGCGGATGATCCCGACCGGGGACCGCGAGTCGGTTGGCGAGACCGAGTTCGAGCTCGCCGGCTCGAGCTGGGACGACGGCTTCGTCGTGAACGGCCTGCCGGCACGGTTCGAAGTGCGGGACCCGACCGGGCGCGGGGTCGCGGTCGAGCTGCTCGAGGGGTATCCGTTCGCCCAGATCTTCGCGCCGCTGGGCCACGACTTCATTTGCTTTGAGCCGATGACGGCGCCGGCGAACGCGCTTCGCAGCGGTGATGGGCTGACCGTGTTGGCGCCCGGCGCGAAGTACCGAGCCGCGTTTCGCGTCAGCGCCTGGTAGGTGGCGGCGCGGGTTCGCCGTCCCTCGCCGCGCACCCGAGGCGGGCGGCTTCGAGGCCGCGCCGTGCTGAGTTTGGTGCGCTATACACCCCAAATCCAGCACGCCACTTAAATGGACGTCGCGTACGCCCCGTGCTCCCGGAAGAAGCGCGGGCGATGGTCACCGCCTCTGCGTGGAGGGCCGCCACAACCTCCGGCCCGCTGCGACGGTCAGGTGTACTCGGTCAGCCGTTCGATGTTGATCCGGAAGCTCACGCGCGGCTGATCGGCGAATCCGGCTGGATCTTCGTCGTAGCGCTCGGCCTGGGTCATCGCCTCCCCGACTGCGCCCTCGCCCTCGTCGACGAGCGTGGCCGTCCCGCGGATCGACACGTAGTGGAGGTAGTCGACTTGATCGTGGACGACGAGCGAGACCCGCGGATCGCGGCGCAGGTTGGCCACCCAACGACGATCTCGGTGTCCGTTGATCCGCAGATGGTCCGCGCCGAGCATGTAGTGAATGACGATCTGGCGCGGCGACCCGTCCGGGGCGATCGTCGACAGCACCGCGCATCGTGGGGCACTAAGGAAGGTCCGAACCGGCTCGATCAGGTCGCGGCCATCGGTCATGCACCCCCAAGCCTAAGTTGCGCGAGCACGGTCTGCGCCCAGGCTTTGCGTCAGCCAGCCGGCGCGTGTATCAATTGGCGCCGTGCGTGTGGCGCTCGCGGATCATCTCGGCTGGGCGATCGCGGTGACGGCGTCGGCGGATCACGAGGTAGTGGACCGCCGGCGGATCGAGCTGGTCGAACCCGGCGTGTCGGCGGCACCGATTCATTACGTGAGCGGGCGTCTCGATGTCGCCGCCACGACCGCGCTGGTCGCGGAGGTGCGAGCGTCCGTCGTTCGGGCGGCGTCGGCAGCACTCGACGAGCTCGCGACCGCGCTGCCGGCGCCGGTCGTCTCGATCTCGCTGCGAGCCTGGCCGTTTGACTTCCCCGACGACATCGCCGTCCAACGTCGCGCGCCGTATGAGGCCCGGGCCGACGCGATCATGTATCGCCAGGAGCTCGCCGAGCTCGCACACGCCCGTGACTGGGAGGTCCACCTCTATGACGCGAAGGCGGTGGTAGATCAAGCGGCCAGGATGCTGGGTGAGCGGGCTGACGAGGTCCTGCACGGACCTCGGGCCACGATCGGACCTCCCTGGACGAAGGACCATCGGGTCGCGCTCGCCGCGACGATTCTCGCCGGCTGAAGGGGCACGCCCCCAGAAGCCGCCCGCCTCCCCACCCGCCGGCCTCCCCACCCGGCGGGGAGAGGAAGGCGCCTACCCCGCCGGCGGCGGGAGGAAGGTGACGTCGTGCTGTGCCGACAGCGCCACTACCGCCTCCGGCGTCTGCTCCTGCATCGCGTCGATCCCGACGAACAGGTCGTACAGCTGTCCCGTGGGTGTCACCCAGAAGAGGCACTCGACCGTCGCGCCCGAGCGGTTGAACAGTCCGTGTGGCTGACCCATCGGCATCCTGAGCAGGTCGCCGGGGCGCGCGACCTGGTCGCCGCCGCCGGTGGCGAGTGTCATCTCACCCTCGAGGATGTACACGTACTCGTCCTGGGTGGTGTGGATGTGCGGGGGCACGAACGTGTCAGCCGGGAGCGTCGCGTGCCACGCGAACGACAGCTCGGTTCGCTGCTTCGGGACATAGGTCTGGCCGAGGATGTGCCACTCGATGCCGTCGATCGCGGCGTCGGCGCCGATCACATCAGGGCCCGTTGACGGGTGCATTGCGCTCCTCCTTATGGTTGACACATCAGCCGCCGGGACGGCGAATCCTGCCTTCTGGGCGTAGCCGCGGACGATCGCCTCGCGCTCGTCGCGCGAGAGCACCGCGTCGACATCGTCGAAGCCGTCCGGCGCCAGCGCCTCGACCGCGTCGATCACGCGCTCCGGTCCGCCCTTGCGATTTGAGTGAACGATCTCCGACGTCGGCTCGCGGCGAGCGGCGTCATAGCGGCGAAGCGCCTCGCTGACGTCGTCGACGGAGGCGAGCACGTCCGCCAGCGTGCGCGCGTCGAGGATCGCCTGGCTGGCGCCGTTTGATCCGACCGGGTACATCGGGTGCGCGGCGTCGCCGAGCAGCGTGACGCGCCCCTCCGACCACCTGTCGAGCGGGTCGCGGTCGCAGACCGGGTACTCGTAGAACACCGGGGTCGCGCGGATCAGCGCCTCTACGTCGACCTCGGCGACCGAGAACCGCTGCATCTGCGCGAGCACGTCCTCGAGCCGGCCGGCGCGCGACCAATCCTCGCTCCGCGGTGGCGGCGTGCCCGCAACGCCGGTCCGCGCCATCACCGCCCAGTTCGTGAGCCGGCGACCGGCATCGGGCGAGCCGGGTTGCGCGTCCGGCGACGAGGCCGCACCGATCGGGTACAGGACGACCTTGGCCTCCATCCCGCCGGCGATGATCATCGAGCGCCCCGTCATGAACACGGGCCAGTCGGTCGCACCGCGCCACAACATCGTCCCGTTCCATCGCGGCGGCCCCTCGTCCGGAGCGAACGCCGCGCGGACGGTCGAGTGGATCCCGTCGGCGCCGATCAGCGCCGCGCCGCGCACGGTCTCGGTCTCCGCGCCGGAACCGTCCACAAACCGAGCGAGCACGCCGTCGGCGTCCTGTTCGAAGCTGCTGAGCCGACGGCTGGTGCGGATCGCATCCGGACCGAGCCGTTGCACAACCGCGTCGCGCAACACTCCCTGGAGCGCTCCACGATGGATCGAGAACTGCGGGACCGGGTGCCCGGCATCCGTCCCGCGCAGCTCGCGCCACACCACCTGGCCGAGACGGTTCATGTAGATCAGCTCGTAGGTCCGGATCCCGGCTTCGTCGAGTCGATCGAGCAACCCCAGCTCGGCGAGCTCCGCGATTGCGTGGGGAAGCGTGTTGATCCCGACGCCGAGCTCGCGGATCTGCGGCGACTGCTCGTACACGCGGCACTCCAAGCCGCGATCGTGCAGCGCGAGCGCAGTCGCGAGGCCGCCGATCCCGCCGCCGACGACCAATATCGAGCCGGTGCCGGTCAGGTCACCAATCCTTCCAGGCGGGCGACGACGGCGGCCCAGGCCGCGGTCCGCGGATCGATCACCGCGAAATGCTCGACGCCGGCGAGCTCCAGCAGTTGGCATCGGTCGCCGGCCGCTACCGCTGCGCGCGCGTAGTCACGGCTCTGGGCAACCGGCACGCGGTCGTCGGCGTCTCCGTGGACGAGCAGCACCCTGACACCGCTCGGGAGCAGCCGCAGCGGGTCCGCGAGCGCGTACGCGTCGGGTCGCTGCGCAGGCGTTCCGCCCATGAACTCCACCACGGCGCGGTCGCCGATCAGATCGCGCGCGCCCGACTCCAGATCGCATACGCCCGCGAGTGACACCACGGCCGACGCGACCGTCCGAGACGCCACAGCCAAGGCGAGCTGACCGCCGGCCGAATGGCCGATCAGCACCACCCGGGTCAGGTCGAGTGGAGCATCGACTTGAGACAGCGCATCGATCCCGGCGTGGACATCGTCGAGCGTCGCAGGCACGCCTCCGCCGCACCCGACGCGCCGGTACTCGAGATTCCAGCTCGCCCAACCACGCACCGCCAGGTCGACGGCGAGCGCGCTCATCAGCGAGCGCGTGAACCGCGCGCGCCAGAACCCCCCGTGCAGCAGAACCGCCAGCGGGTGGGGGCCGGCGCGCTCGGGCAGGAGCAGATCCGCCTCGTGCGAAGGGTCGTCCCCATACCGACAGGTGCGTGACGCGGGCAGCCCGGCCGGGCGCGCCGCGTCCGCCCATTCCGACATTTCGGCGAGCAATGTCGGGAGATCCCGGGTCGGCACCGGCTTACGGGATCTCGCGGACCATGATCAAATTCGTCGCCCCGGTCGTCCCAGTCCTCTGGCCTGCGGTGATCACAACCCGCGTTCCGGTTGCGAGCCCTCCGGTCTGCTTCGCAGTCGCAAGAGCGCGGTCGATCAACTCATCGACCGTCCCGCTCACGTCCATCGTCTGCGGATACACGCCCCACTCGAGCGTGAGCTGATTCGCGACCGCCTCGCTGTCCGGGAGCGCGATGATCGGGCGCCTGGGCCGATACTTGGCGCACGCGCGCGGCGAGCCCCCGCGCGAGGTCGGCACGAGCAGCGCCGCCGCGTCGAGCTCCTCCGCCAAATCGACCGCGGCGTGCATCACGGCGGCGGCGGCCGTATCCCTTCGCCCGCGGGCGCGACCCTGGATCTCCGGACCCTCCTCGGCGGCCTCGGAGAGCTGCGACATCCACCGCACTGCTTCCACCGGATATTCGCCGACGCTCGTCTCCGCGGAGAGCATCACGGCCGAGGTCCCGTCGATCACCGCGTTGACGACGTCGGTGGCCTCGGCACGCGTCGGCTCCGGCGCATGGATCATCGACTCGAGCATCTGCGTTGCTGTGATCACGACCTTGCCGGCTTGCGTGGCACGGTAAATCGTGTCCTTCTGCATGAGCGGTACACGCGCGACCCCGGCCTCGACACCGTAATCGCCTCTGGCGACCATGACCCCATCGGCCGCGGCAGCGATCTCATCGAGATTCTCATAGGCCTCGATCTTCTCGATCTTCGCGACGATCCGACCGACCCATTCGTGGCGGTCGAGCCGCGCGCGCAGTTGCTCGATGTCGGCCGCCGAGCGAACGAACGACAGCGCGATGTAGTCAGCGCCGAGCTCGGCCGCGAGTGCGAGATCCCGCTCGTCCTTTTCGGTGATCGCCGGCAACTCCGGCCGTGCATAGGTGACGTTGATCCCCTTGCGCGGCGCAAGCTCACCGGCCGAGAGCGCCCTGGCCACGACTTCCCCGGGGCCCGAGGATTCGACCACCAGCCGCGGCACGCCATCTCCGATCACGATCTCTGAGCGTTCGGTTACAAGCCGTGGGAAATCAGGAAAGTCGACCAGCACGCGACCGTCGCCAGCGAGAGCGCCAGTGCCGGCGAACGTCACGACCTCGCCGGCACTCACCGTCCGCGCCACGGTCGCGGCCGACAGCCGTAGCTTCGGCCCCTGAAGATCACAGAGCACTCCGACGAACCGCCCGGCGCGCGCGGCGGCGGCGCGGACCTCAGCGAACCGGCGTTGCAGGTCCTCCTCGGTGCCGTGCGAGCAGTTGAGCCGCGCACAGTCCATGCCCGCGGCAATCAACGCGTCGAGCATCCCAGGCGGGTCGGTGGCAGGACCGAGCGTCGCGACGATCTTCGTGCGTCTGGTGAACATCCACCGACAAGGATGCCAGCCCCGTTCGTCGGCTGACCTCAGCCGAGCCTCGCCGCGGCGACCGCGGCCTGCCCATAGGAGATGCCCCCGTCGCCGGCCGGCAGCAAGCGCGGCGTGAGCGCCTTGAGCCCGGCCCGTGCAAGCCCGGCCTCGACATCGGCGACCAGCCGCTGATTCGCGAACACGCCGCCCGACAGCACGACGCTCTCGGTGCCGTGCTCGGCCGCGGCACGCTCGCACGACGCGACGGTGGCGCGCGCGAGCCCGGCGTGGAAGCGGCTTGCGATCGCGCCAACCGGCTCGCCCCGGTCAGCGTCGGCGGCGACAGCCGCGATCGTCTCGCGCGGGTCGATCGTCAGCAGCCCGTCGGCGCTGATGCACAACGGCATCGGGTACGCGCCTCGCTCCAGCGGGTCGCACGCGGCCTCGAGCTCGATCGCCGCCTGGCCCTCGTAGTTGACCTCGGCACGGACACCGCACAGTGCGGCGACCGCGTCGAACAGCCGGCCGATGCTGGTCGTCACCGGCGACGCCAGCCCGGTTTGCGCCAGCCGCGCGACACGGGTCCACTGCTCGGCATCCACCGCGCCGCTCAACGCGCGTGGAACGGTCGGGGCGGTGTCTGCACCCAGGGCCATCAGCCACGCGCACGCCATCCGCCACGGCTGGCGGATCGCCTTCTCGCCGCCCGGCAGACGCACCGGCCACAGCGTGCCGACGCGGCGAAAGCCGGTCAGATCGCCATACAGCAGCTCGCCCCCCCAGACGGTCCCGTCGAGCCCGTAGCCCGTCCCGTCGAAGATCGCGCCGACCGCCGGCCCCGGCTCCCCGTGCTCGGCGAGGCAGCCGGCGAGGTGGGCGTGGTGGTGCTGGACCCCGACGAGCTGGACGTCCGGGCGCTCGAGCGCGTACTTGGTCGACAGGTACTCGGGATGCAGGTCGTGCGCGACCACCTCCGGGGTCACCGCGAACAGCCGTTCGAAGTGCTCGATCCCGTCGGTGAACGAGGTCAGCGTCTCGAGGTTCTCGAGGTCGCCGATGTGGTGGCCGACCCATGCGCGCGTCCCCTTCGCGAGGCAGAACGTGTTCTTCAGCTCGGCGCCGCAGGCCAGCAGCGGGCGCGGCGTGCCCTCGCCGGGTAGTGACAGCGCCGCCGGCACGAACCCGCGCGACCGGCGCAGGATCGAGCGGGCGAGCCCCAGTCGCATCGGCTGCCTCGCCCGACGGCGGGACGATCCGCACGACCGAGTCGTCGGTGCGGGTCTGGATCGGGCGGTTGTGAACGAGCAACAGGTCGGCGATCGCCCCCAGCCGCGCCAGCGCGTCTTCGTCGCGAAAGCAGATCGGCTCGTCGGAAACGTTGCCGCTGGTCATCACCAGGGTCGTGCCGACATCGGCGAGCAACAGGTGGTGAAGCGGCGAATAGGGCAGCATCACGCCGAGCTCCGGCGCCCCCGGGCGCAACCGAACGCGCGCAACCGCACCCGCGCCGCCACCCGCGCGATCCAGACGCGGCGCGAGCACGATCGGCCGCGCCGGCGACAGCAGCAGCTCCCGGGCGTCGTCGCCGAGCACGACCAGCCCCGCGGCCGCGTCGACGTCGGCGGCCATCAGCGCGAACGGCTTGTCCTCGCGGTGCTTGCGTGCTCGCAGCGTCGAGACCGCCTTCTCGTCGTCGGCACGGCACGCCAGGTGATAGCCGCCGATCCCCTTGAGCGCGAGGATCGCCCCGTCGGCCAGCGCGCGAGCGGCCGCCGCGACGAAGTCCACGCCGTCGTCGCCATACACCGGCGCCGGCACCCCGACCGCGTTGACCAGCGCCACCGATGGCCCGCACACAGGGCACGCGTTGGGCTGGGCGTGGAAGCGGCGATCGCCCGGATCGTCGTACTCGGCGCGACAGCGGTCGCACATCTGAAAGCCGGCCATCGTCGTGAACGGGCGGTCGTACGGGACCGCGCGGACGATCGTGAAGCGCGGGCCGCAGTTGGTGCAGTTGATGAACGGGTAGCGGTAGCGGCGGTCGGCCGGGTCCAGCAGCTCGCGCAGGCAGTCGGCGCAGGTGGCGCTGTCGGGTGTGACGGGCGCGTCGGCGGCGTCGCCACGATCGCTGGACAGGATCTCGAACACCGCAGTCCCGGCGACCTCCGCCTCGGACACGATGACGCGCTCGAGCACCGCCAGCGGCGGCGCCTCCACAGCGAGCCGGGCGAAGAACGCGTCGACCGCCGGCGCGGCCCCTTCGACCTCGAGCAGGACCCCGTGCGCATCGTTCAGGACATACCCGCCGAGCCCCAGCTCGCGCGCCAGCCGGTACACGTACGGCCTGAACCCGACCCCCTGGACGGTCCCCCTGACTCGCGCCCGGGCGCGCCGGCGCGCAAGGCGGTCAGCCGTCGCCGCCACCGTGCTGATCCGCCCGCGAGCGCCTCATCCGACCAGCTCCCGCAGCACGTGATACGCGCTGGCCTGCGCCTCCTGGATCCGCGGTATGTGTTGGGACCGGGTCACGATCACGTGATCCGCGAGCCCGTCGGCCGCAATCCGGCCACCGTCGTAGCCGACCATCGCGATCGTCGTCAGCCCGCGGCGGCGGGCCTCGGCGAGCGCCTCGATCACGTTCACCGAACCACCGGACGTGGACAGCGCCAGGAGCGCGTCGCCCTCGCGACCGTAGGCGATCACCTGGCGCAGGAAGATTGCGTCGGTGCCGACGTCGTTGGCGATCGCGGTCAGGATCGAGGAATCTTCGGTCAGATCGATCGCGGGCCGTCGCGCAAATCCTCCGGCACCGTCGCGGAAATCGGCCACGACGTCCATCGCGTCGGTCGCCGAGCCGCCGTTGCCGAGCGCAAGCAGCGTGCCGCCGCGGTCGAAGCTGGCGCGCAGCGTCGCCGCCGCCGCGGCCAGCGTGTCTGCGCCCTCGCTCAGGGTCTGGACACGGAGCGCGCCGATCTCCTCGGACTTCATCAACACCGACCGGCGCACGTCGTCGAGCACCTCGTCGAGGTTGTCCTCGCGCTCGGCGAGGAACGGGTACAGGAAGCTCGAGGCGCCCGCGTCGTGGCCGCGGCGCTGTGAGCGCCCCGCCAGCAGGCCGCGGTGCTCGAAGAACACGTGCACCAGCTCCCACAACACGTGATAGGCGGTCTCGACGAGCTCCTGGCGGATGTAGCGGTCGGCGACCGGCAGCTCGAACTCCCATTCGGCGCCCGCCGGCTCGAACGCGATCGTCAGGCACCCGCGCTCGCGCGCGGCCGCAACCGCCCGCGCCACCTCCCCCGCGCCCCCGCCCTCGACCGGCTCGGCCCCGAACGCGAGCGCGATGTCATCCGGCCGCGCGAGCAGTTGCACCTGCGCCACCAGGTCCCCGCCCTCGGCGCACAATCCGATCGCCGGCAGCGCGCGCTTGCCGACGATCACCGGGTGTACGAACTCGACCGCGACGTGGCGGGCATCCGAGCGCGCCGTCGGCGAGCAGCCGAACGCGACCAGCCGCCCTTCCCGCGCGAACCGCTCGGCCATCAGGTGGCAGAGGCGCGCGAGCCGCTCGGCCGCGGCCCCGAAGAACCGCGCATTGGCCTCGGTCCGCGCCTCGGCAGCCGCGGCCGTCGCGCCACCCGATGCCGCGACCGGGTTCACGCAAGCGCCCCCTCGCGCTGCAGCCACCCCCAGCAGCCACTGCCGCCACGCCTCGATGCCCTCGCCGGTCCTCGCGCTGACGAGCATCCGCTCGACCCCCGGATGAACCTGGTCGAGGTGATAGAGGAACTTGTCGAGGTCGAAGTCGAGGTGGGGCAGCAGATCGATCTTGTTGACCACGACCAGCTCGCAGGTGCGGAACATCAGCGGGTACTTGAGCGGCTTGTCCTCGCCCTCGGTCACCGAGCAGACCATCGCCCGAATGTCCTCGCCGACCCTGAACTCGGCAGGGCAGACGAGATTCCCGACGTTCTCGATCACGAGCAGGTCGATCTCGTCCAGCGGCAGCGCCGGCAGCGCCGAGCGGACCATGTTCGCGTCGAGGTGGCACTCGCCGCCGAAGCCGGGATCCGTGTTGAGCTGCGTGACCGGGATGTGGAGGGAGGCGAGCCGGTCGGCGTCGAAAGACCCTTGGACGTCGCCCTCGAGCACTCCCACCCTGACCCCGCCCAGCGGCGCGGCGAGCGCCCGCTCGAGCAGCGTGGTCTTGCCGGCGCCGGGCGCGCTCATCAGGTTCACGACCGACACCCGGTGGCGATCGAAGTCGTCGCGGTTGGCGCGCGCGATCGTGTTGTTGGCGTCGAGCGCGTCCTCGACGATCCTCACCTTGGTCCGATGCATTGCGCCTCCTGTTCTGAGACTTCGATGGAGTCCACCTCGAGTTCCTCGCCGGATTCGATCGCGACCTCGGCCGAGCCGCAATCCGGGCAGCGGAAGACCGGCAGCTCGGGAGACCATCGAGCGCCGCATTCGCCGCACTGAAGCTGCAGCTCGATCACATCCAGATCCAGAACGGCACCGTCGCAAACCGTATCCCGCGCCACGATCTCGAAATAGAAGCGCAGCGAATCCGGGACGACCTGCCGCAGGCGCCCCACGCGCATGCTGACGACACTCACCGGACGTCCGTCGGCGTGCTTGCAGGCGGTGTTCAGCACCGCCGTCGCAATCGACAGCTCATGCATCGCGCATGACTTCGGCGACGGTGTCGAGCACGACGTCGGCGGCACGCGCGAGCGAGCCGCTGACCGCCGGGCTCAGCCCGAAGCCAACGTCCTCGACAACCTCCGGCTCGCACGCGACGACGAACACCCGGCCGGGCCACCCGCCGACGTACTTGACAAACCGCAACACCGTCTGCGGATCCATCCCGTGCGGGTCGAGCATCTGCCCGTCTTCGATCGAACCGTCGACGTCCTCGGGATCGGCCTCCATCACATACAGCGTGCCGGGCGTGCCGCCCTGGCGGCTGACGTCGATCAGGATCAGCGCGTCGTAGCCGCGCATCACCTCGTAGGCCAGATCGAGGCCGCCGGAGCCGAAATCGATCACCTGCACCCCGCGCGGCAGCTCGCGGTCGCCCAGCAGCTTCGCGACCTCACCGCCGAAGCCGTCGTCGCGCAGCCAGGCGTTGCCGATCCCGGCCACGAGGATGTTCTTGGCGCGCTGCGCCGTGTCGGGCGTCATAACGGTTGCACCTCGTTTGCAAAGAAGAACAGATATCGGCCGGTCTCGCGCATCAGCTCCTGGCCGGGAACGTCGTCGACGGTCACAGCGAGGTACACGCGGTCCTCGTAGTCGACGTAGATCCGCTCGAGCGTCGCGCGGCGGCCATCGAGGATCCGGTCGAACGGGTCGCGGTCGCTGCCCGGGCGCAGCAGCACCGTTGCCCCGCGCTCGAACGTGACCCCGTCGACGGTCGCGCGTTCCTCGCCGGGGTTGTCGAATGCGCCCGGAGCGTTGTCGAATGCCCCCGCAGCGTTGTCGAATGCCCCGGAACGTTGTCGAATGCGCCCGGAGCGTTGTCGAATGCGCCCGGAACGTCAGTCACCGCGCACATCCTTCAGCCCGCCGTGCAGCCGCACGATCTCCTCGGGCGTGGTCGCGAGCGCTCCCAGGAGCATCGATCGCACGGCAGGATCTTGCGCGGCCAGCGCCTCCGCGCGCTCGCTGTCACTGAGCGCATGCACGTGAAGCACCAACGCCTCCTCGATCTCGGTGTTGTCGAACAGGTTCCCGCGACTCTCGGGAGCGAGCTGCGGATGGTCCGGGAGCGCGATTGCGGCCCCGAGCACGGCGTCGTCGGTATCGGTGGCCAGCACAGGCCAGATGTTGACGCTGTCGTGCTCGAGCTCGAGTGGCGACACAAACCGCCCCGCCGAGATCCGAACGATGATGTGGGTCGAGATCAGCGACTGCGCGAGCGCAGCAGCCCGGTCGAGACCTCCCGGGGCCGCCGCCGTGTTGTGAACGCAGCAGCGAACACGCAAGCGAGCATCCCCGGCTGACCGTGCGCCTTCTGGTTCGCCACAGCGCAGCGTGAAGCGGGCCCCCTCGAGCTCAACCGAGACGCGCTCCCCCTCGTCCGCGGGCCCTAGCTCGACGCGCCGCTCCACGGCCTGGTGGCGCTCCCCGCTCGGAGCCAGCCAGCGCACGGTCGCACTCACGGTTGCCCCCACTTCCGGCTCAGCAAAGCAATCGAGACGGGCATGGTCAAACGCGCCCGCGCACTCGGCGGCGTACGCCGGCGGGTACACGATCCCGAACGGCGTCGGCGTCGCGTTCTTGGTCGCCCCCGGCGTGTACGGGTAAAGCGCATAGCCCTCGTACAGCAGTGACGTGACCAGCTCATCGATCATCGAGCAGCTCCTCGATGCAGGCGTCGAAGCTCGGCAGCCCGCGCCGCGCACCGCCGCGCGTTCAGCCGCGCCAGCGTCTCGTCGCCGATGCGGATCCAGCCGCCTCCGGGGTAGTGCTCGGCGATCATCGCGCGCCAGGCGGCGACCGGCAGCTGGAACTGGGCGCTTGCGCTCCAGGGCACCGGCACCACTTGCAGCCGGCCGCCGGGGCCGTGGAAGAACACGGTGCCGTTGAAGTGGAAGCTCAGCGGCACGAACCCGTCGGCGAGCGCGTAGAAGTACTTGACCGCGGCGACCTCGAGGTCATAGCTGCAAGGAAGCTCGAGCGCAAACGTCGTCGAGTCGGTGAACGCCGGGATCTGGGCGAAGACGCGAGCCCAGGACAGCCCCTGGGTCGACGGGGCCCACGTCGCGGGCGGCCCGAACAGCTCCGCCAACCGCTCTCGCGTCTGCGCGTCGTAGCCACGGCGCGCGGGATCGATCATCACCTGCGCCGACAGTGCGATCGACTGCACTTCGTGCCCGCCGGGCTCGCGTTACGACCGCCGAGAAGACCATCGTCGGCGCGGCCGCGTACGCGAGATGCGCGGCGCCGGTGATCGCGAACTCCGGCTCGGGGATCGAGACCGCCGAGCCCCCGGGCTGCACCTCCACGCTCACGGCGCCATCCGCGCCGCCGGCGCCGACGCCGACCCGCCCGCCGCAGCCGTCGTCACTGCCTTCGCCCGCAGCGCAGCGAAGAACTCCGGCACCGCGGTCTCGATCGCGTCGCCGCCTGAGATGCCCTCCCACCGCGACTTGATCAGCCCGACCAGGCCGTAGCAGACGTCGATCGGCGCAATCGCGTACTCGTGCGGCTCGGTCAGCCGGTTGACGATCAATGCCTCGGCGTCGGGCTCGAGTTGCCCGACCACGGGATTGGCGCTGACCAGCGCCTCCCAGGCTTCGAGGCTCAGCTCCGACTCGGTCGCGCCCGCCGGGCTCGGGTAGAACGCGACCACGGGGTGGGTGGGGACGGATACGCTGCTGCGCATGAAGAACGCCAGCCCGATCGGGATCTGGAAGTAGCCCCACAGCTCATCGCTGCAGTCAAACGACTCCAGCCACAGCGTCCGCATCCCCGACGGGCGGTACTCGGGGTCTCCGGAGTGAAGCGCCCAACAGGGCTCGCAGGCACACGCGATCCGCCGCTCGGTCAGGTGCAGCAGGTGGCGGTGATCGTCGGGCACCGGCGCGCCGCAGATGTCGCAGCGCTCCTGAGGGCCCGCCAACGGCACCCCGGCCACCACGCCCGCGCCCGGGCCCGCGCCCGCACCCGGAGAGCCACGCGAGGCCGCGCCCGAGGAAGCACGCGAGCCCGCGCCGGCCCGTGCCAGCTCCCGCATCCGCGCCACCGCCTGCGCGCGGCGTCGGCCGGCTGCGATCGCGTCAAGGCGCTCGCTCACACTGCCACCCGCACGCCCCCATCCTGCAGCAGCGGCACCGGCGTGAGCTGGAGCGGCTCGCCGCCGGCGGCTCGGCCAGCCCGCCGCAGATCGAAGTCGGCGTCACAGCGCGAGCAGCGCAGCATCCCGGCCTCCAATGATGCGTCGGCCAGCGTCTGCCCGCACGATGCACATTCGTCACGGTAGGCCAGCAGTGTCCCGGCGACGTTGGCGAGCAGCATTGTGACGCCATCGGCACTGACCAGTGACACCGCCCCGGGTCCGAGCAACGCCGCCTGCTCCAACGGCAGCCATCGCGGTGTGTGCGGAGCCGCCGGAGACGGGGTGCCCGAATGGACGACCGGCAATTCCAGCCCGCCGGCTTCGAGCCCCGCCATCGGCAACGGATGCCCGTTTCCAGGCGGCTCCGCAACCCCCTGCACTTCCAACCCCACCAGGTCCGGGGCGTGCTCGTCGAGCGCCTGCTTGATCGCCAGCTCGAGCGTCGCCCGCGACGCCGCGCAACCGTTGCAGCTGCCCTGCAACGCAAGCTTGGCGACGCCATCCTCGATCCCCAGCAGCTCGACGTCGCCGCCGTGGGACTCCATGTACGGCCGGACCGTGTCAAGTGCCTCGAGCACGCGCTCGGGCAGGCCGACCGGATACAGGTCGTGGATCAGCAGCAGGCTCGCCACCGCTCCGTCCTGCGCGAGCTGATCGAGGATCGTCGCGCCCGCGTCGCGGGACTCGACGATCGCCTCCATGATCCGCGCCAGCCCGTCGCCGTACATCGCGATCACGGCCGCGACCAGCTCCTGCGCAAGCTCCCGCGCCCGCGGATCGGGCAGTTCGTCGACCGCCGCGCTCAGCGACTGGACCCGGTCCAGCAGCTCGTCGGGTGCCGCCGCGCGGTTCACGCTCAGCTCAGCCCTGTCGGCGTGTGGATGACCTTCTTGACCCGGCCCTTGCCCGTGTACATGTGCACGCCGCACGGCAGGCACGGATCGAAGCTGCGCACTGCGCGCATGATGTCGACGCCCTTGAAGTTCTCCGGGCCGTTCTCTTCGAAGATCGGCGTGTTCTGAACCGAGTCCTCGTACGGGCCCGGAGTGCCGTAGACGTCGCGCGGGCTGGCGTTCCACGGCGTCGGTGGGTACGGCTGGTAGTTGGCGATCTTGCCCTCGCGAATCACCATGTGGTGCGACAGCACGCCGCGCGCCGCCTCGTGGAAGCCGCAGCTGACGGCGTCCTGCGGGACCTTGAACTCCTTCCAGCTCTTGGTCCGCCCGGCGCGGACCTCCTTCAGCGCGCGCTCCAGGCAATGCAACCCCACCAGCGCGGCGTACGCCTGGTGATAGGAGCGGGCGCGGTCGCGCTCGACCGCGTTGGACTTCTCCGGGACCTTCCACTCGAGCTCCATCTCCGGCATCGCCGCGGATTTCGGCAGCACCATCTGGATCGACTCGCCGGTCGCCTTGAGGTAGCCGAAGTCGACGAGGCCGGCCTTGGCGGTGCACCATTGCCGCGCGAACGGCCCGCCGCCCGTGTCGCAGCACACGTGCGTGTCGGTGCGCTTGTCGTAGATCCGTGGCGACACGACCCAGCTGTACTTGTCGGCGAAGTCTCGCTTCTGGGGCTTGGGCAGCGTCTGCTTGTTCCATGGGTGGTTCTTGTCGACCGGATTGCCGAGCGGATCGCGGGTGACGAACGTCGGCTCGTTGTCCCAGCTGTCGAAGTACGAGCTACCGAGCAGGATCCTGATCATCAAATTGATCTCGACCAGATCGGTGCTGATCAGCTCACCGTTGATCGCGACCCCCGGGGTGATGTAGCGCTTGCGGCCCCAGTCGGTCATCGTTCTGTAGTCGTAGTCGACGTAGTCGGGATCGTCGAAGCATCCCCAGTTGACGAGGTTCGTGTCCCGATACCCGACCATGTCGTATCCCGGCAGCTCGGTCAGGAAGAAGTCGTACAGGTCGTCGTGCATCGGCACGGTGCGCTTGACGTAGTCCATGTAGCGCATCAACCGCACGTAGTAGTCGGTCAGGGTCTGGTGGGTGATGTCGGCGCTGCAGCCGCCCGGCATGATCGTCGAAGGGTGCGTGTGACGCCCGCCGAACAGGCAGTACATCTCGCGCGTGTAACGAGCAACCTGCAGCGTCTCCAGGTAGAAGCTGCCGGTGAACGGGTTGAGCGCGCGCATGATGTCCGCGATCGTCTGATACCCGTGGATGTCCTTGTGCGGGGCGGACGTGTTCTCGGCCTTGGCCAGCAGTGTCGGGTTGGTGTCCTTGACCATCTGCTCGCAGAAGTCGACGTTGGCCATGCAGTCGTTGAAGATCGCATGGTCGAACATGTAATCGGCGGACTCGGCCAGGTTGAACGCAAGGTCGCCCAACGGCGGCGGCTTGACCGAGTACGCCATGTTCTGGTTCAGGCACGAGCACGTGCAGTGATTGTCACCGCAGATGCCGCAGATCCGGCTGGTGATGAAGTGGGCGTCGCGCGGGTCGATCCCCTTCATGAAGATGTCAAAGCCGCGGAAGATCATCGAGGTGCTGTAGCACTTGAGCACCTGTCGGTTGGAGAAGTCGATCTCCGTGTGAATCCCGAGGCTGCCGACGATCCGCGTGATCGGATCCCAGGACATCTCCTTGACGACGACCTTCTTCTGGCTGGGGCTCTCTACTGTGGCCATTTCAGTGTCTCCTGCTGTCTGAAGGACGGGCGGACTCGGCTACCAGCGCTTCTGGTAGCCGCTCGTGAGCGCCGGTCCTCGACGCCGCCACTCCGGTTCGTGATCGAAGTTGTTGGTGATGTGCCGGCTGCGGAAGTAGCGGAACACCGGCCCGTAGGTGAACTTCTGGAACGTCGCCGCGGTGTTACCCCATTTGTCGGGGTCCATGAACGGCATGTACTTGTCCGGGAAGCCGGGCATCGTGCAGGCCATGCAGATGCCGCCGACGTTCGGGCAACCGCCGATGCCGTTGACCCAGCCGCGGACCGGCACGTTGCATTTGACCACCGGCCCCTTGCAGCCGAGCTTCACCAGGCAGCGATGGTCGGACCCGTACTCGGTCGCGAAGTTGCCCTGCTCGGTGAAACCGGCGCGGTTGCACCCCTCGCGCACCGTGCGGTCAAACAGCCACTTGGGGCGAAGCTGCTCGTCGAGCTCGGGCACCGGCGCCATCCCGGCGAGGTGGAACACGAGGTACATCAGCACCTCGGTCATGTTGTCGGGCTGGGCCGGGCAGCCGGGGATGTTGATGATCGGCAGCCCCGCCTTCGAGCGCCACTTCCAACCCAGGTAGTCGGCGACGCCCATCGCGCCTGTCGGGTTGTTCTTCATCGCGGGGATCCCGCCGTAGGTGGCGCACGTTCCGACGGCCACGACCGCCGCCGCCTTCGGCGCGAGCCGGTCGATCCACTCGTTGAGCGTGATCGGCTGGCCGTTTGACGGATTGACTCCGAACCCGGTCCAGTGGCCGTCGCCGTTGATGTCCTCGTTGCCGACGGAGCCTTCGACCACGAGCACGAACGGATCGAGCTTGCCCTGCTCGGCGTCGTACCACGCCTGGATGTATTCGTCGCCGACCTCGAACGCGATCACCTGGTTGTGGATCACGACCCGGGGCATTCCCGGGATCACACCCTGGATGATGTCCTCGAGGCTCGGGTTCGTCGCCGACGTCATCGCGACCGAGTCGCCCTCGCAGGAGAGCCCAGTCGTCATCCACAGCACATGGGCCGTTATCTGCTCGGTCTCGTGCTGCCTCGGTGCGAATTCCAGTCCAGTCGCCATCGATGTTCTCCCTCGCAATCCCGCCGTTCGCTCAACAGATCCGCGGCAGCGGATCTCCCACCAGCTGATCCATCACCCGCCTGCCGCCAAAGCTCGTCTGCACCACCACCATCCCGGGCGGCTCGCGCTGGACCTCGCCGATCACAGCGGCTCCTTCGCAGCCCGGCACCGCCTTCAGCGCCGCAAGTGCCCGGTCGGCGACCTGCGGCGCGACAAATGCCACCAGCCGGCCCTCGTTGGCCACGTACATCGGATCGATCCCGAGCAGCTCCGCCGCAGCCGCGACGATCGGCGCGACCGGAACGTTGGCCTCGTGGACCGTGACCGACACGGCCGACGCGCGCGCCAGCTCGTTGAGCACCGATGCGACCCCACCGCGGGTCGCGTCGCGCATGCAATGCAGCTCGGCGCCGGCGGCATCCAGCAGCGCGTCGACGGCCGGCCACAGCGAGCAGGTGTCGGACTCGATCTCGGCGTCGAGCTCGAATTCGCCTCGCGCCAGCATGATCGCGGTGCCGTGCTCGCCGATCGGCCCCGAGACCAGCACCTGATCGCCGGTCAGGATCGCGTCGGTGGCGACGCGCGAGCGTGGATCGACGGCCCCGACCCCGGCCGTGGTCAGGTACATCTGGTCGGCGGCGCCGCGCTCGACGACCTTCGTGTCGCCGGCGACGATCTCGACACCGGCCGCCGCGGCGGCGGTCGCGATCGCCTCGACCTCGGCCCGGAGCACGCCGGCGTCGAGCCCCTCCTCGAGGATCATCGACACGCTCAGCGCAAGCGGCCTCGCTCCCGACACCGCGAGGTCGTTGACGGTGCCGTTGACGGCCAGCTCGCCGATCGAGCCACCCGGGAACCGCAGCGGCTTGACCACGAAGCTGTCGGTCGTCATCGCCAGCCGCGTGCCGCCGACGGTCAGCGCGCCCGCGTCGGCGAGCGCCGCCAGCGACGGCCCCGCTCGCGCCCGACGCCCGCGCGCGCGAGCCCCCCGCGCCCGAGGCGCCGGAAGCGTCACCCGTGAACGCGGGGACCAGCAGCCCTTCGATCAGCGTCTGCGTGGCCTTGCCACCGGCTCCGTGCGCGAGCGTGATCCGCTCGTCGCGGAAGCGCGGCCGCTTCGAGCGCGCGGTCTCGATGATCTGCAGCACACGCTCCTCGCGACCGATGGCGCTCATGCGACCGTCACACCGCCTCTCGCTCGCGCGTCAGGCGCCCGAAGTTGTAGTACGCGGCGCACGCCCCTTCGGGCGACACCATGCAGGTCCCGATCGCGTGCTCCGGCGTGCACGCCGTGCCGAACACCTTGCATTCCCAGGGCTTGATCACGCCCTTGAGGACCTCGCCGCATTGGCACGCCTTGGGATCCGCGACCCGCACGCCCGGCACCGCGAAGCGCTCCTCGGCGTCAAAGAACCGGTACGCCTCCGACAGCCGCAGGGCGCTCTGTGAAATGAAGCCGAGGCCCCGCCACTCGAAGTGCGGGCGCAGCTCGAACACCTCGGCCATCACCTGCAGCGCTCGCAGGTTGCCCTCTTTGGGCACGACCCGCGTGTACTGGTTCTCGACCTCGCAGCGCCCGTCGGCTAGCTGGCGCAGGATCATCAGGATCGATTGCAGGATGTCGAGCGGCTCGAACCCGCTGATCACGACCGGGCGGCGGTAGTCGGCCGGAATGAACTCAAACGGCCGGGCGCCCACGACGGTGCACACGTGACCTGGCCCGATGAAGCCGTCGAGCCGCAGGTCGGGCGACTCGAGCAGCGCCCGCAGCGGCGGCACGATCGTGACGTGGTTGCAGACGCACGAGAAGTTCTTGACTCCCTCGGCCTTCGCGCGCTTGAGCGTCAGCGCCGTCGACGGGGCGGTGGTCTCGAACCCGATCGCGAAGAACACGACCTCGCGGTCGGGGTTCTCGCGCGCGATCCGCAGCGCGTCCAGTGGTGAGTAGACCATCCGGATGTCGGCGCCCTGCGCCTTGGCGTCCAGCAGCGTGTACTGCGAGCCCGGAACCCGGAGCATGTCGCCGAAGCAGGTGAAGATCACGCCGTCGTTGCGCGCCACCGCGATCCCGTCGTCGACGCGGCCCATCGGGATCACGCAGACCGGGCAGCCCGGGCCGTGGACGAGCTCGACGTTGGAGGGCAGGATGTCGTCGATCCCGTACTTGTAGATCGAGTGGGTGTGGCCGCCGCAGACCTCCATCACCTTGTAGTGACGGCCGGGCTGCAGCGCCGCAAGGATCTCGCCGGCGACGACCTGCCCGAGCTCGGCGTCGCGGAACTCGTCGACGAACTTCACGCGATCGCCACCCCGGCGTGCACCAGCACACGGTCCCCCGGTGCGATCGGCTCCACCAGGTCGACCGCAATCCGCTCGTGGGGCGTCCCATCGTCCTCGACGCACAACGCACCGTCGGCCGACAACGACACCACCCGCATCGGCACGCCCTCGTCGCCACAAGTTATGCAGTGTCCGCCCTCGCCGGTGCTCGAGCAATCCGCGTGCTGGGCCTGGTCAGGCTCGCCGATCACTCGATCACGCTCGCTCTCAGCTCCTCGAGCTCCTGCTCGTACTCGGCTCCCATCTGCTGCAGTAGCCGCAGGGTCGCGTGTGCCTCCTGCTCGTCGACCTTCGACAGCGCGAAGCCGACGTGGATCAGCACCCAATCTCCGGGACCGACGCCGCCGTCATCATCGGCGAGCAGGCTCACGTTGATGTTGCGCTTGACCCCGACCACGTCGACCTTTGCGATCTGGTTGGCAGGGTCGACGAGCTCCACAACCAATCCGGGGATGGCCAAGCACATTGGGCGCTTCGATCTCCTTGGTGCGGGGGACGAATGCAGACGGTCCCGAAGCTCAATACGTCGGTATATCACCGGTCCGCGGTCCGGCGCCACGACGCGTAATCCGACTGACGGTAATCCTGGTTACACCACTTTGGCCGGGTGCTGCGCGGTTGTGAACGCCCGTCCCGGCGGCGTAGACTGACCCGCTGGCCGGGTGCTGAGCGCAACTGGAGAGGATGACGTGGACGGGCAAGGCGTGGCTGGACCCGGAGAGTCTCTAGACGTTCCGCCGCGCTGGGACCGCACCGCGCGCCTGCGCCGCCGGCCGAGCACCTACCAGTACCTGCTCGACCTCGACGGCGACCTCGCCGACGAGTTCGACGTCCGGATGCGGATCGTCGCGCGCACGGCCGTCGCCGCGGTCACGTTCGACATCGACGCCGGCGAGCTGCCGATGGCCGAGTGGCTCGCGGCCGCCGTGCCCGGGCCGGGGCTGCTGCTGCTCGACGGCGTGATCGCGGTCAGCGTTCGCGTCGGCGACCGGATCGCGACCGAGCTTGTCGGCAGCGGCGACCTGCTGCAGCAGCGCTGTACCGAGTACGACGAGCTGCTCGAGTGCGAGGTGCAGTGGCGCGCGCTGCTGCCATCGCGGTTCGCGGTGCTCGACGGCGCATTTGCCCAGCGGGTGCAGCCGTGGCCGCAGATCACGAGCGCGCTGCTGCGCCGGGCGGGCCGGCGCGCACACAACCTCGACGTGCACCGGGCGATCGCCGCGCAGCCGCGGCTCGAGGTGCGCCTCGCGTTGCTGCTGTGGCATCTGGCGGCTCGCTGGGGCAAGGTCGAGCCCGGCGGCATCCGCCTGCAGTTGCCGCTCACCCACCAGCTGCTCGGTCGGCTGGTCGGGGCCGAGCGGCCGTCGGTCTCGCACGCGCTCGCGCGGCTGGCCCAGGCCGAGCTGATCACCGGACACGGCCAGGAGTGGCATCTGCACGGCAGCCTCGACGCCCATCTCGAGACGCTGATCGAACCTGGCGCCGGCCGCGCCGACCGGCTCGTCGCCCAGTTCGCCGCCGGAAGGCGACGGTGATGCGCACCGTCGAGTTCGGGCCCGGGCACGCCCGCGCCGAACGCCAGCTCGTGCACGTGCTGTGGCTGACGACAGGCCTGGGCTGCGACGGCGACTCGGTCGCGATGACCGCCGCGACCAGCCCGAGCCTCGAGGACCTGCTGCAAGGCGTGATCCCGGGGATGCCGCGGCTCGTGCTCTACAACGCGATGCTCGCGTTCGAGACCGGCGACGAGTTCATGGAGACGTTTCGGCGCGCCGCCGACGGGCGGCTGAACCCGTTCCTGCTCGTGCTCGAGGGCTCGGTTGCGAACGAGCAGATCAGCGGCGAGGGCAGCTGGGCGGCGCTGGGCGTCGACCCCGACACCGGCCAGCCGATCCCCACCTGCACGTGGATCGACCGGCTGGCGCCGCGCGCGGCGGCGGTCTTGGCGCTCGGCACCTGTGCCGCGTACGGCGGGATTCCCGCGATGCGTGGCAATCCGACCGGCGCGATGGGGTTGCGCGACTACCTCGGCGCCGAGTGGCGCTCGGGGCGCGGCGCGCCGATCGTCAACCTGCCCGGGTGCCCGGTCGCCCCGGACAACATCACCGAGACGCTGCTGCAACTCGCGCTCTACATCGCCGGCGCACAGGAGCTGTTCGAGCTCGACGAGCAGGGACGCCCGCGCCGCATGTTCGAGCGGACCGTCCAGGAGGGCTGCGGCCGCGCCGGCTTCGCCGAGCAGGGCGAGTTCGCCCAGACACCGGCCGATCACCGCGGCTGCCTGGTCAAGCTCGGGTGCATGGGCCCTGTCGTCAAATGCAACGTCCCGGTTCGCGGCTGGATCAACGGCATCGGCGGCTGCCCCAACGTCGGCGGCATCTGCCACGCCTGCACGATGCCCGGCTTCCCCGACAAGTTCATGCCGTTCATGGAGCCCAACCGCTTCGGCCGGATCGCCGCCGCCGGCGCGCGGTTCACCTACGGTCCGGTGATGCGCTCGTTGCGAACGCGCGCGATCCGCCATCACTTCGACGTCGCGCCGGAGTGGCGGCGCGCCGGCGACAAGCTCTCGACCGGGTACAAGCCCCGGTGGTGAGCGGCAGGTGCCGATCCGGCTGATCTTCCGCTGCGACTTCTGCGATGCCGCGCCCGACGCCGACACCCAGCGCACGCTCGAGCGCCAGCTGCGCGAGCTGGTGTTCGGTGAGTATCTCGACGTCCCGCCGGGCCGCTGGCTTGCGTGGCAGGGCGGTGGGCCGCTGGGGCCGAGGCGCTATGCGTGCCCCGAACATCGCGGCGAGTTGACGGCTTTCCTGCGCCGGCACTACGGCTCGATCGCGCCCCATCCGTGGAAGATGCCGCCGTACCCTGCCACCCGCCGCTCGGCCGACACCGACCGCGCGCATCGACACGGCGGCAGGTCCTCGATGCCGAAGTGGGGCCTGCCGTGAACGCCGGCGATCCCGCTGAGATCCTCGCGCGTCCCGTGTTCGCCGGCGACGGCTACAAGCCGTTCGGCGAGTTCACCGTCGCCGACGTCGAAGCCCGTGCCGCCGAGCTCGCGGGGGTCAGCGGCTTCGGCCCCACCGCCCGCGTCGCGTCGGTCGCCCGCGCCTGGTCGGAGCTCGGCCGCGCGATGCGCGCCGCGGGCGCGCCGACCGTCGCGGACCTCGGCGCCGATGCGGCGGCGCATCACGGCCGGCGGGCCTGGGTGGTCCCGCCGGGCGGCAGCCTGCTGTAGCGGCGCGGTGCTGGTCGAGAAACGGACGCATGTTGTCCGTTTCTCGACCACCTGCGCCCCACCAGCTAGTCGCAGAAGGCGATGTTCGGGATCCCGATGATCGTCGTCTTGTGGGTGTGGGTGTCGACCCCGAACTCGAACTTCCCGCCGCCGTTCTTGGGGATCTTCACGAGCGTCAGCCCGAACACCATCTCGGCCGAGTGATCGACCTTGGCGGCCGGGAACTTGTGCTTGATCTGGGCGATCGTCGCCCCGATCCCGACGCCCCGCGCGGTGGCGCCGCCGGTGATGCCGATGTCGGTGGCCTTCCGCGCCGCGGTCTGGGTGAAGTCGACCGAGCCCTTCAGCGGCGCGCTGAGCTTCGCCGAGCGCGCGTTTGGCCCGGCGAGCTCGCAGCCCGGACTGAGCTTGCCGACGAGGTGCGCGGCGCGAAGCTGCGTAAACGTGGCGCCGAGCTTGACTGCGCCGACGCCCTTGCCGCTGATCTTCTGTGGGGCCGCGGCGAGCGCGATCGCCGCGGCCGATACGAGCAGCGCGATCGTCAGAGGCGCGATCGCCCGTTTGCAGTTTGTCGTCATACCGTCAACGCTATCGCCCGCGCAGGCGGCAACGACCGCTACGCGCCGCTGAACGCGGGCGCTCGCTTCTCGACGAACGCAGCGACGCCCTCCGTGAAGTCCTTGGTGCGGCCGAGCGCGTGCTGCAGCTCGCTCTCGAGATCGAGCTGGGCGTCGAGGTCGCCGTAGATGAACCTGTTGAGCGCCTGCTTGGAGCCGGCGTAGGAGCGCGTCGGACCGGCCGCAAGGCGCTGCACGAGCGCGTCGGCCTCGGCGAGCAACCGATCGTCGGGATGCACCCAGTTGACCAGCCCCCACTGCAGCGCCTGCGGCGCGGGCACGCGTTCGCCGAGCAGCGCCATCTGGAACGCGCGCGCCTTGCCGATCGCGGGCGGGACCAGCGCGGTCGAGCCGCCGTCGGGCATCAGCCCGATGTTGACGAACGCGAGCCCGAAGTACGCAGACTCCGCGGCCATCACGAGGTCGCAGGCCAGCGCCAGCGAGCAGCCGATCCCGACCGCCGGGCCGTTGACCGCGGCCACCACCGGCTTCGGGAGCCGCCGAACGCCGGCGATCGCGGGGTGGTAGAGGTCGTGCAGCTCCTTGCGGATGTCGGGCATCCCGTCCGGCGCCGGGTCAAATCCAGCCTTGAGGTCGGCCCCCGACGAGAACCCGCGGCCGGCGCCGGTGATCAGCACGGCGCGCACCGATTCTTCGGCGGCCTCGCCCTCGATCACCTGCCGCAGCTCGCGTCCGAACTGTGCCGTCCACGCGTTCAGGGTCTCGGGGCGGTTCAGCGTCAGGCGCCCGACGGCGCCCGACTGCTCCCAGATCAGCGTTTGGTAGCTCATGCGGCTGCTCCTTGTCGCAGTGTGTTGTGTTACTCCGATGGCGCCGGCGCGTCTACGCGTGCCCGGCGTCGTCGCGGTCCTCGAACACGCGCTCGTAGACGCGGAAGCGCTTCACGATCCGCCCGCCCATCGCCTCCATGCCGCGGTTCATCGCCTTGTTGGTCTCGAGGATCCAGCCCATCTCGCCGCCAGTACGGGAGGTCCGGCCCGCGATCTCGAAATGCTCCATGTACAGAGCGGCCGCCACGCCCGTGTGCTGGTACTCGGGCAGCACCCCGAGGAACCCGACGCGGACCCGGTCGATCACCGTGCCGCGGTTCAGGAAGTACCACCATCCCAGCGGCAGCAGCCTGCCGCGCATCTTCTTCAGGACCTGGTTGAGGTCGGGGATCGTGATCGCGATCGCGACCACCTCGGTGTCGTTCTCGGCGACCATGAACCAGTCGCGGTCGTAGGCCAGTTGCAAGTCGATCGCGTAGGCGTCCAGGTCCTCCTTGGAGTACGGGACGAACCCCCAGTTGCCCGACCACGCGGCGTTGTAGACCTTCTGGAACTCGTCGAGGTCGCGGCGCAGGTGCCGGCGCGACATCTTGCGGATCTGGATCCCGTGCTTGGTCCGCGACTGCTCGGCGATGTCGGGCAGGATCGGCAGCACGTTCTTGCGGTCGGCGATGTACAGCTCCCACATCAGCAGATCCATCGCCTTGGTGAGGCCTGCTGCCTCGCAACGGAGTTGGTAGTAGGGCGGGTGCCACGGCTGCTTGATCATCGGCTCGCGCTCAAAGCCCTCGATCAGCACGCCGCTCTCGTCGTTGAGCTGGAAGTCCATCGGCCCGACCATCCGCTCGCAACCGCGCGCCCGCAGCCAGCCGGCGGCCTCCTGCAGCAGCGCCTGCAGCACCTCCTGGTCGTCCTCGAACTCGAGGAATCCGAACATCCCCCAGCGGTTGTCGTGAAACTGGTTGAAGGCGCGATCGATCTGCGCGGTGATCCGGCCGACCACGCGACCGTCGCGGCGGGCGAGGAAGTACTCGGCTTCGCCATGCTTGAAGTAGGCGTTGAGCCTGCGGTTCAGGAACGCGTAGCGCTCGAGCTTCAGCGGCGGGATCCAGACGGTCCCGGCGTGGAGGCGGAACGGCAGTTGCACGAACGCATGCAGGTCGCGCGCGCCGCGGACAGGGACGATCTCAATCGCCATCGGCGCGAGACCGTAGCGGACGCGCGCGAGACCGTACCCGCAGGCGCGCTACACGCGGCCGGTGTCGCGCCGGTACGCCCACATCGCGGCGGCCGCAAGCGCGACCGTCCAGACGATCACGACGGCCCATCCCATCGTGGTCCAGCCGTGGCCGTTGAGCGCAACCCTGCCGGCCTGAACGAGCCAATACGACGGCAGGAACTGTCCGACGTCGTGTAGGAATCCGTGGGTGATCGGAAACCACGTGCCGCTGACCAGCGCCAGCAGCGAGATGATCCCGCCGGTCGCGGCGCCGACCGAGTCGGCGGTCAGCAGGTGGCCGAGCAGGATCCCGAGCGCCGCGAATGGCAGCAGCGCGATCACGATCAGGATCGTCATCTGCACCCATTTGGACGCGGGCAGGCTGACCCCGAGCGTCGTGCCCGATATGTACAGGGCGAACAGCGTCAGCCCGGCCATCATGTAAGACGTCAGAACTTTCGCGCGGAAGTACGACCGCTGTGACAACGGCGTGATCCGCAGCTGTCGCGTCCACCCCGCCTCCCGTTCGCTCGCGATCCGCGCGCCCGACGACACCATCGCCATCATCGTCCCGAACGAGGCGAGGCCGCACATGTAGTACAGCGGTGCCGACAGGCCGCTGCCGCCGAAGTTCTGCTGGTTGCGGTTGGGTGCCGCGATCACGAAGTACAGGACCAGCGGAAACACGAGCGAGAAGAAGAAGAACCGCCGGTTGCGGAAGGCACGGAGCATCTCATAGCGCGTGTATGCGACGCCCGTCACCGGATCACCCCCTCGCCGGCGCCCAAGCCGTCGGCGCCCCGCCCGTCGCCGGCCCGCCCGCCGACGTCCCGCCCATCGGCGGCGCTCCCGTCGGCGGCATCGTCTGCGGTGAGCTCCAGGAACGCGTCCTCGAGCCCGGCGCCCGCGATCTCGATGTCGCGGGCATCCTCGTAGCGCGCAAGCAACGCCCGGATCGCCTGGTCGGAGTCAGAGCAGGTCAGAACGATCGCCTCGCCGCGGCGATCGGCAGAGATCACGCCCGGCAGTTCACGCAATGCCGCGGCGTCGATCCCCGGCAGCGTCGCCCTGATCGTCTTCGTGCCGACGCGCGCCTTGATCTCCGTCGTCGGGCCGTCGGCGACGACCCGTCCGTGCGCCATCAGCACGGCCCGGTCGGCATTGGCGTCGGCCTCCTCGAGATAGTGCGTCGCGAACATGACGGTCTTGCCGCGCGCGGCGAAGCCGCGCATCGCGCTCCAGAAGTGGCGCCTGGCCTCGACGTCCATCGCGACCGTCGGCTCATCGAGGATCAGCAGGTCGGGATCGGCGACGATCGCGATCGCGAAGCGCACCCGCTGCGTCTGGCCGCCCGACAGCTTCTGAGTGCGCTGCTCCGCGGCCTGCTGCAGCCCGGCGAGCTCGATCACGTCGTCGAGACCCAGCGCCCTCGGGTACAGCGAGGCCGTCATCGAGATCAGCTCCCGCACCGACAGGTCTCGGATCAGCGCCCCCGTCTGGAGCATCGCGCCGACGAGTCCGAGCTTGACCGCGTCCTGAGGCGGATGCCCGAGAACCGAGACGGTGCCGCCGTCGGGGCGGGTGAGGCCCAGCACCATGTCGATCGTCGTCGACTTGCCGGCGCCGTTGGGACCCAGCAGCGCGACCGTCTCGCCGGCGCGGATCGAGACGTCGATGCCGCGGACCGCCTGGATCGGCCCCGACGGGCCCTTCCACGACTTCTCCAGCCCGGTCAGCCGGACGGCCACGCCGTCGCGAGCGGGCACGCCTGGATCGCTCACGGACACGAGGATAAAGACGGTCGCTTTGCGCCGTATGTCAGCATCGTTACGCGCACGCAAAGCGCTGGCGCAGCGCTACCGGGCGACCACGCCGATGTCCTGCAGCAGCCGCGCGGCGGTCCGTGCGTTGGCCGGATAGAACGCCTCGATCGCAAGCTCGGCGAGGGTGATGTCGATCGGCGTGCCGAACGTCGAGATCGTGCTGAAGAACTCGAGCTCCCGCGCGCCGTCGCGGATCCGCAGCGGCAGCAGGATCTCGGGCTCGGATCCCTCCTCGTGGGCGGCGTGGAGGCTGACGCCGGGATAACCGGCAAGCTCGTCATACAGGCCCTCGAGCACCGGGTCGCCGGTGATCGAGGCCTGCCGGCGCAGCTGGTGCAGCAGATGCGCGCTCCACTCCTCGAAGTTCACGATCGCAGGCGCCATCCCGTCGGGATGCAACGTCAGCCGCAGCGTGTTGGCCGGAGGGCCGAGCAGCTCGGGCGAAACGCCCGCGGTGAGTACATCGACTGCGTCGTTGCCCGCGATCAGGTTGTAGTGGCGGTCGATCACGACCGCCGGATACGGCTCGTGCGCGCGCAGGAACCGATCCAGCGCCTGGCGCACCGGCTCCATCTCGACGGTGTCCAGCGAGCGTTCCGCGAACTGGGGCGCGTACCCGGCGGCGAGCAGCAGCCCGTTGCGCTCGCGCAGCGGGACCTCCAGCTGCTCGGCCAGGTGCAGCACCATCTCGCGACTCGGCCGCGCGCGTCCGGTCTCGACGAAGCTCACATGGCGGGCTGACACATCGGCGTTGAGGGCCAGCTCGAGCTGGCTCAGGCTGCGCCGCCGGCGCCACGTCCGCAGCAGCTCGCCGACCGAGGGCCACGAGCCCGCTGCGCCAACTTGTGCGGTGGTGACGGCCATCGGCGCCAGAAGCTAGCGCGCGCAGGTGCGGGCCGCGATTACCTCGGGGGTAATCACGGCCCGCCGTGCGACCCTGCCTCGGTCAGGCCGCCGCGCTGCCCGACCTGCCGGACGGAAGCAGCCGCGTGAGGGCGGCCACCGCCACCAGCAGCAGCGCGAGCTCGGCGAGGCTGACCTCGAGCGCGTGGGCGTATCCGGAGTGCAGCGCACCGAAGAAGATCACCCCGGTGATCGCCACTCCGAGCGCGCCGCCGACGTTCTGCATTGTCGACAGCGCTCCCGACACCGCGCCGGCCTGCTCGGGCGCGACCCCGCCCATGATCGTCGTCGTCAGCGGCACGATCATCAAGCCCATCCCGGCGCCGATCAGCACCAGACCGGGCACGAGCGCCGCGATCGACCCGCCGACGCCGACGTCGCTGACCGCGGCCAGCAGCACCCCATGGCCGCTCGCCAGCACCAGCGCTCCCACCGCCAGCAGCCGCCGGCCGTGGCGCTCGCTGAGGGCCGGGGCCTGCGCCGAGGCGACCACGTACGCCGCCGCCAGGATCGTGAACACGAGCCCCGCATGCAACGCGGTCATCCCGCGGCCCTGCTGCAGATACAGCGCCAGCACCAGGAAGAACGACGCCTGCCCGCTCCAGAACGCCAGCTGGGTGACCAGCCCCGCGCTCAGCGACCGCTGCGCCAGCAACGACGGCGGCAAGTAGCGGCGCGCCGCCCCGGCTCGCCAACCGCCGCTGATGCACCGCGAAGGCTGCGAGGATCGCCGGCGCGAGCGCGAGCGAGATCCAGGTCCACAGCGGCCAGCCGTGCTGACGGCCTTCGACCAGCGGCAGGACGACCGCCGTCACACCGGCGGTGACGAGCAAGGTTCCGGTCAGGTCGAGCCCGTTGCCCCGCTGCCCTCGCGACTCGGGGATCGACTCGCGGGGCCAGGAACAGCGCCGCGACGCCGACGGGGACGTTGATCAGAAAGCAGCTGCGCCAACCGAGGCCGGCGATGTCCGCCTGCACGAGCAATCCGCCGATCAGCTGGCCGCCGACGGCGGCCAGGCCCATGACCAGCCCGTAGACGCCGAGCGCGCGCGTCCGGTCGGGCCCGGTGTAGGTGGCGCCGATGATCGACAGCACGTTTGGCATCAGCAGCGCCGCACCGATCCCCTGGACGAGGCGGGACAGCACCAGGACCTCCGGCGTGCCGGCGATGCCGCACGCCGCGGACGCCAGCGTGAACACCCCGAGGCCCAGCGAGAACGCCCGCCGGCGGCCGATCTGGTCACCCAGCCGGGCGGCCGTGATCAGCAGTACGGCCGACGTCAGCGCGTAGCCGGCGACGACCCACTCGATCGCGCTTGCGCTCGCGTGCAGGCTGTGCTGCATCGACGGCAGCGCGACGTTGACGATGAAGAAGTCCAGCACCACCATGAAGGTGCCGGCCAGGACTACGGGCAGTGGCGACCAGCGACTATGCAAACGCAAGGCGCGGGGGGCCACCAGCATGGATGTGTTTTCTGTTGTGCTCATGGCCGGCCACGATGCCCGCCGCGCCGCGCCCCGTCGATTACCTGTGCAGTAAACGCATTACCTCGCGGGTAATCGACGGGCCGCCCGATCGCTGCGACCTTGCCCGGCACAAGTTGACCACCGACCAGGAGGCTTCACATGCCCGACACCGACACCACGATCAACGCCTACATCGAGATGTGGAACGAGCCGGACCCGCAGCGCCGCCGCGAGCTCGCCGCCCAGGTCGTGACCGAGCACGCGAGCTACCTCGACCCGGTGATGGCCGGCGAGGGCGTCGACGGCATCGCGACGATGATCGGCGCAGCCCAGCAGCAGTTCGCCGGGCTCACGTTCGCGCTGCACACCGGGCCCGACGTCCACCACGACCGCGTCCGCTTCTCATGGTCGCTCGCCGCCGACGGCGGCGACCCGGTCGCGATCGGGACCGACTTCGCGACCGTCACCGACGACGGCCGCATCAGCGCGATCACGGGCTTCCTCGACCTCACCCCGTAGCTCCCGCTCGGAAGCGGCGCGGACGCGGCTGCGAGCATTCGGCCCTTGCCAATCTGGGACGCCGAGCGCACGGTCGACGAGGCCCTCGCACGGGAGCTCATCAGCTCCCGCTTCCCGCAGCTCGACACGTCCGAGCTGCGCCTGCTCGGTCAGGGCTTCGACAACACGGTGTGGGTGACCCGCGACCGCGTCGCGTTCCGCTTCCCGCGGCGGGCGATCGCGATCGCGGGGATCGAGCGCGAGATCGCGCTTCTGCCGATCCTCGCGCCGCGTCTCCCGGTCGCGATTCCCGACGCCGCCTACCCCGCAGAGCGCAGCGACGACTTCCCGTGGCCGTGGTTCGGCAGCCGGCTGATCGAGGGTCGTGAGCTCGCGGCGTCGGCGCTCGACGACGACACGCGCACGGCGCTCGCGCCCAGGCTCGCCGAATTCGCTAGCACCCTGCACGATCTGGACGTCGCGCAGACGGCCTCGCTGCCGGTCGATCCCTTCGGCCGGACCGAGATCGAGAGCCGCGTGCGCAAGACGCGCGACGCGCTCGCCGCGCTCGGCCCGACCTGGACGCCGCTGCCGCGAGCCGTCGAGGAGATCCTCGCGAGCGCGGCACAGCTGCCGCCACCCGCCTCGACGACGCTCGTCCACGGCGACCTCCACGCCCGCCACGTGCTCCTAAGCGGCGCGGACGGACGGCTGGCCGGGGTGATCGACTGGGGTGACGTCTGTCGAGCCGATCCGTCCGCGGACCTGTCGCTCGTATGGAGCGAGCTCCCGCCGCGCGGGCGCGATGCGTTCTTCGAGGTCTACGGCGAGGTCAGCGCGGACCGGCTGCTGCGGGCGAGAGTAGTGGCGCTGTTCCTGTGCGCCGCACTCGCCGCCTACGCGCGGGACACCGGAATCGCCGCGCTGCAGCGAGCAATGCTCGAAGGCCTCGACCGCACGCTGCGCCAATAGCTGACGCCGCGACGTGGGCATCGCGTCCGTCTGCCAGCATCTCGGGCATGGAACCGATCCTGATCGCGACCGATCTCGACGGCACGCTGCTGCGTTCCGACGGGACGCTCGACGAGCGCACGCGTCGAGCGATCGCCGCCGTCGAGGCGGCGGGGGCGTCGCTGGTGCTGTGCACCGCCCGCCCGACGCGGTGGATGCGGCCGCTCGCCGAGGCAACCGGGCACCACGGCGTCGCGATCTGCGCCAACGGCGGCGTCGTCTGGGACCTGCACACCGAGTCGGTGATCGAGTCCTTCCCGCTGCAGCCGCGCGTCGCGCACGAAATCGTGGCGCTGCTCCGGGACGCCGTGCCCGGCGGGATGTGGGCCGTCGAGCGCACAAGCGGCTTCGCGCGCGAGCCCGCCTACTGGTCACGGTGGCCGATTCCCGAGGGGACGATCGTCGACGCCGTCGATGTCCTGATCGAGGAACCCGCGGTGAAGCTGATGCTCCGCCACGACGACCACCTCGCCGACGAGTTGGTGCAGCGCGCCCGCGCGGTCGCCGGACACCTGGCCGAGTTCACGCACTCCAACTCTGCCGAGAGCCTGCTCGAGATCAGCGCGGCCGGCGTCAGCAAGGCCGCGGCGCTCGCGCGTTACTGCGACCAGCGCGGGATCGACTCAGAGCGCGTGATCGCGTTCGGCGACATGCCGAACGACGTGCCGATGCTCCGCTGGGCCGGCCACTCGGTGGCCGTCGCAAACGCGCACCCCGAGGTGCTCGCCGCGGCCGATGAGGTGACCGCCAGCAACGACGAGGCCGGGGTCGCGCTCGTGCTCGAGCGCTTGTTCACCGGACCGGCGAGCGTCGTGCGATGAACCCGGCGCCGTCCCGCGCGCTCCTCGTCGACTACGGCGGTGTGATCGCGAACGCACAGCCGGACGCGGCGGTCGCGGCGATGGCGGACGTCGCCGGGCTCGCGCTGCCGGTGTTCGTCGAGCGCTACTGGGCCAACCGGCTCGACTACGACCGCGGGATCGACGCCGGCAGCTACTGGTCGCGGGTCATCGGTGACGGGGGCCCCGACGAGCGCACGCTCGAGCGGCTGATCCGACTCGACATCGCGAGCTGGAGCAGCCTCAACGCCCGGACGCTCGACATCCTGACCGCCGCTCACCGGGCTGGGAGCGGGCTGTCGCTGTTGTCCAACGCTCCCCACGAGCTGGCCGATGCGCTCGATGACCACCGCGCGCTGGCGCTGTTCGACCACCTGCTGTTCAGCGCTCGGATCGGCGTCGTCAAGCCCGAGCCGGCGGCGTTCGAAGCCGCGCTCGAGGTGATGGCGCTCGACCCGGCCCAGCTCGTGTTCATCGACGACCGCCAGGAGAACGTCGAGGGCGCGATCGCCTGCGGTATCCGCGGGATTCTGTTCACGAACGCCACGCAGCTGCACGAGGCGCTCGCGCTCCACGACCTCGTGCACTAGGCGGCTTCCGGTGCCGATCAGGTGCAAGCGATGACCGGGCTCCTAGGCGACGGTACCGCTGCGCGGCAGACCCTGCCCGCGTTGCTGGCCGCCGGCGAGACGGTGCTGGCGCCAGGCTGCTACGACGCGCTCGGGGCTCGGCTGGTGGAGGAGGCGGGCTTCCCCGCCGCCTACATGTCCGGATTCGGCACCGCCGCGGCACGGCTCGGGCGCCCGGATGTCGGCCTGCTCGACATGACCGAGATGGTCGACAACGCTCGCCGGATCGCGACGTCGATCGCGATCCCCTTGATCGCCGACGCCGACCACGGCTACGGCAACCCGATCAACGTGATCCGCACCGTGCGCGAGTACGAGGCCGCGGGTGCGGCCGCGATCCACATCGAGGACCAGTCGATCCCGAAGAAGTGCGGCCACATGGACTCCAAGCAGCTGATCGCGCCCGGCGAGATGGCCGCCAAGGTGTCAGCCGCGGTCGCGGCGCGGCGCAGCCCGGAGTTCCTGATCATCGCGCGCACCGACGCGCGCGCGGTCGAAGGGCTCGACGCGGCGCTCGAACGAGCGCGCCGCTATCGCGACGCCGGCGCCGACATGCTGTTCGTCGAGGCCCCCCAGTCGGTCGCCGAGATCGAGCGGATCGCGCAGACCCTCGCCGACGCGCCACTGCTGTTCAACTACGCCGAGGGCGGCAAGTCCCCACCCGTCAGCCACGGGTTCCTGCGCGAGCTCGGCTACGCCGTGGTGATCTTCCCGCTGAGCACGCTGCTGGTCGCGACCGCCGCGATCAGATCCGTGCTGGCGCAGATCAGGGCCGACGGCAGTCCCGCCGCGGTGCTGCCGTCGCTGCTGTCGTTCGATTCGTTCCTGGACTTCATCGGCGCGCCGGAGATCGAAGCCCTCGAGCGCCGCTTCGCAGCTGCCGCCGGCGACGACGGTTAGCGCCGGCGGGCGGACTTGCGGCGGCCATCCGGCGTCCGAGGCGCCGCGGCATGTACCAGTTCCACTCGCCCAGCAGCTTCATCGCCGAGGGCAGCAGCACGGCGCGCACGATCGTCGCGTCGAGCAGCACCGCGACCGCAAGCCCGACACCCAGCTGCTTGAACGGCGCTGCGCTGAGCGTGGCGAAGATCGAGAACACGGCGACCATCACGATCGCCGCGCTCGTGACCACCCCGGCCGTGGACTTGATCCCGTGCGCGATCGCATCGCCCGTCGGCCGGCCGCGGTCATGCTCCTCCCGGATCCGGCTGAGGATCAGCACGTGGTAATCCATCGACAGGCCGAACAGCACGACGAACAGGAACAAAGGCAGCCAGTCGATGACGCCGCCGACGTCCGTCGCGCCCAGCAGGGAGCGCAGGTAACCGTCCTGGAAGATCAGCTTGAGCACGCCGTAGGAGGCGGCCACCGACAGGAGGTTCAGGACGATCGCAGTCGTTGGGATCACGACCGAGCGGAACGTGATCAGCAGCAGTAGGAACGCCAGTCCGAGCACGAACGCGAACACGAGCGGCAGGTGCGCCTTCATCGTCTCGTTGAAGTCGTGCGAGCTCGCGGTCGTGCCGGTCACGTACGTCTTCGCCGCGGCGACGCGGCCGAGCGTGGACGGGATCACGGTCGAGCGCAGCGTCGCGAGCGCGGCGCCGGAGCGCGAGTCCGTGCCGTTGCCGGCCAGCGCGATGCTGACCGAGGCGACGGTCCGATCGGGGCTGACCGACACCGACACGGGGCCGTGCATCTGCCCGGTGTCGAGCGCTCGGGTCGTCATCTGCTTGATCGCGTCGGCGACCGTGGGGCTTGTGACGTCCGGCGCCCTGACGATCACATACGCCGGAATCGGCCCGCCGGGAAACGCCGCCTGGATACGGTCGTACGTGTGCATGATCGGCAAGCCGCGGGGCATCCCCGCCAGACCCGGATCGACCGTGTGCATGTTGGTCGCCGGCAACGCGAGTGCCACCAGGAACCCGGCCCCGAGCGCGAACGACAGCAGCGGTGCCCGCAGCACCCGGTCGATGATCGCCCCCCAGAAGCGCGACTCCCCGCCTGCGCGCCGCCGCGCGATCACCGGCGCGCGGCCCTTCTGCACCTTGTCGCCGAGCTTTGAGATCACCGCCGGCAGCACCGTCACCGAGCCGACGATCGCGACCGCGACGACGAGCATCGTTCCCATCGCAAACGACGTGAACACCGAGTTTCCGGCGAGCAGCATCCCCGCCATCGCGGTCATCACGGTCAGCCCCGAGATCAGCACCGCCCGCCCCGAGGTGGCGGCGGCGCGGGCGAGCGCGTCGTCGTTTCCGTGACCGGCGTTGCGCTCCTCGAGCTTGCGGCGCAGGTAGAACATCGAGTAGTCGACGCCGACCGCGAGTCCGATCAGCAACACGACCGAGTCGATCGTCCCCGGCGCGACCGGGATCAAGTGGCTTGCCGGGCCGATCAGGCCGAGCGCCGCGAGCGCGGCGGTGATCCCCAGCAGCAGCGGAATCCCGGCCGCCACCAGCGCGCCGAACGCGAACAGCAGGATCAGCAGCGTGACCGGCAGCGACGTGTACTCGGCCTGTTGGAAGTCGTTGCTGAAAGACTGGTTGAGCGCCTTGTTCGCGCTTGCTTCGCCGAACTCTTCCACCCGCAGCCCGGGGAAGGCACGCTGGGTGGCCGCGGTCGCAGCGAGCGCCGCATCGACTCGCTTCTGCACCTGCGCCTCGTCGCCGGCCAGGTGGAACGTGACCAGCGCCGAGTGCCGGTCTCGCGACACCTGGCCGCGGTTGGAGGCGACCAACGGCGAGCGGATGTCGCTCACGTACGCCGTGCTGCGCAGCCGCGAGACCAGGTCATCCACCGCGGCGCCGAACCGCGCGTCGCCGACGCGCGCCGCACCGCTGCCCTGCACCAGCACCTGCTCGCCGGCTTGCTTGGGGAACGCATCGGTGTAGATGCGCAGCCCCTGCGCCGACTGACCGTTGCCCATCTCGGCCTGGGTCAGCTCGCGCTTGCCGACCAGGCCGCCGATCGCGAACGCCGCGACCACGAACAGCAGCCAGCCGGCCACGGCCTTACGCCGATGTTTGGCGCTCCAACGCCCGGCCTGGGCGGCGAGATTTCGGCGCTGCTGCGGACCGGTCATGACCTCACGAGGTAGACGTTGCAACGAGCATCGTCCCCGGTCGGACCCGGGCTGCCATCGGGGCATGCCCGGATTCGCGGTGCGGATTTTTCCAGCGAGCAGCCGGGTTTCGTGGTATTACATGCCGACCGGGGGTCGCCTACGCGATCCGCGACGGCGACGGCGCGCAAAATCGGCGGTAGTTCAAGTACGGAAGCGGGGAGCACTCGTGTTGCGGTCTGGGGTCAGAACAGGACGGATCCGCCGGCTGGCGCTGCTCGCGCTGGCGCTCGCGGCGGCGTGCACGGCTTGGCTGATCGGCACCCACTCGGTCGGTCGCGCAACCTCGGGCGGAGATCCCTACTCGACGCCGACCGTCGTCAGCACGAACCCGAACCCGCACATCGTCGAGACGACGCTGACGGCCGAGAACGCGACCGTCGACATCGGCAACGGCGTGATGGCCCACGCGCAGACGTTCAACGGCCAGATCCCGGGCCCGACTTTCCATCTGAACGTCGGCGACACCGTCATCGTCCATTTCAACAACAACCTGAACGTCGCCGACCGGCATCCACTGGCACGGGATCGAGCTCTCCAACGAGATGGACGGCACGCCGTTCACGCAGAACGCCGTCCCACCCGGCGGCTCGTTCCTCTACAAGTTCACGGTCACCCGCCCGGGCGTCTTCTGGTACCACCCGCACCACTTCAACTCGACCAATCAGGTCATGCGAGGTCTCTACGGGATGATTGTCGTCACCGACCCGAACGAGGCCGCGCTCCAGGCCTCCGGGGCGCTCCCGCCGACGAGCCAGACGAAGCAGCTCGTGCTCGGCGACACGACCGTCTGCAAGGCCGCGCCGACCAACAGCACCGTCAACTATCCAGACCCGGATCCGCAGACCGGGCCGCTGCCATGGGTGGGCGGCGGCGCACTCCCCGTGCAGCTCGGTCCGACGCCGAAGACGCTCTGCGAGACGACTCCGATCGACGACAGCGGCAACACGAAGCCGACCCCGTACAACGCGGGCGATGTCCCGGCGATCCAGCAGAACGGCGGGGCTCGGACGAACGAGGGCCACACCGTGCTCACGAACGGCAAGAACGTCGGCGGGCGCGCCGGCTCGCCGGCGGCGCCGGGCGCGCTCGTGCCGGGCGCCTCCGAGCTCAACGTGCAGCCGGGTCAGGGGCTCCGGCTCCAGCTCGTCAATGCCGCCGCGGTCCGCTATTTCCGCCTGCGCCTGACGCTCGCGAACGGAACTCAGGTGCCGCTCATCCGCGTCGGCGGCGAGGGCGGACTGCTCGACAACGCGGTCGAGGAGGGCGGCACGCAAGGTACGTGGGTGACGGGCTATGACGCCCGGCGAGATCTTGATCCCGCCGGGCGGGCGTGCCGACGTCGTCGCCGCGATACCCGCGTCCGCGACCGGAGTCGCGACACTATGGACCGAGGACTACCAGCGCACGGGTCCCACCAGCCCGGGAACTGGTCGGACATCCCGACCGTCCCGGTGATGCACCTCAACGTCACCGGCTCCCCGCAGAGTCCCGCGTACACGATCTCGGCGGGGACGCCGCTGCGCGCCGCCACCGGCGACCTCGTGCCCGCGCTGGGCGCTCCGACCGGAACGCTGCTCGACCCGACCACGTTCAGCCCGCCCAAGCTGGGCAACGCCTCGCCCGCGATCACGTTCACGCAGTCGGGCACGTCGATCGGCGTCAACGGGACCTCTGCGCCGCACGACGTCCCGGACTACCAGACCGCGGCGCACCTCGCGAACTCGACGCGCTACGCGAAGATCGGCGACACGCTCCAGCTGAGCGTCACGAACTCGACGAACGCGCACCACCCGTTCCACCTGCACGGCTTCTCGATCCAGCCGGTCTCGCTGTCGAACGGCGCCCAGACGTTCACCTGGCCCTACCACGAGTTCCGCGACACCGTCGACATCCCGCCCGGGTTCACGCTCGTCTTCAAGATCAAGATCGAGGACCGGCCGAAGGCAGACGGCGTGACGCCGGGCGGCGCGCTCGGGCGCTGGCTGTTCCACTGCCACATCTTCTTCCACGCCGAGCTCGGCATGCTCTCCGAGCTGGTCGTCACCTCGCCGACCGGCAAGGAGCGTCCGGACATCAACGTCAACTCGGGCACCGTCCAGGTCAACCAGAACCAGACGGCCACGGTCAAGGGCACCTACTTCAACGTCGACGGCGAACACGCCACCCTGTCCTCGTCGGTCGGCTCGGTCCACGACGACGGCAGCGGGAACTTCACGTGGACGTTCCCGACCGGTACGGCGGCCAGCCAGGTCGTGTACCTCACCGCGACGAACGCGGCGGGCCTCAAGGGCCAGATCCCGTTCTTCCTGCAGATCAAGAACCTCGGTCCGCCGACGCTGACGCTGCCCGGGACCAAGACCGCGCAGATCGGCAGCACGCTGAACTTCGGGATCTCGGCCAGCACGCCGAACGCCGGGCTGCCGCTCGCGCTCGGCGCCTCGGGCCTGCCCGGCATCGCTGCGCTTCACCGACAATCACAACAGCACCGGCACCGTCTCCGGCAAGGTCACCGCCCGCAAGGGCACCTACACCGCGACGTTCACCGCGTCGGACGGCACGAGCAACGCGCCCGCCAGCGGGACCGTCCGGATCGTCGTCACGCCCGCCCCGCCCCCGAGCTCACGGTGCGCATCGGCAAGAAGGTGCGGCTGTCGAACGGCGCGATCAACGTCGACCTGCGTCGTCCGGCACAAGTCGATCCGCACGTGCTCTGCGACGGCCCTCTCCGGCCGCAAGAAGGTCGGCGGCGGCAGCGCCCGCCAGCGTAAGGCCGGGAAGCTCACGCTGACGGTAAAGATCACGCTGAACGCCGCGACGCGGAGGAAGATCAGCAGCTCGAAGCACGGCGTCAAGCTCACGATCAACATCGTGGCCAGGAAGTTCGGCTCCAGCCAGAAGTTCACCGCGAGCGCTACAACAACCGTTCTGCCCGCAGCGAAGAAACGCAAGCACTAGCAGATGTCCGGCGGCGTCAGCCGCCAGGCACCTGGAGGTCGAACACGCTGCGCAGCCGCGTGCCGTCGTGGCGATGCGCGATCACCGCGATCTCGTTGCGGCCGGAGTGCAGCACGAGCTTGCTGACGAATGTGCCGACGCCGACCCGCTGCACCAGCTGCTGGTGCGACGGGTCCGTGGCCGCCGGTGGTGAGCGTCACGACGAACCGATCGATCCGCTCCTCGCTGCCGAGGGCGAGCTGGTAGATCGTCACAGACAGCTTGCTCGGTCCGGCGCGCTCCGGGTCAGGCGAGATCCCGATGACGTCGTTGATGCCGACGAGGTGCGAGTAGGTGGGAGGGCGTCCCGGAATCCGCTCGACCGACAGCTGCTGAGGCGGGCCGATCGGGTCGAGCTCTAGCGGGACCTCGACCGTCTTGCCGCCTGCGGCGACGAGCACGCGCACGCCCCAGCGCCCGTCGAACTTCAGGTTCGGCCCCGATCCGACGTACGTCCCGTTACTCGCCGGCGAGAGGCCGAGCGAACTCGACGCGACGCCGGGGTCGTCGAGCGGAGTGAACAGCAGCGACACGTTCGCGCCGCGCAGCGCGGAACCCGCGCGTACGTCGTCGATCTGCGCCGTGAACCTGTTCGCACCCGGCTGGTCGGACACGGTGGTCAACCTGACGTGCACGGACTTCTCGACATCGCTGCCCGACGCCGACATGCCGCGCAGCCCCGTGCTCGCCGTCGAGACCGGCGGCGCCAGCGTTCCAAGCAGCGCCGCGACGAACAGCGCGACGACTGCAAGCGACAGCTCGAAGCTCGAGCTGTGACGAAGCGGGCGCAAGTCGGTGGCTGCCGCCGGGACACCGCGCCAGCGGCTGCGGGCGGCGATCGCGCCGATCAGCGGCGACGAGGACGAGTTTTGCGAGGACGGCACGGCCATATCCTGTGCTCACGAGCTCGTCCCATGTCCGCAGCTCGCTGAACGCCCGCAGGCTCCCCGTGACGACGACGACCGCGATCCCGACCGCTGCAATCATCGAGAAGCGGCGGATCGCCGCAGCCTTTTCCGCCGACGGAGCGCCGCGGATGCCGATCAGGAGCGCGGCGAGCCCGCCGATCCACACGCCGGCCACCGCGAAATGCGCCGCCTGGAACGTCACCGTCAGCGCCGAAGGCCACCTGCTCGCAGCGGCGTGACCGTTCGCGACGTGCACGATGATCGCGCCCAACGTCGCGAGGCCGCACACCAGCAGCGCGACCCGGCGCGCCGATCGCCTTCGCACGGCGACGAGCAGCGACGCGCCCGCAACGGCGATCGCGACGGCGCGCCAGATCAGCGCGTGCCCCACCGGGGAGCGCAGCAATGCGCCTAGCGACGAGTCCGCGTTGCTGCGCTGCGCCGCCGCGAGCAGGATCAAACCGACTGCCGCGAGCACCCAGCCGCCGATCGCGAGCCGGAGCTCGGCACCGCTCGCCCCTCCCAGCCGCGCCGCCGCAGCCGTCGCGCCGCCGAGCATCGCGACGAGGCCGACGAGCAGGATCCATCGCGCCGTCAGCTCCAGCGGCGAGCTGACCGAGCTCGCCGAGCCACGCTGGACGGTCGCGCCCTGCGACGGCGCGACGCCGACGCCGAACTGATACGCGCCTTCCGTCGCGTGTCCGTCGACCGCCGAGTCAACGCGCCAGTGCACCGTGTAGACCCCGCGCGGGAGCGGCGCCAGCGGCACTTGGAAGGCAAGCGGGTCACCCGCCACCGGCCCCGGACGCGCGGTCTGGAACGAGGCTCCGCGCGCGCCCGTGACGGTGAGCGCCGAGAGGCCGATGACCGGATGCTCCGAGAACGACAGCTGGACGGTGCTCGGCGCCGCGCCCAGCGTAGACGCGGGCGCCGGGTTCGAGCTGACCAGCCCCGCGTGAGCAAACGCGGGGACCGGGTCGCATGCGCCCGCGAGGAGGAGCGCAACGATGACCGCTGCGAGGCGGCGAGCCAGCGGCACGGAGGCCTTCGGTCGGCTACTTGTGCTTGCGATGCTTGGGCTTTGGCACTTGCACGAGCGTCAGCGCGACCTTTGTCCCAGCCGGCTTGACCGCGCCGACGGGCGGGGCCGAGCGGCTCACGACGAGCTTGCGCAGCTTCTGGTGCTTGCGCGGCTTGGGCTTGTGGACCTTGCCGAGTTTGCAGTTGGCCTTGTTCAGCGCCGTCCTCGCCTGGGCCAGCGTCTTGCCCTTCAGCTTGGGCACGCGGCACTTCTTGGCCGGCGGCGGTGGTGGCGGCGGTGGTTGGCTTGCGGGTGTGACGATGATCGTCTGCGACGCCGACGTGGAGAATCCCGCCGCGTTCGTCGCCGTCACGGTCACCGTGAACGTCCCGGCCTTGGTGAACGTGTGAGAGACCTGTGTCCCGTTGGCGGCCGCGGCGCCGTCGCCGAATGACCAACTCACGCTGGCGATCGCCGAGAACGCGTCCGTCGGCTGCGCGACGGTGAACGCGACCGGCGTGTTCTGCTTCGCCGTCGCCGGGCCGCTGGGTCCCGCGATACGGGGCCCGTTGTCGAAGACGGTGGCGCCGATGCCAGAGGGCATGAGCTGATAGCCCACGACGCCGTCGCCGTTCTGATCGAGCACGATCAGCGGGAAGGTGGCGTCGGGCGTCGTGGGCGACAGGGAGATCACTTGGGACTGCCCGAACGTCGGCGTTCCAGCCGGTTTGACAGCCGCGCGTACAACGTTGTGCATCCCCATCGCCGTCGACTCAAACGAGTACCAGGCGACGATCACCGCTCCCTGGCCGTTGCTCCCGAGCGCGAACGCGGCGGGCGTCACGGGAACCGGCTGAACCGACTGCGCGGCAGCCGGCGCGGGGAAGGAGCCGCCCGGCGGCTTGAACGACACCTGCACCGCCGAACTCGCCGTCCACCCGACGACCGCACCACCGTTGTCCTGGACGGCCGCGTTCGGACCGTGCGAAACGCCCGCCGCCGACAACGTCAGCTGCGAGGGTGTAGCTCCCCAGCCTCCCGAGACCGTCCCGGTCACGGCCTTCACGACGGTCGGCGGCGTCGCGTCGAGGAACGCCACGACCATCGTCCCGTTGGGGTTGGCGGCTACGACCGGGTCGGCGTAGGCATCCGAGCCCCCCGAGATCAGCGCTTCCTTCGTCTGCCACTGCCCGATGTCCCCCGGGAGATGCCGCTGGCCCTCCACCACGTTGCCGTTCAGCCACACGACGATCGCGTTGCCGGCGCTGTCGATCGCCGGCTGCGTCGCGCCGTTGCCCGGATCCGCCAGCGTCTTAGCGGCCGTGAACGTGCCGAGGAGACCCTGCCGCGTGGCAGCCTGCTCGGCGGCGGCGCCAGAGGTCCAGCTGATGATCGCGTCACCGTTGTCGTTGATCGCCGCCGAAACGTGGCTGTAGGTGCTCGCCGACGGCGCGAGCGGCTGCACGCCGCTGACGACGCCGCCAGGCGCGATGGTCCGGTACTGGATCTGGGCGGTCCCCGGCGCGGTGTTGATCCATGCGACGATCCCGTTGCCAGAGCGGTTGGTCACGATCACCGGGGCCGAGTTGTCGTCGCCCGCCGTCGTATCGGTCGAGAAGTCCGCCAAATCGGTGAATCCGTTTGGCCCGACGGTATGAAGCGCTCCTCCGATCGTGTTCGGCAAACTCGCCGTCTGGTGCTGCCATGCGAACAGCGTGTTCCCGGTCGCGTCGATCGCGAGCGATGGCGTCACGTCCGTCGAAAGATGAATCGGCGTCGGCGGCAGGAAGCCTCCCGCGTGAGCCGCCGCCGGCGCGAGTACGAGCACTGCAAGCGGCGCAAGCACCGCCCTGATCGCCGTGCGACGTGTGCTGCAGCCAAGCATCTCCTCGCCTCCTGCGTCTCAGTCCGGGCCCAATGCCCCTCGACCCCGCGCATCGACGCGGGCCGGCCGGGGGAGATCATCTCACGGCGCGCACGCCATCGGGGGACGGCTGATCGGCGCTCTGGACAGGCAACGTCGCGAACCTGACCGCACTTAGACGAACTGTCTAAACCTGACTACGAACAGGCAGAAGCGCCGGCCCAGGTATCAAGTCCTGGCCGCACGCGCCGATTAGGCCCTGCCGGGGTACCTACACAATCCTCTCGGAAGGAGGAGCCTGTGGGCTACAGGGGCGGTTGACAACTAGTCTCGGAGGGGTTCGCAAGGCCGCGGACCTCTCCGTTCACCCCCCTATTGGGTTGACACGAGCATCATCGGGCACGGGGCGCAAACCTTTAGCCCCAAACCCCCCGGACTAGTTCAAATGTCCAGAATCGGGGCTCTGGCACCCACCGAGAGCCTCCAATTGCGTGACGCTCGGACTCCATCCGGGGACAGCTGATCGCCTCTCTGGACAGGCGGCGTCCCGAACCAGGCCGTATTTAGACAAACTGTCTAAACCCGATTACAGACAGGCTAAAGCGTGGGCCCAGGTATCAAGTCCTGGGCCCACGCGCCGATTAGGCCCTGCCGGGGTACCTACACAATCCTCTCGGAAGGAGGAGCCTGTGGGCTACAGGGGCGGTTGACAACTGGTCTCGGAGGGGTTCGCAAGGCCGCGGACCTCTCCGTTCACCCCCCTATTGGGTTGACACGAGCATCATCGGGCACGGGGCGCAAACCTTTAGCCCCAAAGGCCCTGGATTCGTCCAAATGTCCAGAATCGGGGCTCTGAACCACCAAAAAGCCTCCAAATAAGTGAGCGTTCTCAAGAATGTGCCGATAAATGGGCGCGCATGGACGCCAGCGCCGTGATCGACGAGAGCGTGCCTTCCGACCGCCGCCCGGGCGTCACGGTCGCGCTCGTGCACGCGGCCGCGCTCGGACTCGCCGTCGCCGTGATGCTCGCGACGGCCAGCACCTACCACTGGCACAGCGGGCTGCTGCTGGTGATCACCGGCTTCGCGATCATCAGCGACCTCACGTCCGTCGAGACCGGCTCGACGAAGCTGAGGGTCTCTGGAAGCTTTCTCGGGATCATGCTCGCCGCTGTCGTCCTCGGCGGCGCTCCGGCCGCACTCGCCGGGCTGCTGACGATCGCCGTCGGTTGGTTTCGCTGGCGCGAGGCCGGGCACTACCTGCGCAACAACCTCGTCACGTTCACGTGGTTTCCGCTGCTCGGGGGCTTGACGTTCCACGCGCTCGCGCAGGCCGCCGGGATCGGGCCCGAGCAGGTCGGCTACTACCTCCTCGTGTTCGCGGCCTTCATGATCGCACTGGTCCTGAACTTCGCCGGGGTCGCCGGCTATCAGTGCTATCTGGACCGCAGCTCGCTGGTGGGGAAGGCCAGAGAGGCGCTTGCACCGCTGCTCGGCGCGCAGCTGTTCTCAGCGCTGCTGACGATCGCGGCCGTCTACGTGGCCGTCCGGCTGGGCTCGACGGGCCTGGCGCTGTTCGCGCTCGTGCTCGTGATCTTTCAGTACCTGATCGGCGAGCTGCTGGTCTCCAAGCGCCGCAGCGAGCGGCTCCATCGAATGGCGACGACCGACGTGCTGACCGGACTGCCGAACCGCGAGTCGTTTCGCGCGAGTCTCGCGCGCGAGATCGACAGGGCGACCCGCGACGGCGCCACGTTCGCGGTGATGATGATGGACCTCGACCGTTTCAAGGAGATCAACGACACGCTCGGTCACCACTATGGGGACATGCTGCTGCGCGAGCTGGGACCGCGACTTCAGCGCGCGGTATCGCCGGTCGGGCTGGTCGCCAGATTCGGCGGCGACGAGTTCGCGATCCTGCCCGAGCTCGGTGGCGACGATCCGGACGAGCTCGAGGAGCTCGCCCTGCCGTTGCTGCATAGCGTGCAGCGGCCGTTCGTGGTCGACGAGCTGACGCTCGAAGTAGGTGCCAGCATCGGGATCGCCCGCTTCCCCCAGGACGGGACCGACGCGAACACGCTGCTGCGCTGCGCCGACGTCGCGATGTACGCGGCGAAGGAGGGCGACAGCGGGTTCGAGGTCTACGCCGCCGAGCAGGACCATCACTCGGTCCAGCGGTTGGGGGCGCTCAGCGACTTCCGCCGCGGCTTGGCGACTGACGAGATCGTCGTCCACTACCAGCCGATCGTCGACCTCGATGATCTCCGCGTACGGGGCGCGGAGGGCCTCGTCCGCTGGCAGCATCCCGAGCACGGCCTGTTGCCGCCCGGAGCGTTCATCCAAGCGGTCGAGCAGACCGGGCTGATCGGGCCGCTGACACGCTATGTGCTCGAGCGCTCGATCGGGCAGTGTGCAGACTGGCGTCGCCAGGGCCGGCAGCTCGATGTGGCCGTGAACCTGTCGGTTCGCAACCTTCTTGACCGCAACCTCCCGCGCGAGATCGAGCGCCTGCTCGATGCCTATTCGCTGCCACCCGAGGCGCTGCAGCTGGAGATCACCGAGCGGATGCTGATGTCCGATCCCGACCGGGCGCTGGCGATCGTCAGCCGCCTGAGCGAGCTCGGGGTACGCCTGTCAGTTGACGACTACGGCACCGGGTACTCGTCGCTTGCGAACCTCAGGCGGCTGCCGATCGACGAGCTGAAGATCGACCGGTCGTTCGTCACGCCGATGCTCAGGGACGAGAGCGACCTGATCATCGTCCGCTCGACGATCAACCTCGCCCACGACCTCGGCCTGAAGATCATCGCCGAAGGCGTCGAGGACGAGCCCACGCTCGAGCACCTGTCGATGTTGGGCTGCGACCTCGCCCAGGGGTTCCATCTCAGCCGCCCGCTCGCCGCCGACGCGTTCGCCGCCTGGGTCGCGTCCGCCGAGGCTCTGTTCGGCGACGCAGAAGCAGCCTGACGCCGGCCCGCGCCGACTCTGGCCGGGCCGCCGCCGGCTTTAGCCGGGCCTGCACAGGCCGATTGCTCGTGTATGAGGCTTTCGCCACAGCGACCAACGGTGGGCAAACACGCGCCGCCGCGCATGTCGTGGCTGTGCCCGACGCCGCAGGATCGTCAGCGCTTCCTCGAGATGCAGCCGAAGGTGCGCATAGCGCGGCTGTCGAACGTCATCATCGCGGGGGTCCTCGCGGGCCTGATGGCGCCGCGGGTCGGCTGGCCGCTGGTGGCCATGTGCGCCGCGATGCTCGCGATCACGCTGATCGGCGGCTTGCGCACGGAGCGCCACGAGCGTCCGGAGCTGTGGGCCTTCTTCACATCCGTGGTCAACATCCAGGTGATGCTCGGACTCGGCGCGGTGCTGGCCGGGGGCCCGCGCACGCCGCTTGTGTGCATGGCGTCGGTCACGGTCGCGATCGTCGCCACCCGCTTCAGCACTCGCGGCCTGATGGTCGGTGCGCCGCTCGGGATCGTTGTGGCGCTGGCAACGACCCTCGGCGTTGACCCTTCCTACGTCTTGCACCGGCCGGAGTCGATGCTCGTGCCGGTCGCGCTCGTCATCTGCATCACGCTGTACATGCTGCCGCTGCTGAACTCGGATCTGCGACATCGCGCCGACAGCAGGCTCGATGAGCTGACCGGGCTGCTCAACCGCCGCTCGCTGGAATCGCGGATGGACGAGATCGCCTACCAGGCATCGCTCACCGGCCAGCCGGTGAGCTTCGTCGCGTGCGATCTCGACCATTTCAAGCGCGTCAACGACGAGGCCGGTCACATGACCGGCGACCTCGTCCTGCGCGAGGTCGCCGTCGCGATGCGCAAGCGGCTGCGGACGTTCGAGCTGCTCTACCGGGTCGGCGGCGAGGAGTTCCTGCTGGTGCTGCCCGGCGCCGACGAGCACGCGGCGACGGCGATTGCGCAGACGCTGCGCGCCACCGTCGCCGAGGCGCGGCCCGCCGGTCGTACGATCACCTGCTCGTTCGGAGTCGCCACCGCCAGAGGGGCACAGGCAACGCTGGTCTCGCTGCGGCGCGCTTCGGACATCGCGTTGTACGCCGCCAAGCACGCCGGCCGCAACCGGGTCGAGGTCTACGACCCGCAGTTGTCGCTCGCCGCCTGAGCCGCTGGGCTATCGCGGCGTGGCCGCGGGCCATCCCGGCGTGGCCACCGGCCATCCGGCGTGGCCACCGGCTATCCCGGCGTGGCCGTGTAGGCCTCGATCGTCCGCTGTGCCGCCGCAGTCGCGTCGGCGGTGTCAGCGCCGGCGGCGATGCTCGCGTCGCGCCAGCGCTCGTTGCTCGCCGCCATGAACCGCGTGCCGTCCTGCGATGCCGCCCACGCGGCGCCCTGCTCGCGGTCGACCGCCTCGCCGGACTCCAGGTGCGTCGTCAGCCCCATCAGCATCATGTCCCAGCCGACGCCGACGGCGCCCGGCCCGAACTGAGCCCACGTCTCGTCGTCGACGCGCGCGATGTGCTCGATCTCCAGCCGTGCGCCGCCGTCGGCGGTTGGCGACACCCGCACCTCGATCCAGGTGACCTGGCCCCCGAACTCCCAGGTCGCGCTGAACGCTCGCGGCGGATCGCAGCTCTCGATCGTCCCGCCGGCGTTGCCCTCCAGCTGGTAGCGGCCGTGCAGGCGCAGGTCGCCGGAGATCGGCAGAAACCAGCGCGGAATCCGCTCGGCATTGGTGCAGGCGTCCCACAGATCGTCGATCGTCGTCGGGTAGGTCTGGCTGATCATCACGGTCCGAGCCTCGCCGGTCTGCAGCACTCGGGTCCCGACCTTGCGTTGCACTGCATTGATCTGCTGGGTGACGTCGATCATCAAGGTCTCCCTTCGTTTGAATTACGGTCCTCGCCGCCGCTGCGCCGCCGCGCTCTGCGGCCACGCTGAAGCTCGGTCGCGAGCGCATCGAGCGGCTGCGCCCAGAAGCGGCGGAACGGATCGAGCCACTGCTCGACATCGCGCAGCGGCTCGGGGCGCACCGCGTACAGCCGTCGCGCACCTTCGGGTCGAACGGTCGCAAAGCCGTTGTCGCGCAGCACCCTGAGGTGCATCGACACCGCCGGCTGCGAGATCCCAAACTCCTCCTGGATCACGCCGCAGACGGCGCCTGAGGTCAACTCGCCGCCGGCGAGCAACTCGAGAATCCGCCGGCGGACCGGGTCGCCGAGGACGTCGAACGCATTCACGGCGGCGACTATATCAGGGACTTCTTATATAAGCGTGTCTTTACATCCGCTGATGGAATCTGGCCTGCGACAGGGCTCGCCCAGCGGCCCGGCTCTGCCCGCCGCAGCGGCGAGTGGCGTTCGATCGTCACGCCAAGCCGCGCGATCTCGGCGTCCGCGGCGGACTGCCCGTGCAGGCAGATGTCCTGCCTCGGCCAGCGGTCGCGGTCCTTGACCTCGAGCTGCTCGACCAGCCAACCGACCACAACCTCGCCCGCAGCCGCATCCCCGAGCGACAGTGCATGCACGGTGAATCCGTCGAGCAGCTCAATCGCCTGCGCGGCCGTGCGAACTTGAACGAATTCGCTCGGCGCCTGGCGATCGTGCAGATCCGGGTCGAGCCACAGCCGCAGCTCCCGGTTGCGCTGCGCGCCGTCGAGCGCGACCAGCCAGGCGAGCTCGGTGACCGCCCGCCGCAGGTCTTCGGTCAGCGGCCCCGGCCGCCGCCGTTCGAAGAACGCAAGCAGTCCGCCGTAGTACCACAGCTGTTCGCGAGGTGTCTTCTGTGTGAAGCGCTCCCACAGCGCCTGTCCGTTCTCGCGGTAGTCGCGGACGATCGAGCGCGCGTTGTGGACCTTGTCGGCGAGCGCGACGCGGAGGATGCCGTCATCGTCGACCGCGGGCAGGTGCGCCAGGTAGCGGCGCTTGCGCTCGATCCACGAATCGCTCGGGTCGGGTTCGATCGAATCGGAGCACGCCTCGACGATGTCCGCCACCCGGGCGCCGTAGTCCGAGCGGATCCGATCGAGCAACGCGAGCCCGCCGCCGTCCTCGACGGCATCGTGGAGCAGCGCCGCGATCGCCTGATCCTCGTCGCCGCCGTCCTCGATCACCAGCCCGGTGACCACCAGCAGGTGTGCGAGATACGGGATCTCGGTGCCGCTGCGCCGCTGGGCGCCGTGGATCTCCTGCGCGAGCTCGACAGCGGCGAGAAAGCGCTCTAGTGAGTGACGGCGGACAGTTGCTCATGCGGTCTGCGGATCGTCGTCGTTTACGCTACCGGCAGCATCCGGGCAAACCACTGAGATGCGAGCCCCGACGGTCCACAACGGAGGAGCCCTACCGCCGTGTCGAGCGATTCAGCCGGTCCCCCCAGCCCCGTCCCGGAGCACCTGCGCACCGTCACGCCGCGGCTCGTGGTCCGCGACGGCGCTGCGGCGATCGATTTCTACCGCGCCGCGTTCGGCGCGCAGGAGATCGGCGAGCGGTTCACCGGGCCCGACGGCGAGCTGATCCACGCCGAGGTCCGGATCGGCGATTCGGTCGTGATGATCACCGAGGAGGCCGACAACGGCGCGCCGGCGCGATCGCCTCAATCGCTCGGCCGAGTCGTCACGGCGATCATGGCCACGTACTGGGAGGACGTCGACGCCGTGTGGGAGCGGGCGGTGGCCGCCGGGGCCGAGATCGTCTACCCCCTCGCCGATCAGTTCTACGGCGAGCGCAGCGGCCGTCTTGCAGACTCGTTCGGCCAGCAGTGGATGGTGAGCGCGCGGATCGAGATGGTCTCGCCCGATGAGGTTCGGCGCCGCGGAGCCGGCTCGGGCTAGGTCGTTAAACAGGACGAGCCCCACCTCAACCCCCGGCGGACCGGGATGGCTGGGGGCGGGGCTCGTTCGCCGTCTGGGAGACGTGGCACTAGCGCATCCGCGGATCCACCCAGAAGTTGGAGAGCTGTGACTCTCCGCCACTGCCACCGGTCAGGGTGAACGTCACGTGCTGCTGGCCGTTGGTGTTGGCAGGCAGAACGTTGACCGGATTCGACAGGGCCCAACCGCTGCCGCTGCCGCTGACCGTGCCGCTGACCGCGCGCTTCGCCCTTGTTGCCGTGTAGGCGACCGCCACATTGACGCCGGCCTTGCCGACGACGTTGCGGACGTTGATGCGTGCGGTCTGGTACGTGTAGTCCACGCACATCGTCGGACTGACGGCGGTCGCGCCGCTCGGCAAATCGAGCACGTGACCGGTCTGGCCATCGGCCAGGCGCGTGGACACGATCTTCGCTCCCCCCGTCAGGGTCCAGCCACCACCGTTGAAGTCATCGGTGGCCTGCCCGCCCATCAGCGTGTACCAGTTCGAGTCGCCTGCGGACAGGTACGGCTGCGTGAGCGTGGGCGCAGAGCAATTCATGTTGCCGCTCTGCGCGGTCCCGGCCCATGCCGGAGCGGCCGCCAGACCGGTGGTCACAGCGGCGATTGCACCGCTCAAAACCAGCGAGCGGCGGCTGAAAAGGTACTTCATCATTTCTTGTACTCACCTTCCGTGGTGGTACTGGCAACCGAGCTATCTCACTCCCTGTGAGACCTCTAGCTTTGCGTCGCCGGCTCGCGCCGGTTTTGCCCTTTTCAGTTTCGGGTTGTGCGCAACTTTTCGGCGAGATCCGCTCGGATCCGGATACGCCCAGACGGCTCTGGACGGATGTCCGATCCCCGCCGCGCTGAGCGGGCGCTTTGCAAAAGACCGCGGCGCTCCGGCCGATGACCTAGTTGAATGTCACTGAAGCCGAGCCTCGAAGAACAGGAATCGCTCGCCGAGACGCTCCGGCGCAAGGACTCGCGGCTACAGCCGCGCGAGCGGCTGGTCGAGCTGCTGCTAGGCCTCGCGCTCGTGATCGCGATCGCCGGGTTGTGGATCGCTTCTCCACCGCACTCGTTCGAGCTCACGCCCGCGGTCCTGTGCCTGCTGACGTTCGTGGTGGCGGTCCGGGTCCGCTTCGACACGCCGCTCGGCTTCACCAGCGCGGTGCAGCTGGCATTCGTGCCGTTGCTGTTCGCGCTTCCGGTAGCGCTCGTCCCGATCGCGGTCGTGATCGCGCTCGCGCTCGCGCGCCTGCCCGACGTGCTGGCGGGCGAGGATCGCCCCAGCCGCATCTTCCTGGCCGCGGGCAACGCGTGGTTCGCGGTCGGCCCGGCCGCGGTGTTCGTGATCGCGAACACCGCCCCCGCCCACGCTGGCCCTGCGCTGCTGGTCGCCGCCCTCGCGGCGCAGTTCGTCGTCGATTTCGTTACTTCGGCAGCGCGATTCTGGCTCGAGCGCGGTGTCGGGCTCAGATCGCAGTTGCGCGACGCCTGGGTTTACGTAATCGACGCAGGCCTGTCGGCGATTGCGCTGGTGGTCGCTGTGGACCTGCAGGACAGCGACATCGTGGTGCTTGCGATGCTGCCGCTGCTCGGGCTGCTGGCGATGTTCGCCCACGAGCGGCGCGACCGCCTCCGCAACCTGGTCGAGCTCAACAACGCCTACCGCGGCACCGCGGCATTGCTCGGCGACGTGATCGAGGCCGACGACGGCTACACCGGCGAGCACTGCAAGAGCGTCGTTGCCCTGGCGCTCGAGCTCGGCGACCGGGCCGGGCTCGACGGTGAGCGCCGCCGCAACCTCGAGTTCGGAGCGCTGCTGCACGACGTCGGCAAGATCGCGATTCCCAAAGAGATCATCAACAAGCGCGGCAAGCTCGATCCCGACGAATGGGAGCTCGTCAAGACGCACACGGTCGTAGGTCAGCGAATGCTCGCGCAGGTCGGCGGCTTCATGGACGAGGTCGGCCTGATCGTCCGCTCACACCATGAGCGCTGGGACGGCGGTGGCTACCCCGATGGCTTGGCCGGCGAGACGATCCCGGTCGAGGCACGGATCATCACGATCTGCGACTCATGGAACGCGATGCGAACCGACCGCTCCTACCGCCGGGCGCTGTCGCACGAGGTCGCGCTCGCGGAGCTGCTGGCGGGCACCGGCACGCAGTTCGATTCGGATCTGGTGTCGGTGTTCCTCGAGGTGATCGAGTCCGACGCCGGCGCCGAGGCCGACGTCACGTCCCCGCCGCTGGAGTCGGACACGCTTCCCGTAGCAGGGGCCGTGCTCGCGGCGAGTTCCTCGGCCCAGGCCGCCTGAGCCCAAGATCTTCAAGCGCTCGCCGGCCGAGATTCGGATGTCAGCCGTGGCGTGGCTGGCATGATCGCCGTTGATGCGAGTTCTGGTTGTCGGCGCCGCGGGAATGATCGGGCGCAAGCTCGTGCAGCGACTCGTGGGCGAACCGGCTCTCGGGTCTGATCGGGTCACCGAGCTGCTGTTGGTTGATGTCGCACCCGTCGCACCCGTCGCGCCGGTCGCCGCCGGCGAGGTGGGGATCGAGACGATCGTCGCCGACATATCCGAGCCCGGCGTCGCCAGGCGCGTGCTGTCGGGGCTCCCCGACGTCATCTTCGATCTGGCCGCGGTCGTCTCCGGCGAGGCCGAGGACGATTTCGACAAGGGTTACCGCGTCAACCTCGACGCGACCAGGCAGCTGTTCGACGCCATCCGCGCGGTCGGCGGCGGTTATCGGCCGCGGCTGGTGTTCAGCTCTTCGATCGCGGTGTTCGGTCCGCCGTTTCCCGACGTGATCGGCGATGAGCAGCCGTTGACGCCGGCGACCAGCTACGGCACCCAGAAGGCGATCGCCGAGCTGCTGCTCGGCGACTACAGCCGCCGCGGGGCGTTCGACGGCATCGGCATCAGGCTGCCGACGATCTGCGTACGGCCGGGCGCCCCGAACCTCGCGGCGTCGGGCTTCTTCTCGAGCATCATCCGCGAGCCGCTCAACGGCCGCACGGCGGTGCTCCCGGTGTCCGACGACGTCCGCCACTGGTTTGCCTCGCCGCGCGCCGCGATCCAGTTCCTGTTGCACGCCGCGACGCTCGACACAGCCGCGCTGGGCCAGCGGCGATCGTTGACGATGCCGGGCGTCTGCGCGACCGTCACCGATGAGATCGAGGCCCTGCGCCGGGTGGCCGGCGACCGGGCGGTGTCGCTGATCAGCCGCCGGCCCGACGAGCGGATCGCAGGAATCGTCGCCGGCTGGCCACGCGCGTTCGACGCTCAGCGCGCCCACGCGCTCGGCTTCCGGGCCGAACAGAGCTTCGACGAGATCGTCCGCGTGTACATGGAGGACGAGCTCGGCCGACCCGCTGGCTGAATGTCGGGCGTCGTGCACCTGCGCGACCGCGCCGACCGCCGGACCCTGCTCGCCTGGCCGCTGCCCGGAGCTCCGAGCTCGACCACCTCACTCGCCGCTGACGCCACCGCTCGCTCCGGTCTGACGCCGGACGGCGGTTGGCTGCTGCGCACGGATCAGACGACGAGCCGCACGCTCAGCCTGCAGGTCGCGCTCGCGCAGCGGCCGTGCCAGTTGCTGGTCAACGGCCGTCCGGCTGGGTTTCAGTACGCGGCCGGCGTGCTGCGCGCCACGGTCCGGCTCGCCGTCGGCACGGTTCGCGCCGTCACGCGCTGTCAGGTCAGCGCGCCGCCGCCCGGCCTTGGCTAACGCGCTGACACCGGTGACGCGCTGAGCCGGAGACCGCGGCACTGATGTCGGTGCTCGTGCGCGCGCGAGAACCTATGCCTCGCTGGGCTCGACCAGCTGATCGCCGAGGACGACGGTGTTGCCGCGGCAGTCATACCGACCGGGCGCGGGCGCATTGGTCGTCGTCGACGAGCGGACCGACGCTCGCTGACGGGGGCGTGCGGCGGTGGTCGAGCGGCCGCACAAGGCGGCCGCTCCAGATCCACGTGGGAGCCCTACGAGCTCCCGGGCGTGTCTCGACTGCGGTCTCCTAGTGCCCGCCGACCGTGATCTCCTTCGCGTAGACCGGGCCAGCGCCGGCTCCGGGGAAGGCAGATCCGACGCCGCTGAACAACACTGCGGTCACCGTGTAGCTCCCCGGCCGCGCATACGTGTGCGTAGGCGTGGGACCTGAGCCCGTCGTGCCGTCCCCGAACTCCCACAGGTAGTTGATCACGGGCTGGGCGCTGACGGTCGTGAGTGCGCTGAAGCTCACGGACCGCCCGTTGTGCTGGGAAACCGTGAACGCCGGTGTGAACCCGTTCCGGCCGGTGGTCACGATCCCGCCGGTTCCGGCGGACATTCCGTCGGGATTGAAGACCGCCACGCCGGTGGAGTACGCACCGGGCGCCGGGAACGTGTGCGTGATCGTCGGCGTCGTCTGCTCGACGGTCTGGGCGGCGAACGAGTCGTTGAACTGCCAGCTGAACTGGGCCACGCCGTCCGGCGCGGTCGATCCGGTGGCGTCGAACCTCATCTCGAGGCCGTTGGCAGCGGTGACCCGTTCCCTCGCGACCGGCAGTCTGGCGGGCAGCGTTAGACGCTGCACGCAGCTATGCGTCAGGTTGCTCCATTCCTCCTGATACCAGTAGAAATGCCCGTTGATCACCTGGTTGTACTTGGCGCCGTTGGGGGCGGTCCCCAGCGGGGTGCCTAGCTGGCGGACGCACTGGTCGCCGACCTCGAAGCCCTGCAAGGCGCCCGAACCGTTGGTCCACGCGTCGTTCGGAATCGGGTCGGTGATCGACTCGACGTGCTCGTGGCTGAGTCCGCCGTTGATCTGGCCGTCCGAGATGCCGTTGGGGTTGTTCCCGTCCTGGCAACGCGGATTGTCGGCGTCGAACGGATCGTTTGCGTAGAAGAGCATCGTCGGGAGCGCCGTGTTCTGGTGATACGCGCAGAACCCCGCCAGATTCGCCGGAACGATGCCCGCCGAACATCCGTCAAAGCCCGTAGCCGCGTTGTCGCTGAAGCAGGTCTCGACGTGCGGGGGGGTCAACAGGAAGTACTCATGGCTCAGATCGGTCTTGAGGTGGTGCCCAGTGACGAAGTTCACGAGCTCCTGCTGGATCTGGGCGTCGGTGAGGCAATTGGTCACCGGGGCGTTCGTCGGACACTTGCTCTGCGGATAGGGGTGCGTGTCGCGCAGCACTCCGCCGAACCTGACGTCGTAGTTCGCGACCGCGCCCGTCAGATCGTTGTACTGGGGCCCGACCGAATCGACGTTCTGATTGCCGCCACTGTCGTGCGCCAGATCCTTGAAGAAGCGCTCGAGCCCCCCCACGAACTCAGGCGGGTACGCCGACAGGCCCTGCGGGCTCCACAGCACCATGTAGTCGGTGTTCGACGGCATGACCGGGCCGCCGTTGTAGTCCATGTTCGTGAACACGGCGTCGAATGGCGTCACTTGCGGGCTTGCAGCGGCAAGCGGCTGATACGACACCGTCTGCCCGTTCGGAAGCCTTTTCAGCATTGCCGAGGCGCTCGATGCCGCAATTGCCGAGACAACCAGCGCAGCAGCAGCGACCGTCAACACGAGCCTTCCACGCTGACGAACCGTCATACGTCTCCCTCCTCATGTGGTTGTTCTTCCCCCGGCCGCAGACCCTACCGCTCCGCTCGCGCGAACGGAAGACCCAACCGGCAAGTGAACCCTGGCCACGCCGCGCTGGTCTCGCAGCGCCAGCCCTCGGCAGTGAGGTTGGTCGGTGACGCTCTGCGCGGCCGTGTGCGTTGCTCTTGCTCTGCCGCCGGCGACTGTGAGAGGCGAGGCTCGAGCCGGCCCGGCCTCGCGCACAACAACCTGACTGTCGTGTTCACCGGCGTCACCGAGCGGCCCTGCGGATGCCGACCCATCGGTGTTTCCGGCGTCTGCGCTGCACGGGAAGCGGACCGCATACGACGGCGCTTTCTACCCGGCCGCTCCCGCCCGCGTCGGCCCATAGGCGAACTTTCGCAATTCGGTTCGGGCCCTCCGGACCAAAACGAGAAAGTTCGTGTTGGTGCATCCGCGTGGCGCGGAAGTTGGCTGAGCCTCCGAAGCAGCAAAACTGCGGCTAGGCCTATGACTGCGGCGGTGCGGCGGCGTCTCGACCGACGAGCATGACCGGACCGCCGTAGGAGCTGAGCACGCCCTGCGCGACCGAGCCGAGACCGAGCAATACCGCCTTGAGCCCCGACCGCCCGCGCTGACCCATCACGATCAAGGAGGCATCATGCTCCTGCGCCAGGGCGACGATTATCTCGGCCGTCTTGCGGTCGGCTGCGATGCGTTGCCCCGAGGCCTTGAAGCCCGCCTGGCTCGCGACGCGGACGCCCGCCTCTAGCATGTCTTCGGCATCGGCGAGTCCAAGGACGGGAGCATCGGGCCCCGACGTGCCGGCGAGGACACCACGGTGCTCCTCCGTTGGGATATGGGCGAACAGCACAATCGCGCGGCGACCGGCGCCAAGAATCTGGGCAGCGTGCGCGATCGCGCTGCGGGCGCTGGCGGAGCCATCCCAACAAAGAAGAACGAGCCCTTGAGGGCCGTCAACAGGCATATCCTCTCCAGAGATCGGGGTGCAGCTGAAGCATCCCACTTTCGTGGAGCAAGCGAACGAAGATCTGGAGCGCCGTCAAGAACGTCTAGTCGCTCCCGATCGGTGAACGCCGGAGGAATCGGGCTCAGCCCACAATCCCTGTCACCGCCCGGTCGACCGGGCGGCCCTGCTCCATCTCCCACTGCACCGCCCAGGGATCGATCCAGTAGAAGAACTTGTATGGAAACGGTGTGATCTCCTCGGGAATGTGATCCTCGCCCAGGATCTCGATGCGGAGGCCCCGCTCCCCGTAGGCATGCTGTTGGACACGGATGAACTCATAGGCCGCCACCGCGTCCGGCACTTCAACCGCCACGTGGCGAATGCCGCCCAGATCGTTCGTGTTCCTGCGGTGGATGGTTTGGTCGCCCTCGGGGTGATGGTAGGTGAACAGTTCCATATAGACACCCATCGCAGGGTGCTTGGGAAGCGAACGTCGACGGCGACCCGACCATCGTCAAATCCGGCATCGCGGGCGAACGAGGCCAGATCCACACCCGGGTAATCCATGGGGCCGCCAGCGTTGGCTGACTGCTCAAAGCCGAGCACGGTGCCGTAGAACTCGGTGGCGACCTCGATGTCGTCCACGACGACGTTGACGTGGGAGATGGCTTGGACATCTCGTCGCGGGGTAAAGCCGGTCATCGTTCCTCTCCACAAGACATCGTCGTCTGGATCGAACGTCGCTCACACGACTAGGTCGAGATGAACGTACGCCATGGCTTCTCATCTCTGCCATCTCCTGAGGGCGCCGATCAGGTCGGGTCCGCTGAGAACCTGGCAGGGCGAGACGTCCACCGGCGGCGCGTCATATGTCACACCTCCGGGCGCGGCGAATCGATCACGCTGTGGTGAAAGGACACAGGAACACGCAAGGGGGCGGATGAGAACCGGGAGATTCTGATGGTGATTGTTGATGTGGAGGGGTTCGAGACCGAGGCGGATGCCTTCAACGCCCACGACCTGGACGCGCTGGGGCGGTTCCTCGCCGAGGATGTCTTGTTCTGCGCTCCGGGGGGGATCGAGGGCGAGGGTCGAATGGCGTGCCTCGAGTTCTACAGCCGGTGGCTCGAGGAATTTCCCGATGCGCGCCTGGAGGTTGACACGACGCAGATCGTCGATGACCTCGCTATCGAGCAAGGCACGTTCATGGGAACGCACGATGGCGTCGCGCGAACCGGCCGGTCGGTCGCCGTTGACTACATCCGTCTGCTGCGCGTTCGAGATGGCAAGTTCGTCTCGGTGAAGCTGATTTTCGACCGGCTGCTGATGCTCGAGCAGCTCGGCCTAGTGCCAGACGCGCAGGGCGCGTCATGACCTCTGGCGCGGAATCGATCCTGTTCTTGGTCTCGGCGCACAACGGGCTCAGTCAACGCGCATGGATCGCGCTGACCGAGCTTGGGCATGACGTTGCGGTTGCGGTGGTTGACTGTGACGCGGCGATGGAGGCTGCGGTCGCCGAGCATCGGCCCGAGCTGATCGTGTGTCCGTTCCTGAAGCGGATGATTCCTGAGTCGATCTGGTCGCGCCATCGCTGCCTGATCGTTCATCCGGGGCCGATCGGCGACCGTGGACCGTCATCACTCGACTGGGCGATCGAGCTCGGAGCACGCGAGTGGGGCGTCACAGTGCTGCAGGCCAACGGTGAGTTCGACGCTGGTGAAGTCTTGACGACGCGCGGCTTCGCGATGCGCGAGGCAGGGAAGAGCAGCCTTTACCGGCACGAGGTGAGGCACGCAGCGATCGACGCACTCGTGCGGGCGATCGCGTGGATCAAAGATCACTGCGACGGTGAGGCGCCCGCGGCGCTCGCCCACGGACGGCCGGCAGTCGCGGGCGTTCCGCGCCCTCTGATGACCCAGGAAGTCCGATCGATCGACTGGCGCCGGGACCGCGCCGACGCAGTGCTTCGGAAGATTCGGGGTGCGGAGGGCGATCCGGGCGTGCTCGACGAGATCGACGGGGGCGAGTTTCATCTCTTCGGCGCGCATCGCGAGCGGGTGCTGCGGGGCCGTCCAGGGGCGATCATCGCCACCCGCGAGCAGGCGATCTGCCGCGCCACCGTCGACGGGGCCGTGTGGATCACACATTTGAAGCGGAAGAACAACGATGCCGAGAGGTCCTTCAAGCTCCCAGCCACGCGGGCGCTGTCGCTCGCGGGGATCGAGCCCAATGCGCCTGAGGTGAAGGTAGCTGTCAGTGAGCGTTTGCCCGCCGATCACACCTATCGCGACATCGCGTATACGGAACACGCCGGCGTCGGCTATTTGCAATTCGAGTTCTATAACGGCGCGATGAGCACCGACCAGTGCCGCCGGCTACGAGATGCGTACCGGTACGCTCGCTCGCGGCCGCAGACCAACGTCGTCGTGTTGATGGGCGGCAGCGATTACTTCTCCAACGGAATCCACCTCGCGGAGATTGAGGCCGCCGAAGATCCCGCAATGGAATCCTGGCGCAACCTCGTCGCGATCAACGACCTGGTCCGTGACATCGTGGACACCGACTCGCACATGGTCATCTCGGCGCTCGCCGGCGACGCCGCCGCGGGCGGCGTCCCGCTGGCGCTTGCAGCCGACATCGTGGTCGCCCGCGAGGACATCGTGCTGAACCCGTACTACGAGCACATGGGCGGCCTATACGGCTCGGAGTACTGGACCTATCTGCTGCCCCGCCGGGTAGGAGCCGTGATGGCTCGACAGCTCACAAGCGCCCCGTTCACGCCAATCGGCGCAGCGCGCGCCGTACGGATCGGTCTCCTGGACGCGGCATTCGGCGCCACCCCGAACGCCTTCCATACCCAGACACGCACCCTCGCGGAGGCGATTGCAAGCGACCCACAACTGCAACGCCGGCTCGAGCACAAACGGGACCGGCGCGCCCACGACGAGCGAATCAAGCCGCTGCAGTCGTACCGGCACGAAGAGCTGTCCCGCGCGCACCAATGCTTCTTCGGACCGGATCCCAGCTACCACGAAGCGCGCGGGCGGTTCGTCTACAAGACGCCCGCAACCGCGACCCTGACCGCACAGCATCAGCACGGCGCACGACGGGCAGCATAAGCACCGCCAGGCGCACGACGTGGACACCAACGGTGTGGTCGAGCAGGAGTTCGTGTGAGGCTGGTCGGGGAGCGGGTGGTCCTGCGGTTTGCGCGCCCGCAGGACGCCGATGCTCTCGCCCAGGGCTTCGCCGACGACCCGACGCTGGGTGCGATGCTCGGGCTCGAGCCCGACCAGGAGAACGCCGAGTGGTTGCGCAGCACGCTCCCCGACGACGGCCAGGACGGCGAGCAGCGCAAGGCCTACTGGTTCGCGATCGTCGATCCGCACAGCGACGAGCCGATCGGGGAGATCGGCCTCGTCGGGATCTCCTGGCCGAACCGGCGCGCCGGCTTGAGCATCCTGGTGCTCCCTGGGTCTCGCCGTGCGGGGGTCGGACGCGAGGCGATCGAGCTGTTGGTGGCGTGGGCGCAGGACGAGCTTGGTCTGCGTCGGATAGAGCTGCACACGCTCCAAGAGAACGCTGCGATGCAGCGTCTCGCCGAGGCGGCGGGGTTCGTCCGCGAGGGCGTCCTGCGGGACTACTCCTTCGAGCGGAACCGTTTCGTCGACAACGTCGTCTACGCCCGGCTCCCCGCATGACCGCCCGTCATCGCCGGCTCGCGGGTGCGCCCGGCGCGTTCTTGATCAAGCGCGGCGAGGAGATCGACGCGTCGGCAGACCACGCCTAATCGCAAGTCGGCGCACGGGTCCCGGGGGATCTCGTGTTCCGCGCGCTGACGCTGCGCACGCGCGCAGCAAAAATTACGCCGCCAGCTCTTCCGGAGGCAATTCCGATGCCAGGCGGCGCAAGAGCTGATCGAGCTCAGCGTCGATGTGCGGGCCTTCGTTCACGTCGACCGGCGAGAGCGCCAGCGGTTCGCCGCAGCGAGGACACGCCCCCGCATCGCCGGCGAACGAATATGCATGGCCGCAGAAGCAAACTACGTCAATCATTGGTGGAACCTCCTAGACACACTTCGGCTTCTCACCGTAGAACGGAACGGCGCGACGCGCCGTGAGATTTGTCGCAGCTCAGGCCAGAATCACCGAGCTCGCAACATATTTAGGGACACGTCTCCCGGCTCCACTCCTAACGGCGAAACTCGTCTGGCCTCCGCCGGAACGCGATCCTCCCGCGCGACCCGGGAGGACCTCACCTGGGTCAGACTAGCTACCGGCGCAAGGCTGGCTGCGGCGCCTACCTTTGCCGCTCGCACGCCGGAATTCCATGGGCAGCACGTCTGGCGAGATCAGGCCGACAGGGCGGCGCGACTGGCGCGTCGGACGCCGATGCCGTGTGCTTCATGTGCGGGTTTGCAGGCGGAGAGGATGAGATCGCATACCTAGGCCCACGAGGAGGGTCCTTCCGCACCAGGCAGAGGTGGAGCAGGCCTGGCTCGGCAAAGGCTTTGAGATGGTCAGCTCCGCACGCCGCTCACGGAGGTCGCGGCAGACATCCTGACGCGTTGCCGGTTTGCGGCCGCGTCGAGCCTAACGGTCCTCGCCACGAAGGCCAGCACATTCGGCAGCGCCGTTATCGAGGCGGCAAATAGCCTGGTTTGGGCAGCGTCGGCCGCGTAGCATGGGGTCAGTCAATTGGCGATGAGGAGCAAGCTCTGGGTGCTCTGTCAGGAAAATCGCAACACGTTGCGGTCGAGCGGCATCTCGAGGCGGCGTGTGCCTGAGGGGCGGGCTGGGGCGAAGCGGAGCTGGCCGTTGGGCCTTTGGCCGAGGTTTGCGTCCGAGAACGGTTCGGTGATCTGGCCCAGGAGCTGGAACCGGTCAAAGACGAACGGAAGTCCGTCGCTGACGAAACTCGGCGTGACCTGGACCTGGAGATGGAGGTGCGGGGTGGCTGAGTTGCCGCTGTTACCGAGCGCTCCCAGCAGCTGGCCCCGACGAACGCGCTCTCCAACGTGAACGCGGACGGAGCCCGGTTTCATGTGCGCGTAAAGCAGGTAGATCCCCGGCCTGACGCGCAGCGTCACGTTATTGCCGGTGAGCCCTGGGAGCGGCGGCGGTTTTGGATCGTGCGGCGGCGGTGAGTCCGCCACGCCGTCGCGGGCGATCACGACCGTTCCCGCCGCCGCGGCGATCAACGGCTGGCCGTAGCTGACATAGCTGGATAACCGGGCGGGGTTTCCGACCCAGGCCCGATGCCTGCGGTCGAGCATCATCCAGTCGATCGCGAAGCGTTGCGGGACGACCAGGTTGCCGTCCACGGAGAGCAGGCCGCGACGATGATGCGTGTCGATGTCACAGCACCCCTCATCCGCGACCCAAATGCCGCTGCGCACGGGCGGACCCAGCACCAACGGAGCTCTGGACAGCAGCGAGACGCGACCGACCAAGCTTGAAAACCGGACCGGTTCCTGGCCCGCTGGGGGGCGGGTGGAGCTCACCACGAGCTGCTCGAGCACGCCGGGGAGGCCCGCCGCGTGGCGCACTCGGACATCGAACCAGATGACTGCAGAGCCCGAAGCGCCGAGCAGGGTCGTAGCTGCCGGCTTGACTCCCGCCGGCGTACCGCCGACCGGATTCATCCGGGAGAACAGTGCCCGTCCGCCAAGCGATTGCAGCACCCGGTGGGTTTTGCCATCGCGGATGTCGACTCGCTCGACATCCACCCGGAACGGGGTCATGTTCGTCAGCACAAGCTCATACACGATGTGAAGGTGCCCGTCGGTACCCCGCACGGCGCTTGGGCGAGAGAGCACCCTCGCCGCGACCCCGGTGAATCGCTGGCCGGCGATCCCGCGACCGGGTTGCGCCGCAATCCCTGCCTGCGTCGAGGTTGATGTCCTCGCGGCCGCGATCGGCCGCGACTGGCTCGCCGGGGCCCCGGCTACTGCGGCAGCACAGACAGATGTCGCCGCCACCAGTACCAACAGGCACACGCGACGCTGCCCGGACCACCTCATGTCCGTGCCAGCGTGGGGGGACCGACGGTGGCTGACGTTTTGTCTCGACATGCGCGTGGCTCCTCTCCGCTCCCGTTCATCCGAAGTAACACCTGCCGTAACCCACTGGTAGATCCCAGATCGAGTGCTTGGCCGTTCGCATCAGCTCAGCGGGTGAGATGCCCAGGCCGCCGACGGTCGGATCGTTTGTCTCAGACACGGCGTCGAACATGCGTTTCAGGAGCCCATCTGGCGGTGGCGTGCCGTGAATGTCGGAGCCTCGCGGCGCGGCGAGCACGAACACGTCGTACAGGTTGATGTGGCTTACAGGGTCGAGTTCTTCCAGCAGCGAGGTATACGCCGGCGCCGGGAACGCGTAAAACGAATGGACGATCCCGCAGTGGTACCAATGCGGGACGTCAGGCGGCCGTCCTCGGTCGGATGGGGCCAGGGAGTCAAAGTCTTTAAGCTGGTAGACGCGGTAACCGAGCGGGAGCAGTTTCTCGTAGGCGATGCGCTGGACACCGCGGTAGAAGGCTGCTGAGAAGGCTACCTTGGCGGCTTCGGTGTAGGCGTACTCCTTCGGGCAGCCCGGGGAATTGGGGTTACAGCCGCCATCGGCGCCGACCACCTTGAGCTTGTCGTAGTCGCTGACGATGATGTCCCCGATCCGATCGTAGGTCCCCTTGACCTGCTTCGCCTGATCGACGAGTTTCGCTCCGAGCTCGTCGGCCGCGAATCGCACGTCATCGCCACCGGGAGCCCCGTCCTTGCCCGCCCCGGCGATCCAGACGCCGAAATCCAGCAGGTTGCCCATTATCCCGGCGATGCCGCCGGATATCGGGTTGAAACTGGCCGCCCCGACCAGTTTGATCAGGATCGAGGTGAACTGGACCCACCGCAGCGAGGTCTTGTCGTCGGGCTTTTTGGCGTCGAGGTAGATCTGATCGGCGATCGTCTGCGCTTGGGCATAGTTCTCCAGAGCGCCGTCGGCAAACGGAGAGGCGAGCTTGTCCAGGTAACTGCGGACGTTACCGACCCACCCCAGCTCCTTGAGGAGCTCGGTCTTCGCGGCCTGGAACTGCGCGTCGGTGAACTGGACAGGACCATTCGTGCAAAGGTCGGACGCGCCCCTGCCGGGATAGGCAACCGGTCGGATCTTGTCGGCGATGGCGTTCAGGTTGTCCTCGGTCAGCGCGCCTGTCCAGTAGGCCGATCGCGGATCGCAGCCGAGAAGATTCTGGGTGTTGGCCAGCCAGTTGAGCGCCGGCCCGCTATCGGGCCACGTGTCGGTGGGCGGCTGGAGGATGAGGTTCTGGAGGGTGTCAGAGACGGGGCTGAAGGTGTTGGTCTGGACCGGCCGGAACATGTACTGGCGGTCTCGGCGCAGCACACCGCTGAGATCCGGTGCGTCTCCCGTGCCGTCCACCCCGAGCGCGGCCTCTCCGCCGTTTCCCTCGCCGGCGCCCGCCCAGCCGACCAGCGAGTACACCGGTGCGCCATTGGCTGGCCCCGACGCGAGCGCCTCGGTGTTGAAGGCGTTGCGGGTCCCCCCGACCCCCGCCACCGCAGCGGCGAGTTTCACCATCGTGGCGCGGTCGATCAAGCCGACCGGCGGGCGATAGGTCTCCTCGACCGGGCTGCCCCGGTTGCTCTTGGTTTCGATGCGGACCAGGTCGCCGGCAGGGATCTGATTCAAGAAGTCGGCCATGTCGTTGGCCTCAGCGCTCTGTTGGGCCGCGGACAGGGACCGGGAGTTCGTGTAAAAGAATCTCTGTTGAAGAGTTTTGTCGGTGCGGGGATCGATGTCGTCGACAAGGAAGCCGACGTTGTTGCATCCGGAAGTATCGGGGGGGCATCCGTCTGGCAACTTGGGGTAGGTGAACGGGATCCGCTTCGCCGAGACGAAGCCGTACTCCAGATACTGGTCGGGGGTCAGATACCCCTGCATCTCGCCGCCGTAGTCCCCGGGCTCGTTGTCGACGTCGACGTCGACGTTGGCGTCGCCGGGGCTGGTTCCCGGGACGCCGATCGCGGAGACCGAACCGCCGCTGCGGGGTACAGCTGAGAGCTTCGGGAAGCCGATCGGCGCGAGCGCCTGCACGAGGCTCTCTCCTCGTAGCGGGTAAATTCGGTGCCCGACAGGTCGCTGGAGCACGGCGATCACGAGCTTGGCGGCGTCGAGCTTGCGCAGAGCGGCCTCGACCGCATTCGTGTCGTCGTAGGTCGAATTCGACACGAGACCGAGCGTCTGTCGGTCAAGCACCAAGACCTGCACGACCGCGTTTAAGAAACAGCAGATTCCCTTGGCCGCGTACGTCGAAGCGCCGACCTGGATCCCGGGAACGTCATCCTGGGAAC
>CAWEKN010000014.1:0-197562 GCA_963809685.1 uncultured Solirubrobacterales bacterium | reverse complement strand
AAGCCGTGGAGGACGGTTCACTACTGTGCGTAGTGGATGACGCGCAGTGGTTGGATCAGGCTTCGGCTCGCACGCTCGAATTCGTCGCCCGACGGCTGCTTGCGGAGCCGGTCGGGCTCGTGTTCGCGGCGCGGGAGGCTACTCAAGAGCTTCGAGGGTTGCCGCAACTGGAGATTCGGGGCTTGGGCGACCGGGACGCGCGAGCCCTCCTGCGCGAGGGCCGTCCCGGGCCGACTAGACGACCGCGTCCGCGACCGCATCGTGGCCGAGACCCACGGCAACCCGCTCGCGCTGCTGCAGCTGCCGCGGGGGATGAGCGCACCGGAGCTTGCAGGGGGATCGGGCTGCCCCCCCGCCAGACCTCCCGGTCACATTGAGCGCCACTATCTGCGACGGTCCGTGAGTTGCCTGAGACTACGCAACGGCTGTTGCTGCTGGCGGCGGCCGACCCGGTCGGCGACGCGGCGCTTGTCTGGCGTGCGGCCAAGCGGCTCGAGATCGATAGGAGCGCTTTAGCCGACGTGCGACGGGTGCGGAGCTGCTTGAGATCGGAGCATCCTACGTTCAGCCATCCACTGGTGCGCTCGGCGGTGTATCGGGCGGCGCCGCCCGGGCGACCGCCGGCGAGCGCACGAGGCGTTGGCCGACGTGAGCGATCCGGATGTGGACGCCGATCGCCGTGCCTGGCACCATGCGCTGGCGGCGGCAGGACGCAACGAAGACGCGGCCGCCGAGCTCGAAGCGTTCGGCTGGTCGAGCGCAGACGCGCGGCGGGGTTGCCGCCACAGCGGCGTTCCTGGATCGCGCTGTCGCGGCGCCACGCAGGACCCCGCGCGGCGCGCGGCGCGCGCGCTGGCCGCAGCGCAGGCGAGCCTTGAGGCTGGAGCCTTCGACGCGGCCTACGGGCTTGTAGCCACAGCGGAGGCCGGGCCGCTCGACGGGTTCCAGCGGGCCCAGGCCGACCTGTTGCGCGGCTACATCGCGTTCGCCTCGGGTCGCCGTCAACGACGCCCCCTGGTTGCTGCTGAAGGCCGCGAGGCAGCTCGAGAGCTTCGACTGGACCTCGCGCGCGAGACGTATCTGACTGCGTGGGGCGCCGCGATCAACCGCGGGAATGCCGCGGCCGGGGCCGTCCTCGAGGAGATCTGCCGGGCGATCCGGCGCCTCCCGCCGTCCCCGGGCCCGCCGTGCCCCCTCGCCTTGCTCCTGGAGGGCCTCGCGCTGCTGAGCACCGATGGACGTGCCGCGGCGATCCCGACCCTGCAACGCGCGGCGAACGTGCTCGTCGGCATTCCCGTGAGGGATGTGCTGCGGTGGGGCTGGGCGGCCGTGACCGCCAGCAGCGCCGTCTGGGACCACGACGGCGCGCTCGCGATCACGACCAGGCAGGTCCGGCTCCTACGCGACGCCGGCGCGCTCGCCGAGCTACCAATCCACCTGTCCTCCCTGGCCCTGACGCAGACATGGATGGGCGACTTCGCGGGCACCGCCTCGCTCATCGCGGAGGTCGAAGCGTAGCGGCGGCGACCGGGACGCGCATGGCGCCCATCGCCTTGCTGAGACTCCGGGCGCTACAAGGCAGAGAAGCCGAGGCGTCCACGCTGATCGCAGCCACCGTCAAACGGTCAGAGGAGTGGGGGCACGGAATCGCCATGACCGTCGCATTGTGGGCGGCCGCGGTGCTGTACAACGGACTGGCTCGCTACCACGAGGCGGCCGCGGCGGCGGGCCGAGCCGCCTCGAACAGCTTCGAGCCGTGGGTATGGATGTGGGCACTGCCAGAGCTCGTCGAGGCGGGCGCCCGGCGTGGAGATACCGACCTCGCGAGTGATGCGCTTGAGCGCCTAGCCGAGACGACGCAGCCGTGCGGCACCGATCTGGCACTCGGCGTCGAGGCCCGCGCTCGGGGCGCTCGTCAGCGAAGGCGACCGCTGAGCGCCGCTATCAAGAGGCGATCGCACGGCTGGGCCGCACCCGGCTGCGGCCCGAGCTCGCCCGGGCGCACCTGCTCTACGGGGAATGGTTGCGACGCGAGAACCGCCGGATCGATGCGCGCGCCGAGCTCCGCACCGCCCACGACCAGCTCAGCTCGATCGGGATGGAAGCGTTCGCCGAACGCGCGCGCACCGAGCTGCTGGCGACCGGAGAGAAGGTCCGCAAGCGGACCGTGGAGACGCGCGACGATCTCGACCGATCAGGAGCGACACATCGCGCGGCTCGCCCGCGACGGCCTGTCGAATCCGGAGATCGGCTGCGAAGCTCTTCCTCAGCCCGCGCACCGTCGAGTGGCACCTGCGCAAGGTGTTCGGAAAGCTGGGGATCAGATCGCGCAAAGAGCTCGCGAGAGCGCTTGACAGCTGCGAGGCGGAGCCGGTCGAGGCCTGACCCTGTCGAAGGTCACCTTGGCTTAAGCCGAGTCGTGTCCTTTAGCATCCGGGAGCGATGGAGGAGGCTTACCGCGGACCGGGGCGGCACCCGAGCCTGCTCGGGCGGGGTAGCGAGTGCGCGGTGCTCGATGAGCTGATCGGGGCTGTCCGTCGGGGCGAGAGTCGGTCGTTGGTTCTGAGGGGTGAGGCCGGGATTGGGAAGACGGCGCTGCTGGAGTACCTAGTCGAGTCTGCGTCGGATATGACCGTTGTGCGCGCGGTGGGGGTGGAGTCGGAGATGGAGCTGGCATACGCCGGCCTGCATCAGCTCTGCGCGCCGCTCCTCGATCGGCTTGAGAGGCTCCCTGCTCCACAGCGTGATGTGCTGCGGATCGTGTTCGGTTTGAGCACGGGGCACGCGCCGGACCGCTTCCTCGTCGGATTGGGGGTGTTGAGCTTGCTCTCCGAGGTGAGCGACGAGAAGCCGCTGCTCTTCGTCGTTGACGACGCGCAGTGGCTGGATCAGAGCTCCGCGATGACACTGGCCTTCGTGGCCCGGCGCCTGCGGGCTGAGCCGGTCGGAATCGCATTCGCCGCGCGCGAGCCGGGCCAGGCGCTTCAGCGGCTGTCCGAGCTTGGAGGTCCGCGGCGTGCACAACGGCGATGCACGCTTGTTGCTTAGCTCGGCGGTGCGATTCAAGTTGGATGAGCGAGTCCGCGATCGCATCATCGCGGAGACGCGTGGGAATCCGCTGGCGTTGCTCGAGCTGCCGCGAGGATTGACCGCGACACAGCTGGCGGGGGGTTTCGGGCTGCTCGAGGCGCAGGGACTGACCGGACGGATCGAGGAGAGCTTCGTGCGCCGAATCGAGATGCTCTCCGATGACACGCGGCATTTCTTGCTGCTTGCCGCGGCTGAGCCGCTCGGGGATCCGCTGCTGCTCTGGCGCGCGGCCGAGCGCCTCGCGATCGGGCCCGCGGCCGCGGAAAGCGCGGAAGCGACCGGCCTGGTGGCGGTCGGCACGCGGGTCCTCTTCCGTCATCCGCTTGTGCGCTCCGCCGTGTACCGAGCAGCGACGGTGGAAGACCGCCGGGTGGTCCACTCGGCTTTGGCGGAGACGACCGACCGCAGCCTCGATCCGGACCGTCGGGCGTGGCATCTTGCTTCGGCCGCGGCAGGACCCGACGAACACGTCGCGTTGGAGCTCGAGCGCTCCGCCGGCCGGGCGCAGGCGCGGGGTGGCCTTGCGGCCGGGGCGGCGTTTCTGCAGCGGGCTGTCGCGCTCTCGGCGGATCCGGCGCTGCGGACGGAGCGCGCCCTCGCGGGGGCGGAGGCCAGTCTGAGCGCAGGCGCCTTCGGTCCGGCGCTGGCCCTGCTGGCGGCGGCGGAGTCCGGACCGCTGGATGAGCTGCAACGTGCGACGGCTGGAACTGCTTCGGCCCGGCGGCATACGCGCAAGGCCGTGGGAGCGACGCGCCGCCACTGCTCCTGCGCGCGGCGAAGACGCTCGAGGCGCTTGACGCGAAGCTTGCGCGCGAAACCTATCTGGACGCCTGGAGCGCGGCCCTGTTCGCTGGACGGTTCGCGCGCGAGGGCAGCCTCGACGACGTCTCCCGCGAGGCACGCGCGTGCTCCGCCGGCGCCGAGCACGGCGCGTCCGTCGGACCTGCTCCTGGACGGCTTCGCGCTGCTGCTCACCGACGGGCGTGCCGCAGCGACACCGTTGCTGCAGCAGGCCGCGACGGGCTTCGCCGGCGATGCTGTCGCTGTCGAGGAGGTGCTCCGCTGGGGATGGCTTGCGACGATCGCCGCCGTCATCGTGTGGGACTACGAGAGCTGCGTCGCGGTCGCAAGCCGGGGCGTGGCAGCTGGCTCGGGAGTCTGGCGCTCTCACGGTGCTCGCGCCGTCGCCTTGAACATCATGGCCCAAGCGGTCGCGCTGGGCGGCGACTACCGGCGGGCGGCGCAGTTGATCTCAGAGGCCGACGCCGTCACCGAGGCCACGGGCGACCCCGGTCTTGCGGTACGGCGCCATCTACCTCGCTGCCTACCAGGGTCGCGAGGCCGACGTGTCGAAGCTCGTCGACGCCACGGTCCGCGGAGGCCACGGCCAGTGGTCAGGGAAACGCAGTCCAGTTCGTAAGTTTGGCCACGGCAGTTGTCGCGAACGGCCAGCGGACGCTATCGGGATGCGCTGGCGCCGGCCCAGGATGCGAGCGACGACATGCCCGAGCTCGTCGTCTCGATGTGGGCACTGATCGAGCTCGTCGAAGCCGCCGCCAGAAGCGGTGAGATGGAACTGGCACAGAGTGCCGTCGATCGGCTCGCCGAGCGCAACGACGTCGATACGCCAACGACTGGGGTCTGGGCGTCGAAGCCCGCGCTCGGGCGCTCGTGAGCGAGGGTGCGCCGCCGACGAGCTGTATCGCGAGGCGATCGACACGGTTGAGCCGGCACCCGGCTACGGCCCGAGCTCGCCCGGGCGCATCTGCTCTACGGGGAATGGCTGCGACGCGAGAACCGCCGGATCGATGCGCGCGCCGAGCTCCGCACCGCCCACGACCAGCTCTCGCTCGATCGGGATGGAGGCGTTCGCCGAACGCGCGCGCACCGAGCTGCTGGCGACCGGAGAGAAGGTCCGCAAGCGGACCGTGGAGACGCGCGACGATCTCACCGATCAGGAGCGACACATCGCGCGGCTCGCCCGCGACGGCCTGTCGAATCCGGAGATCGGCTCGAAGCTCTTCCTCAGCCCGCGCACCGTCGAGTGGCACCTGCGCAAGGTGTTCGGAAAGCTGGGGATCAGATCCCGCAGGGAGCTCCGTGGCGCCCTCGGCGAGTCCGAGAGCGAGCTGATCCCGGCTTAGCCACCGGATCCAGGTCCGCCATCGAAGTGGCCTGGACGATGACCCGCGCCGGTCCCCCGTTGCCGGGCGGACCAGGGTGCACGACCGGTGAGTTCCACGGGCGCCTCCGGGCGCGCGCCGGAGGATCGTGGGGTCACATCACCCGAGTGACTTAGACCGCGCATAGATCCACGGCGTCGATGTCCACTTCATTCATGTCAAACCCTTGTGAAGGAGGAGCAACATGCAGGATGACGGCAATATCATCAGCCGTCCTCACGATCGGCGCAGCTTTCTGAAGACCGGATTGGCAGCCACCGGGGCAGCAACGGTGGGAACCGGCCTGCTTGCACGCGCCACAGCAGCGTCCGCGCAGACCGGCAGTCTCACCGCAGGCGACGCCGCCATGCTTCGGTTCCTAGCGGCTGGAGAGGCCCTTGAGGCCGACTTCTATGGCCAATACAACGAACTGGGCGGAATCCAGGACAGCGAAGTCCCGGGGGGAACCGGCAATCGTGTCTACACCCGCCACCTGACGAGAATCGATCCCAATTTTCCTCAGTACGTTCACGACACCGCCGACGACGAGATCAGCCATCGGAACTTTCTGAACGCATATCTGGTCGCGAACGGGGCCGCACCCGTCGACATGGAGCCGTTCCGCACGCTGCCGGGCAGCACCGCGACGGGATCGAGCGGCAAGCTGCGGCTGACCAACCTGATGCAGCTCACGGTGGACACGAGTTGGTGGACGCGCTACCGGAGCAGCACGAATAATCCCGACGTCAATCCAACGATGTTCGAGCAGGCGGTCCCGGATCTACACAATGGCCAATTCACGGCCATTCCGAGGACAGACGATGACCTGCATCCTCGCGAACACATACAGGCGATTGCCAACACGGCGGCGTTCCAGATCCCGACCGTGGAGCAAGGCGGCGGCGGTTTGCGCCTAGCCATGGCGCAGAGGGCCACCAGCGTCGAAGTGCTGCGTCTCCTCATCAGCATGGGACCGATTGAGCTGATGCACTTCCAAGCCTGGTCGAGAACGGCCGGCTTTGCGCGGCCGCTGACCGACCCGACCAATCGCCTGAACTTCCCGGACCTCAACTCCGGCGTGGATCCCAACAACGGGGCAACAGGCGCTGCGGTCAGGGAGATGTTCCAGAGCAACCTGATCATGCCGGAGCCCTGCCCGTTCATCGATGCCAGCCTGCCGGTATGTTCCGTCGTCCGTCCGACGAACACAAACGGGGTCGCGATGGGAGCTCTCAAGTTCCTCACCGCGATGGGTCTCTTCATCGGTCAGTCGCCGGCGTTCTTCACGTTCATGACCAGCCTGGCGACGGCTGCCGACGCCGCCCAGCGCGCGATCTAGCGCCGCCGGGACTCCACGCCGGTCCAGCGCACATCGACTGGCAGCCAGGCCGCGGCCACAATCCCAGCCCTGCCCCGGACCGGCGGCTTCTTCCCCTCGTGCCGCCGGTCCACCCACTTCAAGGAGATCCATGCTCACGAGCGTCCTCCAACCCACCCACCTGATCGTCGTGTTGGTCGTCGCACTCCTCATCCTGGGACCCAAGCGACTGCCCGACGCCGGGCGCGCTCTCGGTCAAGGGATCAAAGAGTTCAAGCACTCCATCAGCGGCACCGACAGTGACGGGCAGGTCCAGGTCATGTCAACGCCGGCACCCGAGGATGGTCGCGAACGACCGAACACCTGACGATGGCCGACTCGGCAGATCTACCCTGCTGGAAACGGACGAGCTACCTGACGATCGTGAAATGTAGAGACCGCGGTCGAGAGCTGAGCCCGCTCGTGACGGCGGTGATCGTGACGGCATAACTCCCCGCTCCGAGCTTCCGTCGACTCGAGAGTCGGGATGCGAAAGTGAGCTTGTTCGATCCTGTGTGTGCCGCGAATGTCAGTCGCCCGTCGGTGAGTGTGCGGCTGCAGTTGCGCTTGGCGTGTCTGGTCGGGGCGACACATCGTCCTTTGACCTTATGGCCCGGCGCGCTGTGGGTGAACGTGAGCGTGACCGTCGCCGGCTCGTTGAGCGTGAAGCCGAACGTCGTGCCGACTGGTGGCCGGGGGGTCGTTCGTTTGCGGCTGATGCGGGCGAGTGCATTGCCGGCGCGCCAGCGCCGGTGAGACTGGGTGAAGGCACTAACCGCCGGTGCGGGAACGACCGTGTAGCTGATCGACGCGTGGGCGCTCTGGCCGTCCGTGCTGGTCGCGGTCACCGTCAACGTGTGCTGACCGACCGACGAGGTGTCGACTGCCGCCCCGGAAGCCTGTCCGTCCGTGCTGGTGGCGGTCACCGTCAGCGTGTGCTGTCCGATCGACGAGGTGCCGACTGCGCCCCGGAAGCATGGCCGTTCTGATCAAGGCATGTGCTGATCCCCGGGCCCCCGGTTCCGTCCGTGCAGGTAAATCGAGAAGCGACTGACGCTCCAACTGCATAGGTCGCGCCCGCACTTGGCACCGTGATCGACGCCGATGGCGCCGTCGCCACGGTGTAGGTGATGCTCGAGGTCGCGGTTTGTCCGTCCGCGCTCTTGGCGGTGACGGTGTAGGTCTGATTGGCGCCGGCCGCGGTCGTGTTGAGATGGCCCGACGGCGCGCTTGAGCCGTTGCTGTCGCTGCATGTCGCGATTCCTGGGCCGCCGGTGCCCTCCGCGCACGCAAAGCTCGACGGCACCACCTGCCCGACGGCGTACAGGCCGCCCGACGCGGGCGAGGCGATCGACGCGGACGGAGAGAAGGTGCACGCGGGCAGCGACGGCACGCTCGCACCGAAGGCGTCGTTCGTGTCGGTGGCGCTCCCGGCCGCGTCGCTAGCGACATTGGCGCTGAGCGAGACGCAGTCGGAGAAGTTGACGTTGGCCGATTCGGTGAAGATCGCGCCGCCCTTGCCCTTGCCGTTGGTGCCAGACTGCCCGCCGGATCCGCCGCTGCCGCCGGTGGCGTCGTTGGCGGTGAAGCCGCTGCCGTCGAGGATCAGCGAGCCGGCGCGCAGGAAGATCGCGCCGCCGAGCCCGCCGCCACCACCGCCGCCGCCGCCGCCGGCGCCGCCCGTCGAGCCAGCACCGGTGCCGCCGAACAACCCTCCGGACCCGCCGGTCGAACCGGCGGTCGGAGGATGGAACAACTGCACAGACCCGCCGCCACCGCCGCCGCCGCCAAACCCGCCGGCGCCGCCGTTGCCACCGGTTCCCTGGGCTCCGCTGGTCGGATTGGCCCCGCTGGCGCCGCCGCCACCACCACCGCCGCCGAAGCCGCCCGCGCCACCGACACCGCCGCTGAATCCCGCTGCGGTGCAACCGCCAGGACCGCCCGGGCAGTCGTCGCCGATTCCGCCGCCGCCGCCACCCGCGCCGTCGCCGCCGGGTCCGCCGGATCCGCCGGCCGCGTTCGTGCCAAGGCCGCTGGCTCCGAACGTTCCCCCGATGCCGCCGAGGCTGCCACCACCGCCGCCGGCACCACCGGCGAACACTCCTTGAGCACCGGCGCCGCCGACACCGCCGCCACCCGCTGCACCGAAGAAGCTTGAACCTGCTCCGCCCCCGCCGGACGCCGCGTTCCCGTTGAACACGACCCCGGTCAGCGTGACGGCGCCCTTGTTGATGAACAGCCCGCCGCCCATGCCCGCGCTTCCGCCGGCTCCGCCCGCCTCGTCGCCCACACCACCGTCGACACCCTGCGCGCGTCCGTTCGCGATCGTCAGGTTGGAGATCGCGACCGTGAGGCTCGTCGCAGGGGGACCGCTCAGCGCGCCCGGAGCGCCGGGGTTGACGAAGAAGACGCGCGAGGCATGGTTGCCGCTGATCGTCAGCGCACTTACGCCGGGTCCGGTGATCGTCAGGCTCTTGTTGATCACGAGCTCTCCGCTGGTGAGGGTGATCGTCCCGGTGACGCCAGGCGCGAACGTGATTGTGTCCCCATTCGACGCCGCTGCCAGTGCAGCGCGCAACGACCCAGCCCCGCTGTCGCTCGTCGTCGTCACCGTAACCGGCGCAGCATCAGCCCTAGCCGCCCCGAGCATCGCCCCCACGAACAGCACAACGGCGAACGCCAACGTCAGCAGCGCCCTGAACCTCCCGAACCCGCCCACGACCCCCAAACCCCACGAACCAGCGCGCATCTCCAACCTCCTCAAGGCCCCAAGCGACCGTCGCCCGATCTCAACAGGAAAGGCACCGCCGGCCGCTCAAATCCAGACGCGCGGCAGCTACCTACCAACAGCCGAGCACCGGCCTGCCATGGCCATGCGCGCAGCACCGCTGAACTCGATCATACCCCAACACCAAACCCGCGGCCGCCAGCCCCCAACGCACAAACCCCAAACTTTGTCGGCGGCGCTGCCCGGTCCCGCTCAGTCAGCTCTCGACCGCGAGTGAGTTGGCCGCGGTCACGATGCGTTCGACTGCCTCATCCGGGTGGGAGACCATCGCGACGTGATTGCTGGCCACCACGATCGTGTCCGCGCCCATCCGCGCGGCGAATTGCCTTTCCGCGTCAGGTGGAATGGCCTGGTCTCCCTCAGCGACGAGGTACCAAGACGGCAGCGATTTCCATGCGGGAACGCCCATGACGTCGCCAAGGGCGGATGTATGCAGGGGTTGCTGGACCGCATACATGACCTTCGCCTTGACCGGGTCGACGTCGGCGGCGAAGTGGTTGACGAAGTCGTCTTCGGGCAGCCAGGCGAAGCCCTCAGAGTCGATATCCAGGTGCGCCAACGCGGGAGTCGGGGGACCCTGTTCCAGCAGCGCGCCGATCGACTCGCCTTCATCAAGGCCGAACGCCGCGATGTATACGAGACCGATCACGTTCGGCGCGTCGCTGCCGAGCGCAGTCATGATCTGACCGCCATAGGAATGGCCGGCCACGATCGTGGGGCCATCCTGGCGGCCTAGCACGAGTCGCAGCCGGGCAACGTTGTCCGCAAGCGCAGTCATGGGGAACTGTGGCGCCGTCACGTTGTAGCCCTCGGCGTGCAGGCGCTCGATCACGGCACTCCAACTAGAGCCATCCGCCCACGCCCCGTGCACTAGTACGACGTTCGGCAATGCGGTCATGTCTATGGGGTCCTCTCTGAAGTTGGATCCGGAACCTACCGCGTGAGATCTCCGGGATGAAACCACTCGGTGAACAAAGCGCTGCTCGAATGCTGGCGGGGCCCGCCGACCGATCCCGCGACCTTCGAGAAGCACAACCGTATCCCGGGCGGCGAGATCGAGCCCGGGCTGGCACCGACTCACACGCCGCTGATCCCACGGGGCCTCGATGGTTGCGCGTCCGCCGGTTATAGGGTGTCCGGGATGAGAGTGCTCGTGGCCGGTGCGACCGGGGCGATCGGTCGGCACCTGGTGCCGCTGCTGGTTGCCGGTGGACATGAGGTGACCGCGATGGTCCGAAGCCGCGACAAGATCGAGTCGGTGGCGGCCATGCGTGCCGATGCGGTCGTCGCCGATGCTCTTGACGGTGAAGCGGTTCTGGCAGTGGTGGCGCAGGCATCACCTGAGGTGGTTGTGCACGAGCTCACGGCAATTCCGCCTCGCCTGGACCCTCGGCGGTTCGCGCACGAGTTCGAGGCAACGAATCGCCTGCGGCGAGACGGCACGCGCAATCTCGTGGCTGCCGCCGCCGCTGCTCGAGCTCGCCGCGTGGTGGCTCAGAGCATCGCGCAGGCTTACAAACCGGTCGGCGGATGGATCAAGACCGAGGAGGACCCGCTGTATACCGACGCCCCGCCGGTGTTTCGGGACATCTTCGATGCGGTGATCGAACTCGAGGCGATCGTTCTGGCCAACGATCGGCTCGAGCCGATCGTGCTTCGGTACGGCAACTTCTACGGGCCTGGCACCAGGTTCGCGCCCGATGGTCCAGACGCTGAGCTCGTCCGCCGGCAGCGATTCCCGGTTGCCGGTGGCGGCCCGGCGTACTGGTCCTTCATCCATGTTCGCGACGCGGCGCAGGCGACCGTACAGGCGATCGAGCGTGGCGAGCCGGGCATCTACAACATCGTCGACGACGAACCGGCGCCGGTCTCCACGTGGTTGCCGGTCTACGCCCAAGCCCTTTGCGCACCCGCGCCGCTCCAGATCGATCGACCACGAGGTGACTACGGCATTCACGGCATGATGCTTTCGCGGGGCGCATCGAACGCGAAAGCCAAACGTATGCTCGCGTGGACGCCTCGATACGCGTCATGGCGGCAAGGCTTCCGGGCAGCCTGCTCCTGAACTCGCCTGCCCCACCGACGGTTGAGATGGCGTCGCCTTTACTTGGCAGGAACGCCGCCCGCGTTCGTCAGCACGCGAGCGTGGGGGTGTTGCGCTGTGACGCTGAGGAGCTTCGCGTTGTCGGGAGTCATCGGCAGCTCCTCGTAGGTCACCACCCGGGTGCGAACGACACTGCCGTCGCGCTGTGGGTTGTCCAGATACATCGGCCGGTAGTCAGTGGTAGCGAAGTACCCGACCACCCCGGTCGGAAGTTCAATCTTGTACATGGCCATCCCGTCAATCGTCGCTGTCCCCGCGACCTTGGCACCCCCGCGCGCGAGCTGCTCACGCACGCCCGCAATCGGGTCCACCAAGGCCGGCGCGGACGAGACGGGCGTCTCGACGACGGTGTTCGCGCCGGCGTCGTACCGGAACGAGGTCGTCCCGTCGTCGGCGGCCTCGACGGGCCGACGCACGGAGCCCTTAATCATCCTGAGCGCATGGGGCGGACTCGTCTGCTGCCACCATTCGGCTGCGACCGGCGTTCCGTCCTGAACCCCGGTCTCCTTCACGTGGACGATTGCGTTTGCCGGCGACGTGATCGCCCGAAGCGCATGACGGATGATCGCCGCGCCGGCGGCGGACGGCGCGGCGGATCCTCCCGGCCAGCCGAGTGAAACGATCGCAGCTGCGATCGCCGCGGTCGCAACAGCGGCCCAACCGAAGCCGAGCCAGGGCCTGCGCCGACGCCTGGGACGCGCCAGCATCTGCTCGCCGAGCCGTGCCCGGATCGCAAGCCGAAGGCGCTCGTCGGCCTCCCGCGGCTCTGCGAGCATCTCCAGGTCGCGTTCGAGTTCGTCAGTCGTCACGGGGGTACCTCCGTCGTAGCTCTTCAAGAATCCGGTGCATCCGGACCCGAACCGTTCCCGGATTGGCGCCGACGATCGCCCCGATCTCGTCGAACGCGAGACCCGCGCCGTAGCGCATCGCAAGCAGATGCTGTTGCTCGGGTTCGAGGAGACAGACCACGGCGCGCAGTCGCGCCACGCGTTCGCGGGCCAGGAATTGCTCCTCGAGGTCAGGCTCCGAACATGCGGCATCGAGCGCGAGCGGCTCCACCCTCGGCCTCCGGTGAACGTCACGCACCGCGTTCCGAGCGATCTGGAACAACCAACCCGCGAAGCTCCCGTCGCCGCGAAAGCGCCCGAGCTGCGCGAGCGCGGTCGTGAACACCGTGCTCGTCACGTCCTCACACGTCGCGCCGTCACGAATCCGCAGCCGGACGTAGCCAAGGACACGGTGAAAGTAACGGTCGTACAGCGCGAGGAACATACGGGGCTCCTCGCGGGCGGCCGCCACCAGCGCCGCATCGGTCTCGACCTCGCGAGCGCGCAGCGTAGGCGCCTCGCGGACCGCCTTTACCTCCATGACCGGCTCATGTTCTCACCGTCCTCTTGGGGGCTGACTGCGCCAGGGACGGGAGACGCGTGAATCCGTTACACCGGCCCCCGAAGTTGGGCGCTGACGCCGAAGCGGGTCAACAGGGCCCGCCGCGGCGCTGACGGCTGGTCAGCTGACGCGCGCGCGTTCGCGGACGATCCGAACGTTGCTCGTCCGCGCTTGGAGCCGATCCATTGCTGCGGCGATCTCGCTCGGTGGCGACTCAGTCGACCAGCGCTTGCCGACGCGTCGAACCTCGCCGCGGCGCTCGAGGTCCTGTAGCCGAGCAAGCGCCTTGTCGCTGCTGATGCCTGCCGCACGGGCGGCCATCGCCGTGGAGAACGAGCCAGGCAGCTTGGGCAGCGCCGCCCGTAGACGATCCGGGCGCTGGTCAGGCCCGCGCTTCCCCCGGCGCTGCTGCGGCGGCGCGGACGGTTCAGCCGCGGCGGGAACGGGCTCCAACACGGGCGTGGGCTGGCGTCCGACCGGCGGATCGTCCCCGAAGCGCGCTCGGCAGTTAGTGCACAAGACGACCGGCTCGCGCCCGGCCGGGCACACGAGCTCAAACCGACGCCATCCACGACCCGAGTGGCAGACACCGCAGCGCCGCCCGGCGTCTTCTATCTCGATCAGCTCTTCGGTCCGCAACGGCACTCTCCCCCTCACGATAGAACGTCGACGTCAGGCCTGGGTTCTTGCTGCTCGGCGGCCGTTGGCTGAGACGGGGGAGGGGAGTGCCTGAGGCCGGGGCTCGTGGCCGCCGGGTGCTGTGGCTTGTGTGGTGGGCGTGACTTCAGCGATGAGGTCGGCGAGCAGGCTTCGGAGGCGCCGGCGGGTGGCGGCGCGCGCTAGGCGCCCATCCTCTTTGAAGGCTTCGTGAGCGGTCGGAACCGCGAGCTCTTGATCGAGTACGCGAGCGCCGGCGAGGCCGAGCGCTTTACGCAGCTCAGCTTGAGCCCAGGCGGCGCCGAACATACCGGTGCTCGCACCGATCACCGCGACGGGCTTGTTGGCCAGTGCGGAGGTGGCCGGGGTGGGGCGGGAGGCCCAGTCGACGGCGTTCTTGAGCACGCCGGGGATCGACCCGTTGTATTCCGGGGTGACAAACAGAACGGCGTCGGCGTCGCGGATGGCCGCGATCAGCCTGTCGGCTCCCGGCAATCCGCCGCCGGTTTCCAGCTCGTCGGTCTCGTCAAACGGCTCGACCGCCTTGAGACCCTCGAAGGTGATGAGTTCGACGCCGGGCGGCAGCTCATCGGCTGCCGCCCGGAGCAGACTCCGGTTATGCGAGGCCTCGCGCAGGGAGCCCGCGATGCCCAGGACCCGCATGGTTCCTAGTCCTCGTCGTCGACCAGCGCGAGCTCGAGAGTCACCGAAATGGTCACGTCCTTGCCCAGTACGACTCCACCTTTCGGCAGGGGTGCGTTCCAGCTCAGGCCGACCGCGTCGCGGTCGACGGTGGTCTCGAGGTCGATGCCGATCTTCTCGACGTCGCCGAGGGTTACCGTCGGGCCGGCGAGGCGGCCTGTGGCGGTGGCCGGAGTGGTCTTGCCCTTCAGGGTCAGGGTACCCTCGCTGGTCAGGACGCCGTCGTTGACGGTCAGCGACGACGACTCGTAGACGATCTCCGGATAGCGCTCGGCGTCGAAGAAGTCGGGTGAGAACAGGTGGGCCTTGAGCCTCTCATCCTTGATCTGCAGCGAGGCGACCTTGACCTTGCCGACCAGCTTGCCGTCGGACAGCGTGGCGTCGATGTCGGTGAACTCGCCGCGGAACGTCCCGACCATCATGTGACGCACCGCGAAGCCGGCGACCGAATGGATCGGGTCGACGGTCCACGAGCCGGTCGGTATTTCGGTGGTGGTTTGCGTTGCAGTGTCAGTGGCCATTGAACAGCCTCCCTTATTCGCGATTTTGTATTCGGACTACGGTCCGCTTATAGGATGAGACGGTAGCACGACCACGAGCCGTGGTCCAACCGCGAAAATGTCCAGCCCATGAAACCCCTCGAGCTCCCCATGCTTTGCGCTCCCGCCGAGCGGGTCGATGCCGCGCGCAACCGTCAGCGAATCCTTGCCGCAGCCGAGAAACTGTTCAGTCGCGAAGGCGTCGCCGCCACATCGATGGACGCGATCGCGCTCGAGGCGGGCGTTGGCAAGGGAACGCTGTTTCGCCGCTTCGGGGACCGCGCGTCACTTGCGCTCGCGCTCCTGGAGTCCTCCGAACGAGACTTCCAGGAGAGGTTCATCCGCGGACCGTCCCCGCTCGGCCCAGGAGCGCCCTCGTGCGAGCGGGTGATCGCGTTCGGTCGAGCGCTCCTCTCCCATCTTTCCGCTCACGGTGACCTCATGCTTGCCGCTCAGACCTCAGGCACACCCGGACAGCGATTCAACGCCGGCCCCTACGGCGCCTACCGCGCCCACCTCATCGCGCTAATCCGCGATGCGGCCCCCGACCTCGACGCCGAATACGTCGCCGAGGCACTGCTCGCCCAGCTCAGCGCCGAGGTCGTGCTGCACCAGTTACGCGGACGCGGTGTCGCGCTCAGCCGCCTAGCCGCCGGCTGGGAGACCATGGTCCGCCGCGTCCTCGGCCCCGCGACCACCTGACTCAGAGGACCCGCGCCGCGCGGCGGCCCGAAAGCCGGTCGGCGCTTCCGCGCCACGGCTGGGCGCGGGAACGTCATCTCGTTTCGCTCAGGATGGGCGGTGCACGATCAGCACCGATCGTCGCGAGTGCGACGCGACGGCGCTCGCGACGCTGCCGACCAAGACATCGGAGAGCCCGCTGTGTCCGTGTGAGCCGAGCACGATCAGGCTTGCTTCGTGCTCATCGGCGCATGCGACGATCCGCTTCCAGGCTGGTGCCGCCTCGAGCGCAACCGACCGCGCGCGGAACCCCGCCGCCTCGGCCAGCGATGCTCCTGCCTGCGCTGTTTGCTCGGCCGCGCGCTTGACCTCGAGCACCTGGGCGGTATCGAAGTTCAAGCCGGCGGCCGGAACGAACCCGACGTTGAACGGCTGCCAGACCGTCAGCACGATCGCGTCGCGCCCGGGCGCCAGCTGGCGACCCGCCTCATCGATCGCCAGCTTGGCTAGATCCGAGCCGTCATAGGCGAACAGCACCGGGCCCGGTTCGGCCGCCGTTGTCATGGCCGGGCTGGTTCCTCAGCGAGCGTTCGGTCCGCGTGGCGTCGCCGTACCCGCGCCAGCAGCGGCGGCGAATACCAGGCCGGCGCCTCGCCGGCGAGGAATCGCTCGAGATCCGGGGTCTGTGGGCGCGCTCCACCGAGCACGTAGAGGCCGACTCCGATGAGGGCACCGCCGACCGCGAGCCCGAAGCCGATCCACAGCGCGATCTCGGTTCCCGCCCGTAGGCTTCCTCCGACTGTCGCGGCGAGGTGCGCGAAGACGGGCGCGATCATGAACGCCGCCACCGCGCGCAGGAGCTCGACGATCGCGAACACCCGCTGGAGGCTGGCCGAGGGCAACGAGAACCCCGCGACGAATAGCGCTGGGGCGACGGCAGCACCGAGGCCGATCCCGGTGAGCCCGGAGCCGATCAGCGCCGTGGCCTGAGACGGCGGGAGCTGGACAAGAAGGACCGCGATCCCGGCCGCGAGGAACCCCATCCCGAGCAGCGGGAGGTAGTGCATCTCGCGCCGGTTGATCACGGCGCCGAGCGCGAACGCCGTAATGACGGCGCCTCCGAGCTCAGGCAGATATAGCAGCCCCACGTGCAGCGGCCCGTAGCGTTCCGCGAGCAGCGCCGCGCTCAACGCGGATGCGGACACCGACGCAGCGGCCGCGAACAGGGCGACGACGATTCCGGCCACCGGCATCGTGCTCGTGAGCATGCGTGCGGATCGTCAGCAGCGGCCGCTTCGCGCGGAACTGGTAGACGATCAGCACGACGATCAACGTCAAACCGGTGACCAGCGGCACGAACGCGATGGGGTCCAGGAACTTGTGTGTCAGCAGCTCAGAGGCGCCGAAGAATGCGAGCACGGAACCTGAAGCGGCCAGGGCGATCGCGAGCGGGTCAAATGGCGCGCGCGGATCGGCCGGCGGGGCATCCTCGAAGGTCAGGATCGTGAGCACGAGTGCCGCCAGCGAGATGCCGGCGACGGCGAAGAACAGCGGCCGCCAGCCGCCGGCCTGGGCCTGTATCCCGCCGATCGTCGGGCCGAGCGCGACGGCGCCGAAGATGCACAGGTTCATGATCACGGCGGTCTCGCGCAACCGTTTCGCGCCGAAGCCGAAGGCCAAGGGCGGCACTGCCGCGATCAGCATCAGGCTGGTGCAGAGGCCCTGCAGGACGTGCCCGGTGATGAACATCGCCGAGTTCTGCGCGGTCGCCGCCAGCGATCGATCCGATGACCAGCACCACGGCATAGAGGACGAGCAGCCGCCGCTGAGGCAGATGCTGGGCCAGCGCTACGGCCAGAACCGTTCCGACCGCGTAGGCAGCGTTGGCGAAGCCCGAGCCCACGCTCATCGTTTGCAGACTCGTGTGGAGGTCGCGCGCGATGATCGGCGTGATCGGCCCCAGGGCGGCCGAGAGCGCCAAATAAGGGATCAGCGCGAAGACCACCATGGCCGCCGCGGCCGGATAGCGACCGGCCAAACGACCCTGACGTATCAACGCAGCACCTCGGCGCCCGAGCCGCGGATCGGTCCGCGGGTTTCGGCGCCACCCGTGGCTGCAGGACGCAGCTGGCCGGCCAGCCGCCGAGCTTCCGCCGCGACCACCGCCAGATAGTGACGCTCTGCCGCGCGCCTGGCTCCGCGCCTGCTCTCTCCAGTCCGTCGAGACTTCCCGGCGGCCGGCGCTGAAGCGCGATCCGACCGCGGGGCCTGCTGCTTACCGGGCATTACGAATCTCCTTCCACGGCTCAAAGCGCGCAGGGCAGCCAAGCGCTCTGCGCTTCGCGCCAAGTCCGGTGAGGCGGGCAAGCTCGTGGGTTGAAGGTAGCGTGAACAAGTGGTTCAATCGATCCGGACAGGTGACACCACTTAGTTATACAATAAGTGGAGGATGCTGTCCAGTTTCACGTCGAGGACAACCGAATTCCCTCTTAGACCAGAGCCGTGACCACCACCAGCGAGACCCCACTCCGCAAAGACGCCCAGCGCAATCGTGAGGCGATCTTGGCCGCCGCCCGCGAACTGTATGCCGAGCGCGCGGACGTTCCCATGTGCGAGATCGCGCGGCACGCCGGGGTGGGACAGGCCACGCTCTACCGCAATTTCCCAGACCACCGAAACCTGGTCGCCGCGCTCATCGTCGAACAGATGGATCAGACCGAGGCGTTGGCCGCCGAACATGCCGGCGACCCCGATGCGTTCTTCGTACTCATCCGCAATGTGGTCGAGACCATGGCGCGCTTCCACGCGCTCGGAGGGCTGGCCCGCGAGGACGCCTGTCTGGGCTCCGCCCTCGACCGCCGTCGGCGGCGGCTGGCCGAGCTCATGCAGGAGCCCCTGCGGACTGCCAAGTCCGCCGGCACGCTGCGGCGCGACCTGACCATCGACGACGTCTTTCTCGTGGTAGCGATGCTCAGGGGCGCCCTCGACAGAGCGGACGGCCCCGCCGCCCGCGCAGCCACCGCCAGACGCGCGCTCACACTGGTGCTCGAGGGGCTCGCCCCAACGGCGGATCAGACCTGAGGTACGCGCAACAGCTCGGGCGCCGCACCGAAACGTAGGCTGGCGTGTTCACACGTAGGTAACAGGCTGGCGGGACCGGCGCGAAAGAGAGACAGAATGAAACGAAAGTTCATGGCGGTCGCCCTGCTTGCGGCGCTCGTGATCGGCGCGGTTGCCGCCGTCGCGGTCGCCAAGACGAACACCAAGCATCCGACCTTCGGCCCCAAGGGGTTGAAGTTCTATTCCCCCCGCAAGCTGCCGAAGGGGCCGCACGGCACGCTCATCTGGGAGCGGCCGATGATCGGCGGCGAGTCGCTGAAGGGCGCGAAGAACTACCTCGTCGACTACACGCAGGTCGGCGTCACGGGCACGATGGTCCCGGTGTCCGGCATGGTCGCGATCCCCAAGGGTAAGGCGCCCAAGGGCGGCTGGCCGGTGATCACCTGGGCGCACGGCACCACCGGCATCGCGGATGTGTGTGCCCCCTCGCGGCTCCCGGCGGGGACCGGCGGGCTCAACATCCCGATGCTCGAGAGCTGGGTCAAGGCCGGTTACGCCGTCGTGCGCACCGACTACGAGGGGCTGGGCGGCCCAGGTCCGCACCCGTACCTGATCGGCGTCTCCGAGGGCCGCGGCGTGCTCGACATCGTCCGCGCCGCCCGCCAGCTCAGTCCGCAGCTGAGCGATCGCGTAGTCATCAGCGGACACTCCCAGGGCGGCCACGCCGCGCTGTGGGCGGCGTCGCTGGTCAAGAGCTACACGCCGGAGATCAAGCTGCGCGGCGTGCTCGCATTCGCGCCCGCGTCGCACATCGCGACCGAGGCAGGGTTCCTCAAGTCGGTGACGGCGACGTCGCTCACCGGCCTGGCGGCGACGATCTTCCGCGGGCTCGACGTCGGCTATCCGTCGCTGCACATCAGCTCGCTGCTTACCTCGCAATCCGCGGCGCTGTACCCGCAGACGCTGACCAAGTGCCTGGGTCAGCTCGACGAGCCGGACTCGTTCGGCGGTCTGCCGCTCAACCAGTTGGTCAAGCCGACGGCCGACATCTCGGCGGCGGTCAACGACCTGCAGAAGAACGACCCCGGCGAGCTGAAGATCAGCGATCCGGTGCTGCTCGAGCAGGGCAGCTCCGACACGACGGTGCTGCCGCCGTTCACCGCTGCCCTGGCCAAGTCGCTGGCCGGTGTCGGTGACACGGTCACCGAGCACACCTACGCCGGGGCCACGCACAGCACCGTGCTGACCGCGGCCCAAGCCGACCAGGCGGCCTTCCTGAAGAAGCGCTTCGGCCGGTAGACGAATGAGACACGGTCCCGCGGGTCACACCGCTGCTCCCGCGGCGGCCGCTGCCTCGGTGTCGGCAGGGTTCATGATGCGACCGCCGAGCGCGAGTGCGAGCGCAATACCCAAGACCGCCCAGACCACGAGCACGAGAATCGGGCCCGCGATCCGCGCACCGTCGAAGAACAAAGCCGACCGCGTCAGGTCGACGCTCGCGCCCGGCGGCAACACGCCGCCGATCGTCCTCCACAGGCCAGGGAGCAATGGCCGGGCGAACGGGCCGCCTGATGCGGAGTTGCCGAGGATCACGAACACGAGAATCACGAGACCGGTCCCTGCCGGACCGGCCGCGGCCTGGATCCCTGCCGTGGCTGCACCGCCGGCGAAGATGGTCAGTGCCGCGATCGCGCACAGCGCGATCACGTGCCCCGAGAACACGCCGAAGCACGCGCGCAGCATGACCACGCTGAGGATCCCGGCGACGAGGCTAAACCCCGCGAGCGCTCCGATCCGCGCTGCCGCGCGCTGCCTGCTGTTGCTGCGTGGGCTCCCGATCAATCCGATCAGCGTCGCGCCGATGTAGCCGCCGAACACCCACGCGATCACCGCGTAGAACGCCGCGGTCCCGTTGGGGTCATTGGGCGGCAGCGGCTTGACGTCGGTGACAGGAACGGCTGGCCGGCCCTGCGCGGCGGCGGCCCGGTTGAACGTCGTCTCGAGTGCGACCGCGGTCGCGCGGTTGGCGGCCGAGGCAACGAACAAGCGGTTCGTGGTGGCGTCGTAGGCGCCGTAGACGTCGCGATCGTCGATCTGCGACAGCGCATCGGAGCGCGACGACGCGCGGCGCGCATCGAGGGGGTCACCCGGCAGCCGGTTGAGTTGGACGGCAACCGCGGGCGGGCCGACGACGGCCACCGGGACGTGGTGTGGCGTGGGGTCGTGGAACGCGCCGACGTAGAAGAACGCGAACGCAAGCATCAGCACCAGCGCCGGCACGAGCACGAGCGTGACCGCCTTCGGCGTGGGTGTGGTGTTCGCCATCAAACGCTGAACAGCTCCTTCAGCGCGCGCATGTCGACGCGGGTGGTCTGCGAGTCCCACGCCCTCGGCCTGCGGCGCGGTCTCATGTCGATCCGATCCGGATTCGAATGCCGCCCTCGACCTCTTGCACCTCGTACATGTCGAGTGCCCCGGTCGCCGGCCCGTTGATCACGGCGCCCGTGGTGATGTCGAAACGGGAGCCGTGGCACTGGCACATAAGCGTCGTCCCAGTGAGTAGGCCTCCGGAGAGCGGGCACGCCCGCTCGGCGCAGGTGCAGAGGTCGTCGAACGCGTAAAGCCGGTCGTCGATGCGCGCGACGGAGATCCGTCGCTTGAGGTCCTCCAGGTAGTACGGAACGACGAAATCGTTGGGGATCGCGTCGCCCGGACCGAGCGTTCGCAAGGCGTCAGTGGCGAGCTCAGTCATCGTTCACTCCTAATCGGGTTCAGTTCAGTAGGGGTAGGCGGGAATGACTTCTTCCTTCGTGGCGTCGAGTCGCAGCTCGCCCGGAGCGCCTGCCGGCACGAACGCCCGGTGCGGCCGGACCGGGTCGATGCGCTCGTAGCCTGATCCCAGGGGTGGCCGGGTGTCCTCGTCGCCCTTGTTCGGCCAGAGCGATATCGCGCGTTCGACGAGGGCCGTGATCGAGAGCGACGGGTTCACTCCCGGGTTGGCCGGCATCACGCTCCCGTCCATGACATGGAGGCCCGGCTGACCGAACATTCGCAGGTAGGGATCGACGGCGCCGGTCTCACTGCTCTCGCCGATCGGGATCCCGCCGACGAAATGGGCGGAGGCGTTTCGGTTGATGACCTCGGTCGCGAGCGCCGCCTCGTGGGCTCCCAGCGTCGTCGCCACACGGTCGACGAAGTCCTCGATCGCCGGGACGTGCACCGACGGCGGCGTACCGGATGGCTTGCTGTGGAGCAGGCCGTCGTGCCAGTACAGCTCGATCGAGGTATCGGTCGTCTGCGAGCAGAGCGCAACGAAGGAACGCTCGGACCAATGGCGCGGGTCGGCAGGCAAGATCTCCTCGCTCGGGTGCTTGAGGATCTCCTTGAGCCAGGACTCGAACGAATGCTTCTGCGCGCCGTGCTGGTGGTAGGTCCCGAGGAATGCGAACACGTTGCTTCCGAGCCCCCAGTAGGTCGGCTCGATGCTCGTCACCGGATCCGGCCAGGTGCCCGAGGTGATCGTGACCGACCCCGGCATGATGTGGATCCTCTCCCGATCGCGCTCCCACTCCGCGTGGGTCCGCGTGATGTAGAGAAGCTGTTCGGAGTTGGTCCGTGCGCGTTTCCCGAGCTCGCTCGACAGGCCCGTAAGGCGACCCGTGTGCTGCATGTGATGCAGGAGCTTGGCCGACCCGTAGGCATGGGCTGCCACAATCACCTGCCCGGCGGTGTACGTGTGGTGGTGGACGTGCCCTGCGCGTTGCGCCCAGCCGGGGTGACGCGCGTGCACCTCGAACCCGCCTCCCTCGAGCGGCACCAGGTCGAACACCTCATGCATGTCGTGAACCTGCGCGCCCAGCTTCTCGGCAAGGTAGAGGTAGTTCGTCGTCAGCTTGTTCTTCGCGTTGTGGCCGCAGCCGTTGTTGCAGTTGCCGCAGGAGATGCAGCCGGTGCGCCGCGGCCCGACCCCGCCGAAATACGGATCGTCGGCCTCGACTCCCGGCGTGCCGAAGTAGACGGCGAGTGGAGCCTTGTTGTGGGTCTCCCCTCGGCCGATGTCGTTCGCGACCTGCTTCATGGCCCGGTCGACGTCCGTGGGCATGTACGGGTAGCGGACGACGCCGAACATCCTCGCGGCCTGGTCGAAGTACGGCGCCAACTCGTCGGCCCAATCGGTGATACCGGCCCATTCTTTCGCGTCGAAGAACTGCTTCGGTGGGACGTACATCGTGCTGGCATACACATGCGAGCCGCCGCCGACGCCTGCGCCGGAGAGGACGAGCACGTCGTCGAGGTACTCGATCCTCTGGACTCCATAGAGCTCCGCGGCGGGGAACCAGACGAAGTGCGCCAGGTCCCACTGGGTCTTCGGGATGTCCTCGTCCTTCCAACGCCGCCCCGATTCCAAGACGCCGACTCGGTAGCCCTTCTCCGCGGCACGGAGAGCGGCAACGCTTCCACCGAAGCCAGAGCCGACGATCACCACGTCGTAGTCGAAGCTCGCCATGAGCTCTCTCCTCCCGGGTTGTTGCAGCTGGCCGTGCACGGTCGTGGGTTAGGCGACTCGTCGCGCCAGTGAGGGCCCTAGTGCGTCCGCGAGTCGACCCCAGTCAGGTAACGCTGGTGACGCCGCCCGCGTGCCGACTGGGGTCTGCACGGGCGCGACGGGCGACGCGGGATGTCACCTTGGCCTGCGGCTCGTATCCCCGGCGACACAGAAGGAGTCGAGTTCATGAGGACGACCCACTCGCGGCGCGCCCCACTAGCCGGCCTCTGCGCCGCGGTGACCGCGCTTACCTTCACGGCGCCCGGGGCGCCCGCTGTCGAGACCGGCGTCGCGTCCGCAGCTTCGAGTTCCAGCGGCTGCCCCGATCGTCCGCGTCGCGGACGGCGCGGTTCGCGGAGCGGACGTGTCCGGGGGCTACGAGTTCCTCGGGCTGCCGTACGCGGCTCCCCCGACCGGGAACCTGCGCTGGCGTCCCCCACGCCGGCCGATGGGTTGGGACGGCGTCCGCGACGCCACGCAGTTCGCCCCGAGCTGCCCGCAGCCGAAAAGCCCGTTCGCGCCGCCTCCCCCGTTCTCAGAGAACTGCCTGTATCTCAACGTGTACACGCCGACGCTGCATCGCGACGGTGAGCGCCCAGTGCTCGTCTGGATCCACGGCGGTGGCTTCACGGAGGATGGTGCGCGCAACTACGACGGGTCGAAGCTCGCGGCGGACGGCACCGTCGTGGTGACTATCAACTACCGTCTCGGTGCGCTCGGATTCCTTGCCCATCCCGCGCTCGCCCAGCGGCCGGGTGGCCCGGCCGGCAACTACGGACTGATGGACCAGATCGCCGCGCTGCGCTGGGTCAAGCACAACATCGAGCAGTTCGGCGGGGACCCGCACAACGTCACGATCGCCGGCCAGTCGGCCGGAGGCGTGGCGGTGCTCGACCTGCTCGTCTCGGATCGCTCGCACGGGCTGTTCCAGCGAGCGATCGTGCAGAGCGGCGCGTTCGCGCTGACCCAGCAGCCGCTCGCCGACGCCGAGACCGCCGGCGAGGCGTTCGCCACCAAGGCCGGCTGCCCGGACCAGAGCGCGCAGTGCCTGCGCAACCTGCCGGTCGCGGACCTCGTTGATCACTTCCCCGGAGCCGCAATCCCGGGCGTCATCGACGGCAAGATCCTCACCGAATCGATCGGCACCGCGCTCGCCGCCGGACGGTTCGCCCACATCCCAATCCTCAACGGCATCAACCACATCGAAGAGCTGATCTTCGTCGCCGGACTCCACGTAACCGTCAGCGGCGGAACCTTCGTACCAATCCCCGAAGAACCCGTCGACCCCGACAGCTACCAGCCCGACATCGCCGCCGTCTTGGGCGTGTCGAGCGACCGAGCGGCCGCGATTGTGGCCCAGTACCCGCTCAACGCGTACCCGTCGCCCGACGTCGCCTTGAGCATCCTGGTCTCCGACGCGAACTTCGCATGCCCGGCGCTGCAGGTCGACCGCTGGACGTCTAAGCGAATGCCGACCTTCGCATACCAGTTCAACGACGACAACGCGCCCGAGCGGTTCGCACCGCTACCCCCCGCGGCGACCCACTCATCAGAGCTCCAATACATCCTCGACCAACCCAATACGCCACTCCCCGGCACGTTCACCGCCGACCAGCAGGCGCTCGCCTCCAGCATGCGCGCGGCGTGGGCAAGCTTCGCAGCCAACGGCGATCCATCGACAGCAACGCTGGCCTGGCCGTCGTTCAACCAAGATGAGCACGTGATGTCCCTCCTGCCACCGCAGCCGCAGGATTGGACGGGCTTCGCGGACGCACACAACTGCACCTTCTGGCTGCCGGATAGAGCTCGAGTAAACGATGATCCGCAATGGCGACAATAACCGCAACGGGCAGTGGTTCCGCGCGCAGGTAGTGGCGATCGTCACGGGCGGCTCGTCTGGAACCGGCCGGGAGATCGCGCGTGTGCTGACGAGCTGGGGCTGGGCAATCGTCGTCGTCTACCTCGAGCATCAGCGCACAGCCGAAGCGACGGTCGCGGAGATCCTGGCCGCCGATGGCAACGTCGTCGCCGTGCGCGCCGACCTCGTCGACGAGCTCGACGTCCAGCGCCTGTTCGCCGAGTCGATCGCTGCGTTTGCCGGCGTCGACGTCGTCGTCCACACGACCACAGGAAGGGCCTCGCTCCTCTATCAGAACGCGGCGCGGCACGTCCGTCCGCGAGGCGCAGTCGTCTGTGTTTCCGCCGCTGAGCGCGTTACGCCGGGGGTGTCTCGCCAGCTGCGCGAGCGCGAAATCACGGTCGCCAGAGTTCCGGCGGACGGCCTGATCGCCTTCCTCGACAGGTGGCGACAACGGGAGACCATTGGCTGGAGCCGCCTTGGCGGATTCTTAACGGAGCCTTAGAGTTGTCAACCAGATGCCAACACTCCCGGGCCTCGGTTTTCTCGGCCGGGCGCGCGAGCGCGAACACCTCGACGCCATGCTCGCTCAGGCGTGCGATGGTCAGAGCGCTCTTCTGGTGGTCCGCGGCGAGGCGGGGATCGGAAAGACCGCGCTGCTCCGGTACGCCGCGCGACAGGCGTCCGGCCTGCGCGTAGCCGAGATCGAAGGCATCCAGGCTGAGATGGAGCTGCCGTTCGCGGGGATCGATCGGCTGTGCGCGCCGATGCTCGAAAGGCTCGAGGTGCTCGCAGAGCCACAGCAGACCGCGCTTCGAGTCGCCTTGGGCCTCGCGACCGGCGATGCCCCAGATAGGTTCCTGGTTGCCCTCGCTGTGCTCAACCTACTCTCCGCGACGGCCGAGCAGCGCCCGCTCCTGTGCCTCGTGGATGACGCTCAGTGGCTCGACGCCGTCTCGCTTCAGGCACTCGGATTCGTCGCGCGGCGCTTGGTGGCCGAGCCGGTGGCGATGATCTTCGCACTGCGCGAGCCGGCCACAACGCGCGCCCTCGACGGCTTGCCGCAGCTCTCGGTCGAAGGCCTCGAAGAGTCCGATGCGCGCGCACTGCTGTCGCGATCCGTGCCGGGCCGGCTAGATGATCGCGTTCGCGACCGGATCGTCGTCGAAACCCGGGGCAATCCGCTTGCGCTCGTCGACCTGTCGCGGCGGATGAGCCCATCGGAGCGAGCCGGGGGCTTTGCTCCACCCGCTGCGGGCGACCTTCCGAGTCGGCTGGAAGAGCGGTACCTGCGGCGCGTCGCCGGATTGCCCGAGGCGACGCAGCGACTCATGCTGCTGGCGGCGGCGGAGCCGCTGGGGGACGCCGCGCTGCTGTGGCGGGCAGCCGAACGACTGTTCACCGACCCTAGCGCGCTGGGTCCCGCGCGCGAAGCCGGATTGCTCGAGATTGACGATCGGGTTCGGTTCCATCACCCGCTGGTGCGCTCAGCGGTGTACCGAGCCGCGTCGCCCGACGAACGACGGCGAGTGCACGACACGCTCGCGGAGGTGAGCGATGACGAGCTCGCTGCCGACCGGTGCGCCTGGCACCGCGCCCTTGCGGCTGCCGAACCTGACGAGGCCGTAGCCGCCAACCTCGAACGCTCCGCAGGGCGAGCGCAGGGTCGCGGTGGTCTCGCGGCCGCTGCGGCGTTTCTCGAGCGAGCGACGGCTCTGACCCCGGACCCGGCCATCCAGACGGGGCGCGGGCTGGCCGCGGCGGAAGTTAGCTTCGAGGCTGGCGACTTCGAATCGACGCTGAGACTTCTGGCCACGGCCGAAAGCGGCCCAATCGATGGCTTCCAGCGAGCGCGAGCCACGCTTCTACGTGGACACGCTGCCCTCGTGTCCGCCTATGGCAACGAGGCGTCGAGCTTGCTGTTTCAGGCAGCGAGGGAGCTCGAGGCCTTCGACGTCACCCTTGCTCGCAGGGCGTACCTCACCGCATGGGGAGCAGCAGTCAGTGCAAACCATCTCGGGGGAGCTGACGTCCTCGCCGAGATCTGCGGCGCTGTTCTCGCGCTCCCACCGCTGCCACCAAACCCGCACCCGCTCGATTTGCTGATCGAAGGGTTTGCGCTACTCACCACCGACGGGCGCGCTGCGGCCACTCCGATCCTCCAGCGCGCAGCGCGGTCCGTCATGGATCTATCGGTCGACGACATGCTCCGCTGGGGCTGGCTGGCGCCGGGGGCCAGCTCGGCCACCTGGGACCCCGAGGGTTCGCTAGCGGGCAACGAACTCAAGGCTCAGCTCGTGCGTCAAGCCGGTGCGCTCGGCGAGCTGCCAATTCACCTCCAGTCGCTGGCACTGGACCGGGCTTGGCGTGGTGACCTGGCAGGCGCGGCCGTGCTTGTCGCGGAGAGCGAGACCGTGGCTGCGGCGACCGGAACCGACCCCCCGCCGATCGCGCTGCTGAGGCTCCGAGCATTGCAAGGTCGGGAGAACGATGCCGGTCCCTTGATCCGGAGCCTCGTCCAGCACGCAACGGAAGCAGGACAAGGCATGGCGGTGATGGTGGCGCACTGGGCTGGCAGCCTTCTCAACAACGGTCTCGGACGCTACGAGGCGGCAGCATCGGCGGCGCGCGAGGTGATCGAGAACGCCATCGATCCTTGGACTCCGTTAGGGGCTCTACCCGAGCTCGTCGAGGCGGCGGTACACCTCGGCGAGACAGAGCTCGCACGTGATGCGCTCGACCGGCTCGCAGCGGCAACTCAACCCGCGGGCACTGACTTTGCGCTCGGCGTGGAGGCTCGCTCGCGCGCGCTCGTGAGCGGCGGCGAGGCGGCCGAGCCGCTGTTTCACGAGTCGATCGACCGGCTGGGCCGGACGCCGCTCCGTCCGGAACTCGCGCGCGCACGGTTGGTCTACGGCGAGTGGCTGCGCTGTGAGGGTCGCCGCGGCGAGTCGCGCGAGCAGCTTGGGGTCGCCGAGGAGATGTTCAGCGAGATGGGGATGGAGGCGTTCGCCGACCGCAGCGGGGCTGAGCTGGTCGCCGCGGGCGCGAAGCCACGCATGCGCCGCCTCGAGGTGCGCGAGGAGCTCACACCCCGGGAGGAGCAGATCGCCCGGCTCGCCCGCGACGGGCTCACCAACGCCGACATCGGCGGCCAGCTGTTCCTCAGTCCCCGCACGGTTGAGTACCACCTGCACAAGGTGTTCGGGAAGCTGGGGATCGACGCGCGGAGCGGCCTCGACGCCGCCCTGCCGGGATAGGTGCGCCGGATGCATGGGCCGGGGTTCGTGGGCCGGACCAGCGAGCGCGAAATGCTCGATGGCTTGCTGGCAAGGGTTCGCGAAGGCGAGAGCGAGGTCCTGGCCATCCGGGGCGAACCGGGCATCGGCAAGAGCGCCCTGCTGCGCTACGCCGCGCGGCAGGCATCCGGCTTCCGAGTCGCGGAGCTCACGGCCGTGGAGGCGGAGATGGAGCTGCCGTTCGCCGGGATCCATCAGCTCTGCGCGACGATGCTCAACCGGATCGACGCACTCCCGCTCCCGCAGCGAGACGCCCTGAGCGTCGCTCTGGGGCTTGCAGCCGGGGAAGTGCCCGAGCGGTTCTTGCTCGGCCTGGCCGTGCTCAACTTGCTGGCCGCCGTGGCGGAGGAGAGGCCGCTGCTGTGTCTCGTCGACGACGCCCAGTGGCTGGATGCCGCCTCGAGCCAGATACTCGGGCTCGTCGCGCGACGGGCGCGGGCGGAGTCGGTCGCGATCGTGGTTGCAGCGCGCGAACCCGCGGCCGTCCCCGACTTCGAGGGTCTGTCCGAGTTGCATCTCGATGGGCTGCCGCAGCAACATGCGCGCGCACTACTGCGCAGCGTCGTTACCGGTCGGCTCGACAGCCACCTCGTGGACCGAATTGTTGCTGAGACCGGCGGGAACCCGCTTGCCCTGCTGGAACTGCCGGGGCGCATGACCGCTGTCGAGCTGGCCGGTGGATTCGAGCTTCCCGCCATCGGTGAGCTGCGGGAGCACATCCAGGGGCACTACCTCCAGCGGATCGGCGAGTTGCCCGAGGCGACCCAGCGCCTGATGCTGCTGGCGGCGGCTGAGCCGTTCGGAGACGCCGCGCTGGTCTTGCGCGCGGGAAGAAGGGTCGGCATTGACCCGTCCGCGCTCGCGCCCGCCGAGGCCGCGGAGCTGTTGCAGATCGGGACGAGTGTCCGCTTCCGCCATCCACTTGTGCGCTCGGCGGTCTACCGCTCGACGTCAACAGGCAGCCGTCAGCGCGCGCACGAAGCGCTGGCGGAGGCGAGCGATCCGGATTCCGACGCGGATGTCCGCGCATGGCACCGGGCGCTGGCGGCAACAGGACCGGACGAGGACGTGGCTGCCGAGCTCGAGCGGTCGGCCTCCCGGGCGCAGGCTCGTGGCGGCGCCGCCGCCACGGCGGCGTTCTTGGAGCGCGCCGTCGCGCTGACACCGGACCCGGCGCGTCGCGGTGAACGTGCGCTGGCGGCCGCTCACGTCAGTGTCCAGGCCGGGGCGTTCACAGCGGTGCGGGGCCTGCTGGCGATCGCGCGCGCGGGGCCGCTCGAAGAGTTCCAGCGTGCGCAGATCGACCTGCTGCAGGCGCAGCTCGCGTTCGTTTCCAGCCGAGGCAGCGACGCGACGGCGCTGCTGCTGGCCGCCGCCCGCCGACTCGAGCCGCTGGACGGCTCGATCGCGCGTGAGACGTACGTGGACGCGTTCTCCGCGGCGATGTTCGGGGGCAGACTCCACGGTGGGATCGGGATGTCCGAGGTCGCGGAGGCCGCCCGCGCTGCGCCGCAGCCAACAGATGCCTCGCAGGCCACCGCCGGCCTGCTGCTCGACGCGCTGGTCGCCCTCACCGAGGACTATGCCACGGCGGTCCCGCGCTGCCGCGACGCGGTGCAGCGGCTCGTCGGCGGGAGGGCCTCGGCCAAGGAACGACTGCGCTGGCTTTGGCAAGGGTGCGTCCTCGCTCTCGAGACCTGGGACGACGAACACGCGCGCTTGCTGTCGCACTCCAGCGTCGAGCTTGCGCGCGAGTCGGGAACGCTCAGCGAACTCGCGCTCGCCCTCAGCGCGCGCACGCCCGTCCTAGTGTTCTGTGGAGAGCTTGCCGCGGCAGCCGCGACGGTTTCCGAGACCGAATCTGTCCAGGACGCGACGGGCATACGGTCCGCACCGTACGGCGCGTTGATCCTCTCGGCCTGGCAAGGCAGACAGCGCGAGACGATCGACCTGATCGAGACGACGGAGCGCGAGGCAGAGGCTCGCGGCGAGGGCATCGGGCTGGCCATCAGTGCATACGCGCGCGCCGTCCTCTGCAACGGGCTGGGTCAGTATGAGGAGGCCCTGGCCGCCGCAGCCTCCGCCAGCGAGCACATGGAGATCGTCGCGGAGAACTGGGGTCTGAGCGAGCTGATTGAGCCAGCGACGCGAACCGGCAGGATCGATCTGGCGGTGGACGCCCAGAAACGGCTGTCCAGAAAGGCCAACGCGACCGGAACCGACTGGGCGCTCGGGATCGACGCACGTTCACGGGCTCTGCTCAGTCAAGATGAACGTGCCGAGGGCCAGTTCCTGCAGGCCATCGACCATCTGAGCGCAACCAGCGTTCGAGCCGAGCTCGCCCGCGCTCGCCTCCTCTATGGGGAATGGCTCCGACGGATGAACCGCCGGGTCGACGCGCGGACCCAGCTCCGCATCGCTTTCGACGACTTCACCTCGACCGGCATGGAGGCGTTTGCGGAACGCGCTCGTCGCGAGCTGCTGGCGACGGGCGAGACTGTCCGCAAGCGGACCGCCGACGCGCGCGACGAGTTGACGGCGCAGGAGCGGCAGATCGCCGAGCTGGCCCGCGATGGCCTCTCGAACCCCGAAATCGGCGCGCGGCTCTTCCTCAGCCGGCGTACCGTGGAGTGGCACCTGCGCCACGTCTTCGCCAAACTCGGGATCCGATCCCGCCGGGAGCTGGGGAGCGCGCTGGAGGCGGGCTGATCGCGGATCGCTCGTTCCCCAGGGGGCGGCCCCGCATCCTCCGGCACGCCACCCGCGTGCTGACTGGGGTCCGCACGGGGGCGAGCAGCGAGGCGGGATGTCAACGTGGAGTGTTGCCGCCTCTTCAAGACTCAGGAGGTAACCATGAGTACCCCTCTCTCGGGACGAGGTGTCACGGCGATCCGCCCGTTGGAGATCGCCTTTTCGGAAGCGGAGATCACCGACTTGCGCAGGCGTATAAGCGCGACCCGGTGGCCCGAGCGCGAGACGGTTACCGACGACTCGCAAGGCGTTCCGCTCGCGCTGATGCACGAGCTCGCGGACTACTGGGCGACGGACTACGACTGGAGCAAGTGCGAAGCGCAGCTGAACGGCCTGCCGAACTTCACGACCGAGATCGACGGCCTGGACATCCACTTCATCCACGTCCGGTCCCGGCACGAGCACGCCTTGCCACTGATCGTCACGCACGGGTGGCCCGGTTCAATCATCGAGCAGCTCAAGATCATCGAGCCGCTGTTCGTGGCGCAGGGCGGTGATTGGGGTGCGGCGGTCACACAGGCGATGGGTGAGCAGGCCGCTCCGGAGCTGCTCGGGATTCACTCCAACATGCCCGGCACCGCCCCGGCGGATCTCGTGGCCGGGTTCGAGCGCGGCGACCCGCCTCCAGCCGGTCTCTCGGGCGAGGAGCAACGCGCGTACGAGCAGTTGAGGAGCTTCTACGCCAAGCGCGTCGCCTATGCACTCATCATGGGGACGCGCCCGCAGACGCTGTACGGCCTGGCGGACTCACCCATCGATTTGGCGGCGTTCGCGATTGACCACGGCGACGGCACCGGCCAGCCCGGGCTCGTGGGGCAGGTCCTCCAGGGGACCTACCAGAGCGACCTCACGCGAGACGACATCCTCGACAACATCACGCTCTACTGGCTGACGAACACCGGGGTCTCGGCGGCGCGCCTCTATTGGGAGAACAAGGCGGACTTCTTCAACGCCAAGAACATCACGATCCCGTTTGCGATCAGCGTGTTCCCTGACGAGCTCTACCAAGCTCCGCGGAGCTGGGCAGAGCGCGCGTATCCCCACAACCTCATCCATTACAACCAGCTCGACCGAGGCGGCCACTTCGCCGCCTGGGAACAGCCCGGCCTGTTCGCGACCGAGATCCGGTCTGCGTTCAGATCACTGCGTTAGCAGGCCCCGGTTGGCTAGGCGCCCAAGCACATCGACCCCAAAGACCTAGACGTCATTCACAATGAGGCAACCCGTGGCACCTACACGAGCGATCCAGCAGTCGCCCACAACTTCGTTCGGACCGGTCAGGCAGATCGACGCCGGTGTGCTCGACGTGGGGTACGTCGACGCCGGCCCGGCTGATGGTTCCGCGATCCTCCTGCTGCACGATCGCCTTGATGGACGCCCTCGGAATCGAAAGGGCCGTCGTCGCCGAAGTGGAACTGGGGTGACCGTCGGGTGAACTCGAGGAGGACCACGATGGTAGAACGCGGAGTCCAACGCAACCAGTGGACGTCGACATGAGCACCAGCGAACCCACGCCGCCGGTCGCGAACGTCTCGACTGGAAGCCTGAGCTATGAGGTTTTCGTCAACGAGCCGCCGCCCCAGGACGGTGTCCTTCCGAACGGGGAGCCGAAGCGGTTCTCTCCCACGGCCAGCACGCTGATCTACGGCGGTGAGGATGCGGTGCTCACCGACCCCGGGATGACGGCCGACCAGGCGCGTGCACTCGGCGACTGGGTAGCCGCCAAGGATCGGAACCTGACTGACATCTTCATCACCCACGGCCACGGCGACCACTGGTTCGCCGCCGGACTGCTAGCGGATCGGTTCGGCGCCCGCGTTATTGCCTCGGCGGGCACGATCGCGCAGATGCAAGCCAACGCCGCTGCGCGGCCATTGCTCTGGGACAAGGTGTACACGGGTATCCCGCCGTCGCCCGTGACCGCGGTGACGGTCCCCGGCAACCGCTTCACGCTCGAGGGACACGACCTCGTGATCGTCGAGGTCGGCTCCACCGACAGCGACGACACCACCGTCTTGCACGTCCCCGACCTCGACCTCGTCGTCGCCGGGGACGTGATCTACAACGGCGTCCACATGTATCTCGCGCAGAGCGTCGTGGTCGGTGGCTTCGGGCCGTGGCGCGCGGCGATCGACAAGGTCGCGGCCCTCAAGCCCCGCCACGTCGTGGCCGGCCACCAGAACAAGCACCTGGACGACGACGCCGACCGGACGATCGGGGAAACGCGGCAGTACCTCGATGACGCCGAGGAACTGCTGCGGACCAAGACCACCGCGGTCGACTTCTTCAACGCCAAGCTCGAGCGCTACCCGAACCATCTCGGCGCGACCGTCCTGTGGGTGGGTGTTAGCGTGCTCTACGGCGTGCGCGAACACCCCGAGCAGGACGTCCGCCAGATCATCGTCGCTGCCTGGCTGTGAACGGTGAAACGAGCCACCCGGCACTGTAAGGAACACCAATGAGCCATCGATTTACTCCTCGGAAGCCGGTGGAACGCAAGTGGTGGACCCTGCTCGCGAGCTGCATCGCGATCTTCATGTTGTTGCTCGACGTGACGATCGTGAACGTCGCGCTGCCGTCGATCGAGCGCAGCCTCGGCGCCAACTTCACCGACCTGCAGTGGGTGATCGACGCATACGCGCTGACCCTCGCGGGCGTGCTGCTGGCGGCGGGGTCGCTGGCCGACAAGGTCGGCCGCAAGCTCGTCTTCATGCTCGGGCTGGCGATTTTCACCGCTTCGTCGCTGGCCTGCGGGCTGGCTCCCGACCCGCTCTTCCTGCAGGTCGCGCGCGCGGTGCAGGGGATCGGCGGGGCGATGATGTTCGGCACCTCGCTGGCGCTGATCGCGCAGGAGTTCCAGGGTCGCGAGCGCGGGACCGCGCTCGGCATCTGGGGCGCGACCACGGCCCTAGCGGTCTCGACCGGGCCGCTCGTGGGCGGCGCGCTCGTGGACGCGCTGTCGTGGCGTTGGATCTTCCTCGTGAACGTACCGATCGGACTGGCCGCGCTCGTGGTCGCGCGGCTGCGGTTGCGCGAGTCGCGCGACCCGGCCGCCTCCGGCGTCGACATCCGCGGCGTGGCGCTGCTGTGCCCCGCGCTCTTCCTGCTCGTCTACGCGCTGATCCGCGGCAACGAGGAGGGCTGGGGGAGCGCCGTTATCGTCAGCTGCTTCGCGGCCTCCGCACTGCTGCTCGTGCTGTTCGTGGTGGTGGAGCGCCGCGCCGCCGACCCGCTGCTCGACCTTTCGCTGTTCCGCAAGCCGGCCTTCACGGGCGTCACCATCGCCGGCTTCGCGCTGTCGGCGTCGATCTTCTCGATGTTTCTGTACATCACGCTCTTCTTCCAGAACGTCCTGGGCTTCTCGCCGCTCGAGGCGGGGCTCCGGTCGCTGCCGGTCACCTTGCCGATTCTGTTCGTCGCGCCGCTGAGCGGCCGGCTGACGGCGCGCGTGCCGGTGCGGCTGCTGCTCGGGACGGGGCTCGCGTTCGTGACGGTCGGGCTGCTGCTGATGGGAAGCCTGTCCGACTCATCGGGGTGGACCGCGCTGTTGCCCGGCCAGATCCTGGCCGGCATCGGGATAGGAATGGCCACCCCAGCGCTGGCCTCGACCGCCGTCGGCGTGGTCGTCCCGCAGCTGAGCGGGATGGCGTCGGGCGCGAGCAACACGGCTCGTCAGCTCGGGCTCGCCACCGGGATCGCCGGCCTCGGCTCGATCTTCCAGTCGAAGATTCAGTCGACGCTCACCCCGCTGGTCGCGGGCACGCCCGCGTCGTCGCACGTCCACGAGCTTGCGCGGGCTGTGGCGTCGGGCGGGACCGGGCGCGCCCTGCAGGCGGTGCCGCCCGCCGCCCGCGACAAGGTGGTGCATGCCGCGCACCACGCGTTCGTGACGGGCTTCAACACGATCGCGATGGTGAGCGTCGCCGTGGCGGCGGTGGGCTGCGTGGCGGGGTATGCGCTGGTGCGGTCGCGGGACTTCGTGCGCGCCAGCGCCCCGGCCCCGGCCCCGGCGGAGCCGGCGCGGGTGTAGGCGGGCTCTGGCGCCTGATCCGAGAAGTATGCGGATGCGCATTCGACTTGTGATCGTGATGGTTCTGTTCGGGGTTGCCGCCAGCGCGGCGTCGTTCGCTTGGTCGAGTCAGCCGGTGTCCCGGGTGGTCCGCTACGAGTACGTCGCCGGGGTCGGCCAGTTGTCGGTGTACAACATCGCCAGCGGATCGCTCGTGGGGCGGTTTGCGCTTCCGGGGGTCGCCGAGATCCGCGGGATCGGCGCGAGTGCTGCGACTGGGATGCTGTACGTCAGCTACGGAGGGTTTCCGACAGGCATCGGGCATCTGTTGGAGTTCAGCCTCTACCGGCAGAAGGTCATGTATGACCGCGGCTATCGGTTCGGGATTGATTCGTTCGACATCAGTCACGATGGCCGGCTGATCTTCATGCCCACGGGCGAGAACACCTCGGGCGACACGTGGCACGTCCTTGCCGCGACAACGGGCCGCGTCGTTGGGGCGATCGCCGCCGGCAGGTCTCCGCATGACACAGTCGTCGGTGCGAGCGGGCAGCACGTGTTTCTCGGCGGCGCGTCTGACCGCTATCTGTATGAGGCGGACGCCGACCGCCCGTGGAAGGTCATCGGCAGGATGGGACCGCTCGAGCCAGGTGGGGTCGGCGGCGTCAGGCCCTTCACGATCGATGCTCATGACACGCTCGCCTTCACCACCGCCAATCGCTACCTCGGGTTTCAGATCAGCGACGTCGCGACCGGCAGAGTGCTGTACACGGTGCCCGTCCCTGGCTTCAGTGTCCCTCCAACGTTCCGAGGGATCCCATCTCACGGGATCGGACTCTCCCCAGACCAGCGGTACCTCTGGCTCGTTGATAGACCCAACCGGGCCATCCATGAGTTCGACATCTCAGGCCTGCCGCACAGGGAGCCCGTAATGGTCGCGACGGCGCACGTCTCGGGTCCGAATCTCGGGTGGCTCAACCTCAGCCGGGACGGTCGCTACGTGTTCGCCGGCGATGCAGGAAACATGATCAACACGCGCACCCGGACGACAGTTGCGAGGATCGGTGCGCTGGTCGACTCGCGCTACAACATCGAGATCGACTGGGCCGGCCGCCGCGTGTGCGCGGCGTACCCACGCGAATCGCTGGGCTACCTGAACGTCGCGCCGCAATGCGGCACCACTGCCGGCTGAACCGCCGATGGCACGAGCTTGCGCGGTCTGGCGTTCGCTGCTGTTGGGCCCTTGACAAGGGATTCTTCCCGGGAATATCGTGCCGGGCACGGGACCTGAGCGTGGCCCTTGTCGCGTCCAAGCGGGGCCATCTGAATAATCGTAGGGAGGAGGTCGCATGGCTTCGCGGTTTGTGCGCGCCCGGAGGGTGTTGCTCGTTGCGATGGGGGTCGCTGCGGGGGTGGTGATGCTCGCGTCGTCTGCGGCGTCGGCGCAGACGCTGTCAAGGTCGCAGTTCGGCGGGCTCGATTGCAATGGCAACAGCCCGCTTCAGCAATCGGCCAAGCTCTCGATGCTCTGCACGGACGTCAAAGGGATCGAGGGCGTCCACAACGCCAACACGTGGGCGGGCCGGTTCTACGACAACGGGCACTACATCGGACACGACGAGCCCGACATGACCTTCCTGTCCTCGCGGGCGGGCTCGGGCAACGATGTGGCGTGGACCGAGACGCTGCCCAGGGATCCCGCGGCCGCGCCTACAGACAATACGCCGGGCTTCGACATCTCACACTGGTTCGAGCTCAGCCCCGCTCCGTGGTTCTCGATGGCCCAGTGCGATTCGAACTCGTATCCACAGACATCGTGCACCCCGAACAGCGACGCGAACGCGCCGGCCTGCATCAACTCGCCGAGTTGCAGCCCGACTGCGTTCCCAGGTGGGGGGAGCGCGTTTATGGAGATGCAGTTCTACCCGCCCGGGTTCTCGCCCCCGTGGGTGGCAATCAGCTGTGACGACACGCATTGGTGCGCAGCGCTGACGATCGACAGCTTGGAGTGCACGCTGAACTTCGCCAGTTGCAACCCCAACTGCGTCGAGCCGGTCAATTTCGCGCTGATATCGAACAACGGGGTGCCGGCCGGACCGCCCAGTCCGCAGGAGTTCAATGCCGCGACCGTGACGCCGAACGGACACACGCTGCTGATGAATCCGGGGGACAGGGTGACCGTTCACATGTTCGATGCGCCGGTTCCCGGGGAGGTGGGGCAAAGCGCGTTCAAAGTGGAGATTCACGATCTGACGACCGGTCAGACCGGCTTTATGCAGGCCTCTGCCAAGAATGGCTTCGCGAACACGTCGATGGCGGACTGCTCTGGCCACCCCTTCAACTTCGAGCCTGAGTACAACACCGCGCAGCGCGGCAACATCACGCCATGGGCAGCGCTTCAGACGAACATCAGCACTCAATACGAGACCGGTCACTGGGAGCCGTGCACGACCCTCAGCGACCCAGAGACGATCATGCAGCCGCCACCGCCCAACGGGGTGACGCTCGTGACCTGGCAGCACTGTCATGGGCCGTACGAGAGAACAGCGCCACCGGATACCCGCGACGGCAGTCCGGAGCCCAGCGATGCTCCCTGCTGGCCGAAGGGGTGGACCCAACCGCCCGACTTCAACACGGCTCCACTCGTGATGACCGGGTGCATCGACCTCATCACTCAGAACGGTGATCTCGACTTCGACGGCTCGCCGTACTGGCCCGAGTGGCCGACTAGCACCAGGCCGTCGATCTACCCGGGTGCGCTCGTGCAGTCCCTCCCAACCACGCAGGGCAATCAATACGCGCAGTACTTCATCCAGACGGATCTTGCGCTCAGCGAGTCGACCTGCCAGACGGACGGTACGGGCTGCTCGGTTCCGCCTCCGAACGCTCCAGGCCAGTTCTATCCGTACTGGACGCGCGTAGGCTCCGGTCCCGGCTCGTGCAAGCTCGAGTTCGGAAACGTCAGCACCGGGGCGACGTTCGGCAAGGATGCACAGTACGGCACCAACCAGCAAGCGGCCGCCGGCTACCCGGAGTTCTGGGGGCCGACCATGGACAACAGCATCTGCGGCCGAACCTAGTAGCTGCGTGAGGTGGCGCCGCACCGTCCTTCCGGGCGGCGCCACCACACCGCGACTCCGCTGTCACGTTTACTGCTTGCCGCGTGTCATGTGAGTAATCACCACGACACCGGAGGGACAGCAATGCTGGAGAAGGTCTTCTACACGAGCGTGCTGGTCAGTGACCAGGACAAGGCGCTCGACTTCTACACGAACGTCCTCGGCCTCGAGAAGCGCGTTGAGAACCCGACACCCGACGGGCCGCGGTTTTTGACGGTCGGCGTCAAGGGGGACGACTTCCAGCTGGTTCTCTGGCCCGGGACAGCGGGGCAGGCCGAGCCGGCGATGGGACGTCCCCCAGCGTCGATCACGATCGAGACCGACGATATCCGCAAGACGTTCGAGGAGTTGAAGTCGCGCGGGGTTGAGTTCGTCTCCGACGTGATTGAGTTCCGCGGGATCTACCTCGCGCAGTTCCAGGACCCTGACGGCAACCGGCTACAGATACGAGAGGGTCGCTAGTCCCCCAGAGCGCAAACGGCTTAGCCCCTAGGGTGGGGCGTGACGATCGGCAGGGGCTTCTTGACCGCGCGAGGCGTGTCGCGGACGCCGGGGACCTCGTGGACGGGCAGCCGCAGCTGCAGGTTCGACACCGATATCGAGAAGACACCGTTCGAGGGGCGGGTGTATGGCGCGTCCTGGCCGAGCAGTTCTAGCTTCGGGACGTGACCGGCCGCGAAGTGCCACGCGTTTGGATGAACCTGGAACAGCTGGAGGCCGTCCGGCGCATTCGGGTCGATCCGGTAGACGCCGCGGGCGACGAGCGTCTCGGTTTTCGTCGCCCGGTTGACGTCGAGCAGCCGCGCGGCGATGTAGGCGAACTTGCCGGTCACGCTCAAATCGGCGATCACCGTCGGCGACCCGAGCAGGGTGTAGCCGGAACCGGTTGCCGCCGGCAGCCGGTAGGTCGCGACGCCAGCGCCCTGATCGGTCGCAGGGACGGTCGCGCACGCCCCGCCACCGTAGACGGGATCGAACGTCTTGGAGATCGTCTGGTTACCGGCGGTCGAGAGGATCGTCTGGGCGCGCTTGGACCTGTAGTCGACCTCGCCGGGGTGGAGCGCCGCCCACGTGGCGGCGTGGTACGAACCGCCGGCTGGGGCGCTGTGCGGGCAGGTCTGCCTGAGTGCGGTCACGCCCATCGTCGGCTGCGGTCCCGCCCCCTTGACGTAGTGGTCGAAGAACGCCTTGATGCGGGCGTTGAGCCGGGCGAGCTCGGCCGGCTTGTTCTGGCCGCGCTGGTGGCCACCGTCAAGGGCGAACAGCGCGATCGGGTCAGACGGGTACAGCGAGCGTTCGAGGTTGTAGTAGCGCAGATTCTCATCGACCGGGAATATGTCGTCAGTGAAGCCGTTGGCGAGAAACAGCGGCGCGGGCGCCTCCCGGCCGGTTCCGTAGGCGCCGTCCAGCAGGTAGTAGGGAGAGTGGAACCGTGCGATCTGCCGGATCATCGACTGATCCGCGGACGTGTTGTACGGCTCGCCGGCGGCGAGGTTCGTAAACCAGCTCGTCACGTCGGCCTGCGGGTTGACGCCCTGGGGTGCGTCGTAGCCGTACGCGGCTCCGACGGCGAACAGCCCGCCGGCGATCGACTTCTTCTCGACACCCCACGGCGACAGGTCGGCCGTCGCCGAGGTCACTCCGTAGTCGAGCGTCCGCCCGTTCGGGGCCAGCGAGTAGACCAGGTCGCTGAACGAGGCCCAGGGGGCCGCGGCGGCGATGTGAAGGGGCACCCCGTGGCGGCTGCGCCAGCGCACAAGCTGTCCGTTCGGCAGCATCACGCGGTCCTTGAGGGTTGCCAACTCAAGCGAAAGGCCGCCGCCATACGACTCACCGGTCACTCCGATCCGATGGGGGTCGACGATCCCCTCATCGACCAGCAGCCCGACCGCGTTCTGGACGTCGCGGGCCTCGTAGCGCTCATCGTCGAGGCGGATGTAGCCATTCGCGCACGCGGCCTGGTTCACTTGCCGCGACGCGGCCGTGCCGCACGAGTCGCCCCAGCCGCGTGCCGCGATCTGTAGGACGGCGTAGCCGTCCCTCGCCCACCGATCTGCGGTCTGACCGCTGTACTGGGTGTCGCCGGGTCCGGTCGGGGGTTCGCCCCAGCCGTGGTTCTGCACCACCAGCGGGTAGTGGCCGTCAGCACCCGCGTCGGGCGCCGTGGGGAGGATGACGTACACCGCCAGCGGCGTGCCGTCGAAGCTCTTGAGGCGGAGATCGGCTGCGCCCAGCCCGCTCTCGTCGCCGTGGCACACGCGCACCCCATCCGATTGCGCCACGCACGCGATCGGCTGACCGTTCATCGTGTGTCCGGCGGCCACGCCGGTGACCGCGGCCGACGCGCCCGCAGGCAATGCCATGAACGCGACCCCGACCACCGCCAAGCCGAGTTTCCTCATGCGGGCGAGCAGGGAAGGCGCCCAGTCGCTCGCGCCAGAGAACGCGGCTCTCATCAGCAGATACCCGTTGACATCCTGTCTCATGGCTCCTAAGCCCCTTGTTCACGACTGCATGGCGTAGTGCCGGGATCGCTCATCCCGCGACCGCGGCTCGACAACGGGTCCCCACCCGGACCGATCCCCTCGCTCGATTGTAACGCGACAAACCCGCAAACCGGTCGCGAGTTCGTGCGGGTGCAGTAGGACCGGCAGGGCTCGGTACCAGCGACAGGGGTGACAGGCGCGCAGTCCGTTGGCCGGGCAGCCCCGGCTTGGAAGGTTTGATTCCTTCGCCGCGTGGTAGCAGCAAGGAATGGTGCCAGTCTCGCGGCAGGCATACCGATCGACCGTTCCATTCTGGAATGCCGGTCTACGCGTCACCGCGTCGCGGGTCGCCGTGCTGTCTGAGGTGACGGAGGGCGAGCACATGACCGCAGACGAGGTGGCGCTCGCGGTGCGTGACCGAATCGGGACGATCTCAACCCAGGCCGTCTACGACGTTCTTGGAGCACTGACCCGAGCCGCACTATTGCGGAGGATCGAACCTGCTGGGAGCCCCGCCCGCTATGAGACTCGCGTCGGCGACAACCATCACCACGTGGTGTGCCGCTCGTGCGGCGCGATCACCGATGTCGACTGTGTCCTCGGCGAACCGCCGTGCCTATCGCCTGCCGACGCAAGCGGCTTCGTAATCGACGAAGCCGAGGTCACTTTCTGGGGCATCTGCCCCGCCTGCCAGACAACGTCCAAACCCCACGAGAAGGAGATCGCCAGATGACCGACAGGCCACCTCGCACGACCACCGACGCCGGCATACCGGCTGCCAGTGACGAATTCTCGTTGACGGTCGGCCCGGACGGCCCGATCCTGCTTCAGGACCAGTACCTGATCGAGCAGATGGCCAACTTCAACCGCGAGCGGATCCCTGAGCGTCAGCCGCACGCCAAGGGCTCGGGCGCCTTCGGCGTGTTCGAGACGACAGAAGACGTGAGCGCCTATACCCGGGCCACCCTGTTCCAGCCTGGCGTCAAGACCGAAATGCTGGCCCGTTTCTCCACCGTGGCGGGCGAGAGTGGCAGTCCCGACACCTGGCGGGATCCCCGCGGCTTCGCGCTGAAGTTCTATACGACCGAGGGCAATTACGACATGGTCGGCAACAACACGCCGATCTTCTTCGTCCGCGATCCGATGAAGTTCCAGCATTTCATCCGCAGCCAGAAGCGCCGCGCCGACAACGGCCTACGTGATCACGATATGCAGTGGGACTTCTGGACGCTGTCGCCCGAGTCCGCCCACATGGTGACGTGGCTGATGGGTGACCGCGGTATCCCCAAGACGTACCGCCACATGAACGGCTACTCCAGCCACACCTACATGTGGGTAAACGCCGGCGGCGACAAGTTCTGGGTCAAGTATCACTTCAAGACCGATCAAGGGATCGAGTGTCTCATCCAGGAGGAGGCCGACCGGCTCGCTGGCGAGAAGCCCGACTACCACCGGCAGGACCTGTTCGAGGCGATCCAGGACGGCGACTTCCCCAGCTGGACGTTGTACATGCAGATCATGCCCTTCGAGGAGGCGAGGACCTACCGCTTCAACCCGTTCGACCTGACCAAAGTGTGGCCGCACGGCGACTACCCGCTGATCAAGGTCGGGACGATGGCGCTCAATCGCAATCTGACCGACTTCCACACCGAAATGGAGCAGGCCGCGTTCGAACCCAACAACCTCGTGCCGGGGATCGGGCTGAGCCCAGACAAGATGCTGCTGGCGCGCGGGTTCTCCTACGCCGACGCTCACCGGGCTCGCCTCGGGGTCAACTACAAGCAAATCCCGGTCAACTCCCCCCAGGCGCCAGTGCACAGCTACAGCAAGGACGGCGTCATGCGCACCGTCAACGTCACAGATCCCGTCTACGCCCCCAACTCCTACGGCGGCCCGAAGGCCGACCCGTCGCAGACCGACGACGCGGGGCTGTGGGCGAGCGACGGCGATATGGTCCGCTCGGCCTACACGCCGCGGTCCGACGACGACGACTACGGTCAGGCCCGCGCGCAGGTGCGGGAGGTGCTCGACGACGACGCCCGCGAGCGACTGGTCTCGAATATCGCGGGTCATCTCTCGGACGGCGTGTCGGAGAAGGTACTGGCGCGCGCGTTCCAGTACTGGAAGGACGTCGATCCGGAAGTCGGCGAACGCATCGAGCAGGCCGTCGGGACGACCGTCAGCGCTTAGCTATAGCCAGGCGGGGTCGTCAAGGACGCGTCCGGACCAGCTCCGGGCGCGTCCCAGTCGGCGACGACAGCCGCTTGTCGCGGATAAGGTCTGATCGCTGCGTGATCGCGATCTGAAACAGCGGTCCCCATGCCGATCGCTCCTCGCTGACCGGGCAAGAATTTTCGCTCAAGGGTGCGCCGCGTCTGCCGTGAACCCGGCAATGAACCAACGTCCCTTCGCATCGCGCACCCCGTCGACCATCGCCCTAGTGGCCACGCTGGTAGCGCTCGCCATCGCTCTGACCGCCGTCCATGACGCCCACGCCGCCGCCCCGGCGCGCTCACTGTTGCCGGTCCGGGTGCTGCTCGCCGGAGGCGCGCGGCCGGTGCCGCTCGCCGGCGCCTCGGTGGCGCTGCGGGCGGGCACGCGCACCGTCGCCGTCGGGCGCACCTACGGCCGGGGCCTGGCGCTGATCGATGGACGGATCCCGGACGCGCTTTACGCTGAGCACGACCGGCGGCTTCATCGGCCGGCACCGCTTCCGCGGCCACCTGCTCGCCGCCGTGCAGCACTACCGCCCCGGGCGGGTTCTCGTCGTCAACCCGGCGACGACGCTGGCCGCGCGGTTATGTGACGACCTGCACAGCCGGGCGCGAGCACGCTGCGACGGCCGGGTGCGGGCGTTCCTCAGACTCTCGCGCGGCACCGATCTCGGTGCCGGCTTGATCGGCCGGCGACAGTTCGACGGCCGTCGCTTCCTCGTGACGGCGGGACGGTACGGCGGCGTGGACCGGTATCTGCACGCGTTGCAGCGCGAGCTGGAGCGCCGCCCGGGCGCGACCCACGACTTTCACGGCCAGGAGTCCAAGCGCAGCGTGCATTCTCGCCTGCCGGCGTCGCTCGGCTGGCGGCGCGTCGTGCACGGACCGGTGGTGCGCGCAGCCGTCCAGGACGAAGACGACAGCTGGCTGAGCTCGCTCTTCGGCGTTGCCGGCCAGGCCGGCAAGGCCGGGCAGCTCGTCTACCAGCTGTATGGGTTCCTCAACGGCGGCGGGCAGACGACGAGCGCACAGCTGACGTCGATCCAGAACCAGCTCGACGAGGTGAGCGCCCAGCTGGCGGACATCCAGGACGGGATCAAGAAACTGAACATGAGGCTCGACAAATCGGAGTACGGGATCCTCGCCGGACAGGTCAGCGGTCAGGTCAGTGCGATCCAGGACGCCGAGAGCTCGTTCGACGCGCTGCTCGACGCCGCCAATCAGATCGGCTGCAACAACTACACCGCCGCCGGCGGCGTGCCGGCAACCTGCGCCAATCCGCAGTCGCCCGCGCAGGTCTGCACGACGGCTGCCGAGGCGGCCAACCCCGCGCTGCGAAACGCGTGCGTGGAGTTCGGCGACCTCCCGGTGCCCGCCGGAGCGCTGAACTTCTATGGCGCCGCGGGCTTCCCGCCGTCGCCGCTCGCCGCAGGGAGCCTCGTCGGGCAGTTCATCTCCGAGATGACCTCCATCAACGAATTCAACGACGCCGACGTCCAAAAGATCGCCAGCACCTTCGGCGGCAGCCTGATCCAGGCGGCTCCGTCGAGTGATGACGGGATGCTGCAGGCGATCGGGCGCATCGCCTCCGGGAACCCTTTCTTCACCGCCGGCGACAGCCAGATGGTGCAGGACGTCTACGGGTACTTCCTCGGCGTGCTGGCGGAGGGGACGACGATGCGCATGGCCTATTACGCCTTCCAGGGCCTACCCGAGACGACCTACGACTCCGCGGTCAACAACATGCTGACCGACCTGCACGACCTGTACGTCGCGGCCCCGCAGCCGCTGCCGGCCGGGACGTTCATCGACACCAACAGCTACACGATGTGGTCGGGCCAGATCGGCGCCCTCGAGAGTCAATCCGCCTACTCGGCGCAGGTGAAGCAGGGTTCGACGCTGACCCTGCCGAGCGCCAACGCCAATGCGGCGCCGCAGGCGCACACCCCAACGCTGGCGGGCGGCGGGCCGATCTCCAACTGGGCGGCGGCGCAGCAGAAAGACCTGCAGGCCCTGTCCGCGCACATGACGCCGGGGAGTGGCACGTTCGGCGACCACCTCACCGGCACCGACAACGACCGGCCGGGGGCGTGGCCCGGCCTGCTCTCGGGCGCGGTCTGGGACGGGAGCGCCTACGCGGTCGGCGGCAACTACGCCGCGGAGAGCCCGCAGCAACGCGGCTTTGCCTTCCAGCAGACGCCCGACGAGGCCTACTACTCCAACTACCGTCTCGGCCACATCCAGGCCCAGATCCCGGTGCTGAGGGCGGTCCCCTGCTCGCCCGCCGGCAACTCCGGCTGCGAGGAGCCCGTCTGGGCGAACGGCACCGCGTCGGCGACGTTCGACGCCAACAACGGTGGCGACCCCGCGCAGGTCTACCTGCACGGCGGCCCCATCAACCAGCGCAACGGCCAGACGGCGATGCAGAGCTGGGACAACTGGACCCAGGATCAGAGCTACTGCGTCAAGCTGCACTGGTACGGCAGCTGCTCAAAGCACCGCAACTATCCCGGGGTCGTCAACCACATCACGCTCCCGGTGCTGTTCCAGCGGACGCCGAGCAACACGCAGACCGAGTGCTACTACTGGCCCGCGGACGGCGACGCCGTGAAGAACAACGGCTGTCCGACCGGCCCGCCGACGCAGTAGCGTTGGCGCTGTGCCGCGCAACTCCCGGATCGTCTACGGGACCACCGACGGCGACCTGCGCCGGCCGCGCGACCCCGGCCTGACCGAGCGCCGTGCCGACGGCACCCGGGTCAAGGTCCGGCGCGAGGTCTCCGGCCGCCGCGGCAAGGCGGTGACGACCATCTCCGGCGTTCCGCTCGACGATGCCGGCCTCAAGGCGCTGGCGGGCCGGCTCAAGAAGCGCTGCGGCGTCGGCGGCTCGGCGAAGGGCGGGGTGATCGAGATCCAGGGCGATCAACGCGACGCAGTCGTCGAGCTGCTCGCCGCAGAGGGCTACGAGCCGGTGCTCGCCGGCGGCTGATGCGCGTCGACAAGTGGCTCTGGACCGCGCGGCTCTTCAAGACGCGCGGCCTGGCGGCCGAGGCGGTCAAGGGCGGACGGGTACACGTCGACGGCGCGGCTGTCAAGCCCAGCCGTGAGGTGGTGCCCGGCGATGAGCTGCGAATCACGGTCGGTGCGGTCCGACGGACGGTGATCGTGCGCGGCGCCGCCGAGCGCCGCGTGTCCGCCGCGCAGGCGGCAGCGTTATACGAGGAGACAGAGACCAGCGTCGCCGAGCGGGCGCGGCAGGCCGAGCTGCGGCGCCTGGCGGGGCCGGCGGACCTCGGCGGGCGGCCGACCAAGCGCGACCGCCGCCGCTACGAGACCGGGCGGCGCCGGTAGCCGCAGTCCCCGCGTCCGACGCGAACGCGATGCGCTCACCGAGCGTCCTCGCGGCATTGACCGCTGGGGAGCGATGCGAGACGTCGCATCGAGGCTGGCCGCCGCGGCAGCGGTGATCGCTTCGTCGATCCTCGTCCCAGCCGCCGCGCAGGCCAAGGGCGGGGCGGTCCGATCATGCGCCCCTAGCGATCGCACGTTCGCGCTGGCCCTGCATTCGAAGGGCGTGTCATGCAGCCAGGCGCGGGGGATCGAGCGCCACGCCGGCCAGCACCACTGGGCGTTGCCGTTCCGGCTCTACGGCCGGACGTGGCGCGGGGCGATCTACTCGCACGCGCACTACTCGCGGGCGCTGATACTTGTGGTGAATGGAGCGTCACTGCGGGCAACCATCGGCATCAGATGTCGCGGGCGTGGTTGTCCATTCGCGACGCGCCGACTGGTGGTTCCGTCAGCGAGAAGCTGTACATCGAGAGCCAAGGGCCGCTGCCGGCGCCTCGCGGCAATCGATCTCGCTGGCCTGCTCCGCCACGCGCGCCTCGCGATAGGAGCCCAACTTGTGGTTCGAATCCTAAAGCCAGGCTGGATAGGCAAGCAGTACGTGTTCAACGTTCGCAGCGGCCGTGCGCCCGCTGTCGTGATCCGAACCATCGCGGCACCACCTTTGCCGGGCTGAGCTCACCGCCTCCCACGCCCTGCGCAACGAGCGAATCGACTCGGCGAGCGTCAGCGGCGTAAAGTCAGCCGCATGGCCACCTTCGTCCTGCGCCTCATCGCTCCCCGTCCGGACTTCGCCCAGACCCTGACCGAATCCGAGCGAGAGATCATGAGCCGGCACGCTGGCCACTGGCGCCCGTACCTCGAGCGCGGCGACATGGTGGTGTTCGGACCGGTCCTGACCGACCATGACTCATACGGCCTTGCGGTTGTCGAGACGGATGACGAACAGTCGCTGCGGGAGTTCGCCGCACAGGACCCGGTCGTGACGACCGGTACTGCAGTGTTCGAGTTCGCGCGGATGGCTGCCGGTCACGTTCGCGGTCGCTGACCCGGAGTTGCGAAGTGGCGCCGGCGCAACGAGGCTGGAGAGGTGAGGAGATCGTGGACGAGCTCAGGCCTGATGTGATCGTCGTCGGCGCCGGCTCGGCCGGTTGTGCCGCTGCGCGTCGACTGGTTGATCGCGGCGACGTCGAAGTGCTGGTCCTGGAAGCCGGCGGCGTGGATCACAATCCGGCCATTCACGATCCGGCGCGCTTTCACGAGCTGTGGCTGGGGGAGGAGGATTGGGCCTATTACACGGTCTCTCAGCGCCACGCTGCAGACCGTGTCTTGCACTGGCCGCGCGGCCGGGTGCTGGGCGGCTCGAGCTCCTTGAACGGGCTGATCTACGTTCGCGGGGCTCGCGCTGACTTTGACGATTGGGCGGATCTTGGCAACGTCGGATGGGGATGGGACGACGTGCTGCCGGTGTACCGGCGGATGGAGGACTTCGATGGGGGTGAGTCTCAGCTACGTGGCGTCGGCGGTCCGGTGCGAGTAAGTGGGCAGTATCGCCTGGCGCCGATCCACGAGGCGATCATCGCCGCCGCCGAGTCGGTCGGGATCAGCCGGAATCGCGACTACAACTCGGGTGAGTTGGATGGTGTCTCACAGCAGCAGCTGACGATCAAGGATGCCAAGCGCCACAGCGCTGCCGGCGCGTACCTGGGGCCGGTGATGGGTGATGCCAATCTCAAGCTGCTGACCGGCGCGCACGTACGCCGCTTGTTGTTCGACGGAGCCCGGTGCGTCGGGGTCGAGTGGGAGCGTGATGGCGAGCTCGAGATGGCCCGAGCCGCCTCCGAGGTGGTGCTCAGCGCCGGGACGGTTGGATCGCCGCGGGTGTTACTGCTGTCGGGGATCGGCCCGGCAGACGAACTTCGCGCTCTGGGGCTCGCCGTCGTGGCCGATGTTCCGGGGGTTGGGCGCAATCTTCACGACCACCTGCTGTCGCCGGCAATCTTCGCCGCCGAGGCTCCGATCGCCCCGCCGGCGCCGGGAGCATCGCCGATTCAGACGCACCTGTGGTGGCGCAGCCGGCCTGGTCTGCCCGTCCCGGACACGCAACCGATCCACTTCAGCGTTCCGCTCTACGAGCCGTGGATGCAAGGACCGGATAACGCGTTCACTCTGCTTGGCGGCATGGTCCGTCCGGCGAGTCGGGGCTCGATTCGCCTGAGCGGCGCCGATCCAGACGACGAGCTGGTGATCGATCCGAACATCTTCGCCGTCGAGTCAGATCTCGAGAGCCTCGTCGCGTCACTCGCCCAGGTACGCGAGATCGGTGTAGCGGACCCACTGGGCACGGAGTGGGGCGCTCGTGAGCTGTACCCGGGGCCTGAGGTTCGTTCGACGCCTGAGCTGCGCGAATACGTTCGCCGCACCGCGATCACGTACCACCACCAAGCCGGCACATGCAAGATGGGGACCGACCCTGGGGCCGTTGTCGATCCGAGGTTGCGGGTGCACGGCATCGCCGGACTGCGTGTCGCCGATGCGTCGATCATGCCTGCGGTGACGTCCGGGAACACCCACGCGCCCAGCATGATGATCGGCGAGCGCGTCGCAGATTTCATCGCTGCTGACCATGCCGCGCCAGTCAGGGGCACACCAGCCGAAGCGTAGGAATGTCGCGCTTGCTTGCGAACTAGCGCGCCGCCGCGCTCGACCGCTGGATCTGCGGGGTTTGAGCGAGGCCGCCGTGTCATCGGTCGACACGGCGGCCTTCGAGCTCATCTGGTCATGCTCGGGCGGGCTCGGGGAGCTGGTTCGTGGAGGGGTGGGGCTCCTCGCCGCGGGTGTTGGTGGCACGTAGTCCGATCAGGGCGGAGGCGAGGATCAGGATGCTCCCGACGAGCAGGGCTCGCTGGAAGCCGGCCGTGAGTGCCTGGTCGACCGGTGCGTGCGCGGCTAGGAGATGGTGGGTGTGGCTGGTTGCGATCGCGGTGAAGATCGCCAGTCCGAGTGCGCCGCCGATCTGTTGGGAGGCGTTGAGCAGCGAGGCGGCGAGCCCGGCCTTGTCGGCGGGCACGCCGGCGTTGGCGGCGGTGGTGACGCCGACGAACACGGGGCCGATGCCGATCGAGAGGACGAGCATGCCGGGTAGCAGGTCGGAGAGGAAGGATCCGTGGACCGGGATCCTCGATAGCCAGTACATGCCGGCGGCGGCGATCACGGCGCCGCCGACGATCACCGGCCTGGTTCCGATGCGGGAGAGCAGCTGGGATGAGACGCCGGCGGATATCCCGATCGCGAAGCACAGCGGCACGTAGGCGGCGCCGGTCTGGATCGCCGAGTAGCCGAGGACGTTCTGCATGTACAGCGTGAGGTAGAAGAACACCGCGAGGAATCCGGCGAACGCGATCAGCTGAGTGACGTTGGAGAAGCCGAGGCCGTTGATGCGGAAGATCGACAGCGGCGCGAGCGGGTTGCTGTGGCGGAGCTCGTTGACAACGAATCCGGCCAGCAGCGCGACCGCTGCTGCGAGCTCGCCGATCGTGCGGACGGTGCCCCAGCCGACCGTCGGCGCCCTCACGAGCGCGTAGACGAGTAGCAGCATGCCGCCAGTCGCGAGGATGGCTCCGCGCGCGTCGAAGTTCCGAAGTCGCGCTCGGTTTCGGTCGGCTGGGATCAGCCGGAGGATCGCCGTGAGCACGAGCACCGCGGCGATTGGGTTGACGAACATCACCCAGCGCCAGCCGGGTCCCTCGGTCAGCAGCCCACCGAGCAGGACGCCGACCGCCGAGGCGATTCCGGCGACGCCCCCCCAGACCCCGAGCGCGGTGTGTCGGTCCTTGCCCTCCTTGAAGCTCGTGGTGAGGATCGAGAGTGCAGCGGGGAGCGTCATCGCGGCGCCGAGGCCCTGTGCGAGGCGGGCGCCGATCAGCACGCCGGTGCTGTCGGCAAACCCGCCGATCAGTGACGAGACACCGATCGTCACGACCCCAGCGACGAGCACTTTGCGGCGGCCGAGTAGATCGGCGGCGCGGCCGCCGAGCAGCATGAACCCGCCGTAGGTCAGTAGGTAGGCGGCGGGAACCCACTGCAGGTCCGGCACCGAGAAGTGCAGCGCGCGGCGGATCGAAGGGAGCGCGATGTTCACGATCGATGCATCGACGAAGTCAAGGAACGCCACCGCGCAGAGCAACGCCAGCGTGAGCTTGCCGCGACGGGTGGCCAGGAACGACGGTTGAGGGGTGAGGGTCGACATTTGGTTCCTTTCGGAATAAGGTTCTTGCCCGACGGAAGACATATAATATGAAAACCATAGCATATGGAATCGTGATCACATGAGTTCCGTAACACCTGACCGTGCCGAGGCGATCCGTCGCCGACAGGGGGCGACGACCGAGATCAGAGACTCCCTCCGCGAGCTCAGGATCCAGCTTGCGCTGCTCAACTACCGGGTCGGCTCACAACTCGAGCTGAAGGACGTCGACCTCGACTGCCTGGACATCCTCGATGCCCACGGTCCGCTCAGCCCAACCGCGCTCGCTAAACGCGCCGGGGTGCATCCCGCGACGATGACCGGGATCCTCGACCGACTCGAGAAAGGCGGCTGGGTCGTCCGCGAACGCGACCCAGCCGACCGCCGCGCAGTGCTCGTGCGAGCAGTCCGCGACCGCTACGCCCAGCTCCTACGCCTCTACACCGGATTCAGCCGCTCGATGAACAAGCTCCTCGCCGGCTACTCCGACACCGAGCTCGAGGTGATCGCCGACTTCATGCGCCGCACAGTCGACGCTGGACAAAAGGCAACCGAAGAGCTGGCCCCGACTGACGGACCGAACCGCCCTACAACCACGCCTCCCAACGCCCGGCGGAGACACGAGTGACATCGTCGTGGACCGCAGCGCGGTTACGGGCTCGGTGGCGATCAATGCGCGCTGGGTGGCCCGGGCGCGCGCATGCTCTGCCGCCGGGCACAGACCGTCGGGACGTCCGCACGCGTCAAAGTCGCAGAGGCGGCACAACCAGCCGCTCGATGGAGCGTTCCCGCGAGCGCGCTCGTCGAGCTTCCGATCTACGAGCTGTCCGGTCAGCGTTTCGGCCAGGCGCATCAGCGAGCGTCGCTCCTGCTCGGAGAGTCCTTGCAGCGTCCGGTGTAAGGCCTGGTGGCGCGCTGCCAGGATCCTGCGGGCTGTTCGCCGGCCCGCGGGAGTCAACGTCAACGCGACCGAGCGGCGGTCATCGGTGTCGTGGGTGCGGACCACGTGGCCATCGGCGACGAGACCGTCGATCAGCCGGACCGTCGTCGAGTGACTGATTCCAAGGACTTGGCGGAGCTTGTCGATCGTGCTCCCGGCGGCGAACTCGTGCAGGGCCACGAGCGCGGCGGGCGCCTGGCCGCCGCGGCCAGCCGCCGAGGCGGCTGCCGCGGTCACACCGTCGGCCACCGCAAGCGTCCACGCCCCGATCAGGTTCGCGAGCCGGGCGACCGACGCGTCAGTGGTCCCGGAGCCTGAACTCGAGCTCATAGGAGGCCGTCGAGCCGTGCGGGGCCTCGAACTTGCCCGCACCCTCGAGGTCGGTTAGTTCGCCGGTGGACGAGAGCGGAAGCACCTTCGCGTCCCATCGTGCTACCCGTCCATCGAACTCGCCCGCGGTCTCGAGCACAAGCGTGCCGCGACGGCCGGCGACCTCTCCGTCGACGACCTGGAGCCCGACGAATCGGGCTCGGCCGTCCGCTTGGTAGGCCATCAGCCACTCCGCGGCACCCGCGCCGGCGATGTCGCCCTCGAATCGCTGGCTGACCGACGCGCGAGTCAGCCGACGCCCGTCGCGCTCCTCATATGCGTCCTCGTTCCATGACGAGACTTCAAAGCTGCCCTTGATCGTCGGCATCGGAAACCATCTTTCATCGTAGAAATGTGCATGCTACACACATATTTCCCGACTCGGCTGCCGACGAAACCTTTCCGAGTTCGATCCGAGGGGTGGCTCGCTTCACCCCTAGGGTGGGTAGGCACGCTCCCTGTCGCGCTGGAGGATGTTGCAAGCGCGTGCGCCACCCGCCGAGCAACGTACTCGGCACTCGCTCGGGACCGGAACCACCCATCACGAGCAGTAGGAGGTCAGGGTCAGTGCTCACCAGAGCCAAGCTAGCGTTGGCAATCGCGGCCGTCTGCGGAGCAACAGCGGCTACGGTTCCAGCAGTCAGTTCCGCGAGCGCATACGGGATTCAGTATTGGGGCGCGTTCACGGTCAACATCGGCGGTCAGTCCGTCGGCATTCCTTCGGGACAGCTCGCCCACTACATCAGCGGCAACGGGTTGCACGTCAGCTGGGACGGGGCGAACTTCATCTCGGCGGCGAACATGTGTGACCCATCGATGAAGTTCACCTACGGGAACGGAAGCTACTACCTCAACGGAAGCGTGCACTGGGGGTGCAGTCACGTCGGTCAGTGGAAGTACACGCTGAACTGGAATGCTCCGCGCGGGAGCGCGTGCGCCGAACTGTGGGCTCACGACTGGCGAATCCGGGTCGCCAGACAGTGCCACTACGTGTACTAGCGCCGCCGTGGGCGGCATGAGCGTGGTCGCCCGTCGGTCTCGATGACCGGTCCGCTTGCGCCCCCGAGAGCCACCCGGCTTTCGGGGGCGTCAGTGGTTGGCCGTCTCGGTCGAGGAGCCCGACCACCGCGGTCAACCAAGCAACTCCAGGATGGCTCTGTCGAGCCGAGCCCGGGTCCGGTCATCGGCATCGTCGAGATCCCCACCGATACCACCGACGGCTGCCGTCTGGCCCGCGAGATAGCGATCGAAGACTCGCGGGTCGATGTATGCGCGCCGGGCCACTGCCGGCGTATTGCCGAGAACCTCGGCGACATCGCGGACGGCGCCGTCGATCGCACGCCTGCGTGCTGTTTTTGTTGATGCGTCGCTCCCCGTGCAGGCGAGCGTGAAGGCCGCGAGCACGGTTGCGTTCCACGTGCGGAAGTCCTTGGCGCTGAACTCCTCGCCCGCGTGTTGCTTGAGGTAGTCGTTGATCTCCTCCGAGCGCACGCTCACCCACTTGTTGGCGTTGCGATACGCGAGCAGCTCGGGTTGCCGATCGCGGCGGCGCTTCAGCGCCCGGACGAGTTCGCCGCAGAGCGGATCGTCGGTCGCGTGGATCCGGCGTGCTCCGCCCTTGGCTGGATAGTCGAACACGATCGATCCGGCATTGAGCTTGACGTGCCGTCTTTGGAGTGTCGCGAGGCCCACCCCGCCGCCGTTCTCCGCGTACTCCTCCCCCCCGATCCGGAACAGGCCGACGTCGAGTAGCCGGATCGCGCCGGCGAGGACCCGGTCGCGGGTGAGACCGCCCGAGTCCAGATCGGAAGCGACACGGCGCCTCAAGCGGGGGAGCCTTTCCGCGAAGCGGATCATGTGGCGAAACTTCTCCCGGTCCCGTTGCTCGCGCCATCGCTCGTGGTAGAGGTATTGCTTTCGTCCTGCGGCGTCGCTGCCCGTGGCCTGGAGGTGCCCGAGCGGGTCGGGACAGATCCACACCTCCTCCCACGCCGGCGGGATCGACAGCATGCGGATGCGATCGAGCGTCTCTGGATGCTCGACCCGGTTTCCGTCTCGGTCAACGTATCCGAAGCCGCGGCCGCGCCTGATCCGGCGCAGGCCCGGAGCTGAGCAATCCGATCGTCGCAGCCGCCGCCTTCTCACCGCCGTTGCCATCCCATCGGTCTACCCGGATATTCGGGATCACGACGGCGGGCGTGTATCGACGGACTGATCGGGTAGCCCAGGGGCGAGGCACTGCACAAGAACAAACGTGACGGGCGGCGAGTCGCGCCGCCAACAGCGAAAGGAGACATCGATGGGCGATCGGCTACAGCGAGCGGAAGGCAAGGCCAAGAAGGTCAAGGGCCGAGCGAAGAAGAATGTCGGACGCGAAACCGGCCGCTCCGGTACCGAACTGCGAGGAGCCGCCGAGGAAGCCAAGGGCAAGGCCAAGGAGACCGCGGGGCGGGCGAAGAGCGCCTTCAAGAAGGCGACTCGCTGACGGCGTTAGGCGTCAGCTCAAAGCTGATCGACCCCCCGATGTCGGTGCGGCGGAGATCGAGTCGCTGTGCGGTCGAGGACTACTGCCGGCGATCGGTGCGAACATGGGCGCGTGACGTCATGGCAGGACGTCGAACAGGCAGTGCCGGAGTTCGCGCAGCGCGTGCGAGCGCTGTTCGACGCCTACAGACACAAGACAATTGCCACCTTGCGGGCCGACGGGTCGCCGCGGATCTCCGGGATCGAGGCGGTCTTCGAGGATGGTGAACTGGTGTTTGGCTCGATGCCGAACGCGCGTAAGGGCGCGGATCTCCGCCGGGATCCGCGGTTCGCCCTGCACAGCGCCACGGTCGACCCGATCGAGGGCTCGGAGGCGCAGTGGCCCGGCGAGGCGAAGATCTCCGGCCGGGTGATCGCTGTCGGGCCGATCACCGAAGGAGCGGACGGCGATCGGTTCCGAGCCGACATCGCCGACGTCGTGCATACCCACCTCAACGAGGAGGCCACAACGCTCGTCGTCGAGTGGTGGACGCCGCTGCACGGGCTCCGAAGGATCGAGCGAGAGTGACGTCAGCGTCATCCGCTTCGCCCAGCATACATTCCGGCGCGCCTCGACCGGCATGCGACTCACCGTTTCACGGCCTCCAGCACGCGCCGAAACAAATGCGGCTTCGAATACTCGAGGCTGACTCTCCGGACTCGAGCTCTCCGCCAAGTCACGGTGATCCGTAGAGACTTGGTGCCATGAAGAGGAGCGAGTCGAGTGATGAACCGGGGCACAAGTCATCCTCCTGAGACGTACAAACGATTTCTTTGCTAGCGAGTCGTGCATCGCCATGCGCTCCGCGCGAGCCGTTGGTGCGAGCTATCAGCCCTTCAGAAGTATGCCGATGAAGAGCGGCGTCGCAAACGCAATGCCAGCCCAAACCGCTAGCCACAGGAGACGGTTCCAGTCGAGTCGCCGTTGTAGCTCAGCCTCGAGGATTTCCACGCTCGCGACCAACTCGGGGATACCGAACCGCGCGAATGCCTTCTCGAGGAGCGCCTCGCCTTCGACCGAGTGAACGGGGGGCGCGACCATGGTTGTGAGTCGCGCTTCGGACACGGTGCGCTTGATTCGCTCACCCTCCTTCCACGGTTTGCTGACGAACGGAATCGATCGTGCGGAGACACGGGTTGACAGCTGCGTGAGGTCGTAGGAAACATCGCGCAAGAGCCTGCGCATCAGCAACCCGGTCTCGACGATGCGAAGCGCCCGCATTGTCGCGAGCTCGCGATCGTCGCAGCCGCGCTGACTGTTGTCATAGAGCGCGAGACCGTCGGTCCAACGTAGGTAGAACCGTTCATACCGTCGAGTACTGATGTTCTCGTTCAAGTGTTCAAGCAGGGACTGATCCGTCTCGTCTTCAAGGCCTCCAGTGAACAGCGTCGCTACATCCATCGGATTTTGGTTCACGAAGGCGGCCAGATCGTTGCTGTCCACCTGGCTCGCGACGAAGACGAAGATCCGGCCAACGTCATCCCACCGACACCCGAGCGCCTCGACCATGTTGCGCAGTCTGCCCTGATCCTCTGCGGCACGATGCTTCAGGTTGAGAGGATTCTCGTCCCGAACGTCAACAGAGAGCCAAAACGTGGCTACCCCCGGATAGGTTCTCTGAGTCGAGGCGCTCTGGTCATCAGGAAGGAACAGCAGTCGTGCGTCAAATTGCCCGCCGCCTCGCGGATCACTCACTCGGGCACTTGCAGGAGTTGCAAGCTGCACGCGCGCTCGCTCGTCGCGGTAGTCGCCCCCGTAGAAGATCCAAGAGGAGCCCTCGTCGAGCAATTTTCGCAGCCGCGTCTTGTCTTCATTGCGGTCGTGCGGATGGTCAATCGTGAGCGGCGCTGCCGGGCGTCCACGGTCAAGCCCGGGAAAGCGGCGCGGGTCAACCCCGACATCGAGAAGGACAAAGACGTTAGTCAGGCGAGCATCAATCGACAAAGGCCGCTCCCAGTAGCGCTTCGAGGCGCCGCGACAAGATCCTACGCCGCACAGGTACGCTGGGGACGTGTCCATGAGGGCGCTCGTCCCAAGGTCTGCCTGGCTAACGCTTGCCGGGCTCTCCGCCGCCGGCGTCTCGGTGGCGCCCGCGGCCTCGCGGCATCGGGAGCTCCGCCCGGACCGGACGTTCGGCGCCGGGCACGGGTTCGTGACAACGCCAATCGCGGGTGCAGCCTCGCTGGCATACGGCGCGATCGGAACTGGCGGCGGGGACATAGTCGTCGCTGGGCAGGCGAGCCCACCGTCTGGCAATGGCCAAGTCATCGTCGTGCGCTACCGGCCGAATGGGCGGCTGGTCAGCAGCTTTGCATCACGAGGCATCTTCGAGTCGGCGTTTCCGGCGGCGGACGCTCCGTTCATCGCGACCGCCATTGCCCAGGACCGGACGGGCAAGCTCGTGATCGCCGGCGGGTACGGCCAGGGGTCGATGCTCGTCATGCGACTGACCGCAAATGGACGGCTCGATCGTACGTTCGGCGCAAACCGCAGCGGTTTCGCAAAGGTGGGCGTCGGAGGGATCGCCAACTCGCTAGCGATTCAGCCGGACGGTCGGATCTTGCTGGGCGGCTCCAACGCAAATCGCAACGGCCGCCCGTTCGTCGTGGCGCGCTTCACGCGCGACGGGGTGCTCGATCGCACGTTCGGACATCGCGGGATCGCTCAGACGCTGTTCTGGAACCCCTCGGCGGCGTCCAGCTCGGGTGTCGAGACCCTCGCGACGGCACCCGACGGAGGGATCATCGCGTTCGGACATATTGATTACATCGGCGGCACCGGCGGCGGCAGCGGCGGGCACGGGGCCGCCGGGGTGTTCCGGCTGACCCGGAGGGGACTGCCGTTTCGCGCGTTCGGACGCCGGGGCCACGCACAGGTCACGTTCTTCAGTCGCGGTCACGTTCCCGAGTCGTGGTACCCATGCGCGATGACCCTCGACGGGCGCGGCCGGATCACCGTGGCGGGGGGTGGAGGTACGCATCGCTTCGCGCTCTTCACCGCTCGTCTGACGAGACGGGGCGAGCTGGACCGCTCTTACGGCAGCGCCCACAACGGACGTGCGATCACCGCCGGCATCGGCGGCAATGCGATCACGACGTGCGGCATCTCCTCGACGCGAGCCGGCGAAGTCACCGTCGCAGTGCAGTCCGAGCTGGCTCAGCTGCTGCCTGACGGTCGGCCGAACACGCGCTTCGCGCCCGGTGGGGTGTTCAGGATCACAAAACCCAAGCGGGTGTTCATCAATGCCCTCCTCGGCTCCAGACCGCACGGCGTAGTGGTGGCGGGATCCGCAGGCGCTGCGATCTATCTTGCACGCTATCTGTTGTCAGCCGGGCGCCGGCACTAGCCTGTGACACGATTCGCGGGTCAACAGGCCGCGGGCCGCCGGGGTGCGGTGGCGGAGAAGGAGAGAATGGATGTACTCCCTCAGAAGGCCGATCGCGGTGCTGCTCGCGGCGGTCGCCATCGTCGCGGCGCTGGGCGACGCGAGCGCCGCCGCCGCGACCAAGCAGGTCGGGCTCTTTAGGCTGACAGTCGGCGGCCTGACAAACGATGCGAAGTTCTCCCTCGACTACGGCTCCGCGTTTCAGGGACTGTCCGGTCAGGCGACGGTATTGACGGGTACACTCGAGGCGGTCGATTTCAATCGCGACGGCTTCAAGCTGACCGCCTTTGGCCCGGATCCGTTGTCTGGAACGTTCGACCTGCAGATCGAGATCGGATCCGCGACGAAGCTGACCGGGATCGCGACCGTGCCACCAGGAGCGGGTGGGTTCTTGGACAACCTTCTGACAGGCACCAGGGTCTTTATCAAGAAGAGCGGCCCATTCTCGATCGATGCCGGCGTCAGCAAAGTTGCCGCGCGACCTCCGAACGGAGGCAATCAAACAATCGACTGCGCAGGCAACGCCGGCTCCTGCGGGGCGACCGTTCCGCTCGCAGGCGGGGCGAGGAACCGCAAGCTGACCATCAAGCTGACGGACACGAACCTTCGGCTACTGTCGGTCGCTGCCTTTCCGCGCAGCTCGGACGGCGCGTACCTGCTCACGGCCGGCCACCTCTCACGTGGTGGCTCTGAGTACATCGTCACACTGAACGCGGCAAAGGCCAATCCCAAGGGCTCTCATCTAGTGCTCAAGTTCGGCACCGCCTAAGAGGAGGCGAAGTGACCGACCGACGTCTGGCAGGCCGGATCGCCGTCGTCACGTGCGCGGCCGTGGCCCTCGCCGCCACAGACGGCGCCGTCGCGTCCTCGAGGTCGGCCTCGGCGAGCGATGGCTCACGTAGCACCTCAGCTCGCACGCGCGTCTCGCAACCACCCGAGCGCCGGGTATTCCTGTTGGGTCTGCACCAACGGGGTAACCCGGGCGCGTTCGCGAGCCAGGTTTCAAATCCCTCCTCGCCGCGATACCGCCAGTTTCTCTCGTTGCGCCAGTATCAGGTGCGCTTCTCGCCCGGCGGCGCCGACCGCCGGGGCGTCCTGCGCTTCCTCGCTTCCCAACGCGGCGTCGTAAAGGTGGAGCTGAGTTCGGACAAGTCGCTGGTGTTGGCTGTGTTGACCCCGGTGGCCGGGCGGCGGATCTTCTGCGCAAAGGGGGCCGCGCCGCCAACGCGCGGCCTGTGCACGCCGCCAGGTCTTCGCCGATGGGTGCGCGAGATCTCAGCAAGCGAGGTCTACGAGCTCGGCGGCAACTCGCTGCGAGCCGGCGCCCATGGGTCCGAGAAGGCGAAGGCCGGCGCCTCTCAGAGTTGCAAGGGCGCGATCAAGTCACGCGCCTTCACCCCACGGCAACTGTCGACCGCTTATGGCGTCGATCAGTTGCACTCCCGCGGCCTCGACGGTTCCGGAGTTCGCGTCGCGACGCTGAGCGCGCAGGAGGTCGACACTGCCGGATTCAGAACCTGGGCGCGGTGCTTCGGACTTCGAACTCCAATCGTGCGTCAGCTCGCGATGCCGGGGGCGAGTCAAGACAGCGCAACGGCCCCGGAAGAGACAGTGCTCGACGTCGAAGCGCTCGCGTCGCTGGCGCCCGGCCTGCAGCGAATCACACCGATCTTCGTGCCTCTCGACCAAAGCTTCAGCAACTCCTTCCTTCTGTTCATGTTTGGCGCGCTCGACCCATCGCGCCAAGGCGGGAGGCTGCCGGACATCCTGTCGATCAGCGACGGCGTCTGCGAGAGCCGCTTCACCCGCGATCAGCTGCGTCTTGGGCAGCGACTGCTGACCCAAGCGGCCGCGTTGGGGATCACGACACTCGCGGCTTCTGGCGACCTGGGGTTTCGAGGCTGCTTCATCAACAGGCCCGGAGTGCTGTTCCCGAGCAGCTCACCCTTCACCACCAGCGTCGGCGGCACCGACCTGACGCTGACCACGCGCAACCAGATCGCCGATCAGGTCGTCTGGTCGACGTTTGCGACCCAACCCGGTCAGGGCGTCGGCACCGGCGGCGGTCCAAGCACAGTCTGGCGGCGCCCGAGTTTCCAGCAAGCCGCGGGCATCGGCCCCCAGCTTCAGCGGGGTACGACCACCCGCCTGACCCCCGACATCGCCGCGATGGCCTCGTTCACACCCGGCCTCGCCGTGTTCGACAAGGACGGAGGCGGCTGGGGCGTCGGTGGGGGAACCAGTGCCGCGACGCCACTCACAGCCGCCATCGTCGCGCTGGTTCTCCAGCAGGAGCGAAAGGCCGCTCGCCCGCGCCTAGGCTCGCTGCCCCCGCTGCTCTATGAGCTCGCGCGCGGACCCGACTACAGCTCGATCTTTTCCGACATCACGAAGGGAACAAGCTCGCGCCACCCCCACTCGGCGACTGGGCAGACTCCGGCCGGCGGTGCCGCCCAGCCAGGGTACGACCTCGCAACTGGCCTCGGCTCACTGAACGCCGCGGCCTTCGCCGATGCCGTGGCGTCGCAGCACGCATCTCACAGGCCGTAGGCCCGCCGCAATGACCTAGTGCCCAAGATCCACACACGCACAGAGATCACACCGGGTACCTTGACACTTGGTGAGCAGCGATACACGAGCGTTGGACGGCCCACTGGGCCTAGTCGGCGCGGGCTACATCGGCCACCTGTTCGCGCAGCAGTTCGCTCTCGCAGGGTACGAGGTCCGAGCGTGGTCGCCCGTAGAGTCGGCACGGACGTTGCATGACCGGTTGCGCCGGAGCGTGTCCGCGTTGGCCGGGATCGGCGTAGTCGAACCCTCGGCGGTCGAGGACGTCGTGTCCCGCGTCTCCATACACGACGAGCTTGCGACGGCGCTGGCACCCTGCGCCGCCGTCATGGAGTCGATCGTCGAGGACGCGGAGGTGAAGGCGGCGTGCTACCTGGACATCGAGGCGGTAATCGGGTTTGACACGCTCCTGTGGAGCTCGACGTCCAATTTTCCGATGACGCGACTCGCCGCCGGCATGCTGCATCCCGAACGGGCCGTTGTCGTGCATCCGGTACAGACGCAGCTCATCATCTTCGTCGAAGTCGTCGCCGGCGAGCGGACGAGCGAGCAGACGGTCGCGAACACACTGCGCTTCTGTGACGACGTTGGCCTGCGAGCGGTTCTCGTGCGCAAGGAGATCCCCGGCTTCCTGTGGAACCGGGTGTGGTTCGCAATGCTGCGCGAGATGCTGCACCTCGTGGACATCGGCGCCGCCGATCCGGTCGAGCTCGACTCGCTGGTCCAGACGACGCTGTCTGCGTTCATCCCGGTGTTCGGGCCACTGCAGATGACCGATCTGATCGGCCACGACACGTTGCGCGACATCTCCAACGCGCTCTATCCCGAACTCGCAAACGATCGGACCGCGTCGACGACGATCGAACAGCACGTCCGCGATCGCCGGCTCGGCGTCAAGAGCGGGGTCGGCTTCTACGACGACAACGAGCAACGAGTCGCAGAACTCACGAGCAAGCTCTATCAAGTCGCCCGCCAGCTCGCGGATCGCGCGTAACCTGCGGGTTACCGGAATACGGGGGGATTGCGCGGGGCGAGGATCTTGCCGATTTGTCCGTAGAGCCCGGTGGTCCAGTAGCCGCTGGCGGCGGTTGTCTGGTAGTTGTAGCTGCTCGGTTTGAACGTGACGGCGAGCGCGATCGAGATCCGCTTTGACGGCAGGTATGACTCGATCGCCCCGTAGCCGCCGAACAACGGGTTCTGCAGCAGCCACGAGCCGTTGACCACGACGCCGATGCCGTAGCCGTAGATTCGGGTGAGCTTGGTGCACCGCTCGCAGCCCTTCTGCGGGTGGCCGAACCCAATGTGTGGGTCGATCATCTGACGGTAGGAGCGGCGCGTCAGCAGCCGGCCCGTGCCGATCCCGATCGCGGTGCGTGTGAGGTCGGTGATGTCGCTCGTCTCGATCGCGCCGTGCGCCAGTGACCACGCCGGGTTCCAGAACGAGGAGTCCTCGTCGAATCGTGTCGAGGGCGCGATGCCGAGGAACATCTGCCGCTCGGGGCTGAATGCGTGCAGCACCGGCGGCGGAATCGCCGCAGTTATAGACGCGACCGTGTTCCGCAGGCCAAGCGGACGCAGCACCATGCGGCTCAGCGCGACGCTCAACGGCAGCTTCGTGATCTTCGCGAGCGCCAGGCCGAGGATCACGTAGTTGCTGTGCGCGTAGCTCCAGTTCGTGCCGGGCTTGAACTGCAGCGGCTCGTCGAGCGCGAGCCGCAGCTGATCCTGCGTCGTGACCACGCCGAACGGGTTCGAATAGATCATCTCGGTCAGCTTTGGGTCCTGCTCGAAGTCGTGGTAACCGGCTGTCATGCGGGCGAGCTGCCCGAGTGTCACGCGATTGGCGTCACGCAGGTTCGGCAGCCACTTCGACACCTTGTCAGTGAGCTTGACCTTGCCCTGATCTACGAGTCGCAGCAGCAGCGTCGACATGTACGAGATCTCCACCGCGCCCTGGCGGAAATGCATCTTCGTCGTCGCCGGAACGCCGGTCATCGAATTTCCGTAGGCCTTGGTCATGATCGTGCGGCCGTTGACCGTCGCCTGGAAGATCACTGCCCTGATCCCGTGATGCGCGATCGCGCCGCGAATCACCCTGTCGATCCTCGTTTGCACGGTCGGCCTCGACGCTGCTTGCGCCTGCTGCGCCATGAACGTCATCGAGCAGGCGACGACTGCTGCCAGAGCCACTGCTCGCATCGAGCGCAGCCACCGCCGGTCCCCGGTACCCATCCCGCTCCTTTTGTCCGTCCTGCGCGGAGACGCAGTATCTCAGACGGAGCTACCGTCGCGGCCGAGAGGAGACCTGTCGCCGACGGACCAGACGTGTCCGAACGGATCTCGGAAGCCGCCTTGGCGATGCGTCCCCCAAGGCTGCTGGTGATCTTCGAGTTCAGAGCCGGGGCTCGCGCCGGCGTCGATCGCGCGCTTCATGAAGCGATCTGGGTCGTCGACGAACAACTCGATCCGCGTGCTCGTGACGCCGAGTCGGTCAGGACTGTCCTCCGACGGTTTCTTCGGGTTGACCTCGTGGAGGAAGAACGGAGCCCCGTCGACCTCCAGGCCCGCCACGCCCCCGAGGTTCCAAAGCTCGGTCGCGCCAAGCGCGTCCTTGTACCAAGCGACGGCAGCGTCGGCGTCGCGGACAATCAGCATCACCGAGATCGACGTGGATTGCTGCGGTTGCTGCGCGGTCACCGGTGGGTTGCCGCCGCCAGCTGGACGGCGGTTGCGCGGTTGGCGGGAACGAACGCCTCGAGTGTCAGCTCGGAGACCGTCACGTCGATCGCGGTCGCGAAGTGCGTCAGGGTGGTGAGCAGTGTCAGCTCACCAGTGCTGGTGCGCAGGCGCAGCGGGACCGCGAAGCCGATGTGCTGCGGTGAGGCTTCGCGCGGCGCGAGCGGGACGAATGGTTCGAGCTCGTCGATCAGCGCGCCGAGCTGAGCGCTGTGCTGACGGGCGGCTTTCCGGCGCAGCCCATCGATGACGTGGCGACCCCACTCCTCCAGATTCAGGATGCGGGCGGACAGTCCGTCGGGGTGAAGCAATACGCGCGGGACGTTGATCGGCGGCTCGCGCAGCGCTGCCGAGACGCCGGCGATCAGGGCTGAGAAAGCATCGTTCGCCGCGACGAGGTCCGCTCGTGCGTCGACGAGGACGGCCGGATAGGGCTCGTGTCCGTCGAGTATCCGCTCAAGCGCGGCTCGGAGCGGGTCGAGCTGTGGGTCGTTGAGACTCGTCTCGGGATAGACGGGCGCGTATCCGGCGGCGAGCAGCATCGCATTGCGTTCGCGTAGCGGCACTTCGAGCGCCTCCGCCAGCCGTACGACCATCCCCCTGCCGGGCACCGATCGTCCTCGCTCGATGAAGCTCACGTGCCGCTGTGTCGTCCCAGCCCGCAACGCAAGCTCGAGCTGGCTCACACGCCGGCGCTCGCGCCAATCCCGTAAGACGTCGGCGATGCCAACGGTCTGCGCGTACGTCGCCACCGGGCAATTAGTAGCGCAGATGTGGCCGCTCGGCGATTCCCTAGCAGGAATTGCGCAGCGGCCCGCCGCGGCGCATCTTCCCGGTCCGAACAATCGCACCCAGGACGAGAAAGGGAATCGATGCCTCAGCCAATCCTCTTCGAACTGATCGAGCAATGACCGGCGTTTGGTTCGGATACCTGCTCCCGACTCAGGCAGCCACTGGCGACAACGGCAAGCATTTGGCGCGGCTGCTCGAGCTTGGGGCCGGCGCGGAGCGGCTCGGCTTCGAGAGCGTGTGGGTGCCGGACAGCCCATTCCAATACGGGCTGCCGGATCCACTGCTCACCCTCGCGGCGCTCGCCGCGAACACCCGGCACATCACTCTCGCCACGGGCGTGCTGCTGGCAGGCCTCCGCCAGCCGGCGCTGCTGGCGCAGCAGCTTGCAACTCTCGATGCCCTGGCCGCCGGCCGGTTGCGGGCGGGGCTAGGACTCGGGTTTGGATCGCCCGAGAGCCGGCTCCAGTTCGCCGCCGCCGGCGTCGAGTTCTCGACCCGCGTGGCACGCGTGGAGGAGACAATCGCGTTGATGCGGGCGATGTGGTCCACGCCCGGCGAGCCGGTCAGTCAGGGCGGCGTGCACGTGCAGGTCCGCGACGTGGTCCTGTCGCCTGCTCCGTCGCGGCCCGGGGGCCCGCCGGTGTGGTTGGCCGGTGCGGGCAAGCGAGCCGAGGAACGCGTCGGTCGCCTGGCCGATGGCTGGCTTCCGTACCTGCCGAGCGCTGCGTCCTATCGCGAGGGTTGGGGACGGGTGCAAGACGCCGCGGCGGCGGCGAATCGCGACCAGCCTCCGGTGGCCGGCCTGTACCTGACAGTCGCGATCGACCGCTCAGCGCAAACCGCCCGCCGGCGGCTCCGCGCGACCGTCGAGCAGTGGTACGGGCGGCCGTTCGAGATGGTGGCATCCCTGCAAGCGATGTACGCCGGCACTCCGCAGGGACTCGGGTCACACCTCGCTCCTTACATCGAAGCCGGCGCAAGCCACGTCGTCCTGCGCGTCGCCGACGAGCCGGAGCGGGGACTCGAGGTTGCGGCGCAGGCCGTCCACGGCCTCGGAGTGCAACTCGGAGTCCTCTCCGGCAAGCTCTAGACGTGCCCTCGACCTACGGGTCTTTCGTAACACAAGGCGTCGCTCACGGTGTGAAGCTGACCTGTGCCTGCCCCAACATTGGCAGCGGCGATTCAGGGGGTTCGTCATCGTCGAGTGTCTCGATCGCACGCACGCCGGGGATGAACAGCGCAGCGATGGTCACGATGCCGCCTATGGCGCCGGCGGCAATCAGCGTGTTCTGGGCCCCGATCGCGGCGCTGACCGGACCGGTCAACGCGAACGAGAGCGGCATCAGACCGATCGAAATCAGCCAGTCGAGACTCGACACCCTGCCGAGTAGGGACGCGGGCACGTGGCGCTGCTTGGCGGTAGCCCAGATGATCGTCCCAGCGGTCTCGAGCGCATTGAATGCCAGGCTCGCGAGCATCAGCCCCCACAGCTGATGGGCCAGGCCGTAGCCCGCGACCGCGAATGTTGCCAGCGTCCAGAAGACGTACATGAACGTGATCTCGCGCCGCGGAAGACCGCGCTGAGCAAGCCCAACAGCACAGGCGATCGACCCGATGCCGCCGGCCGCGAACACGAGTCCGAGGTCGGCAGCGCTGCCGTGCAATTCGTTCTTGACGACGAATGGCACCAGCACCTCGGTGGGGCCCATGAACAGGAGGTATGCGATGGCTGCGCTCGCAAGCGTCGCCCACAACCAGGGCCGACGCAGTACGTAGGAGAAGCCGGTACGCAGCTCGCGCGTGACCGAGGCGGACGGAGAGCTCTCTGGTCGCGGGCGCGACGCCATGGCGAGCAGCGCGAAGGCGGACACCGCGAACGAACAGGCATCGAGCGCGAAGGCAACGCCTGCTCCGAGGTTGGCGATCAGCAGTCCGCCGATCGCCGGCCCCGCGAGGCGCAGCGCGATCGGCCGCACGAACTGGTCGAGGGAGTTGGCCTGTGCCAGGCTGTCCTCTGGCAGGATCTCGGGAACGACGGCGTCGAACGCGGGCGCGAAGAATGCGGTGCCCACGCTGTAGATCGCGGCCAATGCGACGACGTGCCACAGGCGCAGCGCGCCGGCAAGCGTCAGAGCGGCGATCAGGCCCACGGCTAACCCGCGGGCGATGTCAGCTGCCACCATCACGCGCCGGCGGTCCAGCCGGTCACTGATCACCCCTCCGAGGAGGAGGAAGACGATCGTGGGCACGGTCATCGCAATCCCAACGATTGACAGCGCGATCGGGAGATTCGAGAGCGCGTAGACCTGCCAGGCGAGCGCCACGAAGAACATGCCGTCGCCGAGCAGTGAGACGGACATGCCGCTCCACAGCAGACGGAAGTCGCGGTGCCTCAGTGGAGCGAGCAGACGGACGCGGCTGAAACCGCCGCTGCGGTCCAGCGCCTCGTAGCTATGTTGCATCGACGGGACGTGCGCCGTCTGGATCCGGTTCCCATCGTGCTTCCAGTTCGCCTGGGCTGGTCCGTAGGAACTCGAGTGTCTGTTCCCCGTCCATCGGCTTGGCGAAGTAGAAGCCCTGGCCGAGCTCGCAGCCGAGATCGCGCAGCGTGGACCATTGCTCGGGGAACTCGATCCCCTCGGCCACGACGGCGAGCTCGAACGTCTTGCCCAGCCCGATCACGGCTGTGGCGAGGCCCGAGGTGACGGGCGACGCGCCGGCAACGAGGAACGACCGGTCCATCTTGATGACGTCGACCGGGAAGCGAGCAAGGTAGCCGAGCGAGGAGTATCCGGTACCGAAGTCGTCGAGGGCGATGCTTACTCCGAGTTGCTTCAGCTGTGTCAGCCGCTCCTCGGCGAGGTCAGCGTTGGTCATCATCACGGTCTCGGTGATCTCAAGCGTCAGGCTCCGCGGGTCGAGCCCGGATTCAGCCAGAGCGTCACGGACGTCCTCGACGATGTCGCTGTGGTGAAGCTGGACGGCCGAGATGTTTATGTTCATCGTGAGCGGGCGGTCCGACGGGACCTGTTGCTGGATGTATTTCGCCTGGCGGCATCCCTCACGGAGCACCCATCGGCCGATCGGAATGATCAAACCCGACTCCTCGGCGAAGGGGATGAACTCAGTCGGTCCGACGATCCCCCGTTCTGGGTGCTGCCAGCGAACCAGCGCCTCGACGCCGCTGATCGTGGAATCGCCGAGCCGGATCACCGGCTGGTAATAGAGCTCGAACTCGCTGTTGACGAGCGCGCGCTGGAGATCGGCGCGCAGTTCGAGGCGCGCCAACACGTCCGCGTGCATCGTCTGCTCGAACAGTCGATACGTTCCCTTGCCGTCGCGTTTGGCGATGTACATCGCGGCATCGGCGTTGCGGATCAGCTCGTCGGCATCGACCCCGGCGTCGTAGTCAACGACCGAGATGCCGAGGCTCGCCTGCACCACGATCTCCTTGCCCTCCACGCGGAGCGGCACCTTCAGCAGCTCCACGATTCGCTCGGCGATCTCCGCTGCCTCCTGCGGCCCGGCGGTGTCCTCGAGCAGAATCGCGAACTCGTCGCCACCGAATCGGGCTGCGGTGTCGCTGACGCGGATGCTGGTTGCCAGGCGCTTGGCCACCTCCAACAGGACGCGGTCGCCGGCAGCGTGACCGAGGCTGTCATTGATCGTCTTGAAGTCGTCGAGATCGAGGAAGATGACAGCGAGCTCGAAATGCTCGCGCCGCGCTCGGGCCAGCGCGTGACGAACACGCTCGTTGAACAACGCGCGGTTGGCGAGCTTGGTGACCGTATCGTGAAAGGCCTGATGCTCGAGCTGCGCCTCGAACGCTTTGCGTTCGCTGATGTCGCGACCGTTGAGGACGATGCCCGCGACCGCGTCGTCCTCGAAGAGGTTGTTGTGAAGAATCTCGAACTGCCGGGTGGTCCCGTCGCGGTGGCGCAGCGAGCACTCGATCACCTCGCTCTCAGCGCCCGCGTACGTTGGCCCATCGGCGAGGAGGTGCAGAAGACGGCTGCTGTCCCCTTGTGGCAGAAGGCGGTCGAACCTGGTCCCGACGATCTCCTCAGGCGTGTAGCCGAGAGCCTGTTCGATCGAGGGGCTCTGGTAGATCACCGTGGCGTTGGAATCGAGAACGGTGATCAGGTCGTGGGTGTGCTGCACCAGCGAACGGAATCGCGCCTCGCTTGCCGTGCGATGTAGCTCCTCGGTCAGAGCATCGCTCTCGAGCGCGAGTGAAACCTGTGTTGCGAGCGCGAGCAGCGCGCCTTGCGCCGAGCGGGTCGTGGCCGACTCGCCGGCCGCCAGCAGCAACCCCCGCGCTCGGCGGTCGCCGCGCAGAGAAAGCTCGACGATCAGGGCGCTCGCGGTGTCGGCCGGTAACCTGAGATCAGCTCGCTGGGTGTCAGAGAGCAACCTCACGTCCCCACCGTACGTGCTGTCGGAAGCAAGCAGCGATCCAAAGGCCTGCGGATCGAGCGACCACTGTGCTGCGTCGGGCGCCGCATCGGGATTCACGCCCACCACGTGGACGAGATTCTCGTCGACGAAGCAGAGCCTGGCGATTGTTCCCGCGTCGACCAGCGACGGCACCGCATCGAGCGCCGCTTGGCAGATCTGCTGACGCGATGTCGCAGCCATGATCTCGGCCGCGGCCGACGCGAGAATCTGCTCGCGCTCGATCGAGCGCTCGCGCTGGCGGACAAGTCCCGCCATCCGTGCCACGACGAGGGCGAACAGGATCCCCGAGACGGAGACCGTCGCGATCAGGTCGAGGTCGTTGCGGCCAACCTCCTTGACGACCTCGATCACCGGTGCGATCAGCGTCGCTGCGGTCAGCAGGATCAGCCGCAGGCGGGACAGTCTCGGCTGCCGCTCAGGAGCCGGTTGATCGAGCTCGGCCATTGACGGATGAAGCGCGGCCGCCCCCCAGAACAAGTAGAAGAAGATCCAACCAACATCGAGGATGACCTGATGGGTGTATGCGTTGTCGAGTGTCAGCAAGCCGTAGGCGAAGTCCGTGACGAGCAGCGTGACGATGCTCAGCGCCAACAGATAAAAGGCCGGTTGACGTTTGCCCGTGTCGACGGCGAGTCGGATCGCGGCGGCCAGCAGGAGAATGTCGCCGATCGGATAGGCGATCGACACGAGCTTCGGCACCAGCGACAGCGTGTTGTCGTGTACGTACGGTGCGATGAGCGCGATCCACGATACGAGTGACAGCCCAAGCGTCATGATCAACGAGTCGATCAGTCCGGCTCGGTCGCGCTCTGGGTTGCGGCGCCTCACGAGCAGTAAAACGCCCGCCATCAACACGGGATAGACCAACAGGTAGATCGCGTCGCCGGGCGACGGGAATGGCACGTCGGCGCCGAACAGCTTCGGATAGCTGTACGTGTAGATGTCGCCTAGCCAGAAGAGGAACAGGCCGAGAGCGAACAGCCACCACGGTAGGGGTGACTTAGGACGATTGCGTCGGATCCCGACGATGACCGCCGCGATCCCCGTGAGGCCGAGACCGTTGATCATCGGTCCGCTGCCGGCAAACGGCGGTACGAGCGCGTAGAGCGCGGTGCCGATGCCGCCGCCGACGAGGTACATTTGCCACAGGCGCACCCCGCGCAGTGGACCGCGCTTGATCCGGTTGACGAGCGTCACGGTCACGCCGCCAGCGGTAGTGGATCCTCGACCGACCTCAGCTCGCCGAGGCTCGTGAGCTCCTCGATCGCGGCGCACAGCGAGTCGACCTCAGCGTCGGTGTTGAGTGCGGTCAGCTGAACGCGGAAGCCGACGTCGGCCTTCGGCACGAGCGGGAAGGCCGCGAGCGTCACATACACGCCGCGATCGAACAGCAGCCGCCCAACCTCGCCGATCCGCTGATGGTCTCTGAGCGGAATCTCCACGATCGGAAAGCCCGACCGGTTCGGAGTGTAAACCCCGAGTCGGGCGAGGCAGTCCAGCACGCGCTGCGTGCGTTCAAACAGAGTGCGTCGCAGATCGTCGCCGCGTGCCTCGTTGACATCGAAGCCGGCTAGCACCGTGGCCAGCGATGCGACGGGCGAAGGACCGGAGTAGAGATACGGCGCCGCCGCGACCTTCAGACCGTTCTTGACGGCCGTGGGGCAGGCGATGAATGCCAGCAGCGACGAATACGCCTTCGAGAACCCGCCGACGAGCACAAGGTTCTCGTAGGTCTCATCGAAGTAGCGCACGACGCTGTTGCCACGTGTGCCGTAAGGGCATGGCTCGCGCTCGCTGCGCTCACCGATCACACCGAACCCGTGCGCGTCATCCACGTAGAGCAGCGCTCCGTTCTCACGCGCGACTTTGGCGAAGAGCGGCAGATCGGGCGCGTTGCCAGTCATGCTGTTGACGCCGTCCATGCACACGAGGCGAACAGGATCGCGTTCGGCGCGCAACATCTCCTCGAGGTGGCCTGCGTCCTCGAATCGGAACCGCTTCACCGCCGCGCCGCGGGCGCGAGCAATCTGACACCCGTCGTAGATCGTCTTGTGCGCCCGAGCGTCCATGAAGATCGTCCCCGAACCGGCGAGCGCCGGGATCACCGACATATGGATGTGCGTGATCGTCGGCAGCACAAGCGCGTCCTCGCTGCCGAGCAGCCCGACGAGTCGCTCCTCGATCTGCTCGTACAGCACCGGGCTGCCAAGTAGCCGCGACCAGCTCGGATGCGTCCCCCACGCCTCGAGGTACGCCGGGATCGCCCCGATGATCTCGGAGTCCAGATCGAAACCGAGATAGTTGCACGACGCGAAATCGGCGAGCCAGCGGTCCCCGATCCGAATCATGCGTCCATCGACCTCGTCGATGACCGCATCCATCATCGGGTGCGATGCGGTCAAGGCCGACAGATCGCGGCCCATGTCGGGCCATGGGTCGGTCGCCATACCCATCATCGGGCCAACATCGGGCGCAGATCGCTGCATCATTCCGCTTCCATTCATATGTCCTTCGTTGCTCATTCCAGACCGGTAATCGGAGGCAACCGTCAATTCCTTAAGCGGTGGCGAAACGAGCGTGGACTCCGGCGGCAAGCTGTTTACGTCGTGCCCGTCCTCTAGGAGTCGGCTGGCAGTCGTAGCGTGAATCGGGCGCCGCCGGTCGGGGACGGGTCGCAGGTGATCGTGCCGCCGTGTGACTGGATCGTCCGCCGGACGATCGCGAGCCCGAGGCCGGTGCCACTGGATGGGCTTCGGGGAAGCCGGACGAACGGTTCGAAGATCCGTTCGCGCTCGTCGGCGGGGACTCCAGGCCCGTTGTCGGTCACCGACATGGTTGGCCCGTTCACTGTCTGCGTGACTTCGACCACGACGGTGTCGGCGACCGCGAGCGCGTTGTCCAGCAGGTTGCGGACGGCGCGAAGTAGTGCTTCGCGGTCACCCGTGGCCGGAACGGGACCGGCGGTGACCACTTCGACGCTTGCCGCCGCGTCGGTGGTGGGTGCGGCGGCCACTGCAGCCGATGCGAGGTCGGCGAGGTCCACTTGTTCCCGGTGCGGTCGCTCGCGAGCGTCGAGCCGTGCGAGGTTCAAGAGGTCGTCGACGAGGCGCCCGAGGCGACCGCTGTCGCGCGCGAGCTGGGCTTCGATCGCGTCGCGCGCCGGGCGCGCCGGCTGATCTCGCAGGAGCCGTTCGGCGGTCGCCTGCAGCGCGGCGACAGGCGTGCGGAGCTCGTGTGAAGCATCGGCCAGGAACGTTCGCATTGCCGCCTCAGATGCGCGCGCCTCCGACACGGCGCGATCGAGTAGCACGAGTACACGCGCGAGCGCCGCCAGGAGCGCCAGAGCGATCACGCCGCCGATCGCTTCAGTGATCTCGAGGCTGCGGACCTGCCGGTCGATCCCGGCAAGGCTGCCGGTAAGGGTCGCGGGCACGTCCCTGCCGCTGACCGGGATCACCTCGTGCACGGTCAGGAGCGCTTCGCCCGGGGTGACCTGAAGGGTTCCGCCCGGGCCGCTTATCCCGGCGAGGTCGACCGAGATGCCCTCCGCGGCAAGCGAGCCGATGATCGACTTGAACGCTGCCGGCGAGGGTGCCCGGCGCAGTGCGCTTGCACCAGATGTGAGGTCTGCGCGCAGGCGCTGCTCGAGCCCGTCGCGGTAGCGCACCGTGAGCACCACGACGAACGTCGCGAGAACGGCGACGATCCCGAGTAGCGAGGCGGCGATCAGCCGCTTGCGCGCGGGGCGGTGGCCGCTCACGGCGAGAACCGGTAGCCGATGCCGCGGACCGTGTGGATCAGACGCGGGCCGAATACCTCCAGCTTTCGCCGCAGCGCGCTGATGTGAACCTCCACGAGGTTGCGGTCGTATGCGTCATAGCCCCACACTTGGGTCAGGAGCTGGTCCTTGGACAGAGCCTGTCCGCGGTGGCGCATGAGAAATGCGAGAAGCCGAAGCTCGGTCGAGGTCAGCGCGAGCTCCCGACCGGCACGGGCGGCGAACCCGTGTTCTTCATCGACGAGCAGCCGCTCGACCTCCAGCACCTGCGGGATCGCGCCTCGGCGTCGAAGCACCGCCCGCACGCGCGCCATCAGCTCCTCGAGCGCGAACGGCTTCACCAGGTAGTCGTCGGCGCCCAGTTCGAGTCCGGCGACCCGATCTGCGACCGCATCGCGCGCAGTGAGAAAGATGATCGGCAGATCAGCCTGCTGCCGCAGCAGCCTTGCCAACTCAAAGCCGTTGCCGCTCGGCAGCAGCACATCGAGGATCGCCAGATCGGGCGCGACAACGAGCACGTCCGCGGGACTCGGGAGATCGTCAAACGCGGTGGCGGTGAACCGCTCCGCGCGAAGCGCGTCCAGTACCGCCTCGCGTACCGGCCGCTCGTCCTCGACCACCACCACTCGACCGATCGGCTCGCCCATCGCCCGCCGATTGTTCCTGACGCTGCCTGAAGATCGGCTGAAGAACCGCTGCGCTTCAGCTCGATCTCAGGTTCCCGCACGAGCCTGACGTTCGTATACGACGCCGCCCCCCGGCGCCCAGACCGAGCGGAGACCCACATGAACGATCAAGACGCAAGGTACGCCCGCCTCCGCCACACCGCGACGGGCGCACTCGCCGCACTGGCCGCGGTCGGCGCGATCGCCGGCACCGTCGCCCTCGCCGCAACACCACATGCCAAGACGCACGGCCACGCAGCGGTGGCGAACTGCCCAACCAAGACGCCGACGTCCCCGGCGCCGGACAAGGCCGACGCGCCTCAGCCGCCCGTCAACCACCAGCCGTTCCTGAACGCCATCCAGCGGCTCGTCGACGACGGCACGATCACCGCGACGGAGGGTCAGATCGTCGATCGCGAGATTGTGGCCGGCACGGTCGACACGGACACGCTCACCTCAAGCGGGTTCACCCCGGCCCAGCTCCAGGCGGTCCAACAGGCGCTCGGGAACGCGAAGCGCGCACTAGCGGCGCCGGGCGGGGGCCGCACGGCAAAGTAGAAGGGCCGCACCGCGGTTGGAACTGGGCAACTGATGCTCAGTTAGTCCAATCAGGGGGCGCCAGACCCATCCGCTGGACGACGGCCTCAGCTGTCTCGAGCGCACCCTCTGCCCAGCCCTGCTTGCGCGAGTAGGCCTCACCGCAGATGTAGAACGCCGCGCCGTGACGTGGCTGAACGACCCGCTCGATGACGGCATCGCTCAACACGCCGACCTTCCATTCGTGTATCGCCCCACCGTATGGATCATCGCTCCAGTCCTTGAATGCGCTGGTGTACGGCGCCGGCACGGTGAGCATCGGGTGCACGGTCGCGAGCTGGCGCGTCGCCTCGGCGACCATCGCAGCCGTGGCCGCCTGCCGACGCCAATCGGCAGAGCCCGGGTGCTGCTGGGCGAACGGGTTCGGCTGATCCTGGTACGCGGGCCCGAATCGCAGGCCGTGCCAATAGTCGAGCTCGAGCGCATCTGTGTAACTCGCCATCAGAAGCGCGTTCGTGTTGCCCGGGTTCACATCGTCGTGCTCGACCCCGAAGTAGTAGATCGTCCGCAACGGCAGGTCGGTGACCGACCGCCCGCGCGCGGGGGCGACGCCGTTCGTCATCCACCACGGCGAGGAATAGGCAAGGAACATCTTCATCACGGGCATCGGCCTCACCGTCCGCAGGAGCCGTTGCACGTCGTCGTCGGGCAGGATGACACTGTCAGGGGAGATCAGCTCGATCGCCCGGCGAGGTAGTGCGAGGATCACGGTCTGCGCCTGGACCCGGCCGTCGTCTCCGAGCTCGAGCGTGAAGCCCTCGCCGGACGGGCCCGGCCCGATCCGCGTGACCGGCGTGTTCAGCGCGATCGTGCCGCCGGCGGTAGCGAACCCATTGGCGAGAGACGCGGGCAACGTCTCATAGCCGTCCGGCAAGCAGAGATACGGCGACTCGGGAACGAACTCGGCGAAGAACAGTTCGAGTGCGTCTGCGGCGTTCGAGTTCGCGAGCGGGAAGTAGTGCCCGAACGCGTCGCGGGCGAACGCGTAGCCCTCGGACGACAGGCCGCCGGGCTGGGTCAGGAAGTTCCAGAACCCGAGCTGGTGTGCGGGCAGTCCTTCGAACGTCTTGTTCGCAAACAGCGCGCGCCAGTCCGCGTGGTCGAGCGTCGTCGGATCGGTGCCAATCAGGTTCGTGACGGTACGGGCCAGCAGATCCCCTGCATGCTGTCCTTGCTCCGATCGGGCCAGCACGTAGGGAACCGTGCCGTCCTGGACATTGCTGTCAGTCAGGTGGTTCCCGCGCAGGTACAGCAGGTGGGGCGTCTGGTTGGGAAACCGGCTCATGGCCAGCTGGAACACGTTCGTCACAAGGCCATACACGAACGTGTGCCTGCTCGTGAATGCCATCCCGCCGAACTCGGCCCGCAGCTGCGGGCCGCCGGGAGGAGTAAGCGACTCGAGCCTGCCGCCGATCCGTCCAGACGCCTCGAACAGGTAGATGGATGTTGCCCCGTACCTTGGATCGGTCTGCAAACGCCAGGCGGCGTAGGCACCGCCGACCCCGCCGCCGACGACCGCCACATTGATCTGCTCCACTCGACGACCCCCTTCGCTCGCGAATTCCTCGGCGTCAAATCGAGATCATCGCCGCTCTGTCCCGAGTCTGCGGCGTGAGCCGCGCCACCGACGAATCAGTGGCGCGGCGTTGCGTCGTTACTTCGGCTGGGCGGTGAAGGTCGCGCCGCCGAGGCAGCTGTAGATGGTGAACGTGCCGGGGGTGAACTTGGGAGCGAGGAAGGAGAACTGCAGCCGCATCCGGCCGGTGATCGCGTTGCCGTGTCGCTTGATCCAGATGTCGTGTGTCTTGGTGACCGGGCTGAACCAGAGAGCGGTTTTCGCCAGGAACTTGAAGCGGACATGGGAGATCAGCGGGATCGAGCCGTCGAAGCTGAAGTCGTCGACGCCGCCTGTCGGCGTGGTCCCGCCTTGGATCGGTACGCAGCTGACTCGGACGCCGGCTCGGAGATCGTACATTCGGCCGTTGGCAACGCGGAAGGTAACCGTGTGCCCGGAGCTCGTCTTGCCCGCATAGACAAGCGGCCGGGTCGACGCCGAAGCGGCGGCGGGGACGACCAGGAGCGCAGCTGTCGCGCAGAGCACAGCGATGATTCTCATGGTGATGTTCCTTTCTCGAATCCTTGGGTGTCGGAGTGTTCAGGCGATCGCGTTGCGACCGGCGAGCGCGAGGGGTGGGATCACGAGCCGTTGCAGCCAGCGCGGCCACGGCGGCGTGATCTCGTCGGGGTAGCGGTGCACAAGCGCGGCGGCGGCGAGTGGTTTCATCCGGCCGCGTGAATCGAAGCGGCCATCGCGGCCGGCGGCGAAGGCGGCCTCGATCATGTGCTCGAACTGTCCGGGTCGGTCGAGTTCGACGATCATGTGGAGTTCGTCAGCGCCACCGTTGCGCCAACGGTGCGGCGTCCCGGCCGGCACCGAGGCGTGCTCGCCGGCGGGGATGACGCGCTGTTCGCCGCCGGACTCGAGGATCAACCGTCCAGAGAGCACGTCGAAGCGCTCGGTCGAGCGCGGGTGAACGTGCGTCCCGGGGACTCCGCCACCGGGCGAGGTCCACATTTCAAAGCGGACGAGTTCACCTCCGGTTTGGCCGGCCCGAAGCAGCCAGCGGATGCGCTCGCCGGTCGCGGGGTTGGTGTGGAATATGTGGGTTTGGGTGTCTTGCATGCCCGTGAGCTTGGCTTCGGGCGAACGTCCGGGGTAGGGGGGATCCCCGCGCGCGACCCCCTTTCGAGCTGTCAGGGGGTAGCGTTTGCGGCGATGGGGCTAGTGGGTCGTGACGTCGAGCGAGAGACTCTCGGCGCGGTGGCGAGGGACGTCCGCGCCGGCGCCAGCGGCGTCGTCGTGGTGCTCGGCGGCGCCGGGATCGGCAAGAGCGCACTGCTTGCCAACGCGGTCGGGACGGCGGAGAGCGCCGGTCTTCAGGTCCTGGCCGGAAAGGCGGTCGAGCACGAGCGCGAGCTGCCGTACGGGCTGATCGTCGATGCGCTCGACGACCACGTGGCCTCGCGTGGTCCCGCATGGGTGCGAGCGGCAGGCCCTGGGCTCGCGGCGGTCCTCCCTTCGCTCCGCGAGCCGGGGGCACGGACGCCGGGGCGGCCGAGCGAGCCTTCTGACCGCCTGGGCCACCATCGGGCCGTGCGCGGGCTGCTGGAGCTCCTCGCGCGGGAGCGGCCGCTGCTGCTTTGTCTCGACGACCTTCACTGGGCGGACGAGGCGTCGCTGGAGTTGTTGCTCTACATCCTGCGCCGTCCGCCTCGTGCCGCACACGCGCTTCTGCTGGCCGCTCGCGCGTCGGTGGCCGCAGAACGCGTCCTCGACGCCGCGCGCGGGCTCGAGGGTGTGGTCGAGCTGTCGCTGGCACCGCTGTCAGACGCGGCCGCGCGAGAACTCCTGCCTGCGGACCTCGACGCACGCGTGGCCGGTCGGCTGCTCGCGGAGGCCGCGGGGAACCCGCTGTTCGTGCGTGAGCTCGCGCGGGCGACGCATAGCGGACATGAGCTGACCGCGACGCTGGTCGGCACGGTGCGCCGGGAGGTCGCGACGCTGCCGCCCGCGACGCGCGTTCTGCTGGAGGGCGCTGCGGTGGCGGGCGATCCGTTCCACCCCGACCTGGCGGCCGCGGCGGCGGACATCTCGCGTGAGGACGCGCTGAACCTGCTCGACCGGCTGCATGCCGCCGATCTCGTCTGCCCGGCGGCCGGGGGTCGTGGACACTTGACGTTCCGCCATCCGCTTGTGCGCCGCATCGTGTACGAGTCCGCGCCTCCCGGCTTCCGGATCGCCGCGCACCAGCGCGTGGCGGCGGCGCTCACCGCCGCCGGCGCCGCGCCTGCGCTCCTCGCCCATCACATCGAGCGCTGCGCGTCACCTGGAGACGAGGCGGCGATCGAGGTTCTCGTTGCCGCCGCCGAGGCCGCCCGCGCGAGCGCTCCGGCCACGAGCGCGCACTGGTACGCGGCCGCGCTGGGCCTACTCCCTTACGGTGCCGACGAGCGGCGTGCCGGCCTGCTGGCGCACCTTGCGCTTGGTCTCGCGGCCGGAGGGAGGACCGAAGAGGCTCGCACGACCGTGCTGGAGGCGCTCGCACTGGCCCCGGTTCAGGCGGCCGGGCTGCGCGCCGAGCTCATCTACAGCGCTGCCTCGCTCGAGAACCTGCTCGGCCGACACGACGCCGCGCGCCGGCGGCTCGTCGACGCGTTGGCCTGGGTGCCGGAGGCTGATCGCGAGCGGATCGAATGGACGCTCGCCAACACCCTGTTTCACCTGGGGGAGTTGGAGGCGATGGGCGAGGTCGCCGAGGATCTGCTCGCAACCGGCCGAGCTACGCCCTCCGTAGTGCGGGCCGGAGCGGCGTCCTTGCTCGTCGTGGCTCGCCTGATCAGAGGCGAGCCCGCCGGGCCCGACTTGGACGAAGCGCTCGCTACGCTCGAGGCGACCGGCGACGCCGACCTCCTGTCACGTCTCAGCGTGGTCGGCGGTGTCGCCCTGGCCGCGCGGCTCGTCGAGCGGCTCGACACCGCCGCGCAAGCACTGCACGTCCGCTTCCTCGAGCTCGCCCGCACCCACGGGCTCGGTCAGCTCGCGTCCGTCGCGGGGACGACCCTCGCCTGGCACCGGCTCGACCGGCTCGAGCTCGCCGCGACGCTCGAACTGCTCGAGACGGCCGAGGAGCTCGGGCAGCTCAGCGGCGGAAACCCCCTCCATGCGACGAACCTGCGGCTCCGGGCGCAGGCGATGGAACTCGCCGGCGACGCGGCCGGTGCACGCCGCGCGGCGGCGCGTGTCGTCGAGCTCGAGGACCGGCCGGGCGCCTCGATGCTCCTGCGCACCAGCCGGCTCGTCGCACTTGTCGTGCTCCTGCGTGGCGAACCCCAGCGGCTCCTGACCGAAGTGACCGCCGCGGGAGGACAGCGGCTCGACGACGCCGACCCGAGCGCGGCGACGTGGCTGGCGCTCGAGCTCACCCGCGCGGCCGCCAAGGTCGGCGATCTGGACGCGTCACGGCGATGGTCGGAGCTTGCGGCACTCCGGGCGAGAACCGCAGCCCTGCCGCTCGGCGCGGCCCGTGCCCTGCGCGCCGAGGCAGAGTTCGCGCTCGCAAACGGGGATCCCGCCACCGCCGCGACTGCAGCCGAGCAGGCGGTCGGGGCGGCTCGCGCTGTCGCCGGGCGCCTCGACGAGCTCGACGGCGAACTGCTGCGCGGTCGGGCCCTCCTGGCCGACGGCCATGTCGACGCCGGGCGGGCGACTCTGCAGTCCGTCGCCGCCGACGCCGGTCGCGCGGGCGCCGCCGGGCTGATCGACGCCGCCGCCCACGAGTTGCGCCGCGCGGGCACGCGCATGTCCCGCCGGGCCGCGGGAGCCGCCTCCGCCGGCCGCGGAATCGAGTCCCTGTCGGCCCGCGAGCGCGAAATCGCCGCGCTTGTAGCGGAGGGCAGAACGAACAAGGAACTAGCCGCGACGCTGTTCCTCTCTGAGAAGACGATCGAGAACAGCCTCTCGCGCATCTACGCCAAGCTCGGCGTGCGCTCTCGCACCGAGCTGGCGACGGCCATCGCGTCCCGCGCCTGAGTCGCGAGCGGCCCGCTCGCGGACGAGAATTTCTTTGGCGTGAACCAACCTTCGGGCCACACGCTGCGTCCTAAGAAGCAGCAGGGCGCCGGCACGAGGCACTTCAACGATGGGTGTCCGGGGGCGGATCGCCGTCAGTGCTCGTGCCGTATGCAGGTGGCGAGTCGGCCGACGCCCGGGTGATGGGGCTTACACCCGGGCGTCGGTCATTGCGCGGACGAGACCGTTGAGCACAGGGTTTCGCGCCTATACTCGCTGCCGTGGCCGTAGCGCCTCGCGCGATTCCTCATCTGGCACCTCGGGGCATGTGGGGCTTGACCGACCGGCAGCTTGTGGTGCGGGTCGCGTCGGGCGACGATCGGGCATTCGAGGAGATCTTCGACCGTTACGCTCCCGCGCTGCTGCGCTTCTGCGCTCACGTACTGGGAAGCCGTGACTGGGGCGAGGACGCGCTGCAGCTGACGTTCGTCGCGGCCTACGAGGCGCTCCGTCGCGGTGGGTGCGATGGCGCCCTGCGACCGTGGCTGTACGCGATTGCTCGCAACCGCTGCATGTCGGAGCTGCGCGTGCACCGCGAGATCCCGGACAGCGACTGGGTGAGCGCCGACCGTGCCGCCAGCGACGGTCCTGCGAGCCTGTTCGCGCGCCAAGAGCAACTGCAGCGAGATCGTCGATGACCTTCAGCGGTTGCCCGCCGATCAACGCGTCGCGCTCGTTCTGTTCGAACTGGGCGACCAGTCTCACGAGGAGATCGCGAGCCATGCTCGGAGTCCGTGCGCGACAAGGTCAAGGCGCTCATCTTCCAAGCCCGCGAGGGGCTCCACCGAGGGCGCAGCGCTCGCGAGAGGGCGTGTTCGGAGGTCCGCGAGCAGCTGGCGAACGCCGATGGGAAAGCCGCCGCTCGAGGCACCGTGCGCGCTCACCTCGACCGATGCAGCTCCTGTCAGGAGTTTGCGCGCGACATGCGCAGACAGAGGGCGGTCCTGGCGCTGGCAGCTCCCGTCGCGCTCAGTGGGAAGCTCAAAGCCCTGGTGCTCGCATCCGCGGTTGGGCCCGCCGGCGGCGGTGCGGGTTCTGTCGCGGGCGGTACCGCGGCGCCGACGATGGTCGCCGCGGCGCTCGGCAGCGACGCAGGAGCGGCAGCGATCACCTCGTCGGTCTCCGTCGCAACGGTGGCGAAGCTTGTGACAGTGGCCGCAGTCGCCGTCGGCATCGGCGGGGTGGCGCAGACGCTGCCGACGCCGTCGCCCCAACCTCACGTCTCGTTCCTGAGCGGGCGGCCGCCGCAACCGGCGCAGATGCGCTCGCCGTTTCGCCCGCTGGTGTCCGCGGTGATCAATCCGTTGGTTGCTGCCCGCTCGCCGGGGCGGCGATCCGCCGGGGGCGTCGCGCCGCCCGCCGGTGCCCACCGCACGGGCGCGACGAGCGCCGCGGCTCCGTCCTCGGCACCTGTGCCGGAATCCCCGCGCATCGCGGTGGTAAGTGCGCCGGGCACTTCCGGCGGCGTCGGTCCAGCTACACCAACCGGAACGTCCTCGGCTCCGGCTGCCGCGCCGAAGCCGGCCCCGGCCCCGGCTACGGGTGGCCCCGCTCCCGGCGTTGGCTCGGCCACACCGACAACACCATCGTCGAGCGCGCCAACGACAAGCGCTCCGGCCGCCACCAAGACAACGCCGTCGCCCACCGGCTCCGGCACGAGCACGTCCACGACGCCCCAGGCCTCGTCACACGGAAACGGCTCCGTGGGCCCTCCGACCGCTCCCTCGCCGAGCCAAGGAAACGCGGGCGGGTCGTCCGGCACGTCCGGGAACGGCACGGGTGACGGGGACGGCCAGAGCGGTTCGTCCGGTTCAGGCCAGGGCGCCGGCGCAGGCCACGGGAACGGAAACGGCCCGCCGACGACCCCACCGGGCTGCGTGAACAATCCCTCGCCAGGCTGCGCGAAGAAGGCTCACGGCTCCTGAGAAATACTCGAGCGATTTCCCACGTCGCGATGGTCCGCCGTCGTTCCAACTAGGATGATGCGGCTAGAACCGTGGGCGCCATGCTCCTGGGGAGCCGACGGATAATGCTTTAGAACCACCGAGCGATCGGAGACGATCCAAATGCTTGTCACTGCGTCGTCGTACCCATTCCTGAACATCCTCTGGACGACACTCATCTTTTTCGCGTGGGTGATCTTCATCTGGATCGCGATCACGGTGCTGATCGACGTGTTTCGCCGCCGCGACCTTTCGGGCTGGGCCAAAGCCGCGTGGGTGGTCTTCGTCGTGGTGATCCCGTGGATCGGCGTGCTGGTCTACCTGATCGTCAATCACGACGGGATGACCGAGCGGCGCATGAAGGAAGCCCAGGCGTCCCAGGATCAGTTCGACCAGTACGTCCGCAAGACCGCCAGCACCGGCGGGGCCGGGTCGGCGGCCGAGATCGCGAAGGCCAAGGAACTGCTCGACAGCGGCACGATCAGCCAGGCCGAGTTCGACGCGCTCAAAGCGAAGGCACTCGCGTAGTTCCCGAGCACGCCGGTGGCGCCCGCGAGGGGCGCCACCGTGGCGAAGAGCTCGGGCTGCGCGTCGGTCGACGTCCGGAAAAGCGTGACGCCCGCGCCGGCACCAAGGCCGACGCGGGCGTCTCTCTGGGAGGAACCAGTTCTCCTGGAACCAGGTTTGGAAGCTACGAGGTCGCGGGGACCGCCTTGGCCTTCGGGGCCAGAAGCTTCGCCTCCTCCGGCGTGCGAGCTGCGTGACGGAACCCAAGGGCCACGAGCAATGACATCAGCGCGGCGCCGATGAACGAGGCGATCGCGCCCCACATCATGATCGCGCCGACCGTCGAGAAGGCGTAGGCCTCGAGCAGGAGCCCCCGAAGGGTCGTGCCCATGAAGACGGTCTGCTTGACACCCTGGAGCTTGGCGTTCGTCGGGTCGGCCATCGCTGCGGCACTGACCTTCGAGTACACGCCGCCGTAGGGCATCTCGGAGAGATGCACCGCGATGAAGTCATTGGCGTAGGTCTTGGCCTGCTCCCCGGTGGTCAGCTGCTGGCCGGCGTACTTCGACACCGTCCCGATCATGCTGGGGGTGATTTCCGTCCCGGCCTTGGCGTTCGCGAACGCTGCCTTGGGCGGGAACGTGATCTGCTGCTGTGCGAGCTGATTGTGGACGTTGGAGTTGACGAAGCTGTGGCCCCAAGTAAGAAGGCCTCCAGCCGCGATCAGCACGACGACGACGACGATGCCGCCGGCACTGGCGAGTTTGTCGAAAACCTTACGAGGCATTGATGGTTCCTCCGTGAGATGACTAGAAATTCTGGGAATTTGACCTGCACCCTCATCATCGGGGTCCGGGCGGCCTCGCGCGACCGCGATCGTGTGCAGACTGCCTTCCACAAAGATGCCCACCGCCTTCTCCAAAAGTGCACGCTGTCTTCCCGAAACGTGCATGCCGTCTGCATCAGACTACGCGCGTCGCCGTCGTGGTTTGCACTGACTCGAGCAGCCGGCAGCGGCGCGAGCGTAACTCTTGCGATAGGTTGACGCGATGGTGCCGGTGCGCATCGGGCTGGTCGGCTATGGATTCGGCGGGCGGTACTTTCACGCCCCGTTCCTCGCTAGCGCAGCCGAATGCGAGTTCCTGGGTTTGGTCTCGACGTCAGCGCAGCGCCGCGCCGATTTCGCGGAGCGGTTTCCGGGGCGCGCAACGTTCGGCTCGCTCGAGGATCTCGCCGCCGCCGGCGCCGAGGCGGTCGCGATCTCGACGCCGGCGAGCACGCACATTGAGCTCAGCCAGCGCGCGCTCACGCTCGGGCTGGCCGTCGTGTGCGATAAGCCGTTCGCGCTGGACGCCGCATCAGCGCGGCAGACCGTGTTGCTGTCAGAGCAGGCGCAGCGTCCCCTCACCGTCTATCAGAACCGCCGCTGGGATTCAGACTTCCGCACCGTTGCCAAGGCTCTGGCCGATGGAGTGCTCGGGGCTCCCGTCCGATTTGAGTCGCGGTTTGAGCGGTTCGCTCCAGATCCTGGCCCGTCGTACTCGGGTGGTGGGTCGCTGCTGGATTTCGGCAGCCATCTCGTCGACCAGGCGCTGGTCCTCTTCGGCCCGGTCGATTCCGTGTACGCAGAGATGCACACGCCGCGACGCGCGGAAGCGCTCGACGACGATGTCTTCCTCGCTCTGACACATGCGGGCGGTGTGCTCTCGCACCTGTGGGGCAGCTGGCGCCAGAGCGCTCCCGGTCCGCGCTTCCGGGTGACCGGTACGTCCGCGACCTACATCGTGGTTCCCGACATGGACGGCCAGGAGCACTTGCTCGTGACTGGTCACTCACCTGCGACCTACCCGGGCTGGGGTGCCGAGCCCGAGGACCGGTGGGGGCGCGTCTTCCGCAACGGGCAGGCGGACGTGCTGCCGTCGGAGCGAGGAGCGTGGGATCTGTTCTACCCGGCGTTCGCCGCCGCCGTACGCGGCGATCGTCCCGTGCCAGTCGATCCCTGGGATGCCGTGCGCACGGCGCAGGTCCTGGACGCGGCCCGCACCAGCGCCGACATCGGGCAGGTCGTCACGGTCGCCCGCGCGTCGCAGTGACCGTCGCCGTTTGACGCAAGAAGCTGACCGTGCGCGACTGCCGGCGCCGGTGCCGTCAGCGGGCTCCGGTGATCACGCCACAGGGTCTGCCAGCAGCCGGAGGATCTGCTCCTGCTGTGCCCGGGCGGCGGCCGAGCCGCTTCGGCTGCGGCCGGTAGTCCAGCGCGCCAGCTGGGCGGGCGTGGATCCGGCGCGGTTGGGGGCGTGCGAGTCGGCGCCGCCGTCGAGCAGCGCCTGAACTGCCGCTGCGCATCGGTTGCGCACGGCACGGTGCAATGGTGCCGTCCCGTTCTTATCTACAGCACCAACGTCAGCACCAAGCTCGATCAGGCGTACGACGGTTCGCTGTTGCGCGACCGGGTTCCAGCGCGGGGAGCCCGGGCCGCCGTCGACGGCGTAGTGGAGCGGTGTGGCACCGCGGCGATTGGTGCTCGCGACGCTCGCGCCGGCGTCCACAAGCTCGCTCACGATTCCTGCCTCGTAGGCCGCGGCGGCAATGTGCAGCGCGGTGTCCCCGGCGTAGACGAGATGCCGCAGCTCGTCGAGGAAGAACTCCTCGGAGGCCTGTCTGGTCGCTCCGGCCGCGAACCGTGCCAGCGCCAGCGAAGGTGAAGCGGCGAGCATCGCCGAGGCGCGGGTCGCATCCCGTCCGGCGATCGCCCGCGCGAACCCCATCAGCGGCGCATCGTCGCCCATCGTTGCACCTTACCCACGACACGCTGCTCTCGTGCGCCACGACGGTACGGCACTCTGCCCGCTCTGCTGGCGCAGCGAGACTCCTGATCGCGACTCAGCCGACACGCAGCTCGTGCACGACGTACGGGCTGTGCACCAGGAAGCCGCCGGGATCCTCGTTGGCCGCGCGCAGGACGGCCGTCATCGCCGCGGTCGCCTCGCGCTCGGCGTCGCCGCGCTCGAGCACGGGTCGGATTGCGATCGACACCGGGTGTTGGCCCCCGGCGGCGATGTAGGCCTCGGGCGAGCTGTCGCGGATTGCCAGCTCGCCGGGCGTCGTGGACTTAAGCGCCAGCCCTGCGGGGGCTGCGATTTCGCGCACTGCGCCGGAGTCGAACCACGCGAACCGCTGAGGCGCCGGCGCCTCGGTCAGACGCCTCACGATGCGGCCCAGCGCGCCGAGCATTGCGTCGATTGGTCCCGACGGCACCCAAGCTGTGATGAGCACGCGACTACCGCGGCGCCCGACCCGGGCGACCTCCCGCAGGGCGCGCTCAGGCTCGGAGGCGAAGACCACCCCAAACACCGACACAACGATGTCGACCGCGTCGTCCTGCACCGGCAACTGCAGCAGGTCACCTTCACGAACGTCCAGGCTCACCCCGTGCACCCGCGCGCGATCGCGAGTGATCTCGAGCAGGCGCGGTGCGTTGTCGACCGCTACCACCTGAGCCCCCCGCGCGGCGGCGAGCAGGGCCGCGTTGCCGGTCCCGCATGCCAGGTCGAGGACGACATCGCCGGGCGACGGCGCGGCCTGCTGCACGACTGCCTTCGCGACCGGCTCGAGTTCCGCCGCCGTGGTCTCATAGCTGCCGGCTTCCCAGTCGACCATCGTTCTGCCCTGGCGACGCGTCAGCGCACGCGCGACTGCCGCGAGGTGCCGCCCCGCTCGAGCGTGAGCGCGAGCAGCAGCGCCGCGGCAAGCAGCCACAGCCAATTGAGCTCCCGTAGCCGGGTGGGAAGCCAACGGCGCGCCGGCGTGGCGCGCTCGGTCGGCTGTAGCGACGGCGCCTCAGATCGCGAGCGCGGCTCCATAACCGCGCTTCAGGATACGGGCCCGGGCGCGCGCCGGCGCGGGTGGCAACGGCCATCTGTGCCCGATTTCACAGGCCAGCGGCGCGGATCGGCGGACAATCTTGGTCTATGCACCTCGCGGGTGGGACCGTCATATTTGTGCTGTTCGCGCGTCGGGTACTTCATCGTGGTCAGCTTCGGGCTGTACACGCGCGCGGGCAGCGGGATCAACCAGCATCCATACCGCGACCCGTACGGGGACGCGCCCGGGGCCGCGCGAAAGAGCTCGCTGTCACACGACGAGCGGGCCTCGATCTGGTCGGCGCGCGGTACCCGGTAGCGAGACCGTTCGGGATCAGACCCGTCAGCGGTCGTGCTCGTGGGGCTCGTGCACGACGACGACCGGGCAGGCCGCGTGCTTGAGGAGGGCCTTGGAGGTGCTGCCCTCGAGCCTTGCGCGCAGACCGCTGCGGCCCCGCGAACCGACGACGATCGCCGCGGCCTGCTGCTCGTCGGCGACCCTCAGGATCGTGTCGGCGACGTCGCCCTCGTCGGCGACCGCGAGCGCCGCGGCGTCGAGGTTCAGCGACTTCGCGAGCTCGGCACCTTCCTGGGCGATCTGCTCGGCCTCCGAGTGGACCTCGTGGTCGATCTCGCGCGCGAAGCCGGGCTCGACCATCGGGGTCATGATCATCCCGTCCTGAGGTACCGCCGTAGTGGCGTAGGCGAGGCCGGCCTCCCAGACCGTCACCACCAGCGCGCGCCGTGAGCCGAACAGCCCGGCGGCGTCGGTCAGCGCCCGGCGCGCTGCCGCCGAGCCGTCAAAGGCGATGAGCACGGGCCCGTCGGCTGCGTTCACGCGACCAGAATACTCAGTCTTCTCTGGTCCAACCCCGGCTCTTCGGTCGCTTGCCGCCGACAAGGCCGACAAGGTGCGACCAGGGGGTTGGCTTGACGCCGGGCTCGCTGTCGCGAAACACCGGCGCCGAGCCGTGCGGCTCGGGTAGCGCGGAAGCTTCCGCCGCGCTGATCTTCAGGTCGACGCCGCGTTCGTGCAGCGCCGCGACCTGGTCGGCGGCCAAGAATCGCCGGGTGCCGGCGACCTGCAGCACGATGCCGTGGAAAATGTCCAGCGCCGGCGCAGCGACCACGTGGTCGACGGTCCCGACCTGAACACCCTCAGCGGAATACGCCGGTACGCCCGAATCGAGCACCTGATAGGCGATCGGAAGTCCTTCGTCCACGCCACCACATTAGCTCGTCCCACGCGCGGCGGCTATACGAGCGACTCGCGCACCGTCTCGGCCCGGCGCGGGTCGATCAGGATCTTGGCTTGCGATGCTTGCGCGCCCGCGCCGCCGCTTGCGCCGACCCCGGCCAGCTCTGAGAACGCGGCTCGCACGCCGTCGAGCCCGACCGTCCCGGTGATCAGCGCACGGGGATCGACCTTGCCCTCGGCGAGCATGTGCAGCGTGTCGCGGAACTCGAGCGGCGAGTAGCCGATCACGAACCGCAGATCGATCTCCTTGTTGATCGCCATCGCGGGTGTGATCTGGTCGGAGCCGACGACGACGCCGACCACGACGACGCGTGAGAACAGCGGCGCACCGTCGAGGATGCTCTCGATCACGCCCGGCACGCCGACGCACTCGAAGATCACCGGGTGCTTCGGCTTGGCGCCGAGCGCCTCACCGAGCCGCCACGCGTGCCACCAGCCGAATGGCAGGCGCTCGAGCTTTTCGCGCGTGTCCACGGCGAGGTCGAACGCGGCCGGAGCATCGGTGATGTGGCCGCGCCCGTGCACGGCCGTGAACGGGGACGCTTGCGCTGGGTCGACGACGACGTCGGCCCCGCATGTCGCCGCAAGCGCGCGTCGCCCCGGCGACAGGTCGCTGGCGACGACGGTTCGCACGCCGCGGGACTTCAACAAGAGGATCACCGCGAGCCCGATCGGCCCGCAGCCGATGACGATCGCGACGGTTCGCTTGCCGACCTCGCCGCGGCGCACCGCGTGCCAGGCCACCGCCAGCGGCTCGGTCAACGCCGCGACATCTGGTCCCAGGCCGTTGGGCACCGGCATCATCATCGACTCCTGCACGAGCATCTGCTCCGCGTAGGCGCCCGGCGCATGCACCGACAGCCCGACCGCATCGACTCCTGCCGGCCCGCGCAGCAGGGGCAGGGCGACGACCCGCGTTCCGGTCGGCGCGCTGCGGCGGCATTCGGGACCGTACTCGGCCACCTCGCCGCAGAACTCGTGACCGAACACGACCTCCTGATCGGAGCGCGCGAAACGTCGATAGCCGACCCTGGCCGCCAGCTCGGCCCAAGAGTCGAGGCCGTGCCGCGCGTGGAGATCGGACCCGCAGATCCCGCAGCGCAGCACCTCGATCCGCACCTGCCCGCGGCCGGGCGTCGGCTCCGGGCGCTCGACGACCTCGAGCTCGCCTTTTCGGCACGCGACCGCCCTCATCGGACGCGGTAGCGGTGCGGGACGCCGGTCACGCGAAGATTCTCTCGCATCCGCGAGCGCTACCGAAGATCCGCCGACAGCAACGCTCAGGCGGCTAGAGTCGGCCGATGGCAACGGCCGTCAGCGCGGAGACTGTCGCGCGCGGTCTGGTCGACGCATTCACGGCCGCCGACCTTGCCCGGCTGCGCTCGTTCTTGGCCGACGACGTTCGGGCCTGCATCACCAACGCCCAGGGCGGAGTCGACGAGATCCGCGGTGCCGACGACTACGTGCGCCGCGTCGAGGCGATGGCCCTGCCGAGCGCGAGGTTCCGGATCGCGATCACACAGCTGGTCACGGTCAGGCCCGACCTGGTGATGCTGATGGTCGAGGTCAACGCGGCGCGCGGGGGCCGAACGCTGCACAACCACGCCGCCCATCTGCTCACGGTCCGGGGCGGCATCGTCTCTGAGTGGTGGATGGTCGAGGCGCTGCCGTCCGAGAGCGACGCGTTCTGGTCACAATAACGCCGGCTGGGTCGGCTGAGCGGCCGCCTCCGCCTCCGGGAACAGCGACTCGCTGACCGCGTCGGCCCAGGCGACCGCCTCGAGGTACAGCTCGCCCGAGCAGTACAGGACCGAGCGCGCCCGATCGAAGTCGCCGGACTCGAGCGCGATCACGCACTCGAGCAGGCGGCCCTTGTCGCCGTGGTGTGCGATCAGTGCCTGCGACACATCCTTCGCGAACGGAATCGAACCCAGCGCATCCTCCATCGTGCAATCCATCAGCGCGTCGATCACCGAAAAGAGGCCAACCGTGAAGAGCTCGCCGGGGCCGGCGAGTCCGAGCCGCTGGCCGGCGAGCTCGCAGAAGCGGGCGCGCAGCAGGGCGGTGAGCATCAGCTCCTGCGGCTTGTCGTCGACGCTGATCAGCAGGCTCATCGTCGCCCAGCGGCGCAGGTTCTCGATCCCCAGCAGCGCGAGCGCCTGTCCGATCGACCTGACCTCGGAGACCAGCCCGAAGTACGCGGAATTGATGTATCGGAGCAGCCGGACGCTGAGTGTCACGTCGTGCCCGATCAGATGCTCGAGCTCTGCAAGCCCGACGCCGGGATCATGCAGCGCCGCAAGGACCTGCAGCAACGAGACGCGATTGGCCGCGACCCGGACATCCGACACCAGCTCGGGCTCGCGGTAGAAGAAGCCCTGGAACAGATCGCAGCCGAGCTCGGCGCAGTAGGCGTGGTCGCCGTAGGACTCGAGCTTCTCCGCGACGATCTTCACACCGAACGGTCGCAGCCGGGCGACGTGTTCGGCGAGACGGTCGCGCCCCAACGCGATCAGATCGAGCTTGACCACGTCGACGAGCTCCAACAGCGGCTCGGCCTCGGGGGTGTAGTGGAAGTCGTCGAGCGCGAGTGTGTATCCCGCGCGGTGGAGCCGGGCGACCGTGGCGACGAACTGCTCGTCGATCCGCTGGTCCTCGAGGATCTCGTAGACGATCTGGCCCGGCGGCACCGTCTCGGCGAGCCCACCCGACAGGAACTCGTGCGTGACGTTGACCCAGGCGCGACGTGACCCGACGAGCCGGTCGAGGCCGATCTCGGTGAACGTGTTCAAGACCACGCTCGCGGTTGCCTGTTCGGGATCGACCACGAACGCCTCTCGGGTCGGGCCTGCGCGGAACAGCAGCTCGTACCCCATAGCGTTCATGCCGAGATCGAAGATCGGCTGGCGAGCGACGAAGACCTCAGACATTCCGTGCGGGTGCTCCAGACATAGGGTTATGTCTATCGGCTCATCGACCGATATCTGAACCAACGGGCCGAGCTCGTGGCCATTCTTCGACGCGGCCGGCGGGGCTGATCGCGATATCGTGCGTGACCGCCCAATGAGGCTCGCCGAACGTCCAACGGATGAGAGTTGATCGCCGCGAGCTCGTCGCGGTGTTCGCGGGGGGCTCGCTCGGAACCGTCGCGCGCGCGGAGCTAGCCGAGGCGCTCCCATACACGGCGGGGCGGTGGCCGTGGGCGACGTTCGCGGTAAATGTCGTCGGCGCGTTCATGCTCGGCTATTTCACGACCCGGCTGCAGGAGCGCCTGCCGTTGTCGTCCTACCGCCGTCCGTTCGTCGGGACAGGGGTCTGCGGTGGGCTGACCACGTTCTCGACGATGCAGGTCGAGCTGCTGCGGATGCTCGACCAGCGCGACGTGTCGCTCGCGGCGGGGTACGCGCTCGCCAGCGTCGCGGCCGGGTTTGTCGCGGTGACAATCGCCACCAACCTAGTGCGCCGAGTGAGGCTGACAGGGTGAGCGCGGCCGTTGTGCTCGCGGTCGGCGTCGTCGGCGGTGTCGGCGCGATCGCGCGCCTTCTGCTCGACGGGGCGGTGTCCGAACGCGTCGGCGGCGGGTTTCCGTTCGGCACGCTGCTGGTGAACGTTACGGGCGCATTCATACTCGGCGCGTTGTTCGGTGCCGCGCTGGACGCCGACGCGTATCGGATCGCCGGCACCGGGCTGATCGGTGGGTTCACGACGTTCAGCACGTGGGAGCTCGAGAGCCACCGCCTCGGCGAGGACGGTCAGCTGCGCGTAGGCGTGTTGAACTTCGCGATCAGCATCGGTCTCGGTGTCGCTGCAGCATGGGCCGGACGCCGGCTGGGGATGGCGCTGTGAACGACGACTGCTTGAAGCTGACCGCTTACTTCGGTGAGCGCGATCGGGCGCGGAACGGCTATCTCGCCGACGCGTTCACCGAGATCTATGCCCGACACGAGCTGCAGACGAGCCTCGTGATGCGCGGCGTCGAGGGCTTCGGCGTCAAGCACCACCTCCGGACCGACCGTCTGCTGACGCTGTCGGAGGACCTGCCGATCGTGTCGGTCGGGGTCGACACACGCGCGCGGATCGAGGCCGCGCTTGCGGACGTCCGCGAGCTGCAATTCGACGGCCTGGTCACGCTCGAGCGGGCGCGGATGCTGACCGGGCAGATCGAACGCGTACAGCTGCCGCCCGAACTCGGCGACGCGACCAAGCTCACGGTCTACGTCGGCCGCCAGGAACGGATCGGAGGGCTCCCGGCATACCAGGCGATCGTCGCGCTGCTGCACGAGCGCGGGATCGCGGGCGCGACGGTGTTGCTCGGCGTGGACGGCACAGCGCACGGCGTGCGGCAGCGGGCTCGGTTTATCGGCCGCAACGCGCAGGTGCCGATGATGGTGATCGCGGTCGGCACGGGCGAGCGGGTCGCAGAGGTGCTACCGGCCCTCGGTCAGATCCTCAGCGAGCCGCTGATCACGCTCGAACGCGTCCGGCTATGTAAGCGGGACGGTCACAGGTTCGGCGCGCCGCCGGAGCTGCCGGACGAGGATCGCGGCGGGTATGGGATCTGGCAGAAGTTGATGGTCTACGCGGGCGAGCAGTCACGCCACCGGGGCAACCCGCTGCACCATCAGGTGATGCGGCGACTGCGCGAGGCGGGCGCGGCCGGGGCTACCAGCCTGCGCGGCGTCTGGGGCTACCACGGCGAGCACCAGCCCCATGGGGACAGCTTCTGGCAGCTGACGCGCAGGGTGCCGATCGTCACCGTGATCGTCGACGCGCCGGCGCGGATCCGGGACTGGTTTGCGATCGTCGACGAGCTCACCGACGAGTCCGGTGTCGTTACCAGCGAGACGGTTCCGGCGTTCCGCGCGACTGGTCCGGGTCTGGTGCAGGGAGGGCTTGCGCTCGCGGATCCTGATCTGTGACCTCGGCGTCGACGGCGTGCGGGCACGGCGTTTGATAGGCCTCGGCGCGGTCAGCCCGCACCAGCAGCACCGGTCTGCGACTCTCGCGGGCCACGGTGTCGGAGGCCGAGCCTCTGAGCGCGCGGCGCAGTCGGCCGCGGCCGTGGAATCCCATCACGATCAGGTCGGCGCGGCATTCGTCGGCGATCTCGAGAATGCGGCGCGCCGCCGCGCCGTGAGCGAACCGTGACTGGACGCCGACGTCCGGAGGCAGGGAGGCGACCGCCTCGTGCAACTCGCGCAGGTAGCTCGGCTCCAGATTTGCGACGACGGTCGCGCCGCTGCCGATGCCGCCGAACAGCAGCAGCGGCGGTGGGGCGACGGTGATGACCACGAGGCGGGCGTGCTGGTCGCGGGCCAAGCTGGCGGCGTGTTGCAGCGCCGCAGCCGCGTCGGCCGAGCCGTCGAGCGCCACGAGAATCGTGCAGTAGCAGCCCACCGTCGTTGCTCAGGCGTGCTCGCCTGCGAGGTTGCCGGCGGGTTCGAACGTCGGGCGCGGGGCGCGGGGAACGGCGAAGCTGGCGATCATCGCCAGCCCGCACGCCGCCGAGGCGAGCAGGAACGCGGCCGTGAACCCCTCCTCGGTTGGCGGCGCGTTGCCGACGACCGTCGCGGCGATCACGCTGGCGCCGATCGTCGTCCCGACCGACCCGCCGACACTGCGCATCACCGTGTTCATTCCGGTCGCGACGCCGGTCTGCTTGGGCGGGACGGCCTCGACGATCAGGTTCGCGAGCGACGCGAATGCCAACCCGATCCCGACCCCGAGGATCGCCGAGCCGACGTACATCTCCCAGGGCTCGCTATGGGCGACGGCCAGGAACGCGAACGCCAGGCACGTCGCCAGCGAGCCGAGGATCAGCGGCACCCGCGACCCGACGCGGGCGCCGAGCCTGCCGGCGAGTGGGCTGATCAGCAGCATCATCAACGTCGCCGGCGCGAGGAACAGCCCCGCCTGGGTGACGCTCGCGCCGAACCCGTACCCGGCCGACGGCGACGTCTCGGTGAAATCGGGAATCAGGATGAACGAGCTGTACATGCCGGCGCCGACCAGGAACGCGGCGGCGTTGACCGTCCAAACGCCGCGGATGCGCATCATCTTCATGTCGACCAGCGGCTCGCGGGCGCGTCGCTCGTTATCGATCCAGACCACCAGCAGCACCGCGGCGGCGAGCAGCAGGCCGATCGTGCGCCCGTCGTCCCAGCCCCAGCTCGGGCCCTCGCTGATCGCGACCAGCAGGCACACAAGCCAGCCCGACAGCAGCGCGGCGCCGGCCCAGTTGACGCGCCCCGGCGTCTTGACCGGTGACTCCGGCACGAACAGCACCGTGGCGATCGTCGCCGCCACGACCAGCACGAGTGGCAGCCAGAACAGCCAGTGGTAGTTCAGAGCTTCGGTGATCGGGCCGGCGAGCACGATCCCGAGGCCGCCGCCGACGCCGAGAATCGCCGAGATCAGCGCGATCCCGGTGACGACTCTGGCGCGCGGGAATTCGTCGCGGATGATCCCGAACGAGAGCGGGAAGATCGCGCCCCCGCAGCCCTGGATGATCCGGGCGACGATCATCACGCCGATGCTCGTCGCCAGCGCCGCCAGCACCGTCCCGAGCCCGAGCACCACGAGCGCGGCGAGCAGCGTGCGCTCCTTGCCGAACATGTCGCCGAGACGCCCGACGATCGGGGTCAGGACCGAGGCGCTCAGCAGGTATGCGGTCAAGATCCACGCCGCCGCCGTGGTCGACGCGTTGAGGTCCTGCTGGATCTCAGGAAGCGCCGGCGCCACCAGTGACTGCAGCAGCGCAAACGTCAGGCCGGCGAGCGCGAGCGCCGAGAACGTCAGCCAATAGTGCTGGCGCTTGGCCGGCTCCAACGCGCTCGCCGCGGGGCTCACGCCCCGTGCCCTGACCGTTCCGCTGGGCGCGCTCACCGCTCGCGCCCCTCCAGCCGGGCGATCACCGCGTCGAGGATCTCGACCGCTCGGGCCAGCGTCTCGACCTCACCGTCGGGGAGTGTTGCCATGTCCTCGTGCAACAGCGCTCGGTACTCGGCGCGGATCCGATCGAACACCGCTCGGCCGGCGGGCGTGAGCTCGACGAGCACGACTCGCCGGTCGGTCGGGTCCGTCGTCCGCGCGACCCAGCCTCGCTGCTGCAGACGGTTGACCAGCAGCGTGATCGCCGGTTGGGTCACGCCCTCGCGGGCGGCCAATTCGGTGATCCGCCACGGCCGGGTCGACAGCGCGGTGAGAACCCCGGCCTCTGTTCGCGAGATCGGGATCGACGAGCGCGTCAGAAACAGTCGCGCGAGCGTGGCGGCGCGCTGCGGCAGCGCCTCCGCGATCTCGTCCAGCCGCCGACCGCGCGCGAGTGCCGAGCCGGGCTCCATGAGCGGGTTATATTAGCTGCTAATGGGTCATGACCCGCGTTACCGCTAAGACCCGACGACTGCCTCGGCGCGCATCACGAGCTCCGCGATCCGATCGGTGATCTGCGGCCACAGCGCGCGCGGCAGGTCGTGGCCCATGCCGTCGATCACAACCAGCTCGGCTGCATCGATCGCCCCCGCTGTGGCACGTGCACCGCTGACGTCGACCAGCGGATCGGCGGCTCCGTGGAGCACCAGCGTCGGCGCTCTTACCGACCGCAGTCCGGGCGTCCGGTCTTCGGACGCGACCACCGCCATCAACTGGCGCGCAGCGCCCGCCGGATCGTTGGCGCGATCGAAGGAGAGCCCCGCGCGCAGGCGCAATTCGTCTTCGTCGAGCTCGTAGCCAGGCGAGCCGATCACCCGGAACACCGACAGGGTGCGGTCAATCGCCTGCTCGCGAGTGCGCGCAGGAGGCGAGAGCAACACGGCCAGCGCCGCCTGCGTCGCCTGGCCGACCTTGGAGTCGCCGGTCGTCGACATGATCGACGTGAGCGATCTGACCCGGTCGGGATAGTCGATCGCGACGACCTGGGCGATCATCCCGCCCATCGATGCGCCGACGATGTGGGCGCTGTCGAGGTCCAGCGCGTCGAGCAGGCCGACCGTGTCCGCCGCCATCTCCGCCAGCGAGTAGGGCACCGATGTAGTGCCGCCCGCGATCACGGCCATCACGTCGGGCATCGGCGCGTCATCGAGGTGCGTGGAGAGCCCGATGTCGCGGTTGTCGAACCGGATCACGTGGAGCCCACGCGCCGCGAGCATCTCGCAGAAGCCGTCGGGCCAGCCCAGCATCTGCGTCGCCAGCCCCATGATCAGCAGCACCGGCGGCGCGCTCGCGTCGCCGAAGCGCTCGTATGCGACATCGATCCCCGACGGACCGACGCCGCGCGCCGTCTCCACACCCATTCGTGCACCATATCCGAGTCCGCGCAGGACGGAGGTCGAGCAGCTCGCTGCGGCTACGACCCGCGGGCATCGATGCAGACCGAACCGACCCAGGAAAGGAGCGCTCGCGATGCAGCGTCATCGAGTTCTCGTCATCGGCGGCGGCTTTGGCGGGATCCAAGCTGTCAGGACGCTGGCCGGTGCCCGTGCAGACGTCGACGTGACGCTTGTCGACCGCAACAACTACCACCTGTTTCAGCCACTCAACTACCAGGTCGCGACCGGCTCGCTGTCTCCGGGCGAGATCGCGGTGCCGCTGCGGCTGATCTTTCGCAAGGCGCCGCGCGTGCAGGTGCTGCTGGGCAACGTCACCGGGTTCGACCTGCAGCGGCGCGAGGTGGCGGTCGATTCGGTGCTGCCCGACACCGAGCCCTACACGCTTGGCTACGACTCGCTGCTGGTCTCGGGCGGGTCGAGCTACGCCTACTTTGGTCACGACGAATGGCGGTCGACCGCGCTCGAAGTCAAGTCGCTCGACAGCGCCCTGCACGTGCGCGGGCGGATCCTGCAGGCGTTCGAGGCGGCCGAGCTCGAGACCGATCCCGAGGCCCAGGCGAAGTGGCTGACGTTCGTGGTCGTCGGCGCGGGGCCGACCGGGGTGGAGATGGCGGGGCAGATCGCCGAGCTCGCGAAAGACACGCTGCCCGCCGAGTTTCGCCGCAGCGATCCGCGTGCCGGCAGGGTGCTGCTGATCGAGATGGCCGACCGCGTGCTGACGGCGTTCCCGGAGTCGCTGTCGGCGCGCGCCGCCGAGTCGCTGGAGCGACTCGGGGTGACCGTGATGCTGTCGCAGACCGTCGTCGGCGTGCAGCCCGATTGCGTGCAGGTCAGGGCGAAGAACGGCACGACGACGCAGATACCGGGGCGCACGTTTGTGTGGGCGGCCGGCGTGACCGCCTCGACGCTGGCCCGCGAGCTTGGCGAGGCGTGCGGCGCGCCGGTCGATCGCGCCGGGCGCGTAACCGTGCGGCCGGACCTGTCGCTGCCGGGCCATCCGGAGGTGCTTGCGTTCGGCGACATGGTCCGCGTCGCCGACCCGCGCACCGGTGAGGGGCGGATCCTGCCGGGAGTGGCGCCGGTCGCAATGCAGCAGGGGCGCTACGCCGGGCGGTTGGTGGCTGAGCGGCTATCAGGACGCTCGACACGGCCGTTTCGCTACCGAGACAAGGGGACTCTGGCGACGATCGGCCGCGCCAGCGCGGTCGCGGACATCAACGGTCTGCGGCTGTCCGGCTTCCCCGCATGGCTGACCTGGCTGGGCGTGCACCTGTTCTACCTGATCGGATTTGAGAACCGGTTGCTGGTGCTGCTGCAGTGGGCATTCAGCTTCCTCACCCACGGGCGCGGCGCGCGGCTGATCACCGAGGCAGCGAGGATGCCGGCGCAGGAGCCGATCGGCTCCGGCCGGGACTAAGCTGGCCCGAGCAGCTCGTTCAGCGCCGCCAGGTCCTCCTCGCTCGGTGTCCAGCCGGCCGCGGCGGCGTTGGCCCGGACCTGGTCGGGCTTCGTCGCGCCTGCGATCACCGACGAGACGACCGGACGCGCCAGCAGCGCCCCGATCGCAACATCGGTGATCGTGATCCCGCGCCGTTGCGCGAATTGCTCCAGGGCCTCGAGCAGCTCGAACTGCTCGTCGCTGGCGACTCGATCGCGGCCGGAGAGGCGGGCGCCCGGAGGCCCTGATTGGCCGCGCCTGTACTTGCCCGTCAACAGGCCCGAAGCGAGCGGGAAAAACGGGACGAAGCCGAGCCCCAGGCGCTCGCAGGTCGGAAGCACGTCCCGCTCCACGTCGCGCTTGAGCAGGCTGTACTCGTTCTGGATCGCGCTGAAGCGAGTGAGTCCGCGCTCACGGGCGACCGCGTCGGCATCTTCGATCTGTTCGGCGCTGAAGTTCGATGCGCCGATCGCCCGCACGGTGCCGGTGCGGACGAGCTGATCGAGGGCCTCAAGCGTCTCGGCGATCGGGGTCTGGCCGTCTGGCTGGTGGTACCAGTAGTAGTCGATCACGTCGGTCCGCAGCCGGCGCAGCGATGCCTCGACGGCTTGGCGGATGTACGCCGGCGATCCGCGCGGGCCCCTGCCGTCTGCCATATCCATCCCGAACTTGGTCGCCAGGACGACCTGGTCGCGCCGCCCGTCCAGAATCTCCCCGAGGAACCGCTCGCTATCTCCACGCCCGTAGATGTCGGCGGTGTCGAGGAACGTCACGCCGGCGCCGATCGCGGCGTCGACGACGGCCCGAGCGGCGGCGAGGTCGATCCGCCGGCCGAAGTTGTTGCAGCCCAGCCCGGCGATCGAGACGTCCAGACCGGAATCGCCGAGCGGGCGGGTCTTGGGTGGCGGCATGGGCAGGCGCGGAGACTACTTGGCCTGCAGCCATGCCAGCACCGCGAGCACGCGCCGGTGGTCCTTTGCCGACGCCGGCAGGTCGAGCTTCCAGAAGATGTTCGAGATGTGCTTTTCGACCGCACGCTCGGTTACCACCAGCTGCCCGGCGATCGCGCCGTTGGTACGGCCCTCGGCCATCAGCGACATGACCTCGCGCTCGCGGGGGGTCAGCAGCTCCAGCCGACCCTCGCGGTCCGGGCGGCCGAGGAGCTGCGCGACCGCCTCAGGGTCCAGCGCGGTGCCCCCTGCGGCGACGCGCTGTACCGCCTCCACGAACTGGACGGGATCGGCGACGCGATCCTTGAGCAGATAACCGACGCCTCCCTCACCGCCGGTGAGCAGCTCACGCGCAAACGTCTGCTCGACGTATTGAGACAGGATCACGATCGGTAGGCCGGCGACCTCGCGGCGGGCAGTGATCGCGGCTCTGACTCCTTCGTCGGTGAACGTCGGGGGCAACCTCACGTCGACCACGCAGACATCCGGGGGCGCTTGCTTGACCGCCTCCAGGAAAGCGTCGGCGTTGTCGACCGACGCTGCGATCTCGAAGCCGTGCGTGCTCAGCAGCCGCTCGAGACCGTCGCGGACGAGTGCATGGTCTTCGCAGATGATCACCCGCACGGGAACTCGGCCCTCACGATCGTCGGGCCGCCCGACGGGCTCACCACATCCAGCCGCCCGTCGAGCGCGCGAACGCGCTTGTCCAATCCGGCCAGTCCCGAGCCGCGCGGATCGGCGCCCCCGTGCCCGTCGTCGGACACGCTGACCTCGAGGCTCGCGTCGCGGCGCTCGATCGAGATCCGCGCCGACGCCGCGCCGCTGTGCTTGGCGGCGTTCGTCAACGCCTCGGCGACGACGAAGTAGGCCGCGGTGCGGACCGCGTCGGGCGACTCCTCGACCGCTCCCAGCGCCGTGAACGAGACCGGAAGCGCGGAGCGCTGCGCGAGCGCCTCGATCGCGGTCGCAAGTCCGCGCTCCTCCAACATTGCCGGACGCAACCCCCGGGACAGGTCGCGCAGCTCACCGAGCGCCCCGAGCGCCTCGTCGCGCGCCTTGCGGACCGTTTCGCGCGCGAGCTCTGGATCGTTGGCGACGGCCTCCTCGGCCATCCCGAGGTCCATCGCGAGCGCGACCAGCCGCGCCTGCGCGCCGTCGTGAAGGTCGCGCTCGATCCGCTCGAGCTGGTCGGTCGCGGCCTGGACCGCGCCGGCCCGGCTGCTTGAAAGCTCCTGGACGCGGGCGTTGAGCAGCTGGCTCTCGGACGGGCCGAGGACCTGCGACGCGAGCGCGGCGTGTCCCTTGGCGAGCCCGTGGTTCAGTAGCAGCACAAGCGGCGCCAGCAGCAGGCCGATCGCTGTGTTGACGAACGCCCATCCCGTCGACGTCACGGTGTACAGGCCCATGTTCAGCGTGGCGTACTGCTTGTGCGGATCGTCGATCGCCCACCACCAGATCGGCATTGTGATGTAGCCGATCACGACGGTCGTCGCGGTGATGGCGGCGAGCGACGCCGCGAACCCGAGGATCGAGTTGCCGACCAGCCAGCCGGTGTCCTTCCACGTCTGCGGGTCGGTGGTCACGGTGCGCAACAGCGCCAGCACCCCGGGGGGCGACGACCGGCGGTAGACGCCAGGGATCGGTTTGCTGCGCAGCCACCCCGCGAGATGTCGATCGATCGTGGCGGTCCAGCGGAACGCGTACGCGGTACCGAGCCACACGAACACGCCGACGATCAGCACCAGCAGCGACACCGTGAGGGTGAGGCCGGTGACCCACACGACGAAAGCGATGATGCTCATGCAGAACACCGCCAGCAGGTAGACGAAGTCTCGCCCGGCGGTCTTCGCGAGCGCCGCCGCCGGTCGGCGGTAGCGGCGATCGGCTGATGTGGATACGGCGGTGGTCATGTGATGAGATTCTGCTGCGTTCATGACGATCATGATCGATCTGCGGGCGATCAAATTGAATACGGCCCCCGCGGATCTATTAACTAGTGCTGTCCACACCGCCGGGCTTCGGCCAGGCGCTCGTGCGATCACCTGATCGTGGGCCTCGCCGACACCGGCCGGGGCGCGAAACTATGGCGGCAAACGCCGACGAGGAGGACTCGCCCCGATGCCGTACGAGCAGATCACCACCGAGCTCGCCGACCGCGTACTGACGATCACGCTCAACCGCCCCGACCGTCTGAACGCGTGGACGGCGACGATGGGGCGGGAGCTGATCGAGGCGTTTGACCAGGCCGATGCCGACGACGGGGTCAGGGTGATCATCGTCACCGGCGCCGGCAGGGGGTTCTGCGCGGGCGCCGATCTGGCCGCCGGCGGCGACACGTTCAACGCGCAGTCCCGCGCCAAGGCGGACTCGCTGATGAACGAGGACGGGGCTTCGGTCCCGCGCGACAACGGCGGTCAGTTCACGCTGCGGGTGTTCGAGTCCACCAAGCCGGTGATCGCGGCGATCAACGGGCCGGCCGTCGGCGTCGGCGCGACGATGACGCTGCCGATGGACATCCGGCTCGCGGCGCACGAGGCACGGATCGGCTTCGTGTTCGTGCGTCGCGGGATCGTTCCCGAGGCGTGCTCGAGCTGGTTTCTCCCGCGCGTCGTCGGGATCTCGCGGGCGATGGAGTGGGTCAGCACCGGGCGCGTGTTCTCGGCCCAGGAAGCGCTCGAGGGCGGACTCGTCCGCAGCGTGCACCCGGCCGGCGAGCTGCTGGACGCGGCCCGAGCGCTGGCCGCGGAGATCGCCGACAACAGTGCCCCGGTGTCGGTCGCGCTGGCGCGACGGATGATGTGGAGAATGCTCGGCGCCGAGCACCCGATGCTCGCCCACCGCGCCGATTCGCGCGGCATGTTCTACCGCGGCCAATCCGCCGACGTGGTCGAAGGGGTGACGTCGTTTCTGGAGAAGCGCCCGCCGCAGTTCAGCGATCGCGTCAGCGACGGGCTCCCGGAGATCCTGCCCGGGTGGCGGACCCCCGAGTTCGCCTGAGCGGCGTTCAGGCCCCGTCCCCCACAGAGGGGGAAGACTGCTGCAACTCGGCTAGGTCGCTGGAGCGCCGAAACCCTCCGTGGGCTCAGCCGTTTGAGTGATGGGGAAGCGACGTGGGGCCTACGGCTAGCGGTTGTGGGAGATCTGTGTACAAAAATGAACACAAATATCCCGCGGGTGGTCCCGACCGCTCGATGCGCGGCACCGCAGGCGGGCCGGCGTTTCGCGATCCGGATGGGCGCGCGGGTGCTGGTCGAGAAACGGACGCATATTGTCCGTTTCTCGACCACCTGCCTGCTGCGGACCGAGCCGCCTATGCGGGCCGGCGCCAGGGGCGGCGCCGCGCGAGGCGCCGGAGGCGTTCGAGCCGCCCGCGCATTGCGTAGATCGCCGCGCCGGCGCCGACAGCGCCGATGGGTGCCAGCCCGAGCAGGGTCTCCTCGACCGGGATCCCGGCGATGTGCCCGAGCACGATCATGCCGGCAGCGCGCCGCCGAGGGCCGTCATGAGGGCAAGGGCCGTCATGAGGGCAAGGGCCGTCACGAGGGCAAGGGCCGTCACGAGGGCACCACGTCGTGGATCCGGCCCTTGGCCTCGTTCAGCCGGCCTCCGGAATGGCCGCGCCGAACGGCGATGATCTCGCTCATGATCGACAGCGCGGTCTCGGCGGCGGTGAGTGCGCCGAGGTCGAGCCCGATCGGCGCGGAGACGCGCTCGAGCAGCGACTCGTCGAGGCCGGCCTCGATCAGACGCTCGCGGCGGATCGCCTGAGCCCGGCGGCTGCCCATCGCGCCGATGTAGCCGGCGTCGGACGCGAGTGCGGCCTGCAGGGCAGCGTCGTCGAGCTTCGGGTCGTGGGTGAGGACGGCGATCGAGGTCCCGCGGTCGATCGGGGCGAGCTCGGCGAAGGCCTCCTGGGGCCACTTCACGATCACGCGCTCGGCGGCCGGGAAGCGCTCGGCCGTGGCGAACCGGCCGCGGGGATCGATCACGAACGCGCGCCAGTCGGCGAGCGCGGCGACCTCGGACAGCTGCGCCGCGAAGTCGACCGCCCCGACGATGATCAGGCGCGGCCGCGGCGCGGAGATGTCGACGAACAGGGTCGCGTCGCCGCTGCGAACAAGCTCGCTGCGCTCGGTCCACATCGCCTCGCCCGCGAGCTCGAGCGCCGCCGCGTCGAGCCGTTCGTCGCCGAGTGTGCCCGCGGGGTCGCCGTCGGGGATCACCAGCAGCTTCGCGCCCAGCTCCGGTCCTCCCTCGACGACGGTGACGAGCGCCGCCCGCGAGCCGGACGCGGAGTGGGCCGAGAAGCGGGCCTGAAGTCCGTCGGGCCCGTACGGCTCGACCCAGATCGAGATCTCGCCTCCGCACGGAAGCCCGACGTCCCACGCATCCGAATCCGCGATCCCGTAATGCAGCAGGCGCGACTCGGCGCCGCCGAGGATGCCCTCGGCGACCTCCACGACGGCGCCCTCGACGCAGCCGCCGGAGACGGCGCCGACGACAGCGCCATCGGCGTTGACCGCCATCTTCGTGCCGGCGGGCATCGGGGCCGACTTCTTGGTCTCGACGACCGTCGCGAGCGCGATCCGGTCGCCTCGCGAAGCCCACGTCCGCAGTGCGTCGAGCACAGCGCTCATGCCACACCCGCGCAGGCCAGCACTGCCTGGTAGTCCTCCCAGGTATCGACGTCCCGCGGAATCGGCCCGTCGACGCGCACGTCGCGCAGCACCGCGGCGTGGCGGTCGAGCAGCTTCCACACGCCCTTGTCGCCGTGCAGCGAGGCCAGCTCGCCGAACACGCTGCGTGCGAACGCGAGCGGATGGCCGCGCCCGTCGGCGTACTCGCACGCGGCGAGCGGCGCGTCGTCGCGTCCCGCCAGCAGCGCGCTCACCGTCTCGGCGCGAACACCGGGCTGGTCGCCGAGCATCAGCACGAGGACCTCGCAGCGAGCATCGACCGCGCCGAGAGCTAGGGCGATCGACGACGAGCAACCCTCGCCGAACGCGCGGTTCTCGACCACCTCGACCCCCGTGAAGTCGACCGCGTCGAGCACTCCACGCCCGCCGCCGCCGACGACGCACAGCAGCTGGTCGAACTCACAGCGCCGGGCGACCCCGAGGACGTGGTCGAGCAGGGTTGCGGACCCGTAGGGAAGCAATTGCTTGGGCTGCCCGAGGCGCGAGGAGCCGCCGGCCGCGAGTACCAGCCCGGTGACAGGCCCGACGCCGGTGACAGGCCCGACGCCGGTGACACGCCCGACGCCGGTGACAGGCCCGACGCCGGTGACACGCCCGACGCCGGTCACGCGGCCATCCCCTGCATCGCCTCCCACACGCGCGACGGCGTGCACGGCATGTCGACGTGCCGAACGCCGAAGGGCGCCAGCGCGTCGACGACCGCGTTGACGATCGCCGGCGGCGAACCGACCGTCGCAGACTCGCCGACCCCTTTGGCGCCGAGCGGATGATGCGGCGACGGGGTGACGGTGCAGTCGGTCTCCCAGTCGGGGACCTCGACGGCAGTCGGGATCAGATAGTCCATCAGCGAGGCGCCGAGGCAGTTGCCCTCGTCGTCGAACGCGATCGTCTCCATCAGCGCGATCCCGACGCCGTCGGTCAGGCCGCGGTGGATCTGGCCCTCGACGATCGTCGGGTTGATGCGGGTGCCGCAGTCGTCGACGGCGACGAAGCGGCGGACCTTGACCTTGGCGGTCTCGGGGTCGATGTCGACGACGCAGACGTAGGCGCCGAACGGGAACGTCAGGTTCGGAGGGTCGTACACCATCTCGGCGTCGAGGCCGCTCTCGACGCCGGGCGGGAGGTCGACCGAGCCGCGCGCCGCCATCGCGATCTGCTGAATCGTGACTCCCTGCTCCGGGTCCCCTCGGACGAACCACCGGCCGCGCTCCCATTGCAGGTCCGCCGGCGCGACCTCGAGCATCGCGGACGCCACCACGCGCGCGCGGTCGCGGACCTTGCGCGCGGCGAGCGCCGCCGCGGCGCCGCTGACCGGCGTCGACCTCGAGCCGTAGGTCCCCAACCCGTACGGCGTCGTGTCGGTGTCGCCGTGGATCACGTCGACGTCCTCCGGCGGGATCCCCAGCTCGTGCGCGATGATCTGCGCAAACGTGGTCTCGTGGCCCTGGCCCTGGGACTGCACGCTGATCCCGAGCTGTGCCTTGCCAGTCGGGTAAACGCGCAGGGCGGCGCCGTCGTTCATGGCGAGGCCGAGGATGTCCATGTGCTTGCGCGGCCCGGCGCCGACCGCCTCGGTGAAGAACGAGACGCCGATCCCCATCAGCTCGCCGCGCTCCCGCGCGGCCGCCTGCTCGCGGCGCAGCTCGTCATAGCCGGCGCGCTGCAGCGCCAATCGCAGCGTCCGCTCGTAGTCGCCGGAGTCATACACCCAGCCGGTCTTGGACTCGTAGGGAAACTGCTCGGGCCGGATCAGGTTCGCCAGCCGCAGCTGCGCGGGGTCGAGCCCGAGCTCGTGGGCGAGGCAGTCGACCAGCCGCTCGACCAGGTACGCGGCCTCGGTGATCCGGAACGAGCACGAGTACGCGACCCCGCCCGGGGCCTTGTTGGTGTACACGCCGGTCACCCGGCAGTGGGCCGCGCGCAGATCGTATGAGCCGGTGAAGACGCTGAAGAAGCCGGCGGGGAACTTGGTCGGCTGCGCCGCCGCGTTGAACGCGCCGTGATCTGCGAGGACCTCGACGCGGACGCCGAGGATCTTGCCGTCCGGGTCGGCGGCGATCGCGCCCTTCATCGTGTAGTCGCGCGCGAACCCGGTCGACATCAGGTTCTCGGAGCGGTCCTCGACCCACTTGACCGGCTTGCCGGAGATGATCGCCCCGACGGCCGCGCACACATAGCCGGGGTAGAGCGGCACCTTGTTGCCGAACCCGCCGCCGACGTCGGGGGAGATCACCCGGATCTTGTGCTCGGGCAGGCCGGTGACGAGCGCAAACAGCGTGCGATGGGCGTGGGGCGCCTGGCTGGTGCACCACAGCGTCAGCTTGCCGCTGACCTTGTCGAACTGGGCGACGGCGCCACAGGTCTCCATCGGCGCGGGATGTGAGCGCGGGTACAGCAGGGCCTGCTCGACGACGACGGCAGCGGCTCGGAACACATCGTCGGTTGCGCGCCGGTCGCCGGCCTCCCACTCGAAGATGAGGTTGCGGGCCTGGTCGGGCTTGTCGTCGCGGATCACCGGCGCCCCCGGCTCGAGCGCCGCGCGCGGATCGACGACCGCCGGCAGCTCCTCGTACTCGACCTCGATCAGCTCGAGCGCGTCGCGGGCCGAGTAGCGATCGTCGGCGATCACGAACGCGATCTCCTGGCCCTGGAAGCGGACCTTGTCGGTCGCCAGCACCGCCTGGGTGTCGCCCGACAGGGTCGGCATCCACGCGAGCCCTCGCGCCTGCAGATCGGCGCCGGTGATGACAGCGTGGATCTTCGGATGCTGGAGCGCCGCCGAAGTGTCGATCGAGAGGATCCGTGCGTGGGCGACCGGGCTGCGCAGGATCGCGCCGTGCAACATCCCTTCCAGCTGCACGTCATCGACGAAGCAACCCTCGCCGCGGATGAACCTTGCGTCCTCCTTGCGGGTCAGGCGGCCGAAGCCGATCGGGCGTGCGTCGGTGGTGGCCATGCGCAGTCAGCGGGGCCGCCGCCCGAAGCCCTTGCTGTAGTCGACGCCCGGCTCCTCGACCGCTACGTTGACCGTCTGGCAGGACGCGCAGCGGACGCGCACCTTGCGGTTCATGTACTCGGCCGGCATCGATTTCGCCAGCACGTTGCCGCACGAGACGCAGACGTAGTCATACGGGCCGTTGCCACGGAACACGGGCCGATCAGGGTCCTGCTGGACCGCCGTACCGCCGTCCATCGGCACCTCGCCCTCGCGCGGGCGCCGCATCGTCTTGATCTGCGCGACAGACATGGTTGTGAGGTTAACGATCCCGCTCTCGCGGCCGCCATGGGCTCACAGCGTCGCCAGCTTCCCGGTGAAGTCCTTGATCAGGGCATCGAGCACGCTGACGACCACGCCCTCGCCCATCGACGCTGCCTTGCCGCTGATCTGGGCGGCGGTGTGGATCGTGCCGCCGCCATCGGAAAGCGAGAACGTGACGTCGGCGTTTGCGAAACCCTGACCGCCGGCCTCGCGGGACTTGACCCTCACCAGCGCCCGGTGCGCAGCCTCGTCGCGCTCGGCGACCTCGACCGTGCCCTTGAACGTCAAGGACATCGCGCCCATCTTGAGCTTGATCTCGGCCTTGACCGACTCCGGGCCGGTCTTCTCGAGCACGGTGCCTCCCTCGACGCACGGGACCAGTCGCTCGAGGTCGAGGATCGCATTCCAGTTCTCGTCGATTGGCTTGTCGGTCGAGAACGGGTGATCGAGTTCAACCATGACGTGTCTCGTGTCGCGAGTCAGAAATTCGGTGCCACTGAGAGTGGTCACTGGTGGATGCTGGGCAAGGACGCAGGAGCCGACGCGTAGCATCGCTACGCGAGGCGACGAGGACGCCGCTCAGCGCCGCCAGGGGCCGCTCGAATGGCATCCAATTTCTGAATCGTGACACTAGTTCTCCTTTACGAAACAATCCTGTGTATGCCTATGACTGCGTACAAACTCGGTCCGGACACGGCCACGCTGTCGGTCCGGACAAAGAAAGCCGGGGCGGCCGCGAAGGCGGGACACAACCTGCTGATCGAGGTCAACGACTGGAGCGCGACGCTCGAGCTCGGCGACGATCCGCAAGACTCGAAGATCGAGCTGAGCGCCGACCCGAGATCGCTGAAGGTGCTCGAGGGCACCGGCGGCGCGATGGCGCTCGAGGACGACCACAAGGCCTCGATCAAGCAGACGATCGACGACGAGGTCCTCAATGGGGCCCCGATCGAGTTTCGCTCGACGGCGATCAAGCCCGGCGCCGACACCGGCAGCTACGAGGTCACCGGTGAGCTCGAGCTCGCCGGCAAGCGCGAGCCGATCAGCTTCGAGCTTGCGGTCGGTGCCGACGGCGCCCTCGCGGGCAGCGCGATCGTCAAGCAGACCCGCTGGGGGATCAAGCCGTACTCGGCGCTGTTCGGGACGCTGAAGGTGGTCGACGAGGTCACCGTGCAGATCGCGGCCAAGGCGCCGTCGGCCTGAGCACCGCCGAAATGGCGAACACCAACTCATCGTCTGAGCTGCTGTCGATCGTGGGGGCGCTTGCGCTCGTGCTCGACCACGTCGAGCCGCTGCCGGTGGAGCAGGTCCCGCTCGAGCACTGCTACGGCCGCTTCGTGGCGCAGGACATCGCCGCCGCGATCGCCCTCCCGCCGTTTGCCGGCTCGGCGATGGACGGCTATGCGGTCCGCGCCGCCGACACCCCGGGGACGCTGAAGGTGGTCGGAGAGTCGGCGGCCGGATCGCCCTACGGCTCGGCGCTGCAGCAGGGCCAGGCGGTCACGATCTCGACCGGCGGGGTCGTGCCGGACGGAGCCGACGCCGTCGTCCCGATCGAGGTCGTGCAGCGCGATGGCGGGACGGTCACGATCTCCGACGCCGCGCAACAGAGCGCATTCATCCGCTATGCCGGTAGCGACATCGAGCAAGGCGCGCCGATGCTCGTCGCGGGGACGCGCATCGGCCCCGCGCAGATCGGCGCGGCCGCTGCCGTCGGGCTCGGGACGCTGCCGTGCCGCCGCCGTCCCACGGTCGCGATCCTGAGCACCGGCAGCGAGCTTGTGGCGCCCGGCGGAACGCTGGGCGACGGCCAGATCTTCGATTCCAACGGGCCGATGATGCGCGCGGCGCTGCGCACCAGCGGTGCCGAGGTGACGCAAATCCCGTCGGCGGCCGACACGCTCGACGAGCACCGAGCGGCCCTCGAGCAGGCGCTGGCGCACGACGTCGTGATCTCCAGCGGCGGCGTCTCGGTCGGCGAACACGACCTCGTGCGCGCGGTCGGCGCCGAGCTCGGTGTCCGCGAGATCTTCTGGCGCGTGGCGATGCGCCCGGGCAAGCCAGTCGCGTTCGGGGTGCGCGATGCGACGCTGCTGTTCGGCCTGCCCGGCAACCCGGTGTCGACGCTCGTCGGCATCGAGCTGTTCGTGCGCCCGGCGCTGCTCGGACTTCAGGGAGCGTCGAATCCACGCCCGCCGTTCCGCGCCGGGATGCTCGCGTCCGACGTCAAGCGGCTCGCGGAGCGCGACGACCTGATCCGCGTCCAGGTCGTCGGCGGCGAGGGCGTCCAGACCTTCGTCGCGCCGCTCGCGGGCCAGCAATCGCACCAGATCGCGATCGCGGCGCAGGCGGACGGGCTGGCGCTGATCCCGCGCGGGGACGGCGAGCTCCGTGCCGGCACGGCTGTCGACTACCTCCCGCTGCACCCGTACTAGTCCTGATAGACCGTCTGCGCATCGAGCCCGCCCTCGACTCCAGGCGGCAACGGCCCGCTGCCGTGCGCGTACAGCGCGATGTCGGCGATCGTCCGCGACTGGGCTTGCTCGCCGCCGGCGACGAACGCGCCGTTGTCCCAGGCCAGCTGTTCGGCGGCAGTGCCGAGATCGACCCCGGCCAGCAGCTGCGCCTTGGCGCGGATCTTGCCGGTCGCGCTGGTGATCGCCGCAGCCGTGCCGGCCGACGGGGAGGTGTTGAAGCCGTGGCCGGTGCCGAACCGGTTCTCATCCGCGGGCACGACCTTGACGTCGAGCGCCGGCACCCCGAGCTCGTCGGCGACCTGCTGCGCGTACTGGGGCTCCTGGCCGTCGGACTCGATCGTCAGGCTCAGAACCATCTTCCCCGTCGGATGCACGCGCAGGAACACTGCTCGGTACGCCTCGTTAGCCATCAAGTGACCTCCTGGCCGTTGTTTTGCTCACGCTGACGCGACTCGGGCTGGAGGCGCTGGCGCTCCTGGTGGGCGGTCAGCGCGTTGTGCTCTTCGAGATCGCAGAAGCTCGGTTGCGGGCCGCCGAGCGGATGCGGCGGCACGGCCGGGCGCTCGCAGCCCGGGTAGATGCATGTCTTGACCGGCTGCTCAGTCACCGGTGCCCCCCGAGTTCGCCGCCCGGCGAACTCGCCAGGGATCGCGCCAGCGATTCCCCATCCCGGCGTGGTGTTACCGCGGTGCGGGCCGTAGCCGCTGGGCATCGCGACCGAGCTGCCCGGCACCGGGGTCGCGCTCCCCCACGGCTCCTCCTCGGGCTCGGACTCGGGCTCCGGCGCGCGGGGCGTGGCCCTGCCGCCCCCAACACCGCGCGCGGCACCGCGATCGAGGTCCGCTGCGATCGCGTCGATGACCTCGTCGAGCGCCTCGATGCTGTGCCCGCTGACGAGCGCGTCGCAGTGGGGCAGCGCCGCCGCCATCCCGCCGGCGCGGGGGGCAAAACCGCTCGCGCTGACGCGGGGGTTGACCCACACGATCCGGTAGGCCAGCCGGGCGAGGCGCGCCATCTCGCGGCCGACGAGCGTCGGGTCGCCGCGCTCCCAGCCGTCGGACAGGATCACGATCACGGCGCCGCGCGCCATCCCCCGGCGCCCGTGACGGTCGTTGAACGACTTCAGCGCCTCACCGATCCGGGTGCCGCTCGACCAGTCCGGCGCGGCGGCGGCGGCGCGCTGGATCGCGCGCTCGGGGTTGCGCGAGGACAGCGCCCGCGTCAGCCGCGTCAACCGCGTCGCGAACACAAACGCCTCCGCGTCGGGGCCGCTGCGCGCGGCGCTCGTCAGAAACTGAAGGTACGCGCGGGCATAGGGCTCCATCGAGCCCGAGATGTCGCACAGCAGCACCATCCGCCGGCGCACGATCCGCCGGCGCCGGCGCGCAAGCCGGACCGGATCGCCGCCGGTGCGCAGGCTGCCCCGCAGCGTCCGGCGCAGATCGATGCGGTCGCCGTGGCGGTCGCGACGCGCCCGTCGTGTCCGCCGCAGCGGCGTCGCGACCTCGAGCCGCGACATCATCCGGTAAAGGCGGACGAGTTCGTCCGGCTCGAGCGAGTCAAAGCGCTTGCCGCGCAGCAGCTCCTCGTCGCTGGGCGCGAGCGGCGCCGGGATCTCGCGCTCGGGCGCCTGCTCGCCGTCGGACCGCGGCGCCAGTGACGACACGCTCGCTGCCGCCAGCTGTGACACCACCGGGGCCTCCGCGCGCTCGGATGCAGGCCGCTCCGACGGTTGACGCTCGTCGGCCGTAGCGGGAACCGCGCGGATGTCCTCGGGCGTGGGCTGCTGCCGGAGCAGCGGGTCGCCGAGCGCCCCAAAAACATCCTCAAAAACAGAATCGAAGGCCCTGAGCTGCGATCGATCAGACACGAACACCGCCCGCGCGGTCCAATACAGCCGCCCGCGCGCAACCGGTGCCACGAGCGTCAGCGCGTGGGCGAACTGAGCCGAACGCTCGGCGCTCGAGGGCACGCCGGCGTCGTGCAGCCGCCGGCTGAACGCGCCCGCCAGCGCCGGCAGGTCGAGCCACTCGGTCTGGACGCGAAAGACCTGCTCAGCCACCGCTGCCCACCAGTTGCTCGAGGCCGGCGGCGCGGATCATCTCGTGGTCCTCCGAATACTTGAGGACCGAGCCCAGCGTGCGATCGATCGCGGCGGCGTCGAGGCGCTGCACGCCGAGCAGGCTGAGCGCCGCCAGCCAGTCGATCGCCTCGGCGATCCCGGGCGGCTTCTGGATGTCTGAGTCGCGCATCCGCGCGACCGCGTCGGCGACCTGCACCGCGAGCGTCTCCGACGCCCCGCGAACCCGCCGCCGGACGATCTCGACCTCCCTGCGCGGGCTGGGGTAGTCGATCCATTTATAGAGGCAGCGACGCTTGACGGCGTCGTGCAGATCGCGCGTGCGGTTCGACGTCAGCACGATCACCGGCGGATGGGTCGCGTGGATCGGCCCGAGCTCGGGGATCGTGACCGCCGCCTCGGCGAGCAGCTCCAGCAGGAACGCCTCGAAGTCGTCGTCGGCGCGGTCGATCTCGTCGATCAGCAGGACCGCCGGCCGCGGGCCGGGATGCTCCAGGGCGCGCAGCAGAGGCCGGCGGATCAGGTAGTCGCGCCCGAACAGGTCCTGCTCGCGCAGCTGCGTGCCGCTCGCCTCCGCGAGCCTGATGCTCAGCAGCTGGCGCGGGTAGTTCCACTCATAGAGCGCCTCGGCGGCGTCGATCCCGTCGTAGCACTGAAGGCGGATCAGCGGGGTGTCGAGGATCGCCGCCAGCGCCTTGCCCGCCTCGGTCTTGCCGACGCCCGCCTCGCCCTCGAGCAGCAGCGGCTGGGGCAGGTTCAGCGCCAGGAACATCGAGGTCGCAAGGCCTTCGTCGACCAGGTAGTCGACGGCCGCGAGCCGCTGGGCAAGCGTCTCGACATCCGGCACCAGGTGCCTGATCTCATCCAGCGGCGGCGTCATCTGCGGCCCCCGGGTTCGCGAAGCGAACCCGCATGGGAATCGCGCAGCGATTCCCCGCCCCCGGGTTCGCGAAGCGAACCCGCAAGGGGATCGCGTAGCGATCCCCCGGCATCTCCGAGCCTTTCTTCGAACTTCAGCTTGCAGCCCATGCAGCAGAAGTAGATGGTCTGCCCGGCGTGCTGCAGCGACGGCGTGTCGTCGGCGACGACGATCGTCATCCCGCAGATCGGGTCGACAGCCGTGACCGGACGGGAAGCCGCAGCGACTCCGCCGGCCGCCGCGCCCGCCGCGGACCGCCGCCGGACCTCGACGACCCGAGCGAGGATCGACAGGGCGATCTCGGCCGCCGACCGCGCACCGATGTCGAGCCCGGCCGGGGTGTCGACGCGCTCGAGCAATTCCTGCGCGACGCCGATCTCGCGCAACTGATCGAGCACCGCGGCGCCGCGCTTGCGCGATGCTACGAGCCCGACGTACGGAAGGCCGGCTTCGAGCGCCGCCTGGACGATCGCAAGCTCGTCGCGGCCGTGGGCGGCGACGATCAGCCCGAGGTCGCCCCGGGTGGGCACGCCGCCGTCGGCCGTGCTCAGGAGCGACAACCCGAGCTCGGGTCCCAGCCGCCGCAGCGCCGCGATGATCGGCGAGTCGCCCGCGAGCAGCACCCGCGGGGCGGGCAGCACGGGCTCGAGGAACACCTCGATCGCGCCGCCCGACAGGCACGGGTTCTGAACGGTGACGGTTCCCTCGTCGTCGGAGACCTCGACCGTCTGCGACGGATCCTCCTCGGGTGGAGCAAGGCTCGCAGGTTCGGCGCCAGCCGAACCTGCAACGGAATCGCCGTCAGGCGATTTCGCCGGGTCCGGCAGGATCCGCAGCAGCAGCGGCTCGCCGCTCTCGATCGACCTCAGCGAGTACAGGCGCACGCTGTGCTGCGCGCACACGCCGCCGACGAACCCCTCGATCGCGCCGTCGGCGTGCACCAGCGCGACGTTTCCCGGCTTGACGCTGGTGGGATGCCCGACGCGCACGACCGTCGCGATCACGAACGCCGAGCCCTGCTCGGTCAGCTCCCGTGCGGTTCTGCTGAGGGCGCCCGAGATCATTGCGGCGGCTCGGGCCGTCCCTGCATCGCCGCCCACACGCGCGCCGGTGAGCACGGCATGTCGATGTGGGTGACCCCGTGTGTTTCGTGGAGCGCGTCGATCACCGCGTTGACGATCGCCGGCGGCGATCCGACGTTCGGCGACTCGCCGACGCCCTTGGCGCCGAGCGGGTGATGCGGGCAGGGCGTGACCGTCTCGCCGAGCTCGAAGTCGGGGCACTCGAGCGCGGTCGGGAGCAGGTAATCCATGAACGACCCGTTCAGGCAATTGCCCTCCTCGTCGAACGTGAGCACCTCCATCAGCGCGATTCCGATCCCCTCGGCGAGCCCGCCGTGGATCTGCCCGTCGACGATCATCGGGTTGATCCGCACCCCGCAGTCGTCGACGGCGATGAAGCGCCTGACCTTCACGTGCGCGGTCTCGGGGTCGATGTCGACGACCGCGATGTACGCGCCGTAGGGGTAGGTCAGGTTCGGTGGGTCGTAGATCACCTGGGCGTCGAGCCCGCCCTCCATCCCAGCGGGCATCGGCTCGCCGTTGTAGGCGCGCTGCGCGATCTCCTCGATCATCGCCCCCTTCTCGGGGTCGCCCTTCACGTACCAGCGGCCCTTCTCCCAGGCAAGGTCCTCCGGCCTGGTCTCGAGCATCGTCGCGGCGATCTGGCGCGCCTTGTCGCGGACCTTGCGCGACACGATCGCGACCGCGCCGCCGGACACGGGCGTGGACCGGCTCCCGTATGTCCCGAGCCCGTACGGGGACTTGTCGGTGTCGCCGTGTCGGACCTCGATGTTCTCGGGCGGGATCCCGAGCTCCTCGGCGACGATCTGCGCGAACGTCGTCTCGTGGCCCTGTCCCTGGGTCTGACAACTCAATGACACAACGGCCTTTCCCGAGGGATGTACCCGCAAGTCGGCGCCGTCGTTCATCGCCAGGCCGAGGATGTCCATGTGCTTGCGAGGTCCGGCGCCGACGCCCTCGGTGAAGAAGGCCACGCCGATTCCCATCAGCTCACCGCGCTCGCGCTTCTGCGCCTGTTCGCGCCGCAGGTCGTCGTAGCCGGCCATGTCCATCGCCACCTGCATCGTCTTGGCGTAGTCGCCGGAGTCGTACGTCCAGCCGGTCGTCGTCTCATACGGGAACTGGTCGGACGCGATGAAGCTGCGCATCCGCAGCTCGGCCTCGTCGACGCCCATCTCGATCGACAGCGCGTGCACCATCCGCTCGACCAGGTAGACGGCCTCGGTGATCCGGAACGAGCAGCGGTAGGCGACGCCCCCCGGCGCCTTGTTCGTGTACACGGCCTTGACCTGCACGTGGGCTGCCTTGAGATCGTAGGAGCCGCAGACGATGTGGAAGAAGCCGGCCGGGAACTTGGTCGGCTGGGCCGTCGAGTCAAACGCGCCGTGATCGGCGATCACGTCGACGCGGAGGCCGGTGATCTTGCCGTCCTTCGCGCACATCTCCGCCTTCATCACATAGTCGCGCGCGAACCCGGTCGACATCAGGTTCTCGGAGCGATCCTCGATCCACTTGACCGGCACGCCGGCGACGATCGAGCCGGCGATCGCGCACACATACCCCGGGTAGATCGGGACCTTGTTGCCAAAGCCGCCGCCGATGTCGCCGCACTGAATCCGGATCATGTGCTCGGCGAGCCCGGCGACGTGCGCGTAGATCGTGCGGTGCGCGTGCGGAGCCTGGTTGCCGTTGTAGATGTTCAGCTGCCCGGTGTTCGGGTTGAAGTCGGCGATCATCCCGCAGGTCTCCAGCGGCGCCGGGTGGCAGCGGGGATAGATGATGTCGCGCTTGACCACCACGTCGGCCTCGGCGAACGCACGGTCGGTCGCGGCCTCGTCGCCGGCCTCCCACAGCGGGCTGGCGAGGTTGTCGGTCTGGCCCTCCTTGTCGTCGCGGATCAGCGGGGCGTCGGGATCGAGCGCCTTGCGCGCGTTGACGATCGCCGGCAGCGGCTCGTACTCGACGTCGATCAGCGCGCACGCGTCGCGCGCGATGTACTCGTCGGTCGCGATCACGAACGCGACCTCCTGGCCCTGGAAGCGGACCTTGTCGCCCGCGAGCACCGCCTGCGTGTCGTAGGAGATCGTCGGCATCCAGGCGAGCCCGAGCGTCTCGAGGTCCTTGGCGGTGATCACCGCCGCGACGCCCGGATGCTTGAGCGCCGCCGAGGTGTCGATCGAGACGATCTTCGCGTGGGCGTACGGGCTGCGCAGCACCACGCCGTGGACCATCCCCGGCAGGCGGATGTCGTCGAGGTAGTTGCCCTTGCCGCGGATGAACCGCGCGTCCTCCTTGCGCTTGAGCCGGCCGAAGCCGATCGGCCGCTCCTGGCTCGGGCTGGGGAGGTTCTCGGTGGTGACGGCCATGTTCAGACCTCCTGCTTGAGGGACGCTTCGTGCTCGGCCGCCCACCTGACCGCCGCGACGATGTTCTTGTAGCCGGTGCACCTGCACAGCGAGCCGGAGATCGCGGTGCGAATCTCCTCGTCGGTGGGGTCGGGGTTCTCGTTCAGCAGCGCCCGCGTGGTCATCAGCATCCCCGGCGTGCAGAACCCGCACTGCAGCGCGTGCTTCTCGTGGAAGCCCTGCTGGATCGGGTCGAGCTGTCCGTTGAACTCGAGCGACTCGACCGTCGCGATCTCGTGGCCCTCGCACATCGCCGCGAGGGCCGTGCACGACTTGATCGGCTCGCCGTCCATCAGCACCACGCAGGCGCCGCAGTTGGAAGTGTCACAGCCCCAGTGCGTGCCGGTCAGGCCGGGAGTGTCGCGGATGTAGTGCACGAGCAGCTGGCGCGGCTCGACGTCGCGCGTGACCGGCGTGCCGTTGATGTTGATCGTCAATTCCATTTTTCGTCCTATGCCTCCTGGTGCAGGGCGCGCGCGCTCGCACGGAGCAGGGCACGTTTGGTCAGCACGCCGGCGAGATGGCGCTTGTAGTCGACCGGGCCGCGGCCGTCGGGCAGTGGCGAGCAGTCCTCGGCGGCGAGCTCGCCCGCTTGGGAGAACAGCTCCTGCGACGGGGGCTTGCCGATCACCAAGTCCTGCGCGCGGGTGGCGATGATCGTGGTCGGGCCCAGGGCGCTCAGCCCGATTCCGGCGTCGACGATCGTGCCGCCGTCGATCACCACCGCCGCCGAGACCGCCGCGATCGCGAAGTCGCCGGCCCGCCGCTCGACCTTCTCGTGGGCGCTGCCGGCACCATTGCGGATCGGGATCCGGATCTCCGTCAGCATCTCGGCGTCGCCGACCGCGGTCGTGAACGGGCCGGTGTAGAACCCGTCCAGGCCGATCACGCGCTCGCCTTGCGCGCCGCGGATCACGACCTTCGCCTTCAGCGCGGCGCACACCGCGCTGAGGTCCTCGGCCGCGTCCGCCTGGCACAGCGAGCCGCCGATCGTGCCGCGGTTGCGGACGATCGGATCGGCGATCACCTGCTCGGCGTCGATGAACACGGGCGCCTTGGCCGCGAGCAGCTCGGAGTCCAGCAGCTGCGCGTGGCGGGTGAGCGCGCCGATCCGGATCTGGTCGCCCGATGAACCGGATGTCATCGCCTCCTCCCGGATGTAGGAGAGCTGGTCCTCGAGGTCGTTGATATCGATCAGGTGCTCGGGGGTGGCGAGCCGCAGCTTCATCATCGGGATCAGGCTGTGGCCGCCGGCGATGATCCGCGCCCCGGAGCCGACACGCGCAAGCGATGCGATCACGCCCTCGACGCTCGTCGCGCGCTCGTAGTCACATGGTGCGGGGGTCTGCATCTAGCTCTCCTCCGTGTCGGTGGGCCGCTCGGCGACCGCCGTCGCGCCGCTCGCGCCGGTCGCGCCGGTCGCGCCGCCGGACGGTCCGCTCGGGCGCACGCCGGGCGTCTCGCTCGGCTCGTATTGGACCGGCGAGTCGGTGCCGATCACCGGCGAGCGCGGCATCAATTCGGGCCGCGTCTGACGGATCTCGGGATACAGCGCGCGTGCGGCGCTGCTGCCGTACGTCACGTTTCTGAGCGCCGGGCCGTTCGGGCTCGCGGCTGCGACCGGCGCTTCCCGGCCGAGCCGGGCCAGCGTCAGCGTCCCCTTCGTATAGACCTCGGAGATCCGCGGCGGCTTGATGTCCTTGCTGTCGGGGAAGTTGCGCAGGCCGTCCTGGGCGGCGCCGGGATACAGCCCGTCGATCAGGCCCATCGCGTCCTCGAGGCCGGCCTTCTTGACGAGCAGGCCCTCGAGCAGGTCGACGCCGGCGTCGAGGTTCTTGTTGATGTCGTTGACGACGTCTGCGACAGGGGCGCTCTTCTCGATGATCCCGGTCACGCCCTCGATCGCCTGGTCCAATCCCTTGGTGATCTTCTGCAGCGCGAGGATCGTCGCCAGGAGGTAGACCACCACCACGGCGACGATGATCACCACGATCACGATCATCACTACTCCAGCTGCTGGCATCAGTGCACCCCTCTCACGCGTCGTCGACGATCGTGTCGAGCGAGCCGCCGTAGCCGGCGACGACCTCGACGGTCTGCTTTACCTGGTCCTGGGTGGTCAGCAGCAACGCCGTCGCGTCCAGGTCCTTGGAGCCGGCCTGTGCCACCGACGCGATCTGCGAGACGCTCGGCACGATGCCGTTTGCGGCGCTGAGCACGCCTTGCAGGAGATAGACGACGATCGGCGCCACGACCAGCAGCAACACCGCGTCACCGATCCACTCGAGGATCATGTCGGCCTCCTCTCGGCGACGAGTGCCGCCTTCCTGGCGATCCCCGGCATCGCTGACAGGATGATGTCGAACTGCGCGTTGATCGCCTTGACCGCCGGCTCGAGCGGGCGAAGATGGTCCGCCTCGACGCCTTCCAGCGCGATCGCCAGCGTTCCGAGGTTCTTCGAGATCGACTCGAGCCCGGCGCGGATCCGGATCAGCGCCGCTGCCAGCACCGCGATGATCACGGCCGCGAGCAGCACGCTGAGGATGATCAGGGCTGTCTCGCTCATGCTCCACCGTACCCATCGGTGAGTGCGTTCATATAGCCGTCTTGGACCACTGCCTCCTCCACGATCTTCCCGAGCACCGGCGCCGTCGCCTGCAGCTGCGGGATGTTTGCCGTGTTGCCCGCGACCTTGCCCGCGACGTCGAGCAGCGCGGCGGATGACTTGTCGATGTCGACCACCGAGCGGATCAGCAGGATCAACAGCGCGGTGACGATCAGCGCCGCGACCAGCCCGATCGCGAGCGCGAGCTCCCAGGCGCCGTGGTTGGTGAGGGCATACACGGTCATTTGCCGACCGCCACCTTTCGCAGCGCCCGCGCGGAGTGCAGGATCCTCACCCCGGAGTCGTTGATCCGCGCGATCCCGCTGAGCGCATCGGTCTGCTCGCGCACCTTCTCGACGCCTCCGACCGCGGTTCGTGCCTGCTTGGCGATCCTCGCCGCGAGCGCCACGATTGTGATCACGATCGCCGCCGCGACGAGCACGACGACGATGCCGAGCGCCAGTCCAATGCCCCAACCGGTCGAAGCACCGATCACGACAGGCATCCATCACCTCCTTGTAGTTCACCGATACGCACCATCACGTCGAAAGCTCCTTGGCTGAATGCTCCGTGTCGTGCGCGGCCGCCCACTGGATCGAGCGCACGATCGTGGCGTAGCCCGTGCAGCGGCAGATCTGGCCCGAGATCGCCTCCCGGATCTCGTCGTCGGTCAGCGGGCCGGCGTCGGGCTGACTTGCACGCCGGTCGAGCAGCGCGCGGGCGGTCAGCATCATCCCCGGCGTGCAGAAGCCGCACTGGAGCCCGTACTCGGCGCTGAAGCCCTGCTGCACCGGATCGAGCACGCCGTCGACCTCCAGCCCCTCGACCGTGCGGATCTCGTGACCGGCCGCGGTCGCTGCGAGCACGGTGCACGACTTCACCGGCTCGCCGTCCATCAGCACCACGCAAGTCCCGCAATTGGACGTGTCGCAGCCCCAGTGCGTCCCGGTCAGCCGCAGCTCGTCGCGTAGGAAGTGCACGAGCAGGACGCGGGGCTCGACGTCGCGCGTGTACTCGCGGTCGTTGACCGACACCGTCACCTGCATCAGCTCGCCTCCGCCAGTGCTCGGTCGGCGGCGCGGGTGAGCGCGCGCCGGGTCAGCACCGCCGCGGCGTGGCGCTTGTATTGCGCCGAGCCGCGCTGGTCTGAGGCCGGCGAGCACGACGCGGCCGCGACCCGCCCGGCTTGGGCGAACAGCTCGCTCGATGGGCGCTCGCCGGCGAGGCTCTGCTCCGCCTCGGCGCAGACGACATCGGCTCCGACCGCCGCCAGTGCGATCCCGGCGCGCTCGATCGCCTCGTCGCCGGCGAGCTCGACGCACGCGCCGGCCGCGACGACCGCCCAGTCGCCGGCCCGCCGGTCGACCTTCTCATAGGCGCTGCCGGAGCGCTCGTGCAACGGCACGCGGATCTCGGTCAGGATCTCGTCGTCTGCGACCGCGGTGCGATACGGCCCGCGGTTGAACGCTTGCATGTCGACGACGCGCTCGCCGTCGAGCCCGCGGATCACCATCCGCGCGTCGACCGCCGCGCACACGGCAGACAGATCCTCGGATGGGTCCGCCTGGCACAGCGCGCCGCCGATCGTGCCGCGGTTGCGCACCACCGGATCGGCGATCACGCGCTCGGCGTCGGTGAAGATCGCCAGGCGCTCCGACAGCAGGTCTGACTCGAGCAGCTGACGGTGGCGGGTCATCGCCCCGATCCGGATCTCGTCCTCGTGTTCGCGGATGTAGCCGAGCTCGCCGGCCAGAGCGTCGATGTCGATCAGGTAGCCGGGGCTGGCGAGTCGCAGCTTCATCATCGGCAGCAGCGAGTGGCCGCCGGCCAGCAGCCGCGCCTCCGAGCCGAGCTGCGCCAGCAACTCGAGTGCGTGCTCCACACTCGTGGCTCGCTCGTACTCAAACGGCGCTGGTACTTGCACCTAGTCCTCTCGGCAAGGCCTGTCGAGACGTCAAAGCGCTGGGCCTGCGCCGATGCCTCTTTCTCCTCGCGAGCACTCTTGCGCAGCTCAACAAAGCTCGCAAACTCGACTTAAGTGATCGCTTAGGAGTCAGCTTCTGCGCTGTTATCGTGGGTCCCTCCACCTGTCACCTAAGCAATCGCTTAGGCCGACGAGATCCCGTGACCCTAGCGCAGCTGCAATCGTTTGTCCTCGTCGCCCGTCACGGCTCGGTGAAGGCGGCCGCCGCGGAGCTGGAGGTGACCGAGCCGGCCGTCTCGGTCGCGGTCGCAGCGCTGCGCAAGGAACTCGGCGATGAGTTGTTCGTCCGCGCCGGACGCGGAATCGCGCTGACCGCGGGCGGCCGGCGGCTGGCGGCACTCGCGGGCGAGATCCTCGGACTCGCCGAGCAGGCAAGGCGCTCGGTGCAGGATTCCCCGGGCCAGCCGCGCCGGATCCAGGTCGCGGCCACGAGCCTGGTGGCCGAGCACATCAGCCCGCTGATAGAGGCGTTCAGCGCCCGCGACGAGGGCGTCGAGATCGCGGTCGAGACCGTGCAGGGCGATGCGATCGCCGATCTGCTCGAGCACCGCCGTGCGGATATCGCGCTGGGCCCCGGACCGGGGCCGGAGCGCTCGGCGACGATCGCGTCGGTGCCGTTCCTGCGCTGCCGGATGGTCGTCGCAGCCGCGCCCACGCACCCGCTCGCCGGCAAGCGCGCGATCGCCCCGGCGGGGCTGGGCGACGAGCGTTGGCTGGTGGGGCCACCGGATCTCGATCCGACCACGACCGTCGGCCAGTTCCTCGCGCGCAACCGGCTCGAGCCCACGGAGATCACGACCTACACGAGCCACGCGGCCGCGATCGCGGCGGCCGCCGCGGGCGAGGGGATCATCCTCGCGCTCGCGCACTCGGTGCTCGACGAGGTTCGCCGGCGGGCGCTGGTCAGGCTCGATGTCCGCGGCACGCCGATCATCGACCTGTGGCACGCGAGCACGCTGGGGCTCGGGCGCGCGGTGCCGGCGGCGCTCGCCCTGCAGCGCTTCGCGACGACGCCCGAGGCGACGCAGGCGATCTCGACCGGGCGGGCCGGGACGGCCTCGAGCCGGGTCCGCCCGGGGGTCCATGTGACGTTGTGGCGCTCGGTGGCGGCGGAGATCCAGGCCGGCACGCGGCGATAGCCGCGTCCAGCTCAATGCGCTGTTTTCGAGCGCTTCACGCGGCCAGGGTTGTGAGCGCGCACCCCCTTAAAGCCCATAAAACCTACCCATGCATGGCCTGTTTCAGTAGTTACTACTGACGGGAGTCCGTAGTTTATACGGACTTGGGAATCCGGCGTTTTGGCCGATAACTGGTTCGGCTTACGGAAGAGAGAAAACTCGATGGGGGTGGACCCACGATGGGTGATCAAATGCGCAACTCGAACCGCGATACAAGGCCGTCCTCGGACGCCGTGCTCGAACTCTGGAAGCAGTACAAGGCGACCGGCGATCAGCGCCTGCGCGATCGAGTCGTCCTGACGCTTGCGCCGATGGTGAAGTACATCGTCAACAAGAAGATCCGCGAGGTTCCGGCGCGGTGCGAGATGGACGACTTTCTCTCGTGCGGCATCGAGGCGCTGATCCGGTCGATCGATCGCTTCGATCCCGAGAAGTCCGCGACGCTCGAGCAGTACGCGTGGACGCGGATCCACGGCGCCGTCCTTGACGAGCTCCGCCGCAACGACTGGGCGCCGCGCCCGCTGCGCCGCTGGGAGCGCGACATCTATCAGGCGCGCGACAAGTTCACCCGCCTGTACGGCCGCACGCCGACCACGCAAGAGCTGAGCGACGCCGTCGGCGCCACGCCCGAGAAGCTCAGGTCGATCCTGGCGGACGTGAGCAAGGCGGACGTCGGCTCGCTCAACTCTGTCGTCTCGAGCGACGAAGGCGCTGCGATCGAGCGGATCGACACGCTCGCCAGCTCCGATCGCGACATTGACCCCGAGTTCGCGACGATGCGAACCGTCGCCATCGACCGCTTCCGCTCGGCGTTCTCGCGGCTGCCCGAGCGCGAGCAGAAGGTCGCGGTCCTATTGCACGTCTATGGCCTGACCCTGCGGGAGATCGGCGAAGTGCTCGGGGTCTCCGAGAGCCGCGTCTGCCAGATCAACGGCGCGATCAAGCGCCAGCTCCGCGAGCAGCTCGGCGCCGAGCACCAATTGTTCGCCGAGATCGCCGCGTAGGCCGACGCGAGTAGGATTGTTGGTGGGCATGTTGGTGGTCGCCCACAATGCGAGCGCACGCGTTCATCGTCGAACATTTCCGGCTACCGATGCGGGGTGATCTGGGGATTGATCGGACGGGGGCATCGCGGGCGGGTCGCGTCACGCGCGGCTGGGCGGCTGTGGCCGGCGTCACGCTCCTGCTGCTGGCGGTGGCGATGCCCGCGCGGGCGAGCAGCATCGTCTATCTGGATCAGCACGACGACATCTGGATGACGAGTCCGGACGGGGCGGTCAAGCGCCAGATCACGACCAACGGCTCGGCCGAGGGATATTCGAGCCCGTCGATGACCGACGCCGGAGTGATCGTCGCGGGCGCGAAGAAAGCGTTCTTCTTCTACTTCAACCGCGACGGCAGCTCGTTCGGCGGCCCGACGGGACTGGTCGGCCTCCAAGGTAGCGTTCGCCTCGTTCAACAGCCTCACCGCCCAGGGGCTGTTCGCGACGTATGACGGGGTGTGGTATCCGCGCTGGATCCCTGGCACTGCCTATCCCGCCGCGGTGCAGCTGAGCGGCGCCTCGATCGACACGCTCAACACGACCAGCGGGACCCCTGGATCACCGGTTCCGGGCTGCGTTACTTCGACATCACCCGGACCGGCGGCAAGGTCCTGATTGCCGTCGCGCACGATACGTCGGACGTCCAGAGCCCGTCGACCTCGTCTTCGCGCAGAACGTCGGGACCCCGCGACTTCCGGTCCCGGTTCAGCGGTGCTGTGCACGCTCGCGAACTGGGGCGACAACATGACCGCGCCCGACGTCTCAATCCCGCGATGGTCGCCGGACGGCACCGCGTTCACCTGGTCCGACAGCCACGGTGTGTGGGTATCGCCGGCCCCGGTGGCCTCCGGGAGCACCTGCGTACTGCATCCGACGCTCATCGCCGCGGGCGGACATGACCCGGACTGGGACGTGCCCGACGTTCTCTCCACCTCGCCGACGCCCACACCGCCAGGGCCCACGCCACCCGGTCCCACGCCACCCGGCCCGGTGGGTCCGACGAACGCGCAGATCACGGCGCTGCTCAAGAAATACATCTCACCGGCGGGTAAGCCGGCGAAGATCGGGCAGATCCTGGCGAAGGGCTACACGTTCACGTTCAGGGCGCCCGCCGCCGGTCGGCTCGTCATGACCTGGTTCCAGGTGCCCAGGGGTGCGCACCTGACGGTGGCCAAGCCCGTGGTCGTCGCGTCAGCCAAGGCGAGCTTCTCCGGCGCCGTGACCAAGAAGGTGACCCTGAAGCTCACGACGAAGGGCCGGAAGCTGCTCAGGCGCTCCAGGAGCATCAAACTGACCGACGTGGCGACGTTCACGCCCTCCGGAAAAACCGGCGTGACGGTCGTCCGTGGATTCACGCTGAAGCGCTGATCATCGGCCTGAGCGAGGTCACTGCTCGGACTAGAGCGCGCTCTCGGCCGGCGCTCAGGCGACCAGCTCGGACGCCATCTCGTCGAACACCCGCACGTAGTCGTCGATCGCCTCATGCGTGTGCATGACCGACAGCGTCCACTCCTCCTCGCGGCCCGGGGTCATGAAGATGCCGCGGTTCATGTTGTACAGCCACGCCAGCTCGGTCACCGGGACGTCCTGGTTGGCCTTGAACGTCTCGTAGTCGACGATCTTGGTCGGCGAGAACGTGACGCACCCCTTGGCGCCGACGCCGACGGCGTAGCCCGGGAGCTTGTAGCGCTCGATCACCCCACGGCAGCCGGAGAGCAACCGGTCGTTGAGGTCATCGAGGTGGCGGTAGGCGTCCGGGGTCAGGACCTCGTACAGGCTCGCGCGCGCCGCGGCCATCCCCAGCGGGTTGCCGTTGTAGGTGCCGACCTGGTAGACGGTGCCGTCCTCGACGACGCGCATGACCTCCTCGGTCCCGCCGATCGCGCCCGCCGGCAGGCCGCCGCCGAGCGTCTTGGCGAGCGTGACCATGTCGGGCTTGACGCCGAACCGCTCGGTCGCTCCGCCGGCGGCAATCGCCAAACCGGTCTTGACCTCGTCGAAGATCAGCACGATCCCGTGGCGACGCGTGATCTCGCGGACCTCGTCGAGGTAGCCGTCCTCTGGCAGGACGACGCCGAGGTTCATCATCGCCGCTTCCATGATCACGCAAGCCGGTTTGCGGCCCTCGGCGTCCAGCCGTTCGATCCGGCGCTCCATCGCGCCGGCGTCGTTGAACGGGACCGCGATCGTCAGCTCGGTCACCGCCGCCGGGATCCCGCCGCCGTATGGCAGCGAGGCATAGTTCTCGCGGTCGCCGATCTTGTCGTACTCGACCCCGATCGAGACCATCACCGCGTCGTGGTGGCCGTGGTATGAGCCGAAGATCTTCATCACCGTGTCGCGTCCGGTGAAGCCGCGGGCGATCCGGATCGCGTCCATCGTCGCCTCGGAGCCCGAGTTCACATAACGCCAGCGCTGCAGACCCCAGCGGCGCTGCAGCTCCTCGGCGACGTCGATGCCGTCCTCTGTGGTCACCGCGAAGTGCGTGCCCTCGGCGACGCGGTCGCGCACCGCGCGGACGATCGCGGGGTTGGCGTGGCCCTGGACCATCGAGCCGAAGCCGTTGTGAAAGTCCCACAATCGGTTGCCGTCGACGTCATGGACGACCGCGCCATCTCCGGTCGTGAGGTAGATCGGCCAGGGGTCGCGCAGCTGATAGGAGGAGGCGACGCCGCCGCTGAGCGAGCGGCGCGCGCGCTCGTACATCCGCGCCGACGCCTGGGTTCGCTCGTCGAGCTTGGCGCCCTCGCGCTCAGTCAGCTCCCGAACCCGCTCGCGATCGATTTGCACTGTGGTGTTGACGGACATGGTGTTCAGAGTAGCCGTGCCCGACCTTCGTGCGGGCGCGCGTGTAACGTCGCACCGACAGCGTCATGACCAGGAGGCCGAGCCGATGGGCAACATAACGGGCAGTTCGACGGCGGAGATCGGCGCTCCGCTCGAGCGCGTGTGGGAGCTGGTCGAGGACGTCGAGAAGGCGCCCGAGTGGCAGGGCGGCCTCAAGCAGGTCGTCGCGCTGGAGCGCGACGCCGAAGGCCGCGCTGTCCTGTGCGAGTCGCACTCCGACGGCAAGGTCCGCACGATCAAGTCGAACGTCCGGTTCGTCTACGACGGGCCGACGCGACTGAGCTGGACCCAGGAGAAGGGGGACCTCAAGTCGGTCGACGGCAGCTGGCAGCTCGAGGACCTCGGCGACGGTCGAACCCGGGCGACCTACGCACTCGACGTCGATCTCGGCCGGATGCTCGGGATGGTGATCCGCGGCCCGCTCGTCGACGTGCTTCGCGGGATGCTGGTCAACGCCCGAGCGGGCGAGCTGAAGAAAGCGCTCGAGAGCTGAGGCGAGCCGTTACGCCGCGAGCGCGAGCTCCGCGATCTGCTCGGCGTGGTGCATCGACAGCAGATGCCCGGCTCCCTTCAGCGGTACCAAGCGAGAGCCGCGGATCTGGCCGGCCAACAGCTTTGCCGAGGACGGCGGGACGATCCGGTCGGCGGAGCCGATCACGATCGTCGTCTGCGCCGCGATCTCAGGCAGCCGTGCCTCGAGCGCCGGCAACTGGCTTACGAGCGCGCGCTGCTCGACCAGAAACGTCCGCGCCGCCGACGGGCGGCGCAACGCCGCCCCGACCGCCTCGAGGTAGCCGGGCTCGAGTCCGAGTTTCAATGCGAGCGATCGGCGCACCCGGGGCCACGCAAGCGCGAGCCCCGGACCTCCCACAGCGACCCGGCTCAGCAGCGGACCGAGGACCGGCGCCGCAAGCCAGCGGTCGATCCACTGAAGCGACGCCGTGTTCGCCGCCGGCGCCAGCAGCACGAGCCCGGCGACGCGCTCGGGACGATCGGCGCCCAGAAATGCGGCCACCGCCGCGCCGAAGCTGTGACCGACGATCGTCGCGCGGGCGACGCCCGCGTCGTCCAGCGCGGCCAGGGCGGCCTCGGCGTTTCCGGCGAGGTCAAGCCCGGCGCTGCAGTCGTCCCACCCGGGGCGGTCGGTGGCGATTGTCCGCGCCCGCCCGCCGAGCGCCGCGACAACTCGGCCCCAGTCGCGAGCGCCCCCGGGCTGGCCGTGCAACAGCAGCACGGGCCGGGGCCCGGGCGACGCGCCGGCGTCGGGTGCGGCCCCGGGCCGCGGCCCCGCGTCGGTCAAGCAGCCCCGGGCGGGCCGTCGTGAGCGCGCTCGCCGACGGCATTGCCGTCGCGGCCGACATAGCCGTCCTTGCCGCCGGCGACGATCACGATTGCCGTGTCGTCGCCCACGTTGCGCATGCTGCGGTGCACGTGCGGGTCGACGCGCGCCATGCCGCCGGGGCCAAGCAGGTGCTGGGTGCCGTCCCCGAAGCTGAACTCGATCTGCCCCTGGTGGACGAAGTACGTCTCTTCCTGCTGGTCGTGGTAATGCATGCCGCCCCCGTAACCCGGCGGCAGTACCAGAGCGTTGATCCCAAACGCGGTGACGTCCAGCTCTCTGCGGATCTTGCGAAACCCGTAGCCGTCGCCGATTTGGTCGAGGCTCGAGACCGTATAGCTCGCCCGCTCGGTCATGATCCACAAATCGTATTGATCTGCGCTCCAATCGGAGTCTCGTGGTGCGCGCTGCCTGACCCAGTGCCCCGATTCAGAAATTGGATGCCATTCGAGCGGCCCCTGGCGGCGCTGAGCGGCGTCCTCGTCGCCTCGCGTAGCTCCGCTACGCGTCGGCTCCTGCGTCCTTGCTCAGCATCCCCCAGTGACCACTCTCGGTGGCACCGAATTTCCGACTCGCGACACTAGACTCTAGGTCGTGACGTCAGCGCTCCTTTCCGAGGCGCTTGCGCCTGTTCGCGCGAACGCAACGCATGCGGCGGTCCTGTTCGACGTCGACGGCACGCTTGCACCGATCGTGCAGCACGCGTCCGATGCGCGCGTCCCTGAGGGAACGCGCCAGCTGCTGGCCCGGATCGCCCGTCGCTACCACGTCGTTGCGTGCGTGACCGGCCGCCGAGCGGCAGAGGCAAGGGCGATCGTCGCGATCGGGACGATCTCGTATCTGGGCTCACACGGCGCCGAGCTGCTGCGCGCCGGCTGGACCGAGGCTGTGCTCGACCCGGCCGTGCGCGAATGGGCTCGGCGGATCGGCGAGTTCGGCCGCGAGGCGGACACCGCGGAGGTCCGGCGGCTGCGTGTCCGGCTCGAGGACAAGGGCCCAATCGTCGCGTTTCACTGGCGCGGCGCGCCCGACGAGGACGCGGCCCACGACGCCGTCGAGGCGATAGCGCAGCAAGCGGAGGCCGCCGGCCTCGGGATCCACTGGGGACGCAAGGTGCTCGAGGTGCGTCCGCCGGTGAAGATCGACAAGGGCGCTGGGATCACCTCGTTCCTGGGGGACGCGGACGTCAACACCGCGGTCTACGTCGGCGACGACGCAACCGACCTCGATGCCTTCCGCGCGCTGACCGAGATGGCCGACGACGGCCGCCTCGAGCTGGCGATCCGCGTCGGCGTGCGCTCGGACGAGGGCCCAGCCGAGATCGCCGAGCAGGCGGATCTCGTCGTCGACGGCACCGACGGCGTCCAGGAGCTACTGACGATCCTCGCGGCGGACTAGGTCTAGATGCGCTTCTCGGACTTCCTGCGCACAACCGTCCTGATCAGCGCCGCCGCCGCGACCGCGTTGGCGGCGGTCACGGTCGCCGGCGCAAACGGCAACGGCGATGACCTGGTGATCGCGCTCGGGGCCGGGTGGTGGCTGCTCGCGGCCGTGATCGGGATCACGATGGGCCGCCGTGGCGGGACCTCGCCGCAGATCGCCTCGCTGCTGGCGAGCGCGCGGATGCAACCGACGCTGCCCGAGCAGCACCCGGGCCGCACGGTGCTCAACCGGCTGTGGCCGCTGCTGCTGTCGACGATCGGCGCCGGTGCGCTGGCGTTCGTCCTGCCGCAGGTGCCCGCCGTCGCCACCGGCTTTGCGATCATCTGGGCACTCGCGTGGCGCCGTCAGGCGTCGGCAGTAACCGCAATCGAGGAGCGCGACGGGGCGCGCTTCTACATCGAGCCCACCTCGCCGCTGAAGCCGATCAGGCTGGTCCGCACGCCGGGCTTTCGCTCGAACCTGTTCGAGCTCAACGGGGCGTCGGGGCGCTCGCGCCCAGCGCGGCCCCGGGCATAGTGGCCGGGGCCGGCGTCGGCGTCGGCGCAGGCGGCGGCGTCCGCGGCTCGGTGCGACTGGACATCCTCGTCGTCACGATCGAGGGCACGACGGGCTGGGGCTCGGCCGCGCGCGAGCTGATCGACGCGTTTCGGAGGGCCGGCGCGACGGTCGAGTCGGTCGGCACCGGGCCGCTGCCCCAGGTCCGGACGTTCATGCTGACCGACCTGGTCGCGGCGCGCGCGGCCCGTCGTGCGGCGGCACGTGGGATCGCGCAGCACAAGCCGGCGGCGGTCGTCTACTGCTCGATCACGGCAGCGCTGTTGTGGCCGACGCCGGGGGCGATCTGGGTCGACACCGTGTCTGCCGAGAACCGCCCGGGGCGCCACGGGATCTGGCAGCGCGCGGTCGAGCGGCGGCGGCTGGAGCGCGCGCCGGTGGTGCTGGTGATGAGCGAGCGCTCGCTCGCGCCGCTCGGCGGGCGCCCCCGCGTCGACACAGAGCTGGTGCCGGTCCCCGTGCAGCCCTCGGGGCCGGCTGTGGAGCGCGACATCGCCGCGCTGACCTACGCGGGCAACCCGGAGAAGAAGCGCCTCGACCACATCCTCGCTGCCTGGTCGCGCGCCCGTCGGGGCGACGAGAAGCTGGTCGTCGCCGGGATCGACGGCCTGGCGCCGGCTGAGGGACTCGAGCTCGCCGGCCGGCTCGCGCCGGACGACTACCGCGCGCTGCTGCGGCGTGCCCGCGCGTTCGTGGCCGCGCCGACCCGGGAGGACTACGGGATCGCGCCGCTGGAGGCGCTCGCGGACGGCTGCCAGCTTGTGACCACGCCGTCGCCCGGGCCGTATCCGGCGCTCGAGCTCGCGCGCCGCCTGGACCCGCGGCTGGTCGGCGATGACCTCGCGACCGCGATCCGGGTCGCGCTCGACGATCCGAGCCCCGATTACGCCGGGCGCGCCCGCGAGCTGATCGCCCCATTCAGCCGCGAGGCCGTCGACGCGGTCATCGCGGAGCGCGTCCTGCCACGATTAGTGCCCCGATGAGCTACGCCTTCATCCCCAGCCCGGCCTCGAACGGGATCCACATCGGCCCGTTCTTCTTTCACGCCTACGGAATCGCGTACGTGTTCGCGGTCGCCGCGGCGATCGTCGTCACCCGGATTCGCTGGGAGGCCCAGGGCGGCGACCGCGACCTCGTGTACGAGACCGCGCTGATCGGTTTCCCGCTCGGGCTGATCGGCGGGCGGATCTACTTCCTGATCACCACGCCGAGCCAGATCCCGCCGCACTGGTGGGGCCCGTTTGCGATCTGGAAGGGCGGGCTCGGGATCTGGGGCGGAATCGCCGGCGGCGTCGTCGGCGGCCTGTTCGTGCTGTTCCGGCGGCTGTCGAAGCGCCGACGTGGCGCGATTCATGGACGCGGCGGCGCCCGGGCTGCTGTGCGCGCAGGCGATCGGCCGGATCGGCAACTACTTCAACCAGGAACTGTTCGGCAAACCGACGACGCTGCCGTGGGGGCTGAAGATCGACGTCGCCCATCGGCCGCCCGGCTTTGAGCGTTACGCGACCTACCAGCCGACGTTCCTGTACGAGATCATCTGGAACCTGTCGCTCGCGGGGTTCCTTGTGTGGCTCGGCCACCACCGCAAGATCAAGGCGCCGGGCTTGTTCGCGCTGTACGTCGCGGGCTACTCGGCGTTTCGGATCTTCGAGGAGACGCTACGGATCGACTACTCCAACCACATCCTCGGCGAGCGGCTGAACTTCTGGGTCGCGTCGATCCTGTGCATCGGCGGGCTGCTGTGGTTCGTCGCGATCCAGCGCGGGTGGTCGCTGCGGCGGCTGCTGCGTCGCGGCGCCGGCGCTGTCGAGGCGCGATGAATCGCAATTCAGTTCGGACCCTCCGGACTCCGGTGCGAAACTTCGCGTCTCAGCGCCGGGCGTAGGTGCCGATCAGCGTCGCGATCCCGAGCGCTTGCGCCTGCAGCTGATCGGGGCTGAAGCCGGGCTTGAGTCCCGACGGCGCGGCGAGCGCGCTCAGCGTGAGCACGTAGTGGTGTGCCGGACTGCCGGCCGGCGGGCACGGGCCGGTGTAGCCGAGTGAGCCGGTGCTGTTGCGGCCCGGGATCACCTGGCCGCTGACGCCGCCGGCCGGGAATCCGGTTGTCGCCGGGGTGATCCCGGCCAGCGCCCAATGCACGAACGGGCCGCCGGGCGCGTCGGGGTCGCGCATCACCAGCACCAGTTCCGTGGCGCCGTGCGGGACGCCGGTCCAGCGCAGCGGCAACGACGTCTGACGGCCGTCGCACGTATACACGCGCGGGATCGGCCCGCCCGCTTTGAACGCGGGGCTCGTGAGGTGAAAGCCGGACGCGAGCTTCTGGCCGGGCGTGACCCCCGGCGGAGGCGTGCTCGTGCTCGTGCTCGTCGGTGGTCGGCGTGGTCGTCGTGGTCGCCGGCGTGGTCCCCCCGGTCGCTGGCGTGGTCCCCGGTGTGGACGTCGTCGCGGAGGTTGCCGCGGCTGTTGTCGCGGAGGTGGCCGGGGCTGTGGTCGGGGTGCTCGACGAGCTCTTGCTGCTGGTGCCGCAGCCGACGACGGTCAACATCAGCGCCAGCGCGACGGTCGCGAGCGCGAATGCGCCCCTCACGCGACCTGTCGGCTGCGCGAGCGCATCGCCGCAACCTCTGCCCACGGCCGCGTGTTCGCGACGTCCGCAGCGGTCAGCCACGCTCGGCGCGCCGTCGCGACGCCGTAGCGGGCGACCTCGAAGCCGCCCGTTCGGTGGGCGTCGCAATTGATCAGGATCGGGACGCCGGCCGCGGCCGCGGCGCGTGCATGGAGGTCGTTGAGATCGCGGCGGTCGGGGCTGGCGTTGATCTCGATCATCGTGCCGCTGCGCACCGCGGCCTCGATCACGGCCTCGATGTCGAACGCGTAGGGCGGGCGCTGCTCGATCTTGCGTCCCGACGGGTGGCCGAGGACGTCGACGAGCGGGTGCTCGATCGCGCGGACCATCCGCTCGGTCATCGCATCCGACGCCATCCGGAACGAGGAGTGGACGCTGGCCACGACCCAGTCGAGCTCGGCCAGGACGTCGTCGGCGTAATCGAGCGAGCCGTCGGGCAGGATGTTGACCTCGCTGCCGCACAGCAGCTCGATCCCGTCGACGTGCGTGGCGCGGATCTGCTCCACGTGCTCGCGCAACCGCCCGGGCGAGAGGTCGTCGCCGAAGCCAAAGCTCGCCGAGTGGTCGGTGATCGCGAGGTACTCGTAGCCGGCGTCGCGCGCGGCGGTCGCCATCTCCTCGATCGACGCGGTGCCGTCCGACGCGGTCGTGTGGCAGTGCAGGTCGCCGCGCAGGTCGCCGAGCTCGATCAGCTCGGGCAGCGTCCCGTTCGCGGCCGCCTCGAGCTCGCCGCGGTTCTCACGCAACTCGGGCTCGATGTACTGCAGGCCCAGCAGCGCGTACACCTCGGCCTCGGTCGCGCACCGGTGCGTCTCGCCGGTGGCGTCGTCGAGGACGCCGTATTCGGAGACGTGAAGGCCCTTGCGCACCGCGGCGTCGCGCAGCGCCATGTTGTGCTCCTTGGAGCCGGTGAAGTGCTGCAGCAGATTGCCGAATTGATCGGGCGCGACGATCTTGAGGTCGATCTGAAGGCCGGTGTGCGTCCGCATCCGCACCCCCGCCTCGCCGGGGGTGCCGGCCGACTCGATCAGGTTCAGCTCAGCCGCGGCCCTGGCCAGCGACACCGCGTCGGTAGCCGTCGCGATCACGTCGAGGTCCTTGACGGTGTCGGTCATCCGCCGGGCCGAACCGGCGATCTCGACGCGCTCTGACGCCGGGTGCGCGCGCAGCGCGGCGACCAATTGTTCGCCGACCGCAAGCGCGCGATCGAGCACGATCCGGGTCCGCGGCTCGCCTGCGCCGGCGGCGTCGAGCGCGGCGAGGAGGCTCTCCTCGGCCTTTGGCCCGAAGCCCTTCAGCTTGCGGATCCGCTGCTCCTGCGCGGCGGTGCGGAGCGCGTCGAGCGAGTCGACCCCGAGCTCTTCGTACAACCTGCGCGCGCGCTTGGGGCCGAGGCCGGGAAGCCGGGTCATTTCGACCAGCCCGGGCGGGAACTTCGCGCGCAACTTGACGAGCGCCGGAATCTCGCCCTCGTCGGCGAGCGCGAGCACCTTCTCCTGGATGATCGCGCCGATCCCCGCCAGCTCGGTCGCGCGGCCCTGCCGGGCGAGCCCGAGGATCGACACCGGCGCCTCGCGGACGGCCTTGGCGGCGTTGCGGTAGGCGACGATCCGGTGGATGACCGCGCCGTCGAGCTCATACAGGTCGCCGAGCTCGTCGAGCGCTGCTGCAATCTCGCTGTTCGTCGGCTCCGCCATCGTGGAAGGTAGGCTAGTGGGCCGCGTGTGCCCCGGCCCCGCGACGCGCGACCGGATGGGCCCGGCTGGCCCCACGGATGCCGTGCGGCAACGCCGCACGGCCCGCTATACTTTTTGAAGCAACCCGAACGAGGAGTCCCAATGGCCGGCATCGTCGCCGAAGTAACCGACAACAACTTCCAGGCCGAGGTCATCGAGTCCGATGTCCCCGTGCTTGTGGATTTCTGGGCGCCGTGGTGCGGTCCGTGTCGGATGGTCGCGCCGGTCGTCGAGGAGATCGCCCAGGAGCGCGAGGGCCAGCTCAAGGTCGTCAAGCTCAACACCGACGAGAACCAGAACACCGCGATCACCTACAACGTGATGTCGATCCCGACGCTGATCCTGTTCCGCCACGGACAGCCGGCGAAGACAGTGATCGGCGCCTACCCGAAGCGCAAGCTCGAGGCTGAGCTCGAGCCGGCTCTCGCCTAGGCGATAGCCACGCCCACCTTCAGCGGACGGCCGTCGATGCTGACAGGCTCGGCGCCGTCCAAAAACTCGTAGCTGACCCGCACCGCGAGCGTCTCGCCGGCGATGTAGCGCTCGTGCGTGCGGGCGGCGCCGAGCAGCAGCTCGTCGCCGTCGAGCGTCAGCGAGATCCGATCGGTGATCTCGAACCCCGCCTGCTGACGGGCGTTCTGCACCGCGCGGACGATGGCGCGCGCGTAGCCCTCGTCACGCAAGCTGTCGTCGATCTCGAGCTCGAGCGCGACCGCGTGTGAACCCTCGCGCTCGACCTGGTAGCCCTCCAGCGGCTTCATCGTGACCAGCAGGTCATCGCCCGTCAGCTCGTGGTCCTGGCCGCCGAGGCTGATCGCGACGGTCCGGCCGTCGCGCAGGGCAGTGGCGACATGCGCGGAATCGAGCCCCGCGACGGCGGCGGCGACCATCGGCATCTGCTTGCCGAACCGCGGGCCCAGCGAGCGGTAGTTGGGCTTGATCTCGACCTCGCCGAGCTCGTCGGCCTCGGACACGAACCGAAGCTCGTGCACGTTGAGCTCGTCGCGGACGATTTCGGACAGATGCTCGATCGCCTCGCGCTCAAACCCCGTAGCGACGACCACCGCGGCGCGCAGCGGCTGGCGCAGCCTGATCGTTGCCTGGCTGCGGGCGGCGAGGCCGAGGCGGACCGTGTCGCGGGCGACCGCCATCATCTGATCCAGGCGCTGATCGCGCTCGCCCGGCGCCGGGAAGTCGGTGAGGTGGACGCTCGGCTGCGAGCCGTCGAGGTTGTCGTAGATCTCGTCGGCGAGGAACGGCGTGAACGGCGCCAGCAGCTGCGAGACCGTGATCAGGCATGTCCTCAGGGTGTGCAGCGCGGCGCTGTCGCCCTCCCAGAAGCGCCGGCGCGAACGGCGCACGTACCAATTCGAGAGGTCATCGACGAACGCCGCGATCTCGCGCCCGGCGCCGGTTGCGTCGAACTCGTCCATCCGCTCGCGCACGGTCCGCACGGTCGCGTGCAGCCGGCTGATCGCCCAGTGGTCGAGCTCGTTGCGGTCGCCGAAGTCCACGTCCACGGTCGCGAGGTCCTTCCCGCTCGCGTTGGCGTAGAGCACGTAGAAGCTGTACGTGTTCCAGAGCTGCAGCATGAAGTCCTTGATCGCGTTGCCGATCGTCTCGAGGCTGAAGCGGTAGCCGTCCCACGGGTACTTGGACGTGAAGAAGTACCAGCGAAACGCGTCGGCGCCGTAGGTGTCGATCACGTCCCACGGCGCGACCACGTTGCCCAGCGACTTGGACATCTTGCGCCCGTCCTCGTCGAGGATCAGGCCGAGGCAGACGACGTTGCGGTAGCTCGAGGTGTCGAACAGCAGCGTCGCGACCGCCAGCAGCGAGTAGAACCACCCGCGCGTCTGGTCCAGCGCCTCGCAGATGAAGTCGGCCGGGAAGCGCTGCTCGAAGTGGTCCAGGTTCTCGTGCGGCGCGTGGAACTGCGCGAACGGCATCGACCCCGAGTCAAACCACACGTCGATCACCTCGGGCACGCGGGTCATCGTGGCGCCGCAGTCGGGGCACGGGAACGTGACCTCGTCGACGAACGGCCGATGGGGGTCGGTCAGGAGCGTGCCGGACAGCTCTTGCAGCTCCTTCAGCGAGCCGATCGCGTGGATGTGGTCGTTCTCGCAGCGCCACACCGGCAGCGGCGTGCCCCAGTAGCGCTCGCGCGACAGGGCCCAGTCGACGTTGCCCTCCAGCCACTTGCCAAATCGCCCGTGCTTGACGTGCTCGGGATGCCAGTTGACCAGCTCGTTGGCTGCCAGCAGCCGGTCCTTGATCTGGCTGGTCGCGATGTACCAGGACGGCTTCGCGTAGTAGATCAGCGGCGTGCCGCAGCGCCAGCAATGCGGGTACGCGTGCTCGTAGGACTCGGCCCGCAGCAGTCGGCCGCGGTCTCTGAGGTCCTCGATCAGGTCGGGGTCGGCGGCCTTGACCCAGCGACCCGCGTACGGCCCGATCCGCTCGTCATACGTCCCGTCGAGCCTGACCGGGTTGATCACGTTGAGGCCGTACTGCTCGCCGAGTCGGAAGTCGTCCTCGCCGAACGCAATCGCTGTGTGGACCAGACCGGTGCCGTCGTTCGCAGTGACGAAGTCGCCGATCAGGACGCTGTGGCCCCTGGGCCCGTACTCGCTGCCCGGGATGAAGTCAAACGGCGGGACGTAGCGGACGCCCTCCAGTTGCTTGCCCGGGAAGCGGGCCAGCACGACCGCGTCTTCGCCCAGTACCCGCTCGAGCAGCGCCTCGGCGACGATGAACGTGTCCTCGCTGCCGGTCCGGGCCCGGACGTAGGTCAGCTCCGGGTCGACCGCGACCGCGGCGTTGGACACGAGCGTCCACGGCGTCGTCGTCCACACCAGCAGCTCGTCGCCCTCGTGCGCGGCGCCGTGGGCCGCGGTCACCGGGAGCCGGACATACACCGAGGGGTCGTGAACGTCGCGGTAGACGTCGGGCTGGCCGAGCTCGTGGCTTGACAGCGTGACCTCGTCACGCGGGCAGTACGGGACGACCTTCAGCTTCTCGTACAACAGGCCCTTGCCGTGGATCGTCTTCAGCGCCCACCAGACCGATTCGACGTAGTCGCTGTCGAGCGTCCGGTAGGCGTCGTCGAGATCGATCCAGAACCCGATCCGCTCGGTCAGCCGGTTCCAGTCCTCGACGTGGCTGAGCACGCTTTCGCGGCAGCGCGCGTTGAACTCGGCGATCCCGTAGCGCTCGATGTCCGCCTTCTGGGTGAACCCGAGCTCGGCCTCGACCGCCAGCTCGACGGGGAGCCCGTGGCAGTCCCAGCCGCCCTTGCGCTCGACGTAATAGCCGCACATCGTCTTGTAGCGGGGAAAGATGTCCTTGAACACGCGCGCGAGCACGTGGTGAGAGCCAGGCGGGCCGTTGGCCGTGGGCGGGCCCTCGTAGAAGCCCCACTGGGGTGCGCCCTCGCGTCGGCGGATCGACTCGTGGAACACGTCGCGCTCGCGCCAGCGCGCCAGCACTCGCTCCTCGAGCTCGGGGAACGACACGCGTGGATCGACCGGACGGTGGGGCGGGGCCATGGGCGGTCGATTGTAGGAGCCGGGCAGTGCTGCGGCCCGAGGGCGGCGATCGTCAGCGCATCTGTACTGCCCGGGGGCGCTCGCGCGCGCCTTCCCGCGCGGCGGCTGCGTGCGCCGCGGCTGCATCGAGCCGCTCCAGCAGCCGGTCGCGGGCGCCGACCGGCGCGTCACCGAGTCGGCAGACGGTGCTGGCCCCGGTGTCCGGAACCGCGTTGCGGTAGTCGAACACGATCGCGTGCTGGACGACCCCGCGGACCGCGTAGACCAGGCGGCCGATCGAATCGAGCGTGACCCGCCGGCCCGTGAGCACCACCGCGCGGGGGTCAAGCGCCCGCAGCGCCCGCCCGAGCCTGGAGGGCTCGATCGCCGGCGATAGGCACAGTGTCCGCAGGCCGGCGCGGCGGAGCACCAGGTCGAGCGCCTGGGCGTGCAGGCCGTCGAGGTCGCAGGGGACCGAGGCGTCGAAGATCAGTACGCCCTCGGGGCGTCCGGCCGGGGGAGACAGGCGCTTGAGCGCCGACAGCCACCCGGTCGCGTGGCGCCAGGCGAACTCATACTCGGCGGTCGGGCGCGCCTCGTCGCTGTGGCTGGCGACCGCCACCAGCAGCACCTCTTCGATCGTGCGCTCGAACGACCGCAGGCTGAGGCTCTCCTCGAGCATCCGATTGGCCATGTCCTCGTCAAACGCGGAGTACGCGGCCGCCACGCGGGTCGAGGAGGACGGCCCCTCGCCGCGCTCGCGGGCGAGCGAGATCGCCGAGGAGACATTGTGGGTCTCGGCCAGCGTCAGCCGCAGCGCTTCGATCTCGACCAGCGAGTACTGCCGGTGCCCGCCCGGCGAACGCTCGGGGCTGGGGAAGCCGTAGCGCCGCTCCCAGCTGCGCAGCGTGTTGGGGCTGACGCCGAGCATCACAGCGGCAGCATTCGTCCGGATTCCGCTCATTTGTGTAGTTATCGAGGTCGGCGCGGCCGGATGCAAGGCGCGCAACCGCGCCTGCACTTTGGGCGCGTCCGTGCACGCTGCAGGACTCGCGGCGCCGTGCGCGACGGGGGCAGCCGGCGCCCGGCGCGGGGGCGCCGGCGGGGGGCGCAGCGGGGGCGCCGGCGGGACCGAGCCCCGCGGGGAATGAATGGCGATTCACCACGAGGCCCCCGTTGTGAATCGCCATTCTTCGGCTGGCGGGAGCGCGCGGAAGAGGGCGGTGGGGGCCGCGGCGGGTCGGTCAGTCGAACACGAGCAGCGCGGCCGTCGGCGGCCCGCAGCTGGTGATCCGGACCGAGATCCGGACGCCGAACGTGTTGGCGGGGCGCACGACCGCGCGGTGCGTCTGGCCGTCGCCGCGCGCGGCCCAGGTGATCGCGACCGCGAGGTTGCTCGAGCTCTGCGCCTCGGCGTCCGCGGGGACCAGCAGTTCGGTGACGTGGCGGTTGACCGCCTCGGTCTCGTCGGTGAGCAGCAGCCGCTCGGCCGCGGCCGACACGGCGCAGACCGACAGCGTCGCGTCGAGTACGAGAAACGCGTCGCCGGGTTGCGGCGCGGCCTCGGTCGGTGACTGCAGCAGCAGGCCGAGCCCGCAGCTCTCGCAGACGCGAGAGTCCGGGCGGGCGATCGCGGGCCGCTCGCCGCAGTGGCTGCAGAACGAGACGGCGGGCCGGGCTTCCGCGGTGGTGTTCGGTACAACGGCGAGGGCGAGTCTTCGCGCCTTCATATCCACAATCCGTTTCCGTTCGCTTCCTGCTCTAAGGCGAGCGCGCCGTGCTGCGGTTACGCGCTCACGCTTCTACGGCCGCCATCGCCCGCGTCGGTCTGACGCGTCGACGGGTCGGCCGGAACCGGGATTGCACCGTGCTCAGTCTCGACCAGCTCGAGCAGACGCCGCTGCGCGGCGCCCGCCCCGGCGGGCAGGACGCTCGTGCCGGTCGTACGCATTCGCACCCTTTGGTCTCCGCGGCGATAGACGGCCACCGGCATCGCGCCTGCCGCCAGCCTGACCGCGTAGGCCCATCGCGCGACCGTGTCGTCCGCCAGATGCCCTCCTGCGAGCACGACGAGGTTGGGACGGTGCACGGCGACTGCATCGCCGATTCCAGCCACGCCCCGGGCGGACAGACTCAAGACCTTCACGCCGGCGCGGACGCAGAACAGCTCGAGCGCCCGGATGTACGGGGCGTCCGGGTCGAGCTCGTCGCGCGACGCGTCGCCGATCACGATCGACACCGGCCGCACCGGCGGCGGCGCCAGTCGCTGCGCCCGCCGTAGCCAATCGGCTCCCCAGTGCGCGGCGAACGCCCACGCGGCAGATTCGGTGCCGTAGCGGCGGGCGATCTCATCGAGCGTCGGCAGCAGGACCTCCTCGACCGAGCGCTCCACCGAGCGCAATGCGAGCGCGGCCTCGATTGCCACATCCGCCCGCTCCCGCTCGTAGGAGACGAGCGCGCCTACGAGCGAGTTGCTGTCGGCCGCCAGCCCTTCACGCGCGCGGGACACTGCGGAGGAGATCGAGAGCCCTTCCTGCAGGGCGTCTCGAAGCGCGGCGACTTCGCCGTGCGTGAAAAGGCGATGCTTACCGGGGGAGCGTTGCGGCTTGGGGAAGCCGAAGCGCCGCTCCCAGGCACGCAGCGTGTTCGGGCTGACGTTGAGCAACGCAGCTGCTTCGCTCGTCTTCAGGTAGCGCATGCACAGGAAAGGTCGGGCTAAACGTTGCTTATCTCGTGCCCCTGTGGAAAAATTGCACAGGTTTCGGGTAGCATCTTACGCAAAAGCTGCTCGTCTTTGGCCATTTCTGGTCATTCTGCACGCAGGGAGTTGCGAGTCTGCGACAGGGAGGGTCTCGATGGTCTTCCGCGGCGGCTGATTGCAAGGTAAGTAGCTGGATATCGCTGCAAGAAGGGATAGTGTCCAGCCATGGTTGGCTCTCAGGCGGTTGCCCCCGATCGCCGAGTTCTCGCGCGCCACCCTGCCACCTGGGTCCTCGTCCTCGGACTCGCCGTGTGCGCCGGGGTCGCGATCGCTGCGATTCCGGTAGATCGCGCCGGGAACAACACACTCAGCCTCGTCATTGCGGTAGCCGCCATTGTCGGCGGCATCGCTGTGTTCCCCACGGAGGGGCGCTCGTCAGTGTCGGCGGCCTTCGTTGTGTTACTGCTGGCGGCCGGGCTCCTCGGCCCCTCATCGGCTTTCGCGTGCGCGATGCTGTCCGAGTTCGCGTCCGCGCGTCGGCTCAGGACGCCGCCGCTACGCGGTGGCGTTCAACCTGCTGGGCAGTGGCGCACCGGCCATGCTGGCGGCCTTCATGGTGCGGGCGGTGACGCCGCACGTGAGTGGGACGCTCGGCTTCTATTTGATGATCGCGGCGGGTGGAGTGGTGATCCTGACGCTCAACTTCGCGATCGTGTCCTACTACCAGCGGCTGTTCAGAGGCCAGGGCTCGATCAGCTGGGCCGTGTTCTGGGAGTACGTACCGAGCCTGGGGATCAACATCGTCTTGGCCGTCGCCGGCGCGAGCATCTATTTGAAGGTCGGCGTCGGCGGGATCGCGTTCGCGCTGACGGCGCTGTTCGCGTTCTCCTACATGGCGCACCTGCTCGAACAGTCGCGCCGGCGGGCCGAGCAGTACGTGTCGCTCTCTTGGGGTGTGCTGGCCGGACTGATGCGCTCGCTCGACATCCGCGACCAGCGGGCGGCCCGGCACGCCGCCGCGGTCGCGCGGTTCGCGCGGGACATGGCGCGCGACGTCGGGATGGGCGAGCAGGAATGCGAGCTGGCTCACACCGCCGGCCTGCTGCACGACATCGGGCACTTCGCGCTGTCGGATCGGGTCGCCGAGCGCGGGCGCACGCTGACCGAGGAGGACTGGGTCGCGATCCAGCGCCATCCCGAGCTCGGTGCCGACATGCTGAAGGACCTCGGCATGTACGGCCCGGTGGCGGAGATCGTGCTGACCCATCACGAGCGGGTCGACGGGCGCGGCTACCCGAGCGGCCTGGCCGGCGACGAGATCCCCGAGATCGCGAAGATCATCTCGGTCGCCGAGGTGTACGACACGCTGACCGCGAGCGACACCTACCGCACGCGGATGAGCTCGTTCGAGGCGTTGCGCGAGTTGCGGCGCGTCGCGGACTCGCAGCTGGACGGGCGCTACGTCGAGGTGCTGGCGCAGCTGCTCAGCGGCGAGGGCGTCGAGTACCGCCACGCCGACGCCGCCGACTTCGACACCGAGCTCGACATGGAGCGCCGGATCAAAGAGGCCGGGGCGGGGTAGTCCCGGACGCGGACCTGGACCGATCGCGTCGCCCGAGCCGTATGCCCGATCGATGATGCAAGCCAGCGCCGGTCGCCGCGCGACGGCGATGATTGCGACGGCGTGCGCGGTCGCGCTGGTGCTCGCCGGGTGCGGGGGAAGCTCGCGCAGCTCCGGCTCGGCGGCGACGACTTCGGCGACCACGACCACTACCTCGGCATCGACGTCGGCGTCATCGGCTTCGACCTCCAGCGCGTCCTCGCCGCACTACACCAGCAGGGCTGTGCGCTCGGGCGCAACGGGTCCGCGCGGCGCGGTCCCGCTGGCAAGCCTCGGGAGGCTCGCCTATCGCTGCGACGGCGCCGGGCTCATCACCGCCAGCCTGGGAGGCCGGGTTGCCGCAACCGAGCAGGTCTACGTCGAGGGCGACCAGCGCCGTCATGTTACGGCCGGGACCGTGCAACCCCCGCCGCGCCTATCGGTGTCTGGAATCCGGGACCGGACGCTCGTCTGGCACATCATCCAGAGCACCGAGCCATCGACGCTCGATGGCATCGTGACGTTGACGTGGGAAACCGGTGCACCCGGCTGTTCGCCCGTCCGCTGGCGATCGTTCGTCGGCGTGATCTCGCACGTCGGGAACTGGACGCCGCCACGCGGCTGGCTGTGATTCTAGGGTTGGCTCGTGGGGCTAGCTGGCGATGCGCTGATCGCGAGCGGCCGACTCTCGGACGTCCCGAGTCGGGCGAGCACCCCGCTGAAGCGAATCGATGAAATGCTCGATCTGCTCACGGCTGAATCGCCGCTGCCCTCCCGGCGTACGGTACGACTCGAGATAGCCCATGTCCGACCAGCGGCGGATCGTGCCGAGCGAGACGCCCAGCGCCTTCGCCGCCTGCGAGGTCGAAAGTCCGAGCGGACTCTGTCTAATTGGCTCCATGCAAAGCATTTCAGCCGCCTTTGTGGAGGGTTCACTAGAGTCGAACAGCTTTTGCACAACCTTGGTCCGGGAACATGCTGAATCCTCTCGTGGATGGGAGGATGAGCCGGGATGCGACTCCGTCTCTATCACCACCAGGACGGCGCCCGGATCGCGTACCGCGAGACCGGAACCGGTCCGGCGCTCACGTTGCTGCACTCGCTCGGACTCTCACATCGCGAGTGGGAACCGGTGGTCGGGGCGCTGTCGGCGCGCTTCCGTGTGGTGCTGCCGGACCTTCCGCTTCACGGCGACTCCGAGGACCGTCCGCGCCACCCATACACGCCGGACTGGTTCGCCGACGTGATCGCGGGGTTCTGCCGTGAGGTGGCGGGGCCGCGCCCGTTGCTGGCCGGGCACGACATCGGCGCGGAGCTGGCGCTGCGCGCGGTCACGACCGGCAGGATCGAGCCCGCCCGTCTGGTGCTGATGCCCAACCGGCTGCACCGTCGCGAGGAGTTCGCCGGCAAACGGGCGGCGTGGCGCGCCGCCTGCCGGGTGGCGGCACTGCCGGGCCTCGACCGGCTGATGTCCCGGGGCGCGACGCTGGTGTTTCGGCCCACCGTCGGCGAGCGCCTGTCGGTGCAACGCAACCCGGCGGCGCGGGACCTGATGCGCCACGCGTTCGCCGACGTCGCCGGCAACGGCAACCGAGCGCGCTCGTGGGCGAAGTTCGTCAATCGCTGGCCGGTGGAGCCGCAGCGCGACCTGCTCGACGCCTATCGGACGATCCGGCTGCCGGTCCTACTGCTGTGGGCCGAGGACGATCCGGCAAACCCTTTGCTCGGCGCGCAGGAGGCGCTTGACCTGCTGTCCGACGGGCAGCTGCGGACGCTGCCGGGGACCGGCTTCCTGATGGCCTATGACGATCCGGTCGGGGTCGCCCGGGAGCTGATCGCGTTCTGCGGCTGACGGCGCTTGCGGGACCGTGGGGGTAGCGTTGTTGTCCAACGAAGTTTCTTGAAACGAGAAAGGGCCGTCATGGGTGTCCAGGAGAAGCAACAGTTGTGGGGCGGGGAAACGACCAAGGCGGTCGCAAACTTCCCCGTCTCCGGAGAGACCGTTCCGGTCAAGGTCATTCACTGGCTCGGGCGGATCAAGGCGGCGGCGGCGCGCGTCAACTCCGAGCTCGGTCTGCTCGACCGTGACGTCGCCGACCGGATCGCGGCGGCCGCGGACCGTGTCGCGAACGGCGACTACGACGATCAGTTCCCGATCGACGTGTTCCAGACCGGCTCCGGGACCTCGTCGAACATGAACGCCAACGAGGTGATCGCGACGCTGGCCGGCGACGGCGTCCACCCCAACGACCACGTCAACCTCGGCCAGTCGTCCAACGACGTGTTCCCGTCGGCTGTCCACCTCGCCGCGCTCGATACCGCGAGCAACGACCTGCTGCCCGCGCTCGAGGCACTCGAGGCGGCGCTCAGCGCGAAGGCGAGCGAGTTTCACGACATCGTCAAAGCGGGTCGGACGCACCTGATGGACGCCGTCCCGGTCACACTCGGCCAGGAGTTCGGCGGCTACGCGGCACAGGTCCGCCTTGGGGCGCTGCGCGTTGGCAATGCGCTGCCGCAGGTCGCTCAGATCCCGCTCGGCGGCACCGCCACCGGGACCGGCCTCAACACCCACAAGGAATTCGCCATCAAGGTGCGGGCACATCTGACCGAGGCCAGCGGCGTCGAGGTTCGCGCGCCCGAGGACCCGTTCGAAGCGCAGGGCAACCGCGACGCGCTGGTCGAGCTGTCCGGCGCGCTGAAGGTGCTGGCCGTGTCGCTGACGAAGATCGCAAACGACCTCGCGTGGATGGGCTCCGGGCCGCGCGCCGGGCTCGGGGAGATCTTCCTGCCCGAGTTGCAGAAGGGCAGCTCGATCATGCCGGGCAAGGTCAATCCGGTGATCCCCGAGGTCGTGATCCAGGTCAGCGCTCAGGTGATCGGCAACGACACGACGATCACGATCGCCGGCTCCCAGGGCAACTTCGAGCTCAACGTCCGCGTGCCGCTGATCGCCCGCAACCTGCTCCAGTCGATCCAGCTGCTGGCAAACACCTCGCGGATCTTCACCGAGAAGTGCGTGTCCGGGATCAAGGCCAACGAGGAGGGCTGCCACCGCTCGGCCGAGTCGACGCTGGCGGCGGCCACCGCGCTGAACCCCTACATCGGCTATGACAAGGGCGCTGAGATCGTCAAAGAGGCGGCGGCGTCGGGTCGAATGCTGCGCGAGGTGGCCTACGAGATGGGCGTTGACGAGGAGACCTACGACAAGGCCATGGATCTGCGGGAGATGGCACGCGGGAACACGTAGTGTCGCGATTCGGAAATTCGGTGGCACCAAGAGTGGTCACTGGGGGATGCTGCGCGAGGACGCAGGAGCCGACGCGTAGCGGAGCTACGCGAGGCGACGAGGACGACGCGCAGCGCCGCCAGGGGCCGCTCGACTGCCATCCAATTTATGAATCGGGACACTAGGCCACGAGCATGCAGACGGGCGGCCAGGACCGATGGAGCCCGGAACCGGGCGAGTGGCTGATCAGCGATGCCGATCGGGACCAGATCTCGGCTGTGCTGAGTCAGCACATGGCCGAAGGCCGGTTGACGGTCGACGAGCTCGATCAGCGCGTCGGTCGCTTGTACGAGTCGCGGACCCGCGAACAGGCGGCGGAGGTGATCGCGGACCTTCCGGCGCTCGGGCCGCCCGACCCGCCTGTGGAAAGCGGCCACTTCCACATCGGACACGAGCACGCGGACGCGGTTCCGGCGCTGCCGAGCTGGTTGACGGCCGGCGGGCTGGCCGGTGGGCTGGCCGGTGGGCCCGGGTGACTCACGGTCTCCCGTATCCGGCCCCGTGACGCCCGTGACGCCCGTGACGCCCGTGACCCCCGCTGCGGCCGGCCGTGGCCGCCGCGCCGCTGTCGCATGCCCAGGAACGCGCCGCGGCCCGGAAGCGGGCCAAGCAACACGAGGACTCCAACGCGATCGGCCATTGCTTTCAAGCCGCGCGGCGGGCAATCACGTCCGGCCTCGAGGCGGCGACCGCGGCGGGCAATCGTGACGAGGTCCAGCGCAGCAACGACAAGTTGCGCGAGGCCGAGGAGACCGCGGAATCTGCACGCCGCGCGGTCGCGGCAGGGGATCGCGCAGAGCTGCAGCGCTTGCTGGCGCGACTACGCAACCTCGGCTCTCCCCCTCCTGGCCCCTGAGGCCGGCGCTGGTCGAGAAACGGACAATATGCGTCCGTTTCTCGACCACCTCGGGCTACGTCGCGACGGTCTCCGCGCCGAGGCCGATGACCCCCTTGGCCACATCGATCGAGTAGTCGATCGGGACCACGATCAGCGACGGCATATCCTGCGCGAGCGCGCCGGCGAGCAGCCGCGCGAAGTCATCGGCCGAGCCGCAGCGCCAGGCCGGCATCCCGAACGAGTCGGCCAGCTTGACGAAGTCCGGATTGCCGAAGGAGATGTCGAAGTGGCGCCCGAACTGCTTGTCCTGCTTCCACTTGATCGAGCCGAACTCGCCGTTCTCCCAGATCACGTTGACGATCGGAGTGCGCAGCCGCACGGCAGTCTCGAGCTCCTGGCAGTTCATCAGGAAGCCGCCATCGCCGCTGACGGCGACGACGTTGCGGTCGGGATGGACCAGCTTGGCGGCGATCGCGGTGGGCAGCGCGAAGCCCATGCCCGCCAGCCCGTTGGCGATCAGGACCGTTCCCGGCTCGTGCGCCGGGAACATCCGGCCGATCCACAGCTTGTGCAGGCCGACGTCGGAGATCAGCAGGTCGCTTGGCCCGAGCGCCGCGCGGATATCCCACAGCACGCGCGGAGGGCGCATCGGGAAATGGTCGTCGTTCCGTGCCTCGTTGAGCGCGCGCAGGGTGACCGCGCGCAGCCCGCTCGATTCGCTCGGGACGGTGGTCCGCTTGCAGCCGCCCGCAAGCCGTGCGAGCACGTGGGCGATGTCGCCGATCAGCTCGACCTCCGGCACGAAGAACTCGTCGATCTCGGCCGCGACCGAGTCGATCACGATGATCCGCTTGTCGCCGCGCGGGTTCCAGTGCTCGGGCGAGTGCTCGACGAGGTCGTAGCCGATCGCGACGACGACGTCGGCATCATCGAAACCGGCCATCGCGTAGTCCCGCGCCTGCAGGCCGACGGTGCCGAGCGCATGCTGATCCTCGTAGTCGAGCAGGCCCTTGGCCATGAACGTCTCCGCCACCGGGATCCCGGTTGTGTGCGCGAAAGCCCTCAGCGCCCGGCTCGCGCGAGCTCGGATCGCTCCGTTGCCGGCCAGCGCGATCGGGTTCTCGGCGGCGTCGATCAGCTCCGCGGCCCGCTGCAACTCGCGGATCCCGGGCTCCGGCTGCACGGGCGCGCGCCTCGGGAGCGGCGAGGCGTCGACGGGACGCTCCATCACATCCTCGGGCAGCTCGAGGTGGGTCGCGCCCGGCTTCTCGGACTCAGCGAGCTTGAACGCCTTGCGGACCACCTCGGGGACGATCTCGGGGCTCGAGACGCGGGCGTTCCACTTGACGACCGGCCTCATGATCCGGAGTAGGTCGATGTATTGGTGCGACTCCTTGTGCATCCGCTCGAGGTCGGACTGGCCGGTCAGCGCCACCAGCGGAGCGCGATCGAGAAAGGCATCGGCGACGGCCGTGAGGAGGTTCGTGGCGCCGGGGCCGAGCGTTCCCAGACAGACACCGGCCCGGCCGGTCAGGCGCCCGTAGGCGTCAGCCATGTACGCGCCGCCCTGTTCGTGGCGGACCGGCACGAACTGGATCGAGGAGTCGGCGAGAGACTCGTTGAGGTGAAGCGTCTCCTCGCCGGGAATCCCGAAAACGTACTGGACGCCCTCCGCCTCGAGGCATTGCACGAACAACTCCGACGCTTTGCGCTCGGCCATGTCAGGCCCTATCTAACCGGATCCCGTCCGCGTCACGCGGGGCGGCGGTCCCGGTCGAGAAACCGCAATTATGCGTCGGCTTCTCGACCACCTCGGACAACGTCTTGGCGATCCACGCGACCGGCACCGACCCGCTGGGCAGAGCCCAAACCGAGCGCCGCGGCTAGTCTCCAAAGCGATGCCGCCGCCCCGACCGCTGATCGCAGTCGACGCGCCGTTCGTCCTGTACCGCTCGTTCTTCGCGCTCCCGGACTCGATCCACGGGCTCGACGACCGCCCGGTGAACGCGCTGCTGGGAGCCGTCAACGTGCTCCTGCGGATCGCCGCTGACCGCGATCCGCGCGCGATCGTGATCTGCTTCGGGGCCGAGGCCGCGGAATACCGGGTGCAGCTGTATCCCAACTACCACGCCGACCGCCCGCCGGTGCCCGACGCGCTGGCCTGGCAGTTCGAGCACGCGCCAGAGCTGTTCGCGGCGTTCGGATGGAGTTGCGAGAGCTCACCGAAGGTCGAGGCCGATGACCTGCTCGGCTCTTATGCGTCGGTCGAGGCCGCCGCCGGCGGCAGGACGCTGATCGTGACCGGCGATCGCGACATGTACCAGTGCGTCGACGAGCACACGAGCGTCGTGTTCCTGAAGGGCGGCATCAGCGGCTTCGAGGAGCTCGACCCGCGCGAGGTCAAGCGCCGCTACGGGATCGAGCCGGCACTCGTGCCGGACTTCATCGCGCTGCGCGGGGATCCGTCCGACGGTCTGCCCGGCGCGCCCGGAATCGGGCCGAAGACCGCGGCCGAGCTGCTGCAGCGCCACGGTTCGCTCGACGCCGCAATCGACGGCGCCGCACAGGAGCGGCCGCGGATTCGCGCCGCCCTCACGGACCTGGCCTCGCAGCTGCGCGACTACCGCGAGATCGCGACGCTCCGGACCGTCGACGTGGCCCGGCCGCAGGATCGCGCCACCGATCTCGACGGCGGCGCGCGGGCCGCCCGCGGCCTCGGGCTGCGCCGCCTCGCCGAACGGCTCGAGCAAGCCGACAAGCTCACCGACCTCTGACGCCCGGATGCCGCTTCGATCATGATCTCCAAGGTGCGAGCGCGCACGCTGCTGCTGATCGGGGCCGGATATCTGGCCGTGGCGGTGTTCGCCGGGGCGGTCGCGTCGCTCGGCTCGACCGGCAGCCCACCGCCGCCGCGCGCGCCGCCGCGCCCGCCGCTGCGCGCCCCGCCGCGCCCGCCGCCGAGCCGGCGGCCGTGCCGGCAGCTAAGCCCGGCGCCGCCACCGCCGCCCACCTCGTTCTGATCTCCGATCGAGTGCACCGCCCCGCCGGCGCGTCCGGTGACCAGGGCGGGGCGCAGGCGCCGGCGATCCCGCGTCCGCCGGCGCCGATCCAGCTGACCGGCGGTTGGCGCTACCTGGCCGATCCGCACAACCTCGGGATCGCCGAGGACTGGGGACGCGGCGGGGCCGCGAACGAGCCGTGGGCGCCGGTCACGATCCCGAACGACTTCAACGCGACGGTCTCGAGCGGGTCCGATACCGGGACCGTCGGGTGGTATGAGACCCAGTTCAAGGGCCCGCAGATCACGACTGGGCGCTCTTGGAAGGTGGTGTTCGAGAGCGTCCGGCGCAACGCACAGGTCTGGCTGAACGGCTACCAGATCGGCTCCAATCACGATCCGTATGCCTCGTTCAGCCTGCCGGCGACGTCGCTGATTCCCGGCCGGCCGAACCTGCTCGTGGTTCGTGTCGACAACGTACGCGGGGGTGGCTCGTTGCCCGAGGATTGGTGGAACTGGGGCGGGATCATGGGTCCGGTCTCCTTGCAGCCCGCGGGACGGATTTCGCTGACGGATCTCGGAGCGATGCCCGAGCTCAGTTGCTCGTACCGCTGCGGCGACGTGCTCGTGCAGGGACAGCTCCACAACAACTCCGCGACGGCGCTGAAGCCGGCGATCGTGGTCACCGTCACGTCGCCGGCGGGGGCCGCCTGGAGCGTGCGTCGGCAGGGCCCGAAGCTTGCATCGGGGGCGTCGAGCCAGCTCAGCTTCCGCGTCCCGATCCACGGGCATCCGGCGCTGTGGTCGCCGCAGAAACCGCAGCTCTACAAGGTCGACGTCCAAACCTCGATCGGTCGCAGGCTCGAGCAGCACGACACGCTCAACATCGGTATGCGCAGCGCTCAGGTGCGCCACGGGATCCTGTATCTCAACGGCCGCCGCCTGTGGCTGCACGGCGCGTCGATCCACGAGGACATCGACGGAACCGGGGCGGCGATGAGCGACAGCGACGTCCAGACGATCGTCTCCGAGCTGCAGTCGGTTGGCGCCAACGTCACGCGCGCGCACTATCTGCTGAGCCCGCGGCTGCTCGATGCGTTCGACAGGGCCGGGATCATGGTCTGGGCCCAGCCGCCGGTCGACCACGCCGACGGCGCGCTGCGCCGCCCGGCCGGTCGCACGCACGCGCTGGCGATGCTCAGATCGACGCTGCTTGCCGACCGCAACCACCCGTCGGTGATCATCGACTCGGTCGGCAACGAGTTGTCGCCCACGCCGGACAGCACCCCCGGCACGCTGTCGTATCTCAAGCAGGCGATCGCGCTCGCGCGCACGCTCAATCCGGTCACGCCGGTCGGGCTCGACACCTATTGCTACACCGGCTACCCGGCCCAGAAGATCTACTCGCAGCTCAACGTGCTCGGGATCTCGAGCTACTTCGGCTGGTACACCGGGCCGCCGGGGCACTCGATCTCGAGCTTCACCCAGCTCGACCCGTTCCTGCGCCAGTCTCACGCCCGCTACCCGAACGTCGCGCTCGCCGTCTCGGAGTTCGGCGCCGAGTCGTTCTACGACGGGCCGCCGACGGTCAAGGGCACCTACGAGTTCCAGAGCGATTACCTCACCCAGACGCTCGGCGTGGTCGATCGACTGCCGTTCATGAACGGCGCGATCTACTGGACGCTGAGGGAATTTGCGGTCTCGCCCGGGTGGACGGGCGGCGCCACGTTCCCCCCGGGCGCGGTTCCCGACGGCGTTCACCACAAGGGCCTGATCGCCTACGACGGCGCGCCCAAGCCCGCGTTCGCGGTCGCCAAGCAGTTGTTCAACGAGCAGCCCAGCTTCGTTCACTGAGCGCCGAGCCGGCTCAGGGTGTGAACTTGACGGTGATCACGTCGCCGTCGGCGACCTCGTAGTCGCGCCCCTCGAGCCGCAGCGTCCCGCGCTCGCGCGCGCGTCCGTAGCCGCCGGCGTCGACGAGCTCCTGCCACGAGATCACCTCCGCGCGGACGAACCCGCGCTGGATATCGGAGTGGATCTGGCCGGCCGCGTGCCAGACCGAGAGGCCCTGGCGCAGATGCCAGGATTGCGCCGGCTTGTCCTCGCCGGCGGTGAAGAACGCAACCAGGTGCAGCAGCGCGAACGCGCCGTGGACGACGCGCTCGAGGCTCGACTCGCTCAGCCCGAGGTCCGAGCGCATTGCCGTGGCCTCGTCGTCATCGAGCTCCGACAGCTCGGACTCCAGGCGGGCCGACACGGCGACGGCGGCCGCCCCCTGCGCGCGGGCGTGCTCGAGGATCGCCGCCGGAACCTCGTCGCTGCCCTCGTCGACGTTGGCGACGAACAGGACCGGTTTGGCAGTCAGCGGCTGCAGCAGCGCCATCGCGTCGGGCGCATCGGCCGGCGGCGGCACCGTGCGGGCGGGCTTGCCTGCCTGCAACGCCGCGATCAGCTCGCGCAGCCACGCCGCCTCGGCGGCGGCGCGCCGGTCGCCGCTCTTCTCGGTCTTGGCGACGCGATCGAGCCGGCGCTCGGCCTGCTCGAGATCGGCGTAGACGAGTTCGGTCTCGATCGTCTCGATGTCCGACAGCGGGTCGACGCGGCCCTCGGGGTGGACCACGTTCGGATCCTCGTGGGCGCGCACGACGTGCACGATCGCGTCGGTCTCGCGGATGTTGGCCAGAAACTGGTTACCGAGGCCCTCGCCCTTGTGTGCCCCGGCGACCAGGCCGGCGATGTCGTGAAACGCGATCGTGTCGGGCACGACCTTCGACGAGCCCACGATCTCGGCGACCTGATCCAGCCGCCGATCTTCCACGGGCACGATTGCGACGTTCGGCTCGATCGTCGTGAACGGGTAGTTGGCAGCCTCGGCCGCCACGCCGGTCAACGCGGTGAACAACGAGGACTTGCCCGCGTTCGGCATGCCCACGATCCCGACCTTCACGGCCGCACCTTCACGACCACACCTCCGCGACCGCGGTCCCGAGCAGCGCGCCGGCGAGCACATCGGTCGGGTAGTGGACCCCGAGGTAGGGACGGCTCAGGCCGAACGCGACAGCGGCTCCGTACAGAAACCCCGCCGGGGCCAGCCCGCGGTAGCAGCGCGCGGCGGCAAACGCAGTCGTCGCGTGCGCGCTCGGGAACGACATCCGCGAGACGGTCGGAGTCAGCGGCGGCAGCCCCGGAAGCTCGGGCCGCGACCGCCGGAACACCAGCTTCAGCGATTGGTTCACGCAATACGCCGCCGCCACGATCCCGGCGCCGCGCAGCCATCTTCGCCGGCGCCCGGGGTCGCGCGCGAGCAGCGCGCCGCCGCCGCCGAGCGCAAGCCAGCAGGCGCCGTGCTCACCGAGGCGCGAATAGACACTGACCGCCCGCTCGGCGGCCGCGTTATGGCCGCGGGTGCGCATCAGCATCAGCGCCCGCTTGTCGGTCTGCACGATCGGCACTGGCGAGGGACTGTACGTACCGGCCGGGGAAGAAGTCCGCTCCTCGGGCGGTCAAACAGGTGGGAGTACTGTGGCGAGGATGCGACCAGACCGGGTGTCTGCAACCGCGATCGCGATCGCGGCGGCCACCGCGGCGGTCGCTGTGGGCGTCGCCGTGGGCCTCGCCGGGTGCGGCACCGGGGCGTCCGGCGGTAGCACCCCGCGGCCCGCAGCCCGTATCACCGCGCAGCCCGCCGCCAGGCTCGCTCGCTGGACGCCGTTTCTGCACACCCTGCGGCCCCTGGACCTGACCGGGCCACGCACCGACGGCACGCTGGTGCTCGCCGCGGCGGGGCGCTTGCGGCTGCTCAATCCCGCCACGGGCAAGACCGCCGAGTTCGCGACGCGCTACCACAGCCCGGGCGGCGAGGAGCCCTACATCGCGCTGGCATCGGGCGGCTGCCTTGGCACCGACACCGTCTACGCACTGCACCTGCGCCCGCCGCGCGGAGTCGTCCGCATCTCATCGAATGGCGCGGTGCGGCAGTTCGCGCGCCTCAGCGCCTCGGGGCTGATCGACGGGATCGCGGTCGACACAACCGGCGCGTTCGGCCATCGGCTGCTTGTCACGATCGCGGGTTCCAAGACGACCGTCGATGCCATCGACTGCCGCGGCCGGGTGACCGAGATCACCAACGACGCGCCGCGGGTCGAGGGCGGGATCGCCGTCGCGCCGCGATCGTTCGGGCGATTCGCCGGCGACCTGATCGCCCCCGATGAGCAAGGCGGCGGCGTGTACGCGATCACTCCCGGCGGGCACAGCCGGCTGGTCGTGGCGTCGGGCCTGCCGCACGGCCCCGACACCGGCGTCGAGAGCGCGGGGTTCGTCCCGGAGGGCGGCGGCCACGACGCGTTCATGGCCGACCGCGTCTCGCCGGGAAACGCTCATCCCGGAGATGATGTCGTGCTGCGGCTCGGCCACGTTGCGCTCGCGGCGGTGGGCGTGCGCGCCGGCGATCTGCTGGTCGGCACCGAAGGTGGGGCGCTGGTCGACGCGATCAGATGCGGCCGCACCCGATGCAGCGTCCGCCAAATCGCAGACGGCCCCTCGATCGCTCACGGCGAGGGCCACATCGCGTTTGCGCCCGCGAGCTGATCCGTCAACGCCCGCGAGCTGATCCGTCAACGCCCGCGCGCTGATCCGCCGCGTTGCCCCGCCGAGCCGCCCAGCGCCCGGCGTGCGGCACCCGGCGTGCAGCACCCGGTGCCGTCAGCCTCCGAACCCGACCCGGTGCTCCTCGTGATCGACGAGCAGGTAGTCCACGTGGTTGAGATCCAGGATGACGGTTCCGTCCTCGGCGGTGAGCTCATGCCAGCCGGCGGTCCCGAGCGCCTCCCTGAGGCGAGTCAGCTCGCCTTCGGCAACGCGGGCGGTCAGGACCTGCCCGCCGTGGAATCCGATGCTGATCTTCTGTGGTTTTTCATCAGCCATTGGCTCAATCACTCCCCGCGGCGGGCTCGACGATCTCGGTCAGGACGCCGCCCGTCGATGCCGGGTGCAAGAACGCCACGCGCGAACCGCGAATCCCCGGGCGGGGCCGCTCATCGATCAAACGAAGCCCGGCGGCGGACAGCGAGCGGATCGTCGCCTCCACGTCGTCGACGCGGTAGGCGATGTGGTGCATCCCCGGCCCCCGGCGCGACAGGAACTTGCCGACCGTGGTCGCCGGGCCGATCGGCTGCAACAGCTCGACGTGGCTGTCGCCGACGTCGAGCAGCGCGGCGTGGACGCCCTGCGCGGCGATCGTCTCGCGGTGAACAAGCGACATGCCGAGCGCGTCGCGGTAAAGCGACAGCGCCGAGTCGATGTCCTCGACGGCGACGCCGATGTGGTCGATGACGGACAGCATCCGGGCCGGGAGGATACTGAGGACAGGGTCTGGGCTAGCGCACGCTAGTCGTGCGGCGGAGGCGGCGGCTGCTTGATCGTCGCCGCGGCTGCGATCCCGATTTCGCCGCGGCCGATCCGTGGCGGCGCCGCCTTCGGTACGTCGTGCATCACGCGGTCGATGTCCGGGCGCTCGAGCACCTCGTTGGTCAGCAGCGTTGCCGCGAGCTGATCGAGCTGCGGCCGGCGCTCGTTGATGATCACCAACGCGGCGCGGAACGCCTCGTCGGCGAGCTCGCGGATCTCCTCGTCGTGGAGGCGGCGGGTTGCCTCCGAGCTGCCTTCGGACAGCACCCGCATCGGCCCGATCCCGGTGCCCATCGCATAGTCGTGGATCATCGCGTGGGCGATGTCGGCGACGCGCTTGAGGTCGTCCGACGCGCCTGTCGTGATCGAGCCGAACACGACCTGCTCGGCTGCGCGGCCACCGAGCAGCATCGTCATGAAGTCGATCAGCTCCTCGCGCGTCTTGAGGTAGCGGTCCTCTTCGGGCAGGTTGAGCGTGTAGCCCAGCGCCCGCCCGCGCGGGACGATCGAGATCCGGTGTACCGGGTCGACCGACGGCAGCAGCTCGCCGCACAGCGCATGCCCGGCCTCGTGAAATGCGACGACCGTCTTTTCGTGATCGCTCAGCGCCCGGCTGGACTGCATCCCCGCGACGACGCGTTCCAGCGCCGAGTCGAAGTCGTGCATTGCCACCGCCGAGGCCTCCCGCCGCGCAGCGAAGATCGCGGCCTCGTTGCAGATGTTGGCCAGGTCGGCGCCGGTCAGGCCCGACGTCTGGCGGGCGAGCAGCATCAGGTCGACGTCCTCGTCCAGAGGCTTGTTGCGCGAGTGGACCTGCAGGATCCGTTCACGGCCGACGACATCGGGGGGCGAGACGAAGATCTGGCGGTCGAAGCGACCGGGACGCAAGAGCGCCTGATCGAGCTTCTCCAGCAGGTTCGAGGCCGCGATCACGACGACGTCCTTGCGCGAGCTGAAGCCGTCCATCTCGACCAGCAGCTGGTTGAGCGTCTGGTCGCGCTCGCCGCTGATGTCCATGCCGCGATGGCCGCCGACCGCGTCGAGCTCGTCGATGAACAGGATCGACGGCGCGTTCTTGCGCGCGATCCGGAACAGGCGCCTGATCCGCGCGGCCCCGAGCCCGGCGAACATCTCGATGAACGATGCCGCCGACTGCGAGTAGAACTTCGATCCGGATTCGTGGGCGACCGCCTTGGCGAGCAGCGTCTTGCCGGTGCCCGGCGGCCCGTGCAACAGGATCCCCTTGGGCACCTTCGCGCCCAGATCCCGAAACCGCTTCGGATCGCGCAGGTACTCGACCACCTCGCGCAGCTCGTCCTTGGCCTCCTCGCAGCCCGCGATGTCGCCCCAGCCGATCGCAGGCGCGGCCTCCGGCTTGATCTCGACCGGCTTGGTCCGCGGCATGAAGCGCAGCAACATGAACACCGACACGACCAGCAGGCCCATGAAGATGATCGGCAGCCACGCCTGCAGGAACGAGGTCACGTCCGGGTAGCCGAGGAACGAGCCGGGGTCAGGAACAGCGGGGATGACCGGGGGCAGCGACCCGACCGCCAGAGGCGTGGCCGTGGCGTGCGGCACAATCGGGTGCAGCGCGGCAACGATGAGGTGCACGACCGCCACCTTCATCACGTGGATGACCTGTGTTGCGGTTGCGCCGGCGTGCTCGATGGTCGTGGCGGCTAGGAACATTTGCCCTCGGACGTCATCGGCACAGACCCCCGATCACTGAACTTTCTCCAGCCGGGGGTTAGGCGAATAGGCGCGGCCGACCTTCGCGCAAGGCCGGCCCTCGACCAGCACCACGTCGGCGGTGAAGTCGTTCTCGCCACGAATCAGCGAGGACCCGACCCCGTAGGCGTCGACCGGCACTCCGGCCGCCTCGAATTCCCGAATCCGCTTGGCGTTGAAGCCACCGCTGGCGACGATCCGCACGTCGGTGAAGCCGCGCGCGTCCAGCGCGCCTCGGACCTTCTCCACCAGCCGCGGGTTGACGCCGGTCGGCGTGTAGCCGCCCATCTCCTCCCACAGCGAGCGGTCGACCAGCTGCTCGGACGTGTCGAGGCGCACGCCCCACAGTCGCGGCCCCAGCGCCTCGGCCACCCTCAGCGCGGTGGCGACCGAGTCGTTGTCCCAGTCGACGAGCACGGTGATGTTCATCTGGGGGTGATAGCGGTTGGCGAATGCGATCGCCGCCGCGACGGTGTCGCCGCCGAACGCGGCGATCAACCCGTGCGGGACGGTGCCGATCCCGAGGCCCCCCCACCACGACGCCTGGGCGTCGGTCGACACGCCGACCGACCCGGCCACATGTGCGCTCCAGCCGTCTCCGGTCTGCACGAGCCAGTGGTCGTGGCGGGCGGGGAAATAGAAGATCGCCTTGCCCGCGGCCGCCTCGACCACCTCGCGGACGTTGCGCATGATCAGCGAACGCCGGGCGAGCGACCCCAGGTACACGGTCTCGAGGTGCGCGAACAGGCTGTAGTCGCCCTCGATCGTCAGCACCGTCTCGTGCGGCGCGATCCGGTCGCCCTCGTGCAGCGCGTGCACGCTCAGCTCGCCCCAGCCCTCGATCCAGCACGAGTCCTGCCCGCGGCGTCCCGAGCACAGCTTCAGGATCGCGATCGCCTCGTCGATCCCGCCGAGCACCGAGTCCTGCTTCTGGAACACCTGCATCGTCACCCGCGGGTGGCGATGCTCGTCCTCGAGCAGGTCCTTGGTGTAGACGAAGTAGGCGTCGGAGTAGTACCCGTCGCGGATCCGCTCGACCGGCAGCCGGAAGATCTGCGGATCAAGTCGTGCCGAGACCTCGGTCGACATGCGAGGAGTCTATTTTTATGGGGCGGCTTGCGCCGCCCTTGGTGTTTGGCTTGCGCAGTGAGAAGCGTCACACATGCCCCCGGGTCGGTCCCGAGCCCTGGATCATCTCGCTTCTCCGTGGTACCGTCCAGGGTCGCGATGATCGCTCGACTTCGACCGTAACTGCACCTTTCGCCGCCGCCGCGCGCTAGCGCAGCGGCCGTGCAGTCATCCCGTCGTTTCGTCCCCTTGAGTGTGTGATCGTGAGTCAGTACCTGCGCGTCCTGCGCCACCAGAACTTCAGATATCTCTTCCTCGGTCAAGCCGCGAGCCTGATCGGCGACCGCGTTGTGGTCGTCGCACTGGCGCTGTTCATCACCCAGCGAACCGGGTCCGCGACCGATCTCGCGTTGGTGCTCGCCGCGCAGACGCTGCCGCTGGTCGCGCTGCTGCTGCTCGGCGGCGTGTGGGCCGATCGCCTTCCCCGGCACCGGATCATGATCACCACCGATCTGTTCCGGGCGCTGCTGCACGCAACGCTCGCGGTGCTGATCTTCAGCGGCTCGGTCGCGATCTGGCAACTCGTCGTGATCGAGGCGCTGTTCGGTGCCGCGCAGGCGTTCTTTCAGCCGGCCTTCACGGGGCTGATCCCGCAGACCGTCCCCGAGCCGTTGATCCAGGACGCGCGGGCGCTGACCGAATCCGTCTCGAACCTCGCGTTCCTGCTCGGCCCCGCGCTGGGGACGGTGCTTGTGCTCGGTGTCGGCGCCGGCGAGGCGTTCGCTTTGGACGCCGCGTCGTTCGTGCTGAGCGCGCTGCTGCTGCTGCGCGTGCATCCCCGCCGCCGCGGCGAGCAAGCGGTCGACGGGTCAGTGCTCGAGCAGCTTCGCGACGGGCTGGCCGAGGTCCGTTCGCGGGCATGGGTGTGGATCACGATCTCGGTCTTCACCGGCGCGGTGCTGTGCGTGTACGCACCTTGGTACGCGCTGGCGCCGGTGATCTCGCGCGATCTGTACGGCGGCGTCGGCGTGTTCGGTCTGCTCGAGAGCGTGGCCGGCGTCGGCGCCGTGGTCGGAGCGGTCGCCGGCGTGCGCTGGCGGCCGCGGCGGCCGCTGCGCGCCGGGATGCTGCTGGTGCTCGCGTGGCCGGTGATGGCCGGGCTGTTCGCGCTCGGCAGCTCGCTGGCGGTGGTCGTGCTGTGCTCGTTCATGACCGGCTTTGGCTTCTCGCTGCTGATGATCTGGTGGGAGACGGCGCTCGCTCGCCACATCCCGCCGAGCGCGCTGTCGCGCGTCAGCGCCTGGGACTGGATGGGCTCGCTCGCCCTGCTGCCGCTCGGGTACCTGGTCGCCGGGCCGCTGGCCGAGATATTCGGCGCGCCGCTCGTGCTCGGGGTCGGCAGCGCGATCGGGCTGGCGCTGCTCGCGGGCGCCCTGGCCTCGCGCTCGGTCAGGGAGCTCGTCGACGAGGAGCTCGCCGACGAGGAGCTCGTCGATGGGGAGCCCGCCGGCGGGGCGCCCGCCAAAGGGGAGCCCGCGTCAGCCCAGCAGTTCCCGCGCCATGTCAGCGTAGAAGCCGGCAGCGAAGCCTAGGTCTCGGACGTCGATCCGCTCGTCGGCGTTGTGCACCAGCGGCCCGGCCTCGAGCATGCTCATGTGCCGAGTCGGGAAGAAGCCGTACGCGGTGCAGTCGGGGAACGCCTCTCGAAACCAGCGCGAATCGGAGAACCCGGGGAGGATCAGCGGAACCGTCTCGGCTCCCGGATCGTTGGCCCTGACCCAGCGGTCGATCGCCGACATCAGGGGCGTCTGCAGCGGCGAGGCGTTGCCGGTGACGGTCTCGGTGAACTCGAGCGCAAGGCGGTCGGCGTGCTCGCCGAGCACCTCGGCGATCCGCTCGCGCGCCTGCGCTTCGCCAAAGCCGGGAGGGACCCGGCAGTCGACCTTGAGCGATGCGCGCGAGGGAATCACGTTGATCTTGTCCGACGCATGGACCATCGTCGGTGTCAGCGTCACGCCGAGCATCGGCTCGAACAGCGTCACGAGCTCCGGCTGGACCTCGGCGAGCCGCTTCACCGCAGCCGCGGGGTCGTCGGGATCCTCGCCCAGCCCGCGCAGCAGCGCCGCCGGCGCGTCGGTCATCAGGTAGGAGGCCTGATTGCCGGCGAGCCGATCGAGCACCGGTCCCAGCTTGAGCAACGCGTTGTCGCCCGTCTTCGGCAGCGAGGCGTGGCCGGCTGCCCCGGTCGCCGTGAGCGTGAAACGGAAGATTCCCTTCTCGGCACAGCAGACCCCGTAGCGCCGCTGGCCGCGGTACTCGAACACCTCGCCGCCGCCCTCGTTGAGCAGCATGTCGCAGCGGACCTTGTCGGGATGGTTCTCGGTCAGCCACCGCGCGCCGATGTCGCCGCCGGTCTCCTCGTCGGCGACGAACACGAGCTTCAGCGTGCCGTTGCCCGGACGCCAGCCGCCGCGAGCGAGCGCCGCGCCGGCGACGGCCTCGGCCGCGACCTGCGACTTCATGTCGATCGCGCCGCGGCCCCATAGGTATCCGTCGGCGAGCGCCCCCGACCACGGGTCGTGGCGCCATTCCGACGGGTCGGCGAGCACCGTGTCGACGTGGCCCAGGTACAGCAGCGTCGGCCCGTCGCCGCCGCCGCCGTTGGCGTTCAGCGTGGCGACCAGGTTCGGCCGCGCTTGCTCTGCCGCGAGCAGCTCGGTCTCAAACCCGGCTTCGCTCAGGTAGGCGGCCAGATACTCGATCGCGGGCCGCTCGTTGCCGGGCGGGTTGACCGTGTTGAACTGCACCAGACGTTGTAGGACGTCGGTCGTTTCCCCCTGCAGATCGACGCTCACCATCGTGCTGTGAGCCTAACGGCTCTAGCATGCGCCGCCGTGCCCGCCCCCGCTGAGGACCTCGAGCTTGCGCTGTCGCTCGCCGACGTCGCGGACCGGATCACCCTCGGCCGGTTCCTGTCGGAGGACCTCGAGATCGAGACCAAGCCCGATCTCAGCCCCGTGACCGAGGCCGACCGCGCGGTCGAGCAAGCGGTCCGCGAGCAGCTCGCAGCCCAGCGCCCGGCTGACTCCGTTCTCGGCGAGGAGTACGGCGTGTCCACCGCCCCGTCCAGCGAGCGCCGTTGGATCATCGATCCGATCGACGGCACCAAGAACTACGTGCGCGGGATCCCGGTGTGGGCGACGCTGCTCGCGCTCCAGGACGGCGACGAGATCGTCGTCGGGGTGGTGTCCGCGCCCGCGATCTCGCGCCGGTGGTGGGCCGCCCGCGGCCGCGGCGCGTTCGTCGACGACGGTCTGAGCGACAGTCCGCGCCGGATGGGCGTGTCGGCCGTACGCGAGCTGTCCGACGCCCAGCTCTGCTTTCCGGGGCTCGATGACTGGGACGGCTCCGGTGGGCTCGACGGACTGATCGAGCTCGCCGGGCGGTGCTGGCGCTCGCGCGGGTTCGGCGACTTCTGGTCCTACATGCTGGTCGCCGAGGGCGCCGCCGAGATCACCTGCGAGCCGATCGTCTCGCTGTGGGACCTCGCCGCCCCGCAGGTGATCGTCGAGGAGGCGGGCGGGCGCTTTACCGACTTGCGCGGCAACCGGACCGCCGACGGCGGCGACGCGATCGCGACCAACGGCCCGCTGCACGAGGCGGCGCTGGCGATCGTCGGGCGCACGAGCTAGGCGCGCGGGCTCGAGCGCCCGGCTAGCCCCTCCCGTCGCGCGATGAATCGCAATTCACAGGCGGGGGGTGCCGGTGAATTGCGATTCATCATCTAAGGCGCGCGTGACCGCCGATACTTACGCCATGGAGCGTCTATTCGGCGAAGACGAGCCGGTGGCGCAGGCCGGCCCGTCGGTCGCGGCCGCGGCGGCCGCGCCGCTCGCGACGCGGATGCGCCCGCGCACGCTTGACGAGTTCGTCGGCCAGGAGCGGCTGCTGGCCCCGGGCTCAGCGCTCCGGCGCGCAATCGAGGAGGGGCACCCGCACTCGATGCTGCTGCACGGCCCGCCCGGGAGCGGCAAGACCACACTGGCGCGGATCATCGCGGAGGCGTCTGGGGCGGCGTTCGAGGAGGAGAGCGCGGTCCAGGCAGGCCGCGCCGAGGTCCGCGCGGTGATCGAGCGCGCCCGGCAGCGCCTGGACTCGACCGGGCGCCGGACGATCTTCTTCCTGGACGAGATCCATCGGTTCAACAAGGCCCAGCAGGACGCGCTCCTGCCCGCGGTCGAGGACGGGATCGTGACCCTGATCGGCGCGACCACCGAGAACCCTTACTTCGAGGTCAACTCGGCGCTGATCTCGCGCACCCGCATCTACGAGCTCGAGGCGCTGACGCCCGAGCACGTCCGGGTCCTGCTCGACCGCGCGGTGAAGCGCGGCGACTGCGGCCCTCCGGGCCGGATCGCCGACGAGGCGCTCGAGTTCCTCGCGGCGCGATCGGGCGGGGACGCGCGGACCGCGCTGAACGGCCTCGAGCTCGCCTGTGAGGCCGCCGGTCCCGCGGAGCCCGTGACGCTGGCGCACGCCGAGGACGCGATCCAGCAGCGGGCGCTGCTGTACGACCCGCGCGGGGACCGCCACTTCGACACGATCTCCGCATGGATCAAGGCGACGCGAGGCTCGGATCCCGACGCCTCGCTGTACTACCTGGCGGTGATGCTCGAGGGGGGCGAGGATCCCCGCTTCATCGTGCGACGGATGGTGGTGCTCGCCTCCGAGGACATCGGCAACGCCGACCCGCAGGCGCTGGTTCTGGCGACGGCCGCCGCCGACGCGGTCGAGCACGTCGGCCTGCCCGAATGCCAGTTCGCGCTCGCCCAGGCGGCGATCTACCTGGCGCTCGCCCCGAAGTCCGACGCCGTCAAGCGCGCGGTCTTCGCCGCGCGCGACCACATCGCCGAGCACGGCGCCGACCTGCCGCCGCCGTGGCTTCGCTCCTCGACGCGCAGCGATGGGGGCTATGACAACCCGCACCGGCGACCGGGCCATCTCTCCGATCAGGAGCTGATGCCCGACCAGGCGGTCGGCCGGCGCTTCTATGAGCCCGACGACGCCGAGGCGGCGCTACGCGAGCGGCTCGAGCAGATCCGACGCGGGCGGGGCGCAGACGGCTAGCCTGAGCGGCATGGAAGCCGCCACAGCAGTCGCCAACACGCTGGAGTCGTTCAACCCCGCCACCGGAGAGCTGCGTCGGCGCGGTCCCCGTGACCGCTCCCGAGGACGTCGACGCGGTCGTCGCGGCCGTGGCCCAGGTCCAGCCGTTCTGGGCGCAGCTGACCCTCCGTGACCGCGCGCGCTACCTCGAGCGCGCGGCGCAGGTTGTGATCGACGAGGGCGATGAGATCCGCGACCTGATCGCCCGCGAGCAGGGAAAGCCGCGTATCGAGGCGTTCTCGATGGAGGTCCTGCCGACGATCGACGCGCTGAACTGGATCGCCGGCGCGGGCGTCGAACTGCTGGCGGACGAGAAGATCCCGATGCCTCAGCTGTTCCTGAAGACCAAGAGCTCGGCGTTCATCTACGAGCCGCTCGGGGTGATCGGGGTCATCTCGCCTTGGAACTACCCGTGGAGCATTCCCTTCGGCGAGGTCGCGCTGGCGCTGATGGCGGGCAACGGCGTCGTGCTCAAGCCCGCCTCGCTGACGCCGCTGATCGGCGAGCGGATCGGCAAGGTGTTCGAGCGCGCCGGCGTGCCGGAGGGGCTCGTGCGGGTCGTGCACGGGCCGGGAACCGGCGCGGCGCTGGTCCGCTCGGGCGTCGCGAAGGTGTTCTTCACCGGGAGCGTCGAGACGGGACGCGGTGTCGCCGAGGAGTGCGCGCGCCGGCTCAAGGGATCGGTGCTCGAGCTCGGCGGCAAGGATCCGATGATCGTCCTGGCGGACGCGAACCTCGACCACGCGATCGCCGGCGCGCTGTGGGGCTCCTTCGCGAACGCCGGCCAGACCTGCTCGGGGATCGAGCGGGTGTACGTCGCGCGGGAGGTCGCCGAGCGGTTCATCGACGGAGTGGTGCAGGGCGCCAAGCGGTTGCGTGTCGGCGACCCGTTGCAATGGGACACCGAGATCGGGCCGATGATCTCGCGCGAGCAGTTCGAGACCGTCTCCGAGCTCGTCGACGACGCGGTCGCCTCGGGCGCGACGCTTCGCTGCGGCGGCCCGCTTCGACCCACCGGCCGGGCTCGAGGCGGGCGCGTTCTACGCGCCGACCGTCCTCACGGGCGTCACCCACGAGATGCGGATCATGCGCGAAGAGATCTTCGGGCCCGTGGTGCCGATCGTCGTCGTCGACTCCGAGGACGAGGCGGTCTCGCTCGCCAACGACAGCGAGTTCGGCCTCGGCGCGTCGGTCTGGACCGCCGACCGCAGCAAGGGCGAGCGGATCGCGCGCGAGCTCGAGTCCGGGATGGTCTGGATCAACGACCACATGTTCAGCCACGGCGCCTGCCAGTGCTCGTGGGGAGGAGTCAAGGAGTCCGGACTCGGGCGCACGCACTCGAAGTTCGGGCTGTACGAGTGCGTCAACGTCAAGCTGCGCACATGGGAGCCCTCGACGTTCCGCGACCCGTGGTGGCACCCGTACGACGAGACGCTCGGGCACGCGCTGCGCCAGACAGCGACGATCCTCTACGGCCGCCCGTCGATCCGTGCCGGGGCGCTGAAGGACGGGCTCGGGCCGTTGATCAAGCTCGGCGCGCGCCTCGCGCGGGACGCGGTCCGTCACTAGCGTCCGGGCACTCGGGGCCCCCGCTACTCTTGGATCGGTGCCGGCCCAGGCCTACAGCGGCAAGGAATGCGTCTGCCAGCTCCGCAAGGGGATCTGCGATCAGTCGTGCGTGCGCGACATGCTCGACACGCCGTTCTACATCGCCTGTTTGCGGCTGAAGGGGCGGCGCTGCCTTGTCGTCGGCGGCGGCGACGTGGGGCTGGAGAAGGTCGAGGGGCTGCTGGCCTGCGACGGCGACGTGACGCTCGTCGCGCCCGAGGCGCATCCGGCAGCTGGTCGAGCTCGCGCTCGAGGGCTCGATCCGCTGGGAGCGGCGCGGGTACACCGACAGCGACCTCGACGGGTGCCTGATCGCGATCGCCGCCACCGACGACACCGACGTCAACATCCGCGTGTTCGAGGGCGCCGAGCGCCGGGCGATGCTCGTCAACGTCGTCGACGTCCCGCCCCTTTGCAACTTCATCCTGCCTGCGATCGTCCGCACCGGCCCGCTCGCGGTCGCGATCTCGACCGCCGGTGCCTCGCCGGCGCTGGCCAAGCGGATGAAGCGCGAGATCGGGGAGCTGTTCGGCGAGCCCTACGCGCAACTGGCGGTGCTGCTCAACGACGCCCGGGGCTGGGCCAAGGCGACGCTGCCGACATACCAGGACCGCAAGGAGTTCTTCGAGTCGATCGTCAACGGCGACCCGGACCCGATCGAGCTGTTGCGCGCCGGCGATGTCGAGGCCGTGCGCGATCGGATCGAGGCCGCGCAGACCGTGCACGCGCCGGCAGCGTGAGCGAACCGCCGCCGCCGCAGCTGACGCACCTGGACGCCTCCGGCCGGGCGACCATGGTCGATGTCGGTTCAAAGCCCGACACCGAGCGCCGAGCCGTCGCGCGTGCGATCGTCCGGGTCTCGGCTTCGACCGCACGCGCCGTGGCGGCCGGAGAGGCCCCGAAGGGGGATGTGATCGGCGTCGCCCGGATCGCCGGCATCCAGGCGGCCAAGCGGACGTCTGAGCTGATCCCGCTGTGTCACCCGCTGGCGCTGTCGTTCGTCGGCGTCGAGGGCTCGATCGAGGCTGACGAGGGCCAGATCGTGCTCGTGGCCGAGGCGCGCACCACCGGGCCGACCGGCGTCGAGATGGAGGCGCTGACCGCCGCCTCGGTTGCCGCCCTGACCGTCTACGACATGGTCAAGGGGATCGAGCGCGGCGCCGAGATCTCCGAGGTCGTCCTGCTGGAGAAGTCCGGAGGACGATCCGGCGTCTGGAAGCGGTAGGAAAGGGAGAGCGGGCGAGCCGGCCCGCCCCGGCCGACTGCCCGCTGTCCCGTGATCACCCGCAGCCCCCAGCCGGATGATCTGTGTCTCGGGTCAGCGGCGCCGTCCAAACGCCTGCTGACCCGCCTCGTGGGCCAGTCGGTTACGACTGGCCCGCGACGCTGACACGGTCTTGATTAGCTGAGCGTGATCCCCGCTCCGATGAAGGACACCGATCCGTCCCCGGCAAACCAAGCAGCGCAGCGAGAACGCTGGCTCTCTTTGCTGTGGCTGGTTTGGCTATTGCGATCACTTGAACGGGTGGGTTTGGAAAAGGTGAGTGAAGGTCGGAAAGGGAGGAAGGGCGGCCGCCGGAGCGGCCGCCCAATACCCCTGCGTCGTCCCTAGCTGGTTGATCTGAGAAATCCTCCTGGTTGACTTACGAACGTTGAACGAGCGCTTCGTCACCGAGTGGTGTGCCGGCCCGAGGTTCCGTCCTCGATGTGTTGTGACGGCATCCATATTGGCCCCCAGGCAACGCTGCGTGAATGGGCGCAATGGCCCGAGTTGCGTTCACTCCTCTGAACGCTGTGGGCCCCCGGAGGCCGTCTGAGGAACAACACGCAGAGACCCCGGTCTGCGCCCAAACCGGGGTCTCCACTGCTTCACCTTTTCTGAGCGGCGCCTTGTTGAAGGCCCCCACCGCTCCGGCGAAGATCTACGGGCTCACACGCGGTGAGCTGCAGGTGTAGAAAGAGGATCGCCCGAAGACGATCCCCGATCTACATTACCGTTGTTGATCTACGAGTCGGTTGAGCAGATGGCATACACCTTGTGGTGATGGCCCTGCCCGGTCGTTTTGCCGGTGTCCTTGATGTGCCAGCCCTTTGCCTTGCCGGGGTGGCTGCCGTCCATTACGGGCGTGTTGTCCGTGATGGTGCCGTCGTCTGTCATGCCGCCGCCGCCGATGGCGATCGGGTGGTCTGCCGGGCATGTGACATCGACCGTCGAAGACAGGTCGGTCGTGTCCTGGTTGACAACGGTGACGGAGGGAGTCGGACCCTGCGGACCCGTTGCGCCCTGCGGCCCCTGGTTACCGTCAGCGCCCTTGTCGCCCTTGAGCGACTGCTTCCACTGGCCGTAGGACGTGATCGTGGGGTCGTTGGCCTGAGCCACCTGGAAGGCGTCCTTGCCCTGCGGACCCTGGGGACCCTGCGGACCCTGAGCACCATCGGTGCCGTTGATCCCGGTGTCACCCTTGGCACCCTGATTGCCGTCCTTGCCGTTGGAGCCGTCGTGACCGTTGACGCCATTGGAGCCATTGGAGCCATTGGAGCCATCGGCACCCTTCAGCGACTGCTTCCACTCGCCGTACGAGCCCTGGAACCCATCCGCAACCGCCAGCTCGTAGGCGCTCTTGCCGTTGGCAACCGTCCTGAGCCGTTGCCGCCGTCGCCTTCCCCTTGGCACCACTGCCGAATGCCGTTGCGCCCGTCCTTGCGCCGTTCGCGCCGTCGTTGCCGTTGGAGCCGTTGACCGCCGTTCGTCGCACCCTTGAGCGACTGCATCCACTGGCCGAATGACCCCTGGAACCCAGTTCTCGACAGCTCAGCCGCGAATCGCGTCCTTGCCGTTGGCCGTCCGGCCTTGCGCCGTCGCTTGCCGTTGGCTGCCCGTTCCCGCTAGCGCCGTCCTTGCCGTTCGCGCCGTCGTTGCCGTTGTTCCCGTTCCGTTTGCCGTTGGCACCCTTCAGCGACTGCTTCCACTCGCCGTAGGAACCGCTGAACCCATCGGCGACAGCAAGCTCGTACGCGCTCTTGCCGTCTGCTCCATTGGCCCCGTTGGAACCGTCTTGCCAGCCGTTGGAACCATTGGCCCCGGTGTCACCCTTGGCACCCTGGAGCGACTGCTTCCACTGGCCGTACGAGCCCTGGTAGCCGTCTGCGACTGCCAGGTCGTAGGCGCTCTTGCCGTCGACGTCCATTGGCTCCATTGGAGCCATTGGTTCCGTTGGAACCGTTGGCCCGTTAGCGCCGGCGTCGCCCTTGAGCGACTGCTTCCACTGGCCGTACGAACCAGTGAATCCGTCTGCGACCGCGAGGTCGTAGGCGCTCTTGCCAGTCGACTCCATTGGCCCCGTTGGAGCCAGCCTTACCGTCGGCCCCGTTGATACCGTCGTTGCCGTTGGTTCCGTCCTTGCCGTCCTTGCCGTCGCAGACCTGGAACGGATCGTATGGTGTTCGGGATCGCCCACACGAATGTGCGGCAGCCGTTGGCGTCGACCGGCCCGGCGATGAGGCCGTTCCCGTCCTTGCCAGCGTACCCGTCACTGCCATCGGTTCCGTTGGTCCCGTTGGTCCCATCCTTCCCGGCTGCGCCGGTCAGGCCTTGGATGCCCTGAGCGCCAGTCGCACCGGCAGCGCCGTTCGCGCCGTCGTGGCCGTTGGCGCCGGGAGCACCATTCTGCCCCGGAGCGCCGGCAGGACCTCGTGGCGCCGGCTTGGTCGGCGCGATCTTGCATTTGACCTGCTTTGAATGTGGCTTCGGCTTGGTTACGCACTTCGGCTTGGCCTGTGCCATTGCGGCTGGTGCTGCGAGCGCCACGACAGTTGTCGTAGCGGCCATGAGGAGCTTACGCATAGGCGTAGCACTTCCCTTCCCTTTGTTACTTTTGTGGGCTTCAATGCCCTCGAGACTGACTGTGATGTCGTTCACGGCAGGCTGTACCGCCCGGGGACGTCCGATCGTTGATCTACGAACGTGGAGCGAGCGGTGTACCGGCCCGAGGATCCGTCCTCGATGTGTTGTGACGCATGGAGTATTCGCAATCTGTAAGGCTCCGTGAATGGGCGCAATGGCCGGACTTGCGTTCAATCGTCTGAACGCCTAAGGTCCGGCGCCGCTGGCGGCAGCGTCAATCAACCTGGAAGCCCGATGAAGGCCGCGATCCTGACCGTCTCGACCTCCGTTGCCGCCGGACGCACCGAGGACACCTCGGGCCTGGCGCTCGCGGAGCTGAGCGCGGCCTCGGGTGCCGAGGTGGTGGCGAGCGAGGTCGTCTCCGATGACCGCGACGCGATCGAGGCGGCGCTGCGGCGCTTCTGCGCACCCGAGGCTGGGATCTCGCTGGTGTTCACGACGGGCGGCACCGGCCTCACCGACGACGACGTGACGCCGGAGGCGACCAGGGCCGTGATCGACCGCGACGCCCCCGGGTTCGCGGAGGCGATGCGCGCCGAGTCGCTCAGGCACACGCCGATGGGCATCCTCACCCGCGGCGTGTCGGGGATCGCGGGGCGGACGTTGATCATCAACTTCCCGGGCAATCCGAAGGCGATCGCCGAACTCTTTCCCGTGATCGCCCCCACGCTGGGTCACGCGGTCGCTACGTTGAATCGTCAGCGCGGCAGCCGGAGCCATCACGAGGATCACTAACGCGGCAGCCCGGCCGTGCGCGGGACCCTATGCTGTCGCCCGCCATGAGAACCGGCGCGTGCGAGCGTGGATGACGAGACGGCCATTGAGCTGCGCGGCCTCACCCGCCATTTCGGCGAGCGGACCGCGCTGCGCGACGTGTCGGTGCGCGTCAGCACCGGCGCGACGCTGGCCGTGCTCGGCCGCAACGGCGCCGGCAAGTCGACGCTGCTGAGAATCCTGGCGACGCTGTTGCGGCCGCACGGCGGCGAGCTCTCGGTGCTCGGCGAGTCGTTGCCGCGGCGTGCGTTCGCGGTCCGCGGCCGGCTGGGGCTGCTCGCCCACGAGCCGCTGCTGTACAGCGACCTCACCGGCCGCGAAAACCTCCGCTACCACGCGCGGCTGCACGGCGTCGACCCCGAACGGATCGATGAGCTGCTCGATGCCGTGCAGATGCACCGCCGCGGCGATGAGGCCGTGAGGCTGCTGAGCAGGGGCATGGTGCAGCGGCTCGCGGTGTGCCGAGCGGTGCTTCACCGCCCGGCGTTGCTGCTGCTCGACGAGCCGCGGGCAAACCTCGACCCGGCGGCGGGCGAGCTGGTCGAGCCGCTGATCGGGCGCGCCAGCGGCTGCACGCGCGTTCTCACCAGCCACGACCCGCAGGCGGCGCTCGCCGAGGCCGACCTCGTCCTCGCCCTCAAGGACGGAGCCGCGGCCTACGTCGGGCCGCCGGCGGAGCTCGGCGAGGGGGCCCTGCGGGAGCTGTACTCATGAAGGCGGCAGCGGCCGTCCTGCGCAAGGACCTCCTGCTCGAGCTGCGGACGTTCGAGACGGTCCCGGCGATGGCGCTGTTCTCGCTGACGACGTTCGTGATCTTTCATTTTGGGCTGAACCGTGCCGCGATCAGCGGGCAGCTGGCGGCGGGCGTGTTGACAGTGACGCTGCTGTTCGCGTCGATGCTGGGAATCAACCGCCTGTTCGTGGCCGAACGCGAGCAGGGCGGGTTCGACGCCTTCCTGCTTGCCCCCGTCGATCGCACCTCGCTGCTGGTCGCGAAGGCCGCCGCACTGTTCATCTACCTCGCCGTACTCGAGTTGGTCGCCGTGCCGGCCTTCTCGCTGCTGCTGCTCGGGCCGTCACTGGGCGGCTCGCTGCTCGGGCTGATCGCTGTTCTGGCGCTGGCCGACCTCGGCCTGGCGGTGATCGGCACGCTCGTGTCGGCGATCGCGGTGCACACACGCGCGCGCGACCTGATCGGCCCGATCATCGGGCTGCCGTTGCTGATCCCGGCGCTGATCGCGACCGCGCGCGCGGCCGGGCCGCTGCTCGCCGTGGGCTCCTCGGGGTCGCCGCCGGGCAAGTGGATGGCAATCCTCGGGCTCTATGATCTGGTGTTCACCTTGCTCTCCTATGCGGTGTTCGACTTCCTGCTGGAGGACTGAGCGCTTTGACTACGTACGGCCGCGGCTTGCGCGGCCTCGCATTTGCAACGGCTGCCACGATCACCGTCGCGTTCGCGCTGGTCTTCTTCTACGCGCCGCTGGACGCCGACCAGGGCTTCATCCAGAAGATCTTCTACATCCACGTGCCGCTGGCGATCGTGTCGCTGTGCGGGTTCGTGCTCGGCGGCGTCTTCGCGATCGCGCACCTGCGCACCGAGGACCGCAAGTGGGACATGCGCTCCTACGTGGCGATCCACATGGCGCTGATCTTCTCGATCGGCGGGCTGATCACCGGATCGATCTGGGCGAAGGCGTCGTGGGGTCACTGGTGGGTGTGGAACGAACCGACGCTGGTCTCGTATCTGATCGTGGTGCTGCTGTTCGCGACCTACCAGCCGCTGCGCTTCTCGATCGAGGATCCCGAGCGCCAGGCCCGCTACGCGAGCGTGTTTGCGATCGTCGCCGGCGCGTTTGTGCCGCTCAACTTCATCGCCGTCCGCGCGGCACAAGGACTTGTGCACCCGCGCGTGCTGACGCTCGCCGGTGGCAACCTCCCGGGCTCGATGCGGCTGACGTTCACGATCTCGCTGCTCGGGATCGCGCTGTTGTACGCGACCCTGTGGAAGTACGAGCTGGCGGCGAAGAACACGCGGATCCAGACGCGCCGGCTGCGGCTGATGCTGCTCGGCGAAGACGCGGTCCGGCCGCCGCGACGGAGCGCGGCGCCGTCATGACGTCGATCCTCGCCGCGGCTCCGGCGCTGCCGCTTCACTCCGCCGGCAAGTACGTGGCCGGCGCCTACATCGTGTTCCTGGCGCTCGTTCTAATCTACGTGGCGATCATGGCCACCCGGCTCAGCCGCAACGAGCGCGATCTGGTCGAGCTTCAGCGCGACCTGCAGGCGCGCGAGGAGCAGCGCCGCGGCGAGCAGCAGCCAGAGGCAGAGCCGGTGCGATGAGCGAACTGCTGGCGATCGGCATCTCGCACAAGACCGCGCCGGTCGAGGTTCGCGAACGGCTGGCCCTGCCCGAGCAGCGCGCCGGCGAGTTCCTGCGCGACCTGCGCGGCACCGCCGACGTCCAGGAGGCCGTCGCGGTCTCGACCTGCAACCGGACCGACCTGTACCTGGTCGTCGGTGACCCGGTCGAGGCCGAGGGCACAGTGTTGGCGATGCTCGCAAGCCAGGCGGGGATCCGCCCGACGGCGTTTGCCTCGGCGATCTACTCGCACCGCAACTGCGACGCCGCGCGCCACCTGTACCGGGTGACTGCCGGGCTCGAGTCGATGATCGTCGGCGAGAACGAGGTCCAGGGCCAGGTCAAGCGCGCCTACGAAGCCGCGCTGGCGAAGGAGACCGTCGGCCCGCTGACCAACCGCTTGTTCAAGGCCGCGCTGCAGACCGGCAAGCGCGTTCGCACCGAGACAGCGATCTCCGAGCGTCAGCTCAGCCTGCCGGGCGTCGCCGTCGCGCTCGCGCGCGAGCAGCTCGGCGCGCTCGAGGGTCGCGAGGTCGTGATCGTGGGCACCGGCGAGACCAGTGAGCTGACCGCGCGGGCGCTCGCCGACAGCGGCGTCACCACCGTGTTCGTCGCCAGCCGCCGCCGCGACCGGGCGGTGAGCCTCGCCAAGCGCTACGGCGGCCGCAGCGTCAGCTTCGACGAGCTGCCGAACGCGCTCGAGCGCGCCGACATCGTCGTCGCGGCGACCGCTTCGCCGCACCTGTTGCTCGAGTCGCGCGAGCTCGCGGAGGTGATGCAGGCGCGCGGCGGCAGGCCGATGCTGCTGATCGACCTCGCGGTGCCGCGGGACATCGACGCGTCCTGCGCCGAGATCGCGGGCGTGTCCCTGTATGACATCGACGACCTCCAGGCGGTGATCGCGCGCAACTGGACGGTGCGCAAGGCCGAGGCGCGCAAGGCAGAGGGCATCATCGAAGAGGAGATCCAACACTTCGCCGCCTGGATGGGGTCGCTCGAGGTGCTGCCGACGCTCGCGGCGCTGCGCACGCATGCGACAGCGATCGCCGAACAGGTCGTGCGCGAGAACTCGGGCAAATGGGAGTCGGCGTCGCCGCGGGACCTCGAGCGGATCGACGCGCTCGCTCGGGCGGTCGTCAACCGGCTGCTGCACGACCCGACGGTACGGATGAAGGAGCTTCGCGACGACCGCGTCCACGCGCGGATGGCGCTGGTCCGCGACCTGTTCGGGATCGCCGGGGAAGACGACGCGTTCGCCGGCGAGCAGGATGGGATCGCCGAGGACGAGGAGCTGGCGGAGGTCCGCGAGCTACGAGCCCGTTGATCCGCGTCGGCACGCGGGGGAGCGCGCTGGCGCTCTCACAGGCTCGCTGGGTCGCCGACCGCATCGAGGACGACACCGAGCTGGTCACGATCAACGCGACCGGTCCCGTCGACGACAAATCCAGGTGGGTGTCCGAGCTCGAGCGCGCGCTCCTGGACGGTCGGATCGATCTCGCCGTGCACTCGGCCAAGGACGTGCCGACGCAACTGCCCGACGGCCTCGAGCTCGTGGCGATCCCCGCGCGGGCGGACCCACGCGACGCGATCTGCGGCGCCGCGTCGCTGGTGGCGCTGCGTCCGGGCGCGCGGGTCGGCACAAGCAGCCTGCGGCGAACAGCGCAGATCCGTGCGCTTCGAGACGATCTCGAGGTCGTGGCCGTGCGCGGCAACGTCGACACCCGATTGCGCAAGCTCGCCGAGGGCCAGTTCGACGCGCTCGTTCTCGCGGCCGCGGGGCTGAGCAGGCTGGGCTTGGCGCCGGACGGCTTCCTCGACGAGCTGGTGCCCGCCGCCGGACAAGGCGCGCTCGCGCTCGAGGCGGAGCCGGGGCGTGTCGCAGTTGCATCGGCGCTGATCGATCCGAACGCCGCGGCCTGCGTCGGCGCCGAGCGCCAGCTGGTCCACGCGCTCGGGGCCTCTTGCAACACGCCGGTCGGAGCGCACGCCGTCGTGCTGCCCGACGGTGGGCTCGAGCTGAGCGCATGGGTTGGGTTGCCCGATGGGTCGGCGTGGCTGACCGATCGCCTGCGGGGCGCTGCGGACGAGGCCGCGCTGGGGTTGCGCGTCGCGCAGCGGCTGCTGGCGGCGGGTGCTGGTGAGCTGCTGCGCGCGGCCGAGCGGGAGCACGCTGCATGACCGTCCACCTCGTCGGGGCCGGCCCCGGTGACCCGGGGCTCCTGACCGTCCGCGCGTTACAGCTGATCGCGCGAGCGGACGTGATCGTGTACGACCGCCTCGTCCCGGCGTCCGCGCTCGACGGTGCGCGCGACGGCGCTGCACTGATCTACGCGGGCAAGGAGGGAGGCGGCCCGTCGATGCCCCAGTCCGAGATCGAGCGACTGCTCGTGCAGCACGGCAGCACCGGGGCGGAGGTCGTCAGGCTGAAGGGCGGCGACCCGTTCGTGTTCGGGCGCGGGGGCGAGGAGGCGGAGGCGCTGACGGCAGCGGGGATCCCGTTCACGATCGTGCCGGGCGTCACCGCCGGCGTTGCAGCCGCTGCCTACGCGGGGATTCCAGTCACCCACCGTGATCGCGCCAGCGCGGTGGCGCTCGTGACCGGCCACGAGGACCCGGCCAAGCCCGAGTCGGCGCTCGACTATGACGCGCTGGCGGCGTTTCCCGGAACGTTGGTCGTCTACATGGGCGTCCGCAGGCTTCAGGCGATCACCGAGAGGCTGATCGCCGCCGGTCGTGACGCCGACGAGCCGGCGGCGCTGATCCAGCGCGCCACGCTGCCCGAGCAGCGAACCGTGACCGGGACGCTGTCGACGATCGCCTCGGTCGCCGAGGCCGAGGGGATCGGGGCGCCCGCGATTGCGGTCCTCGGCTCGGTCGCGGCGCTTCACGAGCAATTGAACTGGACAGCTGCCGCTCCGCTTGCCGGCCGCAGCGTGGCGGTGACTCGAGCGCGGGCGCAGGCCTCGGGGCTCGCCGCGCGGCTGCGCGACCTCGGCGCCGAGGTGATCGAGGCGCCCGCGATCAAGATCGTCCCGCTCGACGGTGCGCTGCCGGACCTGCGCGCCTACGACCTGGTCTGCTTGACCAGCCCCAACGGCGTGCGGCTGCTGTTCGAACGTCTGGCGCGGGGCGGCGGTGACGCGCGCGCGCTCGGCTCGGCACAGGTGGCGGCGATCGGACCGGGGACCGCGGCGGCGCTCGCGCAGCACGGGATCACCGCCGACGTCGTGCCCGAGCGGTTCGTCGCGGAAGGCCTGGTCGAGGCGCTCGCCGATCGTCCGTTCGGGCGCGTGCTCGTCGCCCGCGCGGCGCAGGCGCGTGACGTGCTCGTCGATGCCCTGCGGGAGCGCGGCGCGCAGGTCGATGTGGTCGCCCTGTATGAGACCGTCGCCGAGGGGCTGACCGAGGAGCAACTCGAGGCGATCACCGGCGTCGACTACGTCACGTTCACGTCTTCGTCGACCGTTCGCTTCTTCCTCGACGCGGCCGGCGACCGGCTGTCGGAGCACACGCGCCTGATCAGCATCGGGCCGGTGACGAGCGGCGCGTTGCGCGAGCGTGGACTGGAGCCGCACGTGGAGGCGGGCCGGCACGACATCGACGGTGTCGTCGACGCGCTGCTCGCCGACGCGGGAGGCGCGGGATGAGCCGCCCGGTGATCACGCTGCTGTCCGACTACGGGCTCGACGACGACTTCGTCGGTATCTGCCACGGCGTGATCGCCGGCATCTGCGCCGACGCCCGGGTGATCGACATCACCCACGGTGTGCCCCGCCACGACATTCGCGCGGGCGCGCTGCTGCTGCGCAGCGCGCTGCCGTACATGCCGCGCGGCGTGCACGTCGCGGTCGTCGACCCGGACGTCGGGGCGCAGCGGCGTGCCGTGGCGTTGCGGCTGGCCGATGATCGCGTGTTGGTCGGCCCCGACAACGGCCTGCTGATGCCCGCCGCGGATGCATGCGGAGGGATCTTGGATGCGGTCGACATCGCCCGGTCGCGGTTCCGGCTGGAGCCGGTGTCGGCGACGTTTCACGGGCGCGACATCTTCGCGCCTGTGGCGGCGCGGCTGGCGTCAGGGGTCGCGTTCGCGCAAGTCGGCGAGCCCGTCGACGCGACGGAGCTGGTCGCGCTGCGGCTGCCTCGGGCGCGGCTCGACGGAAACACGGTGGTCGCGCACGCGGTCTACATCGATCGCTTCGGCAACGTGCAGCTCGACCTCGACCACGAGCAACTGATCCGCTCGGGGCTGAGGATCGGGCACGAGGTCGAGTTGGCGCTGGGGTCCGGGGCCGTGCACCGCGCCCGCTATGTCCGCACGTTCGCGGAGGTCGGCGCCGGCGAGCTGCTGGTCTATGAGGACGCCGACCGGCTGCTGGCGGCCGCCGTCAACCACGGCAACGCGGCGGATCGCCTTGGGCTGACGGTCGACGACGAGCTTCAGATCCGGCAGGGATGACGCTCGGAAGCCCCCGCATGCACCGCCGTCGCACGACCTCGACGAACGAGCTCGCGCGCGAACTCGCCGCCGGCGGTGCGCCGCACGGCACGGTCGTGACGGCCTCAGAGCAGACCGCGGGGCGCGGGCGCCAGGGCCGCACCTGGAGCGCTCCGCCGGGGCGGGCGCTGCTGTGCTCGATCATCTTGCGTGACCCACCGCGGCTGCTGCCGCTCGCCGCCGGCGCAGCGGTCGCCGAGATCGTCGGCGACGGCGCTCAGATCAAATGGCCCAACGACGTGCTCGTCGCCGGGCGCAAGGTCGCAGGGATCCTGGTGGAAGGACGCCCGCAGGAGCGATGGGCGGTGCTGGGGATCGGGCTCAACGTCGCGTTGCGGCCGGGCGATTTTCCGGCGCAGCTGCGCGACACCGCGGCCGGACTCGGGCTCGAGCCAGACGCGATCGAGCCGACTCTGGTTTCGCTGCTCGATTCACTTCAGCGCTGGCTTGCGGCGGAGCCCAGCGACGTGCTCGACGCGGTGCGCCGCCGCGACGCGCTGCTGGATCGTGACGTGCGCTGGGCGTCGGGTCAGGGTCGGGGGACGGGCATCGACGACGACGGGCGCCTCGTCGTGGCCACCGACGCGGGTCGGGTCGCGCTCGAGGCCGGCGAGGTGCACCTGCTCGCGGCGGTTTCACCAACATGAACGCGCGGCGGCTGTTCGCGGTTGCCGCCTGTGCGCTGTTGGCGGCGGTGGCGGTTCCGGCCCCGGCGGCAGCGAGCAGCCTCGTGTTCGTCAAGCGCGACGGCAACGTGTGGCTTGCGGCGCCGGATGGAACCGAGCAACTTCAGGTCACGACCGACGGCACTCCCGCCGACCCGTACTTCTCGCCGTCGCAAAGCGCGAGCGGGGTGATCGAGGTCGCGCGCGGTGCCGGGACGGCGGGCCGGATCTACCGGCTCAGCCGCGTCGGAAACCGGCTGAGCGCTCCCTTCGCCGTGACCCAGGCGCCCGTGATCGCCGATCCGGTGATCTCGCCCGACGGGCACCGTGTCGCCCTGTGGACGGCGTCGGCAGCCGACGTCGCGGCTCCCTGCTACACGAACGCGTTCTGCTTCGAGGTCTCCGACGCCCACAGCTACACCCAGGTGACGCGGCCGGCGTGGATGACCTTCGAGCATCCGGCGTGGATCGGAACCTCGCGCCTCCTGCTGTTCGATGACAGCGGCGCAGTCGCGTACGCCGACCTCAGCCAGCCGGGCTTCCAGACGTGGTTCACCTGGGTCGACTATCACCCGCCCGCGACCGACGGCCCGGGAGGGTGGACCGAGGGCGCGGCCTCATCCGACGGTCGGCAACTGGCGCTCGTCGCCCACGAGTCCAAGCGCGGGCGGTTCATCATCGACCTGTTCGGCGGCCCGGCCGACATGCGCCGCGTGGCGCTGGCCGGATACAGGCCGGCGCCGAGGCGGTGTCAGGTCACCGCCCCCGACGGGGGCAGCGGGGCCGATCCCCGGCATCACAACGCGCCGGCGTTTGGCAGCCTCAGCTTCTCCCCGCACGGAACCGAGATCGCCTACGCGTTCGAGGGCTCGGTCTACGCCGCGACCGTCGCGGATTGCCGCTCGCACAAGGTGATGACCGGCTCGCGCGACCCGTTCTGGGGACCCGCGAGCGTCGCTGCCCCGACGCTGTCGGTGTCGGTCGCTCCGACCACGTCGATCTCAGCACTGCTGCGCGGCCTGCGGGTGAGCGTCTCGCTCGGCGGCCCGGGCACGGTCGCGCTGCAGCTGGCGCGTGGCGCCCAGTCACTCGCGCGCGCCCGCGTGAAGCTGACCGCGGGGCGCGCCAAGACCGCGGTGCTGGTGCCGTCGCCGGGGGCGGCCGCCCAACTGCGCGGGTTGCGCGCGGTGAACGTGACGCTGACCGCGAGCGTGGTCGGGTTCTCCGCGGCCCCGCGAGACGGTGAAGCTGGCGCTCACCGGGCCCTAGTGTCGCGACACTAGCCCGACGTCCTAGGCCGCGGCCTCGGTGCCCTGCTCGGCGTCGGGCCGCTCCGGTGGTTCATCGACGTGGCCGTTCTCGGAACCGGCGGCCGGGACCGCGTCGATCGTCGTCCGTCGATGTCGTCGTCGATGTCGTCGTCGGTGTCGTCGTCGATGTCGTCGTCGATGTCGTCGTCGATGTCGTCGTCGATGTCTTCCTCGGCGCTTGGCCCGGCGTCGTCGTCGTCATCCTCGACGTCCTCGTCGTCGATGTCGATGTCGATGTCGTCGTCGGGCTCGTCCACGGCGGCGCCGGCGCGGACGTCGATCCCCTCATCGGTCACCTCGTCGGTCGCCTCGAGCGCGGTCTCGGCGACAGCTCCGTTCGCGGCCTCGGTTTGCGCCTCGCCGGCGCCCTTGCGCCGCCGGCGGTTCTTGCCGCGACGGCCCTTGGGGAAGTTGCGCAGCAGCTCACGGGCGAGCGCGGCCGGCTTGCGCGCCATTCGCGTGCGCGCGCCGCGCAGCGCCTCCTCGGCCTCGGGCGTGTGCGCGAGCGCGGCGGCGAGCAGCGCCGCCGATAGTCGGCGGTCCTCCTTGCGCGCGGCGTGCACGAGCCGGCGCGCGTTGCGGGCGTGGGCGGCGCCGCTGGAGTTGACGAGCAGGCCCAGCAGCCGCTTGGTCTCCGGCCAGCGCTGGACCGCGTACTCCTCGTGCACCTCACGCGTGTACTCGGCCATCCGCCAGATCCACGCGTTGGCCTGGTCGCGGCGGCCGATGCGGCGCTCGGCGAGCGCCTGGAGCATGATCTTGACGCCCTCGCGGCGCTCGTCGCGGGGCCAGCCGGCCATGATGTCGATCGCGGTGTCGAACGCCTCGGCGTCTCGCGACGCGGAAATCTCCTGGAGGGCGCGGAGCCTGAGCTGTGCGTTGCGGTTGCGCTGCACGGCGGTCAGCAGGAACCGCCGCTTGAGCTCGCCGCCACGGTCGAAGTGGAGCATCGCCTTGGCCCGGCGCCAGCCGTTGGGCGCGACCCGCGCGCCGGCGAGCGCCGCCCAGACGTGCTGCTCGCCGTAGTCCAGGTGCTCGACGGCGATCCGCCACAGCTCGCGCTCGAACACCTCGGCGCGCCGCTCGGGCTCGGACGTGACGGGGAGCACGCGGCGCTCGACCCGGACCCGGCGGCCGCGGCCGCGGCGTACCGGCCCTACGACGATCGCACCGCCGCGGTAGACGTCGCGGTCAAGCAGCGAGTGCAGCGTCACAACCGGGTCGTCGTGCTTGGTCGCGGGATGCACGAAGTCGATGACGATCCCCGCCTCCTTGCCGGGGTGGCGTCGGGTCACGCGCCCGACCCGCTGCTGATAGATCCGCTTCGAGGCGGTCGGCGCCAAGTGCATGCAGATCGTCGCGCGCGGGCTGTTCCAGCCCTCGGCCAGCAGCTGGGCGTTGATCAGCACGTCGATCTTGCCCGACTCGTAGTCGGCCAGGATCCGCGCCAGCTCGCGCTTCGGGGTCTCGCCCGAGACCGCCGTGGCCTTGATCCCGAGGTCGCGGAACGACTTCGCGACGTTGTAGGCGTGGCGGACGCCCGCCGAGTAGACGACGCCGGGGACGCCGTTGAAGCGGGTCTTGTACAGATCGGCGATCGCCAGGTTGAACGGCGTCTGGTCCAGCAGTTCGGCCAGCATCTCCTGGTCGAACTCGGTGTCCACCTCGCCGCGCCTGAGCGGCACCTTCGCGATCGTCCGCACGCCGGGACCGGGCGGGATCCGGATGCAGCGCAGCGGCGAGATCACGCCGCGGCGCGCGGCCTGCGCGAGGTCGAAACGCGAGGTCTGCGTCGGGAACAGATCGGTGACGTGGCGGGCGATCAGCGCGCCGGTGGCCGTCATCCCGATGAAGATCGGGCCGGACCATCGCCGGATCGCGGCCGAGGTCTTCTCGCCCAGCGCGGTGTGCGCCTCGTCGCAGATCACGATCGTGTAGGCGTCGGAGATACGCCCGGCGTTGCGCACGAACCACTGGTAGGTCTCGACCGTCACCGGGCCGTTCGCGGCGTCGTGGCCGTCGAGCATCGGACCGCTGATCCGGTCGCGGTAGCCGCGGTCGCGCAGCTCGCCGTTGAACTGGTCTACGAGGTTGCGGCGATGGGTCAGGATCAGGACCCCGCCGGTGCGCGACGCCTCGACGAACCCGAGTGCCGCCACCGTCTTGCCGGCCCCGGTCGCGTGCTCAAACCAGAAGCGCTTGTCGGCGTTGGGATCCTCCGGCGCCTCGACGGCGGCGTCCTCCTCGAACTCGGCCTCATCCTGCCAGTCGACGGGCTCCTCGTCGTCCTCGCCGTCGCCGTTGTCGATGTCCTCCTCGCCCGGGATCGCGGCGGAGGCGAGCTGCGCCGGCTCGGGTGGCGGTGCGGCGCCGTTGCTCGAGCCGTTTCGCTGCGCCTCGGCGAGCAGCGCCGTCAGCGTCCCGGACAGGGCGTCGACCTGGTGGGCCGAGAGGACCGCGCCGTCGGCGAGGTGAGGTTCCTCCTCCGACAGCAGCCGCTCGAGCCCCAGCAGGAGCGAGAAGTGGCGTCGCCACTCGATCGAGGGACGCTGTCCGTCGGCGTCGATCTCGGCCAGGGCAGCGTCCAGCGCTCGCCGCCGCGCGGAACCCGGCGGGAGGGCCTCTTCGAGCGTCTCGCCGTCATAGACGAAGCGCTCGCGAGTGAACAATTCTGCACGCGCGATCGCGGCAGGACTCGGAAACGGGGTGGAGTCACCCATGGAAGATGATGTGGGAGATGCGTCCTGGGGTCAGGAGCCGCGGCAACACAGCTGAGCGGCTTAAGCGGTTTCGGCGGTAGCCGAGACGGCGAGGAATCCCTCAGAGAGCGGTTCCCCCCTCGCCGAACCTACATAAAGGATAGCGACAATTTAAGCAGAGTGTCGGCCGTGGCGAGTCCGCGACCGCGGCTTAGCAGCGAGATCGCCGTTGGCGTAAGGCGATCAGCGTCCCCTCGCGGTGTGGCAGACTCGGTTCGTGGGCCGCGTTGCACCGCTACTTGCCTTGATTGTGCCGGTTCTGCTGGTCGCCGGTTGCGGCGGCGGGCAGCCCAAAAGCGACGCGCCGGCCGCGACCGCGGTCACGAGCGCGTTCAAGGGATCGCCGCCGCCGCTCGCGGAGCTCCACGCCCAGGCCAACCAACTGCTCGGCGGCGGGGTGAAGTCATTCGACGCAAGGCTCAGCGGGCTGCGCGGCCACTACCCGGTGGTCGTCAACAAGTGGGCATCGTGGTGTGTGCCGTGCCAGAGCGAGTTTCCCGAGTTCCAGCGCGCTGCTGTCGCGTTCGGAAGAAAGGTCGCGTTCATCGGGCTCAACGGCAAGGACCACGACGGCTCGGCGCAGTCATTCCTGAAGCAGTATCCGGTCACGTATCCCAGCTACACCGATCCGAACGAGGACATCGCCCGGTCTATCCACGCCGCCACCTTCTATCCGCTGACCGTCTTCTACAACAGCCACGGGACCCCGGTGTTCACGCACGCGGGCCCGTACCTGAGCGCGAGCGCGCTCGAGCGCGACATCAAGCGCTACGCCCTCGGATGAGCGGAACCGTCCTCTACGAGATCCGCCGGGCGCGCGACGCGCACGAGATGGAGGCTGCGCTCGAGCTGCGCCACGACGTCTTCTGCGTCGAGCAAGGCGTGCCCGAACACGAGGAGCTCGACGGGCGCGATCACGAGGGGATCCACCTGGTCGCGGTCGCCGACGGCGAGCTGGTCGGCACCTGCCGGGTGCTGATGGTCGGCACCACCGCACAGTTCAGCCGGCTGGCCGTCAGGGCGTCGGCGCGGCGTCGCGGGATCGCCACTGCGCTGCTCGAGGCCGCCGACGCCGAGACCCGGGCGGCGGGAGGCAAGCGACTCGTGCTGCATGCCCAGACCTACGCGCAGGAGCTGTACGAGAACGCCGGCTACCGCACGCGCGGACGCGTGTTCCGCGAGGCCGGGATCGAGCACATCGCTATGGAGAAGCACCTGTAGCGCGCTCGTAGAGGGCGATCACGTCGGAGATCGCGCCACCGAGGTCGCGCTCGAGTCGCTCATCGGTGAACCTCAGAACCGTCTCCCCGTGACGCGTGAGGACCGCGTCCTTCCGGCGATCCCTGGCTAGTTCGCGCGGGCTGCGGTGGTAGGGACTGCCGTCCAGCTCGACGACAAGGCGGGCGTTGGGCCAATACAGGTCGACGTCCTCGCCGTGCACGAGGGTGTTGACCAGTGGCTCGGGGAGACCGGCGTGGTGCAGCGCCCTGAGGAACTGGCGCTCGAGCCCCGAGTTCGTCGTGGTCGGCGGTCGGTAGGCGGCGAGCGCGTTCGTCAGCGTCCTGACGCCCTTGCGGGTCGGCGCGCGGGCGATCGCGTCGTCGATGGCGTTGAGGTCGAACAGCTCGAGCCGCTCCGACGCCTCGATCGCCTTGACCACGCGGTCGCGGTGCACGACGGCCGCGAGGTCGATCAGGGTCCTGGCTACGGACGTGACCGGGATCCCGTCGACGATCGTGACGTCGGCCGCCGTCAGCTTGGTCGTGGTGTGGACCCGGATGCGGGGCCGGGACCGGCGCCCGCGCGCTGGGATCGTGACGTCGATCCGTGCGCCGCTGTACGGGAGCAGACCGAGGAGCGAGGCGGCGCTGCGGTGGCTGAGGACGGCGCTGGAACCGCACACGAGGACGGCCGCCATGCAACGCCCTTGCACGGTCAGCTTGCGATGGCCGACGGCATAGACGCCCGGGTGGATTGCATGCAGCCGCGCCAGCTTGACCCGATGCTCGATCGCCCGGGAGCCGAAGCCGAGCCCGAGCAATTGCCACCTCGCGACGACTCCATGCTGGCGCTCGGCAAGCGCTGCGATCAGCGCATCCCCGGCGAGCCCCGCATCGCCCGCGAGCCCGGCCTGCCCCGCGAGCCCGGCGTGCCCCGCGAGCCGCGCCAGCGCGGGGAGCTGCAGCGATCCTCCCCCTATCTGGGGGACGATTGCTGCATCTTGAACCGCTCGGCGGGCCACCTCATCAGCGTCCCAAGGAAATGCATACGTGTGTGTCACGGAAGTGTCGGAACTCTGTGCCAATCGGAGCGCTGATACCTTCGCCAACGTGGCGGACTCCACCGCGGTTGCGCAGACGACGACCGGGCCGGAACTGCGGATCGATCCGCTGACGGGCTTGCGCTCGATCATCGCCGGCTCGAGGGCGGGCCGGCCCGGCGGCGAGCTCAGCGCTTCGCCGGCGGCGGCGATCGACCCCGACGGCGACCCGTTCGCCGAGGGCCACGAGGACCGGACGCCGCCCGAGGTCTACGCGGTACGGCCCAACGGCGGCGGCCGCGACGGCCCGGGATGGACGGTGCGGGTCGTCCCCAACCTGTATCCGGCGCTGAGCGCGATCGACGACGCCGCGGGCGAGCCACCGCTGCCGCCGCCGGCAGAGAACCCGGCCGAGACCCCCGGCGTCAACGCGAACCGCGACCTGTTCTGGTCCACGCCCGCCCTCGGGGCCCACGAGGTGATCGTCAACTCCCCCAAGCCGGTGATCTCGCTCGCGCAGCTGCAACCGAGCGAGGTCGCGGACGCGATGGAGGTCTGGCGCGACCGGATGCGCGCGCACGCGGACTGCGCCTATGTCCACATGATCGTCAACGAGCGGCGAGAGGCGGGCGCGTCGTTACCGCACACGCACGCCCAGTTGTACGGGCTGGACTTCGTCCCGGCGGCGATCGCCCGCGAGCGCGAGCGCGCCGCCGCCTACACCACGCGCACGATGGGCGGCAACCTGCTGGCCGACCTGGTCCAGGAGGAGGTCCGCAAGCGCGAGCGGATCGTCGCGATCGACGAGGACACGGTGCTGATCTCGCCCTACGCCGGCAGGGTCCCGTTCCAGCTGATGCTGGCGCCGCGCCGGCCACGACCCAGGTTCGAGGACGACGGGCCGACCGGTGCGGCGATGCTGCACGACGCGCTGAACCGGCTCGCGCGCCGGCTCGGCGCCAACCCGCCGCTGAACCTTTGGGTCCGCACCGCGCCGCAGGGCGCCGAGCACTTCTGCTGGCGGATCGACATCCTGCCGCGGCTCACCTACCTGGCCGGGCTCGAGCTGGGCGCGGGCGTGCACCTGAACATCGTCACGCCCGAGCGCGCCGCCGGCGAGTTGCGCGACGCCTAGCCCGCGATGCGCGCCCTCGTCCAGCGCGTCTCGCGCGCGTCGGTCAGCGTCGAGGGCCGGGAGATCGCCGTGATCGGCCGAGGTCTGCTGGTGCTGCTCGGCGTCACCGGCACCGACACCGAGCGCGACGCCGACCGGCTCGCAGACAAGGTGCGAGCGCTGCGGATCTTCCCCGACGCCGAAGGTCGCATGAACGAGCCGCTGCACGACCGAGAGGTCCTGTGCGTCAGCCAGTTCACCCTTTACGGCGACACGCGGAAAGGAAACCGCCCCAGCTACATCGCGGCCGCCGCGCCAGACCACGCCGAGCCTTTGTACGAGCGCTTCGCCGACCGCTTGAGCGCCAAGCGCGGCGTGTTCGGCGCGATGATGGCGGTCGAGCTCGTCAACGACGGCCCGGTGACGCTCCTGCTCGAGAGTCCTTAGGCCTGGACGCTCCGCCGACGGCCCGCCGCCGTCGCGCTCCGCGCCAGCGGGCTGGTGCGCGCCCCGCCTCCTCGTAGACCTGCCAGGTCGCCTCGGCGGCGTCCGCCCACGTGAACGACAGGGGCGGCGGAGCTGGGCGCCGCGCGGCCTCGGCGGCCGCGATCAACCCCTTGAGGTCAGACACGTCGGTGAGCGCGACGCGCCCGGCGAGCACCTCGCGCACCGCGGGCACATCGCAGGCCGCCACCGGCGTGCCGCACGCCAGCGCCTCGACCAGCGGGAGGCCGAAGCCCTCGTCGTCGCTGGGGAACACCAGCGCGTGCGCGCCCGAGTAGATCGCCGCCAGCTCCTCGTCGCTGACCTCCCCGGTGACCGTCACGTCGGGTAGCTCGCGCGCCCAACGGCTCGTGGCGCCCACCAGGACCAGCGGCATCTTCCTGCTCGCGCGCGCGAGCGCGGCGACCCGCTTGCGGGGATCGGGGGTGCGCAATCCGCCGACCCAGAGCAGATACTGACGAGGGAGCTTGAAGCGCGATCTGACCGCCTCGACCTCGCGCTCAGGACGCGGTCGGAGCGAAGGGTCCGCGGCCTCGCCGATGACCACGATTCGCTCGGGAGGGATCCCGAGCGCTTTGATCGCATCGTCGGCAACCGCACCGGTCGGGACGATCACCCGCACAGCGCGCTGGACCGCCAGGTACCGCAACTTGAACCGCAATCCCGCCCGCAGGTACTCGCCGCGGCGCTTGAGCGGGAACAGGTCGTGCAGCGTGACCACCATCGGCACCGGCGAGTTCAGCAGCGCGCCTTCGATCCACGGCGAGTGGAACACGTCGCAGTCGCGCGGGGCGTCGGACTCGACGATCTGTCCGCGCTCGGATTCGACGAGCGCGGCGAGCAAACAACGGGCATACCGGCCGATGCCGGAGCTGTCTTTACCCGGGCGGCTGTCAAACGCAACTCTCACGGCGCGGCCAGCCGCTCTCCCTCAAATAGCCGATGTCTCATGTCGGACAAACGCACTCTAAACCGGAGGGCGGCCAGATGTCGGCCGGTTGCATGCAACGGCGCGCTACGGTCGCCCAGATGCAGCAGTACTACGAGGATCTGTGGGAGCGGCTGCCGCTCGAATTGGAGCCGTCCGACTTCGCGATTCGACGTCGATTCCTGCTTGCCGACGTCCGTCGTGGCGAGCTCGTACTGGACCTCGGGTGCGGCGACGGCCGGTTCACGGCCGAGCTGGCCGGCGCCGGCGCAGTCGCCGTCGGCGTCGAGATCGCGCGCGCCGCGGTGGACCGCGCGCAGGCCAACCACCCTGGACTCGACTTCCGCCTGGCGCCGATCGACGGGCCGCTGCCGCTGGACGACAACGCGTTTGAGCTCGTGTGGGCGAGCGAGGTGATCGAGCACGTCGCCGACACCGCTCGCTGGCTGTCGGAGATCAGGCGGGTGCTCGTGCCGGGTGGGCGGCTACTTGTGACGACCCCCTCGCACGGGCGCCTGCGGCTCGCGCTGGGCGGGATCGAGCGCTTCTCGGAGCCGCTTGGAGACCACTTGCATCTGTACACGCGCCGGTCGCTGGCGGCCGTGCTCGGGCAATTCGCGTTCGACGACGTACGCGTGCGGTCGGCCGGTGGGCCGCCGCTCATGCGGCGCTTGCTGCTGGCGCGCGCGACACGGTAGGCGTCGCCGCGGTCCCGGCTACTTACCGTGCCGCGCCGTTCGCCCGAGCGGCAGCGATCGCAGCCTTCGCCTGCGCGACGTCCTTTGCGCCCTGGATCGAGTTGACGTTCAACGACGTGGCCTTGTCCAGCGACGTGAGCGCCAGCTGCGGCCGGCCGTGCTGCAGGTCATATTCGCCGAGCGCCAGCCAGCTCTCGAAGTTCTGCGGCTGCATGTGAACCGCGTCGACGAGTGCCGCGCGCGCCGCGCGCTCGTCGCCGGCAGCGCTGTAGAGCTCCGACAGGTCGAATCGCGGCGCCAGCGCCAGCGGATCTCGGGCGACCGCGACGTGCGCGCTCGAGAGTGCCGCTCCGATCTCGCCCTTGCTCGCCTGGGTGACCGAAGCCGACGCGGCGTCGGCCGATCGCAGCGGCTGCCAGACAGTCCAGACCGCCAGCAACACGACCGCCGCGAGCCCCGCGAGCGCGGCGCCGACGGCGGGACTCTTCGTGACCGCGCGTGCGTGCTCGCGGCGCCCAACAGGCGCGGCGAGCGGCCCGCGGCCGGCCAGCCAGCCCGCACAGAACAGCGCCGGGATCGTGACGCCGGGCACAAACCAGGTCCAGTCGATCGAGGAGTGGACCCCGTACGCGAGCACGACGCACAGCAGCGTCAACATCCCTGCGCGCTCGGGCCGCCGGTCTTCGGTCAGCGCGCGGCGGCGCAGCGGGCGGGCCGCCGCCACCGCCCACGCGATCAGCAACGCGAGGCTCAGGGCCACGCCGATCAGCCCGAAGTCAGCGAACGTCTCGACCGGATAGCTGTGTGCGTGCTGGACAGGGAACTGGTCGTGGTATCGGCCGCGTGCGGTCGCAAACCCGACCGCGCCGACGCCTTTCAACAGCGCATGCTCGCCGATCTTGACGCCCTGGCTCCAGTCGCGCGACCGGGTGCTCGCGAGCTCGCCGATGCGACTGGCCGAGTCGCCGACGAACGCGGTCTGGCTCGTGGCGGTGCTCCACAGGTGCGAGATCTCGCCGGTCACGCCGCGCGACGAGGAAGCCAGCACGGCGACCGCGCCGCCGACCGGGATCAGCACCACGAGCGCGACCAGCGACGCACCGAGGCGGCGGCGGGCATCCGCACCCAGCTGAAACCGGTCGAGCGCGACGGCGGCCGCGAAGCCCGCGATGCAGAGCGCGATCACGACCAGCACGATCACGATCCCGAACGTGTGGCCCGCCGTCGTACGCGCGGCGAGCGCGACGCGGTCGTGGGTCAGTGGGTGGGTGAGCAGCGCCCAGACCGTCAGCACCGCCGCACCCGCGGTCCCAACCGCGGCGATCAAAGCTCCGCGCAACCGCATCGGCACGAACGCGAACCAGCAGCCGACGCCTACGATCACCGCCAGCAGCGCGCTGCGCGAATACGACAGGATCACGACCGTCAGGCACAGCGCGAACGCGGGCACCGCGAGCACGCGCACGACGCGGCCGGGTTCTGAGCGCGCCCCGGCCCACAGGCAGGCGGGCAGCCCGAGGGCGCCGATCAGGCCAGTGGCGTTCCAATACTGCAGAGGGGCGATGAGGCGGCCCAGCGACTCCTGTGGGTCAAGCGTGGGGGGGAAGACCTTGACCACCAGCGCGTAGCCGCTCGCGACGGTCGCGACGAGCGCGACCGCTCCGACCACTCCGGCCCAGCGTTCGGGAAACAGCCGGGCAAGGGCGATCGCCCCGCCGAACGCCGCGAGGTATGAGAGGGTGCGGTTGGCCTCGAGCCAAGAGTCGTCGGGCTGGACCGACCATGCGATCGAGATCGCCGTCAGGGCGGCGAGCGCTGCGAACAACGCCAGCGAGGCGACCCCCCAGGCCGGGCCCGATCCGCCCTTCAGCAAGACCAGGGCAGCGAGCGCTGCCCCGATCAACACCAGCACGATCTGCGTCCAGGTGTTCGGTCCAAGCGCGGTGCCGCCAGTGGCGACGAACACGACGACGCATAGCGCGGCGCCGAGGCCGAGCGCGAAGATCAGGTCGGCATTCGCGCCCGTCGACTGGGCGCGGGTTGAGCGTGTCGCCCGGGATTCTCCGGGCGCGGCGCCCTCCGGCGCCGTGGCAACAGACGACACGGGCGCGAGAGTAGCAACGCTTGGGTTCCCGGCCGCGGGGTCCATGATGATCAAACGACCGTAACAACCTGTTGTTGCGGTCTGAGCTAACCTGACGTCCGCGTGGAAGTAGGGCACAGCGACATCGTTGTCGCGGCGCGCGACCTGACCCGTCGCTACGGCGAAGGTTCGACGGCCGTCGACGCTCTGCGCGGGGTATCCCTCGACGTGGGCCGCGCGGATCTGCTCGCCGTGATGGGCCCATCCGGGTCGGGCAAGTCGACGCTGATGCACACGCTCGCGGGCCTCGACAAGCCGACCTCGGGCAGCGTCTCGATCGCCGGGACCGAGATCACCGATCTCGATGACGCCAAGCTGACGCTGCTGCGCCGCGAGCACGTCGGCTTCGTGTTCCAGTTCTTCAACCTGCTGCCGATGCTCAGCGCCGAGGAGAACGTGCTGCTGCCGATCTCGATCGCAGGCGAGAAGCCCGACCGCCGCTGGCTCGACGAGCTGCTGCAGCGAACCGGGCTGGCCGGTCGCAGCAGCCACCGGCCGGCGGAGCTGTCGGGCGGGGAGCAGCAGCGCGTGGCAATCGCGCGCGCACTGGTGACCAAGCCGACGATCGTGTTCGCCGACGAGCCGACCGGGAACCTCGACTCCAAGACCAGCGGCGAGATCCTCGAGCTGATCCGGAGCTCGGCCGAGACCTACAACCAGACGATCGTGATGGTCACCCATGATCCCCGGGCGGCGGCGATCGCCGACCGGATCCTGTTCCTCGCCGACGGCCTGATCGTCAACGAGCTGACCGAGGCGAGCCCCGGCGAGGTGCTCGAGGTGATGGCCGGCCTGCAGTCATGACCAAGGTCGCGCTGAAGGGACTGCTCGGTCGCAAGCTGCGCGCGGTCCTGACGGCGGTCGCGATCGTGATCGGGGTGGCGATGGTCAGCGGCACCTACGTGCTGACCGACACGATCAAGTCCGCGTTCTCGACCGTCTTTACGACGGTCTACAAGAACACCGACGCGGTCATCACCGGCAAGAGCGCGATCGGCAACGACCGCGGCGGTGGCAACGGGACCACGCCACCGTCGGTGCCGGAGTCGCTGCTCGCGCAGGTGCGCGGTCTGCATGGAGTCGCGGAGGCGTCAGGGGGCATCTCCGACCAGGCCGGGCTCGTCGGCCACAACGGCAAGGTGATCTCGCGCGGCGGCGCTCCCGGGCTCGCCTTCAGCTACTCGCCGGCGGGGCAGCGCTTCAACCCGTTGACGTTGACCAGCGGGACGTGGCCGAGCTCGTCCGACGAGGTCGCCATCGACTCCGCCACGGCGAGCAAGCAGAACTACAAGGTCGGGCAGCAGATCGGCGTGATCGCGCGCGGCCCGGTGCAGCGGTTCAAGATCGCCGGCACCGTCAAGATCGCCGGCGTCTCGTCGCTCGGGGGGTCGACGTTCGCGGTGTTCACGTTGCCCACCGCGCAGCAGCTCTTCAACAAGCAGGGCAAGCTCGATCAGATCAGCATCGCGGCGAGCCCAGGCGTCTCGCCGCAGCAGCTCGTCAGCGAGATCCAACCGCTGCTGCCGCCCAACGGCCAGGTCCGGACCGGGCAGGGTCAGGCCCAGCAGGCAACCAAGGACACAAGCGGGTTCCTGAACATCTTCCAGGACTTCCTGCTGGCGTTCGGCGGGATTGCGCTGTTCGTCGGCAGCTTCGTGATCGCGAACACGCTGTCGATCACGATCGCGCAGCGGACCAGGGAGCTCGCGACGATGCGCACACTCGGGGCGACCCGACGGCAGGTGCTGCGCTCGGTGCTGCTCGAGGCGTTCGTGATCGGATTGCTGGCGTCGATCGTCGGCCTGTTCCTGGGCTTGCTGCTGGCCAAGGGACTGAACTCGCTGCTGGTCTCATTCGGCATCGACCTGCCGCAGGCCGGCACCGTGTTCAAGTCGCGGACGGTGATCGTGTCGCTGCTGGTCGGGGTCCTGATCACGGTCGCCGCCGCGATGCGGCCCGCGCTGCGAGCGACGCGGATCCCGCCGATCGCGGCGGTCCGCGAAGGCTCGGTGCTGCCGCGATCGCGGTTCGCGCGCTTCGGCACGCTCGCCGCCGGGGTGACCATCGGAGTCGCCGTCGTGCTGATGCTGATCGGCCTGTTCGCGGGCGGGGTGTCGACGGGCGCGAGGTTGCTCGCGATCGGGATCGGCGCCGTGACCCTGTTCCTCGGCATATCGATGCTCGCTCCAAAGCTGGTGCCGCCGTTCGTGGGCGTGCTCGGCTGGCCGGCCAAGCGGTTCGGCGGCGCCGCCGGAGCACTGGCTCAGGGCAACGCTGCTCGCAACCCGGCGCGGACCGCGTCGACCGCCTCTGCGCTGATGATCGGGTTGACGCTGGTGACGCTGGTGGGCGTGCTGGCGGCAGGGCTGCGATCGCGTTTTCAGGATTCGGTCAACCAGCTGTTCGTCGCCAACTACGCGGTCACCGCCACCGACAACTTCACGCCGATCGGCGTTGCGTCTGAGAAACCGCTGAAGACCGTTCCGGGAGTGCAGGTCGTGTCGGGCGTGCGCGCCGGCGAGGGCCGTGCATTCGGCTCGAGGATCAACGTCACCGGCGTCGCGCCCAACGTCAACCAGGTCATCGCGCTCAAGTGGGCGCAGGGCAGTCAACAGACGCCTGGGCAGCTCGGCAGCGATGGGGCGTTCGTGTCCAAGGACTACGCAAACGCGCAGCACCTGCACGTCGGCTCGCCGATCACGCTCGAGGTGCCCTCGGGTGAGAAGCTGAACCTGGTGCTGCGCGGGATCTTCTCGCCACCGAAGGGCGGGACCCCGTTCGGGGACGTGACGATCTCGCAGTCGCGGTTTGACTCCGTCTATCAGAACCCGCAGAGCCTGTTCACGTTCGTCAACATCGCCGGCGGCGTGACCCCTGCCAACACGCAGAAGCTCAACGCCGCGTTGAACGCCTTCCCCGACGCCAAGCTTCAAACCAAGTCGCAGTTCACCCACAACCAGCTCCAGGGGATCACGACGCTCCTGAACCTGCTGTACGTGCTGCTGTCGCTGTCGATCGTCGTCAGCCTGTTCGGAATCGTCAACACGCTCGTGCTGGTCGTGTTCGAGCGCACTCGGGAGCTGGGGATGCTGCGCGCCGTTGGGATGACGAAGCGGCAGGTGCGCCGGATGATCCGCCACGAGAGCATCATCACCGCTCTGCTCGGCGCGGCGCTCGGGATCCCGCTGGGGGTGGTGCTGGCGCTGATGATCGGCGAGGCGATCAAGTACCCGTCGTTCACGATCCCGATCGGGACGCTCGTGGTGTTCGTGATCGCCGCGATCCTCGCCGGGATCGTGGCCGCGATCTGGCCGGCGCGGCGGGCCGGCAAGCTGAACGTGCTCGAGGCGCTGCAGTACGAGTAGGCCTGCTGCCGGGGCTTGCGGACGGCAGCCGGAGCCTTCGTCAGGCCGGCTTGTGGGCGATCAGCATCAGGGTGTGTCCGTATCTGGCCGCGCGCGGGCGGGAGCCGAGGGCGTCCAGCGGCTGCAGCGCGCGTTGCATGGGCGGGGGCATCCGCCTCCAGGTGTAGGTGACGGCGTGAAGCTCGGGCTCGCAGCCCGGCGGCGCGCGCGTGTCTGAGCAGCGCGGTCGGCGACAGCGGGATGTCGTCCGGCGTGCCGTGGACCGCGGTTGCGATCCCGGTCCGGTTGGCAAGCGCCAGGGCGAGGCCGACCGGGTGCCAGAGCCCGGGCTCGATTGCGACCAGCGCGCCGCCGGCACGCAGCAGCCTCGCGGCCTCCGTGAAGCAGGGGTCGAGCGGTCCCTGGAACGCGATGTGATGCAGGACGAGGCGGTAGAGCACCGCGTCGAACGACGCGTCTTGAAACTCGAGGCTGCCGGCGGAGCCGACGTACGCCTCGTCGGCCCGGGCGCTCTGGCGCACTTCCGGCGACGCGGTCGGGATCGGCATCGACGGCCGTGAGGCGAAACTGCGCAGCGGGGAACAGGTGGCGTCCCGGATGCCATCCGGCGCCGACCGACAGCACTTCGCCGTGGTCAAGGCGCAGCCGCCGTGCGAGCAACAGCCGCTCGCGGCGCATCATCTGCTCGTAATGCAGCTCGAGCGTCGTCTGCCGGCTGAAGCGGTCGAGCAGGTTGTCGGCGTCGTATGGCTCGCAGCCGGGCTTGTGTGAGGCTTCGGTCGTGATGGCCGCTGGCAGTGTAGGACGGGTGCGCCTCGGGCTTCTGCCGCTTGTGTCACCAGCTGCGGTGCACGGCCAGCGTCCGCTGGAGCTCGGTCGCCGGGATGTACGCGTGTGTGGAGAGGAACTCTCTTGCCTCATCCTTCGCCGCGCTGCGGTCATAGGAGGCCGCGATCGGGCGCAGCCCGTGCGTGATCGGGGTCGCGTCGACCACGCCCGCCCGCCAGCCGTGCTCGCGCGCGAGCGCCGCCCAGTGCAGATCGAGCCCCCAGCCCGCGCGCACCGGCGGGAACGGCAGCAGCACGTCGAACGTGCGGGCCGCAAACGCGAACACCGGCCCGATCTCGACGAATCGGGTCTCGCGCAGGACGCTCCCCGCGCGCCGGCGGGTGACGCTCCAGGCGGCGTGCGATCGGTGTCGGTGAGCCGGCTGGGCGAGCTGGAGGTCGAAGCGCTCGGCCAGGAACAGGAAGCTGTCGAGGAACCCGCTCGGCAGCGCGATGTCGTCGTCGATCACGATCAACCAGTCGTGGCCGGCCGCGGGGTTGTCGGCCAGCAGCGCGTTGAGGTTCTCGAACTTGCCTCGATCGGCTGCGCGGGTCGAGGCGAACGCGACGTCGTGGCGCGATCGCATCAGCTCCGCGCGGGCGGCCGAGAGGAGGTTCGGCGTGCTCCCTTGCACCGCGAGGGCGAGCACTTTCCGGGGCGGAACCCCGGAGGCCGCAGCGGTCGCGACGCCCGCGCGCAGGCGCCGGCGCTGGAGCAGCGCGAGCGACGCCGCGTCGTCCAGCGCGTCCCTGATCAGCGCCTTGGTAGTGCTTCGGATCCCGACCACCTGGCCGCTGGTGCCGGTCAGGAAGTCGTCGTCGCCGTCTATTGCCGTTCTCTCAGATGGCTTGCGCCCGCGTCAGCGGTCGGTGTGCCGTCGGTGCTCTAGCAGCTGCCGGGCGAACGCGCCGAGGAAGCGCGGGTTGTAGCGCAGGTAGCGACGCCACAGCCGCCGCGGCTCGTGCGCGAGCCTGTAGGCCCACTCGAGGCCGGCCCGCTGCAGCCAAGGCGGCGCCTGCGGGATCAGGCCGGCATGGAAGTCAAACGCGGCCCCGACGCCGATCAGCAGCGGCGCCTTCAGGCGCGGGCGCATCCGCGCCATCCACTTCTCCTGCTTGGGGACCCCGATCCCGACCCAGACCACATCCGGCGCGCGAGCGGTTGATCTCCTCCGCGACCGCGGCCTCCTCCTCGCCGGTCAGCAGGCGATGCGGCGGCGAGTAGCCGCCGACGATCCTGACGCCGGGATAGCGATTGCGCAGGTTGAGCGCGAGTTGGACGAGCGCGCCCTGGTTGCGCCCGCCGTAGAGGTAGAAGCGATGCCCGCGCTGTGCGGCGTGGGCGCAGGCTCGCGCCATCAGCTCCGGCCCGTAGACGCGGCTGGTGAGAGAGTTGCCCAGCGCGTTGATCGCCCACACCAGCGGCTGCCCGTCGGGTACGTTGAGCGAGGAGGACATCAGCGCGGCGCGAAGCTCGGGATCCTCCTGCGATGCCATCACCGTGTGCACGTTGCAGACGCACACGTAGCCCGGCTGGCCGTGGCCGATCACCGCGTCCGCCCACCGAAGGGTGGCGGCGTAGTCCGTCAGCGCCAGCGGCACGTCGATCAGGTCCACGGTCCGCGGATTCTCGATCGGCGATGGATCGCTCTGGACGGAACTCTCGGTGCGCATCAAACTCGTTCTGGACCTCTCTATCCGCGACACAGGCGGCGGAAACGAAGACTGCTTGTATGCAGAACGCGATTGGGGGCGCATGGTTGCGAACTTGCGTTGAAAGCCATGACAGCCGGCGCCCGATTTCTGGCGGATCGCCGACGGATCGCCGACCGACTTGCCACCTTGACATGCGCTCCGGCGCTATGCTGCCACATGACAAGGAAGTCGATCGGGCCCGCGAGCATCGCCCCCTTTCTCGCGGGTCTCGGACGGCCCCCAGCCCTACCAGGGTCGTCCTTCGGCTGGGCCCGCGTCGCATTATGCGGCGCGGGCCCGCCTTGTTTGGCTGGCGAGCCAGCCGACCTGCCCTCTCGCGTGACCCGCGCGCGCTCAGCCTCTTGCGCGACGTCGCGCGCGCTCGCCGCGGATCGCGCGACCCGCGTGCGCCAGCCGCGGATCGTCACTAAGCTCCGCGACCGGGATGGACTGTGTGGTCACAGGAGGCGCCGGGTTTATCGGCTCGAACCTCGTCGACGCGCTCGTAGCGCGCGGCGACCGCGTTTCGGTGATCGACAACGTGTCGACCGGCAAGCGCGAGAATTTGTCGCAGGCGGTGGCCTCTGGTGCGGTTCTGCACGAAGTGGACGTCCGCGACGGCGCCGCGGTGACCGAGGTCATCGCCGCGGCCCGGCCCGAGGTCGTCTTTCACCTCGCGGCGCAGATCGACGTGCGCTTCTCGGTCGATAACCCGGTGGGCGACGCCGAGGCCAACGTGCTGGGGACGATCGCCGTGCTCGAGGCCGCCCGCAGCGCCGGCACGCGCCGGATCGTCAACACATCGACCGGCGGGGGCTTGTACGGCGACACAGACGTGCTGCCGACCTCCGAGGACCATCCGATCCGTGCACTGGCGCCCTACGGTCAGGGGAAGTACGCGGCTGAGGGCTACTGCGGGCTGTACACGCGGCTTCACGGCCTGTCGACGGTGTCGCTGCGCTACGGCAACGTCTACGGCCCCCGCCAGGATGTCCACGGCGAGGCCGGCGTGGTCGCGATCTTCTGCGGAGCGCTGATCGACGGGCGCCGCCCAGTCGTGTTCGGCGATGGCCGCCAGACGCGCGATTGGGTCGAGGTCGGCGACGTCGTGCGGGCGAACCTGATGGCCGCGGCCTCGGATCTGACGGGCGCGATCAACATCGGCCACGGGCGCGAGACCTCTGTCCTCGACCTGATCGACGCGCTGCGCGACGTGGCGCCCGACGGGACCGAGCTGCTCGAGCCCGAGTTCGTGCCCGAGCGGCCGGGCGAGGTGATGCGCAGCTGTCTGGACGTCGGCCGGGCCAGGCGGGAGCTGGGGTGGGAGCCCGAGGTGGAGCTGCGCGACGGGCTGCGGCGGATCCTTCGTTCGCTGTAGCTGGACCGGCAAACGAATCGCGTACGCTGTCGCCGCGTGACCGCTTCGACGCGATGGGACCGGCTCGTCCGAAACATGGTGAGTCGGCGGGCTACCACCGAGGCGCGGCGCAGGCCTGAGACCTCATCCGCGCAGAAGCAGGACGTCTCTTCCGCGCCGGGCACCCATTTCAGCCGGGACCTGGATCCTGGTCGACTTGTCGCGGACCCCGAGGCCGTGACTGGCCTGTTGTACGACCGGCTGAGCGCTGATGACGTCGCCGAGGTCACACGCAGGGCGGCGGCCGCACCGGAGCTCGCACAGTATCCGCCAATCGATGCCGATCCTGCGACGAGCCGGGAGCTGGTGCTGAGTTACGGGATTTGGCTGGGCGTGCCGGGCGTGATCAACAGGACGGGACTTCCGGCAGTGCAACCGCCGGAGGAGATCCACGCGATGACGCGCGGTCCGCTGGCGGCTGCGGGAGGCCTATACGAGGCGGAGATGATCGTCGGGGCGCTCGACGAGCGCTGGCGCGGACGTTGCCGACATCGGCGCGGCGCTCGACTTCGGCTGCTCATCGGGCCGGGTCGTGCGCGTCCTGGCGGCGGCATTCCCGGACATCCGGTGGCGCGGCTGCGACCCCAACGGGCCGGCGATCGAATGGGCCCGAGCGAATCTGCGTGGCGTCGAGTTCGCCGTCAGCCCACAGGAGCCCCCGCTGCCGATCGGGGACGGTGAGCTCGACCTTGTGTACGCGATCTCGATCTGGTCGCACTTTGCGCCCGGGCTCGGCATCCGCTGGTTGGACGAAATGCATCGGCTGATAAGGCCGGGAGGACACCTCGTCATGACGACTCACGGCCTTCAGACCGTCGCGCTCCACTCCGAGCAAGGCTCGCGCACGGACAAGCAGTGTCAAGAGATCATCGATGCGCTATACCGAAGCGGCTTCTGGTACGCGGATGAGTTCGGCGCCGCCGGTGACGCCGGCGTCGTGCATTCCGAGTGGGGCACGTGCTTTCTCAGCGCGGAATGGCTGCTGACCAACGTGACGCCGCGCTGGCAAACGCTGGAGTACGTACCGGGCCGCAATCAGCGAAACCAGGACCTGTACGTCCTCCAGCGCGTGTAGGCGCGGGTCACGGCTCGGCCATTGGTAGCTTTGGTCCCCGCATGAGCGTCACGACAGCGCCCCCCAACGTCAAGCAGGCGGAGCCCGCGATCGAGCCACCGGCTGTGCGAATCGACCACGTGAGCAAGGCCTTCCGGCTCCCTCACCAGCAATACCACACGCTGAAGGAACGCGCCCTCCACCCCTTCCGTGCGAAGACCTACGACGTGCTGCAGGCCGTCGACGACGTCACCCTTGATGTGAAGCCAGGCGAGTTCCTTGGCATCGTCGGCCGGAACGGCAGCGGCAAGAGCACGCTGCTCAAGTGCATCGCCGGGATCTACAAGATCGATCGCGGCGAGCTGACGGTACGCGGACGGCTGTCGCCGTTCATCGAGCTGGGCGTGGGATTCAACATGGACCTCACGGCCCGGGATAACGTGATCATCAACGCGATCATGCTGGGCTTGACGCGTAAACAGGCCCGGGCGCGCTTCGACGACATCATCGAGTTCGCCGAGCTGCGAGACTTTCTCGACCTCCGGCTGAAGAACTACTCGTCGGGGATGAACGTCCGGCTCGCGTTCTCCGTCGCGATCCAGGTCGAGGCGGAGATCCTGTTGATCGACGAGGTGCTCGCGGTCGGCGACGCGTCGTTCCAGCAGAAATGCTTCGACGAGTTCGACCGGCTCAAGCGCGCCGGCCGGACGATCCTGTTCGTCACCCACGATATGGGCGCGATCGAACGTTTCTGTGACCGGGCGATCCTGATCGAGAAGGGGAGAACCGTCATGATCGGGAAGCCCGCAGACGTGGCTCGACGTTACAACGCCCTGAACTTCGGTTCGACCGTCCACAAACGAGTCGCCGAGCCGGCGCTCGAAGGAACTCTCGGAGCTGTGTCGATTCTCGACGGGTGGTTCGAGAACCGCGACGGGGTACGTGTGGCGGCGCTCGGTGTCGAGGAGGCGTGCCGAGCGTGCATGGAGGTGCGCTTCAACGAGCGGTTGGTCGACCCGATCTTCGGCTTCACACTTCGCAACGAAGTCGGAAGCACGGTGTTCGCGACCACGACAGACCAGGGACATGGTGCGACGGGCACGTTCGCTGCCGGCCAGACCGCGGTGGTGCGCCTCAGCTTCGAGAACTACCTGACGCCGAGCCGGTACGCGCTGACACCATCGGTGGCACGCCACGGCACGGGAGCCGACGCCCTTGATATTCGAGAGGACATCGCCTCGGTGGTGATCCACGGTGGGGTGTTCACCGGCGGGATCGTGAACCTGCCACACGGATTTGAGATCTCCGGTCAATGAGCACGGACTACGTTGCAAGGCAGGTCGCGCCGTCGGCGCTGGGCGATGACGCTCGGCGTTTCTTCAACCTGACGCTCACGCTCGCGCGGACCGACTTCAAGCTGCGCTACTTCGGCTCGGTACTTGGCTACGTGTGGTCACTGGTGCGACCGCTGCTGCTGTTCGGCGTGCTCTACGTCATGTTCACCCAGGTGTTTCACGCAGGGCGCGGAGTGCCTCACTACGCGGTGTACCTGCTGACCTCGATCGTCCTATGGACGTTTTTCGTAGAGACGACCAGCGGGTGCGTGCAGTGTCTGATGTTTCGTGAGGGACTGCTGCGAAAGATGCGCTTCCCTCGCTTGGTGATACCGCTCTCGGTTGGATTGACGGCGCTTTTCAACCTCGGGACTAACTTCGTCGTTGTACTCGTGTTTGCGTTTGCGACCGGCGTCACGCCGCAGTGGGGATGGCTGGAGATGCCGATTCTCGTGTTCCTGCTCGCCTTGATGGCATGTGGGATCGGAATGTCGCTGTCGGTTCTCTACGTCCGTTTCCGCGACGTGCAACCGATGTGGGAGGTCGCTTCCCAGATTCTGTTCTATGTCTCGCCGATCATCTACACGGTCAGCATCTATCCCAGCTCGATCCGTCAGCTCGCGATGATCAACCCGATCGCAACGATCCTGACCCAGATGCACCACGCGTTCATCGATCCCGCCGCCGCGTCTGCAGCAGCGGTGATCGGCGGCACGATCCGACTTGTGCTGCCGATCGGCATCATCTTCGCGCTGGCGGCGGTCGGTGCTTGGCTGTTCACACGCGAAGCTCCGCGGATCGCCGAGAACCTATGAGCGGCGAGTTGACCGAACAGCGCGACCCGCAGTCGCAAACCGAGATCGACGAGCTGCGCCGGCGCGTGTCGCAGCTCGAGGCGCAGGTCGCTGAGGTCGAGGCGTGGGCAAATCGAGCGGTCGCCGAGGCTCAGGCGAAGACGTACTGGCTGGATCGGTGGCACCTCGATCTGAACGCGCTGATGAAGCGGCCCGGCGCCGGTCGTGCTAGGGCCGCTGCGCGCGCGCTGAGATCGGTCTACCGCGCGGCCCGCCGGTTCGCGCGACGGCTCGGTCTGTGACGACCGTATCCACAGTCATCCCCGTCAAGGACGGCGAACGCTATCTCGCGGAAGTGCTCGCCGCGCTTGTCCGCGAGGCGGTCGACGAGATTCTCGTGATCGACTCCGGGTCTCGGGACCGGTCCGTCCGGATCGCCCGCGACGCGGGTGCGGAGGTCATGGAAATCGAGCCCGAATCGTTCGGGCACGGCCGGACGCGGAACCTCGGGGTGGAGCGGACCAGTGGGGATCTGATCTGCTTTCTCACTCAGGACGCAACGCCACTTCCGGGTTGGCTGGCGGCCTATCGCAAGGCGTTCGCGCTCGCGCCCAGGGTCGGGGCGGCGTACGGGCCACATGTTCCGAGGCCGGACGCGACCCCAATGATCGCCCGCGAGCTCGAGGAGTTCTTCGCGCTGTTCGCTCCCGACGGCGAGCCGGTGGTCCAGGGTCGGGCCGGGCCGGCCTTCCTGTCCAATGTCAATGCCTGCTACGAGCGCGCCTGCTGGAACGACCTTCGCTTCCGCGACGTCGCCTACGCCGAGGACCAGGCGTTCGGCGGCGATCTGCTCGCCGCGGGCTGGTCGAAGGTCTACCACCCGGGTGCGGCCGTGTTGCACTCCCACGACTACGGATTCGTCGACTTCATGAAGCGCTACTTCGACGAGTATCGCGGCCTGCGCGAAACGACCGGTCACATCGAGCCGTTCGGGCTACGGCCGACGCTTGGGCATGTGCGGCGGTCCGTGGCCGGCGATGAGCGCTGGCTGCGTGCTCGCGGCGCCGCGCCGATGAAGCGTCTGAAGTGGTCGATTCCGTCGGCGGCGCACCACGGGGGCCGTCGCGTGTTCTCGGCGCTCGGCTCGCGGGCGGATCGGCTGCCGCCAGTGGCTCGCCGTCAGCTGTCACTCGAGCGTCGCGACGGCTCGGGCGGTACCCGCTGCGGCGCCGGCTCGACGGTCGCTCCGCTCCGGCGCTGGGCCGTCCACCTCTCGAGCTCGGTGTCCCGATCGATCCCGCCGCCGAGCACGAGTTCTACGCGAGCCGTGGCCGAGGTGTGGCGACGCGGACCGGTCGCCGCTTCGCGATCCGATCCCAGGTATGTCGGAGCGCCAGCGGTTGCGGATCGCGATGGTGATTCCCGGGTTCAGGCGCGGCAGCGGGGGTCACGCCCTGCTGTTTCAGATCTTCTCGCGGCTCGAGCGGCGAGGGCACGTTTGCAGCGTGTGGGTCCAGGACTACGACCCCCGACTACCGCGGGATCTCGCGGCCGCGGTTCTGCGTAAGGACATCGTCGACTTCTTCGGCCCCATCGACGCGCCGGTGTACAACGGGTTGTCCGACTGGCATGGCGCCGACGTGGTGCTCGCGACCGGCTGGCAGACCGTCCATCCGGTGCTGCTCTTAGACGGCTGCTTCGCCCGCGTCTACGTCGTCAACGATCATGAGCCCGAGTTCTATGCGACCTCGGCCGAGTCGGTGCTGGCCGCGGACACGTACCGTCACGGTCTGCACTGCGTCGCGGGTAGCCCGTGGCTTCGCGA
>CAWEKN010000013.1:0-277100 GCA_963809685.1 uncultured Solirubrobacterales bacterium | reverse complement strand
GGCCACCCGGCTACGCGTCACCTGATCTGAACGGCGAGCCTGCACCATCGGCACTGACACCGCGAGGCCGCCCGGGCGGGCCTGCTCGCCCACCCACCCGAACCCGCACCCCCCAAAGCACCGACGACCACATCCACAAGGAGCAACCATGACCTACCAGACCACGACTATCCGCGCGGCCACCCCCCGTGACGGCGCCGCACTGGCGCGGCTCGCCAGGCTCGACGGTCGCCGCCTCGCCGGCCACGTGCTGCTCGCCGAAACTAACGGAGAACCGATCGCCGCGATCGGGCTGACCAGCGGGATCGTGATCACCGACTCGCTGAACCCCTCCGCGGACGGCGTCTGCCGGCTCAGGGCCCTGCGCTACCGGCTGCTGCGCCAGGGTGGCGACGTCGGAATGGCGCGCACCCTGCTGCGGCGCCTGGCAGCCACCCACTGACCCAACCCACGATCAACAACCGCACCCGAGAGCACGCCCTGTCCGCCATCGCCCCCCAATGGGTCAATGAGGTCCGTAGCGGCGTCTGCTGCGATGTCTCCGCTTCGTCCGGTGCGAGGGCGCAGATCGAGTCCGACGAAGCTGCTCGGCTGCCTGCCTGCTTCAGTCACGGATTGTGTTCGTGGCGGGGTGAGACGCGGCTGGCGTCGTGTGGCCATATGGCGTTTAGAACGCGTTCCGGCCAGTCGTCGGGGATGCCGGCGATGGTGACGTACCGGCCATAGAAGGAGCCGATGAGCATGCTGGTGAGCGCGTCGAGGTCAGCGGACTCCGGGAGGTCCCCGGCTTCCAGCGCCTGCCGAAGCAGCGCTCGCCTCGGCTCGACGAGGCGCGTCTTGAAGAGGTGGAGCAGTTCGGGATGGCGTTCTTCTTCGGTGAGCAGTGAGCCGAGGATGGCCAACGCGGGGGTGGCTCGCAGGTTGCTGTGGAAGTTTTCCAAGATCGCCAGGGCATGGGCACGCGGGGTCGGGGCGCCGGCCGGCGGGTCTTCGACCCGTAGCGAGCCGATCACCGCAGCGGCTAGCTCTGCCTTATTCCGGTACCGACGTCGGAGGCTGGGCACGGTGGTGCCTGCGACGGTCGCCACGGATTCCAGCGACATGCGGGCGTAGCCGAGCTCGCCGAGCTGGCGGGCCGCGGCGGCGAGGATCGCCTGGTCCAGAGCCGGGCTTCTGGGCCGTCCGGGCTTTGTCTGCGGGTGGTTCATTATATTCTGATTGGATATCGTAATGTAATTGCCGACGGAAAGGGAACACCATGACTGAATCGTTGCCAGCTGCCGCCGTCGTCCGCGTTTCGCGCGCCACCTTCGACCCGAGCCGGTTCGCCGACGTCGACGCCATGAACAAGAAGACCTCGGAGTACTTGGTCCCGGCCATCAAGCGGCTGCCGGGACTCATCCACTTTTACGCGGGCGTCTCGCCGGAGGGCTCGGCTGTCCAGGTCAGCGTCTGGGACACCGTCGAGCATGCGAGGCAGCTGGACCACCTGACAGAGATGGTGGTCGACGCGCGCGGGGAGGCGGAGGCGGTCGGCGTGGCGTTCACCCCGATCGTCAACTACCCCATCGGCTGGACCATCTGACCTGATCCGGTAACCGCGATCCTACGCGGGCCCTACCAGCCAGGCGGGATCTCGCCGTGAGAAGGGTGCCAGCGGGCACACCCGGAGATGTGCTGTCGGCGTCCTGGTTCGGCCCGCAACCCGCCGGCTCACGGCTTTAAGGGCAGCAGCGCGTTCTTAGCGCGGCTCTCCCTCAGGCTCTGAAGGTGCGCTCACGCCTCACCGGTCGGAACAGCGCTTTTCGGGATGGGCTTGCCGAGGTATCGGCGCGCAACGAGCGTGGCGAGCGCGACCTGTCGCGCTCGCTTCTCCCCCCGCCACGCCACCGTGATGGTGAGCAGGCTCTTCCCATCGGTCGTCAGCAGCTTCGACTGGTCAGGCACCCATGCCGCGTCCAGCCCGAGCTTCGGCACGGTCACAGGCGGCGTGAAGTTCTGCTGCGTACCGAACTGCTGCCCATCCTCCTCGATCGTCCGCTCCAACCGCTGATACGGCTGCGGCGACGAATCGACGTTGACCACCACGGACACCCTCGGACCACGAAAATGGCACTCCGGCTCCGCGTTGTTCCCCATCGTCGCTCGGGCCGTGAGCACGCCGACACCGACCCCGGCATCGCGAGCGATCACCGCGCCTGCGGCCGGCGCGCATACGGACGGCGGCTTCGGCCGCACCGCGGCCTTCGTGGACGTCGTCGACGAGCGCGAGGACGCGCCACAACCAACGAGGGCCAGGCCGGTCAGCAGCCCGACGATCACAGGGGCCGCGTGGCGCGACGTGATTGGCTTGATGCGTGTCCCTCGTAGGGTCGCTCGCGAATCGTGTGCGTTCATCGGAGTTTCTCCCATGCCGGTCAGTTCCCCGGGCCGCGTCGTCGCTCGCGATACGCGCGCACTTTGGCGCGTGAGCCGCACACCGACATCGCGCACCAATTGCTGGCCTGGTTGCGGCTGTGGTCGTAGAACGCCCATCCGCAATCGCGGCCGCGGCACGCCTTCATGCGTGACCAGCTCCCATCGAGCTGCGCCAGCGCGACGATCGTCGCGATCAGCGCCAGCGCGCCGTCAAGATCCCGAGGCTGTGGCTTGAATTCCGGAGCATCGGCAACCGCGAGCTGGACGTATATTCGCGGCGCGCGCAGCGCCCGGTTCAGTCGCGCCACGACTTCGGGATCGGCCAACGCGCCGTTGTTGACGAACAGCATTTCTCGAAGCCCCTCCCGCACCTCAAGCACTCGGCGGCGATCTGGCTCGGTCAGCGCGTGCCGGCGATCGAACAGCCCGTGTTCGACGAGCCACGTGCTGACTGCGCCGGCGCTTGCAAGCTCCTCTTCGTTGTGACTGGTCAGATCCCAGCGACTGTTGAGAAACGTCTGCACTAGCTCGAGGTCGCCGGGGGCGGGCCGGCGATTCCCGGGTTGGGGACCACGGTCGACCCTCGCCGTCGGCTCCGTCAGCTCCACGCGATCGCCGACGGTTCATGTTTGGTGCTTACCACCGAACCACTATACGCTGGTAACGCTGAACGCGCAAGGTGTTCGTGCTTGCCTACGGACGTTGGCGGTACCTTGCGCCTGGAGATCTCGATCGATGCGTGGCTCTGGAGCTCTCGGTCGCGCTCAGCTCCCAGCCTCGTCCGTTGACGGGATGGTGTCTCTACTGGACCGGTCGGCGGTTGTAGAGATGCCTGGCCCATAGATAGCTGGCGGCGGTGATCGCGAGGCACCACGCGATCGCCTTGACGCCGGCGCTGCCGACGTGCTGGTTGGCGAGCAGGCTGCGCACGGTGTTGGTGATCGGGGTGAACGGCTGGTTCTCGGCGAACCAGCGCAGACCGGCGGGCATTGAGGCGACCGGCACGAAGCCGCTGCCGAGGAACGGCAGGAGGATCAGGAGCATCGGTATGTTGCTTGCGGTCTCGACGCTCTTGGCTTTTAGGCCAAGGGCGACCGTCAGCCAGGTGAGCGCGATCGCCAGCAGCACGAGCAGCCCGAGGGCGGCCAGCCACCTGAATGGGCTGACGCTGGCGTGATAGCCGATCAGCAGCGCGACGGCGATGACGACCGCGAGGCTGATGAGGGTCAGGATCAGGCTGCCGAGGACGTGGCCGGTGAGCACCGCGGGTCGCCAGATTCGCATGGTCTTGAAGCGGGCGATGATGCCCTCGGTCATGTCCTTGGCCACTGAGATCGCGGTGGTATTGGCGGCGCCCACGACCGCGAACAGGAGCACCCCAGGGGTGAGGAAGTTGATGTAGGCGTCGCGTCCCCCGCCGGTGGTGATTCCGTTGCCGAGCGTGCCGCCGAAGACGTAGACGAACAGCAGCAGGAACACGACGGGCCCCAAGATCGGGAACAGCGACAGGCCGGGGTAGCGCTGCAGGTGGCGCAGGTTGCGTCGCAGCATCGTGGTCGTATCGCGTAGGGGGTATGTGCTGGTCATCGGTAGAGCTCCTGGTCTGTTTTCGATTCCGAGGCGTGAGCGTCTCGACCTGTGAGCGCGAAGAACACGTCGTCGAGGTCGGGGGTGTGAATTGCGAGATCGGCGACGTCGACATCGGCCTCATCGAGGTCGCGGAGAACACGACGCAGGGTGGCGACGTTGCCGTCGGTGGGGATCTGCAAGCTCGGCGAATCCTGGTCGGGCAGCGGCATCTGCAAAGCGCTGGCGGCCACGAGCTGTGCGCCGGCGTCGGCGAACCGGAGATCGATGCGGCCGCCGGGGATTCGCTGCTTGAGCTCCTGCGCGGTCCCCTGCGCGACCAGGCGTCCGCGGTCGAGGATCGCCACGCGGTCGGCGAGCTTGTCGGCCTCGTCGAGGTACTGCGTGGTGAGGAACACGGTCGTGCCGTCGTCGACCAGGCTCTCCACGATCTCCCACACCGTGCGACGGCTGCGCGGATCAAGGCCGGTGGTCGGCTCGTCGAGGAAGATGACCTGCGGCGAGCCGATCAAGGTCATCGCCAGGTCGAGACGGCGACGCATCCCACCCGAGTACGTCATAGCGATCCGGTCGGCGGCATCGCCCAGATCGAACCGCTCGAGCAACTGGTCAATGCGCTTTCGCGCGGCCGCGCGCGAGAGGTGGTGCAGGTCGGCGATCAGCGCCAGGTTCTCTCGACCCGTCAGCAGCTCGTCGACGGCCGAGAATTGACCGGTCACACCGATCGCGTCGCGCACGGCGTCGGCCTCGCGCCTGACGTCGTGTCCGGCGACGCGGATCGTGCCGTGATCTGCCTCGAGCAGGGTCGCGAGGATCCGCACCATCGTCGTCTTGCCCGCCCCGTTGGGTCCCAACAGAGCGAACACGCTGCCCTGCTCGACCGCGAGCTCGAGTCCGTCGAGGACGACGTTCTCGCCGAAGGACTTCCGCACGTCGACGGCGGTGATGGCCGGTGAGGATGGATCTGTCATGGCTTTCTTTCCGATCGAAACAATTGACGTGGTTGCAGGGCACGAAGCTCAGCAGGGCAACTCGCCCGAGGCACGGAGGGCTTCACGATGCGCCTGCCACTGCTGTCGAAGCGCTTGGGTGCCCTCGACCAGGAAATCCGCGAACGCCGCCAGCTCGAGCAGATCCGCCCGGCGTTCTGGCGACGCATCGCTCAACACCTCGATGCCCTCCCGGGCCAGATCACCGAGCTCCTGAAACTCCGATATGTCGAACCCCTGCGCTTCCGCAGAGGCGAAGTCAGTCCGGACGCGGTCCATCCGCTCCCCGGCGGCCCGGGAGCGCCGGATCGCGTGGATCCGTTCCAGCACGGTTAGCGCGCCGGTGATCGCGCTGCGGCTCGCCAGCAGCGCCTCGCTGAGCTCGGCGATCGTCGGGTCGGGCGGGTCGCATACCAGCAGGTAGCCGAGCACGCGTCCGGCCATCGGCGGAAACGCGTAGCGGCGGGCGTAAAAGCGGCCGACATGGTCGGCGAATGTGATCTCTTCATCGCGTGGCATGCGCCAGTTATAGCACATATCACACTGATAACACAAATGCGTGTTATTTCGCTGATTCGCCACGGCAGCGTGCCAGGCATCGCCTGGGCCACCCGAAGGTTCGGCGGCGTATGCGACGACGGCCGGCGCTCACGAGGTGAGGAGGCCCGGTTCAGCGCCTAGACATCAGGTGCGCAGTGGCCCTGCGGCTCGTTTGGCCGCTGCGGCTAATCCGAAGCTAGGCTCGAAGCCCAGCTCGCCGCACCCCGACGGCTCGAAGGAGGAGTCTCGGCTCGCGACGAATCAGCCGCTCGCATCAGCACCATCCAGGGGACGCGGCCGGATGTCGAGGGGGACTTGTAGATCGGCGATCGATGAACGATGCTGCGATGGGTAGTCAGACGAAGCTCAACAAAAGGGGGGCATGTTGCCAGCGTCCGGAGTGGTTCACGTCAGCGGCGGCCCGGGCCGGACGTTCTGGGGGCCAGGAGACCTGTACACGTTCTTGGTAACCGGTGAGGAGTCCGGAGGATCAATGTTCGCGCTTGACTGCGTGGTTGGCGTTGGCGGCGGCCCGCCACCGCATCGTCATCTCGCCGAGGATGAGCTGTTCTACGTCTATGAAGGCGAGGTCGCCTTCACCGCCAGCGGCGAGACGCGGACGGTCGGTGCCGGAGAATCGATCTTTGTTGCACGAGGCACCGCGCACGGCTATCGGAACGAGGGCGACGTCCCCGCGCGAATGGTCGCTGTATACACGCCGTCCGGTATGGAGGGATGGTTCCGTGAGGTCTGCACTCCCACGGAGGATCTGACGACAGACCCCCCTCCCGTGACTCCCGAACTGATCCAGCGAATGATTGAAGCGGGCCCCCGATACAACGTGGAGTGGCTCGACTGATCGGAGCGGAGGTTGTGGGCCGGGGATACACGCCCCGGCTCACACCAACTCCTCCGTCGGCTACAGCTCAGCCTTGAATCCTTACCTGATCGCGCGCCTTTACCGGCTGTCCCCGCCCGGCCGGCTGCCGCCGGTGAATGGGTCGAACGGCCCGTTGTTGCCGGAGAGGGGCGGCGGGAAGAACCGGATGAACGCGGCGGCGCCCAGGCTGGGGTCGGCAGCGGCGAGGCTGGTGGCGCTGGCCTGGAGGGCGGTTGGCGTCGCCACCGAGTCCCAGTGGCCCGTATTGACCCGGTGCTGGATCGCCAGCACACCGGCGACCAGCTCGGACGGGTTGAAGTTGCAGTGGAGCTGGCGCTGGATGAACGCCTGGCGGAGCAGCCGGCTGCGACCCGCGAACGCGACCGTGTTGCGGTAGTAGTTCTCCTGCTGCACCGGCACGAGCTGGTCGGAGATCGTGTGCATGTCGAGCTCGGGCACCTGGATGCGCCCGGTCGGCACCGATGTCTGCTCGAGCGACCGGATCGCGGCCGGGTCGGCGGTGATGTTCGCGTTCCGGGTTAGCTGCTCGAGGTCGCGATTGAGGTTGAGCCCGGCCTGGCGGTAGAGACTGATCACCTCGGGCGCGTACGACGACTCGTACAACAGCCGCCCGAAGTTCACGCCCTTGGTCCATGAGCCGCTGCCGCCGCCGTCGGCGATGTCGATGTACGGCCGTGCGAACTGCACGAAGTCCATCGTGCTCGAGAGTGGCGGGGGACCGGAGTTGAGGAACTGGACGTTGTACTGCCCCAGCTCCTGGGCGTCGGCCTCGAATGGGGACGGCATTGCCTGGCCGGGCGCCCAGTCGGCCACGTTCATCAGCGACATCGCGAGCGCGAGCCGAGCGCGCTCGGCGCGCCCAGCTGGACCCGATGCATTCTGGGCTGACTGGGCGATCGTGGTCAGCTGCTGGCCGCTCTGGAGCCCGAGGCCCGGGTTGTCCTGGAGGTTGACGAGCTCGACCGGTGCGCCGGACGTGTTCGGCAGCAGTTGGGTCATCGCGTACTCGCCGTCGAGCTGGTAGTTGTTGAGCTGGATCCCGCCGGCGACGATCCCGCAGGTCGTTAGCGCGCCGTCGAGCCGTCCGTTCGAGTTCTCGTCCTCGAGCTCGCTGATCAACCCGCCCATCGACGTACCGACCGCGATCACGTGTTTCGGAGCTGAGGGCAGGTCCCGCTCGACGTCCGCGAGCGTCTTGAACTGATCGGTGAGCGCGCTGTCAAGCGCCCACCACGACCCGCTGGTGTCATACGAGGAGCCGGCCAGCGCATACCCGCGGGCGAGGAGCGCCTGCCGGGTTCCCGGGTCGGGGGCGTCGGCGGCCACCGGCGGACCGAAGCCGTGGCTGTAGAGCAGCAGCGTGCCGTTCCACGGTGACGGGATGTCAGCGATCCAGTTCGCGTCCGAGGTCGTCCCGGTGTAGCCGGTCGAGGTCGTGGCCTGCGCGACCGGCACCCCCGCCAGGAGACCGATGAGCACTGCGGGCGCGAGCACAGCCCAAACTCGACGTTTGATTCGTCTGGTCACCGCTACTCCTCTCTCTCCACGGATCCGCCATTCCCTCGGGCGGAGCGGCGGGAACATACCCCACGCTCAATGATTTTGTCAATGACTTTGTCAATGTCTTTGACATCCTGCGCGCACGCGAGTCGCGGCGCCCCGACCGACGGCTAATGTTCCCGGCATGAAGTCGGCTCCAGCCCAAGCACCGTCCGCCGCGCAATCTAGCCCACGCGCTCGCGTCGGCTACCTCGTCTACCGAGTGGAACGGCGGCTGCGAGATCGCCTCGACTCCGCCAATCGAAGCCACGGGGTGACCACGACGGAGTACGTCACGTTGAGCGTGCTGCGCAGGCACGACGGGATGTCATGCGCGCAACTGGCGCGGTGGGCTTTCGTCACCCCGCAGGCGATGAGCGTGGTGATAGTGGCGCTCGAGAAACGCCGGCTCGTCCGCCGGCGCCGCGACCCGCAGCACGGGCGCGTGTTGCGAACCTCCGTGACGCGCAAGGGGCTCGAGATCCTTGCCGACTGTGACCGCTCGATGGACGCGATCGAAGCGGACATGCTCGGCGAGCTCGAGCCGGAGGACGTCGAGGTCCTCAAGAGCCTCCTGGCTGAATGCGCGCACTCGCTCGAGGCCAGCAGACACCGGTTGCAGCTCTAAACCATCGCCGCCACGTGCTGCCGTCGCGGGCTGCTCCTCTCGGACCGTTCATAGCGAAGAATGATTTGAATCCAAGCCACGCTTGCGTATACGATGCGCGGGACTGCATACAGGTCTGCCTCTGTTGATTACGTGGGGGCGAGGAGAGAGACTCAGGCCGCATCACGCAGAGGGCAGCAGTCTCGTCAAGACTCCCCAATGGCGACGAACCAGAAGTGGTTGCCGCCGGAGGGGTGGTCGCCGCAGGCTTGTGATCCGACCGAGCGGTTACGCCCCAGTGAGCACGATCCGGTTCCCGTCGGGATCCTGAAGCTGAAGAATTCGTGCTCCGCCACCAGGCTGTGGGGCGTCGTGGTGGATCCCTTGTTCCGACAAGCGGGTGGCCGTGGTGTCGAGCTCGGTGTCCTCGAGCACCATCGTCGATTGGCCGGCTCGGTCGGGTTCAGACCAGACCTGCACGCCGAACGAGTCACCCAAGTGCCACTCGAGCAGCCCAGGCATCGGTCGTGCGTCTGGCTCCGTCCCGAACAAGCGCGTGTACCAGCCTTCGGCGATGTTCAGGTCAGTTACGGTCGACTGTGCAAGGACGCGGCAGATCATGGGGACCCTTCCTGTCGGCATCTTCCTTTCGATGGCTGAGAAGATAGACCGGGCTCGCGACCAGAACTCATCGCATCCGCAGCCGGCTTCTCACAAGGTCATAAAGTGTCCTCCGGCTCGCCGGTGACCGGGCGCCTTTGTCGATTCCCGGCCTGGGAGGCAACTAGCCGCCTGTCTTGGGCCCGGCGGCAGACGTGACGGGGCGGGTTTGAACGCTCGCGAGCGTATCGCCGCGCGCGTCGAGCGCCACGATGGCGTACGGTCCCGTCGGCATCGCACCGCCGATGAACAGGTTGTCGCTGACCTTCGCGGTCGCGAGCGTCGCACCGGACGCGTCGATGAGTGCAACGGACGCGACGCCGTCCGCCGCGAATCCGGCGAAGCGGCCGCTGACCGGGAACACGGAGACCGGATTGCGCGCTGACGGGAAGCCGTCGCTACCGTTCTCGCAGCCGGCATCGGAGGCGGGACGCTGACTGACCGCCGGCGCTGCCGACGCGACGACGGCGAGGCAGTAGCCGTGTCGCTTTTGCGCGGCATAGAAGCGGATCCCGTCGCGCGTGCCCAACAGCTGCAAAGTTGACGGGAAGCCGAGCTGCCGCATCGCCTGAGCGAGGCTTGCGTCATGCGACAGCGTGCTGGCGGCGACCGGTGTGCCGTGGTTCGTGAGCCCGAGCAGCGTGCCGAGGTCGTCGGCGAACGCAGCCGCCGGCACCGCGATTGCCGTCACCAGGCCCAGTGCGAGCAGGGCACGTCGCCGGCGCGGTCGTATTGGCCTTGGCTCTCGGCGCGAGCGCGCGGCGCCGAGTCTGGCATGCCGACTCACCCCCGCCCGGCACACGACCTCCTGCCAGTCCGAGTCGTCGTCGACAGAGATGAAGCTGCGGATACGATCTTCGATCACCCTGCTGTCGTTCATCGAATCTCTCTTTCGGTCTCGGTCTGCAACGCCTTCGACAGGTCAGCGTGCGCGTGCGCGAGCGTGGCCGCGACTGTGCCCTCGCTGACCTGGCATAGCTCCGCGATTTCCGCGTAGGAAAGGTCAGCGAAGTAGCGCAGGAACACGATCAGCCGCCGCCGCGGCGGCAGCTTCTGGAGCGCGTCGGCCAGCGCCGGATCGCGCTCCGGTGAGGGAGGTGCTGGCGCCTCCGCGACCAATTCCTCAAGCGTCAGCTCGCGGCCGTTGCGGCGTGACTCGAGCGCGACCCGGACAGCGATCCGCCACACCCACGCCGCCAGCGGCCCATCACCGCGGTACTGATCTCGATCCCGAAGCGCCCGGGCGAACGCTTCCTGCACGACATCCCGAGCCGAGTCATAACCTCCGGTCAGCGCCGCCGCCCCGTTGCGAAACGCAAGGTAGCGGCTGCGGTAAAGCTCCTCAATCTCACGTGCCTTCGAATCCATGCTCACCCACATAGGGGGCCAGTGCCCGCGATTTCTTTATCACCGATTCCGACGAGTCGAGGTCGCACGGTGGATCGGCGGAGGCCCCTCCGCAGGCCGGGCCGCGGCCGTCGGCGTGGCCGGCGCGGGTCGGGCGTCCGGTCTCTTTCCGCCACACTAGGGCGCGGTCGATCTCGCGGGCCTTGCCATAGCGGCTAACGAGGTCGAAGTCAGCGGCGTTAGCTGTGTCGGCGCGGCGTCACGGGGTCGATCCTTTGTGGACACCGCAGCCGTAGATCGCCCGACCCGGCCGCTGCCGCTCGGCCACAAAACAGCCGTTCGGAAGCACTTCCACGTAGAACTGGACACGCGCCGGGACCACCGTGATGCTGCAGGAAAACAGCGTTGACCCAGTCCCGCCTACCGGGCTCTTTGACTGCTCAGCAGCCGTCGGTGCTCGACAAGAAGCAGCCGTAGGCCTTGGTGGTGGACTGTTCTGCAGGATTGCGTATTCGACGCTTGCCGCTCTGATCCCGTTGATTGTCACCACCGGCGATGACCCATTGCGAGACTGGGATGCCGCGGTCGTTGCTCCTGAGGACTGGACGCTGGGCGTAGAGGACCCCGTTGTCCCTCCGCACGCTGCAACCAACAGCGCCGCAGCAAGAGGCCAAGCCGCTCGCGCAGCCCTCCTCCACGCCGGCGAACGCCGCCCGGCGGCGTAGGCCAGCGTCGGGCACGCTTGGGATCGGCACTCCCGAGTCGTTGGTGGATCTTGCTCCCTCCGCCACCCTGCAAGCGCCGTTCTGCTCATGGCCAGCAGAGCCTAGCCCGAGCGAGGTTCTCCTACAACGACGGGGATCTCATGCTCAAACGGCGACGATGGACCGCAGCTCGCGATCCTCGCACGAGCACCGTCAGCGACGACGGGCAAACAACGGCCCGAGCAGATGCAGCTCGCGAGTTCGCTCAGGCTTGGGATGTGAGACGTCTCGGGCGCGGGCATCAGACCGTCCGATCGGATGCGGCTTACAGCTCCTAAGAGGTGGGAATGCTCTGAGGAAAGTTGAACAGGTTGTCCGGGTCGTAGGTGTGTTTGGCCCTGATCAAGCGGGGAAGGTTCGCGCCGTAGTACGCATGCTGCCAGTCCTTGAGGGCGGGATCGATGAAGTTCTGGTAGGCATAGTCTGTCGCGTCAGCGCCGACGGCCGCCCAGGTGTCGTTGACCCAGTTGCTCATTGGTCGTGCGTGGCGGCGGGGTGTCGAGGCCGGCCAGCTGCCCGATACGGCGAATAGCGAAGTGTCGTTGCGGTGCACAAACGCGGTGCTCGACTGAGACGGGATGTTCATCGCGCCGCCCCAGAGCCAATAGTCCAGGCGTCCCTCGAAAACACCGGCACTGGGACAACGCTTGGACCACTCGAGAACGGTGGCGACGCCGCGATCGGACATCGGCCCGGCCACGTAACGTGACCTCTCGACGTAGGAATGCGGCGGACCGGGTAAGTCGGCCAGATACTGCCTCGCCGTCCAGAAATCGAGATCTAAGAACTGGCGTTGGGAGGCCGGCGCTGCGGACAGGACGGGCTGCAGGATCTCGCGGAGTTCACGGCTCGGGCCGAAGTAATGGCCCAAAGCGGTGACAGTTGGAACGCTCGAGCGAACCGACCGATCCGCAGGCGTAATCCTGACGATCAAGGAGAAGGTGTCTGGAACATGGCGGAACAGCGCTTGGAACTCGCTCAGGACTGTCTCGAGGTCGGTCGACCATTGGCATGTGCACACGCTGACCTTTCCAACGGGAAATAGCGAGAACGTCATAGACGTGTTGATGCCAAAGTTCCCACCGCCGCCGCCGCGGCAGGCCCAAAACAGATCGCGGTGCTGAAAGCGATCTGCCTTCACCCTCTCGCCGCCGGCCAGCACCACCTCCGTAGATCTGAGTTGATCGACGGCCAGCCCGTGCGTGCGCGAGTAGAAGCCAAACCCTCCCCCGAGCGTAAAGCCGTTCACGGCCACAGGCGGACATTGACCAGCCGGGATGAACAGGTTGTGGGGCTTCAATGCAGCATCCAGGTCCGAGAACCGAACGGTGCCGCTGACCCGCAGCGTTCTCGAATGGAGATCGACCGCAACCGACTTCATGCGCCGAAGGTCGACCTGGAGGCCGGTCGTCCTCGAGTATCCGCCGAAGCTATGACCGCCCGACCGGGCCACCAGCGGAACGTGATTGTCTCGGGCCCACCGGACACACCTTTCGACGTCCTTGGCTCCGGTGCACAAAGCGATACCGGCCGGCACCACGCTCGCGTAGAGGTAATTCTCAGCCGCGCTCGCAGCACGAAACCCCGCATCTCCGGGGCGAAGCAGCGGACCACGAAGACTTCGCGCGAGCGCTCCCCAATTCGCCCGAGCGCTCCCCCGAGCCAGGCTCGATCCAGACCCGGCCAAGCTCGCCGCGGCCGATCCCCCAGCCGCAGCAATCAGCAGTCGTCCACCGCGGCTCAGTGCGTCACGACGGGTCAGCTCGCTACCGGTCGAGTCGGGGAGGCTCATGCGGCAACCGCGCGTGTGATGGTCCCCACCACTACCGCCACAACACCCGAAGACGGCCCCTTCGTCACGGCGAGAGCGTACCGCAGCGCGAGCATCGCAGCGATCACGGGATGAGCTCGAACCAGCCTGAGCTGACCTGCATGCGCCGGCCAGCGACCATGAGCGCGTGGTCGATCAGCGTTGGGTGGTGCGACGCTGGCTCGGCCGATCCGCACGCCCGGGTCGGACGTTCTCGGCGTGCGCTGGTCGATCCGATCTGAGACTCTTGGGCGGCCGCAGCGGGCTACTGCTTGTAAGCCCACAGCAGCACTCCCCGGTTCGTCATCGGACGCTGCCCGAAAGGATCGGGGCATCGCGCTTGAAGCCCCAGATCGTGCAGTAGATCCCCAGGAAGAGTTCCCACGCGAACTCAGGGATGGTCACGATCCCTTGCAGGGAGTGCAGCGTGCTGCTCGGGTGGTTGCCGGTGAACATCACGGCCGTCCCGGACACGATGATCAGCGGTCCGCCGATCAGCCCGAGCCACGTTGCCCTCCGCGGCACCAGGCCCGAGCTGTACATCAGGTAGCCGAGGATCAGCCCGTTCCCCCAGCCGACGACCCAGCCCGGGCCGAGGAGGAACGTCCAGTCCTTGATCGCGGCGAGGGTGTACGCGACCGTGCCTTCATCCGGACCTGCAACCTGGTTCCGCAGCGTGACGATCCCGAGCATCGAGACGATGCCGACGAGGATGAACGTGCACTCGAACAGGCGCGCGGTCACGTAGCCGAGCGCCAGCTCCTCGTTCTGTCGTCTAACGATCGGGAAGATCACGACCGCCGTGCCGATATTCGCGATGATCAGCAGCAGCTCCAGCAGAGCCGCGAGCAGGACCTGCTTGTCGTGCCCAGCACCCGCGATGTAGCTAACCGGATGTCGGAGCACGGTCTCGTAGAGCACCAACGCTGCGATCGACGTGACGAACGTGATGAGGAAGAGCACCCCGAACCAACGCGCCCTCTTCTGATCTCGAGACACGTTGGACCCCTTTCCCCCGGTGATGGCGATCAGGCGGATCCCACACCGCCACCTCGACCGGGTATTGAGCCTACGTACCCACGGGACCCATCGTTTCAACCCAGATTCGGGCGAGCAGCGATTCGAACGTCAGGGCGCTGACAGCGCCAGGAGCGTCGCTGCCGCAGCGATCGAAGAGGGGCATGCCGAGCGAAGCTGCCCTGTGGGCGACTAAGCGGAAGCGGCGCCGGCTGTCCTGACAGCGATCGTCGCGGTCTGATGAAGGCGATCGGGCGTGTGGGATGGGATGGGACCGCGTCGCACTCGTCGTTGCCGCAGCTCCCGGGCGTCGTGCGAGCGGTCGGGGCTCCGGGCCGCGGCGCGGGCACCGCGGCCATCCCGCCCCGTCCGATCCGCCGCGCCGCTAAAGCGCGGCTCCGCGGCGACCGCTCCAGCCGCGAAATCCGCGGCGGAAGAACATGAGGCGGGCCAGGAAGAAGAGCGGGATGAGGATCCACAGGCCGCTGGCCACACCGACGATCAGGTGAATGGCGACGATCGCCAGGATGATCGGGACGATCGGGATCATGCGCAGGCAGCCAAGCAGGCCGAAGCCGGTGCGGCCTCCCGCGCGGTGCCGGGCCGGATCGTCCGGCAGGTCGCGCGTGAGCTCGGCCAGCTCGCCCACGGTCTTCGCGGCGAAGCACCTGTCCAGGCGCTCCTGGAATTCGTCCTGGTCGAGGCGGCCGTCGGTGTGGTGCTGGCGCAGCCGGTCGGCGGTCGCGTCGCGGTCGGCGTCGCTCGCGCGCAGGTTGGGGTTCCGCATCATCTGGCTGATCGTGTCGTACCCGTACATCGTTGCTCCTTCGGTCTCTGTGGCTCGGTCGCGTGCTGCAGGCAAGCATGCTCTCCGGCGGGCGATTTGTCGTCGGGCGAGGGGCGGCTTCTGTGCTGCTCCCAGTGTCTGACCGCGGCAGCACCGTGTACTCCCGCCGGCGTATGCGCGGGTGCGCCCGGGAGCCGATGACGACCCCCGCGGGCGGGGTTATCGTGCGGCTGTGACCTCGTGGGACTGGATCCGCCGTAGCGACGTGCGCCTCGCCGCGACTTGCGGGGTGATCCAAATTGCGGCCACGGCGGGAGCGGCGCATCACGTGTCGCGCACGCACAGCTGCTGGTGGGCGTCTGCGTGTCACCCTGCGACGCCGCTTGACGCCGGTGCCTACGCGCTGCTCGCGCTCGGCCCGCTCGCGCTCGTTTTGCGGCGGCGGTATGTGCGCGAGGTGCTCGCGTTCGTGTTCGCCGTCACTGTGGTGTACGTCGCGCGCGGCTACCCGCTTGGCCCAAACTTCCTTTCCCTTGGCTTCGCGATTGTCTCGGCGATGTTCGCCGGGGAGCGGGTGCTCGCGTGGGCCGCGGTCGGAGCCGGCTGGTTAGTGTTTCTCGGGTTGCCGTGGGCGCTTGGGCACTCCGGGCCGCCGAAGGTGCTGCCGGCGCTAGCGATCGCCGCCTGGCTGCTCGTGGCGCTGGCCGGCGCCGAAGGGATGCGCAGCCGCCGGGAGCGCTTCGCGGAGGCCAGGCGGGCGCGCGAGCTCCAGGCCCGCCGCCGGGCCGACGAGGAGCGGCTGCGCATCGCCCAGGAGCTCCACGACGTGCTCGCGCACAACATCTCGCTGATCAACGTCCAGTCAGGCGTCGCCCTGCACCTGATGGACGAGAAGCCCGAACAGGCGCGGATCGCGCTGACGGCCATCAACGAGGCGAGCGCCGACGCGCTGCGCGAGGTCCGCTCGGTGCTCGGCGTCCTGCGCGGCACCGGCGAGCAGGCGCCCCGGGCGCCGACGGCGGGCCTGGACCGCCTTGACGACCTTGTGACCCGCACCACCGCGGCTGGCGTCGGGGTCACGCTCGAGGTGCACGGCGAGCGCCGGCCGCTCCCGGCGAGCATCGACCTGGCAGCGTTCCGGATCGTGCAGGAGGCGCTGACCAACATCGTCCGCCACGCCGGGGCCGGCGCCGCAAACGTCGAGCTGACCTACGGCCCCGGTGAGCTGACCGTGCAGGTGGACGACGACGGACACGGCCCGGGGGCCTCCGGCGGTCGCCGCGAGGTGCCGGCGCGGGACGGCGAGGGCGGTGGCAACGGCATCCCGGGCATGCGCGAGCGCGCGGTCGCCCTCGGCGGCACGTTCGACGCTGGCCCCCGATCCGGCGGCGGGTTCCGTGTTCGCGCGCGGATCCCGGTGCCGGGCAAGGGACCGCCGTGATCCGCGCGCTGCTGGCCGACGACCAGGCGCTGGTGCGCGCCGGGTTCCGCGCGCTCTTGGACGCGCAGGACGGGATCGAAGTGGTCGGCGAGGCGGCGGACGGGCGCGAGGCGGTCGACCTGACGCGCGCGCTCATCCCCGACGTCGTGCTGATGGACATCCGCATGCCGACGCTCGACGGAATCGCCGCCACACGCGAGATCGCCGCGGACCCGGCGCTCGCTGGCGTCCGGATCGTGATCCTGACCACGTTCGAGCTCGACGAGTACGTGTTCGACGCGATCCGGGCAGGGGCGGCTGGCTTCCTGGTCAAGGACACCAAGCCGAGCGACCTGATCGAGGCGGTACGGGTCGTGGCCGCCGGCGAGGCGCTGCTGTCGCCGTCGGTCACCCGCCGGCTGATCGGCGAGTTCGCCGCGCGCGCCAAGCAGCCGCCCCGCTCAGACGCGCTCGAGGAGCTGACCGACCGCGAGCGCGAGGTGATGGCGCTCGCCGCCGCCGGCCTGTCGAACGACCAGATCGCCGAGCGCCTCGTCGTGAGCTCCGCCACGGCCAAGACCCACGTGAGCCGGGCGATGATCAAGCTCGGCGCCCGGGACCGCGCCCAGCTCGTCGTGATCGCCTACGAGTCCGGCCTCGTGCGACCCGGCTGGTCCGAGTGACCTGCGCGTACTCATCCCGCTGAGCGACTCGATCGCCGTGATCAGCAGCCGGCCTGCGGACGCGCTGCCGGTCTCGATCAACTCGACAGCGCGGTGCACCGCCGCCGGACGTTCCGCGGATGCGTTGTGACGCCTGTCGCAGTCGACGACTCTGCGGAACCCCGAGGATCCGCTAGCTTGCCTTGCCGTGCCAGAAGTACGGCTTCGGCGGTGGCGGATGGCGGACATAGCCCAGATCGCCCCGATGACCAACGACGAATATCTCCGTCCTTGGTGGTGGATGGCAGATGACCTCCGAGCGTGGCTCCGCAGGGAGATATCCGAGGAACGTGGTCCGACCCGGGCGATCTGTCTACCTGATGACGACCGCGCACTCGGAAGGGTCGCCGTACGTTTGCCCCAGTTCGCCTCAGAGGCGGTCCGATGCGTCGCGGTGCAAACCGGCGACCAGCCGGCCGGGGAACTGAGCTTCTGGCTCCTTCCCGACGCGAGACGGCGGGGACTGGCGTTCACCGCCGTTACGCAGATGATGAAGATCGCCGCCAATGCGGGGTTGAAGTCACTGGTCCTCGACATCGAGGAGGGAAACCTTTCCTCGATACGCGTGGCGGAGCGACTGGGTGCAGCACGGCGAAGTCCAACCCGAGGACACACGGACCGCTTCGGTACCGACCGGACGATGGTGGTCTACGTGCTCCCACTTCGATAGGTTCGGCACCCGTCCGCGTCCCGTTCGGGCTTACTGGTCAAAAGGGCAGCGTCGGTTGCGGCGTTGGCGGCTGCGCCGCGCCAGAGGCGCGGCCCGCACGACCCGGGCTGTTACCCGCGCGAATTGCAACTTCTGGTCTGAACGTAACGCTGTCCAAAGTGACGAAGTGATGGTCGCCCACCTCGACGAGTCTCCAGCCTGCCGAAGCGGCGGCTTGCGGGTGCCTTTGCCGGCGTCGTGTGCACGTCGCCGAAGTCCATCTCCAGCGCGCCTTCGGCGGAGTCGCTTGCGTCCGGCCGCCCGTGCAGCTCGCGCTATCGGACGGGGTACCAATGGTTCCCGTACGCTTTTACGTCATGACCGGCTCGGTCGACCGCCCGGCGCGGATACTCGTGGCGTATTACAGCGCAACTGGCCACGTCCACGCGCTGGCCGAGGCGGTGGCACAGGGGGCTGAGACCGAGGACGCCGAGGTGCGAGTGCGACCGGTGGAGGAGCTGGCCCCGGAGATGCTGATCTCGCAGAATCAGGCGTGGGGGCGGCATCGCTCTCAGCCCAGCGCCGAGCCGACGGCAACGCTGGGCGATCTGGACTGGGCCGACGGGATCGCCTTCGGCACGCCGACCCGATTCGGCAACGTGTCCGCTCAGCTGAAGATGTTCCTTGACCAAGCCGGGGAGCTCTGGCAACAGGGGAAGTTGATCAACAAGGTGGTGACTGCATTCACCTCCTCGCAGACTGCCCACGGCGGCCAAGAATCGACGATCCTCGCGCTCAACAACACCTTCTACCACTGGGGATCGATCGTCCTGCCGCTCGGCTACACGGTCACCGAGGTGTTCAACGGGGGCGGCAATCCCTACGGCACGTCATACACCAGCGGCACCCGGGTCGGCGCGCCCGACGCCGATACCCTGGCGGTGGCGGCGGCTCAGGGCCGCCGGCTGGCGCGTGTGGCGAGGGTGATCGGGATCGCGCAAGAACGCGGACTGCTCGACTCTAGAGGCCCGGTGGTTACCGGAGCAGACCGTCGGTCCTAGCCGCTGGCCGGTGCAGATTCCGCTCGCCCATCAGGGGGAGTTGTCGCGGAGGCTCCCGAGGCCCGGGGATCCGTCCACGGGCTCGTGCGCGGGCGCGGGTGTGCGATGAGCGTTCCCCTGTGGACGACTTGTCGCAGTCGTCGATCGAGGGATCCGCTGCCGATGCAGTCAGCTGACGGCCGACAGCGCCCGGTGCAGTCCCGCGCGTTGCTCCCGCCGGCGGACAACGACTCCACGCCGACTTGGCGACCAGTCCTGCGCGAAGCGCGCGCCGGCGTTCTCGGGTTTTCCTACGCGCTCGCTATCGTGAGTCACCCGCGCGCCGCTCGCCCCCGCGGCGCGCACTGGTCCCCCCGCGGACGGAGTCCGCGGGGGGCCAATCTTATGCGCGGCACCACCGGAGTCATCCGCCCCCGGACCATCGGCGGCGCCATTCATCAAGAACGGTTGGACGAGCCAGAAGTTGCGCTCGCGCGCTGGTGAAGCAGTGGCGGCACCTGGCGGACGCGCGCCGCGGGCACCGTGCTGGCCGGCTGGGACCCCGACGAGACATGGTGGCTGAGCGACGCGACTGAGCCTGCCGGGCCGCTCACCCACTGGAGGACGAACAGCTTTCACGAGCCTCTCGCCTGGACGCCGACGACGACCTGAAAGACAGGCACGGAGACGGTCTCTCCGAAGGGCCGAAGCGCAGGTCCTCCGGCCACCGTGCCGCCGGATCCCGCGCTTCGACCAAACTCGGGACCGCCAAGCCAGTGTTCGTGGGACCTTGGGTCTTGCGACGCCGGCCGGCCGATCCGCACGCCCTGATCGGACGTCCTCGGCGTTCGCTGGTCGATCCACGCTGAGACATCGTGTTGGTGAGCATGGCCGCTCTCGGCGGGGCCAGCTGTCTCGCCGACACTGCCCCAAAGGCGACAAAGCAGAAGTGGCCGACGATCTGCGACGTGCTCGTCGGTCCTGAGTAGGGGCGGCACGTTCGATGTGACCGTCTCTGGCATCACGGGCGAGAACACAGCGGACTCGCTTGACCGTGTCGGTTGCCAGCGGAGATACTGCAGTGATCTGTGACTCCGCGGAACGGTGGGGCCAATGCAGCGGATAGCGATATCGGTTCAGTTCCACGGGCGAGCGGCTGAGCCGTCGGGTGAGCCGCCGCGGACAGATCCCAAGGCTTCCAGCGTGTCAATCGAGGCATTGACGTCTGACGGATCGCCGTTGGGGATCGAACACGCTTCCTACTCAAACCACGTGACCTACACGGGCGAATCAACGTTCTCCGAGACCGGAACGATCAGCTATGGCGACGCTGCCGGCGAGATTGATGTCGTGACCGTAGGCGAAGGAACGCTGGGTCCGTCGGCAGATGCAGATCTGATGCATGGGGCGGTCGTGTATCGCGTCAGCGCCGGTCGCGGCCGCTTCGCGGGGGCCAGCGGGTTGATCACCTCCAACTTCCTGCTCAGACCAGCAACCGGGGAGTTCGAGGAGCGCCAGCTCGCGATCGTGTTCGTGCCCTGAGAGGCGGCCAAGGTCACGCGGAGGTCGATCGCAGACCAAAGGCCGAGGTGAGAATCAACCTGGCTCGCGAGCGGCGGCGGGGCGGACGACGAGTAGCCATGTGGGACCTCAGCGCCCGCCCGGGACGACTATCCGTCCTCGAGCCGTCCGGGGATCGGTGTTCGTGCGACCCGGAGAGGTCACATGTTCAGGGCGAGGGTGAGCGCGTCGAAGAGGCGCTGGACGTCGTGATCGGTGGTGTACAGGTGAGGTGAGATGCGCACGCCGGTGGCGCCGCGGACGCCCACGAAGACGTTGCTTTCGGCGAGTAGCTGGGGGACGCGAGTCATTGCTTGGGCCGGGATGCCGACTTCGAGCATGTGCGGTCCGCGGTCGGGCGCCGCGAGTGGCGTCAGGTCGTGCCCACGAGCCCACTCCTCGATCCGGTCGGTGATCGCCTGCAACGTTGTGGCGATGCGAGCGACCTTCCAGTTGAGGATCTGGGTAAGGGCGGCAATCGCCATGGGGGTCAGCGTGAAGTTTGTCCGCTGGCCTACGTCGAAGCGGCGGGCGCCCGGCTGAAAGTCATCCTGGTAGTCGGTCAGGCGCGCGAAGTTCTCGGAGCCGGAGCGGTTGATCCAGTTCTGCTCGAACGGCATGCCAACCCGGTGCTCAGGCGCTACCCAGAGGTAGGCAACGCTGAACGGGCCGAGCAGCCACTTGTAACCCGTCGCCACGAGGAAGTCCGGGCGCACGGAGGCGAGCTCGAACGGCATCGCGCCCAGTGACTGAGTAACGTCGACAACGAACAACGCGCCGACCTCGCGGGCGCGTGCGCCGACCTGTCTGAGGTCAATCAGACCACCATCCGTCCAGCGCACGTTCGGTACCGAGATGACCCGTACGCGGTCGTCGAGGGCAGCTAGTACGGCATCGGTCCAGCTTTCCTGTTCGTCACGCGCGACCGTCATGACGTCGGCGCCGCTCTGGGCCGCGAACGCTCGCCACGTGTAGACGGTGGACGGGTATTCGTCGGCAATCAGCAGCACCCGGTCTCCGGGACGCGCCGTCGCGTTATGGGCAGCGATCGCCAGGCCGTAGCTGGTCGCCGGGATCAGGGCCACGCCATCGGCATCGCCGCCGATCACTCGGGCGAACAACGCACGTAGCTGCTCGACGTCGCTGAACCAATCATCACTCGCAATTCGCCACGGGGTAGAGCGGTCAGCGAGCGCGGCCTCACCGGCAGCGCGCACTGCGCGTAGTTGCGGGGACAGGCTCGCCACGTTGAAGTACGCGACGTCGTCCGGGATCTCGAATAGATGGCGTTGGTTGTCGAGTGGCGCACTCACAGTGGTTGGGCGTCTCCCGCCAGTGTCGGTGCGGCGTCAACAGAACTCATGGCCCCACCCTCACGATACCGCCGACGGTCCTGGCGGCATGCAACGCTCACGAACCGCGACAAACGACCCGCCCGGGTCCTTGCGCGCTGTCCGAAGCCCTTCGACGTGCCGCATGACCCCGACGGCAGACACACCGCCGGCGTCCCGGGCGGTGTTCGCTGGGGGTTCCGCTCTGAGACGCCGGGGCGACTGAATCGGACGCCATTGGTGGATGCTGCCGACCGTCCGGTTGTCGATCCGCTTGCGGACGCGGAACTGCGCATCGTCGGCCCTGCTGGCCGCGCAAGGCAGGTCGGACCGCCCCTGCCCGATTCGGTCCCTGCGTGAAGTCGCACAATTCGGTGGATCGACGGTCCGCGCGGCTGCTTTGGCGCGCGTGGTGAAAGGGTTAACGGTTGTCCGAGACCGGCGCGGCTCAGCCGGTGGCAACGCGGTAGCGCTCGGTTAGGGCAGCCAGCTTCAACGACAGCTCGTTGAGGCTCTCGGCGGCCATCTCGGACGCCTTCGCGCCGTCGAGTGACTGCGTCGTCCCGTCCTCGATGCTGCTCATCGACTGGGCGATCTCGTCCATGCCGACCGACTGCTGGTGGGCCGACGCCGCGATCTGCTCGGCCGCGTCGGCGGCCTCGCGGATGATGTCGGCGAGGCTGCGGATTCCCTTGTCGGCGTGCGAGGTCAGCTCGAGGCCATGCTCGACCACTTTGGCGCCGTCCTTGCTGGCCGAGACGGCGGCGGCGGTGGCCTGTTTGACGTCGTCGAGAATCGACTCGACCTTGGAGGTGGCCTGCCGGGACTGCACGGCGAGCGCCCGGACCTGATCGGCGACGACCGCGAACCCCTTGCCGTGCTCGCCCGCGCGGGCGGCCTCGATCGTCGCGTTCAGCGCCAGCAGGTTGGATCGGTCTGAGAGCTCGTTGACCGTCTCTGTGATCACGCCGATCTGCTGCGCGCGCTCGGCCAGCGTCACGATCTCATTGGTGACGCCCTCGGCGCGGGCGCGGATCTCCTGCATCGCCTCGGCGATCGCCGCGACGGCGGTGGTGCCCTCGTCGCTGACGCGGACCGAAGCCGCCGCCTGCTGGGCGACCTCGCGGGCGCGCCGGGCGGTGTCGTCGGCGGCCTGGCGTAGCTCGTTGACGGTCGCGGAGGTCGCGGTGATCGCCGTCGACTGGCGCCCGGCGCTGTCGGTGTGCTGGCCGACGGAGCCGAGGATATCGGCGGTCGAGGTGCCGATCTCGTGGACTCCGGCCTGGATCTCGGTCGAGATCTCGGCCAGCCCGCAGACCATCGAGTTCAAGCTCTCGCCGAGCTCGCGCAGATCTTGGGCGTCGACGGCCACCGTGGCGGTCAGATCACCGTCGGCGACGCGCGCTGCGAATTGCGCGTAGCTGCTGACCGCGAGCTGGAGTGCGTGCTTGGAGTCGCGTTCGGCACTTGCGGCCACCTCGAGTTCCCGGTGGCGCTCGTCGTTGATCTCGTTCAGGCGTTTCAGCGCGAGGCCGAAGCGAACCCCGGCGGCGACCAGCGTCGCGGTCGCGAACCCGATCGCGACCTGGCTCGTGTGCGTGAACGAGCCAACGAACAGGATCAGGAGCGCCAGCCCCGAGGCGACGGCCGGGATCTTGAACCCGGAGGCCGTGTTGTCCTTCGGCTCGACCTTGGGGTCGGGCGCCAGCCAGACCGCGGCGGAGATCAGATACAGCGCGACCGGCCACGCCATCACGTTGACGAGCCAGCCGATGTCGGTTGCGACGATCCCGTTAAACAGGGCGCTGATATCGCCGGCGGCGTTGATCGCGCCGGCCGCGGCGATCAGGAACCAGCGCATCCGCTGGCCGGTCGGGAGCATCACGATTCCGAGCACCGTCAGCCCGAACAGCAGCAGATCGCCGACCGGATAGACGATGTTCACGGCGGCGAACTCGGTGCCGCCGCCGGACGCCGCCGCGATCGGGTTGAAGGCGAACGCGACCAGCGCCGCCGCCGTGACGAGCGAGGCGACGACGCCGTCGAGGTAGTTGGCGGCGGTCAGCCTCTTGACGTCGCGCTGCATGAGCACCATCACTGCCACGTACGCGAACGGGAAGAACAGAGCCCAGACATAGTTGAAGATCGCGAGCGTCGGGGCGGAGTCGCCCATGTAGGTCGAGATGAAGTCGCCCAGCGCCCACATCAAGCTGGCGATGCCGAGCAGCAGCGTGTACTTGCGGTCACGCGGGTACATGGCGCCGCGGGCGATCACGAGCAGGCTGACGACGAGCTCGAACACGCACGGCCCCCAGCCGTCGATCCAGTCCCAGGAGGGGCCGTTCTGGCCGCGGACGATCAGCGAGAAGGCGTACCCGAGCATGATCAGACCGAGGACGGCGTAGACCAGCTTGATCGCGCCCGAAGGAGAGTGATCAGAGAACGCGGGCCGGGCAGGGCGTGTCCCCGCGACCTCGGGGCGTGCCGTGCTGGTGATTGACATGTTCGGTTGTCCTAACTTCGTTGTGTGACGCGGCTCTGGCCGGGTGTGCGCCGAGCGGTGCCGTCCTTGACTGCGGGTGCCGGGCCTGTCGTGCCCCGTTGGCTCGCTTTATCGGACGGGACGACGAAATCTCTAGCCGTTGAATTCGCAATCGGCCCGGAGCGGTCCGTGGCTGACCGCGACCGGCGTCATGCAGACGAACGTTCGGGCACCGTCAGCCCCGAACCGTCGCTCGCTGATCTGCAGGCCGAGCGAGACCGTGCGCACGAACGCTCGTTGCGGCGGTGAGCACGTGAGCGCGCGCAACACGTGGATGCACGCGGCGGATCCGGTTCCAGGCCGTGGTCGAGCCGGAGCTTCCGCTGGTAGCGCCCGGTCTTCCGCCTACACCAGTGCATCGAGGTCGTGCCCCAACGATCGGATGAGCCCGACCTATGGACCGTCCGTTTGGTCGCTTGCACGTCCGTCGAGCGTTCCGCGATTGAGACGCCGGCCGGGGTCAACCTCGACGTCGGTCTCGACGTCCGATCTGTCGCAGTCGTCGATCGGCTCGCGGACGCGCAGCCGTCCACCGTCGGGCTCTGCTTGCCGCGCGCGAAGCCGGCATCCGGCCCGGGGGCCACCAGTACATCCAGCAGGAGCAAAGCGGGTGTACTAACGCCGCTACACCGCGGAGGGGAGGACTTCAGCGCCCTGGTCGGGAGGAGATCCGTATGCATATAGGACGAGATCCTCCTCGCCTTCGTTGACGGTCTGCAGCGGCGTTCCAGCTTCGACGTGGATGATCCCGCCAACCGGAACGACGTGACGCTCGGGCGGATCACCGAGAAGCATCGTGAGGAGGCCGGCGAGAACGACGAACGTTTCGTCCTGCTCGCCGTGCACGTGACGCTTGCCCCGCGCACCCGGCTCGTAGCGCCAGACGTTCGCACGGCTGTGCCTAAATCCGACCGACGGCTGGAGTTCTGCTACGTGTCGGGCTGGCTCGCCCGGTTCGTGAGGGCGCGTGAGCCACTGAAGTTGTTCTGGCACAACGATCGAGAATGCGATGACGCAACACAATACGGGCACCGCCCCAAGTGCACGAATGACGGCTCGCTGTCCGCGTTTTCCGCCGAAGGGCTCCGGGGCGCCGTGAGCGGCGTGGGATCCAGGGGGTTGTGCGTGGTCCTGCGTTGCGTTGCTGCCTGTATGTCCGGCGAGTTTTGTTCGGTGCGGGTTGATGGCGCTGCCGGTGGTGGTTGCTTTGGTGGTGTTGGCGCTTGGTTGGGAGAGCTTGCGTGGCTGCCTGGTTGAGCTTAGACTCGGTCGGTCATTTGCAATTGGTCGCGTCTGAGCGCGTGGCCTGCCGCCGGGGGCCGGGGGTCTGGGACGTCGGGAGTGCTGCTGGGTTCTGGGGTGACCAGGACGAAGGGTGGTGCTGGTGATGGGTGCTATTGGTCGGTTCTCGTGGCGTCGCCGGGTGCTCATCGGTCTGGTGGTGGGGGTGGCGGTAGCGGCCGGTGGGGGGTGGGCGCTGGCGGCGTCGAGCCGTGGGGTGATTCACGCCTGCGCGAGCAAGAAGACGGGGGCGCTGCGGCTGGCGAACGGGTGCAAGGCCACGGAGAAGACGGTGAAGTGGAATGTGCAGGGACCGCCCGGTCTGACGGGTCCGCGGGGCCCGACGGGCGCGCAGGCGCTCCCTGGTCCGGCGACCGGCCCGGCAGGTGGGGATCTGAGCGGAAACTACCCCAATCCGTTGATCGCCAATGGGGTGATCGGCGCTGCGATGGTGGCCGCGGCCTTCAAGGACGGGACGGCGTCGACCCCGTCGCTGCGCACGCTCGGCCCGGGCGCGCAGCAGGCGATGCCCGGTGATGCTACCCCGGGCGGGCCCCCGACCGGATCGGCCGGCGGGGCGCTGACGGGCACGTTCCCGGACCCGACGCTCAACGTCTCAGGCGGCGACAGCGGTGCCACCTCGTGTAAGAACGGCGAGGCACTGACCGGCCTCTCGGCTGGCGCGGCGCTGACCTGCAGCCCAGGCGTCTACACCGACGCCCGCGGCAACTCGGCGGTCGGTCAGTTCGCGCTGACCTCCAACACGACCGGCTTCGCCAACTCGGCGGTCGGAACGGCCGCGCTGGCCTCCAACACGACCGGCTTCAACAACTCGGCGCTCGGTAACTTCGCGCTGGAATCCAACACGACCGGCTTCCAGAACTCGGCGGTCGGTCAGGCCGCGCTCGAGTTCAACACGACCGGCACCAACAACTCGGCGGTCGGTCTGAACGCCCTGTTCAACAACGCGACCGGCAGCAGCAACTCGGTGTTCGGTGTGAGCGCGGGTATCAACCTGCAGACCGGCTCGCACAACATCCTGTTCGGTCAGGCGCCGGTGCCAACTACGCCGGCGCGGAGGGCTCGAACATCGCCATCGGTAACGACGGCACGGTTGGTGAGAGCAATACGATCAGGATCGGCACGCAGGGCACCAGCGCCGCCCAGCAGAACAGGGCGTTCATCGCCGGGATCTCGGGCACGACCGTCGGCGGGACCAACGCCGCGGTGATCGTCGATAGCAACGGGCAGCTGGGAACGGTGTCCTCCTCACGCCGCTTCAAGCAGAACATCAACCCGCTCGGCGCGCCAGCGCTAAACCCGCTGATGTCGCTGCGGCCGGTGTCGTTCTACTACAAGCCCCAATACGTACACGGTCAGGCCAACACGCTGCAGTACGGGCTGATCGCCGAGCAGGTCGCGAAGGTCTACCCCAACCTCGTGGTCTACGGCCGCGACGGCAAGCCGTCCACGGTCGCCTACCAAGAGCTACCCGCGCTGCTACTCGCCCAAATCCAACGCCAGCAACACACCCTCAACCACCAGGCCACGCAGATCGCCACGCTGCAGGCGCAGATAGCGCAGATCGAGCACCAACTCAAACACCACTAAAGCCACCGGGCGCCGCGGACCCACCAAGCCCCGCGGCGCCCCGCCGTTCTGCCCTTACCCAGACGTGCACACGCACGCCAACCGCACGCGCGCTTCCGAGATCACCACACACTGACTCCCGCTCGCGCGAGAACAGACCGCCTCGGCGCCATTCAGCAGAATGCTGGATCGGGCCAAAGGAGCAACTCTGCGCCGAGCGGGCAGAGTCGTGCTCGGGGGTACTTGCAGCGATCTCCTTGATCCGATCCGGCTAATACGAGATTGCTGGTTTCGAACGCCACCAGCGCACGCTGACCGACACGGCCAAGGCTGCCCCTCGCCCCGCCGATCCAGCACTCAGCCGGCGCCGTGACGGCCGTCTCAGTTAGCCACGAACTCGTGAGTAGCAAGCAGGTGAGCAGCAGCCTCGGCGGCACTGCCCGGACTGCTGACTTCGGACACAGGCGGTCACGCGAGCCTCATTGTCCAGGGGCAGCCCAGCTCAAGTGCGAACGGTCTCGACCAGCGCCCGGCAGCCTCGGAACTCGTCAATCTCGGGTCGGCGTGTTCGGTGAGCGGTCGGCGATTGAGACGCGCGCGAGGTGGAGCGCGAGGGCAACATCGACGGCTGATCGGTTGCGAGCAGCGATCAGGGCCAGGACGCTGGTCACTGCGACCTTGATACGTGGATCAGTTGCGACAGCTGCCCGAAGCTGACTGGTTCACGCGAGCAGGTGCGCGTTTCTGTTCAGAGTGCAACTGGCCGGCAGATCTCGGTCGTCGGCAAGCGGGACCACCGCGACCGCGCGTGCCGCGTCACGACGACGTCAGCAGCGTCTTGCCGATGGTGGCGCGCGCCTCGATTGCGCGGTGAGCCTCGGCGGCCCGTTGCAGCGGGATCCTCTGCCCGATGACGGGTCGCAGCTCACCGGCGGCTGCGCTGGACAGCGCTCGTGCGCTCAGACGTGCCATCTCGGGTGGCTCGGCGACCGCGCGGGGCACCCGCGTCACACCGCGGTCATTGAGCTCGCCGTCGCTGATTCGCGCGAAGCTTCCTGAGGCCATGCCGAACGTGGCGAGTCGCCCGCCACGCGAGAGCAGCTGGAAGGCTTCGTGGGCAATCCCGCCGCCGACGCCGTCGAAGACTACGTCGACTCCACCGCCGTTGACGGCGGCGGCGACCTCGCTCGTCCACGACGGGTGGCGGTAGTCGACCGCCACGTCGGCTCCGAGAGCGCGCGCAAGTTCGAGCTTGCGCCCGCCGCCGGCCGCCGCGACGACGATCGCGCCGGCGCGCTTGGCGAGCTGCACCAACAACGAACCGACGCCGCCCGCCGCGGCTTCCACGAGCACGATCTCGCCCGGTCGGATCTTCGCCTGATCGATCAGCGCGACTGCGGTCCGCCCGTCCGCGAGCAACGCCACCGCGTCGCTCATCGCGACCCCGTCCGGGATAGGGATGACCGCCGCCGAGGAGACCGACGCCAGCTCGGCGTATCCGCCGGTACCGCCGGTGCTTGAGACCACGCGCGCTCCGAGCAGATCCCGACCGGCCTCGCCGCCGGCAGCCGCGATCGTTCCGCCGACGCCATTACCCGGGATCGCAGGCAGCAGTGGCAGCATCGACGGATGCGGTGGGTGTCCCTGCCTGATCTGCGTCTCCACGAACGTCACGCCCGCGAACTCGACCTCGATCAGGACATCCTCCGGGCCGAGCGTCGGATTCGGGACCTCGCGCAACGCCAATACCTCCGGCGCTCCGAACTGCTCGATCACGACCGCCCGCACCTCTAACCCTCCGATCCAGACACGCCGACGATCGTGCCGGGTGTCGCGTCCAAGCACAACCGGCAATAGGTCTTAGGACTTCGCGATGACTGAGTTGCACGCCCGATCGCATCACTCCCGTCACCGTCCGCCAAGCGTTGGGTCGTGAGACGCCCCGCCGATGTCGGACGCGAGCGCGGGTCGCAGCGGCGCCCGTAAGCATCGGTCCGTGGGAAACACTCAGCGGGCGTTTTCAGCCACCCGGCCTGGACGACCCGGGTCCGTGGAAGGAGTGCGGCTCGAGCCCACTAGTAATAGCTGCGGTTGCCGGAGACTTGGTCTAGGCGCTGCTTTTGGTGGCGCAGGTAGGTGGCTGTAATGGTCAGGCCGGTCCCGACAACGATGATGCGTGCCGCGGTTGAGTCGGCGACGAAGCTCCCGGTCGGGACAGCCAGCGCGAGCGCAATCTGGCTGGCACCGTCGAGCGTGAGCACTGCGCCGACGATCGCGGTGAGGATCGTGCCCACGCGCCGGCGCCGGGGATCTGCCAGCCGAGCCTCCATCTCGCCTCGGCGGTCGGGGTTCAGCTTCGCCGCGTGCTCGGCCACAAGCAGCAGCGCCGGGCGACTGAGCGCGACTGACGCGAGCGCGGCGAGTCCCATCGGGCCGGTGACGGCACCCCGGCGTAGCTTCGAGCGCCAGCGTGTCGCCGCCCGTCAGCGCGAAGCCGGCGAGCGCGACCACGGTCGTGACGAGGACGATGACGCCGACCGGGTCAAGCTGGCGGCGGGCGATTCCGACGACGACCAGCCAGATCGCCGGGATCGCGGTGGTGATCGCAAGCGCGCCGGTGGCCGAGCCGATCATGGCGCGGATGATGGTGTAGGCCACCAGAGGCAAGAGGAGTCCCGCCAGCAACCGGTGCGGGGACAGTTGCGGAGGACGCCCGCTCACGCAACCGACTCCGCTGGGCGTACTAAGAAGCCCGCAACCTGCCGGTCGGCGTCGATCACGACGCGGCCGATCCCATCGGCGCGGTCGAGCGCGACCGGGATGTCAACGACCGTGTAGCCGTCACGGACCGACACCCGCGGGGTACCCAGCGCCTGAACCTCGCCGGCCTCACGGCGCACCTTCTCGCGCACATCGGCCAGTAGCGCGAGCGAGACCGCCTCGAGCATCCGTTTACCGAACCTAGCGCGCGCGTCCTCAAAGCGGCCGTCGAGAAACGCCTCGAGCACCGGGATGGCATGCTCGACCGCCCCATCCACCGGCGTCGCAACCGCCGCGTCTCCGGAGATGGTGCGAGGTCCGCCGCCGAAACGCTGAAACGCCGCCTGACGGCTGACATGCAGCAGTTCACCGATCTCGGCCCACGTATGGCCGGCGGCGCGCGCCTGCTCGACGAGCCCACGCAGAGTCTCCTCGACGAGCGCGTCCAGGCTACGAGTCGCGGCGATCGCCCGCATCACCTGGTCCTCGGACTGCTCGTCGGCGCGGAGCACATCGGCCACTAACTGCACGTTGGTGGACAACATCAGGGCCATGACCTCGCGGTCGAGCAGCAAGGGCGAGCGAGCCTGGTCCATGTTGTCAAGATATCTTGACAACATGCGCTTGTCAAGGTATCTTTACGCCTCGGCCCGGGGGGATCAGCCAGCACAACGGGATGCTGGCGAGACCATCAGGAGACCGTCTGAGATGCCAAAGGATCACGATCAACCGTCGATGCCGCTGATCCCCGGCGTGCCCGCGCGGGCGCGACAGATGGGGTTCGGACTCGGGTGCCTGGTGTTAGCGATCCTCGCCGCGCTGACCGCGAGTTGGGTGCCGTTCGGCATCCTCGTCGTCGTCGGGGTCGTGTTCATCGGACGCGGCGTCACGACCGGGTGACCGACGAGCTAGCGAGTAGCGATGCGCGCTGGTCTGCAGTGCGCGCCTGTCCGACTGGCGGTCAGCCCGCGCTACGGCGCCGCGATCTCGATGGCGTTCGAATCGGCACGCAACACCAGTTGCGCGACGGATTCGCCCTTCGCGCCCTCGAGTGCGATGAGCAAGCAGAACGACCGCCGGCGGATGTCGAACGAGTGCGCGGTCGATCTCGCTGTGACGAGGGAGGCGTCGACCACCGATGACCTACCGGCGGAACGCGGCTCGGGTTGCGGCCGCGGTCTCGCTCAAGTACTCGGGCGGACGAATGAGGCCCCAGTCGCGGAACTTCACGCGGTCGTTGACGGCACGTCGGTAGCCAAGCAGAGGAGGTAGAGCGTCCGGATGTACATGACCGCCTCCAGTCGGGCGAGTTCGTCGTCGGTCGGCTCGACGGAGAGACTGGCGATCAGCCGCTTTTAGGGGCGATGAGTCGCCGGTCCGACTCGGGACGTCGAACCCAAGACGCGGGCGAAACCCGAGCGAGATTTTGACGGCCCGGCCGGGGGGTGGGAGGCTACGTGCCCATGCCGTCCAATCCGCTGGGGTTTCAGCCGAAGATCCGCGATGGGGTGCGGGGGGAGGGGCTCGTCACCATGTCCGCCGCCGGGCCGGACCAGTACAAGTCCGGCCCGAGGTTTGAGGACATCGGCTACACCGGCGGCTTTCGGCGTTTCAGCGCCACGACGCCGGTCGTCAACCTCAGCCGCTCGATGGGCATCACGTACATCAAGCAGGGGATCCGCCACGCGGGAGCTCGTTTGCCTCTAATAGGCTGTCGCCGTGGATATCGCCGGGACCGGGCCTGAGAAGCGACGCCACGGGCGGTGGTTCCGTACCGCCGCGATGTTCGCGCTCGTCGCGCTGATCGTCCTCGGCGTCACCGGCGCCGCGGAGGCGAAGGGCACGCCACCGAGGATCGGTCCGGACCTGGCAGTGGATCCGATCGACCTCTCCAACCTGCCGACGCCGGCGTATCTGATCGAGAAGAGTGACGGCAGCCTCCAGCACGCCACGTTCGACGTGACCGTCACCAACGTCGGAAACCGCCGCTTCGTCAAGACGAAGCTCGAGGTCGAGTTCATGCAGGGGCCGTTCGGGGGGCGCACCATCGGCAAGGCGGTCGCCAACGTTCCAGCGCTCCGCGTCGGACAGAGCCACACCGTGACCGTCAACACCAACGGGTTCACGCTGCCGAAGACCATCAGCCTGTATCCGATCCAGGTGGTGGCGACCGTGAACCCCAAGCTCCACCCCAAGGAGCTGCACTTCGTCAACAACGTCAAGGCCTCACCCGAGATCCCGGTGATCGCACAGCGATGGAACGTGAGCCAGTTCTCGGCACACACCACCAACCCCACCACCATCGGCGGCGGCCCCGGGACGCTCGACATCAAGAACCAGACCCAGCCCGGCTTCTACTGGCAGTACGACCACTTCGACCACGGCAACCGCATCTTCGTGTACGCGGCCCATGGGGCGATCAGCGAGACCGCCACGCTCAGCGGCACGACCTGCAGCGGAACGGGATCGGGTTCCGCCAGCCACGCCACGTGGTCGATGCCGGAGACCGACTTCGCGATCGACTACAGCGAAACGCATTACAACGGGACGCTCTTTGCCAAGTCCGAGTCGCCGTTCTCGGTCCCGATCACCTGCAAGCCGAAGAGTCCACCGCCGCTCATGCAGCCATGGCTCGACATCACGACGTACGCCAACGGCTTCGGGGGGGTGAGCACCCACCGGGGCGCGAAGACGTTGAGCGACAACGGCACCCAGGCCGGGATGATCAACTTCGGCTGGACGTTCACCGCTGACGTCCCCTGAGCGGGGCGTTTTTCGATAGCTCTGTCGTGCATTGCGATCGTCCGGTCGGCGGGGCGCCGACGTGTGCGTTCATCGCCGAGCGCTCGTCCGCTGGTCGACGCGCTGGCGAGTCCCTCGTCGACAATCCGATCGCCGGGTCCGGGCGTCCCTGGAGCGTTGAAGCGATCGTCCGCGAGACGCGCTGTTCCGCGCGCGCAAAGGGGATCGACGGCGCAGGTTCGTAGGGTCGTCACTCGGGGCGCGGCCACAGGAACGGCCGTAGATCGATCTTCGCAGGCTGGCCGGCGATCCGCTGCGCCACTGCCTCTCCGATCGCCGCCGAGTGCTTGAAACCGTGGCCCGAGCAGGCCGACACGATCATCACGTTCTCGTGGGCGGGATGGCGGTCGATGACGAAGCGACTGCCGCGCGTGCTGGTGTACAGGCAGGAGGCGCTCCGCAACGGGGTCGTCCCGAGCCAGGGCAGCCGCTCGCCGATGACATCGCGGCGCATGAGCGCCGCCTCGGCCGGGGTGGCGGGATGCTGAGCTCCGTCGGGCTCGGTTGTGCTGGCGAACTGCTCCGTGGCTACCTTCACGCCGCCGGCGGACCCGGCCACCGGGGGGAAGCCGTAGAAGCCGTGCAGGTGCACGAAGCCGGTCAGCTCGCCGCCGAAGTCCCAAATGAAGACCGGCATCTCGCCGAGCCCGGGCGGGTCTCGGGTGACCGGAAACCACAGCAGGAGCTGACGAAAGACGACGAAGTGGTCACGACCCTCGGCGAACAGCTGGTTGATCCACGGCCCCGGGCAAAGGACAAGCTGATCGGCGTCGTGCACGCCGTCTGTGGTGCGGACGCGGACACCTTCGCGCGAGGCGCGCCACTGCAGGACCGGTTCGGTGAAGCGCAAACGAGCGCCCGCATCCGCCGCCAGGCGGAGTTGAGCCGCAACCGCCGCCTCCGGCGGGAGGTAACCTGCATCGGGCTCGTAGTAGGCGCGCGCCGCCTCCCCCGCGACGAACATCGGAAACCGCGTCCGCAGTTCGGCCCCGTCCAGGGTCTCGTGCGCGATCCCGTGACGCACCGCGATCTCTCGCGTGCGCGTGACAAAGCCGCTCGCCGGCCCGCCGATCACGATCCCGCCCGTCTGCACCAAAAGCGTGTCGCCGGACTCGGCCTCGATCTCCCGCCACAGCTCATGGGAGCGGCGGACCAGCGGCACATACTCATCGCCCTCGCCGACGGCCAAACGAGTGATCCGGCTCTCGCCGTGCGTCGAGCCGCTGTCGTGGGGAGGCATGTACCGGTCCAAGGCGATCACACCGACACCCCGCCGCGCCAGCTGACAGCTGACAGCTGCCCCCATCGCGCCGAGCCCGACCACAATCACTTCGCTGCGCATTCCATCCACCAGCCGCTCACCGACAGAACAGTAGGCAGCGGATCCCCTGCACGACCACCGGGGCCGACCGCCGGATCGACCGCATCGCCCCATCCACCACGACCAGGGCCGGGCACCGTAAACGGCGCGATCGTGCGCACTCCGGGCAAACACGCCCGACACGTGGAAGGCCGCGTAGGTGGGGTGCGCGGGGGCGCGATCACTGGAACTCCTGTGCCGCGCGACAAGCGGGACTGGGGTACCGATCCGCGCCGCGGCGGCGTCCGCCATAGCGTGCTGCAGTACGGCTGCAGGACGGATATCGTCCGCGCAATGCTCCACGTCTTTCACCGAGAGCATGCGGGGCGACCCCGGAGGGTTCTGTGGCTACTTGAGGAGATCGGCGAGCCCTACGAGTTGACCATCATGAACTGGGAAGACGGCAGCGGCGAAGAGCACCGAAAGCGCCAGCCTCTCGGACGCGTGCCCGTCGTGCAATTCGACGATGGCTACGTGTTCGAGTCTGCCGCGATCTGCCTCCATCTCGCAGACCTGTACCCGGACGCGGGCCTGATCGCCGGACTAGGAACGTACGCGCGAGCGCTGGCGTACCAATGGTCGATCTTCGCCCCGGCGGAGCTGGAGCCGCCCCTCATCGAGGCTGCGATCTTCCGCGAGGCCCAACCCGAACGGGCCGAGAAGGCACGCGGGCGCTTCTTCAAGGCGGCCACTGCCGTCGAGCAAAGCCTCGATGGCGACGACTACCTCGTCGACCGGCGCTTCGGCGTCGCGGACGTGCTGGTCAGCACGGCACTCTCGTTCGCCAAACGAGCGAAATTTCCGGAGCCGTTCCCACCGGTCCTCGATGACTACGTGATGAAGCTCTTCGAGCGCCCGGCATATCAGCGCGCGATCGAGCGCGCATCCGCCACACCCGCCTCCTCATCGGGTTCGCGCTGACGATCTGTTTTGGCCTGGCCCGGCGTCGCGACGCCTGCGATGCCTTCGGCGACGCATCGATCGTGCCGATCGGCCGCTCAGGGACCGTGACGCTCACACCAGCGTCCTCGACGGCCCTCACCCAGTAGATCTGATCGACAAGGTCCCCGCGCTCGACCCGGCTGGCAGTGCCGATGCCATCTCCGTTCCAATACACGCGGACCTCGTCAAACGCTCCACTGCCGTGCAGGAGCATCCAGCCGCTCAACGTCCATCCGCCGTCGGTCGCGGCACAGCCATCAAGCCAACCAGCTGGATGGGTCAACGTCGTGGGACAACGCTTTTAGAAACCGGGCTGGAGCCAGGGCTTATCGGCCAGGGCGTTCTGGACCCACATGATGTACTTCTGGGCGGCCGCGCATCCGCCGCACCCGTACCAGCCGCCGATCGTGTTCCAGCCGTTGCCGGCGTAGATGTTCGGTACCCAGCTCAGTTTCGCCGTGTAGCCGTCGTACAGCCAGCGCAGCACCGAGGCGTAGAAGTCGAGGTTGAAGGCGGTGCTCTGCCAGCGTAGGGGCTCGGTGCCGGCGCTGACGCCGGTGTTGTTCGCCACCCACAGGATCTGCATCACGCCGAGAGACTCGTACACGTTGGTGGAGTTCGGCACCCGGCTGAAGCTCGGATAGAGGCCGTACGAAGACGGCCCAACATTGGTCAGGTCGCCCATCCGCGACGTGTACCAGCCGGACTCGACGACCATGTCGGCGCGGATCCAGTCCTCGGGGATGCCCCACTTGTGCGCCGCCCACTGGATGAGCTCATCGGTCGTGGGATTCGGGATACCGGAGCGGCCGGTGACGTACTGGCGCAAGGGGTCGTTCAGATAGGAGGCTGTCGACTGATAGAACGCGGCCAGCTGCGCGTTCGTGGGCACGTAGTCGTTGGCCGTTGCGTTGCCGGACCGTAGCTCCGGCTCGGGGGTGACCAGGGCCAGGGCCTGGGCGTCGGTGAGAGGGGTGGTGGCGGGCGCCCAGATGGTCTGAGGATGCAGCTCCGGGATCCGGACTGTCGGGGGAGGCGGAAACGGCGGGACCGTCGAACCGGAGCCCGAACCGGAGCCCGTACCGGAGCCCGAACCGGAGCCCGAACCGAAGCCCGAACCGGAGCCCGAACCGAAGCCCGAACCGGAGCTCGAGCCCGTCCCGGTCGTCGTCGGCGGCGTCAGTCGCGAGGGCGCCGCGTGGATGCGGTGCCGCCTGCCGCGACAACGGTGCTTGCACCCGCAGGGGTGACGTCGGCCCCGGCGTGCGCAGCTGCTGTGGTGGTGCGCTGCGCGGTGCGCGGCGGTTTTCGTCGGCGCCGCCGCCGCGAGCGTCGCCGGTATGAGCGCAAGAATGAGCATCGCGACGGTGGCAGCGCTGGCCTGAATCAGACGCGCGCGAACCGTCACGATCGTGGTCGCATCTCGACAGCGCCGATCCTCCACGGTCCGCTCGGGGTGCTCGCGGACAAGACTCCGGGCCGGGGACCCCCAGTTCAACATGCCCGATGACCGTCGGCCAGCGCCCGCGCTCGGTCGCTATCAGCGCCGGCGCGCGGTGTTTCCCCACGCGGGGAACCGCGCGGATGAAGTCCAGCTTGACTATGCGAGTGCGTCAACGTGCTCACACTGTCACCGATCCCTGCTGCTTCGATCGCGCTAAGGCACAGATGCCCGCTGAGGACGAGGCGGATACCCGGCTGCGCTCCACGGTATAGCGCAATGGACGAACGTTCGACCGGTGGCACGATGCCGCGCAGCCCTTGGACAGCCGGTGGCGAGCGCTTTCATCGCGCGGGGCGGGGGGCGCATCGACGCCGGGGCGTCCGGATCAGACCGGGTGCCGGGATTCCTTCCGGGGGTCTTGCGGGACGCCGCCCTCTTCCGGCAGCCTCGGAAACCGATCGCAGTGCGGGCGAATCACCGGCTCCGTGGGTTTGGGCCCCGCATTGCCGTAGGGGGCTCCCCCCACGCAACGATTTAGGAGCTGAATGCGCGGTTCCATGTCGAGAACCGCCGGCCGGCTCCGCTCACCAGGTAAGGGCCTCGACCGGCGCGGCCCACGACACCAAGAGATCCGGAGGATGCACCTCATGTCGCACATACGACGTTTTGACCATGTCGGCATCACCGTCGCGGACCTGGACACGGTGACGGCGTTTTTCGTCGGGCTGGGCCTCGAGGTCGAGGGCCGGACGTTCGTGGAGGGTGAGTTCGTGGAGACCGTCATTGGCATCCCCGGCTCCCGCAGTCACATCGTCATGCTGCGGCCGCCCGAGGGAGGTCCTGGGCTGGAGCTGTCGAGCTTCGTCTGGCCGGAACACGAGCCAGGGTCGCCCACCGCGATGGCCAACGAACTGGGGCTGCGCAACGTGGCATTCGAGGTCGACGACTTGCAGGCGACGGTCGACCGGCTGGCTGCGGACGGCTACGGCCTGGTCGGCGGCATCGGTCAGTACGAGAACATCTGGCGCATGGCCTACGTGCGCGGGCCAGAGGGGATCATCGTTTCCCTGGCTGAGCGGATCGGCTGACGCGCCCCGACGTCGCAGCCGTCGGGGCCATGCCGGTGTCTCCGGCTTGGTGACCGGGTCGGCTTCATAAGCCCGCATCGGCCCGGAAAAGTGCAGTTCCGCATCGATCGCGGGCGCTGGCGTGTTGCGCGAGGACGGCCTGGTCAGCCCCGCTTGGGGTCACGTCGGCAGGACGGGATCGCCGCTCGCGTGTGAGCATTTGCCCGATTGGACGCCGATGAGCGCTTGCGTCGTTCCCGCCTCGCCGCCCAGCGGCTGACGCCTGCGACGGCGTGCGCGAGCGCCGAGGAAGCGGCGATCGCCGTGATCGGCGTCCAGGCCCAGGATCTACGCGCAGCTGCACTTGCGCTGCGCTCTCGTGTGCCGGGCCTTACCCGAAGCGCCGTGCGGGCCGCGCCGCTTCTGCGGACCTGGACCGTCCGCGGCACGGTGCACCTGATCGCCGCATCCGATCGCCCGTGGCTGCATGCGCTGTTGGCCGAGCGCAACGCCCGCATGTTCGGCGCGCGCTTCGAGCGCTTTGGCATCGTTGACGAGGTCAACGCCATGCGCAGGGATGTCGTTGAACTGTGTGCCGAGCGTCCCCGCGACCGGGCGTCGCTGCTGCGCGCCCTCGGCGATCGCGGACACCCGTCGCTCGAGCAAGGTCCGATCAACACATTAATTCCATGGCTATCGACGCAGGGTCTGATCGTCACCGACATCGCCGGGATGCTGCACGCGGCCGACCCGCCAGCGGCCGTCGACCACGACGAGGCGCTCGCGATCCTGGGCGCCCGTTACCGCGCAGGCTACGGCCCCTGCGACGCGACCGACCTCGCGAAGTGGTCCTCGCTGCCCATCACGCAGGCGCGCCGCGCACTCGACGCCGCCGGCCCGCGAAGCGACGCCGACGCCTGGCCCACCGGGGAACCGCCACCCTGCCTGCTGCTCGCCGCCTTCGACACCCTGATGCTCGGGCACCGCACCCGCCAGCCATTCGTTGCCGCCGAGCACGACCATCACATCCTCAAGGGCGGCGGCATGCTCAAACCCGTCACGCTCAGCGACGGGATCGCGACCGGCACCTGGTCCATCGCGAAGGGCCGTCCCGCGCCAGCGTGGTTTGGTCCGCCCGCGCCGGCCGCAGCGCTCGCTAGCGAGACCACGGACATAGAGCGGTTCCTCTCCACGTAACCGCCCGGTCCGGCTCGGCGGACGCGGAGTCCTGGCGCATAGCGGGCGTTGCGCTCGCGTGTTTGAATCGACGATTGTGGAGCCGCTTGACTGGGTGCGTGAGCACGGCGTCGTGTTGCAGTCTGCCCGCGGTCCAGTACCCAACCTGGCCGAACACATCGCCGGTGAGCCGATCCGCGGGAGCTGGTGGGGACACGGGTCCGGCCACGAGATCTTCGCGGTACTCACCCGCGTTCTCAGCTCACCCGACGTGATCGCCACACGCCTGGTGAACGGAAAGATCACTCTCATCCACCGTCGGGTGTGGCCCGCCCTCGTTCGTGTCGCGGATCGTTTTCCCGGCGACCGCTTGGCCGCCGTCGATGAAGAGCACACCGCGTCGGGCGCCCACCGAACAACCGAGATTCCGTTCCCTGAATGGGTCCCGGTCGAAGACATGACCGCTGCCAGTCTTCTCACGATCGACGACGCGCTCGCACAACTCCCCGCCTGCCTGCGCTGACCCGAGTGCATCGGTAGGTTCGTGACTGAGACGTCGAGGACCGACGGCTGCTGGCTCGTCTACCAGCTCTCCGATAACTCGGTCAACGATCCTCAGCGAACCGGGTAACGACCTGCAAGCGCTGACACCTGGGAGGTGACGATCTCGGCGGCGCCGTGCACCGCGACCGCTTGCAGCCGGCCGGTGCCGGCGACGACCCAGCGGTGCGGGACACCGGCGGGGATCCGTACGACCTCGCCCGCCCGGACGATGCGCGCCTGCCGCGCACCGAGGAAGAACAAGGCCGCACCCTGCTGCACGACAACGACCTCCTCGACCGGGTGCATGTGCGCCTCCTGCTGATCATCGCCCGGCTCCGCATCGACGAGCACGACGCTCACCGCGGCGCCGTGCTCGGCGCCGGCGAACACGCGGCCGCCGTCGGCCTCCGGCAGCGCTTCACGGGCACGCACGCACAGGTAGTTCCCGGTCTCCTGCAACTCATCCTCGACCGCCTGACCATCGAACCACGCCTCCGCGGCGGATGGAATTCCGTACGCGCGTAGCCCCTCCAGCACGGCGTGATCGTCGCTATGGCGCGACGCGAGGTCGAGCACGAGGTCCGGCGCAATCCCGAGCCGGGCCATGCATGTGTGGTCAACGGGGCAGCCGAAGAGATAGCTGCCTGCAGTTCCGACCAGCGTGGCGCGCGCCTTGTCGAACATCCGCGGAAGGTGAGCAGGAGCCCGGCGGAGCTCGCGTTGGACATGCCCTGACTCCGGCGTAGACCAGAGCCCCGAAGTCCAGGCGCAATCGCGCGGCTCGCTCGAGCCGAACCTGCTTCACCCTGGAACCATGACGGCGGGTCCTAAGCGCGGGCGGAGGTGAACCTCGCGTACTCCGTCGGCCAATCGGGGCCGAGCAGGTCCGACGCGTTCCCGGCTTCCCAGATGACGTATCGGTGGCGCTCCGAATGCGTGTCGATGCCGCGGGCGCGGAGGATCTCCTCGCGGCGGGGCTGCAGCTTGTTGAAGACGGTCGCCGTGCGAATCCATTCCGCCCGGATCTGCCAGCGCCCCTTGAACCAGGCGTCGAGCACCGCCGCGAGGGCATTCTCAATCGACGAGAGGCGTTGGCCGACCGCCGCCGTCGTCTGGTGGACGGGCAGGAGCGTCTCCACAAGCGGCGGGACGTTCTCGCTGTCCTTCATGAGCTTCCAAATCTTGGCGAGGAAGTCGGCAGCGGCCAGGCCGCGGGCGTGGACCTCGAGTGCGACGTCGCTGAGCTGGTCGATGTAGGCCTCGAGCTCTGCGTTGAGCTCGTTGAGAGCTTGGGCGCGGACCTGTGCGTCGAACAAGCCGGTGTCGATCTGGTTGAGGTCGTCGTGTAGCGCTCTTGACGCATTGCCGGCCTGGACGGCGCTGAGCACGCGCGCGCCGTCGGACTCCAGCCAGTCCAACGCTTGCGCGTCCGCAGCCTCGGAGCTGTCGAGCCCGTGCTTCCGGCGCAGGTCGGCGGTCGAGGGCAGCGTGTCCACGCCGGCATCGCGGAGTGACCGATTGGCTCCCTGCAACTCCTCCAGCCTCGCCTGGAAGTCGTCGGTCAGCTGCAGCGCCGAGTGCAGCGACCACAACGCCGTGATGAACGGAAGCGCGCGGACGGCCGCGCTCGCCGCCCCGCCCGCAAGCTTCGATACCTGTCGGACACGGACGCGAGCTGACACACCCTCGTCCGCCACCGCGGGCAGTGGCGGCGCCCTCAGCGTGGTCACCGGCCCAGGCTCGGCACCGGCGGTCGACGGCTCCCCTCCGAGCCGCGGCCCCGCACGTGCGCCCGCCCGAGTCGGCGCGTCGGTTGTGGGTTCCGTCACCGGGGCGGGTCCCCGCGCCGGCGTGCCGCCCCCGCCGCCGCTCGGCGGCGCCGGCGACGCCGTGGCGAACGACGGTGGAAGGTGCGGGCGCAGCTCCGCAGGCAGCGGTGCGCCTTCGACGATCTGTCTGCCCGCACGAACCTTCGAGAGCCCGCCGGAATGCTCGATGTAGATGTCGACCTGGTGGTTGCCAGCGGCCATCGCGGCCACGATGCCGCGGTATTCGGCTGCCGTCTGGGCCGTTCCCTCGGGAAAGTCGTTCCTGACCGCCGCCGATGCTTTGGGCGGGTGCCGGTCGAGGAGCCCGACGCCCTCGGTGTTGAGGTAGATCGCCCGAATCCGATAGCGCGGGCCGCCGCCGCCCTCGATCGCCTCCTGGATCACCGTGCCCGACGCGAGCTGGGACGGCTGCAGCCGGGTGAACGCTTCCTGCTGCGCGTCGCTCATGTCGCTCATCACGATTGCCGGCAGGCCGCTGGCGTGTCGCGCCTCCACGCTCAGCGTCTCCGTGACGGACGCGCGGATCACCCGACCCCCCGGCAGCGTGAGTGTCCGAGTGAACCTGCCCAGCGCGAGCACGACGTCGAGCGGCGGCGCGGCGCTGCCGATCGTTGCCCCACCAACCTGACGTGACAGCATCCGCACAACAGCGCCGTTTCCGGCCGAGCGCTGAAGGCTCAGCAGCGCCACGGCATCCGCGCGCGTCTGCGGCCGCGAAACGGCGACCGACTCGGGGGTGATGCGGGTGCCCGCGGGCGGGACATCAGGTGCACGCTCGCGCATTGTTCGGCGCTACAGCGCTCAGCCGAGCCGCATCGCCGCCGATGTGACGAGGGTGTCAGAGGCCGCGCCGTCGGCGGCGGTCAGCTTCTGCTCGAGCGCGGCGGCGGGCGCGGCGGAAGTCATCGGACGTCTCACGGCTCTCGTTCGCTAGGACACCGGCCGCGGCGGATCCTTCCTAGCGACACGCGATGCACGGGACTGGATACCGATCGTCCCGAGACCACGCGGCGTCAGTTTGGGTTGACAAGCGTTCTGTTGTCAATCTAAACTGACGGCCGTGAACGCCGAAGACATCGCCTCCGCGATCGCGTCCAACGACCCGTCGTTAGGGCTCCGCGCCGCTCTAGCTCTGCACCGGCTCGCGGAACGGGTCGAGGCGGACCACGTCGCGACCGCCCGCCGGCAGGGGTGGTCTTGGCAGCAGATCGGTGACGCGCTCGGTGTTACCCGCCAATCAGTCCACGCCAAATACGGAAAGCGACTCCCATGACCAAGCATTCGAAACCGGCCGACGCGTATCACCCCTGGCGCACGTACATCGACGCTCGCGAGGAAGCACGGCGCCGCGGTGACCGCAAGGTCGGCACCGAGCACCTGATACTCGGGCTGCTCAGGGAGCCAGTCGTGGCGCAGGCCCTCGGATGCGACCTACAGGCAGCCCGCGACGCGCTCGACGCGATGGACGACGATGCGCTCGCCGCAGTCGGCATCGGCGCTGCGTTCAACGCACCACCGATACCGATCGATGAGCCGATCAAACGTCCGTCGAGGCCGACGCTCAAAGCCGTCTTGCGGGACCGTTTGCCAATGACACCCGCAGCCAAGACAGCGCTGGAGAAATCCTACAAAGAGATACGCCGTGGTCACCACGACGGCCCGCAACAGGTGCTCCTAACCGTCCTCGATCTCCAGCCGCCAGATCCCGCCGCCGAGCTGATCGCCGCGCTGGGCGTCGATCGCGCGACCGCGCGGCAACGTCTCGGCGTGGGACGCGCCGCAGCGTAGGCAGACCAGCACCGAGCAGCGAAGGGTGGACGCGAGTCGCTGACGCAGCCATCTCGCGCGCCCAAGCCCGTCGGCGGCCCTGGGAAGCGTCCGGTGCCCCATCGGCCTGACGGATTACTGTCAGCTCTCTCGGCTGAGTGCCGCGATCAGCAACATCGTGCTGATCAGCGGCGCGATCGTGCGGACGTGGTTCCATGTCGTCCAGCCCGAGGCGTAGTTCTTCCATTTGTCTGCCGCGCCGGGGGCGGTGACGGGCACGGCCGCGAGGGCGTCGTTGTGGTGTACGTGGTAGCCGATCGTCAGGCCGATCACGCCGACGAGGTAAAGAACCGCGGCGGCGATCAGCAGCGGCGACTGTGACGCGCCGAGATCGGTCAGCGACCAGATCGCGAGGGCCACGCACGCTGCGCCTGTGCCGAACAGCGCGAGCATGAATAGGGGATTGATGGCCGTGACGTTGATCGACTGCATCGCCTGCAGCCCTTGTGCGGACGGGAGTCGATCCAGCCCGCGCATGACGATCGTGGAGAAGGCAAAGAAGACGCCGGCCACGAGGCCGCAGCCGAGGGCGGTGGTCATGATCAGGATGCGGAGGGCGTCGGGCATCAGATCGCTCCCGTTCGCGCGGCCTCGCGGGCGTACGCGGCGAAGTCCCGGGGCGGGCGGCCCAGCGCCTGCTGGACGCCGTCGGCCAGCGACGCGTTGCGCCCGTCGAGCACCTCGGTGAAGAGGTGGGTCAGCATCTCGATGAGCTCAGCTGCGACGCCTTGTTCGGTCATTCGCCGCGCGCTCTCCTCGGGCGTCACGGGCGTGTAGGTGATCGTGCGCCCGGTGGCGGCGGTCAGGTCCGCCGCCACGTCGGCGAATGTGAGGAGCCGCGGGCCCGTCACCTCGTAACGCCTACCCTGATGGTCGTCTGTGGTCAGTGCTGAGGCGACGACGTCCGCGATGTCCTCGGCGTCGACGAACGGCTCGGGGACGGTGCCGGCCGGTAGCGCGATGTCCCCGGCGGCCACGAAGTCGGCTAGGAAGTCCTCGCTGAAGTTCTGGGCGAACCAGCTCGCGGTGACGATCGTCGCGTCGGGGAACGCGGAGCGGACGCTCGACTCCGAGTTGATCGCCCCCCGCTCGCCGCGGCCCGATAGGAGCACGAGGCGGCGGACGCCGGCCTGCCGGGCCAGCTTGGCGAGCGCGCCGACCTGTTCGTCGGCGCCGGGGATCGAGACGTCGGGTGCGTAGACGATGTAGGCGGCGTCGACGCCGTGCAGCAGCTCGGCCCAGGTCGAGCAGTCGTCCCAGTTGAAGGGGATTGCGGCGCTCCGCGAGCCCGCGCGGACGCTGTGGCCGGCGGAGTTCAGCCGGGCGACGACGCGGCGGCCGGTCTTGCCGGTGGCGCCGAGGATCAGGGCGGTGATGTGGGTGTCGGTGGTGTCCATGGACTGCATGGAATCGCACCTAGGTGAGACGTTCCATAGCTCAAACGCCCAGATCCATGCTCAAACGTCTACAGTGACGCGATGGACCCGCTCGGCTCACTACTCGACGGACCGCGCGCCAACGGCGCGTTCCTGATGCGCTCGCTGTTTGAGCCGCCATGGTCGCTACGCATCCGTGACGAGGCGCCGATGACGATCGTGACGGTCGTCCGCGGTGGCGCGTGGGCGGTGTCAGACGACGACGCGCCAGCCAAGCTACGTGAGGGCGACGTGGCGGTCTTCCGCGGTCCCGACCACTACACCGTCGCCGACGCGCCGCGGACCGCTCCCAAGATCGTCATCCACCCGGGTCAGCGCTGCGCGGCGCCCGACGGCACCCCGCTTGACCCGGCCCTGCACCTCGGCGTACGGACGTGGGGAACGGGCACCGAAGAGTCCACGATCCTCCTGACGGGCACCTATGAGCAGCTCGGCGCCATCAGCCAGCCACTGCTCGATGCACTGCCGGCCGTGCTCGTCCTGCCCGGCGAGCTGTTGCGCTCCCCGCTCGTCGAGATGCTGCACCGTGAGATCGTGCGCGACGATCCCGGCCAGGAAGCGGTGCTCGACCGCCTCCTCGACCTCCTCACCATCACAGTGCTGCGCGCGTGGTTTGACCGGCCGGGCGCCGAGGTGCCCGCGTGGTACCGCGGCCACCGCGACCCCGTGATCGGCCCGGCTCTGCAGGCGATCCACAACACGCCAGAGCGGCCGTGGACGGTCGCGTCGCTCGCAGCGGAGTGCGGGCTCTCACGCGCCGCGCTGGGCCGCCGCTTCAGCGAGGTCGTCGGCGAACCCCCACTGACGTACCTCACCGCCCGCCGCCTGGCGCTGGCTGCCGACCTCCTGCTCGAGCCCGGGTCCACGGTGGCTTCAGTGGCCGACCGCGTCGGCTACGGCAGCGCGTTCGCCTTCTCCAGCGCGTTCAAGCGCGTGCGCGGGGTCAGCCCCGCGCACCACCGTACGATGCAAGCGGCGGCCTAAGCTCGCCAGGCATCATTGCCATCGTGAGCTGCTGATCGGCGGCGTCCCGTTGGTCGCGGCCAGGCACGTTACGCTGCTCGGCGGTGCGCCAGCTCGCCTTCTTGCAAGCCGGACGGGTCGCGTGGCAAGAGGCTCCGGACCCTCAGCTCTCCGACCCGCGCGCCGCGCTCGTACGTCCGCTCGCCGTCGCGCGCTGTGACCTAGATCAGCCGATGGCGGCGTTCGGTTTCTTTCCTGGGCCGTTTGCTCTTGGACACGAGACGGTGGCCGAGGTGATCGCGGTCGGGGAGGAGGTCAGCGAGCGCCGCGTTGGCGAGCGGGTGCTCGTACCGTTCCAGGTCTCCTGCGGAACGTGCGTGGCTTGCCGTGACGGGCGGTTCGGGGCGTGTCATACCTACCGCGCGCGGGCGGGCGGGGCGTTCGGATTCGGCGAGGCGGGCGGCGGTCACGGCGGCGCGGTGGCGGACATCCTCGGTGTCCCGGCCGCGGATCACATGCTGCTGCTGGCTCCTGAAGGCCCCGCCAGCGCGCTGTGCGCACTGCCTGACAACGCATGCGACGCCTATCGTGCCGTCGGTCCCCAGCTCGCCGAACACCCCGGAGCCGAGGTGCTGATCGTGAGCGGCGCGGCCGCCTCGATCGGCCTTTACGCGGCCGCGTTCGCGCGCGCCTTGGGCTCGGCGCGTGTGCGCTACGTCGACCGCGACGAGGAACGCTGCGCCGCGGCGGCCGCCCTCGGCGCCGAGGTCGAGCACCAGCAGGGCCCCTGGCCGAAACGCTATGACCGCGCGCCGATCACCGTCGAGGCGAGCGGTGAGCTCGAGGGACTGAACGCCGCGCTGCGCTCCACCGATGACTACGGGTACTGCACCTCGGTCGCGATCCACTTCGCGCCCACCGTGCCATTACCGCTCCTGGAGATGTACACGAGGGGGATCACCATCCATCTGTCACGAGCCGACTCGCGGCGTCTGCTCCCTGTCGTCTTGCAGCTGTTCACCGAGGGCCGCTTCGATCCGCTCGCGGTACCGACGACGATCGTCCCCTGGGATCGAGCAGACGAGGCGTGGCTTGAGCCTGCGACGAAGCTCGTGCTCCAGCGCGAGTAGCCGCTCACGCCGCCGCAGAAGGGTCACCACTTGATGATCCCACGGTGATCGCCAACGAGCCCGCGCCGCAGATCACGAACAGGCCGCTGTAGCAGCGTCAGCCGCCAGCGCACCGTTGGCCGGGGAGGGCGCAGGCGCGAAAGGGGCTGGCGCAGCGTGCGGCCGATGTTCACTGACGGTGATGATGCCGCCGGGCGGATAACAGCGGCGTAACAGGTTAACGGGCCTGTAACCGCTGGGCGGGCATCGTCCCTGTCGTGGCAACAACGGAGCTCGAGGAGGCGGCCCGACCGATGCGACGCAAACCAACGACACTGTCGGCCGCGCTCGGCGCCGCGGCCGCGCTGGCGATCGCCGGGTGCGGCTCCGGCAGCGGACCGGGCGGCGCCGGCACCACCGGAGGCTCCAACACCCCCAAGCTGCTCACCTTCGCGCACTGCATGCGCGCGCACAGGGTCCCCGACTTCCCTGACCCAGGAGGCGCGAAGCCGTCCGGCTCCGGAGTCTCCGTCTACGGGATCGCGCTGCCCTCAACGATCGACGTCAGATCGCCCGCGTTTCAGGCCGCGATGAGCGCGTGCCAGAAGCTGGCCACCGGCGGCGCCCCGCAAGCCGGGGTCACCGAGGCCGAGAAGCAGGCGGCGCTGCGCTACGCGCAGTGCATGCGCGCACACGGCGTGCCGAACTTCCCCGACCCAGTGTTCCGCAACGGCCGAATCGGGATTTCTCCCGGCGCTGGCACCAACCCCAACTCACCGACGTTCCTCGGCGCCGAGAAAGCGTGCGGCAACCCCTAGACAGCCGGCCACCACAAGCGGGAGCACACAACATGACTCACCAGATACGCCGCTCGATCATCGTCGGACTTCCCATTGCCGCAACAACCACCATCGGTCGGCGCGGCTCCGAGATGGAGCAACGTCTTTGGCCGCGTGGATGATGACGGGCGCCCGCCTGCTTGCGATTCTCAACGCGTGCCCGGACTTCTGCCATTAGACGACGCCTCAGCTCAGCCCGGCCGAAACCGCATCCGGCGCGCAGGGTGCCCGCCGAAATGTGAGACCGTGCCTGTGAGCGGCCGATGGGGAGTACGCGCGTGAGCTACTTGACCGACGGCGTGCACCTGTACGAGAACCTCAGCTCGTGCCAGAACTTTGGCCTGGCGGGCGGCAGCTGGCTCACCGTCCGGGACTGCCGAACGGGCACCGTGCGGACGATGTGCCAATTGGAACAGGCCCTTTGCGACCCAGTCCCCAGGCGCGCGGTCACGTCTCATTAGCGACCAGCGAACGCGCTCCGGATTTCGATTCTCCTTGCAGCCGCCGCGACCGTCTCCCCCTACCTCCGCCTGCTCGGCATGCGCACGCCGTGATAATCCCAACGATGATCGAGCGCATCGCCACCGCACCGATCGCCGCCGCGGGTCTGATCGCCGGCTACGCCGTCGCCGTCTCGAGCGGTTCGCGGCCGCTGGGCGGGCTCGTCATGGCCTGCTTCGGCCTCACCTGCGTCTGGATCTGGCTCAGGCGCGACGGCCGCCGCACGGCCGCGCTGCTGACCGCGGCCGGACTGGCCGCGTTCGCGCTCTCCCACGTGCTCGCGTTGCTGATCACGCCGTGGCCCTCGGTGCTCGTCGTTGCTGCCGTCACCGCGGCGTTCGCCCGGCGCCTCTCGGACGCGCGGCGTCCTGGCCGCCGAGCTCAGCCTGCAGCGCCGCGAGCAGCTTCGTGATCAGCGCGTTCAGCTGGCGCTTGTCCGCGTCGCTGAGGGCGCCCAGCAGCTGCCGTTCGCTGACGGCGCCGGTGTCGACGCTCTCGTCGGACGGCGGCGACGGTGCGCCGGCCGCTCCGTCCCTCCACGGCTAGCCGCGCACGCGGCCCTGAAGGTCGGTCGCGGCCTGGATGCGCGACACCTCGTGCCCTCGCGGGGCGATCAGCCGCACGGCGGCCTCCCATGTCACCGGCCGTGACGCGACCGGCATCCCGGTCATGTCGCAGAGGACGCCGGAGAGGGCCGGCAAAGCGCCGGCAGAGCCTGCGGCCCTACTTGACGATCCGGAAGGCGGCGCTCGCCGCCCGCCCCGCAGCGGTCCCGATCAGCGGCGTGGCGATCAGCCGATACGGGCCGGGGCTCAGCTTGTGGGCGCCCAGGCGGCCCGTGAAGTGGAAGCTGTTGGAGCCGGCACCTCCCCGCACCGTGAAGCTGCCGCGCACGGGCAGAAGCCGCGTGCAGTGGCGCGCGCGCCGGTTGCGCTTCGTCGTCGCCACACAACGGCCACCCCTGGCTCGTCGCCCCGTCCGCGCGCGGACCACCGTGAAGCGCACGCTCGCGGCGACGCTGAGGTTGAACGACACCTTCGTGCCGAACCGGCGCCGGGCCGCAAGCGTCGACGGACCGGAAGGCGCCGCGGCAAACGTCGTCGGTGAGAGCTTCTCGGCGCTGATGACCGCGAGATGCGATCCGCCGCCGCCCGCCCCCGCCGCCGCCGCCGCCGGGCGGATCCTGCACCTCGTAGGCGCCGATGTCGCAGGCGGTCTCGCCGTTGTCCGGACGTGGCTGTCCGCGCTGATCGGTGGCGGGGCAGCCGCCGCCGGCGTCGATCGCCGGACTGCCGACGGCCGGCGCCATCGTCTGCGTCGGACCGCCGTTGCTCTGCAGCGGACCGAGCAGCGGGTCGGCGGTCCTCGGCGAGCCGGCGATGCTTGTCGTTCCGAGTGCTCGCATCGTCGTGACGAGATCGAACGCGCTCACGTCAGCGATCGCCGTGCCGAGGTTCGCGTTTCCCTGGATGACCGGGGGCTGGTTCGAGGCGAGCTCGAACGGACCGTGGCCACCGGCCAGGATCGTGTCGATCAGGGTCGCCCGGGCGGTCCGCGGGGTCGCGGCGTCATAGACGAGGTTGTAGATCGAGGCGCCGTCGTCGGCGGCCGTGTTCGCGAAGAAGGTCGACGCTGTTGCGGTGAATGGGCCGCTCAGGTTGAAGACAGCGCCGCCGATGCCCTGTGCGTGTTCGGGGACGCTGTCAAAACCGGCGATCGCCGCGTTTGCAGTGAACGTCGAGTCGACGATCGTCAGCTGACCCTGCATGTTGAAGATCGCGCCGCCGAGACCGGCGCCTCCGCCTCCGCCAGACACCGCCGACGCGGTTCCGCCGCCGAAGCCGGCGGCGCCGCCGCCATCTGAGCTGAAGCCGCCACCGCCGCCGAAGCCACCGTCGCCACCGATCCCGGCCGCGCTGCCGGTTCCGCCACCGCCGCCAAAGCCACCGCCTCCGCCCGCGCCACCTGCCCCTCCGAACGGCGCCCCGCCGCCACCGACGCCGCCCCCGCCGCTGCCTCCGCCGCTGCCCGATGCCGCGGCGCCGGCACCGAACGCTCCACCGGGATCGCCCCCGCCGCCGCCTCCGCCTCCGCCACCGTCACCGCCGGTGGCGCCCGCCGGGTAGCCGGGCCCCCCGTCCCCACCAAACCCGGCCGTCCCGGTCGGCGTCCCGCCTCCGGGGCCGGGATTGGTGAACGCGTTGACGCCGGTTTCTCCGACGCCGAACCCGGCGCCGCCACCGCCGCCCGCGCTCGTGCCCGTGCCGGCACTGGCGCCGCCGAAGGCCCCCGGGCCGAAGCCGCCTCCGGTTGTCCCGCCGCTGTTTGTTCCGATCCCGCCGCCGCCGCTGCCGCCGACGCCGGTGCCACTCGCTCCACCGTGCGCGGTGTTACCGGTGATCGTGCTGTGATCGACGGTCACGACTCCCTGGCTGAAAATCGCCCCGCCCATGCCCGCACCGCCACCGCCCGTCTCTGAGTCGCCGCCCTTCGCGAGCCCTCCGGTCAGCGTCACATTCCGTAGCGTGAGCACGCCGGGACCAGGCGAGACGTAGTTCATCGTGGCGGCGCTCAACGCATCCGCGCCAACGAAGAACAGCCGGAAGGCCGGCGCGCTCGAAGACCGCGCGATCGTCGACCCGTTCCCCTCGATCGTGACGTCGCCGGCGATCGGCGGCAGCCCGTTCGGCCCGTACCAGTTGTTGTCGACCGCGGTCAGCGCGTACGTGCACCCCGAGCCGAGCGCGACCGTATCGGGCCCGGCGCTCGCGTTCGTCGATTTGATCGCGGCGATCAGCGAGGAGACGCTGCCGGTGGTCCCCGTGCAAGCCCCTGTGAACGTCGCGGCTGTCGCCACGCCGGGCGCGACCAGGCCTGGCGCCGGCACCAGAGCCAAACCGGCCATCGCCCCCACCAGTGCGCGCACGCGTCGGTGACCCCCGGTTCGCACCGCTGGAGCGTACCGCGAGAGCTGGCAGCCTTCCAGGGCCGGAGACTCGCGCCGAGGCGTCGCAAAGAACGTTGGGTTGTGAGCCGCCTGGCGCGATCTCGGACGCGAGGGCGAGTCGCAGCGGCTGGAAGGGGCGGTGGTTTCGCTCGCGCATTTGAATGCTTCCACGATTGGCGCTGCGGGCGCCGGTGCGGTTAGTGTCGGCGCATGGACGAGTTCGCTTCTGCGTGCGTGAGTGTTTGCGATCGTGTGCTGGCATCCGACGTGGCCGAGAGCATCGACGCGGCTTGGCTCGACTACGTGCGCGACGACAGCCGCCTAAACGAGGCGGCGAGCATGACGCCATGCGTAACGCGGATGGTCACCTCCGAGCTTCATCCGCCCCGTGACGGCACTCCGGTCGGACGGTTTTCAGACCGAGTCCCGCCACTCGGCCGATTGCTACCCGACCTCGGGCAGCACGAACCCGCTGTCCGCCGTCTCATCATGGTCACGGTGGCGTACGGCTACTTCGCGATGATCGACGCCGAAGCGATAGCCGCTATTGCAGGGCAGCCGTCCCGGCCGATCGTCGAGTCCCGTAGCGCCGCGCAGGTCTGGCCGTACTGGGTGACGAACATGAGCACCGGGACGCTGCTGACGCAGGTGACCGGTAAGAAGGAGATCGGCAAAGTCCAGAACATCTGCGGCGAGAGTCTCTATCAGGGGCTTCTGGATCTCGGCCTGGTCGGCAAGCGGCGCCGGAAGGTCCCTTACATGGGGCGGTTCTATGCCCAGGCGGGCATGCTGCTCCGAGTCATGCAAACCGACACGCTTGTGGCTGAGCCTGCGTCGGACTCGCTGGCGATCACAAATCGGTGGCCGTTTGAGGAAATGCCGACCGAGTAAGTGAGTGGCATGGAATTATCGGGGAACAACGAGGGGCGGCCGTTAGCCCGACTCGGCGCGCTCCTCGAACATCCGCGTCACCACGATTGCTTCGATGGGCTCGATCAGCGATGCGTCGACGGAGTCCGCCAGCGCCGCGCAGGCATCGCGCATGCGGCGGCCGGCGGCGGCCGCGTCGTAGGCGGTGCGCCGCAGCTCGGGGACGCCGTCCTCGATCCACAGCCAGCGCGCATCGCCGTCGCCCTCGTAGGGCAGGCCCACGCTGCCGGCGTTGACGAAGCGGATGCCGCTCACGATGCGGTCGTCCTGCTGGTGGGTGTGCCCGGCGACGACCAGAGCGGCGTGAACGTCGGCGAGCACCTCGGACCAGCGCTCGGGCGGCGAGATCCGGGTCACCAGCTCCTCGTCGCTGCGCGGGGTGGCGTGGCAGAAGAGCACGCCGTCGACCGTGACGCTCAAGGGCAGCGCGCCCAGCGTGCGGGCGCGCTCGGGGCCGAGCTTCTGCGCGGTGAACGCCGACATCTCGGCGGCGGTGTCGCCCTCGGAGGGCCGCGGTCCGTTGACGGCAGCCGCGGTCTCGCGCTCGCCGTTGCCGCGCACCCAGTGCACGTCTCCGCTCAGCGCCTCCAGGCGGTCAAGGGCGGCGCCGGCAAACGCGCCGGGCACGACATCGCCGCCGACCACAATCGCGTCGGGGCCCGCCGCCCGTGGGTCGGCCAGCACCGCCTCCAGGGCGTCGGGATTGCCGTGAATGTCATACAGGGCGAGGATCCGCACGCGCCCAGCCTAGTGCAACCTGCCGGTTGCGTCTAGTTCACCATTTCATTCCAGCCGCGGACTCGGATGTGAAACGATCGCTGGCTCGCCTTCAGTCGACAAGGGAGATCGCCATGGCGCGACGCGAGGATTTCATCAGCCTGCCCACGTTTCCAGGCCTTGCTCTCAGGCAGGTCGAGCTTGCAAGAGGCTACGAATTCGGAAAGCCGAGGGGCAGCAAGGTCGAAATCTTCAAGAAGCCAGGGACGCAAGCGAGGCAGAAGACCCCGGTCGCGACGGTGGAATGCGTTTGTCAGGGTGCAGGTGGCGGCTGCCTGATTGAGGTCGTGGGGGGTCTCGCACTGTGCTTGAACGACACGTGCAAGAACTGCACCTGGAAAGTCAAGGTGCCGACTTCTGCCTTCGGGGGCTACCTCGGCGACGTCTTCCAGGAGGCGCCGCCCGCAGGGCGCGCGAAGCGCTCGCCGCGGTAAACGCCTCCCGAGTCGTATTGCTTCGCCGCTCGAGCCACCCTCCTCACCTCGATCAAGAGCCCAGAACGCTCGCAGGACTGCTCCTATGGACGACAAGCGGTAGCCGGCTTGACTGGGCCACCGGCGACGAGCCGATGACCGGCGCGCAGGCGTCCTACCTCGAGACCCTCAGCCGCGAGGCCGGCGAGGAGGCCCCGCCGGCCGACCTGACCAAGGCCCAGGCGTCCGAGCGCATCGACGCGCTCCAGCAGCAGACGGGGCGGGGCGCCTAGCGCGCCTCACTCCGTCGCCGCGAAGCGCCACATGGCCCGGCGAGCATCACGAGACTAGGACCACGATCACGCTCGCCTCGAAGAGCGCGGGCAGGTGCCAGCCGAACCCTCAAAAGCTGATCAGGACACGACTTTCACGTCGCTGAGCTGGATGATCGGCGCTTCGCTCGCATAGTTCGCCACGTCGTTCCGGATCTGCTCGGCGACCGGGCCGATCGCCTGCTGGTACGACTCGACGGAATCGAAGCGCAGATGGCACAGCACTGCGAACTCTGCCTTCGTGTCGGGAGCACGGCCGCCGAGCCCCTGCTCCACGATGCAACCTTTCAGCGCGCTCCCGAGCTCGCGCTTCAACATCGGGATGTGCGACGTGAGGTAGTAGTTCATGTCGAACTTCGCGCCGTCTTTGTTCGGATAAAGCACGTTCAGGGTGATCATCGGCCTGCTCCCTTCATCGTAAGTGGGGGACGCATGCTAGGCGCGATATGCGAAAGAGCAACGCCGGAGCGGCAGGTGCCCGCTCCGGCCTGGTCGACTCCTGCTTTGGACGACATCCGGCACGCGAGTTCGCCCCACCACATTCCGCTGTCGAACAGCGATCACGCCGACTTATTAGATCTTGTTTGGCGCCGGGAGTCGGCGATAACCACCGTCGGCATAGACGAGCTTCTCTCTGAGCTTCTGTCGGACGAAAGCGTCGGCGTTATCCGCCGACGCAAAGTGGTCGGTCAAGTCTCGGCGACCATCGCGCCAGTAGAACGCGCCGCCGCGGGCGCCATCGACGTCATCGCTCCCCACGTGCGCCGGACAGTCGCGCCGCTGCGCCGGATCCAATAGCCGCGGGATCCAACACCCCCCAGATTTTCGGCGTTCGGGCCGACGTTCACTAGGTAGTAGCCCACCGAGAACTGATCGTATCCCTGGTTCGGTGCCCGCGGCAACGTCTAAGGCCCATGGGATGATCAACATGCCCCTCTCTTGTCCAGAGCGGTAAGCGGTTGAGGCGCGAGGCCACTGCTGGGGCGCGCTCAGCGCCGTCAGGTTCGTCGCGCGTTGATGCGCCGACCGGTCTGCGCGCGTCCTTGCGCGCACCGCGGGGCCGCCGTAGAGTCGCGCCATGGCGAGCACCACGGTGGAGATCGCCCGGCCGCCCGACGAGGTCTTCGCCTTCGTCACCGATCCCACCAAGCTGTCCGCCTGGCAGGACGCCGAGGAGGTGCAGCAGCTCACGGAGGGGCCGGTGCGGGCCGGAACGCGCTTCCGCGAGGTCCACAAGGCCATGGGCCGGCGGCGGGTCGAGCTGACCGAGGTGGTCGAGTGCGATCCCGGCCGGGTGTTTCACATCCGCGTCGTCGAGGGGCCGCCCGTCGACGGGCGCTGGGAGTTCGCGCCGACGCCGGCCGGCGGCACGCGCGTGACACTCACGCCACTCGCCCACCTCCCCGGCCGGGCGCGCATCGCCAACCGCGCAATGGAGCAGATGACCGCGCTGGTGTTCCGCCGCTTCCATCGGCGGCTCAAGCGCGCGCTGGAACAGGGCGCCATGTAGTCGCCCGCCCCCGGCGGTGAATCGGAGCAGGCCCTGTTGCTGCGCGGAGCTGGAGCGCGCGTTAGTACCCGTCTGGGAGGACCGGGTGACCGGTCCGTCAATCGTGTTGGTCCGCCGTGTTGGTCCGCCGCGATACAGGGGCCGCCTTTGCGGGCGACAGCAGTGCTGAAGGCCAACCGGGGCGGCTATGAACCGGTGTCGAGCGGCGCGCCGCCGAACCCCAGCTCGTTGCCGTCGGGGTCGCGGTAGAGCGCCTTGCATACGCCGTTGGAGTACGTGAGCTGCTCGTCGGGCTCAAGCCCGCGGCCAGCGATCGCGGCCACGTGTGCATCAAGATCGTCGACGAAGACCGTCACTACGCCATGTCCCGCGCCGTCTGCGTGCTCGACGACGTAGACCGACCGATCTTCGGCAAGCGTCCACACCGCCTCAGTGGCGTGGGGGAAGAACGTCGGCTCGCCAAGCAACCGGTCGTACCACGCTCGCGCGGCTTGAAAGTCCCGCACGCGCAGACCCGCGAAGAGGTGCAACGACATGGCCGCGAGTCTAGGCACGCAGCGACCAGGGCAGTGCCGCGTTCCCTCGCAGCGGGAGTGGCCAACGGGCAGCGCTACCGCTTTCCATGCCGAGCGGCCGGTCGGGGGAGCCAAGACTAGGGTCGGTCAGGGCGACGATAACCCTGCCTCGAGGGGTTGCCGTCGTCGCGCCGCCCGTTGACGCGCAGCGGCCGGTCGGAAAGGATTTCGTCGCTCTTGGCGGAAAGGGCGGGCGTGAGCTTGCCCGCATCACCTCGACGACAACGCAGCCGCTACGGCGTCGACGCGACCTTCGCGTCTACACGCGCACCACGGCGCCAGCGATGGCTCGGAGTCGGTGCGCTGCTGCTGGTCGTAGGGTTGCTCGCGGCCGTGGTCAGTCGCGCTGCTCGCCAGCCGCCGAGTGGCGCGATCGCGGCCGGCGGCCTGCCGCATTCGCCGCGCTCGGGCTCGGCGCGAGGGCACGCGGGCCGGTCTGTCACGATCGACTGGGTCGGCGATATCGCGCTAAGCCCGGCGTTCACGCCTGCTGGGTTGAGTGCAGCGCTCGCGCCGGTCGCGTCTGTGCTGCGGCGGGCCGATATCACTGCCGGCAATCTGGAGGGCACCCTGTCGGTCGGCGGCGTTTCGAAATGCGCTGGGCGGAGCGCGTCTGGCTGCTTTGCCTTCCAGGCCTCGCCCGCGTTGGCTGGCGAGTTGCACGCCGCGGGGTTCGACCTTCTCAACCAAGCGAACAATCACGCTCTTGACTTCGGACGCTCCGGACAACAGCAGACGCTGAGCGCGCTGCGATCACAGCACCTCGCCTACACGGGGCTGCCCGGACAGATCTCCGTGTTGCGAGCCCACGGCATCCGCGTGGCGTTCGTCGGTTTTGCTCCCTACCCTTACACCGCGAGCCTGCTTGATATTCCCGGGGCGCAGGCGCTGGTGCGCGCCGCTCTGCGCCGCGCCCCGCTGGTCATCGTCATCATCCATGCCGGAGCGGAGGGAAGCGACGCGACCCACGTCCCGACCGGCGAGGAGACATTTCTCGGCGAGAATCGCGGAGACACTCGAGCGTTCGCGCAAGCGATGGTGAGCGCGGGAGCGGCGGCGGTGCTCGGCTCCGGGCCTCACGTGCTGCGCGGGATCGTGAACGACCGAGGCCATCCGATCGCGTACTCGGCCGGGAACTTCATCGGCTGGCACACGCTCGGCGGCGGCGGATTGCTCTCACAAAGCGCAATCCTTCGGATCACACTGCGCCCCGACCGGCGGCTGACCGCGGGACGCATCTTCTCGTTGCAGCTGAACGACGGGCTACCACGCCCCGACCCGCAAAACGCCGCCTCGAAGCTGATCGCAACCCTCTCGCGCGAGGACTTCCCCGCCGCACACTTCACCATCGACAACACCGGGAACCTCCGGCCCAACTGCTCGCGCAAGCGACGCGCACGCTGCTAAGCCCGCTCTGTCACGCCGGATGTCCACACTGCTGCTATCGTGATGCCGAGGTTCGATGCCGAGCTGGCGCTGAATGACGACCAAAGGCACGCCCTCGCGAGCCATCTCGACCGCGTGCGCGTGACGAAGCTGGTGCTGCGCGAACCGACGTCGCACGCCGGCCTCGGGCCGATTGGGCAGCCGGCCAAGGCGCGTTTCGTCGTGTGTGAGAAGCGCGGATCCCGGCCGCGTGCCGACTTATCGCGGCGTCGAGTGACGACGCGTCGGCAGGGCGTCCGCGGCAGAAAGATCAGAGGTCGTACGAAATGCCAGCGCGTCCACGCGCGGCCAAGAGCGTCTTCAGCGACGCCAGGGTGTGGCTGCCGGGGGCCAACGACTCGGCCACCTTCATGGCCGAGTAGACGGCCGACTCCTGCGAGTCAAAGCCGGTGGTGTACTGGCCGCTGAAGTACAGGCCGTCGCGCCCTTGCAGCCGACGCAAGGCGCGGGCTGCCTGGATCGTCGACCGGTTGATCAGCGGGTGCTTGAACCGCCGTTCCAGCAGGATCTGCTTCGGGTCGGCGCGTCGGCGCTCGGCCCACGACTTGAACACGTCGATCGTCGCGCCCGAACGAAGCTTCTGGTGCAGTGCGCCATACCAGACGCTGCCCTCGCATTGACGACCGTCGACCCCGGCGTTGTAGGCCGCCCAGTTGCTGCGATCGCGATGCACGTAGACCGGGTCGGTGTGGATCAACAGGCGCGAGTCGAAGTATTCATACACGTTCAGTAGCGCCGTCAGGTCCGCGAACGCGTGCAGCGGGCGCAGCAGCTGCGCGTCCGGCATGTGGCGGCGCGTTCAACACGACAAAGCGGTACGGCCCGTGCCGGCCTGCCCGCGTCTCCAGGAACCAACCGGCGCGTGTACGCGTCAGCGCTCGCGTGGCCGTGCTGAGGTGCACCCGCACCGTGGGGCTGCGGTCCAGCAGGCGCTGCAGGTTGCCCTGCAGGCCGATCTTCGAGTTGTACGTGGTCGCGCCCTGAACGACGTCGGCCGGAAACGACAACGCGAACGTCTGCAGAATCGAGCGCGCCGACGCCCGCAGCGCGTCGCCGCGCGGAGACCCGATCAACGCCGTGATCCACGGATACGCGACCTCGTTCTTGAACGACTGGCTGACGGGCAGGCTGCGGATCCAGGCGTCGACCGTGGTCTCCCACGGCATGTTGGACAGAACCGCATCGCGCGCGAGCTCCGCGAAGCTTGGCGAACTCGATCGAACGCTGCAGCGTCGAGAACGGGTGCGACGACGAGAAGATCGGCGGCCCTCCGGCCGTCGGGAAGATGCACAGACTGCCGGGCGCCTCCAGCGTGTCGTCGGCGTCAGGGTGGGCAGGATCGTAGAGGCCCAGCTCCTCCAGCAGCGTGACGTAAATAGGGTGCGTGTCGGGATGGAAGAACTGGGCGCCGAGATCGACGGTGACGCGCTGCCCCTTGTACTCGATCACGTGCGAATCGCAATGACCGCCGATCTTGGGTCTCGCCTCGAAGAGGTCGACGTCGAGGGTGCCGGCAAGAAAGTAGGCCGCAGCCACGCCGCCCGCACCGGCGCCGATGATCGCCACGCGGTGTCGACCCGATCTCGGCCCGCCGTTCCCGGTGCGGCTGGCCGGCGAGGCGGCCGCAGCGGCAACGTCGTGACCCCCCAAGCACCGAGCCGGCGCCGAGCGTCGCCAAGCGCAACCGCGCCCTTGACGACATCGCGGCGCGTCAACGACGAAGGCAATCCGGAGCGTTCGCTCATAGCCGAGCACCGTATCTAGCACGAAAGGCGTTGTCGTTCGCCTCCCTCCCGCGCGCGACATTCTGTGACGTCGAGTTGCACGAACCGCCGTCAACGCCGGCAAACGTTCGCTGGTCGGCTCGCACGCCGGCGGTCGCCGTCACAGCCCGACGATCAGATCGCGGACAGCAGCGGGCTGGGAGAGAAATGGGTGGTGGCCGGCGTCGATCTCCACGATGCTGCTCGCCCTGGCGGCGAACTCGCGTTGTAGGTCGGCGGGGGTGCCTCTGTCCTTGACGCAGACGAGGTACGTCGACGCTGTGTGCTGCCACGCCGCGGATCGCACCGGCTGCTCGAGCACAGCCAGACTCTGCCGGGCCGTCTTGCCGATGGCCTGCCGTTGGATCTCCGGATCGCAATCCTGCAGGAACGTCTCGGCCAGGACGTCCGCCCGGACGGTGAACGTACCAGCCTCGGGGTTGATCTCGAGAAACGGGGCCGGCTCCTTCCCGCCGAACGAGGAGAGGCTCTGCCCGACCTCGGGCAGGTAGCTCGACACGAGCAGCAGATGGCGCACGGCCTCGACGCCCGCCGCTGCCTCCGCGCTCACGATCCCGCCGTAGCTGTGGGCGACGACGATGGTCGGCTCAGCGCTCGCGGTCAAGACGCGTCGGACCGCGGCGACGTCTTCGGCTAGTCCGGGTCCTTGCGCGCCCGTCGGCTCGCCCGTCTCGCCGCAGCTGGGCAGAGCCGGCGCCAGGCTGGTGACGTCTCGCTCGGCCAGAAGCTCAGCGGTTCGATGCCACCACCACGCTCCGTCCGTGACGCACGCCCCGTGCACAAAAACGACCCTCATCACGACCTCCTCGTCCGACTCCTATCCACCGCCAAACAATAGACGTACCGATTATTACGTGAAAAGATGCGGCAATGGGCAGACACCGGCAACCGCACATCAGGCAGCGACTTCTCGACGCATGCACTGACTATGCGCTCGAGCAGGGGCTCCCCGACCGGCTCGAGCCCCTTGCAACGGCCGCCGGCACCTCGAGTCGAATGCTGATCTACCACTTCGGGACGCGTGACGGACTGCTCCGCGAGATCCTCAGACAGGCCCGGCAACGCCAGGTCGAGGCCTTCACCAACCTAATACGCCTGCGCCCTGGAGAGGCGTACCCGGTGACTCTGGCGCGTGCGTGGACGGCGATCTCTGGACCACCGGGCGAGCCCTATCTACGTATGTTCAGCCGGCTGCATGACACCGCAGGCGAACCACTCTGGCCCGGATTCCGGCGGACCGCGACCACCGATTGGCTCGCGCCGCTGGAGGACGGCCTGCGTAGCCTCGGGCGACCTGAGCTGGCCACCGTCGTCCTCGCCGTCATCCGTGGCCTCCTCATGGACCTCGACGCAACCGGCGATCGCGCACGCACCAACCAGGCCTTCAACGACTTCCTCACCACGATCAACCGCCCCTTCGGTTCTCGATGAGGTCCGACAGTTACTCGCGGCACCTCCTGACGGTCAGGCGCCACCGGCCCATGGCGTCTGCCCTGCTCGGCGCTCGAGGTGGCGTTGCGCTCAGGGGGCGTCCTGCTGGTTTGCGGCGAACCACGTATCGAAGTCGACCTTCCCGATTCGGGCGGCCTCGCCCGGCGTCAGCTCGCCGCCGTGCAGCTCCGTGCCGTAGTACCGGGCGTGCGGGTCAGCGATCACTGCGCGGTTATCGCCGGTTGCCGCGAACAGCCGTCGCGCCCAGGCGTCGATGCCCAGCGCGTCGGGTCCTCCCAGCTCGATGCGGCCGCCGACCGGCGCGCCGATCGCGAGCTCGGCGACCGTCGCCGCGACGTCGTCGGCGGCGACGAACTGGATCAGCCCGGTCGATAGCCGGACGTTGTCGCCCTCGGCGCCAGCGTCGACGATCTGGGACAGGAACTCGAAGAACTGCGTGGCGCGCAGGATGGTGTAGGGGATGGCCCCAGCCTCGATTTCGGCCTCTTGGGCGACCTTGGCGCGCAGGTAGCCGCTGTCTGGCAGACGGTCGGCGCCCACGATCGACACCGCGACGTGGTGCCCGACGCCCGCGTCGCGCTCGGCCGCCAGCAGGTTGCGCGACGAGATGGTGAAGAACTTCATGACCGCGTCGTCGTCCCAGACCGGCGCGTTGGAAACGTCGACGACTACGTCGGCGCCGACCACCACGTCTGTAAGGCCCTCGCCGGTGATCGTGTCGACGCCTGTGGCGGGCGAGGCTGGCACCGGATCGTGCCCCAGTGCGACCAGCCGGCGCACGACCTTGCTGCCGATGAGCCCGCTCCCACCGATGACCACGATCTTCATGACACTCCTTCCTGTTTTGGGAGATACCCAGGATCTCTGACGAGCTCTGAGTCCGAAGCAGCAAGCGAGGCGTCGCAAGCGATCCAGGTGCGATTGTGCACTACGCTTCGAGGATCAGTCCTCCCGCGACCCTGCTCATGTGGTTTCAGCTGCGCTCGCCGGAGCTAGCCGAGGACTTTGAGCGTCTGATGGCGGGGGATCGTGACATCGTCCGCGGGTCGCTCGACACGGTGTCAGATTGGCGCCTTACACGACCGACGGACGTGCCCGGACAGGCCATCGGTCAAGCCGATTACGTGCTGATAGCCGAGATCGTCGAAGTGGAGCGCTTCGAGCAACAGGCGAGCGAACACGTTCAACGGTTGGCAGATGACCTGGAGCATCTAGTCTCGAGCCGGGGGATGCTGATCGTGCGCCCCATCCTTTGAAATCCACGGTGGGTCGAGGGCGATCACACCCGTCACCTGAGGGCCCACCAAGCTCGACATCACCTCGTGCAACCAGCTCGGCCGGGTTCCGCCAGCCACCTCAACACGTGGCAGATCGGCGATCCGGACGTTGGTCGGCATCGGTTGTACCAGCGCAGAGACCCTGACATGCTTGACCAATGCCGCAGACGAGTTTGCGAGGGGGGGTTGCGGGCGCGGTGGCGACGGTGGTGATGACGCTCGAGCAGCCACTCGACAAACGCCTCTTTGACTCCAAGTACGACGACGTCGAGATCCTGGGCAAGCTCTTTACGCGTGGCGACCACTGGCGACCCATCGGCTTCAGCCTCCACGTGCAGAACGGCGCGATCTTGGGCGCCGCGTACGCGCGGGTCAAGCCATCCCTGCCCGGGCCGGCGGTCCTCCGTGGCCTGCTGGCGGGCCTCGTCGAGCACGTCGCGGCATGGCCGTTGACCGTGGTGTTCGACCGCTACCACCCTGCTCGAAGGGAGCTGCCGAAGCTCGCGACCAACCCTCGAGCCTTCGGCCAGGCGACGATCCGACACGCAGTGTTCGGGATTGTCCTGGGGCTCCTCGAGGACGCGCTCAACGACCGCGGCGCGTAGCTCACGCTGAGCCGGCGCGCGCCATCAACCGCGAGACCCGACAGTCGCCGTCGATCTACGCCGACGATGGGTCGCGCTGGCGGCGGCTACATTGTCGGTAGTGATCGCGTTGTCAAGTACTGGGGCAATGAACCTCGACCACTCGGGTGTCATGTGTGAAGTGTCGCGATTCACGAGGATGTTGCCCACGATCACCGGGCAGACCTTCGGCGCGCAGAACCATGAGGCCGGGTCGATGCTAATGATCTGCTCCTGCTTGGCGATCCGGAGTTCTGCCGCCTTGATCGCCGGAAGGACCGTCGAGTCGCGTCGTTTGGTGGCGCATGGGCGCACGTCAGACAGATGCCCCGTCACGCAGTCCGCCGCGGACTGCTGGAGATAGGGCGTGTCGGAGATGAAGATGACCTGCTTCGCCGAGCGCCGCAGAAACTGAAAGATCGCTGCCGCTCCGTCTTGCCACGGACTGCCGTAGACCGTTGGCACTCCGGCCTTCTGACTCGTCAACGGCTCCATCCATCGTGCCCAGGAGACGATTACGAGCGCTGGGTGAAGCCCGGCGATGCGGGCCTTGGCTTTCTCCCTCCAATTGGAGCACTGACTGTTCTGGGTGTTTCGGAGGGTGACCTCCGCTGGGGTGCACCCCTCCTTGGTCATGCTCACCAAGCGCCAGTGGCGTCGGCTGCTGATCCAAGCGAGGGCGTCAAACCACTGCCCGGCATGCGAGTCACCAAATAGCACCACGGTGGTGCGTGAGCCACCGTCTCCGTAGATGCAGGGCTTAATTTGGTCCCGTCCCGGTCCCAACTCACAGCCGTCGGCGATGATCCTCGGAAGTGCCGACGCCACCGCGCTGGGTGGCGGGCGCAGATTCGACGGTACCTCGATCGTACGTGCACCGGCGATCAGATCCGCCCGCAACGATGCCAACTTGTGAGGTACGGTTAGTCTCGACGGGGGGGCGGCCTTCAAGACAAGTGGACCGACTAGTGATCCAGACAGGACCACGATCGCAATCGCGCTGGCAGCCAGCAGGCCGCCGGCGCTAAGGCCAAGCGCGGGGCGGCGAATGACGATCTGGATGCGACGAATCGGCCGCTCCAGCAGCACAAACGACATCACCGCGATCACCAGAGAGACGACAGCTACGGCAAGCGCCTGTATCTCAGACAGAGCGTGCCCAAGCACGGCCGAGGCGAGCACGAGCGCTGGCCAGTGCCACAGGTACCAGGAATATGACCAAGCGCCGACACGCTGAAACGGCGGCGTGCCGAGCAACGCCTCGGCACCGAAGCGGCGGCTTGCCAGCACGCTGCCGCCGCAGATCGCCGCCGCGGTGCCGAGGACAGGAAGCAATGCCGAATCACCAGGGTACGAGGTGGTATCTGAGAACAACGCGGCCGCAAGGGCGATACAGCTGAGCCCCGCCCAGCTGAGCGGGATCGCCAAGCGGCGGTCGATACGAGACGCGAGCGGTAGCGCCAGCGCGACCGCGGCTCCCACCGCCAGCTCCCAAGCCCGGGTGACGATCGAGAAATACGCCCACGAAGGAGAAGACGCCGTCTGTCGGATCGAGGCCATCAGGGAAATGGCGGCGAGGATGGCCAGGACGACGATCACGGCGGCGATCACGGGCCGTCGAGCTTGCTCGTGTCTGCTGCGACGTCGTACTCGAAGCCAGACCAAGGACGAGACGACCAGCAGCAGCGGCCAGACGACGTAGAACTGCTCCTCGACCGACAAGGACCAGAACTGCTGGATCGGCGAGGGAGAAAGCCCGGCGTTGAAATAGTTGGCGCCCTGGGCCGCGAAGTGAACGTTCGCACCGAAGTAGATGGCGGACAGGCCGTCGTGCAGGGCGCGTTTGGCGGCGAGGGGATTGAGCAGCAACGCCGAGGCCACCGCGGTCACAATCACCGTCAACATAGCCGGAGGCAGAATCCGCCGGACCCTGCGGGCGTAGAACGCCAGAAACGAGATCCGACCGGCCGTCCGGAGCTCGCGCACGAGCTGGCCCGTGATCAGAAAGCCGGAGATCACGAAGAACACGTCGACCCCCACGTAACCGCCCGGAGCCAGACCGGCGTGCACGTGGTAGAGCACGACGAGCACGATCGCTACCGCCCGTAACCCCTCGACATCCGGCCGAAACTGCTGGTGCCCGCCGCCAGAGCTACCGCCAACACGACCCGACACGGCTGGATGGAATCGCGCCGGACCGCCGCTGCCGTTCACGGAGCCTCCAAGCTCGCGCGTTTCAACAGACGTGCTCATCGCAGGTTCCGAAGACCGCCGCAAGCACGACGCTCACAATTCACCACTGTGACGCTACCCGATCGCTGCCAGGCTGGTCGTCGGTAACGTAGGCTCGTGGAGGAGCACAGCTTCGGGTCGACCGGAGCGTTGCGGCCTCGCTGCTCGGCGTCCGCTCCTAGACGATCCTATGCCCACCGAGCGTCGGTCGTTGTCTCGGCCGGTGCTGTTGGCACCTGCTGCCGGCAACAAGCGGCCGCTAGCGGGGTCGAGACGACACGGCAACTCTCGGGCGACACTGCCACTCTGGTGGGATGCGGTTATCCGGCAGCTCGTGCAACGCCACGGCGGCCGTCGGCTGACGCCGCGGCTAGACTCGTCGCGCGAGGAAACCCGGCCAGGTCCGACTTGGCGGCCACGCGGCGCGAGGTGCCCAGGTCGGCCGTGGACCCGGGCAACCGCTAGCTTTCGGGAGGGCGTCCCCCACCGATGATTTCTCGTCGATTCGGCGGTCTTGGTTCACATGACACCAACCACATGCCACATGTCCATCTCTCTTGACGGCTTCGTCGCCGGCCCCGATCAGAGCCGCGACAACCCGCTCGGCGTCGGCGGCCTGGAGCTCCACCACTGGCACCTGGACGAGCCCATCCATGAAGCCGACGCCCGCGTGCGCGACGAGCTCATGAAGCCCTGCGGAGCGTATGTGATGGGCCGCAACATGTTTGGCCCGGTTCGGGGCCCGTGGGACGTGAACTGGCGCGGGTGGTGGGGCGACGAGCCGCCCTATCACGCTCCTGTGTTCGTTCTCACCCACTACCCGCACGACCCGATCGCGATGGAGGGCGGGACGACGTTCCACTTCATCACCGAAGGCTTCGATGTCGCCTTCGAGCGCGCGGAGGCCGCCGCCGGCGACCTCGGCGTCGACATCGCCGGTGGCGCCTCCACCGTTCGGCAGGCGTTCGCGGCGGGCGTGATCGACGAGCTTATGCTCGACGTCGTTCCCGTTCTGCTCGGCGCCGGCGAGCGCCTGTTCGACGGAGTGCAAGACCCCGGCCTACAGCCGGTCGAGGTGATCCACTCCCCGCGTGCGACGCACGTTCGCTACCGCATCGGCCGCTGACTCGCTCGCCTCACAGCAGAAGCAGATCTGACAGGTCACAGATCCAAGCGACCTCTCCTCGCTAATTCCGGGGCCAGCCGCCGGCTCCCGGCCGGTCGCTGAACGTTGGGCTTTGCGACGCACGTTCCAGATCTGGATCATGGACGCCGGCGGCCGCCCCCCGGAGAACGCACCACGGCCCGGGGATTCATACGTAAGCTCGTGGGGCCCAGGGCATATGGGGCGGAATCGGATCGCTCATAGACTGCCGGCCATGAGTCTGCCGCCTGACACTGACTCGAGCATGAGCATCGGCCTGCCCACGGCGGTGAGGCTGTGGCGGCGCGTCGGGCCGATCTCGACGGCTGGCTCGACGGCGTGGTCGCCGCGGATGGATCTCCCGGGCCCCAGCGACGCCGCCTCAGCTGAACGCAACTCGGATCTCCACCAGTGCCTCTCCCCCACGCAGCCTTGTCCACCGGACCCGTCCAAACGATCGCGAAAGACCACGAAATGACGAAGACAACCGAGGCTGAGACCGAAGCCAACCGCCAGATGATGATCGAGACGTTCGAGGCATGGCGCGACGGCGCCGAGCCGTTCCCTGGCACCTGGGCGACCGACATGGTCTGGCGAATCGAGGGCCACTCGATCGCCTCAAAGGAATACGCCAGCAAGCACGAGTATCTCGAAGAGTTCGTCAAACCCTTCGGCGCGCGCTTCCTAGCCTCCGACCGGTTTCGTCCGACCAACATCCGCTCAGTCCACGCCGACGGGAACACAGTGATCGTCCTGTGGGACGGGCGCGGCATCGCCATTGACGGCAAGCCCTACGAGAACACCTACGCCTTCTTTATGCAGATGCGTGACGGCAAGGTCGTCGACATGACTGCGCTCACCGACAGCATTTCGCTGAACGAGCTCCTGGAACGCGTCCAGCCCGCCGCGCACGTGGATTCATAACCCAGACGTTTGAACCGACTGTCATCGATGCGGCCATTGAATGACGTCCGACGCCTGCAGCACATCACGCACGGTTCCTCACGGCAACGTGAGCCCGTTCCCCGCGCTTCGCGGACCAGGTCAGGGTATCGCCGGGTATACGACCAGGATGTCGCTGGCGAGACGCGCCAGCCCATGCGACGCTAAGGGGGTACCGCACACAGCATCCGGCCTGCTGCCGGATTCCGAGAGAGGCCCGACATGACCAACATCCCAGCAGCCAAATGACAGACGGAACCCCCACATATATGGGAGGCGGCGATCCCGCTGGCAGGTTCACCGACTACTACCCGGCGTGGCTGGACAACCTTGCCGACGACGTCACCGTGGAGGGCTCCATGTTGGACGGCGCCGCGCAGGGCCCAGAGGCCGTGCGGACCATCGTCGGCACCATCCGGACGCTGTATGGCGATTCTCAGGAGTTCCGCTTCGCCGGCCCCTGCGGCGACCACGGCTGGCTCGAGGACTACATCGCTCAGGTCAGCGGCAAGCCCCTCGGCTGCGTCGCTCTGGTCACCCGTAACGCCGCCGGGCAGACTCAGCACATCGTGGCGAGCTACCGGCCACGCAGCTCGCTGCTGCTTTTCTCCCGCCTACTGGGCGAGAAGTTCGCCGGCACCCCCTATGCCAACTACTTCCTCGCCAGCGAGTCCTGAAACGAACGTAGCAGCGAGAGCAGGCCCGTCTTCCCGACGAGGAACCGTCCGGCATCAGCTCAATCGGACTCCTGCTCACGTAGGCCTGGGATCAGGACGCCATCGCCCTGATCCCCGAGGCAGCGCGCGTGGCAGGCGGCGGATCCGCCTTCGTGGCCAGGTTAGGGCCGCCGCGGCGGATGGCTGATCCAGCGGTCCGCCGCGGCTTGCCGAGTTAGTCTCCTGCCGAGCTCCATTCCGGCGGCTCGTAGATGCCGCCGGGTACGCCGCCGATGCAGAGGACCCGCAGCCCATCGGGTCCGGAGGACAGCGCCCGCGCGGTGCCGGCGTCGATGCGCACGAGGTGGTCGGGATCGAGCGGCAGACGGGCGCCGTCGATGTCGACGGTGCCCGAGCCGTGCAGCGCGACGTACAGCTCCTGCTGCCCGGACTCGGCCTCGTCGTGGGATTTGGTCGAGTAGTCGGGCGGCAGGTCCATGATGTTTGCGCCGAACGCGCTGATGTCGAGGCCGGCGCGGACGAGTTTGGCGAAACCGTCCCAGAGGGTCGGAAGCTCGTCGATGGACTTCGCGGAGTAACCAGTCATCGTGCGCATCATGACACCATCAGTCCCATGTTCTTCGCGAGGGTCGCCATCGTGCGATCGTGCTCCTCGACCGGGCTGAGCTCGATCATCTCGACCGGCTCCAGCGTCTGGACGAAATGCCCCGGCCGCAGGTGGTAGGCCTCGCCGGCGGTGACGATCTCCTCGCTGCCGTCGAGGTATGTGACTCGGAACGAGCCTTTGAACAGGTAGCCCCAGTGATCGCATTGGCAGCGGTCATCGGGCAAGCCCTTGAACGGTGACTCGTCCGGCGGAAACTGTGCCGGCATCGACTCGAACGCGATCCGCATCTTCGCTGCGTCGACCTGGCGGCCCTCGTACGCGCCGATGACCGTCGCCTCCAGCTCATCCCTGGACACGTGCATGGAGAACTCTCCCTTCGGTTGTGGTTGTGGTGATCGCCACCTCAGTGCGGCGGCGGGCACGTAGAAGCACAAGGCAGGTGGCGCCGATCGCCGCCGGTCCGAGCCCGGCGACGAGTAGCGCTGCGCGGGCGCCGAGCGCGCCGACCACGATGCCGCCGAGTACGAGCGCGCCGAGCTCGGCTCCGTTGCGGGCGCCGTTGTAGGCCGCGAAGGCGCGGCCGCGGAGCGCCTCGGGCGCGCGCTCGTGGATCAGCGTTCGCAGCAGCACGTTCTTCACACCGTGCGCGACTCCGCCGATCGAAAAGCCGATCAGCGCGGCCCACACCACGGGCGACAGCGCTCCGCCGGCGATACCGAAGCCTTGGAGCACGACTGCGACCAGACCGCCCGCGGCAAGCTGCGCGCGTCCGACGCGAGGCGCCAGCCCGGCCGAGCCGACGGCCATCCCGAGCGTCCACGAGGTGAGCAGGACGCCGTACGCGAGGCTGCCAGCCCTGAGCGAGTCGGTGATGAAGAACGGCTCGGCCGTCGCGGAGATCGAGAACAACGTCAGCGCGGCGACCGCTCCCCCGAGCGTGACCGCCATGTCGCGCTCGCGTACGAGGAAGGCGAATCCCTCCCGAGCGCGCACTACCTCGGCTTGATCTCCGTCGACTCGCTTCGGGTGACGGCGCGCGCGCATCGCTGCGGCCGCAGCGGCCACCACCAGGAAGGACAGCGCATTGAGCGTCAGCGCGAGCCACAGCAGCCCGGCCGCGCCGAGCGCTCCGCCGAGCACAGGACCGGCGGTGAACCCAATCGACCGGGTCGTTTCCATCAGCCCGTTAGCCCGCGCCGCGGCAACGTCCGGGCCGGCCGCCGCGGGAACGAGCGCGAACTCGGCGGGCTGGCTCACGGCCACCCCGAAGCCGAGCAGCGCCATCAACGGCAACAGCAGCCAGGGACTGTCGACGCCGATGAGCATCGCGCTCACCACGGCGGCTTGGCCGAGCGAGACGACGATCAGGATCGCGCGGTTCTCGAAGCGGTCGACGATCGCGCCCGCGAGCCCCGCGGCCAATACGACCGGCCCCCAGAGCGCGAAGATCAGCGCCGAGACGGCGACCGCGGAGCCTGTCCGCTGTTGGACGTGCAGGATCAGCGGAAAGATCGCCATGAAATCGCCGAGCGCGGAGATGCCCGCCGCTCCAGCGAGGAGGCGCAAGTCACGACTGCGTGAAATCGGCATGGCGCCATCCTCACGGGCGACCGTTCGGGCACCGTTCGGCCAGCGTCAATCGTGCGAGGACGGGTTGCGCGAGACCGATCCGATCGACGACAGTTGCGCGATGTTCGAGGTCCGACTCGCCGGCGGCTGTCAGCTGCGCGTGAATGGCACCGAGCTCGCTCTGCCTGCGTCGAAGCGGGCACGCGCGGTGCTGGCCTACCTTGCGCTCAACCCCGGCTCCCATCCTCGGCGTCGGCTTGCCGCGCGCTTCTGGCCCGACGTACTCGATGAGTCGGCACGGGCCAGCCTGCGGGTTGCGCTGACCGAGTTGCGGCAGGCGCTCGGTCCGGCCGCGACGTATCTGACGGCCACGCGCGAGGTCGTGGCGCTCGAGGGCCCGGACCTCCTCGTCGATGTCCGCGCGTTCCAGCAGGCGGTCGATGAGGGCGATCCGGTGCGGGCGCTGGAGGCGTGCAGCGGCCCGATTCTCGAAGAGTTCGACGAGGAGTGGGCGATCGAGGCGCGTGACGAGCACTCACACCGGCTCGGCGAGGCGCTGGAGCAGGCAGCGGCGTCGGTCGGCGACCCAGGTGAGGCCATCCGGCTGACCAGGGCCCAAGTGGCGCTCGACCCGCTGGCGGAGGCGCCCAATCGCCGCCTGATCGAGCGGCTCTCGGCGAATGGCGATCGCGCCGCTGCGGTGGCCGCCGGAAGGCAGTTCGTCGAGCGGCTGCGCACGCAGCTCGGGATTGCGCCCTCGCGCGAGACGCGCGCGCTGATCGAAGATCTCCGCCGTGCTGACCCGGCGCCCGTCCCGCCGCCGCCCGTCCTCGCCCGCGCGTATGAGACGGAGTTCGTCGGGCGCCGCGCCGAGCTCGAGCGGCTTCGTGCCTCGTGGGGTGGTGTGCAGATGCACCGGTCCCGCCGGATCGTGCTGATCGCGGGCGAGCCGGGAATCGGCAAGACGCGCCTGGCGCAGCAGTTTGCGTCAGCCGCTCTCGCCGAACACGCAACTGTCCTGGTCGCCCGCTGTTCCGAGGAGCCCTTGGCGCCGTTTGAGCCGTTTACCGAGGCGCTCGCTCAGGCCGGCGCCGCTGAGGCGCTGCAGCCGGGCGACACCGGCGACACTGGGGCGCGGCATCGCCTGTTCGACACCGTCGACGCCGCCCTCACGGACCTCGCTGCGCGCGCTCCGCTGCTGCTATTGATCGACGACTTCCATTGGGCCGATCGAGGGACCCTGCTGCTCACGAGCTTCCTGCTGCGATCCACCCGCGCGCGGCCGATGCTGGTCCTCGGCACCTATCGCGACACCGAGCTCGGCCGCCACACACCGCTCACCGCGGCACTGGCCGAGCTCAACCGCAGCGGCGCGCTGGACCGGATCGACCTGCGCGGGCTACCCCTCGACGACGTCGCGAGGCTCACCCGCTCGATGCTCGGTACGGACGAGATCGCTCCGCGCGTGCACGCGAGAACTGCCGGAAACGCGTTCTTCGTCGAGGAGGTGCTCAGAGAGCTGGCCGAATCCGGCCCGCGAGTAGTGCCGGAGAGCGTCCGGCACGCGGTCGGGGTACGCCTGTCGCGGATGAGCAATGACGCGAACGAGCTGATCGCCGCCGCAGCGATCCTCGGCCTGCAACACGACGCGCACGCCCTGCAAGCGACCGCAGGACTCGAGCCGGACATCGCCGAGGCGGCGCTCGATGAGATCCTGCGCGCCCGGCTGCTGCGGCCGGTCGCGACCGCACAGCGGTTCGAGTTCGCACACGCGCTCGTGCGCGAGGTGGTCTATGAGGAGTGCAACGTTCTGCGCCGCGCCCGGCTTCACCGCCGCGCGGCAGACGCCCTCAGCGCCCTCGGCGAGAGCCGCCATCTCGAGGAGATCGCGATGCACCTGTCCGAGGCGGCGTCGACAGCAGACGCGAGGCGGGCGGCCGAGATGCTCGAACGCGCCGGGCGCCGGGCACTTGACCGGCTCGCCTACGAGGACGCGGCCGACCGGTTCGACCGCGCTCTCGACGCGCTCCAGCTCGCCGACGCCGAGGACGAGTCCGGACCTGTGCTGCTCGCTCGTGGCGACGCGCTGTCGCGCGCCGGCGAGCTCGACGCAGCCCGTGCCTCGTTCACTGCGGCCCGAACGCTCGCGCTTCGACGCTCCGATCCGGCGCTACTCGCGCAGGCGGCCCTCGGCTTCGCCGGCCTCGGGATCGCGATCGTCGACCTCGACGCGCCGGCGATCGACGTGCTCGAGGAAGCCCTCGAGCGCGTCGACGACCTGGCACTGCGCTCCCGTGTCCAGGCCCGGCTGGCGGTCGAGCTCTACTACGCGCCCGACCGCGGACGCTCCGAGGCACTCAGCGCCGACGCGGTGCAGAGCGCCCGCGCGTCAGGCGACGCGACCGCGCTGGCATCAGCGCTCGGGGCGCGACACGTGGCGCTGTGGCGGCCGGACCGCGTCGACGAACGCCTGGCAGTTGCCAACGAGATGACCGCCGCCGCGCGCGAGGCCGGAGACCGCCACGCAGAGCTCCAAGCGCACAACTGGCGCGTCACGGACCTGTTCGAGCTCGGCGACATGCCCTCATGGCGCGAGGAGACGGTCCGCCACGCCCGGCTCGCGCAAGAGCTGCGGCTCCCGGCCTTCCAGTGGTACACGCCGCTGTGGGCCGCCACGGAAGCGATGCTCGCCGGCCGCTACGACGACGCCGCGCGCCTCGCCGACGAGGCCGAGGAGTCCGGCCGGCGCGCCGGGGATCGCAACGCCGAGTTGTTCGCGAACATGGTGCGCTTCTGCGCCCGCATCGAGCGCGAGGCCTTCGACGAGACCGACTTCGAGTTCATCGAGGACAAGATCGCCAACTCACGGGCAGGGATCTCCTACCGTGGCTCATACGCCTGGATCCTGGCCGGCCTCGGCGAAACCGAGAAAGCCCACGACGAGCTCCGGACCGCGATGACGCTCCCGCACCCCTTCGACGCCAACTGGCTGTCATTCCAGACCGAATGCGCCGAGGCAGCCGTACTCATCAATGACGCCACCTACGCGGCAACTCTCTATGACCGGCTCATGCCGTACGCCGGTCGGCCCGCCACCGCCGGCCGCGCCGTCGTCAGCTTCGGAGCGATCGACCGCCACCTCGGCGGCCTGGCCGCGGTCCTCGGCCACAAGGACGACGCGATCCACCACCTCGAGAACGCGATTCGCCTCAACGACGAGCTCGGCTGCACCGTCTGGCGCACCCACGCCGAGCGACTCCTGTCGCGAATCGCCGCCGCCGGTCCGCTGGCGAACTAGGCTGCGTGGAGGCTGGGGCCCGCCGGTGCTACGCGCTCTCGGGCGCGACGGTTTGGGACGCTGGATGCGCGGTAGCAGCAGGCGCCAGCTTGCTTGGCTGAGGACGTGGCCCTCCTAGGCCATCCAACCCGGGAAGCCGCGGAGGGAATCTTCGATCGGAGCCGCCATCTGCTGTAGACCGTCCTCGAGTTGAGCGAGCTGACGGGGTCCGAGAGTTTGAGTGAGACGAGTGCGGTATGCCTCGAAGAACGCGGCGCTCAGAGCTAGCATTTCCTCGCCTCGTGCGGTTCGCTGCAACCGGACCGCACGACCGTCTCCGGGGTCCGGCTCGCGGCAGACGTAACCGACTCTCTCCAGCGAAGCGACCGTCTTGGCGGCCGCCTGCTTGCTGACGCCCAGCCGTCGCCCCAGCTCCGACGCCGTACTGCCGTCGGGACCGATCGCCTGAAGCGCAAAGCCGTGGAGTGGGCGGGCTTCGTCATGGCCGCTCTCGGACAGCGTGCGATGAAGCTCATCGATCAGTGATCTGAATGCACCGACCAGCAGCAGTGGCAGTTCGAAGCCCGCGCGGTCGCCAGAGAGCATCTACGAATGCTTGCACAAGGAAGACAACCCGGTAGACTATTTAGACAACCCAGTTGTCGAGTGAAGGATCTTGCATGTCCTACGTGATTCGGGTGACTGAACGTCGCCGCTCTGAGACTCCGGCCGGTGCGATGACGACCCATGCATCACCCACCATCGGGTCCACCGCCGGTCTCTCGATGTGGGAGGTCGAAATGACGGAGGGCGCGTCGGGTCCTCTTCATGTGTTCGATTCCGAGCAGATCTGGACGGTCCTCGAGGGTGAGTGCTCAGTGCACATCGCGGGCAAAACCGAGATCCTCGGCCCCGGGGACACCGCGGTGATGCCGCCCGAACTCGAGCGACAGGTCGCCGCTCGCACCGATGTCCGGCTCCTTGTCTGCGGTCACGGAAACGCCATTGCACGGGTACCCGGAGAGCCCGAGCCACGCGGCACACCCGCCTGGATCGCGTGATCGACCGCTCCCGCAACTGTTGTCACACACGCTCGATGATGCTGGCACTCGCGCTGCCACCCCACTCGCATATCGTCTGCAACCCTCGTCGACGAGATGTACCCGGCGAGCGTTGTGCCGAGGTGGTCTTCTTCCGAGTGTCAGCTAGGTCGATCAGGTCGGCCTCGCCGCGGTGCGAGCGGGCTGTGAGAAATGACATAACCGTTGCTTGGCCGGAACCGATGCGCCCAAGCCGCTTCCGCCGCCCGCGACTTGACGCGTCATTAGCGACTTTGCCATTGGACTACTTGCGTTCGGCCCTGACGGGCAAGCATCGCGGGTCGCAGGGTCCACCCCCGAGGGCTGGGCCTGATGCGCTCCAGTTGGGCGCGCCTCGACTGCCCCAGCGGGAACGGCCCTCGAGCGCCGAGAGTTTCGCTCGGCGATATCAGTCCCGGGGCCCGAGCGGCGGGCCGACATTCACCTGGCCGTGCGCGGCAAAGATCCGGTCTAGCTCCTCTGGTGTTGGCCGGGGCGCGTCGGCGGGTGGCAGCGTGCTTCTGCTCGCGGGCACGGCACCGTCACGCACGAAGCGCTCCAGCCCCGCCGGCGTGCTCAGCACCAGCACCCTCGCTGTGTCGCTATCCACACGGAACGTATGCGCTACTCCCATCGGCACGACCGCGGCAGCGCCAGCCTCGAGCACAAAGCGCCGCTCGCCAGCCTGGACCGTCAACCGACCCTCAAGCACGAAGTAGCTCTCGTCCTGGGGATGGGTGTGAAGCGGCGGCGACGCGTGGTGCGGAAACAGGAACTCGATCAGAGCGAAGCGCCCGTCGACTACCTCCCCAGGGACCCGGATCGTCGCCAGCGTTCCGAGGAACCACAGACGCTCGCCCTCCCCAGGACCGGACGCGGTCGCCACCTGACTCGCGCTGCCAGCCACATTCGCAGCGTATCCAACAGCGCCGTCGATTGACACGCCTTCCGCGCCGTGGGCACGATCTGAGCCAGCGGCGTCCCATTCGCCTCAGTCAACGATCGGCTTAACGCACGCCCTTGGCCGAAGCCAGGGCGCTGCGCCTACGGATTGGCTCGCAACAGCGCGAATTCGGTGTTGGAGCCGTTGGCGGTGTACCCGGCTGCGACGATCCGTCCGGCGGAGTCGAGCGCGACGTCTTGACCGAAGTCGCCCTCGCCGTGGAAGTCGGCGGTGAGGATCCCGTGGTTGGCGAAGCTCGGATCGAGGCTGCCGTCCGGGTTGTAGCGGGCGAGCGCCATGTCGAGGATCGTCGAGCTCGTGGCGCGGCCGACGAGGATGATCCGGCCCTGGGCGTCGATGGCGACGTTCTCGGCGAAGTCGCCGCTGCCGCTGATGTCGGTGGTGACTGTCCCGGCGCTGCCGAAGCCGGGGTTGAGGGTGCCGTCGGAGCGGTAGGAGAGGAGCAGGAAATCGCCGCCGCTGTCGCCGGCGATGAAGATGTCGCCGTTGGGGGTCACGGCGAGGCCCCTGGCCTCGCCGAACCCTGGGTAGATGGCCGTGCCGTTGGTACCGAAGCTGAGGTCGAGGCTGCCGTTTGGGGTGTAACGCGCCAGTGCGATCTGCTCGCCGGCGGTCCCGACGAGGGTGATCTTGCCGTCGGCCTGGATGCCGAGGTCGACCGCGGCGTCGTCGCCGCTGATGTCGGTGGTGACGATCCCGTGGCTGCCGAAGCTCTGATCGAGCGTCCCGTCGGGGTTGTAGCGAGCGAGCGCGAAGTCGGTGATGCGACCCGCGACGGTGGCCGTGAGCCCGGCGACGACGATCTTTCCGTCGGGCTGGACGGCGACCGCCTCGGCCTGGTCGGCATCACCGCGAATGTCGGTCGTGACGATTCCCCCCGTGCCGAAGCTCGTGTTGAGCGTGCCGTCGGGGTTGTAGCGGGCGATCCCGAAATCCCCTTTCAGAAACCCCGCGGGGTCGGCCACGCCGACCGCAACGATCCCGCCGTCGGGCAGCAGCGCCTCGTCGTAGGCCTTGTCGTCCGCGCCCCCGAAGTCGGTGACCGCAATTCCGTTCGTGCCGAAGCTCGTGTCGAGGCTGCCGTCGGAGTTGTGGCGGGTCAGCGCGAAGTCAGAGGCGCTACCGATCTGGCGCGAGCCGGCCGTCACGATCCCCCCGTTCGGCTGGATCACGATAGCCTCGCCCTGTCCGATGACGCCCACCGGAGTGGAGACCCGTCCGCCGCTGCCGAACGTGGTGTCGAGGGCAGAAGGCGTGGCGAGCAAGGCGCAGTGCACGGCGATGTTCGTGATGTTCGCGCTGGCGACGTGACCAGCGCCGTTCTGCACGGTGCACACCTGGTCGGGGTTCTGCGGCTGGGTCGCGACGTTGACCTCATAAGGCTGGCCGTCCGAGTCGGTTCCGGGGAAGGTGAAGCTCCCGTTCGAGGACACGGGCAGCTCGCCGCTCAAGTCCGAGAGCACAAGCCCCGAACCCTGCAAGCCGTCGACTGTCCCGCCGATCGTGAACGCGGGCTGCGGCGCAGGCGGCGGCTGGTCGTCGTCGAGGATCATCGCGGTGGCCGTACGCCGCTGCCCGAGACGCGCGCAGCGCGGATCGCTGAGCGACACCCGGAACGTCTCCGGCGACTCGACCGCGCGGTCCTCGCGGATCGGGACCTCGACGATCCGCGGCGAGTTGTCGCCGTTCTCGAAGCGCACCAGCGTCCGCGTGGCGGTGAAGTCTCGGCCGGATCGCGCCGAGCCGCCACTCGTGCTGAGGACGGCGCTGGTTGCGCCGCGCGACCCGCCGGTGCGGGTGACCATCACGAGTGCGGTGCCGCTCGCCTCGCCGACGGTCACGGGCTGGCTGCCGAGCTGGAGCCGCCCGGCGTTGCGGCTGGGCCCCGAGGGGCAGCGGGCCGCGGGCCGCGGCGAGGCGGGCGGCGCCTTGAGCTTGGCTGGGACGCGCTGGATCCTGGATGACACGCGCTGGATCATGGGTGTGACGGGCTGGATCATCCGTGTGGCCGACCCGCTCGGGACGACGCGCTGCGGGTCGATGATCCGGGCGGCCGCTGCTGATTCGAGGCCGCGGTCGTCGACCGTGGTCGCCTCGAGGTGGACCTGCACTCGGAATGCATGCTGGAAGCGCACCGAGTCGAGCGGGATCGTGATCGTGAACGGATGGAATCCGTCGTCCACCGTCAGGTGCTTCTGCGACCCGGTGCCGTCGACGTCGCGGTTGACGTCGAATTCTGCGCCGTCCCAGAACGGGCGCATCGACGCCGGCGAGGTCCCAGCGCCCACGAACCAGGCGTGCTGATGGCCCTCGGCGTAGATCGTCCCGCCGACGTCGAAAAACGGATGATGCGCGCCCGGCTTGTAGGCGACGACCTCGACCGTCACTTCGGTTCGGATCGAGCTGCACCGCGCCGTACCCACGACCGGGCACTCCGACGGCGTGAGCGCCCCGTTCGCGTCGATCATGTCGAGCAGCAGCTGGTGGAACTTGATCTGCACCGACTGCTTCTGCGGGCTGACACCCTTGCGGTAGTCCCGATACTCGTCCAGCAATGCGTAGCTCCCCTTCACCGCGTCCGGCTGGCGGGGATCGAGCGTGGGCGCTTCCACCTGAACGGTGGATTGCCCGGAGTCGCCCTCAGTGCGGACCACACCCGTCGCGCGCCCCGCCCGCTGACTCGTCGGCAACCTGAACGCCGCAGGGCCCAAATCGACCAGGTTGTCCACCTGATGATCGGTCAAAAACTCGCCGTCAACGGGCACGCCCCCGACGCCCTGCCTGATCACGCCGACCTCCCACAGCTTGGCCGTCGTGCCCAACTGGTGAACCCCGTTCGCCGCTAGCGGCGAGGCCGCCGACGACGAGGCGAACAGGAGCAGCACGCCAACCGCCAGCGCCGCGCTCATCACGCCGGACGCGGAAGCGGACACGCGCGTCGCGGTGTCGTTCGTCAGCTCGGACGAGCGCTCGCAGCTGCCGTCGGCGCAGACCTCGATGTGGGGGTCCGCGCCGATCCAACCGCGCCGCAGCAGTAGGCCGTAGATCCTGCAGCCGAGGCACAGCCCGAGCGCGGACTCCATCCACATCAGCGTCAGACAGATCAGACACATCGTCCGCGGCAGCGGACCGCGGATCCCGCTGTTCGTGATCACCGTCATCGCGAGCGCCATCACGAGGCCGAGCGTCCATGCGAATCGCTTGGGTTTGGCGGACACCCACTCGGGTGCCCGGCCGAGCGTCATCGCGCGCGCGAGGACGCCGACGGGGCTGTACCGCAGCCCAACCGTGACGCGGACCAGGAACTCGACAAAGAACAGGCTGGCGGCCACCTGAAGCGGCACGTACTGCTTGGCGAAGTAGGCGTAGCCGAACGCGACTGCGCCGATCACCATCGTCACGCCCGCGGCGGCGCGCACCTCGTTCTCGTTGACGACCGCGGCACGTCCCCCGGTGCGGTCTTCGGCGAAGCTAAGTCCCATGTGATCACCCTCGATCGCTCGGTTGGAGTACGCGCCGGATGACCGCTCGGTTCCCACGTCGCTGCGGTCGCTCGGCCGCGGCGAGCGGCGAGCGCGTGACCGTCGAACGCAGTTGTTCGAATGCCTCGCAGGGCAGCGGGAACCAGCGGATCCGCTCGAACTCGTCGCTCAACTCGGGATCGTTGAGCGGACGAGCGGGCAGGTGCGCCTGCACCGAGCGGATGGCCCGCCGCGCCGCCTCGAGCTGACCGGGCAGCACGCTCTCGGGAGCTGTCGCGAACCGCGGGGGCCCGTCCTTGACCGCGGTGCTCAAGCTCGTCGATGGATCAGGGACGCCGGCGCGATGGCGCCAGATGCCGCTGCGAGGATCGAACCGGTACAGCGGCAGCAGCTTCCAGCCATGCTCGGCAATCAAATGGACCGCGTCGAGGATGTATGCGAATACCGTCTCGCTGATGAAGTAGTTGAACGTGAGCCGGGTGAACGCCAGCTTGGCCCCCATCTGGCCCCTCGCCACCTCGGCGTGCATCCGTGCCGAGAACAGATCGTCGATCTCGTACAGCCGGTGCAGATACGGGCCGGCACAGAAGCAGCCGCTCCGCGCCTGGATCCCGAACAGGTCGCTTAGCACGGCGACGACGAAATTCGCGTGCAGCAGGCGGCCACGATGACGCAGCCCCAGCGCCACGATCGGCAGGCGCTCCACTGCGGTATTGCCGAGGATCTCGATGTTCGGGTTCGCGCCCCACGACCGCAACGCACGCCGGGCCAGGTCGTGCTCGCGGCGGTGGATCTCCTCGGCGCCGACCTGTTCCTTGAGCGCGAACACCAATCCGGCGCGGATCGACTCGACGATTCCGGGAGTACCGCCCTCTTCCCGGACCACGGGGTCGGGGTGATAGGAGTGCGCCGCCGGCGTCACGAACAGGACGGTTCCGCCCCCCGGCACCGACGGCACGCGGTTTCGCAACAGCGAGCGCTTGACAACCAGGACTCCCGGTGTGCCGGGGCCGCCGATGAACTTGTGCGGCGAAAGAAAGACCGCGTCCTTGCCGGCCATGTCGATCGGGAGGTACGGCCCCGCCGCCGCATAGTCGAAGCAGGCGAGCGCGCCGTGGGCGTGCAGCACTTCTGCGGCTCGGTCGACGTCGGTGATGATCCCCGTCACGTTCGACGCGGCGGAGAAGCTGCCGATCTTCAGCGTCCGCCCGGCCCGTCGGCGCAGCTCGCTCTCGAGATGAGAGAGATCCAGACGACCGTCGGCGCCCGCCCGGATCACGACCACCTCGGCCGGCGACTCGCGCCAGGGCAGCTCGTTGGAGTGATGCTCGTACGGACCGATGAACACCACCGGCCGCCCACGCCGCTCGAGCTCGAGCACGCGGATCAGCGTGTTGATCGCAGCCGTCGACCCGGAGCCGCAGAACAGCACCACGTCCTCCTCAGAGCCGCCAACCGCGCGGTGGATGATGCGGCGGGCCTCTTCGCGCAGCGCGGTCGTACGCAGGCCGGTGGCGGACGCCTCCGTGTGCGTATTCGCGTACACCGGCAGGACGTACTCCCTGACGTAGTCCTCGATGAACGACAGCGCGCGACCCGAGGCCGTGTAGTCGGCATAAACCATCCGCCGCGGACCGAACGGCCCCTCCAACAGGACGTCGTCTCCGATCACCGATGCTCGGATCCGCTCGATCAGAGCGTCCACCACGTCGTCGCACATCTGCCAGCCCTCTCTCGTTGCCGCCCCGATCTGGCGTGGTGGGCCGGAGCGTAAAACCCCACGCTGCTCGTCCTCACTACGCCTACGGATCTCGATACGGATTCGCCGCCAAGGCGGTTCTCGACTGGTCATCCGGTGCGATCCGCGTCGCGGATACTGGGCTTGCGCTTCCAGGCGCCGATCAGCAGCGGCCACAACAGCGTGCGCTCTGGGAAACGCTCCGCGTCGCGGGTCAGCTCTGCGTCCCACGCGTCAGCGCGCTCCTGAGTGAGGATGCCGCGCGAGATCGCGCTCGGCGCAACGCTCTGATACACGCTCTTGAGGAAACCTTGTGCCTGTGCGAGCGGCTCGATCCGCCCGGCGACGTCGGTCCCGTCGGGCGTACCGATCCCGGCTCGCCCGAACAGCTCGGGCAGCCGCGCGCCGACGTGCACGTCGCAGCCGGCAGCGAGGAACGCATCGACGATCATCCGGCCGAACTCGTCGACGCTCTCGAGCGCCGGCAGCACGCCCACGGTGCGAACGTCATAGTCCTGGACCAGCAGGTGGCCGCCCGGCGCGACGGCATCCCAGAGGCGTCGCAGCACCGCGATCCGCTCGGGGAGGTGGTAGAGCAGCAGCCGCGCGTACACCAGGTCGAACGGCTCGCCGGGGATCGACTCGCACGCTGTGACGTCTGCGCGTGAGAAGTCGCACTGGCAATGTCCGGCCTGTTGCAGCTCCACGGCGGCCCAGGCACCCAGCCTCGCGTCGACGTCGATTCCGAGCACGTACCCCGAGGGCCCCACCCGCTCGGCCATCAACCGCATCGTCTCGCCGGGGCCGCAGCCGGCATCCAGACAGCGAGACCCCGGCACGAGCGGCAGCCGATCGAGCAGCCGAGCCGTGGTTGGCTCCCATGTCCGCGACTGCGCGCGCAGGCGCTCGTACTCCTGAGGAGTGCGGGCGAGCGCGTACGTGTCGCGTGCCTCCTCGGGTTTCGTGAGGTTCACATTCATGAGCGCGATCGTCTCGTGGACGCGTCGCGCTCGCGTCAGGAACACCACCTGATCTTTTCTCGCCGAGCTGTCGGCGACCCACTACAGTTCCGCTATGGAGGGGGGGAGCCTGACCGCAGGGCCCGTCGTCCTGCTCGAGCGGGTACGGGAGCTGGAACAGGTTCAGCACCTGCTGTCCGACGTGCGCGCCGGAGAAGGACGTGCGCTGCTCATCGAGGGGCCGGCCGGCATCGGCAAGACCGCACTGCTCGATGTGGCCCGGCGCCGCGCGCTCGAGCAGGGCATCACGGTGCTCACCGCTCGCGGGGGCGAGCTCGAGGGTCACTTTCCATTCGGCGTCGCACGCCAGCTGTTCGAGCCGGTGTTACACGCTGCCGGCACGGAGGTCCGGGCTGATCTGCTCGCCGGTGCCGCGAAGTCAGCCGAGTCGATCGTCGATGCCCGGGTTGCGCCCCAGGAGTGGATCCCGGAGGACGCATTCTCAGCGTTGCACGGCTTGTACTGGCTGACGGTCAACCTCTCAGCGAGCGCTCCGCTGCTGATCGTCGTCGATGATCTGCATTGGGCGGACGCCGGGTCGTTGCGCTTTCTGCTCTACCTGACGGCCCGCCTCGACGGGCTGGCGTGCGCGATTGTGGGGGCTGCTCGGTCCGGCGAGTGGGGATCGGCCGCCGCACTCGAGGCGCGCATGCTCAGCGACCGGATGTTCGATGTACTCTCGCCCGCGGCGCTGAGCGAGCAGGCAGCCCGCGAGCTCCTCGCCGCCGGCCTGCGAGCGGACCCGGATCCGACGTTCGTCGCCGCGGCGACGGCGGCAACCGGCGGGGTCCCTTTCCTGCTGCGCGAGCTCATCGCGGCGCTAGCCGAGGAGGGCGTCGAGCCCACGGCCGAGCAAGCCGTGCGCATTCAGGAGCTCGGGCCGCATGCAATCGCCCTGGCGACGGCGATCCGGCTCACACGCATGCCGGAAGGTTGCCTGCCGCTCGCGCGAGCGATCGCCGTGCTGGGAGGCGATGCGCGGCTTCCGCGAGCCGCTCGACTGGCAGATCTCGACGAACAGGCGGCGCTTGATGCGCTGGATGCGCTCGTCGCGGCAGGGATCCTGCGGACGGACGGACGCGTCGAGTTCGTGCATCCGATCCTCCGGGCCGCCATCTACGACGACCTGGCGCCGGGGGAACGATCGCGACTTCACCGCCATGCGGCGCACCTGCTCGCCGGCGAGGGCGCGCCGCTCGACGCCGTCGCCGCCCAGCTGCTGCCGAGCGAACCGACCGGCTCGGAGCTGGTGATTCAGAACCTGCGGGACGCGGCCGCAGCGGCGCTCCGGCGCGCCGCGCCCGAAGACAGCATCGCCTATCTCACGCGCGCTATCGATGAGGGGTGCACAAGGGAGCTACGAGCGGAGATCCTCTTCGACCTCGGGCGTGCGGCCCGCCTGAACACCGACCCGGCCATGCTCGGATACTTCGAGGAGGCCAGGCAGCTAACCGACGATCCTGCACTTCGAAGCAGCGCAGCACTCGAGCTCGCGACCGCACTCGGCCTCAAGGGCCAGTGGGCTCACGCAATCCGCCTGGTGCACGACGCGCTCGACGATCTCGGCGATCGCGAGCCCGAGGTGGCGGTCCGGCTCGAGACCTATCTCGCCGCGATCAGCGCCAGCGACCCTCGGCTGATCGCCGACTTTGAGCGGCGTCGACCGATGCTGCACGATCTCGTGATGCGTGGCGGTGGCGCGGCTCGCTCGCTGTCCTTGCTGCTGGCAGCGGACGCAGTTTGGCGCGCGGGCGACGAGAGTCACGCGCTGGCGCTCGTCGAGCGCGGCTGGGACGACGGCCGGGTCCTGGACCTGGGAGCGGACCTGTGGTCGATGGGCCAGGCATTTCAGGCGCTCGTCATTTGCGATCGACTCGCCCGGGCACGTGAGCTCGCCGAGGTCCTGCTCGCCGACGCACGCTCGCGCGGCTCGATCGCGAGGTTCGTGCTGGGCTCCGCCTATCGCGGCTGGGTCGATGCCCGCGAGGGCTCGCTGATCGCAGCGGAAGGCGGGCTCCGCGCCGCGATCGACCCGGTTCGAGGGCCCCAGGCCAGGTACTCGCTGTGCGTTTATTTGTGGCTCGCGGCCGAGGTCATAATCGAACGACCGGAGTGCGCCGACCTTGCCGATCTCGCCCTCGGCGCGGAGCTCGACCAGATGTCGGGAGGCATGGTCGAGGCGGTAGTGTGCGAGCTGCGCGGACGGATCCGGCACATCGCGGGGAACACGGCTTCCGGAATCGAGGACCTCCGCCGGGCCGGCGGGATACTCCAGGCGCTCGGGATCCGAAACCCCGCCGGCTCGTCATGGCGCTCGGCGCTGGCGATGCTGCTCAGCGCCGAAGCGCGCGACGAGGCGCTGCAGCTTGCCCACGACGAGCTCGACGACGCCCGGCGGTTCGGTCAGTCGCGCGCGATCGGCGTCGCGCTACGCGCAATCGGCGTGCTCGAGGGTGACCGTGACCTCCTGCGGCAGGCAGTCACGGTGCTCCAGTCCTCGCCCGCGCGCCTGGAGTACGCACGGGCGCTGATCGAGCTCGGCGCAGCGATCCGCCGAGCAGGCGAGCGCGCAGCGTCCCGCGAGCATCTCCGCCGCGGACTCGACATCGCGGTCGAGGGCGGGGCCACCCGCCTTGCCGCGCGGGCCCGCTCGGAGCTCGAGTCAAGCGGCGCACGCCTGCGCCGCGAGCGGATCACCGGGCGCGACGCACTGACGCCTAGCGAGCTTCGCGTGGCCCGGCTGGCGGCCGAAGGCCGCACGAACAACGAGATCGCGCAGGCACTGTTCGTCACCCCGAAGACAATCGACACGCACCTCTCGCACGTGTACTCGAAGCTCGGCATCTCGTCGCGGCGCGCGGTTGCCGCCGCGCTCGAGGAGAGCATCGCCCCGGACGCAGGCACTCCGGTCGAGCCGCTCGTTCGGCAATGATCAGACCGCGCCGGGAGACCGCCGTCTCGTGACTGCCAGCTCGTGTGCCAGCTGTCTCGTCATTAGCGGCAGACAGCGGCCTTGCTCGGTGTGTACGTGGTTGGTGAGGTTGTGAGTTGCCATCAGCAGCCGCCACTCGGTCCGCAGGGTGGCGCGGTGCTAGTGATCCGCGCATGACCTCGCCGCGTATCGGGGTGAGATGTCCACGACGTGCGATGCGATCCCAGAACCTGCGAGCACTCGACGCTCGCCGCTCGCGAGCGGCTCGGTCGGCGAACATCTCATAAGAGGCGCGGCCGGCCTCGTTGCCGCTGTTCTCGCGATCGTCCTGGCCGCGGTCGTTGGTCCGATCTCACTCGCGCTCCTGTTCGTCACCGCGGTCACCTGGCGGGGCTGCCCGACATGCTGGGCGGTCGGCTTGCTCGGCACGCTCGCAGATGGCCGCGCTCAGCGTGGCTGCTCCCGCTGCTGAACCCGTCGATGGGTCGGCGACCTCTGTGTCGCCGAGCAGGGCTCGGCTCGAGACTTGCAGAGTTGCGGCGGTGCTTGATGCAAACCCTGGCGCGGTCGGGACCTGGACCGTCGGGCAGTTCGGGCTGTGCGTAGGAGCGGGAGGTGCCGACGGTGTCATCCCTCCCGCTCGGCGTGGCCGCCAGGGTGCGCAGTCTGGGTGCGACGCGTCGCCCTGCAACGGCCTTTGGTCGACGCGTCGCGAGAATCGGTGCCGCGGACACGGACCGGCGACGAGCGGTATCGCTCGTCGCCGGTAGGGTGGTCTGGGCGGGACGTGCTGTCGGGTCACACCCAAATTGGGGGCTGGTCGCGTTTTAGTGGAGTGGTTGGAAGTAGTGTTTGTGGAGGTAGCGGGCGACCGTTGTGCCGAGCTTGACGCCTTGGAGGTCGGCGGTCCGGAAGTGGATGCCGGCCCACACGCGTGCGTTGATGTTCTCCTGTAGCGCGTCTGACAGGCGGTGGAAGGTCCGGGTCGTCCCGGATTTGTTGCTGGTTGCGGTGAAGCTGACGTGGTCGGTGCCAAAGAAGTAGCGCAGCGTCCGCAGGATGGCGCCGGCCGCGCAGTTGTGGCCTGACGGGTTCTCGGGGAACGGCGGCGTCACCAGCGGGAGCTGCCCGGCGGGCAGCGGTGTGGCCGGGTCAAACAGCGGCGTCCAGCCGGGGTCGGCGGTGGTGGCGGGGTTGCCGTCGGTGTCGGCCTCGCGGATGGCGGTGATCGGGCGCCAGGAGTTGTAGTGGTATTTGTTATTCCAGCAGCCGATCGCCGCGTCGGCGGCGGCCAGGTTGGTGGTGGCAAACAGCCGGGCGCTGTCGGCTGTGCCGAGATGGTGGCCGGCGGCGAGCGTGCGGAACACGCGGTTCCATAGCGCGAAGGCGTGGTCTTGCCAGAAGATCGCCGCGTCGGTCTCATCGGGGGTGCGCGTCGTGCTGTGCAGCGCGCCGATCGCTTTGACCTCGTTGAAGTCCTTGGCGTAGGCGCGGCTGGTCAGCGGGTTGGGACCGGCGCTGCGCAGCATCTCGACATTGGGGACCAAGAACGGCCGGACGTTGGCGACCCACGGCGCCGGGTCTGACGCAAACAGCGGCGGTGTCGGGCGCCACACGCCCGGCGTGGTGCCGATCACCGGGGTGAACGGGCCGCCGCGGCCGTCATTGGTGCGAGCGGCGATCATCGTCTGCGCCGCGGCCTCGCCGGCGGCGATCCCGCCTTCCTTGCTCCCCAGGGGTGTATCGGCTATCGCGGCCAGCGACGTCTGATAGAGGCCGTCCAGCGTGCCCTGCTGAAGCGGGAACAGCCACGCGAGCACGTCGTGCGCCGCGGTCGCGGCCGCTGCGTCCTGAGAGTCGGCGGGCTCGGCCGGCGGCTGGGGTAGATAGGAGCGATGGCCGCGATCGATCGCGTTGACCGCGTCATAGACCGCCCCCTGAACCATCGCAAAGCTCAACGCCGCGACCGGCGGCGGTTGTCCGGCGGTGACCACGATCGCCGTCGACGCGTAGGCGTTCCAGTCAGTCACAGTGTTGGCGCGCGCGGGCGCCACCCACGCGACGAGCGCCGCGAGCGCAACGGCAGACACGGCAGCCGCCCGGCCGCAGAGGTTCGTCATCACGCTCACCGCGCCGTGATCGTCGAAGGGGTGGCGGGCACGACGAGGCGGTGGGTTCGCCGTGTGGTGGATTGCGGCCCTCTGCAGGTCAGCGACGCGGGCGTCGGCGACGGCGAGAGCGATGTGTGTGCTCATGGCCGCAGCGTCGTCGAGGCCGGTAACCGCCCGCCAACGGTGCGCCCACAAGCGGCCATCCATCGGGCGTAGAGTCCGGAGCACGGGTGACGTAGGACACACGGTGGCGTCCAGCATGGCCGACAGCTCCAACGGGTTTCGGATCGAGTTGCTCGGTCCGGTTGAGGCGTGGGTGGGTGGCCGGGCCGTGGCGCTGGGGGGTCAGCGGCCGCGAGCGCTGCTCGCGGTGCTGGCGCTGATGGGCGGTCGCGTGGTGGCCATCGACCAGCTGATTGATGAGCTGTGGGGCGAGGAGCCTCCCGCGCGGGCGCGTGACAGCCTGCAGATGCATGTCTCGAGGCTCCGCAAGCGGCTGGCGGAGGCGGGCGCCGACCGCGGCCGGCTGCTCAACCACGCGGGCGGCTACCTGCTGGAGGTGCGACTCGGAGAGCGTGATGTCGACCGCTGGGAGCAGGCGCTCGGCCGGGCGCGTCGCGCGCGCGTGGACGGTGAGCCGCGGGTCGCTCGTGAGGGGTTGGAGGAGGCGCTGGGTGTCTGGCGCGGACAGCCGTTCGCGGGCGTGATCACGCACAGTCTGCTCGCTGGGGAGCGCGCGCGGCTGGAGGAGGAGCGGCTGGCCGTGGTCATTGAGGCGATCGAGCTTGATTTGGATCTGGGCCGTCACGGCGAGCTGCTGGGACAGTTGGAGGCGGTTGTCATCGCGCATCCGTTCAAGGAGCGCCTGGTGGAGCTGCAGATGACGGCGCTGTATCGCTGCGGACGACAGGCCGAGGCGCTGGGCGCCTTTCACGCGGCGCGCGGACGGTTCGTTGACGAACTCGGTATCGAGCCCGCGCAGCCGTTGTGTGAACTGCACGAGGACATCCTGAAGCATTCCATTGGGCTCTCGCCGCCCACGCAGACGACGCTCGCGGACCAGCCGGTGCCGCCGATGCCCGGCGCGCGACGCGACTGCAGGTTGCCGGTGCCGCCCAATCGGACGATCGGTCGTGACCAGGACCTCGTGGCGGTCGGCGGGCGGCTGCGGGCGGGGTCGGTGCGGTTGCTCACCCTCACCGGGCCCGGCGGGGTCGGCAAGACACGACTCGCCGTGGAGGCGGCGCGCGCCGTCCAGGCGGACTTCGCCGACGGCGGGCGTTTCGTCTCGCTTGCCGCGGTGCATCGACCTGAGGGGGTCCCCGCGGCGATCGTCAAGGCGCTCGGGATCATCGTACTTTCGGGCGAGACCGCCGAGCAGGCCGCCGAACGCTTCCTGGCCGCCAAGCATCTACTACTGATCATCGACAACCTTGAGCAGCTGCTCGCCGCCGCGCCGTTCATCGCGAGACTGCTTGAGACCTGTCCCTCCCTCACTGTCTTGGCCACCAGTCGCGAACCGCTCGCTCTGCAGGCCGAGGAGCGCTACCCGGTGTCGCCGCTCGCGCTGCCCGAGCCCGGGACACACCGTGACACGCAAGCGCTGGCCGACGGGCACGCCGTCAGGCTGTTCTGCGAGCGCGCGCGAGTCCGCGATCCTAACTTCGAATTAAGCGACGCCAACGCCGCCGCGGTCGCCGAGATCTGCCGACGTGTCGACGGATTGCCGCTCGCCATCGAGCTCGCGGCCGCCCGCTGCGGACTGTTGTCGCCGATCGAGATCGCCGACCGCCTCGAGACCGCGCTCGGCGCGCCGGGCGCCGGCGCGCGCGACGCACCCGAACGACAGCAGACGCTGGGTGCCACCATCGACTGGAGCTACGACCTGCTCAACGGCGCCGAGAAGCGGTGCTTCTCGCGCTTCGGGGTGTTCGCCGGCGGCGCGACCGTCGAGGCGGCCGAGACGATCACCGCTGGCGGACTGGACACCCTCGATGGCCTGGTCACCAAGAGCCTGCTCACGCGGCGCCAGCACGCGCTTGCGCCCACCCGGCTGGGGATGCTCGAGACGATCCGCGCCTACGCCCGCGAGCGCTTCGCGTCCGCTGCGGACTTCGAGGCCGTGCGCGAGGATCACTATCGCTACTACCTCGTGCTCACCCAGCGCCACGGAGCCGAGCGGGCGCTCTGGGCCGCAGGCGGCGAACAGCACCTTGCGCGTCTCGACGCCGAGATCGACAACATCCACGCGGCCCTCGGCTGGGCGATCGAACAGGCCAACGCCGAGCGGGCGCTCGCGATGGCGGCAGCGTTAGGCCAGTACTGGGTCATGCGAGACCGTCACGCCGACGCCGTGGACTGGGTCGACCGGGCCCTGAACCTGCCAGGCGCTGAGGCCTATCCGGTCCTCCGCGTCCAGGCGCTCAGCGCGAAAGCTAGGTGCCTGTGGCAGATCGGCGAGCAAAGCGGGGTCGTGGCCGAGGTGGAGGCGATCGCCCGACGGCTGGACGATCCCGTGATCCTGTCCCGAGCGTTGCAGCTACGTGCCAACCACGAGCTCTTGGCCGAGCGGCTCGATGTTGCAAACGCCGTCGCTGACGAGGCGCTGCGCTGGGCGGGAGCCGCCGGCGACGAGTGGGAGATCGCCGAAGCGTCCCGCGAGAAGGCAATAGCGGCGTCGAGCATCGCCGAGCTGCGCCAGCGCGTCGAAACGGCTGGCCGGCTCCTGGCCGACGTCGGCAACACGTATCGACTCGCGGGGCTGCTCGACGACGTCGCCTACGCCGCGCTCTGCCTCGGCGCGGAGCGGGAGGCGATCGACTTTGCTACCCGCGCGACTCCGATCGCGCGGACGCTCGACAGCCGGTCCGCACGAATGATCAACAGCGGCAACCGCGGTTTGGCGGCGCTGCTGACCGGTAAGACGGACGCTGCTTCGGAAGCGTTCCGCGACGAACTCACGCTCTGCTGCGAGATGGTCGCCCGGCCGGTGGCCTTCGAAGGCCTCCGCGGCTTGGGCGCCGTCGCCGTGGTACGTGGCGACACTAAGCGCGCCGCAATACTCGTCGGCGCCGCCGCCGCACACCGCTACGACAAGCCCGAGGATCCGATCGAGACCAGGCTCGATCAGACGTTCTTCGAGCCCGCCCGCACACGCTACGGACCAGCCGCATGGAATGCCGCCGCGCGCGAAGGCAGCGCACTCACCTTCGAGGCCGCGATCGCCTACGCCCTCGAAGAACCCCCCGGGTAGCGCAGACCGCACAGCGAGCCCTGCACGGAACGCCGCGTCCACAACAGCAACGGTCGCGATGGTCCCATCCCCCGGCCACCCGCTGTTCCGTCCGCGTGAATCGATGCGTCGGGCCCGGCCGGATTCCTTGCGCGGGGCCCTCCACGAACCAGCGGCCAGTGAGAAGCGCATTGGCGCACTTGCGCTTGGGATAGATCGTCGGCACCGCCCGGACTCGCGAGATCACCGGACAGCGCGCGTGCGCGGCCACCAGGGTTGAGGTCGTTCGGCTCGGCAGACTTCTACGCTCGCGCCTGTGCGGACGAAACGGCGGCGCGGCGCGGCCGCTGCTGATCTCTGGAGGGATGGGTTGGCCGGGCGGTTATCGCGGCGTCGCCGGTGCCGGGCTACCGTGACGGGTGGAACTGATGAGCCTCGCCGACGCCCTCCCGCAGCAGGTCAGCGCCGACACGCTCTACGAGGCGTTCGTCGAATGGACCGCCGAGCGCGGCATGGCGCTCTATCCGCACCAGGAGGAGGCGGCGATCGAGCTGTTCGACGAGCGCAACGTCGTGCTCGCGACGCCGACCGGGTCGGGAAAGTCGATGGTCGCGATCGCGGCGCACTTCGCTGCCCTCGCGGCTGGGAGGCGCACGTACTACACGGCGCCGATCAAGGCGCTGGTATCGGAAAAGTTCTTCGAGCTCTGTCGCACCTTCGGCGCGGCCAACGTCGGCATGGTCACCGGCGACGGCGCGGTCAACGCCGACGCGCCGATCATCTGCTGCACCGCCGAGGTGCTGGCGAACATCTCGCTGCGTGGCGGTGCGGCGTCCGATGTCGGGCAGGTCGTGATGGACGAGTTTCACTTCTACGCCGACGGGCAGCGCGGCTGGGCGTGGCAGGTCCCGCTGCTCTGCCTTCCCAACGCGCAGTTCCTGCTGATGTCGGCCACGCTCGGCGACGTCTCCAAGATCACCGAGGACCTCACCCGCCGCACCGGCCGCGAGACCGCGTTGGTCGACGATGCCGAGCGTCCGGTCCCGCTCAGCTTCGGCTGGTCGCTGGAGCCGCTGCACGAGCTGCTGGAACGGCTCGTGGCCGAGGACCACGCGCCCGTCTATGTCGTGCACTTCACCCAGGCATCGGCGACCGAGCGCGCCAACGCGCTGCTCTCGGCCAAGCTCTGCACGCGCGAGGAGCGCGATGCGATCGCCGAGGCGATCGGCGGCTTCCGCTTCACCGCCGGGTTCGGCCGGACGTTGTCGCGCCTGGTGCGCAGCGGGATCGGCGTCCACCATGCGGGGATGCTGCCGCGCTACCGGCGCTTGGTCGAGCAGCTCGCGCAGACCGGCAGGCTGAAGGTGATCTGCGGAACCGACACGCTCGGTGTCGGGATCAACGTCCCGATCCGCACGGTCGTGTTCACCGGCCTGGCGAAGTTCGACGGCACCCGCCAGCGGCTGCTCAAGGCGCGCGAGTTTCACCAGATCGCCGGCCGCGCGGGCCGCGCCGGCTTCGACACTGCCGGCACCGTGATCGTGCAGGCGCCCGAGCACGTGATCGAGCGTGCCCGGGCGGCGTCCAAGGCGGCCGAGAAGGGCAAGAAGCTGCAGCCCAAGAAGGCGCCCGAGGGCGAGGTCAGCTGGACCGAGGAGACTTTCGACCGCCTGCGTGACGCGCAGCCCGAGCCGCTCGTCAGCCGCATGCGCGTCGACCACGCGATGATCCTCAACGTCGTCAACCAGCCCGGCGACGCGGTGGAGACGATGCAGGCACTGCTCGAGGACAACCACGAGGATGAGCGTGGTCGTACGCGCCTCTACGAACAGGCCCAGGCGCTGGGCGACGAGCTCGTGGCCGCCGGCGTGCTGGCCTGGCTGCCCGAGCCCGACGCAGAGGGCCGCACGCTCGCGCTGGCGGTCGACCTGCAGGAGAACTTCGCGCTCAATCAGCCGCTGGCGTCCTTCGCGCTGCAGGCGCTGGAGCTGCTGGGGCAGGAATCCGAGCGCGATCCGCTCGACGTCCTCAGTGTGGTCGAGGCGATCCTCGACGATCCCTTCCCGGTTCTGATGGCGCAGGCCAACAAGGCCAAGGGCGAGGCCGTCGCCGTAATGAAGGCGGAAGGCATCGAGTACGAGGAGCGGATGGAACTGCTCGAGGAGGTCACCTACCCGCAGCCGCTGGACGAGGGGTTGCGCCAGGCGTTCCACGTGTATCGCGAGACGCATCCGTGGGTGCGCGAGTCCGACCTCTCACCGAAGTCCGTCGTGCGTGACATGTACGAGCAGGGGCGCACCTTCACCGAGTTCATCGGCCACTACGGCCTCTCGCGCTCCGAGGGCCTCGTCCTGCGCTACCTCTCAGACGCCTACCGCGCGCTGCGTCGCACCGTGCCCGAGTCGATCAAGACCGACGAGCTCGACGAGATCATCGACTGGCTCGGCGAGACCGTCCGCCAGACCGACTCCAGCCTGCTGGACGAGTGGGAGGCGCTGACTGATCCCGACGCCGCCCGGCGCGTCGCCGACGGCGCGCCCGTGCCGCCCGCGCGGCCGATCACCGGCAACGAGCGGGCCTTCACCCGAATGGTCCGCAACGCCCTGTTCCAGCGGGTCCGGCTCGCCGCGCAAGATCGGTCCGATGCGCTGGGCGACCTCGACACCGCCAATGCCGCGCTGACCGACCCGCCCGGGCGCCCGGCGATGAGCGCCCGCGACTGGCACGACGCGCTCGGCGCCTACTGGGACGAGTACGAGTCGATCGACACCGGTCCGCAGGGACGCTCGCCGTCGCTGCTGATGATCGATCGCGCCGACCCCGCGGTCTGGCGCCTGCGCCAGATCATCGAGGACCCCGACGGCAATCACGACTTCGCGATCGTCGGCAGCATCGACCTCGACGCCTCCGACGCGGCGGGCGAGCCGGTCGTGCGCATCGAGTCCTTCGGCCCGGCCTGACCGCACGTCGACACCACCTCATACAGACCTGCACTACAGGCCGGGTTCAACCGGGGCGGATCCTTCGCAACCGGCGCCCAAGTAGACACTGCGCTTCCGGAACGCGAGCAGCAAACCGCCCGCGCCTTATCGCGTCAGCTGCTCCACGGTCCCACTCCACCGATGCGGTCAACCGTGATGTGAGTAACGTAACCCGGAGGCGGGTCGTCCATCGGAGGAAACTTGACATCGGGGCCGAGATAGGTGCGAGCAAGCCGCTGAAGCAGTTCAGGAGCACCGCCCTCCGTGATTCGACCGCGCCCATGAATCACGATGTACTCATCGAGGCCAATCTCGTTGCGCGTGCCGGCCTCAACGGACAATGTGACGCGAGCATCACGGCGGATGTTTCGAACCTTCCGATGCTCGGGCAAGTGCGCGGCAACGATCTCATCGCCGTCCAAGCCGATCCAGACGATCGAGACCTGCGGTCGTCCGTCTGGCTCGAGCGTCACCAGATGCGCTAACGCTCGACCATCGAGTACTCGTCGAGCAGAATCGGGAATCGCCGCCACGGTGTGAAGCTACCGATTCAATACCCGAGACAGTCCGTTCGCGTGGATCCGAGCGGCGTGGCCGGGGAGGCGGGGATGGTCGGCTACGCCGAGCAGCGCAGACGCCTCCCGCCGACCCGACACTCATGACCCGGTGGCCGGGCCGATGAAGTGATGGCCATCACTCGCGTCCGGACATCTCGCGGACTGCCGCGTCGATACCCTCACCGGCCGCCTCGACCGGCTCGATGTACAGGCGAGCCCACGCGATCGACGCGTTTCGCACGCCCATGACGATCACGCCGGCCATGTTCAGGCGACTGCCGTCCGCGTGCGTGCCGTGCCAGCGCCATTCGGTCCACGCGGTATCGGAGTCGACCGCGCTGGCAACAAGTTCGGCCCGAAAATCCGGAACTCCACTGAACACAGCCGACCAGTTCGCACGGACCTGATCACGGCCGCGGAATCGGCGATCTGGGTGCGCGGGCTGCTCGCTGTCGTACTCCTCGGAGAACAAACATACGAACGCCTCGATGTCGTGCGCGTTCATCGCCCGGGCGAGCGCGGCTGCCACTCCGAGTGGCGTCTGCATCCCGCTGTCTGGCACGGAGCCAGTCTCGCTGCTCGATCAGCGAATCGCAACCCCACTTCGACCGCGACCCTCCTGGCTGCCGCCTTCGCATGCGAAGCAGCCACAATGTCGACGCACGCGGTGCCGTCGTTCGCTGCCCCTCCCGGACAGAGGGAGTCACGGCGACCGCGCTGGCTCCGCGTAGACGCGCCGACACGAATGGAGGTCTCGGCACCGTGGACGACGTCTGTCTCCCGATCACGCGGGGCGCCCCGGCAAGCGTGAATGGATGAGATCGCCGCCCGTCCGGACCGGCCCAATGCTCTCCGTACGTGTCGCCGCGGCTTCGATCGGCATCGGTTATGGTCGGCGCAACCTGGAAGCACACGCGTCCGGCGTTGTCGCGCGGCGCTGAGCCGAAGTTTCGCAATCGCTGGCGGACGCCAAAGTGTGGGAGCGTGGTGGCGACGGAGGTTTCGATGAGGTCGATGGGCGGTTGGTCGATGGCGCGGTGCGCAGCTGTGACGGCGTTCGCGGGCGCCCTGGCGCTCGGTTCGTTCGGAGTGTGGGCGGGGGCGGCCCGAGCGGTCACCTTCACGCAGAAGACGGTGCCTTTCACCGGGCTGCGCGGGCCCGCGGGCGTCGCGGTCGACGGTGGCGGCGACGTGTTCGCGCTGAGCTCCGCTCCCGCCGTCGGCGTGGTGGAACTGCCGGCCGGCGGCTCGCAGCGGACGCTGCCGCTCACCGGGCTCTCATCCCCCACCGGGATCGCGGTCGACGGGGCCGCGGATCTGTTCGTCGCCGACTCGCAGAACGGCCGCGTGGTCGAACTGCCGTCGGGCGGCTCGCAGCAGACGCTGCCGTTGACCGGGCTGACGCTCCCCGTCGGCGTCGCAGCCGATACGGCGGGAGACGTGTTCATTGCCGACGCCGGGACCCGTCAGATCATCGAATTGCCCTCCGGCGGCTCGCAGCAGACGCTGCCGTTCAGCGGGCTGACCGATCCTGAGGCGGTCACTGTCGACGGAGCGGGAGACGTGTTCGCGGTCGACACAGGTGCGGGGAGGTTGGTCGTGCTGCCGGCCGGAGGCTCGCAGCAGACGATTCCCTCCACGGGCCTGAGCAGACCCGAGGGCATCGCGGTCGACGGGGCCGGTGATGTGTTCCTCGCCGACACCGGCAACAATCGCGTGGTCGAACTGCCGGCCGGAGGCTCGCAGCAGACGCTGCCGTTCACCGGTCTGAACCGCCCGGCCGCTGTCGCGGTCGACCTCGCCGGGGACGTACTCGTCGCCGACCAGGGCAACAACCGCGTGGTCGAGCTCATGCCGTCTTTGACAAGCGGCTCGTTCGTGCTCTCGCCGACCTCCGGCCCGGCCGGGTCGTCGACCGGGCTGGCATCCGTCACGCCGTGCACGCTGTTCACCGGCGGCGCGTTCGCCGCCACCGAAGCCAAGCTGTTTCTCTATTCGTCAGCCGGGCAACTGTTGAGCTCCGCGACCGTTCCGTTCGGCGACTTGGGCTCGTGGGCGGGTTCGCTGCGCATTCCCGCCGGCGCGGCGAACGGCACGACGTTCGTCGTGCGCGCTCGCTGCACCAACGCCGAAGGCGTGATGGCGCAAGCGTACGGCCCGGCGACCTTCACGGTGACCGGCGCGGCGGCCGGGCTCGGCGGGGCCCGCCCGTCTGGCCTGCGGCTGCTCGGCGCGCGCAGTCACTGCACCAAATCGAAGCGATCGCGGAGGACGTGTACCTACACGTTCACGTATGCGGTCAGGACCGCCAGAAACCAGCCAGCGGTCGCGACCGTCACGCTCGGCGCTCATCGCCGGGTGATCGCGCATGGTCGCGTCCGCCGCCACAAGCTGACGCTCGTCTTCGGGCATCTGCGTCGAGGCCGCTACAAGCTGACTCTGTTCGCGCTCGGCGCGGACGGCCGTAGAGCCACGATCGGGCGCACGACACTCCAGATCAGCTGACAGGCTCGCCGCTCACGCTTCGCGCCCGAGCCGGACCGCGGGTTCCCAGTGGTGGATCGCCGACAGCAGCGGGTACGCCGGCGGCAGCACGTATTTCGACTCTCATTCGCTGTGCTCCTCGCCGCGATCGACCACGTACACAGTCTCGAAGTTCTCGCAGTCACAGCGAAGCGAAAGTTCCTCGCACCCGATGTCGTGTTGGGCCTGGTGAAGGAAATGCAGCAGATCAGTCTGGCCGGCCTAAGGACAGTTGGCTTTAGGTTGGCGTGCGCGTTGATGCTGGTGGTCGGCTACGAACGCGGGACGCGGACGTCCGGCTGGGCGGTGTGCCGTGGCTCCTCCGGGACGGGCTTCGGTGAGCGAAACTGTCGAGGAGCTGTAGCAGTTGAGGGCGGTTGGGACCCGCTAGTGGTGGACGTTCGCTGTCGTTGGCGAGCTCGAGAATCCGCTCGACGAGCTGCTGGTTGGCAAACGTCTCGCGGAGCGGGGTCAAGCAGCAGCGGGACGCGAGGAATGCGCGGAACGCTTCGGGGTCGTGCGGAACGGCGGCGAGCAGCGCTCCCCGCAGCACGGCTGATGGGTCGCGGCGCGGCGCGGGTTCGAGTCCGTTGCGAAGTGCCTCGACTTCGGCGATCCGGGCACGGTCCTCCTCGACGTTCTCTCGATACCACGGCACCAGTTCGGCCTCGGTCGCGGCGTCCCAGGCCGCGGCGAACTCTTGCGGGTCGTGCAAATGCGCTCGGATCACGTCTCGCAGACGCTGGACGTGCATCAGGCCTAGGCTCATCCCGCGCCCGTTTGTGGGATTCGTGCAGGCTGCCGCGTCGCCTACGGCCGCGATGCCAACGGCGACCGGGTGACCGTCTACGGTGAACCTTCGGTAGCGGTCGGTCACTCCGGCCATCGCGATTACAGGACTGATTGGCTCGCCGTCGAGCCAGTGCGCATGTCTCGGACACGCCGCCACGAGCGCGGTCCAGACGGCGGGGTCCCGCAGCCGTTTGAGCGGTGCGTCGCCGGTGGAGACGAAGATCGTCACCGACCAGGTGTCGTTGTCGCACTGCAAGGTCAGCAGCGAGAAGGTCCCGATGGAGGTGAGCAACGGAGCCGCGTAGTGGGGCCGCTCGCCGTTACGGGAGCGGAAGTAGCGGGTGTAGTAGATGAAGCCCGAGTCCTCGACCTCCTCGTGTATCGGACGCGCGTCAGCCTCCTGGAGCCAGCGGGGAAGCTCTGACCGTCTGCCCATCGCGTCAACGACCAAGTCGGCACGGAATTCCTCCCCGGCCTCGGTTCGCACGCCGCTGACGCGCGCGATGCCGCGATGCGCCTGCGTCAACAGCCCCCGAACGCAGACACCACGACGAATCTTCAGCCCTGAAGCGGCATCCGCGGCGCTGCTGAGGACCTGCTCCAGCACCGGCCGCCGCGCGGTGATGGTCCTGAAGCGCTCATCTCCGTCACGCGGGGAGCGGTCGGTGATCGTCGGCGGCATCAAAACCAACGGATCGAACCGCAATCCGCCGGCTGCCTCGAGCGCGAGCAGGACATCCGGCAGCTCCTCCTCGAGCACGATGCGGCCGCGCGACTGGAGGTAGTGCGGCTGGCGAAACTGCGCCACCCCAGCACGGGTCCACTGCTCCCATGCCTCCTGCGGCGAGTTCGGCACCGGCTCGCGATCGCGCTCCAAGATCGTGACGTCGTGCCCGTCGCGGCGCAGGAGCATCCCCGCCGCCAACCCACAAACGCCAGCACCCAAAACAATGATCCTCGATCCCGTCGCCGCCACGGAAGCCCCCTCGGTTCGCCCTGTGATGCTTCTTCTGCCCCGGACTACGCACCAAAGATTGCGTCCGGTTCACGCGATCGAGGTGTGACATTCGTTACGCAGCGCCCGCGGCGTAAGCTCCGCGCGATGCTTGGTGAACACAAGCACCTTCAGCACACTCTGAGAGACCGCGGTGGTGTGACCGCGACGGCGATGGTCGAGCAGGCCCACTGCCTCGGTTCGGAGACGAGCTCGGGGTTCCACGGAACGACGTACGGATACTGGTTCGCGCTCAAGGTCGCGGTGAGGGCGGACGGGGTTGAACCGTTCGAAGCTTCCTTTCGCGCGTTCGCGCATAACTATGTCAGCGAGGGTGAGACGATCCCGGTGATCTTCGATCCGCACGATCATGGGAAGATCTGCATGGACACGGAGTCGGTGGACCGCGAGCGCGACGCGGACCGTGAGGCTGCCAGCGCGCGGCTACAGAGCCGCATTGCTGCGTTCAAGGCCGCGGGCGCCGCGACGCGCGAGACGGTGATCCGCGGCTCTGATAAAGCGGACACGTTCACAGTGGCGGAACCGGAACCGAGCGATGTGATCGAGCACCTCGAGCAGCTCGCGAAGCTTCACGAGACTGGAGCGCTGACCGACGCCGAGTTCGCGGTAGCCAAGGCCAAGCTACTCGGCGAAGCCGTCTGAGCTCACCGCCCGTCAGCTGAGTCGCAGCTTGATTGACTAGCGGCACGATCGGTGGGAGGGTTAGCGCGGGATGAGGAACGCCGCGAGGCTGGGCTTCGGATTGGTGGGACTGCTGGCGTCCTGGACGGCGGTCGCTGGTGCCAAGATCGCGGACACGTATACGGTCGCGCCAGGGACGGCGGACAGCGCGGCGATCATGTCGTGCGCCTCGACCGGCCCTGGGGTGTTTGCGTGCCCGAATCTGCGCTCGGCGCTGGCGGCGGCCGCAGGCGACAACGGCTCGACGGTCAAGCTCTCGGCCGGTGCGTACGCGCTGTCGAGTGGGCAGCTGACGGTCAACGCGCTGTCCAACGCGTTGACGATCACTGGCGCCGGTTCGAGTCAGACGACGATCGAGCAGAGTCCCGGCGCAGGCCAGCGGGTGATCAAACTGGTGTCGCAGTCGGCGACGGTGTCGATCTCAGGGGTGACCGTCACGGGGGGTGATCAGACAACGGTCGACGGGAGCTGCACGGCGTCGGCGGGCGAGGTCGACGGCGGAGGGATCTTCAACGGGGGCGCGCTGACGCTGGCGGACGTGACCGTGTCGGGGAACAAGGCGACCGGTGGCATCGGCGCGAACGCGAGCTCTGGCACCGCGGGCACCGGCGAGGCGGCCGACGGGGGCGGGATCTGCAGTGGCGGGCCGCTGACGGTGATCGACAGCGTGGTCAGCGGAAACTTGGCCGTCGGCGGGCAGGGCGGCAGGGGTTCGATGGGCGCAACCGGCGGCTTCGGCGGTCAGGCGTCTGGCGGTGGGATCGAGAGCAGCGGTGACCTATCCGTGGCGGGAACCGTGGTCAGCTCCAACCAAGCGAGCGGAGGAGCGGGTGGTAGGGCGACAGGGACTGGGAACGGCGGGCCGGGGGGCGGCGCAGACGGCGGCGGAATCGACGTCACGCAGGGGCCGGGCATCACTAATCCGACGGCTTCGATGACCGACAGTCAGATCAGCGACAACATCGAGCTCGGAGGCGCAGGCGGGAACGCGACCGGTTCAGGCGACGCCGTCGGCAACGGCGGAGCCGCATTCGGTGCGATCTCCATGACCACGTTCGGCGCGACGACGATCGCGAGATCGTCGATCAGTGACAACACCGCGACGGGCGGTGGTGCCGGGACGCCCGCGAACGGAGCGTCTGGGTCCGCGGGAGGAAACGCCGGCGGCGCAGGGCTGGAGGCAAACGGGCCGCTGAACGCTCACCGCGAGCACCCTGTCGGGCAACCGGGCCACCGGCGAGCTCGGCAGCCACAGACCCGGGATCGTCTGGCGGCGGCGGCTTCGGCGGTGGGATCAACCTCTCGTTCCCGACGACGATCGTCAACACCACGATCACCGGCAACCTGGTGAGCGCCGGTGCCGGCCAGCAGGCGTCCGGGGGAGGCATCTATGACTCGCAGGTCGGGAATTCGCTGCTGACGCTCGCGAGTGTGACGATCGCGGGTAACAACGTCACTGCGACAGGTGGCGCGATGGCGCTCGGCGGCAACTTGTACCACAACGTGGCCTCACCGATCAGCGCCCGCGACACGATCATCGCGGGAGGCAGCGCGAGCAGCGGCGATGCCAACTGCGACGGCAAGATCGCAAGCGACGGCGGCCACAACCTCGAGTCGACGACGCCCTCTCAGTGTGGCCTGAGCCCGAACGCCGGGGACGTGATCGGCTCGGATCCGCTGCTCGGGCCGCTGGCGAGCAACGGTGGTCTGACGCAGACGAGTGCGCCGGGCGCGGGCAGCCCGGCGATCGCAGCCGGCGGACAGTGCACCGACCCGAACAGCGGCGGGCAGCCGCTGAAGACCGATCAGCGCGGAGATCCACGCGCGAACCCATGCGACATCGGCGCGTTTGAGGGCCAGCCGCCGACAGTCGTGATCGCACCAGCGATCTCAGGTGGCGCCCGTGTCGGTCAGACGCTGACCTGCTCGCCCGGCGGCTATGTCGGCGACGGGCCGCTGTTGAATGGCTTTCAGTGGGAGCGCAGCGGGGTGGCGATCTCGGGCGCGACCGGACCGAGTTATCGGGTCGTTTTCGCCGACGCGGGGCATCAGCTGAGCTGCAAGGTGAGCACGACCAGCCCGTATGGCTCGGTGGTCGCCACCAGTTCGGCTGTCAGCGTCGGCTATCCGGCACCGACGATCGGGCATTTGAAACAGTCCCACCGGCGCTGGCGGGAGGGCTCCCGGCTCGCCAGACTCAGTCGCAAGCGCGCGCCCGTGGGCACGACGTTCAGCGCCACGCTCGACGTACCCGCAAGGCTCACGCTCACGTTCGCAAGCCTGCGTTCGGGCCGTAGGTCTGGTCACAAGTGCGTCACGCCAACGCATCGCAACCGGCACCATCATTCGTGCACGCGCGCAATCAAGGCCGGCACTCTCACGTTGCCGAACGGTCACAGCGGGCTCGACAAGATCAGCTTCCAGGGCCGGCTGTCGAAGCGAGGACGGCTAGCCAGTGGCCGCTACCGGCTCACCATCGTCGCAACCGACGCCGCCGGCAAGTCCGCTGCACGAACGATCGATTTCACGATCGTGCGGACCTGACGCAACGGCCGGACCACCCAAGCTCGGTGTCCATCCGCTTCGACGGCGCGCCTAGCCGGCTGGGCACCGATCTGTCCGAGGAGCGATCTGGCGCTAGCCCTCAAGCAACAACGGTCGAAGTGACATGAACTGGTCGAGGCTCTGCCGATAGACCGCGTCGTAGATCGTCGTGGGCGCGATCACGCGAGGGTCGCGGCCGTCGAAGAACTCGAACGCGCCCACGATGGACGGCGCGACGCCGGTAAGGAATGCGTCCTGGGTCGCCGCGTCGTCCTCGAGCATGAACGTCTCGCCGATCAGAACGGGCTTGTGCCAAGCCGCGAACCACCGGATCGTCGAAATGGCCGTTGGCGCCTGGCCTGTTGTGGGGTACTCGTGGACGACCAGCATGTCGAGGAGGCCCGCGATGTTGGACGGCGCGAACGGCCCGCCGGTGACCGGCAGCAATCCGATCGTCACGGGCCGGTCGTCCTGGGAGCGGACTGCCGTGGCCATCATGCGAGTCCAGGAGCGGGCGAGCGAGTTCGCGCGAGTGCCTTTGGCCGTGGCGATGCTCTGCACGAACCACCAGTTGCCGATCTGCCCGTAGTAATAGCCTGAGGTCGGCGCGACGGTCGGCTCCGAGGTCAACTCGTAGCAGAGCACCGCCGGCGAGCTCGCGGCCGCGTGAGCGACGAGCCTCCAAAACCGGGCCTGCACGCGCCATCGCGCCTGTAAGGACATGCGCCCGTACCACCTCGGCGCTCGCGATGGCCTCCAGACGAGGTCGCCGGTGATGTCGAGGTACACGCGATTCCGTTGCGCGAGCGCGAGCAGCCGCTGGAGCGCGGCGAGCGTCTGCTCGCGCGGGCGTGTCGGGGTGGCCATGACCTGCCCGAGCTGGAGATAGATGCGCATGCTGTTGGCGCCTATCGCACGCGCGCTACCAAGCTCGGTTCCCAGCACGGCAAGGTTCGCGGCCGTGGGGTGGTCGAAATACGCGATGACTGGGGCGTGGTCTCCGACGCCCCAGTTCATGCCCCAGGCGCGCCACGGCCTGGCGCCGGCATACAGTCGATCACCGTGCACGCTGATACGTTGCATCGCCGCGGCACCGGCCGAAGGTGGGCAAGCCAACAGCGTCAACCCGACCGCGCTCAGGACCGGCGCAAACGCGACCCGTCCGCTGAGCCTGCGTGCGAGCGGCTGCGAAACAGCACGCGCGAACGCGCGGACCCGGTTCAGGCATCGGTTGATCGCGCCCGGGCGTCGCCCGGGCTGAGCGTGAACAGCCATGGGTGCTCCTGGCGCCCCCGGTCACCTCAGGGCGTGGATGGTCTGCTGGCTTGAGTTGCTTCAGTCCGTCTCAGAGCCACCGCGCAACCGGAATGCGCATTGCTCTGTATGCGCCTGAGACTCTCGCCGGTCGCAGTAACACGACGGTCACACGCGGTAACCGCGTCCTGTTAGCGACTTGATAGGCGTTCCTTTGGGCATGGCCGTAGCCGACGACGACTGCGACGCTGTCGGATCCATCCCCGAGCGTCGCAAACAGCTCAGCTGCAGGGCGGCGCGAACCGATAGACGTCTTCAACCAACCAAGGCCGTTATCGGATGTGAGCGCAGTGTTACCGCTCGCGAGCAGGCTCCCGCGCCGCATGAGCAATCCCGCCCTCCGATACAGGGTCTGCCGCTTCCACGCACCCGGCACAGCCTCGCCCGCGACCGGCGGCGGCCCCGTCGCGACACGTCGCCCAGCTTGCTCCAGCCGGCTCCGCAACCCGCCGCACGTGCGCGTCTCCGAGCTGCGAGCGAGCGTCTCCTACATCCGCCGCCGCCTGGCCACGGCGCGTCCAACGTCCGCAAGGGTCGCGTGGTGGGCGGCGCGATGATCGGCTACCACCGGACTCTCTTCGGAGGAGCAGGACCGAGCCGTGCAGCACGAGGACGGGACTCCGGACGAGACCAGCAGTGCAGGCGCACGCCACCGCGGCGGCGCACACCGACCGCCGCGACCGCGACCAAGCGTCTCGATCTCCAGGGGCTGCGTGCACTCGCCGTGCTGGTGGTCGTTCTGAACCACGCCAACGTTTCGTTTGTGGGCGGTGGCTACGTGGGAGTCGATGTCTTCTTCGTCCTGTCCGGATACCTGATCACCGGCATCCTCCTACGCGAAGGCTTCGGCGGGGACGGTGGCGCTGTCGGTCGGATCTCGCTCAAAGGCTTCTACTACCGCCGTGTGCGGCGCATCTTGCCAGCCGCATGCCTGACCCTGGTGGTCACGAGCATCGGCGTCTTTGTCATCTACGACGTGGCGCGCGCCGATTTCCTACAGACGAAAGTCGTGCTCCTCGACTCGCTGGCGGCGTCGCTGTTCTATGCGAACATCCGCTTCGCCGCCACCACCACGAACTACTTCGCGGCGGCCTCGACGACGACGCCCTCTCCGCTCCAGCACTTCTGGTCACTGTCTGTGGAGGAGCAGTTTTATCTCCTCTGGGCGCCCATGGTGGCATGCACGTTCTACCTCTGCCGCCGATTGACACGGCGCGGCCCCCGCCTTTCAGAACGTGAACGTGAGGACAGCCTGCGCCGCGCCGCAACCCGGATGATCGGGCTGTTGATCGCTGGCGCCTGCGTCGTCTCGCTAGTCTTGTCGATCCGCGGTACCGCCGCCAATCCGCAGGGAGCATATTTCTCGACGCCAGGGCGAGTCTGGGAGCTGGGGTGCGGCGCAACGATCGCGCTGGTCGCGATGCGGACCCGCGTGCTACCGCAGATTCTGCGTGAGCTGCTCGGCTGGATCGGCCTTGCGATGATCGTTACCGCCACCCTGCTCTATACCAGCAAAACCCCCTTCCCGGGGTATGCCGCGCTACTGCCTGTGATCGGCTCGGGCCTAATCATCGTCGCTGGCATGACGCCCACCCCGGCCGGCGTCGACCGCATCCTGTCGGTCCGCCCGCTTGCGTATATCGGCGACCGCTCCTACACGTTCTACCTGTGGCACTACCCAGTGCTGATCCTGGCGTGGCAGGCCACAGGACGAATACTCCCGGTCAGTATCAACCTTCTCCTCCTGACAGGAGCTTTCATGCTCTCAGCATTTACCTACAAGTTCTATGAGAACCCCCTGCGCTTCGCGCGTTGGCTACGCGGCTGGCGCACCATGGCTATCGTTCCAATTGCCCTTACCGTATCCGTTGCCGCAGTGCTAGTCCCGATCGGCTTGTTCGAGAGCTCGTTGGCCGCACAGGCCGCCGAGTCGGCGAAGGCCCGTGTCGCCGCGCTGACTCCCGCTCCCGGGCAGCCGGTCCCGACGGACCTATCGCGCTCCACGCCGATACCGGCCGTCGTGGCCGCCGCCACGTCGGTCCAGCGCAACGCGCCACTGCCAAAGGCAATTGTTCCTTCGATGCAGGAGCTCGAGCACGAGAACACCACCGGCAGCTCTGGCATACCGCCCGGCTGCGACCCGGCATTCGGATCCGGTGTGACCGGCAGAATCTGCCGGTTCGGCGATCGCTCGTCGACCCGTGTCGTGGCTGTGATTGGGGACTCGCACGCAGGGAATTGGATGCATGCCCTGGTGGTGGCCGCGCGTGCGCAGCACTTCGCGGTGGTGCCGCTCAACAAGGCCGGGTGCTTCGTGAACCGCATCAACACCAATCTTCCGGGCTGGCCCTGCGCTAGTTGGTACCGGTGGGCGCTCGCGCAGGACAAGGCGCTGCATCCAGTGGCGACGATCGTAACGTTCGAACTCGGGATCCGTCTGCAGCAGCATCCGGCCTCGACCATCCGCAAGATCGGGTCTGTGCTGTCGCAGGTGAGAAACGGGGTGCTCATCGCCGACCCACCCGGTCAGGATCAGCAGCCTCCCGTATGCCTCTCGCAGTCGAACGCGACCATGCGCAAGTGCTCCACGCGCGTACCAAGCACGTATCTCTCGCTGATGACGGCGCTGTCGCGCATGACAACCCTGACCCACCATCCGGCGATCCCGACACTGCAATGGTTCTGTGCCTACGGCATCTGCCCAATGGTCATCGACAACACGCTGACCACGCGCGACAAAAGCCACATGACGAAGGAATACAGCACCGACCTCGCGCCACTGCTCGGGCTCGAACTGAAGCCGATCCTCGCTCGCCTTGGACCGTTAGCGAGGATAAAGCCAGCTTCGGAGGGCTGGACATCGCTTGTCGCGGCTGTCCCGGGTTGACTGTCACAGGTGGTCCGGGCCGCTTTGGCCGAGTCGCATACGAGTTGGACAACGGGCCGTGGGTATGGCAGGACACAGTTCGAATACTCCCGGTCAGCACCAACCCATCATCCTCACAGGAGCCTCTATGCCCTCCTATAGACATCCTTTGCGTTCCGCGTGCTGGCTCCACGGCCGGCGCACCGCCGCGATCGGTCGAATCGCCCTCACCATGTCCGTTGCCGCGGTGGTGGGCCCGATCGGCGTGTTCGAGAGCTCGTTGGCGGCACAGGCCGCCGAGTCGGCGAAGGCTCGTGTCGCCGCGCTGACTCCCGCTCCCGGGCAGCCGGTCCCGACGGACCTATGGCGCTCCGCGCCGATACCGGCCGTCGTGGCGGCCGCCAGGTCGGCGAAGCACTACGCGCCACTGCCACAGGCCATCGTTCCTTCGACGCAGGAGCTCGAGCAGGAGAACACCACGGGCAGCTCTGGCGATCCCCCCGGCTGCGCCCCGACGTTCGCGTCCAGTGCGACCGCCAGAATCTGCCGTCTCGGCGACAGCTCGTCCACCCGTGTCGTGGCTGTGATTGGGGACTCGCACGCAGGGAATTGGGTGAACGCCCTGGTGGTGGCCGCGCGTGCGCAGCACTTCGCGGTGGTGCCGCTCAACAAGGGCGGGTGCTTCGTGAACCGCGTCAACATCAATCTTCCAGGGCGGCCGTGCGCCAGGTGGTACCGATGGGCGCTCGCGCAGGACAAGGCGCTGCATCCAGTGGCGACGATCGTAACGTTCGAGCTCGGGCCATCTCTGCAGGCGCATCCAGCCTCTACCGTAAGCGACATCAAGTCTGTGCTGTCACAGGTGAGAAACGGGGTGCTCATCACCGACCCGCCCGGCCAGGATCAGCAGCCTCCCGTATGCCTCTCGCAGTCGAACGCGAACATGGGCAAGTGCTCCACGCGCGTACCAAACACGTACCTCTCGCTGATGACGGCGCTGTCGCGCATGACAACCCTGACCCACCATCCGGCGATCCCGACACTGCAATGGTTCTGTGCCTACGGCATCTGCCCAATGGTCATCGACAACACGCTGACCACGCGCGACAAAAGCCACATGACGAAGGAATACAGCACCGACCTCGCGCCACTGCTCGGGCTCGAACTGAAGCCGATCCTCGCTCGGTTGGGGCGTCAGTTGGCCTAAGCCTATGTCACAGCACGTCGCGATATCCCGCTGGGGAGATCCGCCCGACGGGGGCGCCCGAGACGTGTGGGATCAGCGCCAGCCGAGCGGCGGCGCGACGTGGGTGAGGATGTTCTCGATGATGTGAGCGTTGTATTCGACGCCGAGCTGGTTGGGCACGGTCAGCAGCAGCGTGTCGGCGGCCTGAATCGCCTCGTCGGTTCGGAGCTGCTCGACGAGCACGTCGGGTTCGGCCGCATATGAGCGGCCGAAGATCGCGCGCGTATTCTCGTCGATCATCCCGATCTGGTCTTGAGAGTCGCGACCGCCCCCGAAGTACGCGCGGTCGGCGTCGGTCGTGAGCGCGAAGATGCTGCGACTGACCGATACCCGCGGCTGACGCTCATGGCCGGCCTCGTTCCACGCCTCGCGGTAGGCCTCGATCTGCTTGCGCTGCTGGACGTGCAGGGGTTCGCCGGTCTCGTCGTCCTTCAGCGTCGAGCTCTGCAAATTGAGCCCGAGCCGCGCCGCCCAGGCACTGGTTGCGTTCGATCCCGACCCCCACCAGATCCGCTCTCGCAACCCAGCCGAGTGCGGCTCGATCCGCAAAAGACCCGGCGGATTGGCGAACATCGGCCGAGGGTTCGGCTGCGCGAACCCCTCGCCTTCCAGAACCTCCAGCGCGACCTCGGCGTGCTTGCGCGCCATGTCGGCATCGGTGTCGCCGTCGGCTGGCGCGTAGCCGAAGTACCGCCAGCCATCGATCACCTGCTCCGGCGACCCGCGGCTGATCCCGAGCTGAAGCCGGCCACCAGCGATCAGATCAGCCGCGCCGGCGTCCTCCGCGAAGTAGAGCGGGTTCTCGTAGCGCATATCGATCACGGCAGTACCGATCTCGATCCGCGACGTCCTCGCGCCGACCGCCGCCAGCAGCGGGAACGGCGAGGCGAGCTGACTCGCGAAATGGTGAACCCGGAAGTACGCGCCGTCGGCGCCCAGTTGCTCCGCTGCGACCGCGAGCTCGATCGACTGCTGCAGCGCATCCGCGCCCGAGCGCGTCCGCGATTGCGGCCCAGGGCTCCAGTGCCCGAAGGAAAGGAATCCGATCTTCTTCACGAGTCGTTGAATCAGCTGCCCAACGAGAAGGCCACCACGCCAGGCTATCGACCCGGCGCAGCCGGAGCATCCCGTCTAATCGCTTCGCTTGACCGCCTGCAGCGTGTAGCTGTGCGGCAACCGCCACGGACGGTCGCGCAGCCGCCACTCCTCATCGGCGAGCTTCTCCATCTGGCCCGGCAGCGCCTCCCAGGGGACGCTGTCGTGCTCGACCAGGCCGGTCAGCTGCATTCCGGCATCGAGCAGCGCTGTGACGATCTCCCCCAGCCCGTGATTCCAGACGTGGGTGACCGTGTTCTGGAACTGCACCTCGGTCTCGACGTACGTGCCCTGCTCGTCGAACACCATCGGCTCGGGACGCTCGAAATAGTCGTAATCGACCACGAGACCATCGCTGTGGCGCTCATCCAGGCTCCACAGCATCGGATGCCCCTCGCGGATGAACAAGCGGCCACCCGGCACGAGCAGCCCAGCGACGACTGCCGCCCACCGCGACACCGACGGCAGCCAGCAGAGCGCCCCGATCCCGGTGAACACAAGGTCAAAGGTCCGGCCGCCGAGCGCCGCCACAGCGTCATAGACGTCCGCCTCGACGAACTCGACCCCGGCTCGCAACTCCTCAGAGAGCCGCCGCGCCTCGGCCACGGACGCCGGCGAGAAGTCGACGCCCGTCATGATCGCTCCGAGCCGCGCCAGCGAGATCGTGTCGGTCCCGATGTGGCACTGGAGATGCACGCCGCGCAGCCCGCGGATGTCCCCGAGCAGCGGCACGTCAAAGCGCACGACCGCGCTCAGGAACGAGGGGTCCTCGAGGAACTGCTGGCGAGCGTAGCCCGCCGAAGCGGCGTGCGCGGGCGCGCGCTCATCCCAACTAGCCCGGTTGATCTCCGCCCAGCGGTCCACCACTGGCACGATACCCGGGGCCGCCGCGGGAGTTGGAGCTTGCCGACCACGTCAGCAGTTATCAGATGTGTGCGGTTCGTTAGCGCAAGACGCCATGGTCCGCATGACGTCACGTGCGTCAAGACCCATTGACGGCTCCCACCTAGGAGGTAACTAGTGAAGGCCGCAGCTACCAAACTCGCTGCTTCGATCGGGAGGCGATCGCGCAGAATCGCACGTCCCGCCATGATCCTGTGGACGTCGGCGTTCGCCCTAGCACTTGTTGTCGGGATCGCGGCAGCATCTATTCCAGACAGCGCCGGTGTCATTCATGCCTGCTACAAGAGGCAGACGGGACGGCTTCGTGTCATCGACATCGCAGCCCGCAACCACTGCAAGACGGGCGAGACGGAGCTCACTTGGAACCAGCAAGGACCGCAGGGCGATCCCGGCCCGCAGGGGCCTCCGGGGCCACAAGGCACCAAGGGCGCGCAGGGACCACCCGGGAGCGGAACCGTGACCGTCTATCAGGGCGACATCAAGAACCAGGCGATGGTTCTTGGGTCGCAGTCGAACCCGACCCACATCGTCGACACGCCGCCGCTGCCCGCGGGGACGTATCTAGTCAGCTACAGCGTTGGGTTCGTGCTCGGACCGGCTGACAATGCGGTGTGCGCCGCTGGGCTGAAGAGTGCGCCAGGCAGCAACGACGGCGTCTTTGGAGTCGGTGGCAATGGCGCCAGCGAATCGGGCACCGGAGCTGGCGGCGTGTACGGCAATGGTGTCGCGCTCGACACGATCACCGTCACAACAAGTGGCGACCAGATCAGCGTCGATTGCAACTCCGGGCAAGGCAACAAGGGAACTTACGTGGGCGGCGCGACGATCATCGCCAGCCCCGTCGGAACCCTCGTGACTGACCATCAGTAGGGGCAACCAGCCGCCGCAAGCGCGGCCGGTGACGACGCGAGTCCCCGGGCGAAGGTGGGCCCGGGGACTCCCTCATGACGTCGCACTTGGCGCGAACTCGCCGGTGGTCAGGTCGTCGACCACAGGCTGCGCGATGAGGGAGGGGCGCCAGCTGTTGGCCGGCGGGCGTGCTCGCCTCGCCCCCACTGTCCGTTACCGAATGCTCGCAAAACGTGCCTATTGGTCACCTACCGGACGAGGGCAGTGAACCTTCGCGGCCCCGCACCGGGAAATGCATGGTGACACGCGCCGGTGAGCCGGCCATCGGCTCTCGGAGTCGGGATCGCCGGTGAGCACCGTCGGTCATGAACCGCTAGCCAATCGGTGGACAGCGCGTTTACGCGGCCGCACCCAAGTGGTAGCGTTGCCCAGAAGGGATCGGGTTGACGAGTCTTCGGATTCTTGGGCGGATACAGGTCTGGATGGGGGAGCGGTGCCTCCCGCTCGGTGGACCGCGGCAAGTGACGCTGCTCGCCTACCTGGTGCTCCATGCCAACCGGGCGGTCTCGCGCGACGTTTTGACCGACGCCGTCTGGGGATCGGCCCGGAAGGACGTCGACAACCGGCTGCACATGGCGATCGCGCGGTTGCGTAACGCGCTCGAGCCGCTTAGCGGCGTTGACGGATCGCGGTTGCAGACAGTCCGTGGTGGCTATCTGCTGTCGGTCGCTCCGGGTGAGCTCGACGCCGACGTGTTCCATGCCGGCGTCCATGCGGGCACCCGAGCGCTGGAGGCCGGCGATCCGGCTGATGCCGTAGCGCTCCTCAGCGCGGCGCTGGAGCTCTGGCGCGGGCCGCCGCTTGCCGAGGTTGCGTTCGAGGACTTCGCGCAGCCCGAGATCAGGCGCCTAGAGGAGCTGCGGATGCGCGCGGTCGAGTGCCGGATCGACGCCGAGCTTGCGCTCGGGCGCCACGCCGACACGATCGGCGAGCTCGAGGCGCTCCTCGCGGACGCCCCGACCCGTGAGCACGTGGCGGGTCAGCTGATGCTGGCGCTGTACCGCTCCGACCGCCAGGCAGATGCGCTCGCGGTGTATGGACGAATCCGCGCCGCGCTCAACACTGAGCTCGGCCTCGAGCCGGGGCCGGCGCTGAAGGAGCTCGAGCTCCAGATCCTCGAGCACCACAGCTCGCTGGGTCTGGTGACGAGCGATGAGGCGAGGGGCAGCGAGCGCCGCGCGACGATTCATGCGCCGATCCCGACGCGCGTCCGTCCGCACGGCCCGTCCGTGTTCGCCGGCCGCCACGAGGAACGCGAGGCGCTGGCCAGGGCGCACAGCGCGCTCGCGACTTCGGGACCACAGGCCGTCTTTGTCACCGGCGAACCGGGAATCGGGAAGACGCGACTCGTCGCCGAATTTGCGGGGACCGCGCACGCGGACGGCACGCTCGTCCTCGCCGGCCGCTGCGACGACGGGCTCGGCGTTCCGTATCAGCCGTTCGTCGAAGCACTCGAGCACCTGATCGCGCACGCTCCGCCGGAGTTCCTCCGGCGACACATCGACGAATATGGCGACTCGGTTGCACGGTTGGTGCCGCGGCTGACGGGGACGGCGGCACCGCCGCCGGACGCGCCCCAGGCCAGCGAATCGGAGCGCTATGTGCTGTTCAGGGCAATCGAAGGCCTGCTCGCCGCGGCATCCGAGCCCGGCCCTGTCTTGCTCGTGGTCGAGGACCTCCATTGGGCGGATCTCCCCACGCTGAATCTGCTCAAGCGACTGCTGACCGCTCCGCGCGATTGGGCGCTGATGGTGGTGTCAACGACTCGCGTCGACGGACTCGCCGAGGATCACCCACTACGCGCCCTGCTCGCGGCGCTCCATCGTGAGCCGCACGTGCTGCGCCTCGATCTAACGGGCCTCGACAGCGCGGACATCGAGACGCTCGTCGAGGGGATCACCGAGGTGACGCCGGAAACCGTCGATCACGGACTCGCGGCCGCGCTCGTGGCCAGCACGAACGGAAACCCATTCTTCATCACAGAACTCGTGCGCAGCCTCGCCGAGACCGATGCGCTCACCTCCGAAGACGGACGCCTGCGTCTTGCGGACGGCGTCGACCCGACGGCTGATCTGCCGCTGAGCATCAGTGAGACACTGGCGCAGCGGCTGCGTCAGCTCCCTGGAGACGTGCGGCGTTGCCTGGACGTCGCCGCCGTCATCGGCGAGGAGTTCGATCCCGACCTCGTATCGGAGCTCGTCGACGCCGAACCGGCTCACCTCTCTCTCGCCGCCGCCGTCGACGCCGGCGTGCTGATCCGGCTTCCCGGACGGCCGGCTCGGTTCCGCTTCGCCCACACGCTGATGCAGCGCTACCTCTATCGGCAGCTCGGCCCGGGCGGGCAGACCGAGCTGCACCGGCGCATCGCCGTGCAACTCGAACGGCGCTCTGACCCCGGCACGACCGCGGAGCTTGCGCGCCACTGGATGGAGGCGGTCGACGCCGACGTCGAGACCGCGCTTGGATACGCGACTCGTGCCGGCGACGAAGCGCTCGAGAAGCTCGCGCCGGACGACGCGCGACAGTGGTACGACGACTGCCTGAACCTCCTACTCGCCGGCCATCGCGAGCATCCCGCACAGCAGTGCGAGCTCCTGATCAAGCGGGGCGAGGCCGAGCGCCAGGCCGGGGACCGGCGGTTCCGAGAGACGTTCCTCGAGGCGGCCGGGATCGCGCAGCGCACCGCCGACGAAGACAGGCTGGTGCGCGCCGCGCTTGGCAACACGCGCGGCATGCTGAGCGAGACCGGAGTCGTCGACGAGGCCCGGATCGCGACGCTCGACCGCGCGCTCGCGATCGTCGGTGAGCGAGACACTGCCGACCGCGCCAGGTTGCTGGCGATCAGCGCCGCGGAGTACACGTACTCGCCGGAGTGGGAGCGGCGCGTCCGGATGAGCGACGAGGCGCTCGAGATCGCGCGTGGGCTCGACGATCCAGACGCACTGAGCAGCGTTCTGAACATGCGGTTCGTCACGTTGCTGGCGCCGGAGACGCTCGCCGAGCGGCAGGCGAACACGGTCGAGGGGGTAGCCGTCGCCGAGCGGCTGACCGACCCCCTCGTGCGGTTCTTCGCGTACCACTGGCGAGCGTACGCGTGCATCGAGGCCGGAGACATCCTCGGAGCGCGCCAGTGGCTGGGGCGCGAGCAGGACGTCGCCGACCGCTATCGACAGCCGACGACACTCTGGCTGCGGTACGCAGACGAGGCAAATCTCGCGATCGTCGCCGGGGATCTCGACTTGGCGGACGAGCTCTCGACGGCGGCGCTGGAGGTGGGCCGCCAGAGCGAGCCCGACGCGCTCGTGTGCTACGCCGCGCAGCAGACGTCGATCAGATTCGAACGCGGCACGCTCGGCGAGCTCGTCCCACTGCTCGAGCAGGCGGTGCCCGCGAATCCCGGGCTGCCAGGGCTCAGAGCGACGCTTGCGCTCGCCCTCAGCGAGGCCTCTCGTGGAGACGATGCGCGCGGGCTTATGCACCAGGCGATGGCCTCAGGCTTCGACGATCTGCCGCTCACCCGGCTCGCCGTCACATCGATCTACGCGCACGTCAGCGTCGCGCTCAAAGACGAGGCGGCGGCGGCCGTCCTGTATGGAACGCTCGAGCCCTGGAGCGAGCAGATCGTGTTCCCCGCGTTCGGCGTGTGGGGCCCGGTCTCTCTCTATCTCGGATCGCTTGCGTCACTGCTCGGCGATTTCAGTGCCGCCGAACGCCACCTTCGTGAAGCCGCGCGAGCCGCGAGTCGGGCCGGCGCCCCGATCTGGGAGGCCCGCGCGACGGCTCAGCTGGGGCAATTGGCTGCGACGGCCCGATGACGGCGCGTGAGGGCGGCCTCGAGGAACGCACGAAAGTCGCAATCCTCGGGGGCGGGTGTGGCGGCCTCGCCGCCGCGTGGGCTCTGACGGCGTCCGAGGCACTCCGCGAGCGCTTCGACGTGACCGTCTACGAGGCCGGATGGCGGCTCGGAGGCAAGGGAGCGAGCGGTCGAGCGCCGCACTCCAGTCCCGCGGGTGCTCCCGGGCAGCGGATCGTGGAGCACGGCCTCCATATCTGGTTCGGGTTCTACGAGCATGCCTTCCGGATGTTGCGCGGTGCGTATGCCGAGTCAGGCCTTGCGGACGGAGACGACTGGTGGCGGATTCCGTTTCAGAAATGCGACGCCGTCTGCCTCTATGAGCGGCGCGACGACGGGACCTGGGCGAGGCAGCCGATCCGCCTCCCGCGTCGAGGCGGCCCCACCGCGGGCCGCCGACCGAGCCTCAGCGGCTTCTGATCGGACGGGTGACGGCTCGCACCATCCGACTGCTCGCGACCGGCGTTCGGGCTGAGCTCGGAAGCACGGGCTCGCGACGAGGCCCGCCGACGCAGAGCCTCGACGGCGACGATGCCGCAGCCGTCGCTTCGACGCTCGACCGCATCGCCGCCGAGATGGACCGGATCGATTCCCCCGTTGCGTTGGGCTCGGACGGCATCGTCAACGAGCCCTCCCGCGGCGCAACGCTCCCGGCGCCGCGGCTGCGCCCACCCGGATGGGGCACCGGGGTCGAGCGCCTCCTCGAGACAATGCACGGCCACCTCGACGGTCTGCGGACGCGGCTCATGTCGGTGCCGGCGTCGGACCGCGTCCGTCTGTGGCGCGGTGTGCTCGAGCTCGTCGCCGCAGCGCTCAGGGGAGTCGTCCGCGACGACGTTCCGTGGCGCGGGTTGGAAGCTCTGGACGAGGAGGACCTCCGAGAATGGCTCGGCCGCCACGGCGCGAGCGACGAGACCCTCACCCGCTCGCCGGTCTTGCGAGGCCTGTACGACCTCACGTTCTCCTACCGGAACGGGGACAAACGTCAGCCGAGCCTGGCCGCCGGCAAGGGACTCCAGGCGCTCCTGATGATGGTCAACTACGAGGGCTCGTTCATGTGGCGGATGCGGGCCGGCATGGGTGATGTCGTGTTCGCGCCGATCTACCTCGCGCTCAGGCAGCGCGGCGTGAGGTTCCACTTCTTCTCGAGCGTCACGCGGCTGGATCTGATGCCCGGCCGGCCGGTGATCGGCGGCATTCAGCTGACCCGCGACGCGGTTGTGCGCGCAGGCCCGGACGCGTACGAACCGATCGAGCAAATCGGCGACTGGTGGTGCTGGCCGGCAGCGCCCGATCGCGCGCAACTGACTGCCTCCGCAGGCGAGAACACCGCGATCCGTCTCGCGCGCGGTGTCGACTTCGACGATGTCGTGCTGGCGATCCCGCTCGGAGCCCTGGGCGGAATCTGCGACGAGCTCGCCGCGGCCAACCCTCGCTTTCGGCTGATGCTCGAGCGTGGCGAGACGGTGCGAACCCAAGGACTGCAGGTGTGGCTCGCGAAGGCCGTCGAGGAACTCCGTGCGCCGTCCGAGCGCGACCTTCTGGACCCGCCGGCCACCGGCTACGCGGAGCCGTTCGACACCTATTGCGACATGAGTCAGCTGCTCGAGGCCGAAGTCCACCCGGGTGAGCCTGGGCCCAGGGGAGTGGCCTACTTCTGTGCCGTCCTGCCCGATTCGGTCGACGCTTCCGGGGCGGAGGGGTCGGTGCGCAACGGCGCGCGGACCTACCTGGAGCGAGAGGCTGCGGCGATCTGGCCGGGGGCGGTTCGCGACGGCGTCTTCGATTGGGATGTTCTGTTCGATCCCGAAGGGAGGAACGGGTCCGAGCGGCTCGACGCGCAGTACGTCACCGCGAACGTGGCCGGAACCGATCGATACGTGACGACCCCCGCCGGCAGCGTCGATGCGCGACTTCGCCCCGAAGCGTCCGGATTCGAGAACCTTGTCCTCGCCGGAGACTGGACCCACAACGGAATCGACGGCGGCTGCGTCGAGGCCGCAGTCATCTCTGGGGAGCGTGCGGCGGAGGCGCTGATCACCCGGAGAAGGAGAGGAGGTCGCGCGGCGGGCGCATCGCTCCGCCCGTATGTCGAATACGGAGCACTGGCGACGGCGCCCGGGCCACTGCACTGCGAGCGCGCGCGCCTGTACTGCTTCTTCCTCCGGACCGACAGCGCTCGTGTGCAGCAACTCTGCGATCGCGTGTTGAAGGAACCGACCGGCGGCGCCCGCCGCTACGTCGTGTCGCGGCTCGCCCCGATCATCCTCAGCTTCGGAACGATTGCCGGCCTGCGTTCGCTGCACCCCGACCACGCCAACCGGGGCAGCGCGTTCGAGCCCGAAGCCGCGATCTGGGTGCCGACGATTGCCCAGCGGTTCGAGGCGGGGCGTTACGTCGACGAGCACCTGGCGGTGTTCATGCCGTATCTGTGGGTCGACGACCCGATCGCGTTTGCCTCCGGTCGCGAGGTCTACGGATTCGCGAAGACTCAAGGGTGGATGCGCCCGCTTGGGGATCCGCGTGGACACGGCGACGATCGGCTGCCCGACCCGCCCGACGAGCTCGCGCTCGACGTGTACGGAGCGGCCGAATACGGCCCGGGGTCCGAGGTGGGGCGCCAGCGGCTGATCACGATCCGGCGGCGCAGCCCGCGCCGCGGAGACTCGAGCGAGGGGGGGCCCGACGCGATCACCGAGGGCAGCGACTTCGCGAGCCTGATCGCCTCGATCTCAGCGGATCTCGAGCCCGACAGCGCCGCGCGGCTCGAGCTCATCACGCCGACCCGCCGGTCCTTTCGACCGATCAGCAGGCCATTCGCGGCTGCGAGAGCACGCACGGCCACGCTGACCGAGCTGCTGTCAGAACAGGTGGTGCGCCTCGTCTTCCTCAAGCAGATCCGAGACGCCGAGCACGGCGAGCTCGCCGTGCTGCAGCAGATCGTCGAGGCACGATCGAGCGTCTCGCCGGGATCGCTGCGGTGGAGGCGACTGCGTGGCGCGTACGAGCTCGCGGTGGATCAGCTCGCAAGCCATCCGATCGAGAGCGACCTGGGGCTGGCGCTGAACCAGACGATCAGGATCGGGTTCGTGTGCGAGTTCGGCTTCAGGATGGACTCGGGGATGGTCCGCTGGCCGACGCCGTAAGCCACCGGGCCCCTACGCTGTTATCGAATGTGATCTGACTGTTATCGCGGCGCGGAACCCTGCTCCGCATGAAAAAGCTTCTGGTCAGCATTCTCGCGGTCGTTGGGCTTTCACCGGCGGTGCTGTGCGGCACCGCTGTGGCATCGAGTCCGTTGGCGTTCACGCAAGACGTCACGGCGACGGGCCCGACCACAGCCACGGTCGACGGGGCGGTCGATACAGGCGGTCAGACGACAACGTTCGACGCCGAGTACGACGCGGCGAGCTCGAATTGGTGCATGAGCGGGGGCGCATCGGGGACAGCGGCGAACTCGACCACGCCGCAGACGCTCGGCTCCGGCTTCGGCTTCGGCAACGTGTCGGTCGGGCTGAGCGGCCTGACCGCCGGAACCGCACTGTGCGTCGAGCTGGTCGCCACCAACGGGTCGGGCAGCGCGCAGGGGGCCAGCTCCAGTTCACCGCGGGCTTTCCGAGCGCAGCGTTCGTCGACACGTTCCCGACGGGCGCCACGACCGCGACCGTGGACGGGACCGTCAACGCCGCCGGGCAGGCGACGACCTACGACCTCGAGTACGACGTTGCGAGCTCGCCCTGGTGCTCGAGCGACGGCGCGACGGGTTCCGCCGCGAACGTCACCGCATCGCAGCAGCTTGGCTTCACCGACGCGACGGACCACCCCGTGTCATTCACAACCGGCGGGCTGGTGACTGGCACCGCGTACTGCGGCCGCATCGTCGCGACCAATGGCTCGGGGACCTTCGACGGCACTATCGCGCCCAGCTTCTTCGACGCGAGCCCGGTCGAGTCCACGATGTCCGTCTCAGCCGCCAGCGCCACGGCGGTCACCGTCGACGCGACCGTGAACCCCGTCGGCCAGACGACTACATATATGGTCGAGTACGACCTGGCAAGCTCGTCGTGGTGCATGAGTGACGGCTTTTCGGGGTCGCCCGCCAACACGACCGCACCGCTGACGCTCCCATTCACCGATGCGGTGGAACACAACGTCACGGTGTCCGTGCCCGGGCTGTCCGCGGCCACCGACTATTGCGTCGAACTGGTCGCCGTCAACGCCTCAGGCACGGGAGACGACGGAGTGTGGAACGTGAGCACGCCGGCGTCTGCGCCCGTAGTGATCACCGGGCCGGCGAGCACCGTCACACAGAGCGCCGCGACGGTCGCCGGCACGGTGAACCCGAGCGGCGACGCCACCAACTGGCACGTCGAGTACGGGGCGACCACGTCCTACGGCTCCGTGACACCGAGCAACGACGCGGGCTCAGGCTCAACCACGCAGCAGGCTGCGGCCACGCTCGCGGGTCTATCGCCAGGCACGACGTACCACTACCGCCTCGTCGCGACCAACTCATTGGGGACGACGGACGGAGGGGACCGGACGTTCACCACCGCGGCGCCTCCGATCGCACCGGCGGTAACCACTGGATCGGCGAGCGCGATCACGGCGACTGGAGCGTCGGTCGCGGGTCGGATCAACCCGAACGGGCAGGCAACGACCTACCACTTCGAGTACGGCACGAGCATCGCGTATGGATCGTCGACGCCGCAAACAAGCGCAGGGTCGGGGTCCAGCGACAGCTCGGTAAGCGCATCGCTGACCGGGTTGCGCCCACACACGACCTACCACTATCGGCTGGTCGCAACGAGCTCGGTGGCGACAACGAACGGATCCGATCGGTCGTTCACGACGCGCGGCCCAAGCCCGGTGCTGACGGCGGTCGGATTGGCAAACTCGACGTTCCCGGCACGGAAGGGAACGACGCTGCACTTCACGCTCTCCGAGCCCGCTCGCGTCACGATCGTCATCACGACGACGGTCAAAGGGCGCAGGATCAAGGGAGCCTGCAAGCCTGCCGCCAAGCACGGCACGCGCTGCACGCTGATCGTGACCAAGGCAACCCTGACGGTCACCGGTGTCGCCGGTCGCAACACGGCCCGCCTGAGGTTTGGAAGCCTGAAGCCCGGTCGTTACGCGGCCCGCCTGACGGCCCGCGACGCCGCCGGCGAGCTGTCGAAGCCCGTGACGCTGCAGTTCACGATCTCGGCGCACTGACGGACATCAGGAGCCGCGCGGCGTGGGCGTCATGCTGGCCATCGAAGACCAGATCGAGTCCGTCGACAACTGGCTCGCGACGTTGCGCATCGAGGCGTATGCCGAGGGCAGGCGCTGGCTGAAGCAGGCACGCGACGCCCGCACCGACGCGGCGCGCGACGCGGCGCTCGACAACGCGCGCGCTCGATTCATCGAGGCCGAGAGGCCGTTGGCAGACGACGACCTGGCGTTGTCGGTGCTCGCGCTCAACGTGTTCCTCACCGACGCCAATCGCGGGCGGCGAGCAGACGCCCTGGTCGCGCTGCGGAGAGCTCATGACCACGCGGTCGACGCGACGAACACGCGACGCCGGCGCTACGACGCGCGGCGGCTCGATCACTACGTTCACGCGCTGGCCGATCTGCTCATCGAGTACGGGGGCGGCGCGAGCCGTCCGAGCGTTAACTCGGAGTCGGCACCGGACAGGTGGGCCGGAACGAGATGTTCGGTGCGTAGCGCCTCCACTCGGCCCCGCTGAGTCCCGCGCCCAGGAAGCTGCACACCTGCGCACGCAGCGTCGCGAGCGAGGACGGCAGCGTGACGGCCGGCCACCTACGCACGGTACCGTCGGGGCTACCCGAGAGCACGAACGTGCCGGTCGGCCCGAAGGCGATGCTTTCGACCGACTTCAGGTGGCCGAACTGGGGACGACCGAGCTCCGTTCCGGTCGCCACGTCCCACAGCCTGACCGTGTCATCGCTGCTGCTCGACGCGAGGATCGTGCCGTCGGGGCCGAACGCAACGCTGCGCACGAAGCTGGTGTGCCCGGTCAGCGTGTGCACGAGGCGATAGCCGCGGGTGCCGTCGAAGACCCGGATCGTGTCGTCTGATTCCCCGGAGGCGACGAACCGGCCGTTCGGCGAGAAGGCCAGGCTGTAGACGACCGGGTCCTGCGCGATCACGGGGGGATCGAATGGCCGCAGCGTGCGTGCGTTCCACAGCCGGATCACCCGACCCTCGCCGCCGGAGGCGATCCTGGCGCCGTCAGGGCTGAACGCGACGGCGAACACCGCTCCGAAGTCGCGGCGGAGCGCTGGTCCGATCTCACTACCGCTCCGCACGTTCCACAGTCGGACGGTGCCGTCGCGTTGGCCGGACGCCAGCCTGCTGCCGGTCGGATCGAAGGCGACCGCGTACACGGATCCGCCCGGGGCGTGCAACGGCGGATCGAGTGACGAGCCGGACGCGGCGTTCCAAAGGAGGATCGCGCCGTCGGCGTATGACGCCGCCACGGCGTGTCCGACCGGTGCGAACGCCACATCGGTGACGGTCGCGGTCTCACCGGGGAGCGTGCGCAGCAACCGGCCCGCCCGATCGAAGACATAGATGTGTCCATCCTGCCCTCCGGACGCGATCAGCCGTCCATCGGCGCTGATCGCGACGCGCGTCGTCCCACCGGGTCGGATTGCCAGCGGCTTGCCGACGCCCGGTGGAACCGGGTAGCTCCAGAGCTTGACGGTCCCATCGACGCCGGCCGACGCAAGCAGCGTGCCGTCGGCGCTGAATGCAACGCTGTTGACGCCACCCTGTCCACCGTTGAGCACCTCACTGGGTCGACCGTTGGTGAGATTGAAAACCGTCGTCGCACCGGCACCGGCCACGAGCGACCCCCCGTCAGGGCTAAACGCGATGCTGTTCACGAGGCCCAGATCAGACTGCAGCGTCCGCCGCGTGCCGTCAGCCACGTTCCAGAGGTCGATCGCTCCTGACTGGTGTCCGGCTGCAACGGCGTTGCCGTCTCGGCTGAACGCAACGCTGAAGACGGTGCCCGGGGCGCCGGTGAGCGCCCGACCCTGCAGCTGCCCGCCGCCGACGTCGTAAATAGCGATCCCTTCGCCCTTGCTGGCAGCCAGCATCGCGCCGTCGGGGCTGAACGCGACGCTCCTGACCGGCACTTGCGCGACGATCAGTCGCGTCCTGGCGTGAGTGACGGTGTTCCAGAGCAGCACCGTCCCGTCAGAGCCGGCCGCAGCGAGCATGTTCCCGCGCCCGGACAGTGCGACGCTGGTGATCGCGCCGCCGCCGAAGGGGATCGTGGTCTGCTCGGCACGTCGAGTCACGTTCCAGAGGATGACCTTGTTGAAGCTGCCGGTCGCGAGCGTCCGCCCATCGGGAGCAAACGCGACGCTGAACAGCGGGCCGGGCGCTCGCAACGGCGAGCCAAGCGGACGATGGCCGGCGCGGCCGACGCTCCAGAGCCTGATCGTGCGGTCGCCGCTCACGGACGCAAGCACAGGCCCGACTGGACTGAACGCGACGCCGTTGACCGCGCTCATGTGCCCGTGCAGGATGCCCACGGTGCCCGCGCTCTGAAGCTGTCGCAGCGTCGCGAGGGCGGTGCGCAGCTCTGACGCCGATGCGTTTCCTCGGTGTGCCGCGAGGGACAGCAACAGCGCGATGTCGGGTCGGCTTGCCAGCTGTGACTGGGCTCGGGTGCTCAGCGCGAGGGACGTCGCCTCGGCGTTCTCCACGAGCGCTGCCTGCTTCTCTCGCCTGGCCGTGGCGCTCTGGTTCCGGGCGTAGCGGAGCAACAGCACGACGGCGAGAAGCGCGATCAGGAGGCCCATCGCCAGCGCAAACATGACCTGCGCGCGTCGCCTGAAACGACGGGCCTGGGCCCGCTGTGTCTGCGCCTCCAGTTCGGCACGTTGCTTCGCGCGCTCGAGCCGGGAGTTCTCCTGCTGGTCGCGCCAGTCGAGAATCGGCGCGGCGAGCCTGTCGTGAAACAGCTCGTAGCGCGGCGCGGCTGTGCCCGGCGCGGGATCCACCGCGCGCACGATGCGCTCCTCGTAGAGCCTGCGCAGAACGCGGACGACCGTGTCCTGTGGGTGACCGGTCATCTGCCCGAGGTCCTCGGCCGTGTGCGCGACCTTCATGCCCGACGGCGTCACGAGCTCGCGGAACACGTCGGTCGCCGTGTCGAGGTCCGCGGGATCAAGCCCGGCGAGTGCGCGATCGACGTGATTGCGCACGATCGTCTGGGCGCCTCCGAGCTCCTCCTCGAGCGTCGAGCGACGCAACGTCCGAGAACCATGCGCGCGCTCTGACTCCCACAATCGGGTCATCACGAGCTGGAGGAACGGCGTCTCGATCTCGTCGGAAGCAGAGTCCGGCGCGCTGATCCCGCCGTCTCGATCGCGTCGGGTGCCGAGGGTGAGATTGCCGCGACGGACCTGGTCGAGCACTGCATCGCTGAGGTCGTCGTCGAGAGTGATCCGCTCACCGTCGGCTCGCTCGTGGTTGTAGAGCTCGACAGGCTTCTCGATCGCATCGCGAGCCGCTTCGCGCGTCAGGTACTCGAGATGCAGGTAGTTGTTGTAGACGTTGCTGATCCTCCCGCTGAAGAGGTCGCCGAGCCCGCCGTAAGCGTCCTCTCGAACCGCGATCAGGAAGTTCGCCGGCACGGAGGCGGCGTTGACGCACCGCGCGAGCTCGTCGGCCAGGTCGTTGGCTTGTGCGCCGGCAAGCCGATAGGTGAAGTGCTCCTCGAACTGGTCGAGGATGATGGCGAGCGGTGCATTGAGCGCGGCTGCTGCTTGCGTGATGGCGCCCGCAAGCCCGTTCACGGATTGCCCGTTCACGGATTGCCCATTGCCGTGTTGGTCATTCCCCGATCGGCTCGCGCCCTGCGTCTCGCCGTGTTCGGTCGCGCTCAGCAGCTGCACCTGTTGGTTGATCGCGGAGATCAATGCCTGAACGGGATCGTCCTTCCACGAGTTGAACACGATCGGGACATACCGTGCGGACCCGGGTGCGTCCACGTCCCGCGCCGACAGCTCGCTCAGCCGCGCCGCCACTCCGGCTCGCAGCAGCGAGCTCTTACCGACGCCGCTTTCGGCGTACAGCAGCGTCAGACGCGCCGTACGCAGATGCGCGAGGATGATCTTCCGCTCCGCCGTCCGGCCGAAGAACCACTTGGCGTCGGCCTCGGTATAGAAGCCGAGGCCCTGGAACGGGCCGCGGTCGTCGATCGGCGCGGTTCCGCCGGCGGGTGTAGATGTGCCCGGATCTGATGGAACCACGGGAACCCGGGCTCAGCTCGTTGCTCGCCGATCGACCAACGCCGTCCTCAGCGCGTGGATGTATTCCGGCAAGGCCGCGCCCAACAGTTCGACGTGACCGATCGCGCCCCACGACGCCTTCTCGAGGCGGTCAGGATCCTCCTCGATCGCCCAGGAGTTCTCGCTGATCGGCGCCCCTCTCCAGATCCGTCGCAGGAAAACGCGAGCGTTCCAATCGCGCAGCATGTAGCCGAGGAACAGGCACCGGCTTCCGGTGAGCTTGTCGAGGACCTGAATCGGGAGGTAATCCTGGACGTTGTGGGTCGGCAGGTAGTCGATGTAGTGATCTTCTGTCACTACGAAGTTGTTGCGCCACGCCACTTCGCCCTCGTGCCCGTCGGGGCCGCCGTGGATCTTGACGATGATGGTGCGCTCGAGTTGGCCGTCGTCGTCGATTGGAAAGCCGACGTACGTCCGAGGCTCGAGGATCGTCCTGGCCACGGGCTCTGCTGCATCCTCGCCCCAGGGAACGTGCACGAACCAGCCGCTGCCGGCGACGTACACGGCGTAGTCGAACGGCTCGTTCGCATCCTCGAACGCCCGCTCGAGCGCAGTGTCGTAGTTCGCGCTGATGATCAGCTGTGGGCGGGGCGCAAGCCCCAGTTGCCGCACCATCCGCGGAAACTCGGCGAGGAACACGTGCAGATCAGCCGGTGTCGACTGATCGATCAGGAGATCCCTCATCGCCGTATACAGCCGTCGCTCGCCCAATGTCACGGCGATCCGCTGTGCCAGTTGAGCCAGACTGGATGAGTTGAGCTCGAACTGCTCGGCGAGTGGCCCGGCGATGGGATCGACGGCCGACACACCGCTGCGGACGCCCGGGCCCAGGAGCGGCACAACCGTGCCCGAGAGCATGCCGCTGATCACCTCGACGTAGTGATCGCGGTACGGAATCGGGATGCCCGCCGTCGTCTGCGCCCTGCCAGACTGTCCGCTCACAGGTCGCGCGCCGGTGGCGACCGAGCGTCGAGAGTCCGCGACCCGCGGGGGCTGCGCGCGGCTGCCGGCGACCCGCCGCATCCGGGCCACGAGACCGCCGACGTCCCGCTCGAACGACGCGTGCCGCAGCTCGGCGCACTCTCTGCGACAGAGCCCGCGCAGCGATCTTGGTAAAGCCTCTGCGTCGGGCATCGCTGCGTCGACCAACACCGCGATCACAGAATCGGGGCGCTCGCGCAGGGCCCACTCGACCTCACGCCGAGCGACGTCCTCGGCGTGGCGCTGCGCACCGGCGGTCCTCAGGCTCGACAGCCACCCTGGTCCGATCAGCGTCAAGAAGACGTCTGTTGCAGTGATCGTCGCGAGCCGATCCGCGTCAGACTCTTGGTCGACGTCGAGGTGGACGTTGTCGGGTCCGAATTGTTGCCTCAGCTTGTCTGCGAGGAGCAGCGCATGTCCCGACGCGTCCTGGCGCCGGTAGTTGATGAAGACGCTCGGTCCCTGGCCGGACCGAGGTACCGCCGGACTCCGCGGTGGGCTGCTGTCGCTCATTGCACGTTGCGGGTCAGGCTCAGTCGAACCCCGGTCGGGGAAGTCGAAGATGCGGCCGTCCGGGACCCTCATGAACAGCACCGGGGTGCCCCATTCGATGTCGTCGCTGCGTTCGGCCAGCATCGCGAGGCGTGCCGCGGCGATGCTCGCATCGACGGGGGCACCTGCGGCCAGCGGCCCGTAGAACCCGGCGGCGAACTGGATCGCCGCCTCGTCGCTGATCTCGAACTGCATCGCGACGACTGCCGGGATGTCGCGTTGGACGAGTGACCCGGCGACGCCCGCGAACGGGTCGGCACGGGCGGTCCTCGCGCCCTCGCAGGCGTTGAGGACCGCAAGGCGCAGGGAGGAGAAATCGTGCAACACCATCCCGAGCTTGTCGCCGCTGACTGGGCGCGCCCAGCCGTGGTCATCCTCGAACAGGAGAACCCCGCGCTCGGTCTCGGGGTCATACGCGCCGTGGCCGATGTAGTGGACGGCATGGAATGCCTGCGCCTGCAGTGCCTTGAGGAGCCCGCCGAGCGTGGGTCGCTCGAGCCAACACAACTCGACCGCGCCGGTCGCGATCACGTCGGAGAGGGCGCGCTCGAGGTTGTCGCGCTCGCGCTCGACGTCGAGTTGCTCGTGCTCCGCGGGGCTGCTGACCACCCCCAGCAGCCGCAACGGTGGCTCGACCAACAGTGGGCGGTGTGCCCGCGGCAGGTCGAGGTACCGCACCACGGGCGTGAGCGCCGACACGGCCAGGAAGTCTGGATCGTCGAACAGGTATTCCCACGGGACATCGATCAGCTCAGGTGCGCCGCTCAGGCACAAGGTGATGCGCACACCGCGGCCCTGACTCCGCGCATCGGCCAGGCTGTCCCGGTACAAACCGTAGACCTGGTCGCGAAACAGCGCGTGGAAGAGTCGTCCGCCGAATCGACGAGCATCGGCGATCGCCGAGCTCTCGATCCGGCGCCGCCCGCGCGGTCGGCTCACTCTGAGAACGAAGTTCTCGAGCTCGAGTTCACTGAACGGCAACTCGAAGTCAGCCGATGCCTCGGCTGACTTCGTGGTGGCAAGTACTCGATACGAGCGACCGTCACGACGGTCGATGCGGAGCCTGAACTCGTCGTAGCCCTGGACTAGCTGCCGCATGGCTCAGCTCACCGCTCGCCCACTCAAACGCCAGGAACGCCAGGAACGCCACACCGCTGAGAACCGGCTCACGGCTCGCCAATCGTCGCAACTCGAGCCCCATTGCTCCGCCAGAGTCTAACTCGCCAGAACCCCGCCGGAATAGAGTTTCACGCACCTCTAACCCGGTTCGGCACCGACTCGCGGTCGCCGCGACGGCCGGCGGGACGGCCGGCGGGACGGGTCAAGTCCGCGTCGTGGCGAGCGTCGCCGGCCTGTTCTTCCGGTTCATCGGTCCTGACGGACGTGACGTCCGCTGTGTTGCGCGCGGCAGCACGACTCACGAGCCACGCCACGAGTTGCGCATCGATGTCCGTCTGTCTCCAGCCCATGGCGGCGACGGTCGCACGGCCGGATAACGATGGGATCACATTGGATAACGCGTCGTGGCCGGCTGGGGCGCCGCGCGCTCACGAGTGGGCTGCTGATCGAAGCCGGACCTCACGACTCCTTCACACTCGTCGGCGCGAGGACGGGCATCACAAGCTAGCGTCCCGAGCATGGAGTTCAGCCGCGAGTTGCGCAGCGACGTTCTGGCCGGAGACATCACGCTCTCGGTCCGACTGTGGAAGCAGCCACGGGTCAAGCAGGGCGGTCGCTACCGGGTCGGCCTTGGCGAGATCGAGGTCGACTCCATCGAGCTCGTCCCGTTCGCCGCGATCACCGGGAAGGACGTCCGACGAGCCGGCGAGCCCGACCGCGAGACGCTACGCCAGCGCGCCGCGCACGCCGGGCCGATTGAAGAGGACACGCTCGTCTATCGCATTGAGTTTCACGCCGTGAGCCTCAGTGGCTGAGCCGTGACACGAGCGCCGAGGGCAGTAAATTCGTCGGGCGGGCGAGTCGTGGAGTCGATCACTTGGCGGGCGGCGGGGGAGCCGTCGACGTGCTGCTGCCGGCGTTCTGGTAGATCGTTGGGCTCGACTTGTCGATGTGCTTCGTGAAGCTGAAATCGGCGAGCGCGGCTGACGGGGCGGCGGCGGTGACGAGCACGGCGGTCGCGGTGAGGACGATGCGCTTGACGGTGGTCGTGAACATGCCGGCTCCTTCGTGAGAGGTGAACTCGTGTGTGAGTCCAACCGTAAGACCGGGGTGCGTCCCGATCATCGGGAGAATCACCCATCTTTCGCGTACCTGTACCAATCACGGCGCTGATCGCGACACCGTCGTAGGCCTCAGTGCGCGGCGATCTGACCTGCGTCGTAGAACGGGCCACCGGCCCGGGAGCGCCCCAGTGTGCCGTATCAGTAGGCGACGATTGGGCTAGTCCCGTTGTTGTCGAGCCCGTGCTGGACGCCGTACGCCTGCATGTACACCGCGTAGCCTAGATCCACGGCGAGCAGCGCGATGACGGTCGCCAGCGCCAGCCGTCGGCGGTGCTGGACGGCAAGTGCGGCTGCAACGTAGAACACCGGGGCGGCAAGGAAGATGATCCGTGGCGAGTCGTACGACACCGTCATAGCGAGCACGCACACGGCGACGAGGACGAGCCCGCGCCGGGCGAACGGGACACTGAGGAGCGCCAACGGCGCGGCGATCCATAACGGGCCGTAGGTGTACGCCAGCCGCCGAGGTTCGGTCCCGGAGAAGGCTTGGCGCAGTACGTCTAGCCGGACGTGAAGGAACGAGCCTGTGAACTCAGGCGTGTACTGGCTTCCGATCGCGGAGATTGACATCCGGACCGCGATGTAGCCGGCGATGGGAGCGACCGAAACGAGGGCGACATCGCGCAGCGCGTCGCGGTCGACCGGTCGCTGTGCCCAGACTGCATACGCGAACGGGATCAGAAAGAGGCTCGTTTCCTTCACCGCAACCCCGATCAGCAGCGTCACCGCCAGTGCGACCTTTTGGCGGCGCACGATGAACAAGCAGCCGAGGATCATCACCAAGATCGTCGCCGGATCGACACTCCGGCCGTGCCGAAGCAACGCGACCAGGAGCGTCGGCGAAACGGCAAACCCAACAGCCAGGGCACACGCCAGCCACACGGGGATGCCGAACTCTCGCATCAACACGTACAAGGCGGCGCCGCTGGCGGCAATCAGCACCAAGGCTTGGAGCTGGAATGAGACGGCCTGCGAGAAAGGCAGGGCGTGCACGAGCCACGGAACAGCGATTCGATAGGCATAGGGAAAGCTGTGCGGGGCGCCGGGATGGGTGGCCATCCGAACATAGAACGGCTCGTCACCGCTGATCCCCTTCTCGTGCCGAAGCAGCGCATCAGCTACGCCCGCAATCACCAGGCAGAGCAGGCCCACCATTATCGCCTGGGGAAGCCGGACGCTCTTCCCCGGAAGCGCACGCTCACGAGCCAGCGTCGTGACGCTCATCGCACTTGAAAACGGCTGAGGCGCGGCAAGGTTCCGCACGGCAATCTACAACGTCGCGACGCCGCCGCGTCGATCGAGATCCAACACTCCGGCTGAGTCGGTCCGCTGCCCGGCGAAATCAGGTTCGGCGAACGAACCGTTGATTTCCCAGGCCCTGAGTGGGAGAGTCGCCGACACCATCAAACCTTCGGGGGTGTACGCATGTCCAAGTTCCTGATCGAGGCTTCGCTCACAACGGCGGGCGTCAAGGGGGTCCAGTCGGAGGGCGGGACCGCCCGCAGAGAGGCGGTGACGAAGGCGGTAGAGAGCGTCGGCGGACGCCTCGACAGCTTCTTCTTCGGGTTCGGCGATCAGGATGTCTATGTGATCGCGGACTTCCCGGACAACGAAAGCGCGGCGGCAATGGCAATCGCCGTGAACTCGTCCGGCGCGGTCGCCACGAGAACGGTCGTGCTTCTGACGCCCGAGGAGGTGGACCGCGCGGTCAAGCGGTCAGTGGAGTACCGCGCGCCAGGCGCGTGAGACCTGACCGTATATGGCTGGCGCCGCGCTGACCTGAGCTGCTAGACGAACGGCCCCCGCAGCCGGACAACAGCACAGCTGAGGTCCGAGCCTCTCCCGCGTAAGGGGTGTAGGACCGAAAGTCGCTGCACATGCCCGATGTGGGCGCCGGGTCTTAGGGCCATGATCTGCTTAGTCGAGTATGAGGAGCACGATCATGGCAACGTCATTGAATGCATTGGCCGCGAGCGAGCACATCGCGGACCTCCACCGGGCCGCAAACGGACGTGGAGCCGGTCGGGCGGGCCTGCGGCGCAGGCACAGCACGGCCCCCGTCCAGAGGGCGAGAACCGGTGCGGCGGTGCGGTTTGGCTATCCCGACGAGGCCGGGACGCTGCGGCGCCTCGCCCAGCTGGACGATGCACCGGAGCTAGCAGGCGAGATTCTGGTCGCGACGATCGACGCCGACGTCGTCGCGGCTCTGTCGCTGGACGATGGACGAGTGGTAGCCAACCCGTTCGTCCTCACGTCCGATGCGGTTGAGCTGTTGCGACGCAGCGCGACTGCGCTGACGGGCCGCCGCCGCCGTCACTGGCGCTACCCGCTGCGCCCGCGGCTGGCATAAGTCACGCGCGTAGGGGCAGCGTGAATGTCAGCGTTCGGTGGCGCGCGCGCGCGACCACGAGCGTGACCTGCCAGGGCCGTTTGCCAAGCCGGCGCAGCTCGCGCATAGTGACCCTGGCGGCACCGTGCCGGAGTCGACCGTGGCCGAGTGCGGCCACCCGCGCGCCCCGGTTGATGCTGATCAGAATCGTGCCGGTCTGCTGAGCCGTCCGCGGGAAGCTCACCGTGCACTGGACCTGCCGCCGGTGCTTGCCCGTCAGCTTGCAGCTCACTTTCGGCAACGACCCGGGAGGACCCTGGGGCCCTTGCGGACCCTGTTCGCCGCGAGCGCCCGTGGCCCCGGCGGCGCCCGTCGTGCCCGTGACGCCCGTCGTGCCGGCCGGCCCGTGGAGTGCTGGTCCGTCCGTGAACTGCGTGGTCACGGACCGCGTATCGCCGTTGGCATCGCTCACGGTCCAGGTTGCGCGGTAGGCGCCGACGGCCAATGCGGGAACCTGCGCGCCGTCGGCAGTGTCGGCATCCGTCGCGGTGAAGACGGGTGGGCCGCCGGTCACCGGGGCGATGGTTACGGCGATCGGCAACGCCGCGCCGGTCGACTCGGCGAGCACGGTGAAGTCCCCGTGCACGGTCTCACCGGCCATTGGCGACGTGTCCGCGACAGTCGGCAGCTGGACCTGCGTCGAACCTCCGCTGAGCTCGTCGGTCTGCGCGATCTCGTCGGTCGGGAGTCCGGTCGCGTCACCGCTCCCCGGGCAGATCACGCCGGTCAGGGCCGCGCCTCCGGCGACGTCCGAGGGCAGCCCCGGCTGCGCCGTGACCGGCAAGCCGCTCACCGGCGCCCCGTAGTACTCGTTCGGCTCGCACGTCCCATTCGCGATCGCGCTCGAGTTCCCCGCGTCGATGTTGACGCGCAGATGCGCGACGGTCAGCGTCGTCAGGGTCCGGAACCCGTTTGACAGGCCGACGCTGTCGCCGCCCTCGAGCGACATCGGGCTGGTGGCGCTGCCCGTACCGTCGGCCGTCGCCGTGCGCTTCTGAGCGCCGTCGGTGAGCGTGTAGGTCTCACCGGGCACGAGACCGGCGCACGTAACCGCCTGAGCGGTCAGATCGGCTGTGCACGACGGGAATCCGCCAGGGGTGAACGGGCTCCCGATCTCGGCGAACAGCTGCTCTGCACCGAACGCGGAGCTGACGGAGTCCGCCTCGCCCACCGGGGCTTTCAGCGTCACGAGGCCGCCGGCGATGTTCGGCGTCGGTGCCTGCGGCGGGGCCCATGCCCGGTTGTCGGTCGAGCTCCAGCTGACTGCCTTGTTCGGGCCGACGGGAGCGCTCAACGGCTCGCTCGCAACGAATGTGCGTGTGTCGCAGAACCCGCTGAGCGGTTGTGAGGTCACAGATGAGAACAGGAATCCCGCGGGGAAGCACCAACCGACCGACAGCGACGGCCCGCCGAGGCTTGCCTGGTTGGTGATGGAGCTGCTGTTGTCGACCAGATACCACCCCGACCAGCCAGCGAAGAAGTTGAAGCCGTTTCCGGTCAGGATCACCTGGTGGTTCGGCGTCGGCGCGCCGGCGCCCGAGTAGTCGACATCGATCTCGTCTCGGTCATCGCCGACCGCGTGCGGAGCCAGCGACACCGACCAGCTGCCATCGGCCGCGGTGCTAGTCGAGACCTGGGCGACGGTCACCGGGTTGCCGTTCTGGCCGGCGCGCAGGAGGCTCACCTGCACACCGATCCCGGCGGTGCCGTTCTCCGTGTTGCCGCTGACGGTCGGGCTGAACTGTGTGAGATCGACTTGGGGCAATGGCAGCGGATTGCTCGTGTTGGTCGTCGCCTGGACGCAGTCGGGGTTGCCGTTCACGTCGGCGTTGCTCCACATCTCCTGGATCAGATACTGGTGGCCGTTGATCACCTGGTTGTACGGCGCCCCGTTGGACGCGCTGCCGAGCGGCGTGCCGTACTGCGGGTTGAACTCGCACTTGTCGCCGATCTCGCTCCAGTTCGGGTCATACCAGCCGGTCCCGACAGGGTCGGTCATCGCCTCGATGGTCTCGTGGGCGGCTACCTCGATCGCAAACCCCGCATTTGTGAAGTCCCCCGGGTAGAGGCCCGTGGGAGCGGTCTGGAAGAGCAGCGGGTCGGGGCTGACGGCGAAGATCGTCACTCCAGTGCCGTTGCCGTCGTCGAACCAGCTGTGGTATCCGCCGACGCCGTCCGACGCGCAGACACCGGCGACGATGCATTCGTCGACGTCTGGCGGCAGCAGCACGTACCAGAGGTTGTGCAACCCGCGCGGCTGCCCGTTGGTCAGCCGGACGATGCGGTCGATCTCGGCTTTGACCTGGCCGTCGGTGATGCAGACCGCCGCGTCGTTCGCCGACGCGCACTGCTGTGGCTTGGGCGGGTAGGGGTTGGTGTCGACGATCGAGTCGCTCGCCGGGGCGTAGCTGATGCTGTTGTCGCCCGGCGTTACGTGCCCGGGTGTCGCGCCCTGCGCGAACTGAGGCAGGACCGTGAACGCGTTGCAGGCGCTGGTCGTGCAGGTGGCGCCGGACGTCCCGGTGCTGTCGTGTGCGACATCGGCGAAGAACTGCTGGATCAGCCCGGCGTAGTCGTTGGTGGCCCCGCTCGGCTGCCCCTCGAACTGGTTGGTGCCTCCGGTCCAGAAGATCGTGTGGACGGTGACTCCGCCCGACATGATCGGGCCGCCGTGATAATCGACCGATGTCAGCTGTCCGGTGGCCGGAAGCTGGCTGCCCGACGCCGGGACGATCCCGAGCGCGCCGGCGATCCGCGGGTGCAGCGCGGTCGCCTGCGCGGCCGCGGCCGCAACCAGGCTGACAAGCGCACACGCGATTGCGACAGCAAGGCGGCTACGCATGACGCACCCGCAGGCGCAGAATGAACGTGCGCGCGCTGTGCCTGCCACTCAGGACCACGAGCGTCACCTGCCACGCGCCTCGCCGCGCGTCTCCCAGCTCGCGCATCGTGATCGTGGCCGCACCGTGCTTCAGCCGGGCGTGGCCGAGCCCGGCCACCCGGGCGCCTCGGGCGATGCTGACCAGCACGGTGCCGCTGAGGTCCTTCGCCGAGAACCGGAAGCTGACCTTGCACGTGATCGCCCGGTGATGCTTGCCGGTGAGCCTGCATGTGACCCGCGGCGTCGTGCCTGGCGGACCCTGGGGCCCCTGGGCTCCGGCCGACCCCTGCGGCCCCAACGGACCGCCGGCACCGGCCGATCCGCCGGTCCCCGCGGTTCCACTCGGTCCGGGGTCGCCGGGCTCGTAGACGAAGCGAGTGGTGCGGATCCGCGTGTCGCCGTTTGCGTCGCGCAGCGTCCAGGTCGCTTTGTACGTGCCGCGGGCCAGGCCGGGGATCAGGGCGCCGCCCGCGGTGTCGACGTTGGCGGCGCTGAATACGGGTGGGCCGCCGGATGCCCGCGAGATGCTGACGGCGACCGGTGAGCTCGAGTCGGTCGATTCGGCGAGCGCCGTGAACGCGCCGTACACCGTCTCGCCGGCCATCGGCACGGTGTCGCTGACGTCCGGCACCTCGGTCTGGGTCAGCCCGCCGCTGAGCTCGTCGGTCTGCGCACTCGTGCCGGTCGGCATGCCGCTCGCGTCGCCGCTCGCGGGGCAGATCTGGCCGGTCAGCGCCACCCCGCCGCTCGCCCCCGGCGCGCCAGGCAGCGGCGGTTCCGCGATCGGAGCGCCGTAGTACTGGTGGGGCTCGCAGCTTCCACCGGCAACGGCGCCGGGGTTGCCGTCGTCGATGCTGACGCGCAGATGGGCGACGCGCAGCGTCGTCAGCGTCCGCAGCCCGTTCGAGAGAGTGACGGAATCGCCGCCCTGCAGCTGGACCTGGCTCGTCATGCTGCCGGTGGCGTCGGCCGGCGCGCTGGCGCTCTGGTTGCCGTCGGCGATCGTGTAGCTCTCGCTCGGCACGAGCCCGTTGCACGTGACCGCTTGCGCGGCCAGGTCGGCGGTGCACGACGGCAAGCCGGTCATCACGGGCGGGAGGCCGACGTCGGCAAGGTGCAGCTGCATGCCCAAAGCCGAGCTGACCGCATCCGCTTCGCCGACGGGAACGGTAAGCGTGATCAGATTCCCGTTCGGGTTCGGCACCGCCGCGGGCGGCGGCTGCCAGCCGCGGTTGTCGGTCGAGCTGACCGTCACCGACGTATCGCCGTCGACGGGTCCGCCCAGTGTCTCGGTCGCCACGCCGGTTGCGCCGTCGCAGAAGGCGGACAGCGGCCTGGTCGTGATCGACGACGTGATCGAGCCCGCCGCCGCGCATCCGACGACCGACAACGACGGCCCACCGCGGCTGGGCGCGTTCGTGAGCAGGTTGCCGTTGTCGAGGTAGTACCACCCGGTCCAGCCGGAGTCAGAGGTCTGGCTGTTTCCGGTCATGATCGGCTGGTGGTTCGGCGTCGGCGCCCCAACCCCCGAGTAGTCGATGTCGATTTCGTCGCGGTCATCGCCGACCGCGTAGGGGGCGAGCGACACCGACCAGCTGCCATCACCGGCGGTCGTCGTCGAGGCCTGTGCGACGGTCACCGGGTTGCCGTTCTGGGCAGCGCGCAGCAGGCTCACGCGCACGCCGATCCCGGGTGTGTTGTTCTCGGTGTTGCCGGCGACGATCGGGCTGAACTGGGTCAGATGTACCTGCGGCAGCGGCAACGGGGTGTTGGTGTCACTCGTCGCCTGGACGCAGTCGGGGTAGCCGTTGTTGTCGGCGTTGGCCCACATCTCCTGGGTCAGGTACTGGTGGCCGTTGATCACCTGGTTGTACGGGGCGCCATTCGTCGCAAAGCCGAGCGGCGTGCCTCGCTGCGGTCCGAATTCGCACTTGTCCCCGATCTCGAACCCCTCCGGGTCGTACCAGCCGCCGGCCCCGCTGGGGTCGGTGATCGCCTCGGCGGTCTCGTGTGCGGTGACGTCGATCGCTCGCTCTGCGTCCGGGAACCCCTCGGGGTCGCGACCGTTTGTGCGCTGGGAGAAGACGATCGGGTCGGGAACGATCGCGAAGACCGTCGTCGTCCCGTTCTCGATCCACGAGTGATACCCGCCGAAGACGTTCGTGGCGCAATATCCGACGACGGCGCATTCGTCGACATCTGGCGGCAGGTACACGAACCAGAGGTCGTGCAGGCCGCGCGGCTGCCCCGGCGTGCTCTGCACGACGCTGTTGATCTGTTCCCGCACCTGGTCTTCGGTGACACAAACCGCTGTGTTACCCGGCGAGGCGCACTGGTCTGCCTTGGCTGGGTAGGGGTTGGTGTCGACGGTCGAGTCGGTCGCCGGGTCGTAGACGATGCTGTTCTCCCCCAAGGTGACGCTGGCCGGGGTGGTGCCCGAGGCGAACTGCGGTAGCACCGTGAACGAGTCGCACGCGCTGTTCGTGCACGTGCCACCGGCCGTCGCGGTGCTGTCGTGCGCGACGTCGCTGAGGAACTGCTGGATCATCCCGACGTAGTCGTGGGGCGCCCCGCTCGGCTGCCCCTCGAACTGGTTCGTGCCGCCGGTCCAGAAGATCGTGTGGATCGTGACCCCGCCGGACATGATCTCGCCTCCGTGGTAGTCGACCGGTTGCAGCGGGCCGCTGCCGGAGACCTGGCCGGCGTAGAGCGGAATCAGGCCAAGTGCGTTGCCGATCCGCGGGCGGAAGCTGGGCGCCGCCGATGCCGCCGCCAGCGGCGCGCCCGCGAGCACGCACGTGGCCACGAGCGCGACGGCCGCTCTACGCATGACCCACCCGCACTGGCAGCGTGTACGTCCGGGCGCCGCCCGGTCCGAGGACGAGCGTCACCCGCCAACGGCCGTGGCGCGCGTGTCCCAGCCGGCGCATCGTGATCGTCGCGGCCCCGTGCTCGAGCCGGCCATGACCGAGCGCAGCGACCTTGACACCACGCGTGATCCTGATCACCAGCGCGCCGCTGATGTCGCTCGCGCCCGGGGCGAACCTCACCGTGCAGCGGATCATCCGAAGGTGCGTTCCGGTGAGACTGCAGCTGACTCGCGGCTGGCGACCGGCCGGGCCCTGGGGCCCTTGCGGCCCCGCCGGGCCCTGGGTCCCTTGGGAACCTTGCGGCCCTTGCGATCCCTGCGGACCTTGCCGGCCCTGCGGTCCCTGTGGGCCCTGCTGTCCGGGCTGGGAGACGAACCGGGTGCGCAGCGTTCGCGTGTCGCCGTTGCCGTCGCTCAGTGTCCAGGTCGCCGTGTAGCTGCCGGGGTCAAGCGCCGGTACGTCAACGCCGCCGGTGGCGTGGGCCGCCGTGAACACGGGTGCCCCGCCTGCCGCGCCGGCGATGCTGACGGCGATCGCCGAGCTCGAATCGCTTGACGCCGCGAGCGCCGTGAAGGCGCCGTAGACCGTCTCTCCTGCGAGCGGCGAGGTTCTCGCGACGTCGGGCACCTCGGTCTGCGTCAGTCCGCCGCTGAGCTCGTCGGTCTGCGCGATCACGCTGGTCGGCAGCCCGCTCGCGTCGCCGCTCGCGGGGCAGGTCTGGCCGCTCAGCGCCGCGCCGCCGCCGAGCGCGACGTAGCCGGGCAGGGGCGGCAGCGGCGGCACCGTCAGCGGCGCTCCGTAGTAGGCGTCAGGCTCGCATGTCCCGCTCGCGACAGCGCCGGGATCGGCGTCGTCGATGCTGACGCGCAGATCGGCGACGTGAAGCGTCGTCAGCGTCCGCGATCCGTTTGACAGAGTGACGCGGTCGCCGCCTTTCAGCGACACGGCGCTCGTGACGGTACCCGACGGATCCGCCGTCGTGGTGGCGCTGTCGGCGCCGTCGTCGATCGTGTAGCGCGCGCCCGGCACGAGCCCGGTGCAGCTGACGGTCTGCGCGGCCAGGTCGGCGGTGCACGACGGGAACCCGCCGGGGACGCCCGGGATTCCGAACTCCGCCATGAACTCCTCCATCCCGAACGCGGAGCTGACCGAGTCCGCCTCACCGACGGGAGCCGTCAGCGTGACGAGGTCGCCGCCCGGGTTCGGCACCGCCGCACCGGGTCGCCAGACCGGGTTGTGCGTGATGCTGACCGTCGCGGGGACCGCCGGCCCGACGGCACCGGGTACCGGCTCGGTCGCGGCAAAGGCGAAGAAGTCGCAGAAGTCCGACAGTGGCGACGAGGTCAGCGGCGAGGTGATCAGACCCTCGCCGTCGCATCCGAGGAACGTCAGCGACGGCCCTCCGAGCCCCGCCTGATTGGTGAGAGAGGTGCCGTTGTCGAGCAGGAACCAGCCATTCCAGCCGAAGACGGAGTCGGGGCTGTTGCCGGTCAGGATCACGTGATGGCCGGGGGTCGGAGCGCCGGCGCCGGAGTAGTCGACGTCGATCTCGTCGCGGTCATCGCCGACCGCGTGCGGGGCGAGCGACACCGACCAGCTGCCGTCCGCGGCGGTGGTCGTCGCGGCGTGCCCGACGGTAACGGGGCTGCCGTTCTGGTCGGCACGGATCAGGCTGACGCTGACGGCGATCCCGGCGGTGTTGTTCTCGGTGTTGCCGCTGACCGTCGAGCTGAACTGCGTCAGCTGGACTTGCGGCAGAGGTAGGGGGCTGCTGGTGTCGGTTGTCGCCTGGACACAATCGGGGTTGCCGCCGTTGTCGGCGTTGGCCCACATCTCCTGGAACAGGTACTCGTGGCCGTTGATGACCTGGTTGTAAGGCGATCCGTCGGGCGCGTAGCCGAGCGGCGTCCCGAGCTGGGGTTGCTGGCACTTGTCCCCGATCTCGAAGCCGGCCGGGTCATACCAGCCGTTGTCGACAGGGTCGCTGATCGCCTCGGCCGTCTCGTGGGCGGCGGTGGCGATCGCTGCCTCGGCATCGGGAAATCCCTCCGGGTCACGGCCGGGAGCGCGCTCGAGGTAGACGAACGGGTCTGGCACGATCGCGTAGACGGTCGATTCGCTGCCGTGCTGGATCCACGTGTGGTAGGCGGCATAGGCGTTCGTGGCGCAATCGTTCGGGCCGGCGCATTCGTCGACCCCGGGCGGTAGGAACACGAACCACACGTTGTGCAGACCGGCCGGCTGTCCGGGAGTGCTCTGGACCACGCGGTCTATCTCAGCCTGGACCTGGGTGTCGGTAACGCAGACGGCGACTTCGTTGTAGGAGGCGCACTGCTGGGCTTTGGACGGGTACGGGCTCGCATCGACGAGCGAATCGCTTGTCGGGTCGTAGCTGATGCTGTAGCCGCCCGGAGTGACGTGGCCCGGGTCCGTGCCCTCGCCGAACTGCGGCAGCACGGTGAAGGAGTTACACGCGCTCGGCGTGCAGCCGCCGCCCGAGGCGCCGGTGCTGTCGTGGGCGACGTCGACGAAGAACTGCTGGATCATCCCGATGTAGTCGTGCGGCGCCCCACTCGGCTGCCCGAAGAACGGATTGCTCCCGCCCGTCCAGAAGATCGTGTGGACCGTCACACCGCCCGACATCGTCTTGCCGCCGAGATAGTTGACCGGCTGGAGCGGCCCGGCGTCGACGGCCTGGTTGGGGTCCGCCGGGATCAGGCCCAACAGCCTGCCGATCCGCGGACGGAACGTGGTCGCTCCCGACGCGACCGGCGCCAACGTGCCGACAATTGCGCACGCGACGACGACCGATAGCCCGCGCCTGCAAGCGATACGCCACCCCCGTGTCCGCAAACTGCTCGCCACCCTGTCCCTCGGTCGTTGCCGTTTCTGGGACGCACAAGCTCGCGTGTTGCGCAGCGGCTTGCATCGGGAGAACTCCCTATGTTTGGACTCGCTACTCGCGTGAGGTCGTACTAGACAAGACCATGCTGCATCGCGAACAGCGTGGCGACCGACCGGTTCGAGGCACCGATCTTGGCGTAGATGTGCTCGACGTGGGCGCCCACTGTCTTCGTCTGGATTCCCAGCTCGCGAGCCGTCTGTGCCGAGGTTTGTCCCCGCGCGATCAGCCGCAGGACCTCCACCTCCCGTGCGGTCAGATCGGCCGGAGCGCTGCGTCGCCGCTGGGGCCGGTGGCCGGCCACGGCGAGGACCGCCTCCGTTGCCTCCGCGTCGAGTCGGCCGTCTCGGACTTCGTCGCGCACCTGCTTTGCCGCATCCTTGGGCGGGGTGGCGGGTCGATGCGGTCGCGCCTCGCATAGCGCCTGGTAGACGTCGGCGGCGGCCAGCATCCGCGCTGCTACGGGAATCGCGGCGCCGGAGAGGCCCCGCGCGTAGCCGCTTCCATCGAGGCGCTCCTGGCTCGCGGACGCGACGTCGGCCAGCTGGGCGAGACGACCGTGCCGAAGGATGCGGTCCGTCAAGTACGGGTAGAGCTGCATTCGCTCGCGCTCGGCGACTGACAGAGTGTCCTTCTTGTCCCAGATCGTGTTCGGGACACCCGTGCGCCCGACCGAATGCAGCAACGCTGCGTGGCGCAGATTGGTCACGTCCGGGTCCGCCAGCCCGACGCGCCAGGCGGCGGCTTCCGCGAGCTCGGCGACTGCTCGCGAGTGGCCGGTGAACCACGGGGACTTGAGGTCGGCGAAGTCGCCCAGCGCCTCGAGGGCTGAATCGAAAGCCTCTCCCGTCAGACGCGGCCGCGCCGGCTCCGCCGCGACCACCGCCTGCCAGCAATCCTGCTCGAGCCCTTCGAGGACCTCTGGCACGGCCGGTGCGACCGCCGAGACCAGGTCGGGATCGAGCGTGGCTCCGGCGTGGCGGTTGATCAACGTGACCGCCGCATCGACGCCACGAACCCGATGCTCGGCCTCCAGCCTCCAGGACATCCCGAGTATCCGTGCCGCGAGCGCGATGTCCTGCCCGGCCAGCCCACGTGGGACGCCCTTGCCGTCCCACCGCGCGAACTTCTGCTCAAGGGCGCCGCTCACGGTCTGGCCGAAGCCCAACCGATCCGCGAAGCGGCCGGTGATCCGGCAGTCGGCGACGAATCCTTCCATCACGGCACGCATCCCACTCAGCATCAGCGAAGAGGCGACGCGGGCTCGCCGGACGGGGCCGCCATCCGATCCAGCCCGCGCGAGAAGATAACGGGGCATCGCGAACTGCGACGGGCCGACGTCATAGACCCCTCGCCGGAGTTCGATGTCATCGTCGAACAGCTCGGACATCTCGTGTGAATCGGCAGTGCAGCCGACCATCGCCAGCAGCGTCACCCAGTAGATGCACGACCGCTCGTCCTCGCCGAGGTCGAGCGTGTCCGCAAGGCGGGTCGCGATCAAGCACGAACGCAAGCCATGCTCCATCGGCTGCCCCAGCCCGAGATCCGTTGCGAGGGAGAACGCCGCGACAACCTCGACCAGCCGCGGCGCTGGATTCTCGGGCTGTGGCGAAAGCACTACAGCTGACCTAGCCGTCCCAGCCGTACTCGTCGTGGGTCTCGAGCTTGTGCCAGAACTTGGGCTGAGGCTCGGATGTCACGCCGGCAGCCTGCATCAGAGGGCCGATGCCCTCGCTGTTCGCTTCGAAGAACGACAGGAAGCTCTGCTCATCGGGCCACTCGTCGAGGACCATGATCTCCCCGGCGTCAGTTCCGTAGAACCGATGCGCGATCAGCCCATGAGCCTTCGCTGAGTCAATAATCGCCTGCATTCCAGCGGGATCGCTCCCGGCGCGCTCCTCGAGTTTCTTCGCGTCGCCCGTCATCGACAACGTCACGATTACCGACATGGTCTCTCCTTCGGTCTGATTGCTGTGAGGGCGTATTTGAACAGCCTGACAGTCCGGCGCGCAAGCCTCGGGCTCGCGCTCCGGCGGTGGTGGAGACGCTAGGGTCCCGGGAGTGTTGGGCCGCGCGCTCCGTCTCGCCATCCTGATCGGGGTTCTCGGCCCGGCGTCGGCGTCCGCGGGCGTAACGGCAACGATGGTCGGAAGCTTCAGCGCCCCCACCTACATCGCGGCCCCGCCCAGCGACACGCATCGGCTGTTCGTGGTCCAGCAGTCCGGACAGATCAAGCTGATCAAGGACGGCGGTCAGCCGACGACGTTCCTGGACATCTCGAGCAAGGTCACGTTCACCGGCGGCGAGCAGGGGCTGCTGTCGATGGCGTTCTCGCCCGATTACGCGACGAGCGGTAGGTTCTATCTGTACTACACGAGCCAGAACTGCCCCAATCCGCCCGGCTGTAACGAGCGGGTCAGCGAGTTCACCGCCAACCCCGGCGGAGATACGGCCAACGCGGGCTCCGAGACGGTCCTGATCACGATCCCGCATCCGAACCAGAGCAACCACAACGGCGGCCAGCTCCAGTTCGGCCCCGATGGCGATCTCTACGTCTCGGTGGGCGACGGCGGCGGCGGCAATGACACCGAGCAAAACGCTCAGCACAAGTCCACCTTGCTCGGGAAGATCCTGCGCATCTCGCCGCAGAGCAACGGGTATTCGATCCCGGCCGGCAACCCGTTCAGTGGTGGGCCGGAGTGCTCGGGGGGACCGAGCAGCGGATCGACAAACTGCCCGGAGATCTGGGCCTACGGGCTGCGCAACCCGTGGCGGTTCTCGTTCGACAGCGCGACGGGCGACATGGTGATCGCGGACGTCGGCCAGGGGGCGGAAGAGGAGATCGACTTCGCTCACCCCGGCCAGAACGTCGGCGCCAACTACGGCTGGCCCTGCTATGAGGGGTTGGAGCTCGACCCCCTCGCGCCGGCGTCGGAGTGCACCCCGCTCCCCTCGCCGGTCGTGTTCCCGGTGCTGACGTACCCGCACCCGCAGAACTGCGACGGCGCCCCGTTCTGCGGCGACGGGATCATCGGCGGCTACGTGATGCACGATCCGACGCTGCCGTCGCTCGACGGCTGCTACGTGTACGGCGACCTCGGTACTCCCGGGTTGCGCATGGTGCAGCTCGCCCAGCCGTCGGCGTCGGCTTCGGTAGGGCTCGGGCCGCAGATTGGCAACCTCTCGAGCTTCGGACTCGATGCGAGCGGCCGTCTCTATGCCGCAGACATCGCCAACGGCGACGTGTACCGGATCGACCCGGACGGCAACACCGCGACCGACCCGCGGTGCGCACCACCACCACCAGCCACCGCCACCTGCGCCACACGCGCCCGTCAATACGTCGGCCCCGGCGATCCACGGGGCACCCACCCCGGCGCGAAGCTCACATGCACCCCCGGAGGCTGGAGCGCAGCGACGTCGTTTGCGTACGAGTGGCTGCGCGACGGCGCGCCCCGCGCGGCCGGCGCGACCTATCTGGTGCGCGCCTCGGACGTCGGCCACCGGCTCTCATGTCGCGTCACGGCCGGCAACGCCGCGGGCAGCTCGATTGCGGTCAGCGCAGCGCTGCGCGTGACGCGCCCGGCGCCCGGTGTATCGGCGCTGAGGATCACGCCCACCGCATTCCGAGCCGCGAGGTCAGGGCCGAGCGATCGGCGAAAAGGCGGCCGTGGCGCGACCGTGACGTTCCGTCTCGACGCCACCGCAACGGTCACGTTCAGCGTTCAGCGGTCACGTTCCGGACGTGAGATCAACGGCCGCTGCCGCGTCGGTAGCCGCTCTCACCGCAACGCGAAGCGGTGCGAAATATGGACCGCCGTCTCGGGCAGCTTCCGCATCACCGGCAAGCCCGGAACCAACAGGTTTATGTTCACGGGGCGTATCGGCGGCCGCAAGCTGGATCCGGGCCGGTACCGCCTCGTGGCCCGCGCGCGCGACGCGGCCGGCGCTCACGGCAAGCTAGCGCGCGCCGGCTTCTCGATCCGCTGAACTCGCGGTCGCGACGCTCCTCCTCGCGCGGCACCCGGCGTGCCAGGGGACTTCAAGGGCCTAGCGTGCGACGAGCTCCGTCAGCTTGTCCAAGGCGGCGCTCCACCCTACCTCGGCGTGTCCGCCACCCGCGGGGTAGGGACCATCGCTCAGCTCAACGCGCGTCTTGGCGCCGTCGTCGTGGAATTCGACGCGAACGATCGTCGGCTCGTGCATACCCATCTGGGGCATCGGGTCTGAGCGCATGACGATCAGCGCTGGTACCACGATCTCGAGGATGTCGTAGCCGATCGTGAACTCCCCACCACCGCCGCGCTGCACCATTGTCAGCTCCCAGCGACCGCCGACGCGCGCGTCGATATGGATTCGCTCGCGCGGTGCTTCCATGTGCGCCGGGCCATACCATGCCGCCACCTCGTCAGCGTCAATCCAGGCCCTGAACACCCGCTCGCGTGGCGCGTCGATGATGCGCGTGATGAGGACTTCCTGACCGGCGGCGGTTGCGGGGGTTGGGTCACTCATGTTGCTGTCCCTTCGCGTGTAGGTGCGCTTCGAGTCGATCCATCCGGGCCTCCCACGTCTGCTTGCGTGACTGCATCCACTCCGTCGCCACGTCGAGGGGTTCGGCCTGCATCCGGCTGGGCCGCCATTGGGCCTCCCGGCTGCGGACGATCAGCCCTGCGCGCTCGAGCACCTTGAGGTGGCGGGAGATCGCCGGCAGGCTCACCGCGAATGGTTCCGCGAGCTCATTCACGGTCGCGTCGCCCTCGGCGAGGCGGGTCAGAATCGAGCGGCGTGTCGGATCGGCGAGGGCGGCGAACGTGAGGCTGAGCTGGTCGGGCGCCATATAACAGGATGGTTAATTAACCACTCTATCAAATACGATCTGCATCCGGGACATGCGGAGCTCCGGCCCGTGCGATCGTAGTCAGCTTATGTTTCGGCGCGGCCGTGAGCGGCGCCCGTGCCCGGCCGCGACTCAGCTCACAGCTCTCTTCACGAGCGCGGCGATCTTTGCCTCCTGGGCTGCGGTCAACTCCTTCAGCGCGAAGGATGTCGGCCACATCGTCGCCTTCGTCGAGGTTCGCCTTGTCGCTGAAGCCCAACGTCGCGTACCTCGATTTGAACTTGTGAGCGCCTTGGAAGAAGCAGACGACATTGCCGTCCTTGGCGTACGCGGGCATCCCGTACCACGTTCTCGGCGCTAGGTCCGGCGCGCTGGCTTTGACGATCGCATGGATCCGCTCGGCGATGGCGCGATCCGGCTCCGGCATCTCGGCGATCTTCGCGAGCACATCGCTTTCGCCGTCCGCCTTGCTCGCGCGCGAGCCGCGACGCGCCGCCGCCTTCAGCTCCTGGGCGCGCTCCTTCATCGCGGCCCGTTCCTCGGCCGTGAATCCCTTGGCCGCGTTGCCGGCGGTGCGGTTGCCGGCGGTGCGCCTAGCGGACTGCGGCGTGCCCTTCTTTGCAGCTTTCCTTTCAGCCATCGCGTAACACTAACTACGCGGCGGAGCGGTAGTGGTCGCGCCAGATCAGCTTGTAGAGCGGGATCCAGCGCGGGATGTCGCGCACACCGGGGATGAACGGGACGAGCACAAACGCAAGGCTCAGCACGCCCATCACCGCCATCACGAGGATGTCCGCGTTGGCCGACGTCGAGAATGGCTTGATCTGGTACCAGAGCGTGTAGAGCCACAGCCACGACTGTCCCGGGAAGCTGCCGGTCTCATTCATCATCCCCCACTGATTGCCGAGGAGATGGTCGGCCTGCGCCCGGTTCGCGAGCACCGCGCCATCGGCCATGAACAGCAGCGGCTTGGTGTAGTCGGTCTGGTAGAACTGCTTGCTGGTCAGCAGCGAGCCGTCGAGTCCGCCGCCCTGCGCGTCGTTGAGCAGCGAGCTCATCATCACCGGGACCGGGCCGTAGTCGCCGGCCGGCACTATGAGCGTGGCGCCTGGGCCGGGCTTCGCCTTCCCCAGCGCCGTCGTATATGCATCGGTCCACGCCATCTGCTGCTTGGTGGACGCCGACTGATAGGTCGAGATCGCGGCTTGCACCGCTGGCTGGCTCGGAATCGCTTGCAGTGGCGCAATCACGAAGTCCTTGGCGGTGTCGATCGGATGGCTGACCCCGAGCCACTTCTGCAAGTGGATGAACGCCATGTGCTGGCCGTCGGAGTTGTGGTTATACGGCGGTCCGTAGCCGGCCGTTCCGCTCGAGCCGTCGAGTTCACTGACCGCCGTTGTGACGAAATCGACCGGATCCGAGCGCGACCATTGCTGAATCGTGCTCGGCTTCTCGTCAGGCGATGAGAACAGGATCGTGAGGACCACCGTCAGCGCGAGGACGACGCCCAGGGCGATGCAGAACTCCTTGACCAGGTCATATGAGCGGTAGCCGCCCGTCCATTTCCGAGCAGCCTCGTCCTCGCGTCGGCGACGCTCGCCGCGGGTCACGGCGAATCTTCCTGCGATGGTCCCGCGACGGGCGGCGTGCTCGCTCTTTCGGCCAGCGGGAACGGTGGCACGACGCCGTGTTTGCGCACCAGCAACACGTGGGCGATCACGAGTGCCACGACCGCCGCCGGCAGCAGCAGCACGTGATAGCTGTACATCTGGCCGAAGTTCGTCAGGTTGAAGAATGCCCCGATTCCGACCGAGTTCATCGCGTCCTTCGCCTGCGTCGAGATCCACTGCGCATCGAAGTTCTGCTGTGACACATATCCGGTGAGCGCGCACGGGATCGCCACGAGGAATGTGATCGCGCCGGTGATCCACACACGCGAGCGGCCGCCGCGCCACGCCGCCATCCAGTACTTGCCCCACAGGTGGATCACCATGAAGAAGAAGAAGAGCTCCACCGACCACAGGTGGATGCTGTTGAAGAAATGACCGATCCCGGTGAAGTGCCACCAGGCCGGCCCTTTGAGCGAGAGGATTGTGCCGGAGCCGATGATCACCACCAGCGACGCAATCGACACCACCCCGAACACGTAGATCCAGGACGACACGTACGACGGCTGGCCGTCGGGCAGGAGCCTTTCCGGCGGCCACGACTCGAGCGCGCGCTCTCGGACCGCGACGGTCCAAGACTTCTCAGGCCTGCCGGCGTCATCAGCCGGAACACTCATCAGCCTGCACCGCGCCTGCGAGAGCCCGGGAATGGCAGCGCGATCGCAAGCGCGAACACCACCAGCATCACGACGATCACTACGACGTTCGACACCGACAGCGTGATGAAGTGCCAGTGCAGCGTGTGCGCCGGGTGGTTCAGATTGAACACTGCGGCCATCGGCGTCGGCATTCTCGTCGGTGCAGCGCACGCACTGCATCCGTAGAAACCCCGAGGTCCGGGACCAAAAGAGAATTCTCATAGAAGGCTCCGAACGAGCATTCGGCTAGCGTTCATCGCCTGTCCAACTTCCTACGACAACACGGAGGCAGAAGCGATGACGGGAAAGGCTGATTTCACCGAGGAGGAATGGAAAGCCGTGCTCGAGGCACCGCCGAGCGCCGGGCTGGTCGTCGTGACCGCCCAGCACGGCGGGACGATTCGCGAGATGTTCGCGCTCGCGAAGGCGTACGCCGAGGCGCGCAAGATGCACGGCCAGAGCGAGCTGCTCGACGAGATCGTGTCGGCGAAGCCCAAGACCGACCACACTCGTTACCACTCGTACGAGGAGCTCAAGGAGCACTCCCTGCAGCACGTGCGAGATGCCGTTGAGCTGCTCGAGCGCAAGGCCGCGCCCGATGAGGTCGACAGCTACAGGAAGTTCGTGCTGACCTTGGCCGAGAAGGTCGCCAACGCGCACCGCGAAGGGGACGTCGCCGTCAGCGACGCCGAGCGGGCCGCGATCGGCGAGATCTCAACGGCGCTCGGAAGCGCAACTCCCGCGTAGCGAGACCACGGACACCGTTCACGGCGCGCGCAGGACCACCACGGTCGACCCGAGGTACTCCTCGGTCTGGGGTACGAACCGCTGGGGCTCGGCGAGAAAACCGGCCCGGGTTCCCTCGGCCTCAACCTCGGCCGCGGATACGCGGTCCAGGTGCACGACGACGTCTTGCGCTTCGGAACGACCGTCCGGTCCGGTGATCGCGCGCCGTCGGTGGATCGCTGCCCGCCCGCGGTCATCGACGACCGCAACCAGCTGACTGGCATAGCGGACTCCGAGGATCTCGCGAACATCGGGCGGCGGCGGTAGGGCGTGCGCCTCGTCAAAGCAATCGAGCGCGTCGGCCAACGCGGCCGCCAACAGCCCGCCCGGCTCCAAGTTTGCGCGCGCTCGGCGCATGAATCCCTCCCGCCCGGCCGGTCCTCCCAGCAGCTGCAACGTCTGCATCGGCACGATCACCAGCGATACCGGACGCTCGAGCTCGAACGAGCGAGCATCGGCCAGAACCGCGGTGACCTGCATTCCGGCCGTGCGGTGTCCGAGCGCTGCCAGCAGGGGCGCGGCCACGTCGAGCGCGACAACTTCAACGCCGCGGGCGGCGAGGTCGAGCGTCACCCGTCCCGTGCCCGCGCCGACGTCGAGCACCCGGCCGCCGGCGCCGGCGGCCAACTCCCGCCACAGCGGGAGATCCTCGCGGTAGGAGCTGCACTCGAGATCGTGCCAGACCGCGTCGATGTTCATCGCCTTAGAAGCAACTCGTGCAGCACCGCGCGCTCACCGCGTGCTGTTGTACAGGCGCCGCACGATCGCGTACATCTCCGAAGCGGTTTGAAGCTGGTTCGGGCAACACGGAAAGCCCCCCGGCACGCTGATCCCGATTTCGAGGTGCGGAGAATTCGAGATGCCGACTAGACCGCAGCCGACCTCGGCGATCGGATCGCCGGCACTGACGTGCGTCCCGACCGCTACCAGCGCCGGGCGCGCGTGTCCGTAGTAGATGTAGCGTCCTTTCAACGGCCCACCGGCCACCTTGAGGATCGGTGCGTCTGGACCGAATCCGTCGATCCCTTCCGCGACGATTGTGCCGGATGTGATCGCGACCTCGATCACGCGCGAGCCGCAGGCGTCGTTGACCGTCCCGATGTCGACACCCTGATCGAGGGTCCAGGTTGACGGCGGCAGCACTCGCCTGATCGGGCGCAGCGGGAACGCCCACGCGGGCCTGGATCGCCTGACGGTTCTACCGGCCGACACCCAGGCCCTCAGCGTACCCGCGGTCCGCACCCCGACGGTCCCGCTGGCCGGCCGCAACCCCGCGGCGAGCTGAAAGCGAACGACCGCACGGCGCGTCAGCAGCCCGAAGACCCCGTCGGCCGAGGTCGGGATCCCGACGTCGCTCAGCCAGCGCTGGAGCGTGCGCACGGCCGTACCTCGGCTGCCGACCCTGAGCACCCTGCCCAACGGCGAGCGGGTCGGCCTTCGTCGCCGCTCGCGCGCGCGCCCGATCGTCCTACCGCCCGAGACCCACGCCTTCAGTGTGCGAGCGGTCCGGACCCCGACGGTCCCGCTCACCGGCCGCAACTTCGCGGCGAGCTGAAAGCGAATGACCGACCGCCGTGTCAACCGGCCGAAGACCCCGTCGGCCGACGTCGGGATCCCGACGTCGGTCAGCCAGCGCTGAAGCGTGCGCACGTCCGCCCCGCGGCTTCCGACTCGCAGCACCTTGGCGAACGGCGACCCATCCCGAGCGCGCGCACGAGCCGTCGGCGGATCGGGCAGCGCGGCGATCGCGAGCGCCGTCGAGAGCATCGAGGCCGTCGCAAGCCGCCGACCCAATCGGGCGGCTCGGGCGCACGTTGACAGGTACGCAGCAGCAGTCTCTTCGGCGTCGCCGGCAGCCATGGAGAACGGTCGAGCAAGACAGGGATGAGCACCGTGAGCGGTGTCGCGCAACGCAGACACCGAATCGGCGCAATCTCATCGAAGGCGAGCCGCGGGCCCTTTCACCGCGGTCGCTGAAGCAGTTCATCAGTAGTTCGCCCACCGGCCGCCGACCCCTGCGAACCACGCCGCAATCGGCGCCGAAACTGTCAGCGTTCCGACGGCGCTATGGAGGAGTCATACCCCGAGGTTGTGAATCTGGACGCGAATCGTGGTGCGCTTCCCGGCAGTGTTCTCGGCGATCACCGTCACCAGCAGGCTCCGCAGCCGCTTGATCGTCGACCGCAGCGCCGAGCTCTCGCTCAGCGAGCCGGCGCCGAGATGGACGGTGAGCCGGCGGACGGCGGAACGCAGCGTGATCACGAGATGACCGCGCGCGAGCGACAACGACTTGATCCGAGCCCCCGTGAGCGACACTCCGGAGACGGTCAGCTTGCCCCGCAGCCGGTGGCCGACGAAGCGCAGCCCGCGTGGGAGCTCGACCGTCAGCGCCCGGATCTTGGCGGCATGCCGGGCCACGGCGAGCCTGAAGCTGAGCGCGGCGTGGCCCGTCGCCAGGCCTGAGAGCTTTCCGCTGCTGAGGTTGGTGCCCCCCACCGTCACGCCTTTGCTGGTCGAGCCGTTTCCGCCGTTCCCGCTCGAGCTCCCGTCGCCCGGCGCTCCGGCGCCTCCGCCGCCTCCGCCGCTGCCACCGCCGCCGAAGCCCGGGCAGCCGGACACCGAAAACGAGGCCGGAGCGGTGACGGTCTTGTCCGCGTTCTGGTCGGTCAGCGTCGCCTTCGCCGTCCCCGACGGCGTCTGACAGGTCGACAGGAAGAGCCCTTGCGCTCCGCCGCTCAGCGTTACCCCGAGATTCGTCAGCGGGATGTCAGGAAGTCCGCTGAACGTCGCCGAGTTCTTGACCAGATCGACCGCGCCGCTGAGCGTCAGCGGGAACGGCGACGGGAACACCAGCGTCAGCGACAGCCCGCTGGAGGAGCCGGTCAGGTAGGCCTTGCCCGACAGCGGTGTCGGGTACAGCGGCGATGTTGCGGTAACCGAGCCCACCGTCGGACAGGTCCCAGACGCAAGGTTGAGGCAGAGTGCCTTGATCGACGCGACGTTGGGCGCGAGCGTCGCCGTGGGGAACGCGAGCGACACCGACCTGCTCGGCGCCTGCGCGGCGGTCTGGGTCACCGTCGTGCCGAGCTTGACCTGCCGATCCGCGCTGTCTCGGACGGCGGTGACGTTGAACTTTGGCGCATACGGCAGCGACGAGCAGCCCGTGACCGACAGCGGCGCCGTCACGGTGTGCACGGTGGCGTCGCTGTAGGAGTCGACGCTTGCGGTCACGTTCGCCGGCGTCGACGGGCAGGTTGCGGGATACCGCAGCGAGTCGAACGTGCTGTTGATCTCGTCCACGGAGATCTGCGCCAAGGGCACTGATCCGACAATCGGCAGCGTGAGCGGGAGCTGGTCCGGCAGCGCGAGGACCAGCTTGACGCCGACGCCGGCGGGATCTCCGCTTGGCCGGATCTTGATCTCGCCGGTCGAGCCGATCTGCATCCCGAGGCCCTCGACGGCGAGGCCGGCGAGGTCGCCCGGCGCGGGCGGTGGCACGAGATAGAAGCTGACCGGCACCGACAGCGGCACCGGCAGTTGCAGCAACGGTGGAATCGGATCGGCCTTCGCGGTGACCGTACCGCTGCCGACCTGGCAGGCGCTTCCGCTGACGTTGGTGGTCTTCAGACACGAGCCGCCGTTGATCGATGCGTTCGCCAGCAGCCCGGGTGGGAGGTTGATCGTCAGGTTGTGCGGGGAGTCGGTCCCGGTTTCGTTGAACTTCAGATCCAGCCCGAGGTTCGCGGTCGAGCCGGCGGTCTTGCCGGCGCTCTGGTTGAGGCTCATCGTCGGGCCGATCGATGCGGCCGCCGGCGGCGCAACCACCAGCGTGGGCGCCGCGATGCCCGAGAGCGCCGCGACGAACGTCACCGCGTACCGAAGGTTTGCTTGCCGCATGGCGGTGGTCCTCCTCGTATCGCCTAGAGCCCGAGTTTGCTGGTCCGCACGTGAATCGCCGTGTGCTTGCCGTGTGTGTTCTCGGTGATCACGGTCAGCACCAGGCTGTGTAGCCGCTTCGCCTTCGCCCTGGCCTTCAGCGCAGCGCTTTCCTTCAGCGCGGCCGGGCCGAGCCTCACCGTCAAGCGGCGAACCGCAGACTGCAGCCGGATCACCAGATGGCCGTTTGAAAGCGTCAACGACTTGACCGCCGCTCCGGTCAGCGCGACCCCCGACAGCCTCAGCCTGCCGCCCGCCCGACGGGCCGCGAAGCTCAACCCTCCGGGCAACTCGACCGTCAGGGCCCGAAGCTTGGCCGCGCGCTTGCCAACGCTGACACCGAAGGTCAGCGAGGCATGGCCGCTGGTCAGGCCCGAGAAGCTGGGCGTGATCTTTACGCCGCCCGTGGCGCCACCGCCCGACGACCCGTTGCCGCCCCCATTGCCGCCACCGGAACCACCGCCGGCGCCACCGGCCGGGCAACCGCTAACCGTGAACCTGGCCGGTGCGTTGACGGTCTTGTCGCCGTTCTGGTTGGTAAGCGTCGCCGTCGCCGTGCCCGACGGGAACGCGCACGGGGCGAGGAACAGCCCGTTGGCCCCTGAGTTCAAAGTCACGTTGAGCCCGGTCAGCGGGATGTCGGGCAGGCCGTTGAACACGGTCGCGTTCTTGACCAGGTCGACGGTGCCGGTGAGCGTCAGCGGGAACGGCGACGGGAATGTCAACGTGAGCATCAGCCCGGTCATCGAGCCGGTCAGGTACGCCTGCCCGCTCAGCGGCTTTGGGTAGAGCGGCGAGGTCGCGGTGACCGAGCCGACCGGGGTGCAGTGACCGGACGACAGGTTGGGGCACAGGAGGGCGACCGAAACGACGTTCGGTTGCAGAACCGTCACCGGGAACGCGAGCGTCACCGATTTGCTCGGGGCCTCGGTTGCCGCCTGGCTGATCACGGTTGTCAGCTTCACCTGCTGGTCGCCGCTGTCGCGGGCGGCGGTGACGCTGAACACCGGTGAGAACGACAGTGACGAACAGCCGGTGACCGTAAGCGGCGCTGACACGGTGTGGACCGAAGGGTCGCCGTAGGAGTTGACCGAGACCGTCAGGCGCTGCGGCGTCGACGGACAGCTCGTGGGATACCGGAGCCCGTCGAAAGTGCTGTTGATCTCCGACACCGAGATCGGCACGCCGAACAGCGAGTTGGGCAGCACGAAGTTGATCGTGACCCCGACGCCGGCCGGGTCGCCTGACGGACGGACCCTGATCTCGGCGGTCGAGCCGATCTGCGTGCCGCTGCTGTTGACAGCGAGGCCGGCGAGGTCACCGGCCGCAGGCGGCGGCACGAGATCGAAGGTGACCGGTGTTGTAACCGGGATCGTGCCGTAGGCCAACGCCGTCACGGTCCCGTTGCCGACCTCGCAGGCGCTGTCGGTGAGGTCCGCAGTCTTCAGGCACGCGCCGCCGTTGATCGAGGCATTGGCCAGCAGGCCGGGCGGCAGAGCGAGCGTCATCGCGTCGGGCGAATCGGTGCCGGTGGGCGCGAACTTGAGATCGAGCCCGAGGTTGGCGGTCGAGCCGGCGGCCGTGCCGCCGCTCTGATCGAGCGCGAGCGTGGGGTTGATCGACGCCCACGCAACAGGCGCCATCGCTGCCATCGCTGCCACCACGACAACGCTGAATTGAACGGTCCGACGCAACCCCTGCCTCATGCCGCTGCTCCTCTTTCTAGTCGACCAGCCGCGCGGAATCGTAACTCGCGCGTTTTGGCGATGCGCCGGCACCCGGCGCCGCGGTCATACTTGCCACGTGGGCGACGCGGGCGATCAGGACCTCTTCAAAGCTCTCGAGTCCCATCGGGGCCGCATGTTCGTGCGGTTGATGCGCCACCTGCCCAGCGACCCGCGGTGCGCGGTGTGCCGAGCGCCGTACGGAGGTCTCGGCGGGCGGGTGATGGGCCGGGTCGGATTCGGCCCCTCGCGCAAGAACCCGCGGCTGTGCAGCGCCTGCTTCGAGAAGGCGCCGATGGGCGGCGTGGAGATGGAGGTCGGGATCCTGTTCGCGGATGTGCGCGGCTTCACCTCACTGGCGCAGGGCCAATCGCCGGATGAGGTCGCGAAGCTGCTCAACCGCTTCTACGCGAGCGCCGTCGACGTGCTGTGCCGCCACGCGATCATCGACAAGCTCGTCGGCGACCAGGTGATGGCGCTCTACCTCCCGCGCGTGTTCCCCGGCGAAATCGTGGACCACATGGTCGCCGACGCGTCGGCGCTGCTGCTCGCGGCCGGCTACGGCGAGCAACAGCCGTGGTTGCAGCTCGGCGTCGGCCTCGACTTCGGGACCGCGTATGTCGGGAACGTCGGCTCGGGCGATGTCAAGGACTTCACGGCGATCGGCGACGTCGTCAACACCGCCGCGCGCCTCCAGGCGGCCGCGGGAAGCGGCGAGATCGTGATGTCCAGCCGCGTCCATGATCGCGCCGCCCGGGGCGCCGGCGCCGGCGCGGGCGACGCCGAGCAGCGGGAACTGTCGCTGAAGGGCAAGAGCGAGCCCGAGATCGTCAGCGTCCGCCGAGTCGGCCATCCGCCGGTATAGGCGAGGGCAGGGGCGGGGCTGCACAGAGACGCTCTTGTCGCTATTGCCGTGGCGTCGTTGTCTGCAGCCGGGCCCTTGCCTTCTCGGTGCTTAATCAGGTCCTGCTGTGCTCTATTCAATAACGAGCGTGGCCTGTGTCCATCCGCCCGAGTCCGTACTCACGATCCGTAGTCTGTGCTGACTTCAGTGGGTGTGGCCGCCGTGCCTTCTCGGCATCGTGGTTCGACCACGATCATCGCGCGCCCGTAGAGTGCCGCGCGTGGTCAGTGCGGCGGGGAGCCTGCTTGAACGCGAGCATGAGCTCGAGGCGCTCGCGCAGCGGTTGCGAGCCGCGGCCGCGGGGGCCGGAGCGGCCGTTCTGGTCGAGGCGGATGCCGGGATTGGCAAGACCGCACTGCTCGGCGCCGCCCGTCAGCAGGCGACAGAGGCCGACATGTCCGTGCTGTCAGCGCGGGCCGGCGAGCTCGAGCGCGAGTTTGCGTGGGGTGTCGTGCGCCAGCTGTTTGATGGGACGGTTGCCCGCGCCGCGCCGGCCGTCCGTGCCGAGCTTCTGCAAGGAGCGGCATCGCTCGCACGGCCGGCACTGGGAATCGAGGCGTCGCTGGGCCCGGTCGACGTGTCCTACGCCGCGCTGCACGGCCTGTACTGGCTCACGGTGAACGTCGCCGAGCGGCGACCCATGCTGTTGGTGGTTGACGACCTTCACTGGGCCGACGCCACGTCGCTGCGGTTCATCGCGCATCTGCTGCCGAGGATCGCCGAGCTGCCGATCCTGCTCTTGATCGCGAGTCGGCCGGTCAGCTCGCCGGCGCCACAGAACCGACAGTGCGCCGAGTTGCTGGCGCGGATCGCGGCCGATCCCGCACTGTTCACGCTGCGGCCGGTGGCACTCACGCAAGCTGCCTCGAGCGCGCTGGTGCGCGATCAGCTGACGGATGCCGTCAACGATGACGTTTGCGCTGCCTGTTTCGAGTTGACCGGCGGCAACCCGTTCCTGCTTCGGACGCTCGTCACCGAGCTCGACGACGAAGACCGCCGCGCGGCCGGGATCACCGCCGAGCGCGTCCGGCGGATGACCCCGGCAGGGGTCTCGGCGAGCGTGCTGCCGCGCCTCGCGATGCTGCCCGACGGCGCTGTGCCGCTGGCCCGAGCGGTCGCGATCCTCGGCGCGGACGCGCCGTTTGACGCCGCCCGTCGACTGGCGGGCCTCGAGCTCGACGAGGCGGCGACGTGTGCTGCCGCGCTGATCAGGTCCGGGGTCCTCGCCGGGGACGACCCGCTCCGGTTCGTTCATCCACTCGTGCGCTCGTCCGTGTACGGGGATCTCGCCAAACCCGAGAGCAGCCGCTGGCATCACCGCGCTGCGCTGCTGCTCGCCGGCGACGGGGCCGCCCCCGATCGGATCGCGTCGCACCTGGCGCAGTCGATCCCAGCCGGCGATCCGTGGACCGTCGACCAGCTTCGTCGTGGAGCAGCCGACGCCATGGCGCGGGGCGCGCCGGACGTCGCCGCGGACTACCTGCGCCGAGCGCTGGCCGAGCCCGCCGAGGGCGAGACCCACGGACATGTGCTGTTCGAGCTCGGGCACATCGAGATCGTGCATGATCCAGCGCTCGCGGCCCCGGATCTGCGCGCGGCGCTCGAGCTCGTGCGTGAGCCCGAGCGCCGCGCGACGGTCGCCCTCGCGCTGGGAGAAGCGATGACGCATTTGGGCCGCCTCGCAGACGCGATCTCGGTGCTCAACGAAGGCCTCGCCGAGCTAGATCCCGATGGCCCACTCGAATTGCGGTCCTCGCTCGAGGCCGCCAGGCTTGGCGCGGCGCGCTGGGAGCCGACCGCCCAGCCGTTGCGTCATCAGCTCGTCGAGCAGATCCGCGCGCGCGCCGCAGCCGGCGAGCGGCTAGACCCCCGGCTCCACGGCCAGCTCGCGATCGAGGCCACGGCCGAGGGGATCGATCGCGATGGCGCGGTGCGGCACGCCCGCTTGGCGCTGGCCGCCGCCGAGCTACCAGCGACCGCGGCCACGTCCGCGGTGCCCGAGGCGATCCTCGTGCTCGCGTTCGCCGATCTGGCGCAGCACGCGCGAGACGCATCCGAGCGATGGCTCGCTACCGCCAGGGCACGGGCCTGGCCGCTGGCGATCGTGCTCGGCTCGACGACCTCGGCGCTCGCCGCGCTGTACCGCGGAGATGTCAGCGACGCGGTCGCCAGCGCCTCAGAGGGTGTGGTCCCGAACGCCGAGATCCGGCTGGCGCCGATCACGGTTGCGTTTCTGGTGGAGGCGCTGGCCGAGCGCGGCGACTTCGAGGCGGCCCGCGCCGAGCTCGCGACGCGCGGCCTTGACGGCCCACTGCCGTACGCGTGGGCCACCACGCCGCTGCTGCTGGCCCGAGGCCGTCTGCATGCCGCCGCCGGCGACCATTCGGCGGCGGTCGCGGACCTCCTTCACACCGGCGAGCGCGCGGAAGCGTGGGGAGTCAGGAACCCCGCGATGCACCCTTGGCGGTCGAGCAGCGCGGTGTCGCTGGCCCAGCTCGGTGACCGGGAACGAGCGATCGAGCTCGCCGCCGAGGAGGTCGAGCTGGCACGGCGCTGGGGCGCCCCGCGAGCGATCGGCGTCGCGCTCCGGGCCGCCGGGATCGCCCACGGAGGGGAGCAAGGGATCGCATTGCTGCGAGACGCGACCAAGGTGCTCGAGGCGTCGCCCGCGCCGCTCGAGCTTGCGCGGGCGGTCACCGACCTCGGCGCGGCGCTGCGGCGCGCGGGACGCCGTTCCGAAGCCCGAGCGCAACTGCGGCGGGGCCTCGACCTCGCCCACCGACTGGGCGGCACGGTCGTCGCCGCTCGCGCGCGAGACGAGCTGACGATCGCCGGTGCCCGCCCGCGGCGCGACGCGCTGCGGGGCCGCGACGCGCTCACCGCAAGCGAGCTGCGAGTCGCGCGGCTCGCTTCCGATGGCCACTCCAACCGCGACATCGCAGAGGCCCTGTTCGTCACCCTGCGAACGGTCGAGGCGCATCTGACCAGCAGCTACGGGAAGCTCGGGATCTCGTCGCGGCGGGAGCTTGCCGCCGCGCTGGGAAGCTCAGGCGCGGCGCCCGCAGGAGCCGCTGGGGCTGCCGGACGCAGCGCTGAACAGGTGTAATGGCCCAACGTATCTCGCACAACCAGGAGGGCCGATCGCCGTGCAGCTATGTCTGATGGTCGAGGGTCAGGAGGGCGTCAGCTGGTCGCAGTGGCTCGGTCTAGCAAGAAGCTGCGAAGAGCACGGGATCTCGGCGATGTTTCGCTCCGATCACTACCTCAACCTCGACGGCAGGCACCCCGAGCGAGGTTCGTTGGATGCATGGGCGACGGTGAACGCACTCGCCGCCGCGACGACGACCCTGCGCCTCGGGACGCTCGTCTCGCCGGCGACGTTTCGCCATCCTTCGGTCCTCGCAAAGCAGGTAGTGACCGCCGACCACGTCTCCGGCGGGCGCATCGAACTGGGACTCGGCGCGGGCTGGCACGAGCCCGAGCACCGCGCCTACGGCTTCGATTTCCAGCCGATGGGCACGCGCATGGAGATCCTCGAGGAACAAATCCAGGTCGTACTCGGGAGCTGGGCCGACGGACGGTTCTCGTTCGCGGGCGAGCACTACGAGATCGCTCAGCTGGATGCACAGCCCAAGCCGGTGCAGCGCCCACATCCGCCGCTGCTGATGGGCGGCCTCGCTGGACCGCGCAGCGTCGCCCTCGCCGCTCGCTTCGCCGACGAGTACAACACGCCCTTTCCGACGGTCAGCGACGTCCGCGAGCGCAAGGCTCGGGTCGACGAGGCGTGCGAGCGCGCCGGACGCCGGCCGATGCCGTTCTCGGTGATGACGTGCGTGATCGTCGGCAGCGACGAATCACAGCTGCGCGCGCGGGCTGTCCGCGTCGCCGAGATCCGCGGCGAAGATCCCGACGCGTACGTCTCCGATCCTCCGCCCGGGTGGATCATCGGCACGGTCCAGCGAGCCGCCGACCAGCTGATCGCGCTGCGGGACGCCGGCGTCAGCCGCGTGATGTGCCAGCACCTTGCGCATGACGACCTCGACGCCGTCGCGCTGATCGGGAGTGAGCTGGCGCCGCTCGTGGCTTGAGCCCCGGGGAGCGGTCAGGTGGTCAGGCCGGCGATCGCCCGCTCGAGCATCGGCGAGATCCGCTGCCACATCGCCGGCGGGCTCGCGCCGACGATCACGGTCGTGTCCCGACGCCCCGCGACGATGCACGCGAGCTCGACGTACGGGTTGCCCGAGCCGGTCGTGTAGGAGTCGCGCACGCACGAGCCGTGCCCGTTGCGGAACCGCAGCGCGGCGCCGACGTCCAGGCTCTTGATCGACCGGTCGCCTTCGTCGGCGTTGTGGTCGACGCGGAACCGGCTCCAATTGGAGATCGACTCGCGGCCCTGTCTCGGCGTCACGTTCAGATAGCCGATGATGTGGCGGTCGCCGTTGAGTAGCACCGCGGTAGCGGTTCCCGGATCACCCGAGATCCGCTGCCACTGCGGCGGGTAGGGCATCGCTGCCCCGGTCGGGATCGCCGCAGCATGCCAGCCGGCCGGCGCCGGCTGCGGCCGCAGCCACCCGAACCCACCGACGGTGGCGCCGGCGGCGACCAGACCGCCGGCGGGGGGCCGGCTCGCACCGCTGCCACCGGTCGAGCTCGCACCGCCGCCGGCGGCGTGGCCGCCACAGCCGGCAAGGACCAGGCCGAGTGCGGCAACCGCACCGGCGAGCGTCGTTGTGCGCGGGCTAGACGTTGGTCTCCGAGTCATCTTGCTTGTGTCTGATCGCCGGTGTGTGAACTCCACTGAAAGACGAGCAAATGTCTCGATTCCTTCCAGGACGCGCCACCGTTGGGACCGAATCGAGCCCCACGCGACACTGACGACGGCCCGGCGCCTGACTATGGTGTGGCGACAGGCAGTCGCGGGGAACGGCGACTTCGGCATCGACAGGAGGATCTATGAGAACCAGATTGTGCGTGCTGGCGACAGTGGTCGTTGCCGCCGGCGCCTTGATAGCGGGATGCGGAAGCAGCAGCAGCTCGAGCGCGTCGTCGGCTCCGGCCGCGGCCAGCTCGACGAGCGCGAGCCCGGCGACCAGCTCCGCCGCCGCAACGACCAGCTCTGCCACCAGCGTCAGCTCGAGCGCCGGCGGCTCGTCGAATGCAGCCAACATCGCGGACAATCCGCAAGTCAAGGCGGCAGTGGCGCAGTGCAAGCAGAGCATCGCCTCGGCACCGACCCTGTCGAGCGACGCGAAGTCCAAGCTCTCGGCGCTCTGCGACAAGGCGGCCGAGGGCGATCCGGCGAGCCTCCAGAAGGCGACGGCGCAGGTCTGCCAGGAGATCGTCAAGGAGTCCGTTCCGCAGGCCGCCCAGGCTGCGGCGTCGGCTGCCTGCCCGAAGCCGTAGCGCTGTCACCGCTCCGGGGCCCGGGGATCGCCCGGCCCCCGGAGCGGTAAGCTCAATAAAGTCAATCGAGTTGCTAGACTTTGCCGCACACGGCATGGGGCTCACGATCGAACAGCTCGAGGAGTTCGTCGCCTCGCTGGCTGCGTCGCCAGAGCATTGGGCGCATCTGGTCAGGCATCGCGGCGACGTCCGCGTGTATGAGCTGATCTGGGACGACGACGACGTAAACGCCTGGGTGATCTGCTGGAGCGAGGACCAGGACACCGGATTTCACGATCACGATGACGCGGGCGCTGCGATCGCCGTTATCTCGGGGTCCGTCCGCGAGGAGCGGCTGACGCTTAGCTCGTCCCCGCGTGCTCGCGAGCTCGGCGCCGGCGCCGTGTTCAGCGTGCCGTGCTCCGCGATCCACCGCGTCCTGCACGCAGGCGACGGCCCGGCCGTGACGATTCACGCCTACTCGCCGCCACTGGCCAGGACGGGCTCCTACCGGCTCGGCGACGGCGGTGAGCTGCTGCGCGAGTCGCTGCCGAACGAGGCCGAGCTGCGTCCGCACGCCGCGATCCGCTGAGCCCTGCCTGGTAAGGTCCGGCGCCGTGCCGCCGGTCGCACGCTACGTGAAGATGACGGCCCGCGCGGGCCAGGGCACGGCCCTCGCAGAGTTGATGCTTGCAGTCGCCGAGGGGCTGCGCTGCACTCCGGGCTGCGAGCTGTACGTGATCAACCGCGCGCCGCACGACGTCGTCTGGGTCACCGAGCTGTGGCTCAGCCAGGAGACGCTCGATGCGTCGCTGGAGCGATTGAGCTCCGACGCCGGCAAGGCGCAGCTCGCCGAGGTCACCGCGCTGCTCGAGGGGCCGCCGGAGCGGATCGAACTCGAGCCGCTCGGAGGCGTGGGCTTGCAGAGCGGCGGCACGGGATCGACCGTCGTCAACCTGGACGATGTCGAGGACTCGGCCGCGAAGTACGGCTACGGCGCGATGGGCGAGGCGCGGTTTGCCACCGGCGCGCTGCACGCCGCGCAGACGGGCGTCAGCCTCCAGCGGCTTCGACCGGGAGTTCGCCAGTCGTTCGGCCACCGCCACCAGCACGCCGAGGAGGTGTTCCTGGTCCTCGCGGGAGACGGGCGAGTCAAGATCGACGACGAGATTCGCGAGCTGCGCGAGCTCGATGCCGTGCGGATCGCGCCCGAGTCGGCGCGCGCGTTCGAGGCCGGCCCCAACGGACTGGACCTGCTCGCCTTCGGCCCCCGCCGGCCGGGCGACGCGGTGATGGACAAGAGTTTCTGGCCCGCGTGAGCGAACCGGTCGGACGCCGTCCCCGCGCAGCGGCCATGAGCAGACGTTCGCCGGCCACCGCCAAGCTCACCTGGGACGGAGTGCTCGCCTGGAGGATGGGCCGCCAGTTGCTCGATCCCGTCGGCACGCTCGACGTCACCGAGACGGTGCGAACCCTGTGCGGGGTGCAGGCGCAGATCCCCTCGTCGGCCGAGCTCGCGCTCGCGCTGCGCCGGCGCGGCGGCGCGCTCCGCGAGGGCGATCGCGCCCTGCGCGAGCGCAGGCTGATGCGAACGTGGGCGATGCGCGGCACCTTGCATCTGCTCGCACCGGATGACGCCGGTGCATACCTCGCGCTGCTAGCGGCGCGCCGGCCGTGGGAGCGGCCGGCGTGGCAACGCCAGTTCGGGGTCACCACCGCCGAGATCCAGGCGCTCGCCGAGGCGGTCGACGAGGTGCTCGACGGCAGCGTGCTCGACCGCGATGAGCTGATCGCCGCGATCGCCGCCAGAACCGGCAATCGCACGCTCGATGAACATCTGCGCTCGGGTTGGGGCGTGTTGCTCAAGCCGATGGCATGGATGGGCCTGCTGTGCAACGGGCCGAGCCGTGGCAACCGGGTGACTTTCACCAGTCCCCGGACCTGGCTTCACGGCTTCAACGGCCTGCCCGACACCGAGTCGGCCGCCCGGATCGCGATCACCTCTTACCTGGGCGCGTTCGGGCCGGCGAGCGCGAAGACGTTCGACGCGTGGCTGACCCGTGGCGGCTCGCGGGCCGCCGACCTGCGGCACTGGTTTCAGGTCGCGGCCGATCTGCTCGTCACGGTCGACGTCGAGGGCGAAGAGTGCCTGGCTCTGGGGGCGCAGCTCGAGGAACTGAGATCGACAGCGCCCTCGCGCGCCGTGCGGCTGCTGGCCGGTTTCGACCAATACCTGCTCGGGCCCGGAACCCGGGACCCACGGATCGTCGCGCCCAGCCGGCGGCGACAGGTGAGCAAGGCGGCGGGCTGGATCTCGCCGGTCGTGCTCGACGGCGGTCGCGTCGCCGGCGTCTGGGAGATCGATCGCGAGACGGTCGCCGTCTCGCTGTTTGCCGAGAGCGACGCGGTCGACCGGGGCGCACTCGCGGCCGAGGCCGAACGAATCGGTGGCTGTATCGATCGCGACTTGGAACTGGCGGTCACGACCGTTTGACAATCCTAAGCACATTAGGTAGATTCCTAATAGTCTTAGGTCAACGTCTGAAACTCTGGAGAAGCCACCGATGCATACCACCGCCGTCACCGGCAACCTGATCCGGATCACCCGCCTGCATTTCGTCAACGCGTATCTGGTGCGCGAGGACGACGGGCTCACGCTGATCGACACGACGATGGGCGGACACGGAGCAGCCGACATCATCAAGGCCGCCGAGCAGGCGGGCGCCCCGATTCGCCGGATCGCGCTGACGCACGGTCACAACGACCACGTCGGCTGCCTGGATGCCCTCAAGCAGCAGCTTGGCGATTCGGTGCAGGTGCTGATGCCCGAGCTCGACGCGCGGATCCACGCCGGCGAGCGCGTCGTCGATGGCAAGCTCCCGGGTTCGTGGCCCAAGAAGCTGACGACCGTCCCCGATGTCCGGATCAGCGGTGGCGAGCGGATCGGTAGCCTCGAGGTGATCTCGACCCCGGGACACACTCCCGGCCACGTTGCGTTCCTGGACACCCGCGACCGGTCGCTGATCGCCGGCGACGTGTACACGACGTATGGCCGCGCAGAGGTGACCAACCACTTCTACTGGCGCTTCCCGCTGGCGACGCCGGCGACGTGGGACAAGGTCAAGGACCTCGAATCGGCGCGGCGGCTGCGCGAGCTTGACCCGCCGATCCTCGTCGGTGGGCACGGTCCCGAGGTGCGGGCGCCGGCAGCGGCGATGGACGCTGCGATCGCGCGCTCCGAAGCGGCCGTGCGCTGATGCCCCGAGCCGGCCTTGACGCCGACGGCGTCGTGACGGCGGCGGCGGTGCTGGCGGATGCGGACGGACTCGAGGCGCTGACGCTGGCCCGCCTGGCCGCCCACCTCGGGATCCGTCCGCCATCGCTCTACGCGCACGTCGACGGCCTGCCTGATCTGCGCCGCCGCATCGCCGATCGCGGCGCGGGCGAGCTGGCGGTAGCGCTTCGGTGCGCAGCCTCGGGGCGCGCCGGCTTCGATGCGCTGGTCGCGGTGGCCGACGCGTATCGGGCTTACGCGTTATCGCATCCCGGAAGCTACGCGGCATTGCAGCTCGCCTCGGACGTCAGCGACAGCGAGGCGGCGCGCGAGCTGGTCGACGTCGTGGTCGCCGTGCTGCGCGGCTACGGGCTCGAGGGCATTGACGCGATCCACGGGGTTCGCGCGATCCGCGCCGCCCTGCACGGGTTCGTGGTGCTCGAGGCCGGGGCCGGCTTCGGGCTGCCACTCGACCTCGATGAGAGCTATGCGCGCCTGGTCGCGACGCTCGACCGAGGGCTGGTCGCGGCGACGTAGCGTTATACGGCGAGGCCGACGAGCCGCTCTAGCTCGTCCTCGGAGCTCCACGCCCCGACCGACGCCCGGATCATCGAGAACGCAGGGACGAAGCGCAAGACGAAGTTCTGCTCAGCCAACCGCGCGACCTCGGCCTCGGGGTCGTCCACCTTCCAGGAGACGAGCGTCGAGCGCCCTCTGGGCCCGACCTCGAGGCCGCGGGCGGCGAGCTGCTCCGCCAGCGACGCCGCGAGCCGCGCCGCACGCTCATGGACCCAGTCCCACCCGGCCTGGGCAAACACCGACAGCGATGCCAGCGCCCAGGCGTTTCGGATCCCCACCGGAAACCCGTGGTCAAGCCGAGCGGTGCCCTCGGCGGGCTCGAACTGCAGCGCGTTCATCGGATCGGCTACGGAGCCGTATCCGGGCCAGGGGACGAGCAGGTCGTCGAGACGTTCCGGGCGTACGTATAGGCAGCCGCTGCCCTCCGGCCCGCACAGCCACTTCTGACCGGACGCCGCGTAGAAATCGCAGCCGAGCTCGCGCACGTCGACGGGTACTGCGCCGATCGCCTGCGCCGCGTCGAGCAATATCGGAACGCCCGTCGCGCGCAGCGGCGCGACGTCGACGACGCGCCCGCTGACCCACGACACGTGCGAGCAGGCGATCAGCCGGGTGCGCGAGCCGACCTCGCCCGGCAGCTCGGCGAACGGCACCACGCGGACGGTGATGCCGTGACGTTTGCGCGCGCGGCCGAGCGGAGCAAGCAGGCCGGGGTGCTCCTCGTCGCTGGTGAGCACCTCGTCGCCCGCGCGCAGGTCGAGCCCGGAGATGACGGTGTTGACGCCATCGGTCGTCGAGCCTGTCAGCGCGAGCTCGGATTCGTTGCAGCCGAGCAAGCCGGCGTAGGCGCCGCGCAGCTCTGTCGCCATGCCCATCAATCCCTCGAAATAGGGTCGCCCGCATCGGCCCTGCTCGGTCTCCAGATCGATCCGTTGGTGCACCGCTTCGCTCGCCACCCGGGGCACGGGGCCCTCGGTCCCGGCGTTGAGGTACGACAGGCGCTCGAGGACGGGGAACTGGCCGCGGAATGTCGTCGGGTCGGGCACCGTGGGCTTCAGCCTACAGACGCCGCGCGCGCGAACGGCGACCGCCTGAGGTAGCCGCACCGGGCCCGCCGCGACCTGCGGCGGCGGCGACTACTTACTGCGTGCCTTGCTCCTCGAGCTCGCGCTTGAGCACCTTGCCGGTGGGGTTGCGCGGCAGCTCTTGCACGAACACGACCTCGCGGGGGACCTTGTAGTTGGCGAGGTTGTCCTTGACGTAGGCCTTGATCTCGTCCTCGCTCAGCTGCGAGCCGTCGTGCAGCACGACGAACGCCTTCAGCCGCTGGCCGAACTGATCGTCGTCAACCCCGAGCGCGGCCGCCTCGCGGATCGCGCGGTGGCCGGCGAGCAGTTCCTCGACCTCCGCCGGGAACACGTTCTCGCCGCCGGAGACGATCATCTCGTCGTCGCGGCCGTCGATGAACAGCCTTCCGTGCTCGTCGAAGTGGCCGACGTCGCCCGACGACATCAGACCGCCGGCGTGATCCTTGTCGCCACCGCCCGTGTATCCCTCGAACTGGGAGATGTTGCCGACGAAGATCCGCCCGCGTTCGCCCTCGGGGACCTCCTTGCCGTCGTCGTCGAGGAGCTTGATCACCGATCCCGGGACGACCTTGCCGACCGTGCCGAGATCGGCCTCGAGGTCCTCGGGGGTCGCGATCGTGGCGTAGGCGACCTCGGTCGACCCGTAGAGGTTGTAGACGACCGGGCCGAATGACTGGAGCGCGCGGCTTGCCAGGTCGCTGCCCAGCGCCGAGCCACTGACGAAGATGATTCGCAGCTTCGAATGGTCGCGCGCGGCGATTGCGTCCTCGCCCAAGTCGAGGATCCGCCGCAACATCACCGGGACAACCACCATCGCGCTGGCCCCGTGCGCTTGCAGGCTGTCGAGCGTTGTCTGCGGATCGAACCGGCGCCGCATCACGAGCGTCGAGCCGAGCGCGGTCCCGAAGATCGCCTGCATGAATCCGAGCGCGTGAAACATCGGCACGCACAACTCGGTCGTTTCGCGTGCCCGATAGGGGACCTTGCTGAGCAGGCCGCCGATCAACGCCAGCGACCTGGGCTGAGACCGCGGCGCGCCCTTCGGCGCCCCGGTCGTGCCGCTCGTCAGGATCGTGATCCTCGCTGACGCCTTCGGCTTTGGCGGCGGGCTCGAGTCGGCGCCGGCAATCAGCGCCTCGAGCGTGTCCTCGCGCCCCGCGCCCTGATCGTCGGTCCACGCGACAAGCCGTCCGTGCGCCGGCTCGATATCGCCCAGGACCGCGGCGTACTCCTCGTCATAGACGAGCAAATCGGTGCCCTCTCGGCCTGCGACCTCGCGGATCTGCGGTCCGGCGAACGAAGTGTTGAGCAGAATGATCCGAGCCCCGCACTTCGCGGCCGCGAACACCGCCTCCAGGAAGCCGCGATGGTTGCGGACGAGGATCGCCACGCCGTCGCCCGCCCTCAGGCCGCGCTCGCGCCAGGCATTGGCGAGCGCGTTGCAGCGCCGATCGAGCTGCCCGTAGCTGAGCTCGCCGCGCTCGTCGAAGATCGCGATCCGGTCGCGGTGCCGCATCCCGCCGAGCGCGATCGCTCCACCCAGCATCCCGTAGCGCTCGAACGCCCGCAGCTGCTGCAGCGCGCGGTGCGGCAGCTCGGGGCCGACCATCCCGCTGCGGACGCACAGCAGCGCGAAGTAGGCCTCCTCTCCAAGCCGCTCTAACAGCTTTGCGCCTGGTCCGACGACCGGCAGCCTGCTGCCGGCACTTAAGATCTCCCTGGGGTCGAGATCCACGATCAAAGCCTCCTCGACCCGGGATACCCTGCGGTGCGGCTCGGGTTTGTTTGTCGATGCAAGGGTGGTACGAACGACGATGGCGGGCGAGTTGATCCTACCGCCGTCAGCGACCGCCGCTGAGCTTGCCGATCAACAGCTCTACGGAGCGCTCGAGATCCTCGATCGTCGCCTGATCGACGCTGGTGATCCCGAGCTTGCGGTTCAGCCACGCGTTGATCTCCGCGTGACTCGAGCGATCCCGACGGCTCAGCTCGGACACCAGCCCGCGGCGCTCGCCGCGCAGCCGTGCGCGGCGCTCGAACGCCGGCACTTCCGCCGCGACCTGCTCGACCCGCCCGGCCGCGACCCGCTCGACTTGCCCGGCCGCGGCGGGCACGGTCACGGCGGCAGGGGCCGGCGACCCGAACAGGGTCAGCTGTGGCGCGACATCGGCGCTGAGCGGCACGAACGCCGGCGCCTCACCGCGCTCGGTTTCGAGCCGCTGCGCACGCTCGAGCTCCGATCCCTCCAAGTCGTCGGATGTTCGCAGCGCGCTGCGCAGCTCCTGCTCGACGGCGGCCGCGTGGTCGCGAAGGACCGGGTCGGCCGGTATGTACAGCCAGCTCGGCTCGGTCGGGCGGCCGGGGATCGTGCGCACGAACCGGCCGACGATCTGGCGAAACACGAGCGGAGTCTTCGCGGCCGTCGCGTACACGCCGACCCGCAGCCTCGGGATGTCGACGCCCTCCGAGACCATGTTGACCGCGACGATCCATGGGTCGCGCGAGTGCGTGAACGACACGAGCTTCTCGGCCGCGCGCGGCTCGGCATGGAGCACGATCACAGGCGAACGTCCGGTCGCCTCGCGCAGCAGCTTCGCGATCCGCCGGGCGTGCTCTGAGTCAGCGGCGATCACCAGGCCGCCGGCGTCGCGGTGCCCTTCGCGGCGCAGCGACCGCAGCTTCTCGTCGGCCTCGCGCAGGATTCGCGGCAGGCCGTCCGGCAGCTCGGTCGAGATCGCGGTCCGGTAGCGGCGGCTCGCCTCGCGGCTCGACAGCACGGTCTCGAAGCTCGACTCGATCACGTCGTCGCCGCTGCGCCAGGACAGCGTGCCGTCGTAGGCGACGAAGCAGACCGGCCGGCAGATCCCATCGGCGATCGCCTCGGCGTAGGTGTACGCGATGTCGGGCTCGGCGAGCCCGTCGCGGTCGTAGCGAACGCCCGGGATCGGCGTCGCGTCGGACCGAAACGGCGTCCCGGACAGCAGCAGCCATCGCGGCGACCCCCCGAACGCCGTCGAGAAGCCCTCGCCCCACGCAAGCTCCTCGCCGAGGTGGTGGGCCTCATCGGCGATCACCAGCGTGTGCGGCCGCAGCGCCCGCGCCCACCGGGCGGGCGCCTTGGCGATCCGCGCATAGGTCACCGCGACGCCGTGGAAGCCGCTCGGCGGCCGCGGCGTCGATGCGTCCGGCGCCAGCTCGAGACCGAGCGCGCTGGCGGCACGCGCCCACTGCCGCGTCAGCGGCGCGGTCGGGCAGGCGACGAGCACGCGCGTCGGCGCCTCCCGTCGCGAGCTCACGCCGTGCCTGCTCGAGCGCCGGCCGCGTCTTGCCCGCGCCCGGCGCCGCGGACAGCAGGAACGGGCCGCTGGTCCAGCTCGCCATCTCGGCGAGCGCGTGGCGCTGCCACAGGCGCAGGTTGGCGGATCGGGACCTCGACACGGGCGGGGCATGGTGCATCACCGATCGGACGTCACCCGCGAACCCCCGTCCCCGGGAGCGTCCCGCCGCCCTCAACTGCCCGCCGGCCGCGATATCACCCGCGAACGCCCGGCCCCGGGAGGGTCCCGCGCGCCCTCAACTGCCCGCCGGCAGCGACGGTGGGATATTTTCCGCGATAGTGGCGGACAATGCCCCACCCTCGGTTCATCCCTTCCGGGCGGCGGTCGAGCGCGGCGACGTCGAGGGAGCGATCGCGCTGCTGGCTGACGACGTCGTGTTCTACAGCCCCGTCGTGTTCCGCCCCTACCAGGGCCGCGAGGCGGTCGCCACCCTCTTGCGGGCGGTGTTCCACACCTTCGAGGACTTTCGCTATGAGCGCGAATTTGGAGCGCCCGACGCCCGCGACCATGCGCTGATGTTCCGCACCCGCGTGGGCGACCGCGAGGTGCAGGGTGCCGACTTCCTCCAGACGGCCCCCGACGGCTCGATCACCGAGCTGACGGTGATGGTCCGGCCCCTGTCGGGCGCGCACGCGCTGGCGGCCGCGATGAAGGCCCGGCTCGAGGCCGTCGACACTTCGCGGGCCGAATCGATCAACGCGCAACCGCAGACCTGACCGGGCATGGCACTCAGTCTTCCGTCTGCGGTCTCACAGCGAGCACTCGAGGAATTCGCGACCGCGCTCGGCGAAGACCGCGTGCTGACCTCCGACGAGCGGCTGCGGGAGTTCCGAGACCCGTTTCAGTTTGAAACGTGGGACGACTACACCGCCGCGGCGGTCCTACAGCCGACCACGGTGCAGGAGATCCAGGCGATCGTTGCGATCGCCAACCGACACCGGGTACCGCTGTGGACGCACGCACAGGGCCGAAACAACGGCTACGGCGGCCCCGCCCCGCGCCTGCGCGGGTCGGTCGTCGTCAGCCTGCGGCAGATGAACCGCGTGCTCGAGATCAACGAGGAGTGTGCATACGCGGTCGTCGAGCCGGGCGTGAGGTGGTTTGACCTCTACGAGGCGATCAAGGCCGGTGGCCATGAGCTGATGCTCTCGATCGCCGACGTCGGCTGGGGCAGCGTGATCGGCAACACCCTCGACCACGGCATCACCTACATGCCCTACGGCGTCGACATGGGCATGCAGTGCGGGATGGAGGTCGTGCTCGCCAACGGAGATTTGATGCGCACGGGAATGGGAGCGCTGCCCGGCAGCCGCGCCTGGCACGTGTACAAGCGCGGGCTGGGCCCCACCCCCGACCAGCTCTTCATGCAGTCCAACTTCGGGATCGTCACGAAGATGGGGGTGTGGCTGATGCCCTATCCCGAGGTCTACATGCCGCTGTGGCTCAGGGTCCAGAACGACAGCGATCTGGCCGCGGTGGTGGACACCCTGCGCGGCCTGATGCTCGACGACACGATCCGGATGGTCCCCCAGATCCTCAACACGCTGTTGCTCGGCTCGATCATGACCGAACGGTCGCGGTGGTGGGACGGCGACGGACCGATCCCCGACGAGGTGATCGACAAGATCGGTCACGAGTTGGAGATCGGCCGCTGGATGATGCGGTTCGCGTTGTACGGCGACGAGGCCGTGGTCGATCACCGCTTCGCCAAGATCAAGTCGGCGTTCGCACGGATCCCCGGCGCCGACGTGTGGGGCAGCAAGTGCGCTCCCGCCGACATCCCCAACCTCGAGCACCCGGTCGAGCGCGTCCAGGGAGGGGTACCTAGCCTCGACCTCAACCAGATGACCGCTTGGTACGGCGGCGAGGAGGGCGGACACATCGGCTTCTCGCCGGTCGCTCCGCTGACCGGCGCCGATGCAACCGCGCTGCGCGACCTGCTGCGAGGGATGATCAACGAGGCCGGCCTCGACTACATGGTCGCGATGATCCCGGTCAACGCACGCAGCTTCGTGCACGTGACGCTGATCATCTTCGACACCAAGAACGAGGCGCAGACCCGGTCGGCGTACGACGTCGCCAAGCGCCTGGTCCGCGACGCGGCCAAGCTCGGCTACGGCGAGTACCGCGCACATCTCGACTTCATGGACCTTGCGCAGGAGCAGTACTCGTTCGGCGATCACGCCTACCGGCGGTTCTGCGAGACGCTCAAGGACGCGCTGGACCCGAATGGGATCCTCGCCCCGGGCAAGCAAGGGATCTGGCCGCGCTCGATGCGCAACGGGCGCTAGACGGACGGCGGCCTGCGGCTCAGATGAGAGCCGCAGGCCGTGACCGTCACATCTGGATCAGATCAGCGCCACGAACTCAGCGGTTGAGATCGGAGATCCGCGCGATCCGTGGGCTCGTCCGTCGGCCGCCGCTGATGCTCGGCGGCCGTCCGGCCGCCCGCGCGTCGCGGAAGTCGAAGTAATCGAACATGTCGCCGATCGCGGGCTTGTTGTCAGGCACGTACGGATCGGACCGGCTGCTCACCGGATCCGGCAGCTTGTCCAAGCTGCGCGCCGACAGCGGCGACAGCCTCCAGTTGCGCTCGATGAACTTCAGCAGCGAGACGTGGTCGGTGTAGCTGTGACTCACGAACCCAGGCTTGGCGAACGGTGAGACCACGACCATCGGCACGCGCGTTCCGTCGCCGAAGAACGAGACCGGCTGCACGTAACCGGAGTCGTAGTAGCCGCCGCCCTCGTCGAACGTGACGAAGATCGCCGTGTTGGACCACAGCTGCGGGTTGTTCTGAACCTCGTCGACCGCATGGCTGACGAACTCCTCGAACGCGGCGAGCGTCGAGTAACCCGGGTGGCCGTCGTCGTCTCCGGGCTTCAGGAACGAGACCGCCGGCAGCGTGCCGTCGGTGGCCATGCTGTCGAAGTCGTTCAGTCCGTGCTCGATGTTCGCCCGCTTCGCCGGGTCGGTCATGATCGAGCTCGCGTACTGCATCGGATCGCAGATCCCGCAGTAGTTCGGACCCGGATGCCCGCCGTTGAACCCTTCGCCGAAGTACCCCCAGCCGATGCCGTGAGCTGATAGCTCGTCACCGATCGTCGGTGTCGAGTGCTGCGGCGGGACCGTGAACGTCGAGGTGTTCAGCGTCCCGTCGACGTTGTATCCCGGGTTGTAGTTGTTGAGCAGGTAGTAGTGCCCCGGTGCGCAGTCTCCGTTGTGGAACGTCGAGTAGGACAGCGTGTTGAGGTAGTCGAACACGCCCTTGACGCCCGGTGCGCCGTGATCGGAGCAGTTCGAATAGCTGCCCCCGTTCGTCGTACCGGCCTTCCCGTACCCGTCCTGGGTATAGAAGTTGTTGGTCCCGGACTGCGGATCGGGATTCTCGACTTCCCCAGCCGGTGGCGGGGTGGCGGTCCCGTTGGGGTCCTGGTAGTAGGCCGCGTCGCCGGTGCCGAGCATGATGTGGTTGGCGCCGGTTCCGCCCATCACCGCCTGGTGATAGTTGTCTGACATCGCGTAGTGGTGCGCGAGGAAATTGAACGTCGGCGCGTCGCCCGTGGCCATGTTGTAGAAGCCCATGTCGAGCGCGCCCTGGTCGGTCGTGAACGGATTCGGCGGCGGGTCGCCGTTGTTGTCGCCCGCCGTCTGGTGAACCCACGTCCACAGGTCGTTCTTGTTGTTGGAGACCTCCTGGTACATCTGGTAGAAGCGGTGCAGCGGATCGCCGACGAACGCGCCGTTGAACTCACACGTCCCGGCATTGAGACCGGAGTACTGACCGTGATCGTCGAAGTAGGGCACGTACTTGGTGATCTGATACGGCGCATTCGCCAGGGCGCCCGGGAACCGGGCATCCGGCACATTCCCGTCCTGGCCGCTGCAGGCCTTCGCGACATACGTCGTGTTCGGTTGCGGCAGCGTCGAGTACGGCCCGGTGCGCTGCGGGCTGACCTGATACTTGGTCGTATCGCTGGCCGTGTTCTGCGCAGCGGCCGACACGTCCGGTCCGGGCCCGCCGGAGGTGTTGACGATCCCCTCCGACAGGAGGTTGTCTACGTGCTGGCCGGACGGCGCGCGGTAGGTCGCGTACACGTTGTCGAACGTGTGGTTCTCGCCGATGATCACAATCACGTGCTTGATCGGCGACGCGGTGCCGCCGTCGCCACGCCCGCGGGGCACGCGCGCGTGGCCGTGGTGGCTTGGACGCCGGTGGCGATGATGATGATGTCGGCGCGCCGGCCGACTGCCGGGATGCCGCGACGCGCTCGACGGCGAGTTTGACGCGCCGGCGTTTGCCAGCGCCACGCTGCCGCCGACGAGTGCGAGCGCGCCCGCACACGCGAGCGCAACGAACGCAGTCGACCGCCGGCGACCACCTCGAGGGATGTCAGCCATGGACCCTGCCCTCCGTTGTGTAGATCGGACGTTGCAGACAAACGCGCGACCACCGGACCACAGGGGGCGCGGTAGCCGCGATCTCGGTCGGAAAGCAAATTGCCTCCCGGCCGCGCGCAAGGCTATGCGAGCTTCAACCGGCAGGTGTTTACGAGACGTGAACCGCAACCCACCCCTAATTGACCCGCTGCACGAACTCTGTCGTCGCAGCCGCGGCTACAGGGATGGGACGAGCTGCGGCGAACAGCCTGGTGTTTGCAAGACGTCTGAAGGAGTGACACATGAGCGAGTTCGAGAGACCTGGCGCGACGCTGCAAGGGCCTGTGAAGCAGCGCCCGAAACCCAATCGGTTCGCGAACTTCGGCGATCGCCTGGCTCGGACGTTCGGCACCTACGAGCGAGGCGCCGATGACACCCACGCCTGGGATCCGCCCGACGACTTGCTCTACGACGAGCAAGACGAGGCGGCGCCGGCATGGGATCCGGTCGGCCCGCGCTACCCGATCGCCCGGCTCGGCTACGACCGCGACGCGGTCGACGAACACGTGGCCGAGCTCGAACACGAGCTTGCCGAGCTGCAGAAGCGAGCGCCTTCGCAGGAAGTCGTGTCGGCTGAGATCGAGCGGATCGGCGAGCAGACCTCGGCGATCCTGACCGTCGCCCACGACCAGGCGCACGCGATGACCCGCCAGGCTCAGGAGCAGGCCGATCGCTGCCTCGCCGACGCAGCCTCCAACGCCGTCATGATCACCGAGGACGCGAAGCGCAAGCTTCGCGAAATCGACACCGACACCGATGCGATCTGGCGCGAGCGCGCGAGACTCGTCGAGGACGTTCGCGGTGTCGCCGGAGCACTTGCGTCGCTGGCCGACGGCGCGTCAGCCCGGTTCCCGGCCGAGCAGCAAGAGCGCTCCGAGCCCCGTGAGCGCCCGCCCGCCGCGATGAGCCACCCCGCCACCGCCGCCGCGAGCGGGCCCGTCAATCCCAATCCCGTCGCCGCCAGTCAGCAGGCAACGACGCCGATGGCGGCGCTCGCAGAAGACGAGCTCGCGTTGTCCGAGGACTGACGGCCTGGTGTCCGCGCGCTAAGCGCGCTACGCGCACTACGCGCAGAGCGCGTCGACGCGCGCGAGCACCTCGGGCCCGAGCTCCAGCGCGGCGGCGTTATCGGCGATCTGCTCGGCGGACGTGGCGCCGAACAGCACGCTGGCCACGTCCCGATTACGCAAGGCAAAGCCGATTGCAAGCGCCGCCGCGCTCACCCCGAGCTCGGCCGCGAGCGCCCCGAGCCTGAGCCCGCACTCGCGCGCGACGGCGTACTGGGGCTGATCGAGCTCGCCGGCGGCGCGGCCGCTGCCGCCGGCGTCGTACTTGCCGGTGAGGACCCCGCCGGCCATCACAAACGACGCCACGACGCCCGCGCCCGATGCCTTCAGCGCCGCCGCCATCTCCTCGCCCTCGACCCAATCTCGGCGCACCAGGCTGTAGGGAAGCTGCGCTGCGCACGGCTGCGGGACGCCGAGCGCGCGCGCCGCGTCCGACGCCGCCAGGAACGGACCGGGCTGCCAGTTGACGATCGCCCAGGCACGTGCCTTGCCCGCGCTCAGCAGGCCGCCGACCGCCTCGACCATCGACGCGACCGGTAGCTCCTCGGGCGGCGGGTTTGCGTAGATCAGGTCGATGTAGTCGAAGCCCATCCGTTCAAGCGACGCGTCGAGCTCCTGCGTCGCGTCCTGCTGCGGCCAGAACTCCCACCACAGCTTGTTGGACACGACCGTCTCGCCGCGGTGCAACCCAGCCGCGCGAAACAACTCGCCGAACAGCACCTCCGAGTACCCGGTTGGGATCGGCGCCGCGCCGGTCTCGTCGTTGTAGCGGGCGTCGTCGAGGAAGTTGAGCCCGTGCTCCTGCGCAGCCCGCATCACCGCGAGCCCCTGCTCGGACCCGATCCGCTCGAACGTCCGCCACGAGCCCAGCGACAAGCGCGAGACTTCGAGCGAGGATGAGCCGAGGGTTCGCTTGTCCATGGCCGCTTGCGACGGGATTATCGCCGCCGCCCGCGCCCCCGTAAGCTCCGCCGTTCCGAACGACTGCGAGGAGGCAGCATGGAGTACCGGCAGCTGGGACGGTCAGGCCTGCGCCTGTCCGCGCTGACACTGGGAACGATGACGTTCGGCGGCCGCGGCCAGTTCCGCAGCGTCGGCGAGACCGACGTCGCCGGGGCCCGGCGGCAGATCGACATGGCGATCGACGCCGGCGTCAATCTGATCGACACCGCCGACATCTACTCCGCCGGCGCCGCCGAGGAGATCATCGGGCAGGCGCTGAACGGCAAGCGCGACGAGATCCTGCTGGCGACCAAGGCGCGCTTTCCGATGGGCACCGGACCGAACGATGCCGGCCTCTCCCGTCACCACCTGATCCGGGCCTGCGAGGCCAGCCTCCGGAGGCTTCGCACCGACTACATCGACCTCTACCAGGTGCACGAGTGGGATGGCCAAACGCCGCTGGAGGAGACGCTGGGCGCGCTGGATCACCTGCAGCACAGCGGCAAGGTCCGCTACGTCGGCTGCTCCAACTACGCGGGCTGGCAGGTGATGAAGGCGCTGGGAATCGCGCACCGCACAGGCCTGCCGGCGTTCGTCAGCCAGCAGGTCTATCTGTCTCTGCAGGAGCGCTCGGCTGAGCTCGAGATCGTGCCTTCAGCGGTCGACCAGGGACTCGGGCTGCTGATCTGGAGCCCGCTCGCGGGCGGGTTGCTGAGCGGGAAGTACCGCCGCGGCCAGTCGCCGCCCGAGGGCAGCCGGCACGCCAGCGAGTGGAGCGAGCCGCCGGTCTACGACGAGGACAAGCTCTACGACACGATCGACGAGCTGGTGCAGATCGCCGAGGGGCGCGGCGTCTCGCCCGCCCAGGTCGCGCTCGCGTGGCTGCTGGCCCGTCCCGGGATCACGACCGTGATCGTCGGCGCGCGCACCGACGAGCAGCTCGCAGACAACCTCGCCGCCGCCGAGCTGACGCTGAGCCCCGAGGAGCACGCGCGGCTCGAGCAGGTCAGCCGCCCGCCGCTGCCGTATCCGTTCTGGCATCAGCGCAACAGCGCAAATGACCGCCTCAGCGCGGCCGACCTCGCGCTGCTCGGCTCCTACATGTAGGACTCGCCGTCGACCCGCGCGCCAACGAGGATCCAATCAGCGGTTTGCGTCAGACGTGCTGCCACAGCTGCTTGCCTAGCCGGTTGTCGAGCGGCCATCCGCCCCGTTGCACCCGCGCGAGCAGCGAGTGGTGCTCCAGCTCGAGGAACGCGTCTACGACCCGCGGGTCGAACTGCTTGCCCGACTGCGCGACGATCTCCTGCACGGCGCGTTGCACGGTCCACGCGGGCTTGTACGGCCGGTCGTGGGTGAGCGCGTCGAACACGTCCGCGATCGCGACGATCCGCCCCGGGAGCGGGATCTGCTCGGCGCGCAGGCCCTTCGGGTAGCCGCTCCCGTCCCAGCGCTCGTGGTGGGTGAGGGCGATCTGCTCGGCCAGCCGCAGCAGCTTGCTGTCGGAACCCGACAGGATTCCGGCCCCGATTACCGCGTGGGTCTTGCTCGCCGCCATCTCGTCCTCGGTGAGCTTCGCCGGCTTGAGCAAGATCGCGTCCGGGATCCCGATCTTCCCGATGTCGTGCAGCGGCGCGGCGCGGCTGAGCAACTCGATTTCCCCGTCGGGCAGCCCGAGCCTGACCGCGATCAGCGCCACCGTGCGACCGATCCGCCAGGCGTGCTCCTGGGTACCGCCGTCGCGGTACTCGGCGGCCAGCGCGAGCCGGTTGAGGACCTCGACGTAGGCTCCTTCGAGGGCGCGGCTGCGGGCGGCCACCTCCTGCTCCAGGGTCACCGTCCGCTGGTACAGCCGTGCCTGCAACTGGCGTACCAGCAGCAGGTTGCGCACGCGCAGCAGCAGCTCGTGGCGATCAAACGGCTTGGTCAGGAAGTCCCTTGCACCAGCGGACAGGGCGCGGCGGATCGCCTTGTCGCTCGTGTCGGCGCTGACCACGAGGAACGGCACGTCGGTCCCGTGCTCGGTCAGCGGGCCCAGCCGCTCCATCAGCTCGACCCCGTTCATCAGCGGCATGTTGAGGTCGAGCACGACCAGGTCGGGCGGATGCTCGACGAACAGCTCCAGCGCCCGGAACGGATCGGGCGTCAGCTCGACGTTGTTGTATCCGTCGCGCTCGAGCACGTAGCCCAGCGACGCCAGGTCGCGGCGGTCGTCGTCGACGGCGAGGATCCGATGGTTCTTCAGCCCTGCATGGTCGGGCGAGGCGCTTGGATCCGGCGCGCCCGGCAGCCGATGACATCCCATATCAGTACGTCCCTGCCTCACGCGAGGTGCCGACTCCCGATCGACGAACCGCTTCGTAGTCAGACTAGTTACACACGTGAAACTTCGCAAGCTAGAGTGATAGCGCACTTTTTTCAGGTTTGTTGCCCTTCGTAGGAGCTTCTAGCTAAGTTGCCGTCGATGAACGCCCGTCGAACCGCGCTCGCTGTCCTGGTCTCCCCGCTCGCGGTGGCGCCCGCGGCCGCCGCCGCGACTCCCGATGTCACGACCCTGTTCACGCGGGCGGTCCGGATCGTCCACGCGACCAACCGGCCGACGTTCTCGCGCGCGGTGATGCTCGAGGCCGACGGCTCCACCCGCGGCGGTCGTCGCGTCAGTACAGCCGCCGGGATCGTCAGCTGGAACTTCGTCTTCGACAACCAGTCGTCGTCATCGCGCTTCGCCAGCGCGAGCATCAGCTACGGCCCGGCGCCGGCGCGCTTCGGCAAGGTCAAGGGCAACCGTTCGCCGTTCCTCGAGGACGTCAGCATCCCCCGGGCGCCGAAGATGACGCTGACCCAGGCCGTCGCGCTGATGCGCCGAGCCGGCATCCGCGCCGGGTTCTTCAACGTCGTCCTGCGAAACCCGCTCGGCCCGCGTCGCACGCACCCGCAGTACATCTTCGGCTTCGGCCCGGGCGGGTTCGTGTCCGTCGACACCGTGACCAAGCGGGTCATGCACATCTCCTGAGCCGGGCCTCCGCCGATTTGGGGGCTCTGAGCTCAGGGCCCACGCCGGTCGCGCTGTGTATCGCCGGTCCCGCGTGACCTAAGCCTAGGCGGCGGCGACGACGCCGATCACGTGTCCCTGCGGGTCGGCGAACAGCCCGATCGTCGGGCCGCCGGGGACGCTGTCGGGCCCCATCAGCCTCCGGCCGCCGAGGGTGGCGGCTTGAGCGAGCGAGGCCTCCACGTCGGGGACCTCAACGTAGATCGTCACGTGCCCGGAGTACCCCTCGGGGACGCCGCCGAGACCGCCGGCGATGCCGATGCCGTCCGCGTTGGTGTCACGCTCGATCAGGGAGTAATCGGTCGGGCCCATCGGCTGGCTGAACTCCCAGCCGAATAACTGCCCGTAGTAGTCGCGTAGCTGCTGCGGGTCGGTGCCGATCACCTCGAAGTGCACTACTGGCTGTCCCATCTGGATCTCCTGTCCTTCTCTGTAGGGTCATCGCGGCGCAGCGCGTCGGTGAACCGGCGGGGAACCGCGGCGTTTTCTCCTTCCTCCCAGACGCTCACGACCACCAGCTCGTTCCCGTCGGGGCGGCATAGGTAAACGAGGTCGCGCCGGTCCAGGTCGCGGACCACGACCGCGCCGCGTTCGCCGGGCTCCACCCGACCAGCCGCATGCGCGTGCGCGACGCGCGAGGCCACCTCGGTCTTGGCGTCGAGCGTCCCTCGCACCCGCTGGCGAAAGCGCTCGGCGGCGTGGTCGGTGACGGCGACAAGCATCGGCCCACACGCAAAGATAGATTGCGCGCTCGTGCGCGCCCGCCCTAGGGGACGATGAACAGCGTCCGACCGGGCTTGCGCGCCTTCTCCATCGTCTGCTCGGGCAGGTTGAAGACCCGCGCGAACGCGTCGGTGGGCAAGCCCGAGAAGAACGTCGACAGCCCGATGTCGTCGGGCTTGTTGTTGCCGAACACGATCGGCATCTTCATCACGGTGTTACCGATGTTCTCGATGTAGTGCGCCCAGCCTCGCGGCACGAAGCCGACGTCGCCGGGTCCGAGGTCGACGATGTCGGTCGTGCCCTCGGGCGTGACGACGCCCAACCGCGCCCGACCGGAGACGACGTATTCGAGCTCCCAGGCGTTCGGATGCCAGTGCGGCTCTCGCAGGCCGCCGGGCTGCAGCGTCAGCAGGAAGATCGCGGCGTCACTGCCCCCGACGACCGGGAAGTTCTTGGCCGTGCATTCGGTCACCGTGCCGCCCTTGGTCTTGACCTGCGCCTTGGCGCGAGTCAGCGCGAACTTGTAGCTGTCCTGCGACTGCGGCAGGTTGGGAGCCCCCGGCCCCGTGAGCTTGACGGCCCCGGCGGTGGTGCTCGTCGCCGCGCCGGCCTTACCGGCAGCGGCCAGTCCGCCGGCGACCGCAGCCCCGACGACTCCTGACGCGACGAAGTCGCGCCGACTCCAATCCCCCATGGGTAGCTCCTCCTTGCTGGTTGTCAGATCAGGGTGAGTCCCGCCCCGCCCTTGGGTGCCTAGGCAAATCCTAGCGGCGGACCGACGATGTCACTGCAACCACGCCTTCCAACCACAGGAGCTCAGATGCGCAGCCTAACTCGTCCCTCCGCCTCGCTTGTGCTCGCCTGCGTCGCGCTGTTCGTGGCGCTCGGCGGCACGAGTCTCGCCGCCGCCGGACTGATCGGCACCAACCAGATCAAGAACGGCGCCGTCACGACCGCGAAGCTCCATAGCGCCGCGGTCACCGCCTCGAAGGTCGCACCCAACACGTTCCTGCCGGCGACCGGCACTGCTCAGAACGCCGACTCGCTGGGCAACCACCCCGCAAGCGACTACCTGCTCGGCCGCGGGCAGATGTACTACCACCGTGTCCAGGTGCCGGCCGGCCAGACCGCATTGATCCTCAGCGTCGGCTTCGGCGACCTGCTCGGCAAGTGCGCCGCAGGCGGCGTGCCCCAGACCGAGTACCAGTCCAACGTCTCGAGCGTCAACCTGGTCGACTCGGTGACCAACTACGGCTCGCCGAACGGCACCGCCTCGATCCACACGACCAACGGGCTGATGAAGAACGGGCTCTACATCGAGTCCCACAACACCGTCGTGCCGCAGGCGATCACGTGGCAGGCCGCCTACGACAACGGCACCCCGCACGTCGCGACGGCGTGGACGTCCGGCCAGGACATCGGGACCACGAGCTGCATCTTCATCGGCCAGGCACTGGCGAGTAACTAGCCGGCATCGCCCGGGACCAGCCGGTTGCTGGTCCGCTCAAGAAGGCGATGGACGGCTGGGACGTGGATCGGCTGGACCCCGGCCCATATCCCTCGCGCGACTGGACCCTCCTGCTCGATGAACGTGGCAAACAGCAGCGCGTCGGGCTGGCGCTTGAACAGCAGTTCGCCCGCCATCCCGACGCGCGACTCGGCCCCGAGGAGCACGAACTCATCGCTGTTCTCGCGGATCGGCCAGCCGAGCACGGATCGCTCGGCTGGCGCCACGCCCAGCTTCAGGCCGATCGCGCACCAGCCCGACTGAAGCCTGCGGCGCGTCCCCGCCGATGCATCCTCGAGCACCGCTCGAGCCCATTGCTCGGCGGTCCTCTCGCAAACCGCACCGACGTCGACCACGAACGCATCCTCGTAGTCGATTCGCGAGAGCGTGCTGAGCGCCCGGGCGTCGGCCGGCACGGCGATCTGGCGCACCCGAGCGGGCACGTCCAGCTGTGGAGCGACTGAAGCGTTCGATGACATGGTTCAAAATCTTATACCACTGAGTTCAAAAGCTATACTGCGCGTCCGATGACGGAGCATCGCTATCAGCAGTACTGCGGCGCCGCTCGCGCGCTCGACGTCGTCGGCGATCGCTGGACGCTGCTGATCGTCCGCGAGCTGATGCTGGGGCCGCGGCGCTTCACCGACCTGCTCGACGGTCTGCCGGGCATCAGCCGCAACCTCCTCACCGAGCGACTGCGCGCACTCCAGCGCGACGGTGTGATCGCGCGCGAGGAGCTCGCGCCCCCGGCCGCCCGACAGGTTTACGCGCTCACGCAGGACGGCCGCGATCTCGCCGACGCGATGGTGCCGCTGGTCGCCTGGGGCGCGCGGCGACTGGGGGAACGCAAGCCGGGCGAGAGCTTTCGCGCGCACTGGGCAGCGCTTGCGATGGCGACGTTCGGCGACCGCGACGCCGCCACCGGCGTGAGCGAGACCTACCAGTACTTCGTCGGCCCGTCGGCGTTTCACTTCGTCGTCGACGACGGGTCGATCCAGCTCCGCTACGGCCGCGCCGAGGACCCCGCGGTCACGCTCACGACCGACGAGCAGACATTCGCCGAGATGGCGGCGGGCCAGACCACGGCGTCCGCGGCGCTAGACGCCGGCACGCTGACGCTCGCGGGAGACCCCGAGGCGATCTCGCGTCTTCAGCGGATCCTCTCCCGCCGCCGCGTGCTCGCCGTCGCGGAGGGGATTGTCAGCTCCCGGCCGGGATCAGAATTCCCCGCCCCTGCAGCCGCCCACCGTCGAGGTCGGCCATCGCGTCGTTGATCGCGTCTAGCGGATAGGTGGTCGTGTGCAGGCTGACCTTGCCCTGCGCGGTCAGCGTCATCAGGTCGACGAGGTCGCTGTAGGTCCCGACGAGGTTGCCGATGAACGAGATCTCGCGCGAGATCACGTCGATCGTGGGGATGTTGACGTTCTCGCCGTAGCCGATCACGTAGTAGAAGCCGCCATCCTGGACCATCGCGATCCCGTCCTCGATCGCTCCCTTCTCGCCGACGAAGTCGATGATCGCCTCGGCTCCGAGGCCGTCTGTCATCTCTCGCACCTTGTCGACGTGCGAGCCGTCGACCCGAACCGTCTGATCGGCACCCATCTCGCCCGCCAGCGCCAGCGCCTTCTCCGACGGGTCGATCACGATCACCTCGGCCGGGGTGTATGCCTTCAGGCACTGAATCCCGATGTGGCCCAGGCCGCCGGCGCCGATCACGACCGCGCGCGTCCCCGCGCCGAGCACCGGGATAGCCTTCTTGACGGCGTGGATCGCGGTCAGCCCCGCGTCGGCGAGCGCGGCGATGTCCTTTGGCTCGAGCCCGGGGCCGAGCTTGACAAGCGAGCGCGCGGAGGTCTTCAGCAGGTCGGCGAACCCACCGTCGCGATTGATCCCGGGGAACGAGCCGTTCAGACAGTGCATGTCGTCCCCTCGCCGACAGGGGTTGCAGAACCCGCAGGAGATGAACGGGTGCACGATCACGGTGTCCCCGACTGCGACGTTGGTGACCCCGGACCCGATTTCCGCAACCCAACCCGCGTTCTCGTGGCCGGGCGTGTAGGGCAGCGAGACGCCCGACTTCTCCGCCCACTGGCCCTCCTGGATGTGGAGATCGGTCCGGCACAGCCCGGCGGCGCCGATCCGCACGATCACGTCGAACGGCCCGTCCAACTTCGGCTCGTCGATGCTGTCGAGCTTCAGCGCCTCGTGGTAGGAGTGCAGGCGCGCGGCCTTCATCTCGCAACCTCCTCTGGATCAGCCGCCACGTCGTGGCGGAATTGCAGCAGCGAGCGGCAGATGCCGCCGTTGGCCTCGAGGCTCGTGCGCACGAGCCTCCCCATCCGCAGCCACCGTTGGAAGCCCTCGACCGCGACCGGGTCGCCGCCCGGCTGCACGAACGCCGGCGCGTCGGGCTCACAACCGATCCCCAGCTGCGCGCGCAGCTCCAGGCACCGCTGCGTCTCGGACGTGTCCGGAAGCTCGCTGACCGACCGCGCCACGATCTCCTCGGCGGTATGACCTTCGGCCAACAGCTCCTGGCAGATCTGCGACTGGCGAGCGAACAGCGCCTTGCGGGTGAACAACGAGCGCAGCGCCTCGAGGTCGTCGTCGGCGGTCTCACCCGGGAACGCCCCCGTGAACCCCTCGCTGCGCGCAAGCGCGGCGTTGATCTCGTCGCCCGTGTAATGGTCCTCGAGCCGCACGGTGACGCTTCGCACGCCTGGCAGCCGGCGCACGGCGTTGCGCGCGTCGGCCGCCATCAGAAACGCGAAGTTCGGTGCGCACTGCGGCGTCGGCAGCCGCAGCGACACCTCGACGTCGCCGTCGACGCTGACCCCGCAGGAGCTGACGAACCGAAGAGAGGTGATCGGCTCGTCGAGCTCCGGGTCATATACCGTCCCGAGCGCGTCGAGGACCCGCGCGCGGAGGGTCGTCATGCGCTCTCGACCAGTCGCGCGTCCTCCTTCGCGCCTGGAGTCCCGCCGTTGCTCAACTGGAGCTCCTGCGGGACCTCGATGCCGTACAGCGCTGCCGCGTTGAGCCCGAGGATCTTTCGCTTGGTCGCGGCGGTCACGGCCGGGTAGTCGGCGTAGGCGACATCGTCGGGGTAATTCCAGTCCAGGAACCCGTCGATCTGCCACTTCGGCTCCCAGATCGCGTAGTCGCTGCCGAACAGCATCTTGTCCTCACCGACCCAGAACAGCAGCTCGCCCATGACCTTCGCGAAGAACCGCGGGCGCGCGTGCATCAACCCACCGATCACGACCGCAAGGCCCGCGTACACGTTGGGCTCCTGCACCGCCATGAAGCAGAAGTCCTCGATCCGCGGGATCCCCGAGTGCTCGATGATGAAGTTGAGCTCCGGGTTGTCGGTCGCGGCCTGATCGACGTCGACTGGATCGAACGCGTCCTTGTCAAGCGGCCAGATCGTCGGGCCCTTGTGGACGTGGATGTTCTTGAGGCCGAGCTCCTTGCACTTCTCATAGAAGGGCTTGCAGGCCTCGTCGTCCAGGCGCCAGCCGCGCGAGCCCTTGTACCACTCGGCCGTGTAGAGCTTGGCGCCCTGCATCTTGTAGCGCTTGGCGTCCTCCTCGAGCTGGCGCAGCCCGGCCTCCCCTTCGCGCGGATCGAATCGCCCGTTGACGATCAGCTTGCCCGGGTATTTCTCCGCGAGCTCGGCGTTCTTCTGCGCCGTGTTGAACCCGGTCGTGTACCACTCCTTCAGGTACGTCGACTGGAACACGCCGACGTCGACGCCGCCGTCTTGGAACAGGTCCTTGACGAGGTCGTCCTCCGAGTACTTCATGAACTTCTCAAGCGGCCAGTGGGTCTCCGCCGGGGCGAGGCCCATGTACGCGTGGAAGCACTCGATCCAGCCCTTGGCGTATTGCTCCTGGCCGGCGACCCAGTTGGCCGGACTGGCGTCCCAAAAGTGGCAGTGGCCGTCGACGATGAAGTACTTCTCGCCGTTCTTCTCGTACATATCTCCCCTCCTACCTGGCTGAGCGCTTGCAGGTCGAAGCTAATGTACTCCGCTGGTGCCGCGTCGTCGGTCAGGCGGCGGTCGACGGGTGCGGCGGATCCTGCGGCGTCGGGAAGGCGCCGTCGATCAGCTCGATCCGATAGCCGTCGGGGTCGGTGACAAAGCAGATCCGGTACTCGTCTCGCCCGCCCGGCGCGTACGGCGGCCGCTCGGGTTCGACGTCCTGCGCGGCCAGGCGCTGCAGCAGCGCGTCGAGGTCGTCGACCACGAGGGCCATGTGGTTGTAGCCCTCGCCGAGCGCGTAGGGCTGCTCGCGACCGACGTTGACCGTCAGCTCGAGCACGTCTCCGTCGCCGGGGAGCCCGAGATACACGTTGTAGGCCGACTCGAAGTTCAGCCGCCCACGCGGTTCGAACCCAAGCCAGGCATAGAACGCGGTCGACGCCTCGATGTCCCGGACGCGGATACACGTGTGCACGAATTTGGCGCTCATCCAGCCAGAATAAGCGCCGGGAGAAATCGCTGCTGGCTGGGGCGCCGGCGCTCAAGCCGCTTGACCCCGAGCGAGATGCCGACCTGATCGCAGCCACGAGCACGCCGCTCACCCACGCAGCGACAACGTCAATCCGCGCGCTTGATCGAGGCACCCGCGGTCACCTGATCGCGGGCTTCACTGGCCCTCCGGAGGATCCGACCGCGTCGCTCTGGGCGATGAAGTGTGCCGCGACGTTGCTGTAGGTGTGCCTGCAGTTCCCGGGCGCGCTCGATCGGTTCGTGGCGACGCCGCGGATCGACGCGCTCACCGGGTGCGTCACCTACGAGCACACGCTCCACGAGCTCCGGCGCGAGGTGAACCGCAGCGCGCGTGCCGGCACGCCGCTGTCGTGCTGCTTCGTCGACCTCGACGCCTTCAAGCACGTCAACGACGAGCACGGCCACCTGCGCGGAAACGAGGTGCTCGCCGCGGTCTCGCGTGTCCTGCGCAGCGGGGTCCGCAGCTTCGACACGGTCGGCCGCTACGGCGGCGACGAGTTCGTCGTGATTCTCCCCCAGACCGCCGAGCCCGAGGCGTGCGCGCTCGCGCAACGGCTGCTGGCGCTGATCGCCCGCGCCTCTCTTCGACCGCTGAGGCTGCGGCTGACGGCCTCGATCGGCGTCGCTGAATGGAGGCCGGGCAGCACCCCGGAGGACCTGCTGGCAGAAGCCGATCGGGCATTGCTTCGCGCGAAGGCGGCAGGCGGGCGCGTGATCGCCGCGAGCGGATCGCAGCCCCGTCGAGCGGCGACAAGCTAAGAGCTAAAGAAACCTCTTAAACCTGCCGATCTGTGCTTGCACCCCCGGGATCGGGGTCGGGCGATCGGATGAAACGGCACGAGACAGAGAGTCAGGCACGCGAAGCGGCTGTATTGACGCTGCTGGCAAGGCATCCCGACGCGATCGTGGCGGCGATGGCCAACAGCGGCTTTCGCGTTGCGCTGCCTGAGTCGTTCCCGCTGGACGGCCACCAGACGCTGTCCGTCCCGAGCGCGCGCGCGACGATGCTCGACGTGATCGAACCCGCGGACCGGATCGCGGTCGCGATCGGCTGGGAGCGCGCGCGCCGGACCGGGTTCGCGGTGGCGAATGTACACGCGCTCGGCGACCCCGACACTTCGCTGACGCTGAGCATGGTCGATCTCCGGGAGCTTCACGGGATATGGGTCGCAGTGCTCGTTCGCGAGGCGGTCGACCAGGCCGCCGAGTCGGTTGGACTGACCGGCCCGATCGACGTGCCGGCGCGGCCCCGCCAGGCGACGATGCACAAGAACATGACGGCGGTCATCACCGAGATCGACGAGAACGTCACAAGGATGCTGGGATGGACCGCAGATCAGCTGATCGGCGCCCGCTCCAGCGAGTTCCTCCACCCCGACGACCGCGACCGCGCAGTCGGCGCGTGGATGCAGCTCCTGTCCACGTCGGTCTCGCAGCGGGTCCGGGTCCGTCATCGCTGCGCCGACGGCAGCTGGCTCTGGATCGAGATCGAGAACATCCACAACGGGCTCGAGGACGCCGATGACGTCGACGTGATCGCGCAGCTCAGCGACATTTCCGACGAGATGGCGGCGCACGAGGCGCTGCACCGCCGCGAGCAGCTGTTCAGTCGGCTCGCGGAGGCGCTTCCGACCGGCGTGCTCCAGTTGGGCGAGGACGGCACCGTCGTCTACGCCAACGCGCGACTGGGCGCGATCCTCCGGACCGACAAGCCCGTCACCCGCGCGGACCTGATCGCGATCGTCGCGCCGGCCGACCGCGAGGCGGTCGAGCAGGCGGTCGACGCGGCGCTCGGCGAGGGCCGCGACGGCGAGCTCGAGGTCGAGGTCTGCCCGCCGCGTAGCAGTGAGCGCCGCCGGTGCGCGGTGACTGTCGCCGCCGTCGACGACCAGGAAGGGCAGCCGGGGGCGCTGGTCTGCGTCAGCGACGTGACCGAGAGCGCACACCTTCGCGAGCAGCTGAGAATCCAGGCGACCCACGACGCGCTGACCGGCTGCCTGAACCGCTCGGCGGTGCTCGAGGCCCTGGAGGAGATGCTCACCGCACCGGATCTGCGGGGCACGGTCGCCGTGTTCCTCGACATCGACAACTTCAAGCCCGTCAACGACCGGCTCGGTCACGCCGCCGGCGACGGGCTGCTGATCCACGTCGCGCGGCGGTTGAAGCACCTGTGCCGCGATCACGACCTGGTCGCGCGCCTCGGCGGCGACGAGTTCCTGCTCGTGTGCCGCGGCTCGGACCCGCCCGCGGACGCAACGACGGTCGCAGAGCGGGTCCGCGACGCGCTGGCAGAACCGATCGCGCTACAGGCCGAGGTCGTCGAGCTGATCTCCAGCATCGGCGTCGCGCAGCCCGATCGCGGGATCACCGCGGAGGCGCTGATCTCCCGAGCCGACGCGGCGATGTACGAGTGCAAGCGCCGCCGAGACGGCGTGCCGGTCCATTTCGACGAGATCGCCGCGACAGCCCAGGATCAGGCCGCGTAGCGGCTAGCTGCGGGCGCAACAGGCGCAGGCGCCGCGCCGCACCTGCGCGCCACCATTACGATGCGCGCGTGATCCCAGAGCGGTTGCCACGGGCCGGCTCGGGCGGGCTGTTCATCGGCGACGGCGGGCTCGAGACGACGATGATCTACGACGAGGGCATCGAGCTTCCGTGCTTCGCCGCGTTCCTGCTGCTCGCACAGCCGGATGCCGTTCAAGCGCTGCGGCGCTACTACGCCGGCTACCTCGAGATCGCCCATCGACACGGCCTCGGCTTCACGCTCGACACCCCGACGTGGCGGGCGAACTCCGACTGGGGCGCGCAGCTCGGTTACTCCGAAGCTCAACTGGCCGAGGTCAACCGCGCTGCGATCGAGATCGGGCTGGAGATCCGCGCCGAGTCTGAGACCGCCGACACGCCGATCGCGGTGTGCGGGACGATCGGGCCGCGCGGCGATGCCTACCAACCCTCGACGGAGATGGCGCCCGAGCTGGCGCAGCGTTACCACGCAGCCCAGATCGGGACGTTCAGCGAGACCGCTGCCGACATGGTCAGCGCGTACACCCTCGCGTACGCCGCCGAGGCGGTCGGGATCGTCCGCGCGGCCGTCGCAGCCGGGATCCCGGTCTCGATCTCGTTCACGGTCGAGACCGACGGCCGGTTGCCCAGCGGTCAGCCGATCGGCGAAGCGATCGAGCAGGTCGACGCGGAGACCGACCGGGCGGCGCAGTACTTCATGATCAACTGCGCCCATCCGACGCACTTCGCCGACGCCGTCCGGCGCGGTGGCCCGTGGCTGTCAAGACTCTGCGGCGTGCGCGCGAATGCATCCCGTAGGAGCCATGCCGAACTCGACCGGATCGACGAGCTCGACTCCGGCGACCCCGTCGAGCTCGGGGCCGCCTACCGAATCCTCAAACCGAATCTGCCGGACGTCAGACTGCTCGGAGGCTGCTGCGGGACAAACCCGCGCCACGTCGCGCAGATCTGCCAAGACTGGCTGGCCTGAAGCGCAGCAACGTGCGCGCGCCGAGACTGTGATCCGGCGCGTCGTGCTCTAGCTCTGACCCCAGGCTCAGGCGGCGGCGCTCAGCTCCCGCTCGGCGCGCAGCCAGTTGCCGAGCTGATCGGCGTGTCCCTCATCGAGGTGGATGAAGTACGCGCGGGTGGAGATTTCTTCATGGCTGGGCCCGCGTCGCCGCTTCGCGGGCTTACGTCGCGACCCAGCCGGCTTGGTGGCTTGCTTGAGGGGCTTGGCTTGCTTGTCGGGCACGCGGATTCCTCCTGGATTGCTCGGTGCTGTGTACCCGGCGCGAACCGTAGCGACCATGCCGGTCGTGATCGGCCGCCCACCGTTTGCGCCTGCCCCGCGTCCGTCTGCTGGTCGAGAAACGGACGCATGTTGTCCGTTTCTCGACCACCCGCCTGCTGGAGCCAGGCTGCCGTGCCGTCTTGCCCGTGGCTGCGACGGGGCGGGGGATATCGCAGCGTTCGCGCGCTCGCGGGCCGACCGCGCACATCGGATAGGCCCGCCGCGGAGTCAGCGAACTACTGCGATGTCATCGCCGAGCCGGCCAGGCCGAACCCGCCGTCGACGCGCAGGACCGCGCCGGTGATGTAGGCGGCGGCCGGCGACAGCAGGAACCCCACGACCCCGGCAAGCTCCTCGGGGGCTCCGAAGCGCCCAAGCGGGATCGCCGCCTTCAGCCCGGCCTTGAGCGGCTCGGGCATCGCCAGCACCTTGGGCGTCTCGATCATCCCGGGCATCACGATGTTGCAACGGACGCCGCGGCCGGCCCATTCGGCGGCAAGCGTGCGGGCCATGCCGACCAGGCCGGCCTTCGACGCGGCGTAAGCCACCTGGCCGGGGAGCCCGAGCTCCGCCGCGACCGAAGAGATCACGACGATTCGCCCATCGCCGGACTGCGCCAGCGCCGAGAACGCGGCCTGTGCGACGTGGAACGCGCCGTGCAGGTTGGTCTCCAGGTCCTTGCGCCACTCGTCCTGCGAAAAGTGCTCGGCGCGGTGGATCGTGTCGACGACCCCGGCGTTCGCGACGACCGCGTCGCAGCCGCCGAGGCCGGCGATTGCGTCGGCGACGGCGATCTCGCAGGCGGCGCGGTCGCGGACGTCGAACTCCACCCTGATCGCGGCGCCCGTGACGCCGGCGAGCGGCGCGCCGGGAGCGTCGCAGGCGGCCACCGCGCTCCCGCCGGCGGTGAGCGCGTCGACGATCGCGCGGCCGATGCCGCCCGCGGCTCCGGTCACGATCACGCGGCGGCCGGTTGGGCTGGTGTCAGCCGCCATTGCCGGGGCGCTCGGAGCGAGCGAGGCCGTGGCGCTGCCAGTGGCGGTCGGGAATGTCCGCCGGGTCCTTGTACCAGTACCACGTGCACGGGTCGCGGCCGAAGTCGTCGGGCGGGTCGCTCGGATACAGCGGGTAGCCGATCCAGCGGATCGGCAGCGACTCGTTCATGAACGAGCAGTGGGTGCAGTACAGCGGGAACCCCTCGCGGCCGTAGCTCCAGTCGTGCGCGGCCTTCGTGACCCCGAGCGCGTCGGGGCCCTGTAACGGCCCATCCGCACCAGCCGCTGACCGGAACCGCACGGGTTCATCTCGAACGTGAACTTCTCGTCGTCCTCGGTGATCGTGAACGCCCCCGGATGCGGGCCGGTGCCGCTGCACGAGTGCGCGCGCCAGGTCGCCGCGAGCGCGTGGACGATCTGCTTGCGGTCGCGGGTCGCGATCGCCGCCACGTCCCGTTTCCAGCCGCGCCCCTGCCCGGACGTCCACGCTTCAGCGACTCCGTCGTCCCCGAGTTGCTCCTGCACGAACGTGATCAGGCCCGCGATCCCCTCGGCCATCAGGTCGTGCAGATAGCGCCATTCGTGCTTCATCGCCTCGCACAGCGCGCGGGCCTGATCGACGTCGCCGCGATCGAGCGCCTCGATCGCCCGGTCCATCGTCGGGCGCGACATCTCCTTCAGCTCCTCGTCGCTGAACCACCGCTCGTTCATCGCACCTCCACTCGTCGGCAGGGGTGCGCGATCCTAACTCAGCCCCAGCCACCGACAAGGGAGCATGCGCCGTGAGCTTCGAGACCTTGCTGTACGACACCGACGGCCCGATTGCGACGATCACGCTCAACCGGCCCGATCGCCTGAACACGATCGTCCCACCGATGCCCGACGAGTTCGAGGCGGCGGTGGGCCGCGCGACCGCCGATCCCGGCATCAAGGTGATCGTCGTCCGCGGCGCCGGGCGCTCGTTCTGCGCCGGCTATGACTTCGGCGGCGGCTTTCACCACTGGGACGAGATGCTGACAACCGACGGCGCCTGGGACCCGGGCAAGGACTTCCTCGGCGCCGGCGCCTACGGGCCGACCCAGAAGTTCATGAGCGTCTGGCGGACCCCAAAGCCGGTGATCGCCCAGGTCCACGGCTGGTGCGTCGGTGGCGGCAGCGACATGGCGCTGTGCGCCGACCTGATCATCGCTTCAGATGACGCCCAGATCGGGACTCCCTACTCGCGGGTCTGGGGCTGCTACCTGTCGGGAATGTGGCTCTACCGCCTCGGCCTGACCAAGGCCAAGGAGCACGCGCTGACGGGCAAGCCGCTGTCTGGACGCGAGGCCGCGCAGATCGAGTTGATCAACGCCGCGGTCCCGTTCGATCAGCTCGCGTCCGAGGTCGACCGGCAGGCCAGGCAGCTGGCGACCATCCCGGCCTCGCAGCTGGCGGCGATGAAGCTGATCGTCAACCAGGCCTACGAGAACATGGGCCTGCACTCCACCCAAACGCTGGGGCCGATCCTCGACGGACTGATGCGCAACACGCCCGACGCCAACGCGTTCATCGCGAGGGCCACCGAGCAGGGCGTCCGCTCCGCCACCGCGGAGCGCGACGCGCAATTCGGCGACTACAGCGCCGCCCCACGGGAGCGCCGGCCGGACCCGGGACACGTGATCGACCCGTGACGATCGTCGCTACGAGTCGCCGGAGCGCGACGAGGACCGTCGGTTGACGATCATCTCGAACGCGTCGGCGACGTGCCACTCTTGCGAGAGCATCACCGCGCGACCGCGCTCGTCATAGTCGACCTGGTCGATGTGCAGCAGCGGCACCCCGCGCTTGACGGCGAGCAGCTTGGCGAGCTTGGCGTCGGCCAGCGTCGGGATCAGCTGTGCGCTCGCACGCGCGACCGGGTGGCCGACCGACTCGAGGATCATGTACAGAGAGCTGTCGAGCGCGCCTGTGGAGGATTCGCCCAGCAGCGACTCGGGGATCCGGTCGCGCGAGTAGATCACCGGTCGACGCCCGGCCCGGCGCACGCGCTCGACCTCGACCAGCGACTCGCCGTCGCCCAGCGCCAGCTGTTTGCGCTCTTGCTCGGTCGGCGCGCGGATCGCCTTGCCGAGCACGGTCTCGCCCGGCTTGTAGCCGGCGTCGCGAATCATCGCCGTGTAGCTGACGGTGGTCTCCAGCGCGTGCCGCGCTCGCGGCGGCGAGGTCACGTAGGTGCCAGAGCCGTGACGCCGAACCAGGTATCCGGCATCCATCAGGCCGAGCACCGCCTCACGGATCGTTGCCCGGCTGACCGCGAAGCGCTCGGCAAGCTCGTTCTCGTTGGGCAGCTTGGCACCCGGTTCGAGGTCGCCGGCCATCAGGTCTTCCAGCAGGCCCTCGCGGACCTGGTCGACCAGCGACGGGCGCTTTTGTGCCCTCAACGTCGGGCCTTGCAGATCTGTGAGGCGGCCCGGTGCGGGCCGGGTTCACGCAAGGGGATTCTCGATTCCGTCGAACGGGCGTCTGTAGTCGGCATAGGCCGGATCGTAAACGTCCGCACGCCCTCGGCGCGGCAGGATCGGCTCCCGCGACAGTCGGACGGTGGCTGCCGCTGCCTCGGTCAGGTCGCTGAATGACCGGCTCCAATCCCTTCTGTGCGGGCGAGCGTCGGCCTACGATCCGGCGGGCTGCCCGTTCGGGCAGGCCAGTTTCGCCGCGAGCTGGCCGCGGCTGTTGGCTCCGAGCTTGCGGTAGGCCGACGCCAGGTGCGTCTCGACCGTCTTGATGCTCAAGAACAGCGCCTGCGCGATTGCGCGGTTGCTCATGCCGGCGGCTGCCTGGTCACAGATCTGGCGCTGGCGGGGCGTCAGCGCCTGTACTCCCTCGAGTGCCGCGCGGCGCGGGCGCAGGCCGGTCGCGACCAGCTCGCGGCGTGCCCGCTGGGCAAGCAGCACGGCCCCCGCGGCATCGGCCCGCGCGAGCGCCGGGCGCAGAGCGTCGCGCGCCTGCACCCGGCGGCCGATGTACGCGAGCGTGTGTCCGAACTCGAGCGCCAGGCGGGTCGAATCGAGGATCGCCGATTGACCGTCGAGCACCGCCAGACCCTGCTCGCACAGGGCCAGTCGCGCGTGATCGTCGACCTCCGCGACGGCGCGGGCATGCAGCGCGCGGGCGATCGGGATGGGCGCCCCGAAGCGCCGCGCCAGCGCCAGCTCGGCGTCGGCCAGCTTTGCCGCGAGATCGCGACGGCCGAGGTGCGCGAGCGCCAGCGAGGCGGTCGAGCGCCATGGGGTCACGGCGGGGTTGGGTCGCCCCTGGCGCTCGCGAACCGCCCCGACGTCACAGGCATCGCTGTAGGCACGCTGAAAATCCTCCTGGCACAGCCACAACCGCGCCCGCGCATGACGGAGCTCGGCCGTCCACGGCGCCAGTCCCCGGGAGGCGTCGTCGCGCGCGCACGTACCCAACAGCTCGTGAGCTTCATCGAATGCGCCTTGTTCGGCAAGCACTTGGACAAGAACCGCGACCGCCCCGGCCGTGAACACGTTGATCTCGCCCGGCACCGTCGCAAGCGCCGCCCGCGCGTGGTTCTCGGCGTCCTCGACGCGTCCTGCGCGCAGCGCGAGCTCCGCCGCGTATCGGGCCGCCGCCGCCTGCAGCCGGCGCGAACCGCGTGCCGCGGCCCGTTCGCTCAGCGCCGAGATCGCCGCCTGCGCCTCCCGGTCGCGGTCGGCGAGCACCAGCGCCCGCGTGCAGAGGTGATACCCGGGTCGACGCGACGCCGCGCGCAGCAGCAGTCCGTCGTGCAGCGCGTCTCGTGCCAGCGCTGCGACGACGCCGGCATCGGGCGCGCCGCGCTCGGTCGCCAGCCATGCGCGGTGCGCGATCACGGCGCGCCTCGTCGTCGGGTCGGCGGCTTCGGTGAGCCGCACCGCCGCCGCCCGCCGGGCGCGCTCCGCGCCCGCGCCGGGAACCGCGAGCAGCGTGTCGAGCGCCGCCGCCTCGGCTTCGAGCAGCGCGCCAGGCGGCTCTCCGCTCGGGCTCGACGGCGCCGGCAGCTTGCCGACAGCGGCGCGGTCAACCTGCTCTAACGCCGCGAGGGCGGCAAGAATGTCTGCGCGCGCTGACTGCTCGCCGCATTCACGCAGCGCGTCTCGCAGCCGCCGGTGTGCATCCGGCAGCCCCGCGTCGAACACGACGCCGGCCAGCTGCGACAGCAGTGCCGCGCGGTCGTCGCCGGGGGCGCGTTCATCGAGCGCTCGCTCCAGATACATCGCCGCAACCGCCGGCTCGGCGCGCTGCACGGCGGCCGATGCCGCTCGCACGAGAGCCCGGCTGGCCTCGCCGTCGCCGTCGCCGTCGGGGCGGCACTGCAGCAGATGACCGGCGGCCGATTCTGCGCGTGCCCCGGCTTCGATCAGCACGCGCGCGGCTTCGCGGTGCAGGCGCTCGCGCTCGGTCGCCCCGAGATCTTCGCGGATTGCAGCGGCGATCAGCCCGTGGGCGATCCGTTCGCCGCCGGCGGACACCAGGCCGGCGGCGCGCAGAGTGGCGCGCGCCGGGCCCAGCTCGCCGGCCGCGATTCCGGCGACCGCGGCCAGTTCTTGGGTGCCGGGTGCCTCGCCGAGGACGGCGAGGGCTGCGGCGACCGAGCGCTCGGGCGCTGCCAGCTCCGCCATTCGCCGACGCACGATCGCACGCCCGTATGTCGTCACGCGCGCTTGGTCTGACCCCTGCCGCGCGGTGGCGGGCCCGTGCTCGGCGAATTGCCGGCCGAGCTCGCCGATCAGCCACGGATTTCCGGCGGCCGCACGGTGGCACTCGCGGCAGATCTCGATCGACGTGCCCGGCGCCTGCCGGCGGACCAGCCGCACGGCCCCGCCCACGCTCAGCGGCTGGGGTGCAAGCCAGGTCGCGCCACGGGCCGTCCCGAGCTCGCTCAGGACGTCTGCGTGCGCGCCGGGCTGGTCGCTGCGAGTCGCGACAACCAGCAGCAGCGGCACCTCGTCGATCCGCCGCGCTAGGTAGGCGAGCACCTGAAGCGATTGGCGGTCGGCCCACTGGGCGTCGTCGATCATGAGCGCGAGCGGCCGGCGCTCGGCCAGCCGGGCGCACAGCCACAGCACGCTGTGGGCGAGCATCGTCGTATCTTCGCCGCGAGGCGTCAGGCCTTCGAGCAGGAGTCCGCCGGCCATCGCCGCCGCCCCGTGCAGCAGCTCCTCGCGGCCGTTCGCGCTGAGCCGGCGAACCGGCGCCTCCAGCAGCGCCCGGATCACTCCGTAGGGGAAGTTGCGCTCCAGTGGGCCCGGAGCCGCGCGGCGCACGGTGCACGCCGCTCGCTCGGCCTCGCCGGCGGCGTGGTCGAGCAGAGCGCTCTTGCCCAGACCCGCCTCCGCTTCGAGCACCACTACGTGACCGGCGCCCGCGTCGAGCCGGGCGACGACAGAGTCCAGCGCCGCGAGCTCGGGCTCGCGCTCGATCAGCGCCTCGGTCGCCGCCCGCGCCGGAGCAAGGACGCGCAGCTGGGGGATTGCCGGTCCGCGCCGACGCTCTAGAGCCAACGTGGACATGCACGCCCCCCACTACATAAATTAATCAGATGTCTGACAGCTTCCACACGCGTCAAGACGTCCGGGCAGAGGCGATCCTTCCCCTCGGCGCGGATATCTTGACGTGACGCATACAGCGAGTCCGCGCCCGCGGTAGCCGTTACTTGACGATCTGGAAGTGGACGATCTTCGGCTCGGAGCTGAGGCCGGATAGGCCGACCGCTTCAACCGCCGCGGCATAGATGCCGGGCGGCAGGCGGGTTGAGCCGATCCGCCCGCTGAACGGAATCGACACCCTCCCTGGGCCTTTGCCGCGCCTGCTGAATCCCGTCGCCACAAGCGCAGGGCATCGACGCCCGGTCAGGACGGCGGCAAGACACTTCTCGTCCAACTTGCCCATGCCGACCTTGCCTGCGATCCCAACCACGACCGTCGAGCGCTCGCTGACGCTGAGCTTGAAGGTCGTGCCGATCGGCGCCTTGGACCTGCCGGCACGCTTGGCGGCAACCTGCGCCATCGGCCGAGTGCCTACTCGGAACCGCGAATGGGTCACGCGCACATGTGTGACCACCGGAGGGGCCGTGTCCAAGGCCGCCTGCGCCGGGACCGCGCCGAAGCCGACGCAGACGCCGATGCCGGCCAGCAATCTATTAGGCGAGCAGCGCATGGCCGGCGACTATCGGGCAGTCCCGGTGGCGCTGACAATCGGTGAGCGACCCTGATCTTTTTCGGGCGCTCGAGCTTCGGGGTCGGGCCGCGAAAAGTTCAGTGTGTCCGCCCGACTGTCACGGCGCAGTCGCGGACCTACAGTCCGCCGGGTTATCCGTACTCCCTCAAGAAAGCAGATCAGCATGGCAGGCAAGGCCAGTCACGCCCAGAAGCTCGCCGCCCATCTCGACGCACCGGTCGATGCGGCGTGCATGATCAACAAGCCGGGCGCCGCCACGACCGTCGCCGTCGGCGGGATCGCGGCGATGGCCGCGAGTGCCGCGCTCACTCGCAAGGCTGCCACCGACGAGATCAAGGTCATCACCAACGGTTGGCTCGCCGTTGGGCCCCATTCGTTCGCGCTGGTCAAGGGCGACAAGTTCATGGGCAAACCCAAGGGCGCCCCGTTCGCCGAGATCGAGTTCGACGATGTCGCCGGCGTGAAGCTCAAGGACAACCGGTTCACGGTCCGTGCCGACGTCACGCTCACCGACGGCCGCAGCTTCGCGTTTGAGACCAGCCGCAGGGGAGCGAACAAGCCCAATCCCGAGGTGCTCCAGTTGCTCGCCGATCGTTGCGCGGCGAAGATCGGGACTTCACCCGATGTCAGGGGCGCCCGCGCCTCATAGAGTCGCTCTGTACAACACTCAGATGGAGGTGACGGGATGGACTTGTACGTGATCCTGCGGCGCGACGGCTGGAGCTCGCCGGCAGAGCTCGAGCAGGCGGCCGCCCGCTCGAGCAAGACGGCCGACGAGCAGATGCCCGACGACGTGCGCTGGATTCGCAGCTATGTGCTCGAGGAAGGCGCAGGCTCGCTCGGCACGGTCTGCATCTACCAGGCAAGCAGCCCAGACGCGATCCGCAAGCACGCAGCGGCGGCCGGCCTGCCCGTCGACGAGATCATCCCTGTCGCCGACACGGTTGTCGTACGTCCGGACCCGGCGCCGGCGCCGGCGTAAGCCCGGCCGTTGATTTCGGCGGGGCCGCCGGGCGGTTCCGCCGAACGGCCGCTCACAGGCTCAGCCGGCCAGCCGCCACTGGATCGGGCCCAGGCCGGGGAAGTGCAGCGCCTCCGCGGTCGCGCCCGTCAGGTCCCACTCGCGCCCGGCGATGTAGGGTCCTCGGTCGATCACCGGGACTTTGATCGCCCGCCCGTTGTAGACGAAGATCACCTGGGTTCCACACGGCAGCGTCTTGTTGGCGACGCCGAGCTGCGGCACGTGCAGAACGCCGCCGCACGCGATCGGCAGTCCATAGTCGGTGTACACGGACGCGATGCTGGTGTTGAAGATGCCCGGCGGCAGCAGCGACGGGTCCAGCAGCGCACCTGACAGGTTGAGCCGGTCGAGGTGGTACTGCGCGACCGCTGCCTTGAACTTCGCCACCGCCGCGCGCACCTCGGCGTCCGTCGGCGCCCCCTTTGCCGGCGCCTGGCTGACGCTCGCGGGCTGGTTCGGCGAGGGCGCTCGGGTTGCCAGGCCCGGTGGCGCGGCCGTCGGATCGCGCGTGCTGGACCGACCGCCGGCGCCGGCGACGCCCGCGGTCGGCTCGACCACCTGCGGGTGGGGCCGGGCCGTGACCGTCTCCGCCGGCGCGCTCGCCTCGGTCGTCACACTCGTTGTAGCGCTCGGCGCCGAGCTGGTGCCGTGGTTGGCGGCGGCGCCGCAGCCCGCTAGAGCGAGCGCTGTGGTCGCTATCGCTGCTCGCAGCCGGATCGCGTAACTGTATCCCGCGTGGCCGCGCACAACGCCGTCGGCAATAATCCGCGCCGATGGCCTACGACGAGGATCTCGCCAACCGGATCCGCGAGCTGATGGCCGACGAGAAGGGCGTGACCGAGAAGCGGATGTTCGGGGGCTTGGCGTTCCTGATCGGCGGCAACATGTCGGTGAGCGCGAGCGGCCGGGGCGGCCTGTTGCTGCGCTGCGATCCGACGCACACCGACGAGCTGGTGAGCAAGCCGCACGCTTCGCGCGCCGTGATGCAGGGCCGGGAGATGGACGGCTGGTTGCGGATCGATCCCGAGGGGCTCAACACCAAGCGCGAGCTGCAGCGGTGGGTCAAGCGCGGCGTCGCGTACGCGCGGTCGCTGCCGCCGAAGGGCTAGCGTCCGCCCCTACCGACAGCATCCGCCCTACCGACAGCGTCCGCCCCTACCGACAGCGTCCGCCCCTACCGACCCGGCCCGGGCGTCAGTGCTGCAGGCGCCGGCGCATGCGCACCGCCGGGCCGAAGCGCGTCTGCGCGCTCGAGACGATCTCGAATCCGACCTTCTCGTAGAAGCCCGTGGCCGGGCCTGCGGTCACCTGTAGCGTCGTCGCCCCGTCGGCCTGGGCGCGCGCGCAGGCGTCCTGCACCAGTGCCCGCCCGATCCCGGCGTGCATCCGGTCCGGCGCCACGAACAGCCCGTCGAGCTCGTAGTCGCCGTCGTCGGACGGGATCACGACGCTGAAGCCGATCGGCATGTCCTGCGTGTCCGCGGCGACACGAACCCAGCCGTTGTCGATCCACGCCGCGGGCAGCTCGATCGCGTCCGGGTGCGAGGCCAGCTGCTCGCGGTACTGCTCCCAGACATCCGACGATTCGCGCTGAAGGCGCTCGAGCGCCGCCCGCTCGCCGGCGAGCGCATCGCGGATTTGGACGGACTCGGCGTTCACGATCAGTGGGCAGTGAGGGCCGCGAGCCCGGCCGGCGAGCCGACGGCGACGACCGCCTCGTCGCGCTGCACGGTGTCGTCCGGGCGCGGGCTCCAGCGGCGCCCGAGCGCGATCACTTTCGCCTCACCGTTCGCCGCGTCCTCGAGTTGCGCGACGGTGCGCCCGGCGGGCGCCGACAGCTCTGCGACCGTCACGGCCTCGGCGCCGATCGGGATCGTCGCAAGCGATCGTCGGTCGCTCAGCGCGGCCGTGAACGCCGGCGCGGCGAGACTCGAGACGCTTCGGGAGACGTGGATCGAGAACGCCGATTCGACCCGGTGGGCGAGGTCGTGGTCGAACAACCGCAGCACCACCCGAAGGTCGGGACGGAGCGCACGCGCGTTCAGCGCGGCCTCGAGGTTCGCGGCGTCGTCGTTGGTCACGACCATCACGCAACGGGCGGTGCCAAGGTGCATCCCTTCGAGCACGCCCGGAGCCGACGCGTCGGCGATCACGACCGGCACCCGCAGCCGGTGCGCCGCGTGTACGCCGGGGGCGTGCTCGTCGCGCTCAACCGCGACGCACGGGATCTGACGTGCGACCAGGCCCTCGACCACCCGCTGGCCGATCCTCCCGAGCCCGAGCACGACGACATGGTCGCGCCGCGGCCGCGGCCGCTCGCCGAGTGAGCGCGCAAGCCGTACGCCGACGATCGCATCGGTGACGAGCGCGTAGACGAGCGCGACCGTCAGCGCGCCGACGAGCATCACCGCCATCACCCCGAACTTCAACGCCTCGCTCTCGTGCAGCGGCGTGATGTCCCCGTAGCCGGTCGTCGAAACCGTGGTCACCGCGAAGTACGCGCTGTCGACGAGGTTGTAGCGCGTGCTCGTGCTCCACACCGCCGCCGACACGATCACGAACAGCGTCAGGAACGCAAGGACGGCGATCAGGCGGCGGTCGACGAGCCGCCCGAGAGCCGCCGCGCGGGTCAGCATCGACGAGGCGAACGAAGCGGCTTGGCGCACCCCTTCTGCCGCGATCTCCAGAGCACTCCCCTCCTGGTCCTCGTTCTCCTGCTCGTCGGGGATGAGCGCGAGCACCCCGGGCGCGGCGGGTGGAAACAACGCGGCCGTCCCGGCCACCGCGTCGAACGCCGCGATCGGCAACGCGGTCGCGACGTCGTCTCCGTCCTGCAGCGTCCGCACCTCAAACCCCCGGTCTGCGATCAGGATCCGCTGCGAGGTGCGCAACGCTGCATCGAGGAACGCCGGGGCCGCGATAGCCGAGGCAGACAGGATCTGAGCCTGCGGGAACAGCTCCTCGAGCCGCGAGCCGAGGTGCTGGTTGAAGATCCGCAGCACCAACCGAACGTCGGCGCGAGCGCTGCGGGCAGCAAGCGCCGCGTGGAGGTTGCCAACGTCGTTCTCCTCGACGATCGCAAGCGCCGCCGCCCGCTCGAGCCCGGCATCCTGAAGGTCGGCGAGATCGCGAGCGTCGCCTTGCACCACGCGCACCCCTCCCTTCTCGAGCGCGATTCGAAAGCGCGGCTCCATGTCGCGCGCGATCACCACAACCTCTTCACCGAGCGCGGTCAACTCCTCCGCGAGGCGCACCGCGATCCCGTCAGAGCCGGCGACGATGAACGAGTCGGCCACGCCCACGCGGTTTCGCCGCCGGGCCGCGGGCTCCTGCCGGGCCGCGGGCTCCCCGCGTCGCCCACGGGCCCCCGCCGGGCCGCGGCTCCCTGCCGGGCCGCGGGCTGAGGTTCGTTGCTCGTAATCTGTCGCCGTGTCCAGCGGCGACGACCAGCCACCCGCCGCCGGTCGGCGCGGGCCGTTCTGGGATTTCCTCGCCGGCCGTCGAGAGCCGCCGGCAGCCGCGGCGCTGTTGGGCTGGCGCCTGGTCGAGGTCGACCCCGACGCGGGAACGATCGAGGTGTCGTTCAACGCGACCGATCAGTTCCTGAATCCTGCCGGCCACATCCAGGGCGGATTCCTCGCCGCGATGCTCGACGACACGCTCGGGCCGGCGCTCGTCGCGACGCTCGAGGCACACCAGTGGGCGCCGACGATCGACCTGCAGGTGCAGTTCCTGGTGCCCGCGACACCGGGCGAGCTGCGCGGCCGCGGGCGCATCGTCCGGCGCGGGCGCGACATCGCATTTCTGGCCGGCGATCTGGTCAACGCCCGCGGGGACATCGTGGCGACCGCCACCGCGACCGCGATCATCCGTTCGCGGGCAGGCTGAGCGCGCCGGCGATGCTCTGGGCCGGACCCGCCGAACTTTCGCAATTCAGTCCGACCCCTCCGTACCGCAATGCGAAAGTCCGTCTTAGCTCGACTGGCCCTTGCGCTCGCGGACGATCGCAAGGGCCGACGGATGCAGCAGCGGCACGTCGGACCGCCAGCCGCTGCGCAGCAGCGCGACCAGCGACGGCGGCGTGAGCACGCACGCGTGTTCCCCCGGCGGCCTGCGCGTGGGCGCGACGTAGCCCGCGGGAGTCCATCGCAGCAACCGGCTGTCGAGCACCAGATGGGGCGTGCCTTCGCGCAGCACGAACGCGCCATCCGGGAGGCTGTCGAGAGCCGCGTCGTGACGGAGTTGCCCGCGCGTGTCGGGAGCGACGCGCTCGAGGTGGAGCTGCGCATCGATTGCGTCCGCTCCGCGAGCGTCCGGGTGTAGTCGACGCCAGAGCTCGCCGAAGCGATCGTAGTCCTCGCGCCTGCACAGCGCGCACGGTCTGTGTCCGGCCGCCAGCGCGGTCGCCTCGTCGAGGAAGAACAGCTCGGTGAACTTCCCCGGCTGCATCAGCGGCGCGCGGTGCCAGTCACGGAACCGCAGGCGACACGCAATCCATCGCTTGCCGTTGTAGCGCCGTCGGATCTGACCGGAGTGATCGTGCAGGCAACCGCGATTGCCGTAGACGAGCCCGCGGGCCGGGGTCTCGATCAGCTCGCTGAGCGGTGTGACTCTGTTGCGGAGCGGCACGTCGCGCCGAGACCAGGCGCTAGTCGGGCTGCGGCCGGCCGCTGTGGCTGGCGAGGATCGCGGCGAGCTGGCTTGCGTTATCGGCGCGCTCGCTGGCACGCTCGGCGCGATCCTGTTCTCGCGCGGCCTCGTCGGTCTGCTGCGCGTCGCGCTCGTCGTTTCGGTCCTGGGCCCAGGCCTGGAGCTCGGCGAGGAACTCTGCGCTGGCGACCACGGCGTCTTCGTCGCCGGCGTCGAACGCTCGCTCGGCCAGCTTCTCGCAGCGCAGGCGAGAACCGTCGAACCACCGCTCCCACAGGGTCACCTGCACGGTCGCGTCCTCGCATTGCTGGGTGTCGACGAAACAGCCGAGCGTCCCGTCGTTGCCGTGCTCGGCAGCGCGCTCGAGCTGCGCGGCGTAGGCCTCCATCGCGGCCAGGTCGAGCATCGGCTTGAACGCGCGATGGTGCAGCACGAGCGCGTCTGCTCGTCGGTCGCGATGGCGCAGGCGCGCGAGTAGCCCGTGGGATTGTGCTTCGCCCACCGGCGTCTCGCGCACCAGCGCGACATCGACGAAGCCCGGTCGGCTGAGGTCGCGGACGACGCGGTAGCGATCACCGGCGAGAGATCCGCGCTCGCTCAAGCGTGAATCGGCTCCAGCAACGCCTCGGTGACGCGGCTGACGACGATTTCGCCGCCCCCGATCGAGTCGGTGCGCTCGATCCCGAGTTCCGCGAACTCGGCGCGCACGAAACTCTGGGCCACCTCATCGGACGCGACGGCGGCTGCGCGGTCGCGGAACACGCTTACCGCCACCAGCTCGCCGGCGGCCGAGCCGAACACGAAGTACGCGACGAAGCCGTCGAGCTCGGCTATCCGCTCGGCCAGCCGCGTGTCGACGATCCGCCAGACGACCTCGCCCAGCTCCCCGGCGCCGAGGCTGTAGCGCCGAACCCGGGCGTGGCGCCCGGACTCGGCCTCGAGCAGGTCCGATGCAGCCCGGCTGACCGGGATCGCGCCATTCAACGCCTCGGTCAACGTCAGGTCGAGCGCACCGAGCCGGCTCCCGGTCCATTCGCGCGCCAGATCGCGCGATCCAGACGCCTGATCGCGCTCCTGGAACAGGCTGATCGTCATCAGCATGCCCTCCCCGCAATCGAGCAGCGCGTACCACACGAAGCCCGGCTGCCCGGCGAGCAGATCGGCGAACTCGGCCTCGACCGGACCGGCGACCTGGTCCACGCCGGCGCCCTTCAACTCATAGCGGCGGAGGCTGGCGAACATGGGCGTCCAAGGCTACCGGGCGCGCGCCGTCGTGACAGGATCCTTGTCGCCCCACAACCCGCGATCGAGGAACCAAATTGGCAGCACGCGAGACGCCCCCATTCCGCGCCGACCATGTTGGCAGCCTGCTCCGACCGCAGCAGCTGCTGCAGGCGCGCGCCAAACAGAAGTCAGGAGAGATCGCCGCGCAGGAGCTTCACGCGCTCGAGGACGAGTCGATCCGCGACGTGATCGAGCTCCAGCGCGACGCCGGCCTGCGGACTGTCACCGACGGCGAGTTTCGCCGCAGCTCCTGGCACATGGACTTCATCTACTCGCTCGGCGGGGTCCATCAGGTCCAGGGCGAGAGCCTGCACGTCAAGTTCCGCAATGACCAGGGCGAGTACGACTACGCGCCGCCGGCGATGCGCGTGGACGAGAAGCTGACGCTCCCGAGCACGATCTTCGCCGACGCGTTCACGTTCCTGCGCGACCACGCGTCCGCCGGCCAGACGCCGAAGCTGACGATCCCCTCGCCGAGCATGGTCCACTACCGCGGCGGCAACTCGTCGATCGACCCAGACGTGTATCCGCACATGGATGAGTTCTGGGAGGACTTGACCGCCGCCTACAACGCACAGATGCGGGGCGTCTACGAACTCGGCTGTCGCTACCTGCAGCTCGACGACACCAGCCTCGCCTACGTCAACGACCCCGCTCAGCGCAGCCACATCGAGCAGATCGGCGGCGACCCAAACCACCTGCACGAGCAGTACATCGCCAACATCAACCGCGCGCTCGCGGACCGCCCCGACGACCTCGCCGTGACCACCCATCTGTGCCGCGGGAACAACCAGTCAATGTGGGCGGCCGAGGGTGGCTACGACTTCGTCGCCGAGGCGCTGTTCGGCGATCTCGAGGTCGATGGCTACTTCCTCGAGTACGACGACGAGCGCTCGGGCACGTTCGAGCCGCTGCGATTCGTGCCGCCCGGCAAGGCGGTTGTCCTCGGCCTCGTGACGACCAAGCGCCCTGCGCTCGAGGACAGGGATCTGCTCAAGCGCCGGATCGAAGAGGCGTCCAAGTACGTCGACATCGACCAGCTGTGCCTCTCGGGACAGTGCGGCTTCTCCTCCACCGAGGAGGGCAACAAGCTGACAATCGATCAGCAGCGCGCGAAGCTCGAGTTGATCGTCAGCGTCGCCGACGAGGTCTGGGGCTGATCGTGAGCACGTGAGGTCTCTAACGAAACTCTTCGTATCGCGGCGCACTCGCGTGCCGATACGAATAGTGATGAGCACAGTCCGCAGCCGCCCCGCCAGACGCACGAAGCGTGACTGGGGCGACGCCGGGCGCGGGCGTCGCGGCCACCGCGAGAAGCGCGCCTCGCTCATTCACCGGCTGGTCGAGCGCGACGGCTGCCAGTGCGTGTGGTGCGGCACGACCCTTCCGGACAGCGGCGAGGAGGTGACCGTCGACCATCTCATCCCCAGGTCGGTGTGCCACTCGATGCGGCCGGTCAATCTCGTGCTGTCCTGCGCCACCTGCAACAACGAGCGCGGAGACATGCCACTGGGCCAGTGGGCTCGCCGTGCGCGGCGCCTCGAGCTCACGCCGAACCTACGGACCGTCGAACGCGCCCTGGACAAGACCGCGTCGATGGGACTGTCGTACTCGCCGCTCGCCGCCGAGCAACTTGACGCGGTAAGGCGCATTCGCGAAAGCGCGGTGCTCGACAGCCTCGACGTTCTCGCATAGCGAGAACGTCTGCTGCTAGCGCTCGTTGTTGCGGACGATCCTCGGATCGCCGCGACGGCCGACGACGAACCAGATCGCCCGCGCCGGCTCGTCGCCGATCGTGAACAGGCGGTGGGGCATCGTCGACTCGAACGAGATCGAATCGCCGGGGCCCAGCTCGTACGTCTCAAAGCCGATCGTCACGCCGAGCCGGCCCGAGGTGACGTGGCCGTACTCCTTGCCCGAGTGGCGCATCAGCGAGTCCTCGGGACACGAAGCGCCGCCGACCTCGTACTCGACCGAGAGGAAGTCGACATCCTGCGGCGTCTCCGGTGTCAGCCGCTCCCAGCGCACGCCGGAAGCCAGCTCGATCGCCTTGCCGCCGCCCCTGCGGACCACTGGATCGACGCCACCGGCCGGCCTCTGGGCCGCCGGGGGGCCGCCGTCGTCGGCCGTCGAAGGAGCGCCCGAGGAAGACCCGGCCGCGGGAAAGCCAGGACGCCGGCGCGAGCCGCCCTGCTGGAACAAGAGCTCGTCGAGTGACAGTCCGAGCTCGTTGACGATCGCGTACAGGGTGCCGACCGAGGGCGACGCCTTGCCGAGCTCGACCTGTGAGATCAGGCTGGCCGAGACGCCGACGCGCCGGGCCAGCTCGCGCACGCCGATCTTCTGACTGAGGCGCTCGGCGCGGACGCGGCTGCCGACCGACTCAGGGCCGGCGCCGTTGCCGGCGGGCGGCTTGGTGACACTGCCGGCGACAGCTTCGTCGTGCTGCTGTTGGCCACCCGTCTCGTCCATGCTCGTGTCTGATGACTGTACAGGCGGACTGCTCACGCGGTGGTGCCGATCTCGGCGACGAGCGGTTAGCTCGTCCGCCGGGGCTCGGCTCATTTAGCCGTCACCGTCTCCGCTTCGTCCTTGACCAGATCGGCGCCGCGGACGTACTGCCGGCCCGCGACCAGCAGCTCCTGCGCCGGGAAGCGCGTGAGGATCTCCGGGCCGTCGGCGGTGACGAGCACCTCCTCCTCGATCCGAGCGGCGGAGCGGCCGTCGGATGCCGGGCAGTAGGTCTCGAGCGCGAACACCATCCCCTGCTCGATCTCGACGGGGTCATCGAACGAGTGCAGCCGCGAGATCATCGGCGCCTCGTAGAGCCCAACGCCGAGGCCGTGCCCGAACTGCAGCCCGAAGCAAGCTTCCTCGCTGGCGAACCCCAGTTCCTGCGCCGTCGGCCACACGCTCGCGATCGCATCGGTGCTGACGCCGGGGCGGACGAGCTCGATCGCCGCGTCGAGCCACTCCCGGCACTGCTTGTAGGCGTCGAGTTGTGACTGGGTCGCGCCGCCGACGCAGAACGTGCGGTAGTAGCACGTCCGGTAGCCCATGAACGAATGGATGATGTCGAAGAACGCCTGATCGCCCGGACGCAGCAGCCGATCGGAGAACACGTGCGGGTGCGGGTTGCAGCGCTCGCCGGACACGGCGTTGATCGCCTCGACCTGCTCGGAGCCCAGCTCGAACAGCAGCCGCTGAGCCTCGGCGACGATCTCGTGCTCGCGGATGCCAGGGCGCAACAGCTCGTAGATCCGTTCGTACACCGCGTCGACGATCGCCGCCGCGTGTTCGAGCAGCGCGATCTCGTCGTCGGTCTTGATCTTGCGCGCGCTCAGCATCACCGGCTGGGCGTCGTCGGTGACGATCTCACGACGGTGCAGGGAGGCGAGCGTCGCCATGTCGGTCAGGTCGATCCCGAGCGGCTCGCCCTCGAGGCCGTGCTCTCGCAGCACCTCGAAGATGTGGTCGGCGAGCAGGTCCGGCACACCGGTCTCGCGCGGCATCGCGCCCCGCATGCTCGAGACGCCGGCGCGCCAGCTCGAGCCCGGAAGCCACGGGGCGTACAGCTGGTGGTGGCGCGCGGCCGAGCCGAAGTCCCACAGCACTGGATCGCCCTGGCGCGGCAGCAGCGCACAGCGCGCGCTCTTGTCCCGCGCCCACTCGCCGATGTGGGTGCTGGTGACGTAGCGGATGTTGTTCTGGTCGAACAGCAGCAACGCTCCCAGATCGCTGGCTCGGAGCGCCGCCCTGGCCTTCTCGAGCCGATCGGTGCGCAGTCGCGGGTAGTCGACGCGCTGCTCCCAGTCCACGGCCATCGTCGCGCCGCGTGAAGCGATCATCTCGCCCGCGGTCTACTGCAGTCGATCGGCAAGGTAGTCCCAATCTCGGTTGAACCGATACGAGTAGTTCGCCGGCGGTTGGGGCGACTGCGTCTCCAGCCACCGGACCCGCCCGCCGCTGCGGTTGTAGAAGGCGTGCACGCAGCCGACGCCGGTCCAGAACACGTCGCCTGCGCGAAGCGTGAACTCCTCGCCGTCGGCCACAGCGTCGACCTCTCCGTCGAGGATGTAGTAGGTCTCCTCGAGCGGATGGTCGTGCGGCTGCGCGACCCCGCCGGGTTGGTACTCGACCATGAACATCGTGTGCAGGACCGCGCCGAGGCGCTGATCGACGAGCATCTTCACCGCGATCCCGCTGTAGGCGAGCAACGCGGTCGCCATGCTCGCCGAGACGGTCGGAGCGTCGACGGCCGCGCCTATCTTCAGGTTCTCGACGTCCATCTCCTTTGACCCGAGGCGGAAGAACGTGCGCGTACGCGGATCGCGGATGTCGAGCGTCTGCGGCTCGTTGCCTTCAGGCCGCTCGCCGGTCCAGAATGTGTCCGGGGGCCCGGACAGGCGCGGAGCCGGGGCGTTGCACTCGAGCAACCGGGCGTCGGTGTCACCATCGTTGCTCCAGCCGTGCGCAACGCCAACGGGCAGCAACCCGCAATCCGCTGCAGCGAGCCGGTAGGTAGTGCCGCCGACGGTGAGCAACGGGTTTCCGTCAAGCACGTAGAAGCTCTGCTCGGTCGAGTGCAGATGCGTGCTGACATAGCCGGACGGCTCCACCGAAACAAGCGCAAAGCCGGTGTGCACCGCGCCGACGTGGCGACCGACGAGCGACGCCCGGCGCAGTCCGCCGGCGTGCCCTTCGAGCGCAGTCGGCATGACCAGCTCGATCTCATCCGCGTGCTGCACATGAAAGTGCCGGTACGGATCGCCCACGGCTCGGACACTAACGTTGTCGTTAAGTGTTGTCAAGGTGGGCTGTACACCTCAGCGAGACACCCGCTAGAACGGGGCTCTCGCGTCGTATCGACCGGCGGCAACGCGTGTAGTGCACCTGCACGCGAGAGTCGTCACAGGCATCACGAGGTCCGGCTCAGAGGATCACCCAGCCCCCGTCGACGGCCAGGTTGACGCCGTTGATGCCGGTGTTCTCGAGCAGGAACAGTGCCGCGTCGGTGACCTCGTCCATCGTCACGAGTCGACCCGTCGGGGTGCGCGCGCGCGTCCGCTCGAGTACCTCGGCGTTGTTTGCCCACGCCGGGCTGTCGCCGACGATCCCGGGGTGAATCGCGTTCACGCGGACCGGCGCAAGCTCGGTCGCGAACGTCCGGACCATCGTCGTGACGGCGCCGTTGACGCTCGTGACCGTGGTCGAGCCGGGGTAGGGGCGATCCTTCGCCAGGCCGCCGAACAGCAACACCGACGTGTAGTCGTGCATCCCGGCGTGGAGGCAGTGGAGCACCTCGGTGTAGCCGACGAGCTTCAGCGTCGCGAGCCGGATCGCCCGGCCGATGTCGTATTCCCGGACGTTGTTCGCGTCGCGCTCGATCGCCGCCAGCACGACGTGATCGATTGCGCCGACTCCGGCGAGCGCGGGTGACAGGCACGTCGGGTCGGCCAGATCGACGGCGATGCCACGAACGCCGGCGCCGATCTCTCCCGCCGCACGCTGCGCGCGGGCGGCGTCGCGTCCGGAGATCACGATGTCGCAGCCGCGCTGCGCGAAACGCTCGGCGATCCGCCGACCGATGCCCTGCGTGCCGCCGATGACCACAACAGACCCTTCGGCCATTAAGCTTCTCCCTCGTCGCGTTCAACCGGAGTGTACGAGAGCATCTCCCGTCCGGTCCATCCGCTGGGCAGGCTTGCCTGGCGGACAACCGTTCTGATAGAAGATCGCTGGACACTAGCGTGAAGCAGCGGCAGACAGGTCGGGTCGGCAATCCCCCCAACGACCCGCGAACCCTTCGGAGGTGGCGCAAATGCCCGGCGGAAACGATCGAATCCTGACGACGCATGCGGGCAGCCTCCCGCGCCCCAACGACGTCGCGGACATGATCTGGGCGCAGTTGGACGGGCAGCAAGTCGATGAGAGCGAGCTGCAGGCCAAGATCGACGTCGGCGTCGCCGAGGTCATCGCCAAGCAGCGCGAGGCCGGGATCGACATCGTCAGCGACGGCGAGCTGAGCAAGACCGGCTTCAGCACCTACGTCAACGAGCGGTTCGACGGATTCGAGGGCCGCTCGGAGTTCCAAGCCGATGACGTGGCCGACTTCCCCGACCTCGCGATGCGCCTGTTCAACACCCCTGCGATGGCCCACATCGTGTTCTCCAATTGCGTCGGGCCGGTTGAGCTCAAGGACAAGGAGGCCGTGCACCGCGACGTCGCGCGCCTCAAGCGCGCGCTCAACGGCGCGGACCCGGCGAATGCGTTCATGGGCGCGATCAGCCCCGGCCAGATCGCCTTCAACTACCCCGATCAGCACTATGGCTCGCATGAGGCCTACCTCGCGGCCGTCGGCGACGCGCTGTCCTACGAGTACAACGCGATCACCGACGCCGGCTTCAACCTGCAGATCGACTCGCCGGATATGGCGATGGCCGCGCATTGCCGCTCGGTCGGCAGCAGCGTCGGTGACTGGCACCGCCACCTGCCGCTGGCGGTCGAGGCGCTCAACGCCGCGCTCGACGGGATTCCGCCGGAGCGCGTGCGCCTCCATGTCTGCTGGGGCAACTACGGCGGCCCGCACCACAAGGACGTCCCGCTCGGCGACATCATCGGCGAGGTGCTGAAGGTCAATGCGGGCACGATCTACGTCGAGGGCGCCAACCCGCGGCACGCGCACGAATGGCGAGTGTTCGAGGACGTCTCGCTGCCCGACGACAAGTCGGTGATCCTCGGCGTGATCGACGTCAAATCGAACTGCGTCGAGCATCCGCGGCTTGTCGCCGATCGCCTCGTCCGGCTCGGCAAGATCGTCGGCAAGGACCGGCTGCTCGCCGGCACCGACTGCGGCTTCGACACGTTCATCCGCTTCTCGCTGGTGGATCCGGGCGTGGCCTGGCTGAAGTTGAAGTCGCTCTCCGAGGGCGCGCAGCTCGCCTCGAGCGAGCTGTAGTCCCCGCCCCTGAGCCGCAATCCCGCCGCCCGGCGCGCCGGCCACCGGCCACCGGCTGTGTTCGGTAACCCTTGACTGTCGCTGAACAGTCTGTTTATGATCGCGCTACGGAGGCGTTTATCAATACGGAACGCTCACGAAGTCCGTAGAGCCGCTGTACGCACCGGCTTTCAGGAGGGAGACCGCAGATGACGAACACCTTTGCAAGCGCGTCCCGGGCGCGCGTTGCCGCGCTGCTCGCCGGCGCTGTCCTAGCTTCGCTGGCGGTGGCGGCCTGTGGCTCGTCTTCGAGCAGCTCGAGCTCCGCCTCCAGCTCGAACGCCGCAGCAAGCAGTGGCTCGAGCAAGCATCTGAAGATCGCATACATGTCGTTCGCGGTGGCCAACAGCTACGACGCACCGATGCTCGCCGCGGCGCAGGCGGTCGCCGCCGACAACAACGCCACGTTGACGGTGTTCGATGCGAACAACGATCCGAACAAGCAGTTCTCGCAGCTTCAGGACGCGATCACCTCGGGCGGGTTCGACGGCATCATCACGCAGCCGATCGAGTCCACCAACCTGATCCCGCTCGTGCAGCAGGCGATCGGCAAGCACATCAAGGTCGTCAACATCGACCAGATCATCGGGCCCAAGCTGGACACGTTCGAAAATGCAGGTGCCAGGGCCTGTCGGGCAACGTCACGTTCGTGCCGACCGACATCGGCACGAAGCTCGGCAAGCTCGTCGTGCAGGCCTGCACGGCGCACAACCTCAACCCGTGCAACGTCGGCTACCTCTACGACATCAAGGCGTCGGCGCTCGACGTCGCGATCCGCAAGGGCTTTGACCAGGCGATCGCCTCGACGCCGTCGGTCAAGATCGTCGCCAGGGTCAGGACTTCTTCACCCCGGCCATGGGCCTGACGGCCATCCAGGACATGCTCCAGGCCAACCCGATCTGAGCCTGATCGCCGGCTCCGACCAGGGCATCGAGGGAGCGTCCCAGGCGATCGGCAAGAAGAAGGTCGTGCTCGTCGGCTACGGCGGCTCGGCCGCCGGCGTGGCCGGTGTCAAGCTCGGGCGCCTGGTTCGGGACGATCGCGCAGGCACCCGCGACCGAGGGCCGGGTCAGGTACGCAGCACACTGGTCCAGGCGCTCCGGCACGGTAGCAACGACTCGGCGGCGATGGATCCGCTCGCGGGGCTGCCGGACGGCGGCGTGATCACGAAGTCCAACGCATCGCAGTTCCACCCGGAATGGCCGGGCTAGCTAGCGCCACTTGCAACCGGCGCGCGCCCCGGGCGGGGCGACGGTAGTGCAGAACCGCAGCGGCCCGCACGTCGCTCTGGAGGGCATCTCCAAGCACTTCGGCGGCGTGCGGGCGCTCGATCGAGATCTCGCTGACGATCGAGCCCGGCACGATCCACGCGCTGGTCGGCGAGAACGGCGCGGGCAAGTCGACGCTCGCGAAGATCGTCGGCGGCGCGTGATCCCGCACGACGGGGCGACTGCTCGTCGCACGGTGCCCCGGTCGCGTTCCGTTCGCCGCGAGAGGCGCTGTCGCACGGGATCGCGATGATCGCGCAGGAGCTGCTCGTCGTCCCGAGGTTGTCGGTGGCCGAGAACGTGTTCCTCGGCGTCGAGCCGCGGCGAGCCGGCTGGGTGCAGCGCAGCGACGCTGCGCGGCCGCTACCAGGAGCTGGCGCGTCGAGCAGGATTCGGGCTGCCGGCGCAACGGTCGGCCGGGACGCTTGCGAATCGCCGAGCAGCAACAGATCGAGATCCTGCGCGCGCTCGCGCGCGACGCGCAGCTGATCGTGATGGACGAGCCCTCGGCCGCGCTGGGCCGGTCTGACGCGCAGCGGCTGCACGAGATCATCCGCTCGCTCGCGGCGGCGGGCACGACCGTGCTGCTGGTCTCCCATTTCCTGCGCGAGGTGCTGGAGCTCGCCGACACAGTCACGGTTCTGCGCGACGGCCGGCTCGTCCGCAGCAGCGCGGCGTCGCAGGAGACCGAGGAGTCGCTGATCCAGGCGATGCTCGGCCGCCCGCTGGGCGCGGTGTTCCCGCCCAAGCCCAAGCCGCGCGCCGACGCCGAGGTCGCGCTGTCGGTGCGCCGGCTGAGCGGCCCGGGCGTCGACGGATGCTTCGCTCGACGTGCGCGAGGGCGAGATCGTCGGCCTCGCGGGGCTCGTCGGCGCCGGCCGCACGGAGCTGGCGCGCGCGATCTTCGGTGCCGATTCGCAGAGCCGGTGGAGCGTCGAGCTCGCCGGCGTGCCGCTCGCGGGCGGCGGCCCGGGAGCCGCCTGCGCGCGGGCTGGCGATGATTCCCGGAGTCGCGCAAGGACGAAGGGTTGCTGTTCAGCCGGTCGGCGATCGAGAACGTCGACGCTGTCGAGCCTGAGTGCCACAGCCGGCTGGGGATCGTCAACCGGCGCGCCGAGCGAGCTGCTGCGCGGTAGATGCTGGAGCGGATCGAACTGAAGGGCGGCAGCGGCGATCGCCCCGGTCGCAACTCTCTCGGGCGGCAACCAGCAGAAGGTGCTGTTCGCGCGGATGCTGATGTGCGGCCCCCGTGTCCTGATCGCCGACGAACCGACGCGCGGCGTCGACGTCGGCGCCAAGCGCGCGATCTACGACCTGATCGTCGCGCTCGCGACGAGCAGGGCATGGCCGTGCTGCTGATCTCCTCCGAGATCGAGGAGCTGCTCGGGCTGGCCCATCGCGTCCTCGTAATGCGACGCGCGCAGATCGTCGGGAGCTGGCCGATCGAGCAGCTGACCGAGTCCGCGATCCTGGCGGCCGCGTTCTCGGAGATCGACGGCGAGCGGCAGGTCGCGTGATGGCGAGCGATGTGAGCACCGGCGGCGACAGCGCGACCGCGGGGCCGCCCGCCGGTACGAGCCGGTTGCGCGACGCAGCGCTTCAGAGCAACGGCGCACGCAGGCTGCGGTCCGCGGGGATCGTGATCCCGTTTGTCGTGCTGTTCATCACGCTGACGATTTCGAGCTCGTCGTTCGCGACCAAGTCAAACCTGCTCAACATCCTCGATCAGCAGTCCGCGACGTTGATCATCGCGGCGGCGGGGACGCTCGTGCTCGTGTCGGGAGGCATCGACCTGTCGGTCGGCGCGGTGTACACGCTCGCGGCGGTCACCGCGGCCGAGCTTGCACAACACATGGCGCCTGCGCCCGCGATCTTGATCGGGATCGCTGTCGGCCTCGTCGTCGGCGTGGTCAACGGCGTGGTCGCCACGTTCTTTCGGATCAATGCGCTGATCGCGACCCTCGCGATGTCGTTCGTGATCGGCGGGCTGGCGAGCCTGATCACGCACGGCAACCTCGCTCGTGCTGTTCAACCATCCCGCCTACGGGGACCTGGCGAGGACCGATCTGCTGACCGTCAAGTCGTCGATCTGGATCATGCTGCTCGCCGTGATCGTGCTCGGGCTGTTCCTCGCGCGCACGACCGTCGGGCGCTACATGTACGCGACCGGCGGCAACCGCGAGGCCGCGAGGATCGCCGGCATTCGCGTGAACCTGGTGCGCGTCGTCGCGTTCGCGCTCAGCGGCGGAGCCGCCGCCCTGGCGGGCGTGATCGACTCCTCCCGCGTGCTGAGCGCGCAGTCGACGACCGACAACACGCTCACGTTCACCGTGCTTGCGGGCATCGTCGTCGGAGGGACGAGCATCCTCGGCGGGGAGGGTGCCGTCTGGCGCACGGCCGTCGGAGTGCTGTTCATCGCCCTGATCGGCAACGGCTACGACCTGCTCGGCCTTGACCCGCTGTACGAGCAGATCACGCTTGGGCTGATCATGCTGCTCGCTGTCGGGCTCGACGCGTGGGCGCGTCAGCGGGCTGGCTGAGCACAGGGCGCAGACGCTCTAGTCTGCGCTGGGTCGTGCATCTGGCTCGGATACAGGTCGATTCGCCCGACGGGCCGCAACCGCGGATCGTGGCGGCAGGCGACGATTCCCCGGATCGCTGGATCGACGTGCGGGCGGCGCAGCGGCTCGCGCTGTTGCGCGCCGGGGCCACCGGGGACGGCGCCAGACGGCTGGCCGACGCGGTCGCGCCCGGGAGCCTCAGCGCCGCGCTGCAAGGTGGCCCCGCGTTCATCGAGGCAGCCCGGGCCGCGGCGCAGTCGTCTGACGAGGAAGCGCTCGCCCCGCCGCAGCCGCGATTCCTGGCGCCGATCGATCCGGTCGCCTACCGGGACTTCATGGCGTTCGAACAGCACTTCGTCACCACCGCGCGCAAGTTGCGCGGCAGCGATCCGTCGCCGGTGCTGTATGAGCTGCCGGTCTCGTATTTCGGCAACGCGCACGCGGTGCTCGGGCCCGACGACGAGATTCCGTGGCCGCACTACAGCGACCACATGGACTACGAGCTCGAGCTCGGAATCGTGATCGGACGCGCGGGCCGGGATATTGCACCGGAGCAGGCGCCCGGCCACATCCTCGGGCTGACCGTGTTCAACGACTTCAGCGCTCGCGACATCCAGTTCAAAGAGATGAGAGCCGGCCTCGGGCCGTCCAAGGGCAAGCACTTCGCCTCCGCCGTGGGCCCGCGGATCGTGACCCTCGACGCGCTGCCGGACTCGCTGGGGATGAGCGCAACGGTCAACGGCGAGCTGTGGTCGGAGGGATCGACCTCGACGATCATGTGGTCGATCGGCGAGCTCGTCGCGTGGGCGTCGGCGAGCGAGCCGCTGGTCGCGGGGACGCTGCTCGGCTCCGGCACGGTCGGGGGCGGCTGCGGCATCGAGCTCGACCGCAAGCTCGGCCCGGGCGACGTCGTCGAGCTCGAGATCGAAGGGATCGGCGTGCTGCGCAACCGCCTCGGCCAGCGCCCCGCGGGCGGCTGGATGCCCCCGCGCAAGTCGCCGGCGATACCGAGCGGCTGATCACCCGATGCGACGGATCGTCGACCTCACTGCGCCGATCGAGAACAGCTCGCCGGGCACGCCCGATTTCCTGACCGGCCGCGTCGAGTACTTCGACCACGCCTCGGGCGCGGCCGAGATCGCGGGGATGTTCGGACTTCCGGCGACGCTGCTGCGAGACGGGGAAGGGTGGGCGCGGGAGACGATCACGCTCGGCACTCACAACTCGACGCACGTCGACGCTCCCTACCACTACAACTCGGTCATCCGGGGCCGGCCGGCCGCGACGATCGACGAGCTCCCGCTCGAATGGTTCATCGGTCCGGGCGTCGTCGCTGAGTTCTCGGGCCGCCCCGACGGCGACGCGATCACCGCGCAGGACATGAGCGCCGCGCTCGACGCGGCCGCACACGAGCTCGCGCCCGGGGACATCGTGCTCGTGCGGACCGGCCGCGATGCGTTCTACGGTGAGCCGGACTACTGGGAGCGGGGCCCGGGCGTGACCGCGGAGGCCACGCGCTGGCTGTATGACCAAGGCGTGCGTGTGATGGGAATCGATGCCTGGGGCTGGGATCGGCCGCTGCGCATGCAGGCCGAGGAGGCGCTGCGCCGACGCGAGCCAGGGATCTTCTGGGAAGCCCACCAGGCCGATCTCCCGTACTCGCAGATCGAGCGTCTCGTCAACCTCGGCGCGCTCCCGGCCGATGGCTTCGTGGTGTCGTGCCTGCCGCTGCGGCTCGCGCGCGCCAGCGCGGCGCCGGCGCGGGTCGTCGCGATCTTCGAGGACTGATGGGCCGGCGGATCGACGCGCACGTCCATGTCCTGCCGGAGGAGTACCGCCAGACGGTGCAGCGAAGAGCCGGCCGTCCGGTCGCGCTGCCGCAATGGTCGCGGGAGTCGCTCGAGCAGCTGATGGCCAGGCACGCGATCGATGCCGCCGTGCTTTCGCTGTCGACGCCGGGGGTGTGGTTCGGAGACCAGGGACTCGCGAACGAGCTCGCCCGGATAGTCAACGAGCGCACCGCCGAGCTCGTCCGCTCGGACCCGCGCCGGTTCGCCGGGCTCGCGTTCCTGCCGTTGCCAGACGTTGACAGCGCGCTCGAAGAGCTCGACTACGCACTCGACGTGCTGCAGCTCGATGGCGTCACGCTGCTCTCAAACGTGTCGGGCACGTACCAGGGCGACCAGTGCTGGGACCCGTTGTGGGAGCAGCTCGATCGCCGCGGCAGCTACGTCATGTTGCATCCGGCCGCTCCGCCCAATCCCCCGCCTCTGCCGCAGCACCCGGTGTGGCTGTACGAGTTCCCGTTCGATACGACCCGGGCCGTCGTCAGCCTGATCTACTCGGGCACGCTCGCGCGCTCGCCGTCGGTCCGGCTCCAGGTCGCGCACCTGGGCGGCACGACCAGCTTCCTCGCGCATCGGATCGCGTCGCTACAGGCTCGCGAGCCCGACAAGGCCAAGCTCGCGCCCGCCGGCGCGATTCCGGCGTTGGCCGGCCTCTACTACGACACCGGGCTCTGCAACAACGAGGTCGCGCTGGCCGCGGCGCTTGCGCTCGTACCGCCGCAGCGGATCGTGTTCGGAACCGATTGGCCATACGCCGACCTGCCTGCGCACGGCGATCCGGCGCCCGCGCTCGACAGCCTCGGCGACGATCGCGCGCTCGTCGACGCGGTCAACGTGACGGCGCTGGTCCCGCGGTTCGCGGCGTGAGCGCCTGCTCCAGGTCCGCCCAGAGGTCGTCGACGTCCTCGAGCCCGACGCTGAGCCGCAGCAGACCGGGCGGCACGCGCGAGCCCTCCCAGCGCGCGCGGGCCTCGAGCGTCGACGCGACGCCGCCGAGACTGGTTGCGTTCTCGATCAGGCGCAGGCTCCGCTCGACCCGCTCGGCGTCCTGCGCTCCGGCCACGTCGAACGACAGCAGCGGCCCAAAAGCATCGACGTAGCGTGCGGCCACGGGGTCGCCCAGGCCCGGATAGCGCACGCGCTGCACGCTCGGATGCTCCGCGAGCCTGCCCGCCAGAACCAGCGCGCTCTCTGACTGGCGCCGCGCGCGGACCGCGAGCGTCTTGATCCCGCGCAGCATCAGCCACGCCGGATCGGGCGCCGCCACCACCCCGGCGGCGCCGCGGAACGCCGCCAGGCGCGCATGGTCCTCGTCGCGCGAGCAGCTGACGACGCCGATCAGCGCGTCGTGGTGGCCGGCGATGATCTTGGTCGCGCTGTGCAGCACGAAGTCGGCGCCGTGCTCGAGCGGGCGCAGCAGGATTGGGCTGAGGACGGTGTTGTCGACGACGACGCGAGCGCCCGCCTCGTGCGCAGCTGCGATCGACGCGTCGAGATCGGGGAACGTCAACATCGGGTTCGAGCAAGGCTCGAGCCAGACGAGGTCCGCCCGCGGCGGCGGCCCCGCGGTCTGGTCGAATGCGACGACTTGCAGCCCCCAGCGACCGAGCTCGCCGCCCAGCAAGGCGACCGTCCCCCAGAAGCCGCCTTGCGCGACGGCGACCGTATCGCCGGGCGAAAGCAGCGCGAGCGCCAGTGCCGCGGTCGCGGCCGAGCCCGATCCGAACAGCAGCGCGTGGCCGCCGTCGAGGCCGCCGAGCACGCGCTCGGCCTCGAGCCCGACCGGGTGCGCGACGCGCTGGTAGTAGACCGGTCCCGGCGTCGCGTCGACATAGGGGTGGATCGTCGCTCGCTGCAGCGACGGCAGGGGCCCGTGGACGACTTCGGTCTGTCGATCCATCGCTGCCAGCTTAGAGGGCGCCGGACCGGCCTCCGGCGCCCCGAGATCCCCTATTTCGCGACGTAGGTCCCGTAGACCGTGCAGACCTTCTTGCCGCCGAGGGTCGGGCTGTTGTCAAACGCGTAGGTGACGCTGACGACTTTGCCGACACCGGTCTCGTACACGAGCGTGCCACTGGCGTCGCGGTCGCCGACGATGTTGGGCGCGAGGCTGACGCCCTTGCCGAACCTGTTGAACGCGTCGTTTGCGATCACGTGCAGGCGGCCGGAGCCGTCGATCACGTGACCGAGCAGGTTCGCGTTGAAGGCGCTGGTGAACGCAAAGATCACCGGAGCGTTCTGCGGATCGCAGCGGGCGTTCACGAGCAGCCCGTCGGCGCTGAACAGCGTCGTGGTCTTGTTGTTGGTCGTGTTGATGAAGCTGAACGTCTTCGTCACCGGTGCCGAGGAACCCGCGGCGCCGGCATTGCCGACAAGTGCCGCGATCACCGCGATGATTGACACAACCAGCGCCCCGAGGCCGCGCGCGTTCTTGAGCTTGCTCACAGCAGCTCCCCTCTCTCGTGGCAAAGCCACGATTCGATAGGCCATTGAGGCGAGATAGTAGTTCGGAAAGGCCCGCGGCTATCCGCAGGTGCCGTCTACTGCACGGTCAACGTTCCCTGCATACCGGCCGCTCGATGCCCGTCGACGCTGCAGAAGAACGTGTAGGTGCCCGGCTTGAGCGTGACCGTCAGCGTCTTGGAGCCGCCGCTGAAGGTCGGCGTCGCGCCGACCACGCTGCTGCCCTGCTCGATCGTCAAGTTGTGCGGCACCATCGATGCGTTGTCGAAGTTGATCGTTACCTTCCCGGCCTTCGCGGTCAGGGAAGAGTTCGTGAACTTCAGCGCGCCGCTGGGATCCGCCGCCTGCGTAAGGGTGCTCCCGCCGGACGCCGGCGCCGCGGATGACGCGGATGACGCGGCCGATGTCGAGGTTGCCGGGCTGCTCGAGGCCGAGCTCGCCGGAGCCGACGACGTGCCGCTGCTGCTACTGCTGCTCGACCCACCGCACGCGGCGAGCCCCAGCGCGAGCGAGGCGGCGACTACGGCGATGACGGGAAGTCTGTGCACGGTTCGGATCTCCTTTTTGGGTTAGAGACTACGACGCTTCTGAACCGGATTCCTTTCAATCAGATTGTGCCGTGCAGGAAGTACCAGATGAAGAAAGCGCTGAAGATCGCCAGCACGACACTCACCCGCCTGCCGTTCAGGACCTCGCTGCTGACGGAGGCCTGTGTGGCCATCCCTGCTACCGGGGCTCGAGCACGAACACGGGAATCGCGCGGGCGGTACGGCCGCGATAATCCTCGAAACCGCCGTACTGCTCGTTCATCCGCCGCCACAGCTCGCCCCGCTCGTCGCCCTCGGCGACGCGCGCGCGAACCTGCCGTCGCCGGCGGCCGACCTCGACGTCGGCGTCCGGATTTGCCTGCAGGTTGAGTGCCCACGCGGGCGACCGCGCGTTGCCGGCGTTGGATCCGATTACGACGAGGCGCTCACCGTCGGCGAGATACACCACGGGTGCGGTCCGCGGCTGGCCCGACCGGCGCCCGGTCGTCGTCACCAGCAGCACCGGCGCTCGTCCGATTCGGGCGAACAGGCGCCCGCGGCTGGCTCGGTAGAGCGGAATGTTGAGCCTCCCGACGGCCCTCAGCCACGAGGCGGGGATCGCCGTCGAGAAACGCGAATAGGCTCGGTCACTCGGCACGGCGGAAGCATCTCACAAGCGCCGACGGCGGCGGCAGCGCTCCGCTTGGCGCCCGCTCAGCCGCCGGCGCCCGCTCAGCCGGGCCCGGCGCCCGCTCAGCCGGGCCCGGCGCCCGCCCCGAGGGCGTTCAGCCACGCCCGGATCGAGCGGCCGGCGGGCGTGACCTGGCCCTCCGTGTAGCCCGTCGTCGCGCGCGCGAGCGTCTGGCCGTTGAGGACGGCCCAGCCGAACTCGATGTCGGTGCCGGTCCGGGCATAGCGCGCGATCGGCTGCCCCCGCTGAAGTATCCCGATCGGCGCGATGTCGGTGATCTGCTCGGCGACGTACTGCACCTTGCCGGCATCCGGTCCTTCGAGCAGCTCGTAGTAGACCAGCGGCTGACCGGCAAACCAATTCGGGATCACCGCCAGGATCTTGACCCTGGAGGGCGCGAGGATCGGGGCGCCTACCGGCATCGCCGCGTCCACGCCCTGGTCGGTGCGTCCCCACACGTTGACGAACTGCAACGGGTTGATGTATCTCGCGTTCGTGACGCGCACCGCGATCAGCTGAAGCCGCAGCTCCTGCTTGACGTCAGCCAGCGACGGCGCATGGGCATTGGGGTCGCCGATCGGATCGGACCCGCCTTGGGCGGCGAGCCCCTGCACTCCGGCAGTCGGTTCAACGGCCTGGGGGTGGCCCTGGGGGACCGCAGACGTCGACGTGCGGACGTCGGCCGCGCTCGTGCTCCCGCCGCCAGACGTCGTGGTCCCGCATCCGCCGGCCGCCAACGCGAGCGTGACGGTCAGCAAGGCAGCGCGGGCGCCCGCCACGGCCCGCCGCGATCGGGTGGCTCTGCACGTGCAGCGGTCAAACATTCTGCGCCCAGCCACAATACGCGAAAGGGATCACGCCGAAGGACGGTTGTTGTGAAGTCCGGCGCGGGCGCGTGCCTAAGGCAGCGACTCGCACGCGAGTCCGTCGTGGTCGCGGTCGAGCCCGGCCACGTCGTTGCTCGGCGAGCCGCCGTGCTGGGCAAACCAGGCCTGGGCGGCGGCGTGCGTCGAGAAGTCCGAGCAGTTGACGTCAGCAACGGGCTTGTTCGGTCCACTCGTGCCCGTCGTCGGCGGCGCGGTGCTTGTCGTCGAGGGCGACGCGCCGTGCGTACTGCGCTTGGGTCCGGATGGGTGGGACTTTGCCCATGCGACCCAGCCGGTCGCGATGATCCGCTGCGCCTGCGCCAGCGAGATCTGGCCGTCGCAGACCATTCGATGCAGCGCGTTCTCGACCGCGTCCTTCGGGTTCGGGGAGCCGCCCGGCTCGGGCCACAGGTTGCGGGGGTCGTTGACAGCTCCGCCGAGCTCGAGCGAGACCAGATGGTCGTACTCGTAGTCGTGCATCGAGCCGCCGTCGCCGTAGGCGGCGATGCTCGCTCGCTTCTCCGCCTGCGTCACGCTCTCGGGCGGTCGCACCGTGGCGGTCCAGCCGCTGACGCAGATCGTGCCGGCGATCGTCGCCTGCGTTACTGCCGGATTCACCGCCCCGGGCGTGCACGACGGGTCAGGTTGGGAGTAGAGCCCCGAGCCGTTCGCGTGGCACGAGCCGGGCGGGGGCTGGGGTGCGACGACGCTCGCGCTCGTGCTGGACGCCACCAGCCCGCCGGGAGACACCCCGCGATGGGTCGCCGCGCGACGGCGCGGCGTGCCTTGGCGGCGTCGCTTATGGGATTGTCGCGTCGCGGCGGACCCACTCGACGCGGCCGCAGCGGACCCGCTCGACTGTGTCGTGGCTGACGGCTGAGACGAGGTCGTGGCGGCCGTCTGGCCACAACCGGCCGACGCGGCAGCTGCAACCGCAGCCAGGCAGACCAGTACGCGCCGCACGACGCTAGCGGCCGGCGTGGATGCGGGCCTGCAGCTGGCGGACCACCCGCGCGTCCTCGACGCGCTCGGCGTCGAGCTCGTCGACGAGCGACGGCTGGCCCGGCCGGGCGGCATCGGCGAGCTTGGCAAGTGCGGGCGCGCGCTCAAACCGCTGCCAGAGCCCGTGCTCGAAGGCATCGGTGCCTTGCGGCGCCATGAGCAGCACCCGAACGACCTCTTCGACGGCGGCAATGAAGTCCGCCTGCTGGTTGCGATTTAGGTGGATGCGCCCCTCGCGGACATCGGCAAGGGCGTTGAATACGGTTTCGTTAGAGAGCATGTAGGCCTGTCATCGGCATCTGTGAGAGCCACGATAGGGGCTGAGGCGGCGCGAGCACGCCAAATTCCCCGCGTTTGCGGGATCCCTCGCCGAATGTCGTAGACGGCCCGACGGGGACTCGGCGGACGCCCGAGGCGGCGTCCTACGAATTCCGTGACAAACCGCACAGACAGCTGAATTCACCTTGCGCGCTGCGCTCTGCGGTGGGAAAGTCCTCGTGGTAAAGAGGGGCCGGGGTGGGGATTTCCGTTCACGAGTCAGACGGCAGTCGGGGCGAAGCGCAACTTGTCGGTGCGACGACCGGGCAGGTGCATGTCGGCCGATATCTGCTCGATGTCGACAACGCCGGCGGCTCGCTCGTGTCGGTGTTGCCTCGCCGGCAACGAACGGCGCCGCCCCCGGAATTGACGGAGGCGCTCACACCGGCGCGAGGGCCGGCGCCTGCAGGCGAGGATCGCGGCCTCGCGGCGAGGGCCGACCACGTCATCGATCAAGCGTCGGAGATCACCGACAAGGTCAGCAGGGTGGTCGAGTTGACACGCGCTCTGCTCGAAGGCCGCGCGCTCGCCCGCGACGTGCTACCCGACGAGATCGACTCGATGTTGGCGTTGCTCAAGCGCCTGGCCGGAGACGGGCGCTTCGCGGATGTGCTGCGCCTCGGCCGGCCGCTGTGCCGGCTGTTGGCTCTGACGCTGCGCTGGGTCGCGCTGGTGGAATCGCTGCGGATGCTGTTGCACGCGGCAACGGCGCTGGCTGATTCGCGAACGGTTGCCTGGACTCAGCACGAGTTGGGCACGCTCCATCAGGGCGCGGGTGACGTTCACCGCGCCCGGGAGCTGCTGCATCAGGCCCAGCGCACCCGCAAGGAGATCGGCGACCAGCAAGGACTGGAGGCGACCGAGCACAACCTCAGGCAGCTTCCGCGCGCGGGACTCGCACAGCCGCACCGTGCGGCGTTTGCGATAGCTGGAGCCGTAGTCCTGATCGCCGTGTTGTTCGGGCTTGCTTCGAACGTCGGCGGCGGCGGATCTCCGCCCACGTCGTCGGCGTCGAGTAAGACCACGACATCCACGACCACCACCTCCAACACCGACTCGACCTCCACGACCACGACGTCTTCCAGTTCCACCTCTGCAGCTGCGACGGGTCAGGCCACCCTCAGCCCGGCGACGCTCGCGTTCGCAAACCAAGGGCTCAAGAGCGTCAACCACGCTCGACCGGTGACGTTGACCAACAGCGGCACCACGACGCTGCAGGTGACCGACGTCCGGATTGGCGGAGCCAACGCCACCGATTTTGCCCGCGACGACAGCGGCTGCACCGCCGCGCCCGTGAAACCCGGCGCGTCGTGCACCGTCGCCGTGACATTCACGCCGACAGCCGTTGGGCCGCGCGCGGCGACGCTGTCGTTTATCGACAACGCGACCAACATCCCGTCGGAAGTCGTGCTCTCGGGCACCGGAGCCGGGATCGCGGTCGCGCAGCTGGATTCCTCGGGCCTTGACTTCGGCGCGCCGGGCGCAGGCAAGACCAGCACGCGGTCGGTCACGATCTCCAACGCGGGCGGCAACGTGCCGCTGGACCTGAACATCTCGATCGGCGGCGCCGACCCGACGCCGTTCTCGCATACGGACTGTCCCACACCCCTCCCGCCCAACCAGTCGTGCACCGTGAGCGTGACGTTCAGCCCGCCAGATGCCGCCCCTCATAGCGGGACGCTCGAGTTCAGCGACAACGCGCCGGGCTCGCCGCAGATGGTCACGCTTTCCGGCAACACGCCACCCCAATAATCTGCACGAGATGAAGGCGGTTAGATTCGACCGGTACGGCGGGGTCGACGTGCTCGACGTCCGCGACGCCGAGGATCCCGTCGTCGGCCCCGAGCGAGTGCTGGTGGCGGTCAAGGCGGCGGCGATCAACCCGGGCGAGATCGCGATCCGGGAGGGTCGCCTGCACGACCGCTGGCCGGCGAAGTTCCCGTCGGGCGAGGGGACCGACCTGGCGGGCGTGGTGCGCTCGGTCGGCGCCGGCGTGACCGCGTTCGCCCCCGGGGACGAGGTGCTCGGCTGGACCGAGGAGCGCGCCAGTCACGCCGAGCTCGTCGCGGTGCCGGCCGATCAGCTGGTCGACAAGCCGCCGGCGCTGTCGTGGGAGGTTGCGGGGTCGGTGTTTGTGGTGGCGATGGCGGCCTACGCGTCGGTGCAAGCGGTCGCGCCGCAGGCCGGCGAGACGGTGGTCGTGTCCGCCGCCGGCGGCGGCGTCGGCTCGGTCGCCGTCCAGCTCGCCCGCCGCACGGGGGCGACCGTGATCGGCCTCGCCGGCGAGCACAACCACGATTGGCTGCGCGCTCACGAGATCGTGCCGGTGGCCTACGGCGAGGGCCAAGCCGAGCGGATCAGGGAGGAGGCCGGCGGCAGCATCGATGCGTTCATCGACACGTTCGGCGGCGGCTACGTCGACCTGGCGATCGGACTGGGCGTCGCGCCGAAGCGCATCAACACGATCATCGACTATGAGGCGGTCGCGCGCCTCGGCGTCAACGCGCAGGGGACACACGCGGTCGCGAGCGCGCCGCTGCTGCAGCAGCTCGTCGGACTGGTTGCCGACGGGAGCCTCGAGATCCCGATCGCGCGGACGTACCCACTCGCCGACGTCCGCGACGCGTTCCGGGAGCTGGCCGCCCGCCACACGCGCGGCAAGATCGTGCTGCTGCCCTGAACGGGGCGACATAATGATCTGGTGGTGAGGATCGGGCGGTATGCGTGGCTGCCAGCCGTCGCGGCCGCCGCCCTCGCGGGATGCGGCGGCTCGTCCCACCATGTCACCACAAGCGCTGTGGCGCTGTTCGCGGCCCCGTTCACCCCACCGCCCGACGCGCCGACGCTTCCCAGCGCGACGAGCAAGCCGATGGTCTGCACCGTCTACGAAGCCGGATACTCGACGCAGGTGATCTTCGCCTCCGAGACGTTCGACGTCAGAGCCGAGTGCCAGGCGTGGACGCGCAACCGATCCGACGAGGGCTACCTGTGGGGATACCAGCCGGCGCGCGCGTCGGTCGCCCCGACCGAGTCACGACAGGTTTGTTACGTCGCCGACCGCTGGGGAATCGTCGCCGCGCGCGTGATTGAGGCGACGGGGCTTCGCGCCGCGTCCGCGCAACAGGCCGCACAGGCGTCGTCGGCCTGCTCGAGCCTGCTGGCGTCCGGCTGGCTCAGGCTGGGCAGACACGACCGGACGAACGCTCACCGGTAGCTGATCAGCGAGCCGCCGGCCTCGTCGAGATGGGCGTGCTCGTTGGCGGAGATCAGCGACGTTCCACTGCGCCCGACCGCCAGCTTCGTGATTCCGGTGTTGATGCTGGTGTGGTTGAAGGCAATCAGCGCCTCGGCGGGCAGGCGCAGCAGCGTCGCTGTGATCGCGGCGATCGCACCGCCGGAGCTGACCACAGCGGCCGTCTGTCCTTTGCCCAGGTCACCGGTAACGTCTTGCAGCGCCGCGGTGACGCGTTCGCGAAAGTGCGGCCACGGCTCGCGGCTGGGCCCGGCGGGACCCGCGCCGATCCATCGCCGCAGCGCCTCGTTGAGGATCTGCTGGAACTCCCCGGAGCTGAGCGCGGTGTCTCCCGCATGGTGCTCCAGGCCGACGGGCACGTGCGCGTGGTTGGTGAGGATGTCGCGGTCGTCGTACTCGTTCCAGCGATCGTCGATCGTCACCGGGAGACCGAGCGCGTCGGCGTACGGCTGCGCGGTCTCTCGCTGACGGCGCAGATCTCCCGAGATCACGCGCTGCGCGACGATCCGGCGTCGCGCGAGCCCCTCGACAAGCGCCTCGACCTGTTGATGGCCCCGTTCAGACAGCACGTCGTAGTCCGCCGCGCCGAACGACGCCTGGGCATGGCGGATCAGCAGGATGCTCGGAATCGCCGGGCCCCGATTTCGTACACGCGCCCGACCTCTATGGGACGGGGGCACGCGGCCGTTACGCGGCGAGGTGGTCGACCACGCGCGCCACGGCGAGCCGCAGCTTTCGAAAGTACGTCGTGCGCGACATGTTCAGCTCGTACGCGGAGCGGTCGTGCCCGCTGGTCGGTCGCAGGTACGCGCACTGGAGCACGTCGCGAAGGGCGCGCTCGCTGTAGGAGTCGCCGAACGCCTCGCACACCGCCTTGTCGATCTCCGCGCGGATCGAGTTGACGCGCTCGTTCGCTGTCGCCCCGATCCCGAGTGGATTGCGGGCGAGCGCCATCGGCTTCTGATAGTCCCTGATCGCCTGCTCGAATAGCTCCTTGCGGGCCTGATGGTGTTGAACGTGGCGCGGAGCCGAGCTCAGGCCGTTCTTGTGGTGGACGAGGTCGCGCTGGGCGCCGAGCAACCCGGCAGGCCCGAAGTCGATCAGGTTGCAGGTGATCGCCTCGCCGCCGACCTCGGCGTCGAGCTCGTCCAAGTGGCGCGCCCGCAGCGCCGACGCCAGTGCAGCGCCGTCTGCGCAGCGAGCCATCAGCGGAACGTAGGCGTAGCGCGGGTTGGCGAGGCCCGAGTGCAGGACCGCCCCGACGCGCGCGCTGGCGACGGCTGCGCTCGGCGACCGGGATCGATCGATCGACAGCAGGTCGCAGGAATCGCGCCAGAGAATCGCGTTGCGATCTCCGAGGTCGCCGGCGGCGTGCGCCAGCCAGGACGCCAGCATCGGGTCGGCCCGAGCGACGTCCGGCGCCGAGTCCGGTGTCACCGCGATTGCGTACGCCAGCACCCGTCCGTCTTTGGACGTGGTGATCGTCACGTGCTCGACGGCCTGCTCGAAGTACGGCGCCACACTCGTCCACCAGGCTTCCTGGCCGGCGCCGCACAGCACGTCCCGTACGATCCCGCCGTCGTGTGCGAACGCCGGGCGCACGGAGAAATCCTCGTGCCAGCGGTACAGCTTCGACATCGGCTGGTTGCGGGTCAGGACCGACAGGTCGGCGGACACCGCGACGCCGCGCGTCACTGCAGCGCCGACGAGATGATCCGCCAACCGACGGCGGACGTCGCGGTCGAGCTGCGGGTCGGTGCGGCTCAGCAGGCCCAGGATCGCTCGCCGCGGCAGGTACTGCATGCGTAACCCGCTCGGTCCGGGATCGACGATCGTGCAGCTGCGCAGCTGCTCGAACTGCTCCTGCGCCGCGTCACCGACGAGCGCGCCGAGCGCCGGCTCGTCGAGCGCAAGCGCGATTGCGGCGCCCGCGAGCGCCGGCGTGACCCTGGTTCGCGGGGCCGGCAGCAGGCGATGCAGCAGCCGTTCGTTGATGTCCGGGGGATCGTCGTCGCGGTGCGGCGTCCACCAGCGATGGCTGAGCATGTGCTGCGCGCCGAGGGTCAGCGCGAGCGGTACTCGGTCAGACCACGCCACCAGCCCGTCGTGGTCGGCCTCCGGGACGCCGAGCACCGCGAGCATCAGCCTGGCATCGTCGTGGCTGAGGCGCCCGATCCGAAACAGCGGCGCCCCGGCGGCCAGCAGCGGCGCGGGTGCCCTGCGGCAGACGACGAGCAGTCGTTCGGTGCTCGACAACGTCATCGTCAGCCGTCGCCACGTCGGTGGCATCCTGCGGCAACTGACCGTCATCGGCGTCGAGCAGATGGACGCACCCGTCGCCGTCCGGCGCTATCCGAGGCCCCGTCAGCGACTCGGGCGCCATCCAGCGAACGTCCCAGCCGGCGTGCGAGAGACGGCCGGCGAGCGCCGTGGCGACGGCCGATTTGCCCATCCCGGCCTCGCCCTCGATCACGGTCACGCGACCCCGTGGGGTGGTCACCGTGCCGGCCAGCTGCTCGAGCAGCGGCTCGCGCCCGACGAAATCGGTCCTCAACACCACAGCCGCGGCGCGCTCGGTTGTCATCTCCTCAGTGGACGCACAACCGCCGTGAGACTTCCCGGCCGTTCGCGCTCGGGCGTCCACCCGAGTTCCATTTCAGTGCCAACCGAGTGCCGCCGGCAGACCGGAGCTGCCCAACCGGGTGAGCGCTCAGGGACGATCGCTTGACCCGCCATGTACAACGTCGGGCGTGATGACTGGACGCCTGCTATCGGTCAACGTCGGCCGACCCCGCCAGGTCGAGTGGGAGGGCAAGACCGTCCGGACGGCGATCTGGAAGGACCCGGTCGACGGGCCGCGGATGGTCCGCCGCATCAACATCGACGGCGACGACCAGGCCGACCGGCTCGCGCACGGCGGCGAGCATCGCGCGGTGTTCGTCTACCAGATCGACTCGTACCGCTACTGGGAGCGCGAGCTCGGACGCGACGATTTCAGCTACGGCCAGTTCGGCGAGAACTTCACCGTCGAGGGTCTCGCCGACGACGAGGTCTGCATCGGGGACCGCTACCGCATCGGCGACGCGCTGTTCGAGGTCACCCAACCGCGCGTCACCTGCTACCGCGTCGGCATCCGCATGAACGAGCCCGGCGATGCCGACGCTGCTCGTCTCGCACCACCGCCCAGGGTTCTATCTGCCGGGTCCTGCAGGAGGGACTGGTGCAGGCCGGGCGACGAGATCGACAAGGTCGCCGACGGTCCCGAACAGCTGACGGTCGCAGACATCGACGCGCTGCTGTACCTCCCCAACAAGTCGCGTCCGCTGCTCGAACGCGCGCTGCGTGTGCCGGCGCTGAGCGAGGGCTGGCAGGGAAGCTTCCGTGAGCTGCTCGCCAAGGCCGACCGCGGTACGCCGTCCGCACCCGCCTGGGCCGGCTTTCAGCCGTTGCGCGTCGCCGAGATCCGTCGCGAGAGCTCGACCGATCGCGTCGTTCCTGCTCGTGCCGACGCAGGACACCGCCTCGACGCCGAGGCGGCGCCCGGCCAGTACCTCACGGTGCGGGTCCGACCGCGCGTCGATCGAGCAGCTGACCCGCAGCTACTCGCTGTCGGACGTCCCGACGAGCGTGGGTACCGGATCAGCGTCAAGCGCGAGGGCGCGGGCAGTCGCTACCTGCACGACGCGTCAACGTCGGCGACCTCCTGGACGTCGCCGCTCCACGCGGGAGTTTCGTACTGCGCGAGCGGGACCCGTCCGGTCGTGCTGATCAGCGCCGGAGTCGGAGCCACACCGGTCCTCGCGATGCTGCACGCGCTGGCCCGCGAGCACAGCACGCGGCAGGTCTGGTGGCTTCACGGCGCACGCAACCACGCACGAGCATGCCTTCGGCGGCCGAGGTCGACGAGCTGCTTGCGGCACTCCCCGACAGTCACCGCCTTGTCGCCTACAGCCAGCCCGCCAGCGCGGACGCGGCCGGAGCCGACCACGACCTTTCAGGCCGGCTCGACCTGACGGTCCTCGAGCGGGCGGGTGTCCCGACGGACGCCGACTACTACATCTGCGGACCGGACGGCTTCATGCGGCGCGATCGGCGCCGCGCTCGCCGCGCGTGGCGTCGCCCCAGAACGAATCGCCACCGAGGTCTTCGGCGCCGTCGCCACCCACCGCTCCGGGCATCGTGAACGCCGGCGACCGTGCGCCGCACGTCCCCGACGGCCCACCAGGCAGCGGGCCGATCGTCACCTTCTCGCGCAGCAACCTCGCCGTGCCGTGGGACGACCGATACCCGAGCCTGCTCGATCTCGCCGAGGCCTGCGACGTGCCGGTCGGCTTCGGCTGCCGCAACGGGACCTGCCACAACTGCGAAAGCGGCCTGCTCGCCGGCGAGGTCACCTACCACAACGAACCGCTGGACCCGCCGCCCGACGGCCGCGTCCTCGTATGCAGCACTCGGCCCAGCTCCGAGCTGACGCTCGATCTCTGACGGCCCCGGCGCGACCCGCCTCGCGCTAGCGACTCGACGAGCGCCTAGCGACCCGCCGTGCGCGAGCGACTGGCCTGCGCTAGCCACCCACGCGGCCGGGCGGCCCGCCGAGCGACGCGATCAGCGCCGAGAAGTTCCTGCCGGCCGCGGTCGGGATGCTGTCGGCGTCGGCCCGTGCACTCCACTCGCCCGCGAGCGCAGCGTAGGTCTCGGTCCCGACCCCGGCGCCCCAGCCGATCTCGATCCCGCTCGGGTCACCGGGGATGATCGTCGCGATCGGCTGGCCGGCGGTGACCGCCTGTCCGGGCGCCAGGCCTGCTGCCGGGATCAGGCCCTCGGCGTAGAACACATACCACCGGGCGGCGGGGCCGTTGACGAGCCGGTATTCGATGAACGCGCCGGGCCAGCCGGTGTCGGTCGTCGCGACCTCGGTGATGACGCCGTCGCCGATCGCGGTCAGCGTGCCCGACCCCTTGTAGTCGACGCCCTGATCGATCCGCTTGGGCCGCACGTGCGCGGAGGCGAGCGGGTTGACGTAGCGGGAGGCCGATCCGGACAGGCCCGGTACGACGAGGGGCAGGCCGGCGGCGGCAGCCGCTTTCTCGGGCCGGTGGGCTGCGACCGGCCTGCCGTGTTCGCCACGGCGTTGCGGGGCGCCGCGCAGACCCATCCCGAGCAACGCCATCGCGAGGATCACGGCGACCCTCGCGAGTGGCCGGATCGAGCGTCGCGCCGTGCGCCGGCGGGTCGCAGAGCGCAGCCGCCGGCTCCTTCGCACGAGCGAGCGCTCGAGCGATTCTCGCCACGGCTGCGGGCGGGCAAGGTCACGGACGCTGTCCACTGAAACTCTCTTGTTCAACCAAACGAGAGCCTGCGGAGTTAGCTGACGGGCTCGCGCTGTGCGCTACGCCGACTGCTGTCGGCGATTCGCCCCGGCGATCAAATTCGATCGCAGTGGGTCCCCCGCTCGCCGGGCACGGATGACCCGGCGACTCGGCTCGTTATGTCGGCGGGCAAGCTATCACGCCGCCCACACGGAAACCGGCGGCCTACGCCTGCGCCAACTCGGCGGCCAGCTCGCGCAGCCGGTGAAGCGTCGGCAGGTGGTCGCCTGTACGCCAAGCGATCGCGATGCCCATCGTCGGCTCCGGCGGCGCGAACCTGCGATAGACCGCACCCGGGATCCGCAGGCTGCGCGAGCGCCCGAGCATGATGAACGAGATCCCCGCGCCCTCGGCGACGGCCGAGACGATCCGCTCCTCCTCGGGCTCTTCACGCGCCAGCGGCGGCCACGGCGGCTCGCCGCAGACCTCGCGGCGCACCTCGCGCCAGGCGCCGGGGCCGTGAGCTTCGGGCCACCAGACCAGCGGCTCGCCATGGAGGTCTCGCGGCCGCACCGCCGCACGCCTGGTCAGCCGGTGTCCCCGTGGGAGCACGCACACCATCGGCTCGCGCCCGAGGATCAGCTCCTGCAGGCGCGGATCCTCCAGCGGCGGTCGCACGAACCCGACGTCGATCTCGCCGGCGTGGAGCTGCTCGACGTGGAGCATCGTCGTGCCCAGACTGAGCGCCAGCTCGACATCGGGATACCGGTCGCGATAGGCGGTGATGATCGCGCCCGCGATGCCGCCCGTCAGCGACCGCGTCAGGCTCATCCGCAGCCGTCCTCGCTCGCCGGTCCCGGTTGCGCGCGCGATCGCGGCGGCATGGTCGGCGCGGTTGAGCAGATCGCGCGCCTCTGACAGCAGCGCCGCCCCGGCCGGGGTGAGCGTCGCGCCGCGCCGGTTGCGGTCAAACAGCCGCACGCCGAGCTCGGCCTCGAGCGTGCGGATCTGCTGGCTGACGCTGGGCTGAGTGAGGTGCAGCCGATCGGCGGCGCGGCGAAAATGAAGCTCGTCCGCGACCGCGACGAACGAGCGCAGCTGCCGCAGTTCCATCGGCCGCATGATAGGCGTTGCCTTTCACAGGAGTCGGCTTTGGGTCTTGATCGGCGCCCGGGGCGAGCCGTAACGTCGTCGAGCCCGCGGGGATCTGAGTCAAGAGGAGAGAACGCAGATGACAACTGCCGCATCCGCAGTCGGTGGCTTCCTGAGCCCATTCGAGGTCCCCGCTCCCGATGGTTGCGAGGGCTGGGAGTCGATGTATCCCTACTACGCGCTGTTCAGCGAGGAGCGGCGCGAGTCCGAGCAGGCGCGCGGCTGGTTCCGCGACGGCATGCACTTCCCCGAGCCGATGTTCCCGTTCGACTTCGTCACCGCGGACTCGCCGTACATGTCCCTCGGCCAGGCCAACTCGCGGATCTTCGCGGTGCCGCCGGCGCTCGGGATCGACCATCGGGTGCTGTACGGCTGGGTCTACATGAGCGCCAACCCGGTGACCGACCCGGACGAGATCGGCCGGCGCGCCGAACTGTTCGGCCAGCGCGCGGGGTTCTACTTTCAGAACTGGGATGACCTGTACGCGCGCTGGAAGGAGAAGGTGCAGGAGTCAATCCACGATCTCGAGACGCTCGAGGTGCCCGATCTCCCCGAGATCGAGGACGCGGCGATCGTCACCGAGGGCCGGGGGGTCGGATCCACACACACACTGCTGGTCGCCTACAACCGGCTGCTGGAGAGCGTCGACCGCATCTGGCAGTACCACTTCGAGTTCCTCAACCTGGGTTACGCGGCCTACCTCGTGTTCTACGAGCTGTGCAAGCAGAGCTTCCCGGACATCGCCGATCAGACGATCGCGCAGATGGTCAGCGGCATCGACGTCGAGCTGTTCCGTCCCGACACCGAGCTCAAGCGCCTGGCAGCTTCCGCGATCGAGTTGGACATTGCCGATCCCGTCGCCGCTGCCGCCGACGAGGACGCCCTGACCGCGTCGCTTTCGTCAAGCGAGCCGGGCCGCGCCTGGCTGGCTGACTGGCAGGCGATCCAGACACCCTGGTTCTACTACTCCAACGGCAACGGCTTCTATCACCACCACGGATCCTGGATCGACGACCCGGCCGTTCCGCTTGCGTACGTCGCCAACTACATCCGGCGCCTGCAGGACGGCGAAGACCTGGCCCGGCCGCTGGCGCAGGTCAGCGCCGAGCGAGACCGCCTGAGCGCCGAGCACCGCTCGTTGCTGACCGACGAGGATGCGGTGGCTGCGTTTGACCAGAACCTGGGCCTGGCACGCACCGTGTTCCCGTACGTCGAGGGTCACAACTTCTACGTCGAGCACTGGTACCACACGATCTTCTGGAACAAGGTCCGGGAATTCGGATCGCTGCTGGCGCGCAACCGGTTCCTCGACGACGCCGAGGACATCTTCTACCTGCAGCGCAGCGAGGTCTCCGATGCGCTCGTCGACCTGCGGTTGGCGTGGGCCGCGGGCTCCGAGGGCCGCGGCGTTCGCTACTGGCCGCCGATCGTCGCCAAGCGCAAGCGGATCATCGAAGCGATGCGCAAGTTCACCCCGCCGCCGGCGCTCGGCGCCGTACCCGAGGCGATCACCGAGCCGCTGACGATCATGCTGTGGGGGATCACGACCGACCGCGTCAAGGGCTGGGCCGCCGCCGGCGACGACGACGGGGCGACGTTGACGGGGTTTGCCGGCTCTCCGGGCACCGCCGAAGGGACCGCCCGGGTCGTCCTCGATGTGCAGCGGCTCGGCGACCTTCAGCAGGGCGAGATCCTCGTCGTCCCGGTCACCTCGCCGAGCTGGACGCCCGTGTTCGGCAAGATCGGCGCGGCGGTCTCCGACATCGGCGGGATCATGTCCCACGCCGCGATCGTCTCGCGCGAGTACGGGCTGCCGGCGGTCGTCGGCACCGGGAACGCGACCAGCCGGATCAAGACCGGCGATCGCGTGCGCGTCGACGGCAACTCCGGCACCGTCACGATCCTCTCCTGACCCGCGACACTCGATGAGCGACGCACGCTATGACGCGGTCGTGGTCGGCGGCGGCCACCATGGGACGATCATCGCCCCGTATCTGGCGCGAGCCGGGCTGTCGGTGCTCGTGCTCGAGCGCAGCAAGCATCTCGGCGGCGGCGCCTGCGCCAGCGAAGGCCCTGCGCCCGGGTTCGTGATGAACCACTGCAGCCACTGGACCCGGTTCTATGCCCATCCCGCGTATCGCGATTTCGGGCTCTACGACGAGGGGCTGCGCTACGTTTTCCCCGAGGAGAACGAAGGGATGGTGTTCGACGATGGATCGTCGTTCGTGGGCTTCTCTGCCTCGCGCGTGGTCGACGCCAGGACCGGCCGCCAGGAGCGCTCAGACGAGAACATCCACCGAACCTGGGAGCAGATCGCCCGCTTCTCGAAAGCCGACGCCGATACCTATCTCGAGCTCCACGAGGCCTACGAGCGCCACTGGAAGCAAGCATTTCGCCGCCACCGGTTCAGCTTTCCGCCGCCGTGGGGCACACCGGACCCGCTCGAGGAGCTGATCGGCACGCCGGGAAGCCGGATCGAGCCAGTCCATCAGTTCATGACGCTCAGGCAGCTCGCGCAGGACTTCTTCGAGAGTGCGGAGCTGCAGATCCTGTTCATCCGCGCGGCGACGACCTCGACCGGCTGCTTTCCCGACGACGTCCCCGGGCTCCAGGGCCTGATCCACTGCCTGCCGCTGACGCTCTCGTTCGAGCCCGCGGCGATCGCGATCGGCGGCAGTCAGGCGATCACCGACGCGCTCGTCGCCGCCGGCGCCAAGCTTGGCGTGACCTACCAGACCTCGGCGGACGTCGACACGATCACCGTGGACAACGGACGCGCAACCGGTGTGAAGCTCGCTGACGGTGCGCGGGTCGCGGCGGACCTGGTAGTGAGCGACCTCGGTCTCCCGCAGACGGTACTGCGCCTCCTACGAGACACCGATCCGGACCCGCGGCTGTGCAGAAAGCTGCGCAACATCAACTACGACCGCGGCCAGCTGCTGTGGGCCAACCTCGCGATCCACGAGCCGCCACGCTACGTGGCCGAGCGCGACAACCCCGGCACCGGCCCGCAGCCACGGCTGTACTGGGGCCCGAAGGACCTCGATTACCTCCACCTCCGATACCAGCCGGAGATCTTCCTCAACGGGTTCGCCGGCCGGCCGTATGTGCTGTGCTCGGTCGACAGCCTGTGGGACGAGACCCGCGCTCCCGCGGGCAGCCACATCGTCGGCGTCGAGGAGTTCGCGGCACCCCGGCGGCGCTTCAGTGCCGAGCAGTGGCGTGAGATCAAGCACCGGTTCACCGACAACCTGCTGCGCGAGTGGCAGCGCTACGCGCCGAACATGACCCCGGACAACGTGATCGCCGCCCGCGTCTACACGCCGCACGATCTCGAGCGCGAACGGCCGAACATGATCCAGGGCGGCTACTCGACCGGCGCCACGATCGCCTCACAGCTCGGCCGGTTCAGACCGATCCCGGGCCTGACCGGTCACCGCGTCGTGCTCGAGAACCTCTACGACTGCTCGGCCAACCTGCACTCGGGCCCTGGGATCGGCCGCGGCTCGAGCTACAACTGCTACCAGGAGATCGCCCGAGCGCTGCAACTGCAGGAAGCGGTGGTCGCCGCCTGACCGCGCTCACCCGACGACGCGAACGCTGCAGCCCACGATGCGCCGCAGTTGGCGGCTCGCCGGGTGGCCGCGTGCACGCACGACGCGACGCCGGGCCGGCAGCACCACCGTGTCGAATCCGCCCTCGGCGAGCCACGTCTTCAGCGGCGGGTCGAATCCCTCCACCAAGATCTTGAACCGCGTCGCCGCGTCAGGCGCATCGAGCAGGCGCGCGGCGTCGCGCAGGTCAGCCGCGGCCGCATCCATGACGGCGCCGTTGTACGCCGCGGCAGACGGGACGCAGCCGCGCAACGCCGGTGCTTGTGGGGCCAGCACGAAGACGGTCAACTCCGAGCCCGAGCGCGCCGCCAGGTCGGCGGCCCGATCGAGCGCCGTGGCGCCGCGGCGGCCGGATTCGAACAGCACCGCGATCCGACTTTCTTGCATCGCACACAAATGATCCCACTTGCCGGTGACCTTGCCGGCCACTACGGCTCTCAGCCGAGGACGCCTTTCACTTCGAGCACGGCGATCACGATCGCTCCCACCCCGAAGGCGAGTGCAAGCATCGCCGCGAGTAGCCGCACACGGATCTGGGTGGAACTGGGTTGGTTGCTCATCCGTTTGCCTGGTCGAGGATCAATGCGTTGAACGCCGGTGCGTTCTTGGGCGCGATCTGGAACGCCAGCGCCCATTTGCCGACCATCACGAGCGCGGGCGCCGAACGCGAATAGACGCCGGGCTGCTTCTCGGTCAGTTGGTATTCCTGCTGTGGCATCTGCATCTCGGTGTGGTTGAGGGTCAGGGTCACGTTCGCGCCACGCACCGGCACGCCGTCCTTGGAGATCCGCAGTGCGAACGAGTCCGGAGCGGCGGCCTTGTTCGGGGTCACTAGCACCTGGAGCTGGTAGCCGTTGCGCTTGACGGTCGCCGCGACGCGACCCGGGCCGACGCTCGCGACGGCGGAGTTCTGAAGCGAGAACGTCGGCGGCGGCGGTGCCAGGCTGGTCAGAACAGCGGCTGCGAACACGATCCCCGTGACGATCGCGGCCTCGCCGGTCACCAGTGCGCGCAACCGGACGGCGGCTGGCTCGCCGAGATCCGGCCGCCCGCCGGCGGCGGCGAGGCGCGGCGTGGAGCGCAGGAAGTTGACGGAGGCGAGCACCATCGCAACGGCGAGCAGTCCGGTCTTGACGAGAATCGCCTGGCCGAATCCGGTCTTCCACAGGGCATTGATCGCCGGCAGGTGGTCGATCGTCTCACCGACACCGCTGGCGCCGAGCAGCAGCACCGACGCGAGCGCTACGTTCGAGAACCGCGGCACCACGACTGACAGCGCAGCGACCCGTTGCCGCGCCGGCTGGCTCTGCCACAGCACGAGCAGTCCGATCAATCCGCCGAACCAGACCGAGCCGGCGCCCAAGTGGATCCAGTCGAACACGAGCGTCAACCCACGCGGCGAGGTCTGCGCCGCGTGTCCGGCCGCGCCGGGGAGCACGAGCACGGCGGCGATCGCGAGCATCGCGCCGAGCGTGGCCATCAGTGCCGCGATCGAGCGGCGCTCGCGGTCGGGCCGATCGGTCCACAGCGAGATCCAGGCCGCGACGCAGAACAGCGCGAAGCACAGCCACAGGTCAACGATCGCGCGGCCGAAGGCGGTCACGCGGTACAGGGGCACCAGCGCCCCCAGGTCGAACACGGAGCGCAGCGAATCGTTCGCTGTCGAGAAATCGAGATACACGGGGATCGCGATCAGCCCGACCACCGACGCGAACACGAACGCGATTGACACCGCGCGCAGCTTCGCGCCCGCCACTCTTGCGACCAGCGGCCGTGCGATCAGGATTCGCAACACGAACAGGCCAATCGCGGTCATCACCGACAGCAACATCACCCACCGCGCGATCAGCAGCTGTGGCGTCGCGGCGGTCGCGGACAGCTTCGGCACCGGGAACTGCGGCGCCGGTCCCGGGTTCGGGCCGACGGCGTAGGTGAACGCGCCCTGGACGGGATGGCCGTCGACCGAGATTGCGCGCCAATAGACCAGGTACCAGCCCTGCGGCAGATTCGGCCGCACCGGAACGACAAGGGTGTCCGGATTGGTCGGCGACCGACGCACGGCGCCGGCCGCCACCTGGCGGCCGTCGGCGTCGGTGACCGAGACGATCGCGAACCGAGGCTCGACCGCCTCGTCGTAGGTCAGCTCCACGTTCGCAGGCGGTGTGTCGAGCACTCCGCTGGCGGCCGGCACGGTCTTGATCAGATACGCGTGCGCCGACGCGCCGCTCGGCGACACCGCCGCGGCCGCGGCTACCGCGAGCACGACGGCGATCCGCCCCCGGGCGCTCATGCGAGCGGCCGATCCCCGCCGGCGCGACTGAGCAGCGCAAACCCCCCTACAAGCAAGCCGAGCACGCCGACGATCAACGCGATGATCGACAACGTCGACGAGCCGCCGCCACCGCCGATCGAGCTTGCGGCCGCGATCGTCGGAGCCGGCGAGTCGGACGACTCCGGGCCGGACCAGTTGACGATCGACCCGTCGGAATACGTCTGCTGGACCTGGAACGTGTAGGTCTTCGCCGAGGCGGGCTGGGCGAGGAACTCAAACAGCGAGTCCTCCCCGGTTGGCGTCTTGCCGCCGGTCCATGTCACCTTCGTGACCACTGCGCTGTCGCCAGAGCCGGTCTGCTGAACCTGCCGGGTCCAGGGGGGTGACGGCACGAACGAGTCGATCCCAAAGCCGCTCGGGACCGTCAACACGACCTTCGTCGTCGTCACGCCTTCCTTCTCGGTCGGCACCGCGAGGCTGAACAGCTGCAACTCGCCGGACAGCGACGCCTTCGGGCTGATCTCCGCGTGAGCCAGCGCCGCGGCCGGGACGACCGCGATCAGCACTGTCGCCCCAACCGCTGACGTCAGGGCTCGCGCCAATCCAGATCTGATCTTCAACTTGTGGTTCTCCTTTGAGCTGTTGGACTGGACGTTGCGCCGCGACGCGAGCAGGTCACGCGCGCGACGCCGCTCAGCTCGGAGGACCGCGGCCCGACCAGCCCTCGGCCAGCGGCGACACCCTCGGCAGCCAGGCGTCGCGGGGCCGGCGCGGCGACGCGGCACGCACCGCCCGCGTGGCAAGCGCTCCGATTGCGCGCTCGGCGATCTCGTCCAGCACCCACCGCGCCCCATGGAAGATCGATGCGAGCACGAGCCCGACGGCGAGCGCCGCCGGGATCGACCACCAGCCGCCGTAACCGAAGATCCCGGCGAGCCCGGCCGGATGGCCGGTCGCGAGCAGGCCCTCGAGGAACTCCTGGGTCACGTAGATGGCCACCAGGCAGGCGGCGCACACCATCCACAGCGCGAGCAGCGACAGCGCGTAGCGCGGCGCGGACCGCTGGCCCGCCAGCGCACGTCCCAACGCCCACAGGAATCCACCGACGGCCACGCCGATCATCAGCACGATCCAAGGCGCCCACGAACGCAGATACGAATGGCCCTGCATCGCAAGTTGCGCCCCGGCGTGCCCACCGAACGCAAGCATGAACCTGAGTTGGTGCACGACCAGCGCGGCCGCGGGCAGCAGCGAGCCACGTCCGAGGTACCGAAGCACCGACCGCCCGTCAGCCCGAGCAATCATCATCGCGGGACGATAGCTCGCATACGAACGCGAGACACCACAAGAGTTCGCCCCGAACGTGGCGGCCGCGCATATGATTCGCGCGGGCGTCCGAAGCTGGTACATGGCATTCGACCTGGTCATCGACGTCGAGAACACCCCCGGAGCGCTGTCGCAGGTGGCGTCGGCGATCAGCGACGCCGGCGTGAACATCGCGGCCGCGACCTGCATCGGGCCGGGCTACCGCGCCGAGTTGCACATCCTCGTCAAGCACGCCGAGGCAGCCAGGCATTCGCTGGCGATCTCGCATCTCGCGGTCAGTCGCGAGCGCGAGGTCGTGGTCGTCGATGTGCAGGACACGCCGGGCGTGCTGGCGGATCTGACCCGCAAGATCGCCAAGGCCGGTGTCAACCTCGATCTCGTCTACGTCGCGACGCGCAACCGCATCGTGTTCGGCGCCGAGGACCTCGCCGGGCTGCGGGCGGCGCTGGGCACCACGGGCTGACCGGCGCGCGTCGCGGCCGCTGCATCGCGGCGGCGATAACTTGTGGGCATGCCCGCCGTCGCTGACCGCCATTTCGGCCTCACCGGCCTGGCCACGATGGGCGCCAACCTGGCCCGCAACATCGCCGCCCACGGGATCCCGATCGCCGTGCACAACCGCACCGCTAGCCGGATGCACAAGTTTGTCGACGAGCACGGTGCGGAGGGCGACATCACCGGGCAGGAATCAGTTCAGGAGTGGGTCGGCGCGCTCGCGCGCCCCCGCGTGCTGATGAGCATGGTCCAGGCAGGCCGGGCGACCGACGCCGTGATCGACGAGATCGCCCCGCATCTCGAGCGTGGCGACGTGCTGATCGACGGCGGCAACGCCAACTTCCGCGACACGCAACGCCGTCACGCCAAGCTCGCGGAGCGGGGATTGCATTTCCTCGGCGTCGGCGTGTCGGGCGGCGAGGAGGGCGCGCTTAACGGCCCGAGCATCATGCCCGGCGGCGATCGCGAGCCATACGACCAGTCGGTCAAGGACATCTTCGAGGCGATCGCCGCGCAGGTCGATGGCACGCCCTGCTGCACCTACGTCGGGCGCGACGGCGCGGGGCACTACGTGAAGATGGTGCACAACGGCATCGAGTACGCCGACATGCAGCTGATCGCCGAGACGTATGACCTGCTGCGCCACGGCGCCGGGCTGGCGGTGCCCGAGATCGCGCAGCGCTTCCAGGCGTGGAACGACTCCGAGCTCGAGTCGTTCCTGATCGAGATCACCGCCCGGGTGCTGGCCAAGACAGACGACGCCACCGGCCAACCGCTGGTCGACGTGATCCTCGACGCCGCCGAGCAGAAGGGCACCGGTCGGTGGACAGCGCAGAACGCGCTCGAGCTCGGGGTGCCACTGACCGGAATCACAGAGGCCGTCTTCGCCCGCACGCTGAGCGCGCTCAAGACACAGCGCGAGCACGCCGCCGGCGTACTCGCCGGCCCGGCGGGACACGGTCCCGCCCGCCCCGCCGGCGACGACTCGCTGGTCGCCGACCTCGAACACGCGCTGTACGCGTCGAAGATCGTCTCCTACGCACAGGGCTTCGCGCAGATCGCCGCCGCGGCCGACGACGAGGGCTGGGACATCGACCTCGGCTCGATGGCGACGATCTGGCGCGGCGGCTGCATCATCCGCGCGCGATTCTTGGACCGGATCCGCGAGGCCTACGACGGCGAGCCGTCGCTGTCGAACCTGATGCTCGCCGACTTCTTTGCCGATGCGCTGCGCCAGGCGCAGGACCCGTGGCGCCGAGTCGTGGCCCGCTCGGCGGAGCTCGGCATCCCGACGCCGGCATTCTCCTCCTCGCTGGCGTACTACGACGGGTACCGTCGCGCCCGCGGCCCCGCCGGCCTCATTCAGGGGCTGCGAGATCTGTTCGGCGCGCACACCTACAAGCGGGTCGACCGACCCGGCGCGTTTCACGTCATGTGGGGTGAGGACGGACGCGAGGTCGACGTCTAGAACAGGCCGCCGGCAGCTCGCCGGTGTGGTCGCGCCTGCGGCTACCGGGACTGCTCGTCGTGCTGGCTCTGATCGCCGTCTCGATCGCATTCCTGGCGCTGACCGACGCGCGACCGGCCTACGACGCCTACGGCTGGCTGGTGTGGGGGCACCAGACGCTGCATTGGAACCTCGACACAAACGGCGCCCCGTCGTGGAAGCCGCTGACGTTCATGTTCACGCTGCCCTACGCGCTCGCCGGGCGCGGGCAGCCGTGGCTGTGGATGGTGACCGAGGTAGCGGTGTCGCTGAGCGGTGCCGTGTTCGCTGCGCGCATCGCCTACACGCTCACCGGGCCGTGTCCGACCCGCCGCTATGCGCCGGTCGTGGCGGCGGCAGTCGCCGGCGTCGGGGTGCTGTGGATCTGGGACTACTGGCACCTGATCTTGATCGGCAACTCCGATCCGATGGTCGTCGCGTTATGTCTGGCCGCGGTCGACGCTCATCTGCACAACCGTCCGCGGCTCGCGTTCGCGGCGCTCGTGCTCGCCTCGCTGGGTCGCCCCGAGGCCTGGCCGTTCGCGTTGTTGTACGCGATCTGGGCCTGGCGGGCAGTCCGTTCGATGCGAGCGATGCTGCCGATCGGGATCGCGATCATCCCCGCGCTGTGGTTCTCGATCCCGGCGCTGACCTCCAAGAGCTGGATGATCTCCGGAGACCTGGCGTTGAACTCCAAGAACGTCCTGCACGGAAGCAAGATCACCGGAGTGATCGGGCGGTTCCTCGGCCTCTACAACCTGCCGGTGCACCTGGCTGCACTCGCTGGGCTGGTGCTCGCGGCGATCCGCCGCGACCGCGCGCCGCTTGTGCTCGCGGGCGCCGGCGCCCTGTGGGTGGCGGTCGAGATCGCGTTCGCGCTGCACGGCTGGTCCGCCGTCCCGCGGTACCTGATCGAGCCGGCCGCGATCATGTCCGTGCTGGCCGGCTACGGCATCGGCAAGTTGCTCGCGCTCGCCCCGCGCTCTTCGCTCGTGCTGCGAGCAGCCTGCGCCGCGGCCGTCGTGGTGTTCGTCGTGGCGCTGGTTCCGGCCGGCGGCCGGCGCGTCCGCCTCACGCGCAACGAGATCCGCGCCGAGCGCACATCGGCGACGAGGCTCGACCGCCTGCACGCCGTGATCGTGCGCGTGGGTGGCCCCGCCCGGATCCTTGCCTGCGGTCACCCCGTCACGCTGGTCGGGGACCAGAGCATCCTCGCGTGGGAGATCGGGCTGAACGTCGGAAACGTCGGCTACAAGCCGGGCCGCGAGATCGACCGCGGGCGCCCGATCGTGCTGTTCAAGCCCCACGATCGTGGCTGGCAGGTGCGCCCGATCCACATCCCCCCCGGCGCTCAGCCGAATTGCGAACGGCTCCGGGCCGACACCGATCTGACATAGGCGACGGCGGCCGGCTGGCGATTGCTTCTACACTTGATCTGATGTTGGGAGTTGATGTTGGTAGCTGGGTTCGCGCGCTGCGACAACGCCACAGCTTGACGCAGGGTCAGCTCGCCTACCGCGCTGGTACCAGTCAGCAGGCTGTCTCCCGGATCGAGGCGGGGGAGGTGTCCCCGTCGATCGCGCTGCTGGAGCGTCTCGCCGGCTGCTGCGGCGAGGAGCTGCTGCTCGATTCCCGGCCGCGCGAGGTGCCGTTCGACGACGCGCAGCTAGCCGAGCAGGCGTCGATGTCGATTGCCGAGCGCCTGCAGCTGGCCAGCAGTTGGAACCGCCTCGCCGGCGAGCTGACCGGCACCGCCGCCAAGGCGCTTTCGGATGGGTGAGACGCCGGCGCTCGACGCCGCCGAGCTGCTCGCCGCGCTGAACCGCCACGAGGTCGACTGCGTGCTGATCGGAGGGATGGCGATGCAGGCCTACGGGCACGTGCGCACGACCGTCGACCTCGACGTGATCGCCGCGTGGACGCCGGAGAACATGACGCGGCTCGCGGGCGCGCTCGGCGAGCTCGGGCGCGCCTGCGCGGCGTTGACGCCGAGCTGCTCGGCATCGACCTCACCGACCCGGAGCAGCTCTACGACGGCGGCAACTTCCTGATGCGCACCGCGCACGGCGATCTCGACGTGTTCGCGGTCGACCAGACCGCCGGCGCCCCGCGCTCCTACGAGCAGCTCCGAGCCCGGGCAGTCGCGGTCGAGGTGCTCGGCGCCAGGATCCTGATCGCGCACCCCGAGGATCTGATCCGCATGAAGACCGCCGCCTCGAGGTTCCGCGACCGTCCAGAGGCCAAACGCCGACAGGACCTCGACGACATCGCCGTGCTCGAGCGGCTGCGAGCCGCCGGGTCGACGCCTGGCGGCTGACGCGCGCGCTCAGCCGTTCAGCTGCGTACCGACGCGCCGGTGTCGCGAGACTAGGACGCTGACAGCTTGAACTGCGCGACCAGGCGGCCGAGTGTGTCGGCGTTGCCCGAGAGCTCCTGCGCGGAGGCGGCGATCTCCTGGGCCGACGCCGATGTCTGCTCGCTGGAGGCAGACACCGCGTCGGTCGACGCGGACGATTGCTCGGCGACTGCGGCGACTTCGCCGATGCTCTCCTGCATCGTGCCGGCGCTCGCCGCGATCTGCTCAGAGACGGCCGCGATCTGCTCGATCCGCGCGGTCATGTCGTCGACCGAGGCGCCGATGCTGACGAACGCCTCGCGCGTCTTCTCTACGACTGTCACACCTTCCTCGGTGCGCCGCGCGCCGTCCTGCACGACCTCTACGGCATCTGTGGTCTCCTGCTGGATCGCTCCGATCAGGCCCGAGATCTCCTTCGCCGCGTCCTGGGATTCCTCGGCGAGCTTGCGGACCTCCTCGGCGACGACCGCGAATCCCTTGCCCTGCTCGCCCGCGCGGGCGGCCTCGATCGCGGCGTTGAGCGCGAGCAGGTTGGTCTGATCGGAGATCCCCGTGATCGTCGCGACGATCGCGCCGATCTGCTCTGACTTAGAGGCGAGCTCAGTGATCGCCGTGCTGACGGCAGCGGAGGAGTCGCGCATCGAGCGCATCGCCCGATCAGCCTCCTCGGCGGCATCGACGCCTTCGCGCGCGGTGTCGCGCGTGATCTGCGCGACCTCAGCGGTCCGCTGGGCGCTCTGCGCCGACTCCTGCACCGCGCGCGCGACCTCTTCGATCGAGTTGCGGGTCTCCTGCACCATCTGCGCCTGGCGCTCGGTTCCCTGTGCGATCCCGCCGATCGCCTGGGCGACCTCGCCGCTGGCCTTGCCGGTCTCTTCGGAGGTGGCGGCCATCTGCTGCGATGAGAGGCTGACGCTGCCGGCGGTCGCCGTGACCTCGCCGAGCATCTCCGACAGCCGGTCGACGGTCTTGTTGTAGGCCTGCTTGCCGGTCGCCAGCGCCCTACCCATCTCCTCGACCTGCCGGTCGATCATCCCGAGCTCGTCTTTTGCAAACTCGCTGCGCTCCGCGGTCACGATCTCGAACCGTTCTGTCAGGTCACCGCGGGACAGGCCGTCGAGTCCGCGGACGAGGTCGCCGACGCCCTGTTGCGCGAACAGGCCGAGGCGCTCGGTGATGTCCGTCGCGGCGCGCTTGATCAGGCGGGTCACGAAGATCGCGAGCCCGCCGCCGATGCAGACAGCGAGAGCGAGGATCAGGATCGTCGTCGTCTTGCTGGACGAATAGTTGGAGTTGAGTGCCTGCGCGCCGGCGGCCGCTGACTTGTTGTTGATATTCACGAGCTGCCCGGTATCGCGGTCGAGCGCCTCGTTCAGCGGCCCTGCCTGCGATTCGTAAAGCTGGTGCGCAGCGTCGCGCGACTCCGGCGTGCCGGCGAGCAGCTCCTTGATCAGGTTCGTTTTGACGGCTTCGTAGCGCGCCAGATCAGCCTGGAACTTTGCGTAGACGCGCTGCTCGTTGGCGTCGAGCGAGCCGGTCGCGTACTGGTGCATCGCGCTCGAGAGCGCCGCGTCGTCGCGCTGGACCTGCCGGATGTCCTTCTGGGTACCCGCAGTCGTGCCGTCGGCGATCGCTCGCAACAGGCCGGAGTCGAGGTTCCCGATCGCCGCGCGCGCGTCGTTGAGCTGCTGCATCGGCTGGGTCGAGTTCTTGTACAGGTCGTTGCCGGTGCTGGCCGAAGACGACATGTTCGCCAGCCCCAGCACGCCGATCAGCAACATCAGAGCGACCAACGCCCCGGCCACGGTGAACAGCTTCTTGCCCATCGACAGGTTCGACAGGGCCTTCTCGGCACGCTTGAACGCGCTCATCCTCAACTCCTTCCGCGCCCCGTCGGAACGGGGCGACTCCCAACTGCGTCTAATCTCTCATCGGCGGTTTGGAATGCCTCGTTGTGTGAGATTGGACACGGTTGCGGCGTTGCTCGCGACGGTCGCGCTCGCCGGCTGCTCCACGAGCAGCAGCGCCACCACCAGCGCCACCGCAGCGTCGAGCGCCACCGCGACGAGCGCCACCGCGACCAGTTCGAGCGCCGGCGCGATCAGCTCGACCGCCGGCGCCGCGGGCAAGCCGCGGATCATCGACGGGTCGTTCCACTCCGCGGCGGTCGACGGAACGCTGCACTACGCGATCGCGCTGCCGCCCGGATACGACACGAGCGGGAAGCGCTATCCCGTCGTCTACTTCCTGCACGGGCTGCCCGGCAACGACCAGTCGTATAAGGGGATCGGCGGCTACGCCGACAGTCTCGTCGCGACCGACGACCCCGCGATCGTCGTCGGTGCACAAGGAGCCCGCAAGGGAGATACGGACCCGGAGTGGCACAACTGGGGACCGGGACGCAACTGGGAGACCGCTACGGAGTCAGAGCTCGTGTCCCAGATCGACCACCACTACCGGACGCTCGCGCGCCGTTCGGCCCGAGCGATCATCGGCGTGTCGGCCGGCGGTTACGGCGCCACGCTGATCGCCATTCACCACCCCGAGACCTACCAGGTGATCGAGTCCTGGAGCGGCTATTTCATCCTGACCACGCCCGAAGGCAAGCCCGAGGACCTCGGCTCACCCGAGGCCAACGCCAATGCCAGCGCGCACGCGAGCGTGCCGCAGCTCAAGGAGAAGTTCGGCCCCTACGGCAAGACGTTCTTCGGTTTCTACATCGGCGCCCAGGACCCCTATCCCGGCTTCGTGCAGGACAACCAGCGCCTCGACAAGGAGCTCAACGACGCAGGCATCAAGCACATCTTCAAGCTTTACCAGGGCGGCCACAGCCGCGAGCTGTGGAGCCAGTACCAGGACGAGTGGCTGGCCGGCGCCGTCGAGCGGCTCGATCCGCCGAGCTAACCCCCGCGACGCGCTGTTTCACCGAGGTGGTCGAGAAACGGACGCATGTTGGCCGTTTCTCGACCAGCTGGGGGCAGGCCGGACTGCAGTTGCCTAGGCGGCGACTGCGTTGGTCGTGCCGAGCGCGTCGGCGTCGAGAATCACGACCAGGCGCTGTTCGAGCTTCGCGATCCCGCGGACGACGTCACGGCTCGTGACAGTGCTGGTGTCCAGCTGCTCGTCCTCGATCCGGAGGACCTCATCGACGGCGTCGACGATCATCCCGACACACTGAGTGCCGGTCTCGACGATCACGATCTTCGAGTCCTCATTGTCGACGTCGGTATGGATCCCGAGCCTGCCGGCGAGGTCGCCGATCGGGACGATCTTGCCACGCAGGTTGATGACGCCGATCACCCACGGGTCCTCCGAAACGACCGAACGAGGTTGCGTGTAGCGAATGACTTCCTGGATCTGCGCGATCGGCAGCGCGTACTCCTCGTCGCCGAGGTGGAACACGACGAACTGCTGGCCGTCGTGATTGCCGTTGTTATCCGTGCTCATGAATTCCCTCTGTGCGTCTGATGACAATCCACCCCTAAGTCGGCCGACCGAGGGCCCGACTTGAGCGCTCGACAGATTGCTCGTCGGATAAATGTCCGTCGGGCGCTAAAGGTTTGCGCCCACCTGCCGATAACACCCCTGCAAAAGTAGAGCCGACTCGGCGTGACGCGGGCCAGCAGATCTCCGGCAGGACAGGGATCTCACCCGGGCCGGCAAGCAACGGACAAGCATCGGATCGTGCGCCATGGATGGCCTTCTGCAGGGAGGTTTTCAATGCCTTCGGTCATCCACTCGCGCATCACCACGGCCATTTGCCGGATTGCGACGCTCACCTGCCTGTCGGTCTTTGCCGGCGCCGGGATCGCCTCCGCATCGTGTCCGGCGCAGCCGGCCAGCAACCCGTTTTCGCAATGGGGCGACTCCAACGACTATTTCCTGGTGCCGGGCGGGACGTTCGAGGGCACGCCCGATCAGGTCGGCTGGACCCTGTCCGGCGCCAGCCTGACGGCGGGCAACGAGCCGTTCAACGTCAACGACAGCGGCGACAGCCAGTCGGTGACGATCGACAGCGGCGGCAGCGCCACGTCGCCCTACTTCTGTGTGGACAACACGATGTCGGGGCTGCGGTTCTTCGCCCAGCAGGTGAGCGGCGGCAGCGACCTGAACGTCGATGCACTAGTGCAGGTGCGCGACGGCACGAGGACGGTGGCGCTTGCGGACCTTGCCGATGGATCGATGTCGGCGTGGGCACCCACGGACCAGATCACGCACGACACGTCGCGGCTGCGCGACCGCACCGTGATGGTCGCCCTGCAGTTCACCGTGCCCGCGTCATCGGGCAGCTGGCAGCTCGACGACGTCTACGTCGATCCGTACCGATCCGGCTGAGCAATTGGCGCTCCATGACGATCTGTCGCAGTCGCCGACGGAGCGACTGCTCGAGCGCAGCTGGGAGCGACGGGAGCGCCGGGCTTCCGAGCGGGAGCTGATCGTCGATGCCGTCGCCGCGGCCCTGTTCGCCGCGACCGCCGGCGTACTACTGCTGATCGCCGGCGACAACGTCACGGTCCGGCCCGGGCTCACGGCCCTGTTGGTGGCCGTCTACGCGCTGGTCGCCCGGATCGAGTTCCCCGTCGGCGCGGGGTACGTCGTGCCCACGCAGCTGGTCCTGGTTCCAATGCTGATGGTGCTGGCGCCGGAGGCGGTCCCGGTGGCGGTGGCGGCCGGTCTCGTGCTCGGCAACGGGGTCGACTGGGCCCTGGGCCGAGTGCCCGCGCGCCGGGTCCTGTCGGCTGTGCCGGACGCGTGGCACTCGATCGGACCGGTGATCGTGCTGCTGGCGGCCGGATCGCCGACGATCGGCTTCGGCGAGCTGCCCCTGCTGGCGGCTGCGTTGGCAGCGGGATGCATCGTCGACCTGGCCAGCGCGCTCGTGCGGATGCGCGTGGCCGGCGTGGTGCCCGAGCTGCGACTGCAGCTGCGCGTGTTCGCGCTGGTCTGGGCGGTCGACGCCTGCCTGGCGCCGATCGGTTTTCTAGCTGGGATCGCGACGCAGCAGCACGACCTCGCGATCCTGCTGGTGCTGCCGCCCGCGTTCCTGCTGTGGTGGCTGGCGCGCGATCGCAGCAAGCGGATCGAACAGGCTCACCACCGGCTCAAGCTCGTCGAGCAGGAGCGGGCCCGGCTCCAGTCGGCCGTGCGGCGGCTCGGCGACGCGTTCGCCGCCAAGCTCGAGCTTGGGCCCCTGCTCGAGATCCTCCTGCACGGCTCGCTCGAAGCGCTGGACGCCGGCGCTGGGCGGCTCGAGCTGACCGGCGGACCCACGCCGTTGCGGCTCGACGCGGGCACGGACCGGTGGCTCGCCGCGCTCGACGGCGGCGGTGTAGGGGCCGAGGCGGGGACGGCTCCCGTGCAGGTCGGACGGTCCGGAGTGTGGACGCTCGCGATGCCGATGCGGATCGCCGCCTCGCCTCGGGAGATCACCGGATCGCTTCGGATCCTCCGCGACGGGCGCGCGTTCGAGGAGGACGAGACCGCCCTGATCACCGAACTGATCGGCAAGGCGCAGCTGTCCGCGGCCGAGATCGTCACCCACCACGCTATCCGCGAGCAGGCGATGACCGACCCACTCACCGGCTTGGGCAACCGCCGCCGGCTGACCACCGACCTCGCCGATGCGTTCAGCGCTTCTGCCGTCACGCCGTCGCTGCTGCTGCTGTTCGACCTCGACGGGTTCAAGGACTACAACGACACGCTCGGCCACCCGGCAGGCGACGCCTTGCTCGCCCGCCTCGCAGGCCGCCTGCAGCGCGCCGTCGACGGCTTCGGCCGGGCCTACCGGCTTGGCGGAGACGAGTTCTGCGCGCACCTGGACCTCGATGGGCCAGACGCAGACCGGCTGATCGCCAGGGCCGCCGAATCGCTCGTGGAGACCGGCGCCGGCTGGACGATCCAGGCATCGCTGGGGTCCGTGGTCCTGCCCCACGAAGCCGACACCGTGCAGCGTGCCCTCAAGCTCGCCGACGAGCGGATGTACGCCGACAAGCGGAGCCGCTCAACGGCCCGCAGCCAGGCAGGCGAGGTCTTGCTGCGCACGATGCACGCCAAGCACGCGGCGCTCGACGAGCACGCCGATCGCGTCGCCGACCTCGCCACCAAGGTTGCGCGGCGGCTCGGGATCGCCGGAGAGGCGCTGGACGAGATCACCCGCGCCGCCCAGCTGCACGACGTCGGCAAGGTCGGGATTCCGGACGCCGTTCTGAACAAGTGCAGCCGGCTGACGGACCCCGAGTGGGAGCTGATCCACGGCCACCCGATTCTCGGCGAGCGCATCCTCCAGGGCGCACCCGCGCTGCGCGCCGTCGCCCGGCTGGTCCGCGCGAGCCACGAGCACTGGGACGGCTCGGGCTACCCGGACGGCTTGCGCGGGAACGACATCCCTCTCGGCGCACGGATCATCAGCGTCTGCGATGCCTACGAGGCGATGACGACGCAGCGGTCCTACCGCGCATCGGTCTCTCACGGGTCCGCCTGCCGGGAGCTGCTTCGCTGCTCGGGCAGCCAGTTCGACCCGGCCGTCGTCGACGCGGTGCTCGCCGCGATCGAGGCCGGTGCCGACGAGTCTGGGCCCGACGCCGCGCCCGACGCCGCAGCGCACGTGCGGACGATGCTCGCGCTCTCCGCCGCGAGCGGCGCCTAACGGAACTCTTGAGCTCAGCTGGTCGAGAAACGGCCAACATGCGTCCGTTTCTCGACCAGCACCCGGAGCCCTTCAGCGCTGCTGTGAGACACCGAACGACGTCATCGGCGCGCCGGGGCGGCCCGGCCCGCCGGCGCTGCTCGAGCTGCTCGAGCCGTGGACGTGGCCGCTGACCGGCCCATTGCCGTTGATCGCGACGCCGCCGCCGGTGCACAGCTTGGGGCCGCACGGGCTCTCGTGCCTGGAGTCGAACGTCTGCGTCTTGACCCCGGACGGAGTCGTGATCTGCGCGGACTTCACCACGTGCGCGCCCGGCCACCACGCGACAAACCAGCCGTTGTCGACGGTCGCCTGCACCGCCGCGCCGTCGTCGAGGGTCAGCGCGACTGCGCTGACGCCGGCCCCGGTGTGGCCGTCGGCGAACGAGTACCCCTGACCGTCGCGGTTGGTCTGGTGCGAGCTCGACAACTGCACGCTGCCGTCAGGGATGCCTGCCGGAGCGGTCGAGATGCTGCCCGAGACCGACGTGAACGACGGCCCCGAGATGCAGATCGCGCTGCTGGTGCTGTCGGCGTAGACCGAGAACGTGAACGGCCCGCGCGTGTCGGTCAGCTTCAGCGGGAGGCCCGCGATCGGGGAGCGCTGTTGGCAGTCCTGGCCGGCGGCGGCCAGTTGCTGTGGCGACGGGATCGTCGGCGTCGCCGTCCAGCCGGCGAACGCGTTCGACGCGCCGGCGCCGAGCGAGATGACGGCAACGACCGCGCCGGCCGTACCGACGGCGCCGGCCAGCGCGCCGACGGCCACCGGCGGCCGCAGCCGGCTCGCCCGCGGGTGGTAGTGAAGGCGCGTGAGCCGGTCGGTGCTCGAGGAGGGTACGCGCGCCGCTTCGTCGTGTAGGACCGCGCGCAGTTGCGATTCGAGGTGGTCTCTCATGTCGGGATGCTCCTGGTGTCGTTGGCATTTCGCAGCGTCTGCTCGAGTCGCGCGAGTCCACGAGAAGCCGTGCTCTTGACTGTGCCGAGGGAGCACTCCAGTGCGGCCGCAACCTCGGCTTCGGGAAGGTCCAGGTAGTAGCGCAGCACGATCACCGATCGTTGCCGCGGCGGCAGCTGCGTAAGCGCTCGCCGCAGCTCGTCGTTGCACTCCACGGCGTTGCCGTCGCCGCAGCCGTCGGTCCGGTCGAGGCGATCGTCCGGTTCCCCGCCGGTCAGCTCGAGCCGGTTGCGCGAGCGGCGGGCCGCGCCGTCGAGCGCGAGATTGACGAGGATCCGCCGCGCGTATGCGACCGGGTGCTTGGTGCGACGGACCCGCGGCCAGCGCCTGGCGACCTTCAACAACGTCTCCTGGACCAGATCCTCGGCCTCGGGGAGGTCCCAGACGATCAGGAACGCGGTCCTCAGAAGACCATCCGTGTTGTCGCTGACGAAGCGATCGAAGTCGGCTCGGCGGTGATCCATCTGTCCCGTTAAACGGGTCGCGGACCCGAAAAGGTTGAGTGCGTCAGCCGATCAGGGCGGCGGCTAGCGCCGACCACTCCGCTTCCGGCACGCCGCGGATCCCAACCGGCTGCACGCATACGTGGTCGGCGCCTGCATCCAGGTGCGCACGGGCGACGGCCGCGATCTCGCTCGCGCTCCCGTGCGGGACGACCGCGTCGATCAGCTCGTCCGAGCCGCCCTCCTCGAGGTCGGCCGCCGTGAAGCCGAATCTGAGCAGGTTGCTCGTGTAGTTGCGAAGCCCGAGGTACATCTGCGCGTAGCGGCGCGCGGTCGCCCTTGCACGATCGGTGTCGGTGTCGAGCACGCACGCGAGCTCGGCTGCGATCAGCGTGGACGGCCCGGCCCAATCGCGGGCGGCCCGGGTGTGCGCGACCGGGACGAAGTACGACAGCAGCCCGCGCGCGCGCTGCGCGCTGAGCTGCACCATCTTCGGGCCGAGCGCCGCCAGGCAGCGCTCCTCGCCAGGCACGGGCGCCGGCGCGGAGTCGAGACCGTCGAGGAACCGGCGCATCGTCGGCAGCGGCTCGGAGTACTCGCCCGTGGCCTCCGGGTGGCCGATACCGATCCCGAGCAGCACCCGACCCGGAAACGAGCGCCGCAGCTCGCTGTGCTCGGCCGCAAGCCGGTCGGGCTGATACCGCCACACGTTCACGATCCCCGTCGCGGCGACCAGGCGCTCGGTCGCCTCCAGTAGCGGGCGCACCTGGGGCAACTGCGGCGAGCCACCGAGCCAGAACGTCCCGTAACCGAGATCCTCCACGAGCTTCGCGGCGCGGCCTGCGTTCTCCTCGCCGATCGCGCGGTAAGCCGTCCAGACCCCGAACTGTCCTATCGGCTGCACTCCGAGCAGCTTACGCCTCGGCGTGCGCCTGCCGTGCGCGCGGGCGAACGGTCAATCCTCACGACTGGTCGGCGCTGCCGGGCCTGGTCATGTTCAGCGGCACGACGACACGGTCAAATAACTCCTCGCTGACGCCCGATCGCAGCGCGGACTGCTTGAGGGACAGGTTCTCGTCGATCGCAAGGTGGGCGATCGCGGAAGCCTTGTCGTAACCGATCACCGGAGCCAACGCCGTAACCATCATCACCGAGCGATCCACATAGTCCTTGATCTGAGGCTCGTTGAGCTGCGTGCCCTCGATCATGTAGCGACGGAAGTGATCGCACATGTCACCCAGGATTCGGATGCTGTGCAACACGTTGGCGATGATCACCGGCCGGAACGCGTTGAGCTCGAAGTTACCCTCCTTGCCCGCGATCGCGATTGCGGCGTCATTGCCGAGAACCTGAATTGACACCATCAGCATCGCCTCGGCCTGGGTCGGGTTGACCTTGCCCGGCATGATCGAAGACCCGGGCTCGTTGGACGGAAGCAGCAGCTCGTTGATGCCCGTGCGCGGTCCGGAGCCCAGCCATCGGATGTCATTCGCGATCTTGAACAACGACACGGCGAGGTTGCGCAGCCCCGCGGAGCACCGGACGAGCGGGTCGAGCGACCCCTGTGCCGCAAACTTGTTGGGCGCGGTCACGAATGGGCGGTTGGTCAGCGCCGCGATCGCCGCAGCGATCTGCGCGTCGAACCCCGGGGAGCTGTTGAGGCCCGTGCCCACCGCGGTGCCGCCTGCCGCCAGCCGCAACAACGTGGAGGCGTCGGCGATCAGCGCCTCGCGCGCGTCGTCGATCATCGCCACGTACCCTGACCATTCCTGCCCGACGGTCAGGGGCGTCGCGTCCTCGAGGTGCGTGCGCCCGATCTTCACCACATCTGCCCATTGCGCTGCCTTGGCATCGAGCGCGTCGCGCAGCTGCCCGAGTTGCGGGAGCAGGTGCTGCTGCAACATCGTGTCGGCGGCGATGTGCATCGCCGTCGGGAACGTGTCATTCGACGATTGCGCCATGTTGACGTGATCGTTGGGATGGACCGGCGTCTCGCTTCCGAGCTCGCCACCGGCCAACTGGATGCAGCGGTTGGAGATCACCTCGTTGACGTTCATGTTCGACTGGGTCCCCGAGCCGGTTTGCCACACGTACAGGGGGAACTCGCTGTCGAGCTTGCCGTCGATCACCTCGCCGGCGACCCGCGAGATCAGGTCGCCCATCCACCGCGGCAGTCGCCCCGCCTCGGTGTTGACCTGGGCGGCCGCCTTCTTGACGATGCCGTAGGCGCGATAGACCTCGATCGGCATCCGATCCTTGGCGCCGCCGATGTTGAAATGGATCAGGGACCGCTGCGTCTGGGCGCCCCAATAGTGGTCGGCGGGGACGTCGACCTCGCCGAGCGAGTCGCGCTCGGTCCGCATGCCGCTCGCATCCAGGCCGACGGGGAGGTCGAGGATGGTCGGCGCGCCGTCGTTCGCTGCATCGTTCATCGCCGCCGCCTCCTCAGATCGCCTCGACGGCGCTGTACACCGGCCACCACGCCGCCTCGCGCACGACCTCGACCGGGTCGTCGAGCCGTGCGCCGGCGAGGCCCTGCTCGAGCGCGGTGCGCGCGACCTCGACCGCGACGATGCTCGACGTCGTCCGCAACGCCGCGTTCGACGGCAGCAACGACGCGCCGGGAGTCGACAGGTCGGCCTCGCCCGCGACCGCCTCCGCGGCCGCGAGGATCATCTCGTCAGTTACCTTCGACGCGCGGGAGACGATCACGCCGAAGCCGAAGCCCGGGTACAGCGCGGCGTTGTTCGCCTGGCCGATCCTGTAGGTCACCCCGCCGTGTTGCACGTCGTCGAACGGTGCGCCGGTGGCGACCAGCGCTTTGCCGTCGGTCCACGTGAGCAGCTGCTCGGGCGTGGCCTCGTGCAGCTCCGTCGGGTTTGACAGTGGGAAGACGATCGGGCGTTCGGTCGCGGCCGCCATCGTCTTGACGATCGCCTCGGTGAACATGCGCGGGGTCGTCGAGGTGCCGATCATGATCGTCGGCTTGACCTCGGCGACGGTCGTCGCGAGATCGATGATCCCCGCCCCCGCGGCCGCCGCGGCCTGCAGCGCGGCCATCTTCGGCCAGCGCGTCTCGGCGGATCGATCGGCGGCGACAGGCGTCCGGGTGAGCCCGGCGACCTCCTCAGCCGGACGGGCGTACGGACGCTGATAATCCAGCAGGCCGTCGCTCATGTCGGCGCTCAGCAGTCCCGGAAGGTCGACGATCCAGATCTGCCGGCACGCCTCCTGCTGCGAGCGCCCGTCGCGGACGATCTGGTCGCGGATCTGGTCGGCGATCCCGCAGCCGGCCGTGCCGCCGCCGAGAATCACGACCCGCTGATCCCGCCACGCCGTGCCCGCGAGCTTGACCGCGTTGAACAGACCCGACATCACGATCGCCCCGGTCCCCTGCATGTCGTCGTTGAAGGTCGGGACCTGCTCGCGGGAGCGGTCGAGGATGCGCCGCGCGTTCGTAGAGCCGAAGTCCTCCCAATGCAACATCGCGTTGGGGAACAGCTTCTTGGCGGCCTGCACGTAGGCGTCGATGAAGTCGTCGTATTGCTGGCCCTGGACGCGGCCGTGGCGGTAACCGATGTACAGCGGATCGTTGAGCAGCTTGGCGTTGTCGGTTCCGACGTCGAGGATCACGGGAATAACTCGGTGCGGATCGACCCCGGCGGCGGCTGTGTACACCGCGAGCTTGCCGATCGAGATGTCGATGCCGTTCGCTCCCCAGTCGCCAATTCCAAGGATCTCCCCCGCGTCGGATGCAACCAGCAGATCGATCTCGTCCGGCTCGGCGCCGAGTGCAGCCAGACGCTCCTCGACGCTGCCGGGGTCGTCGATGCTGAGGAACACGCCCCGGGGCCGTGTGAAGATCTCGCTGTAGTTCTCGATCGCCTCACCGACGATCGGGTCATAGACGATCGGCAGCATCTCGAGCATGTGACGTTGCAGCAGGGCGTAGAAGAGGACCGCGCTGTTGTCATGCAGGCGCCACATGTAGATGTGCTTGGCGAGGTCGGTCGGCTCCTGGTGGTACGCCGCGTACGCGCGATCGAGCTGCGGCTCGAGCTCGGTCGTGATCGCCGGTGGCAGCAGCCCGTTGAGCCCGAGCGCGGCTCGTTCGGACGCGGTGAAGGCGGTTCCCTTGTTGAGCGCCGGGTCCCTGAGAACTTCGTAGCCGCGAGCGGTAGTCCTGATCGTCCGGACATCACCGCTGCGCACAACCTGTGCCTGCCTGCTGTACACCTGCCGCTCCTTTGCCCGTTGACATCGGTTGGCGCGGAACCTACACGACGGCCCGCGGACAGCGTGGCTCGGTACGATGCAAGCCGTGTCACAGTCACCGACATTTACCTACGACGGCAACTTCCGGTTCGACGAGAACGATCCCGCGTGGCAGGAGCTGTTCGAGCGTTACGACATGCAGCCGGTCCGCTACGACGACATGGCGAAGCTGACCGGGGCGCTCAGCGCCACCGTGCAGACCGCCTCGTACCTTCCTGCCGCGAACTACTTCTACGTTCGCGACCAGCCCTACGAGCCGGTTGCGAGCGCGGTGTATGCAGCCGAGAACAGCACCAGCCTGACCAGCGTGCTCGTGGTTCGATCGTCGAGTGACGTGACAGAGCTCGCGCAGCTGCGCGGCGGCAGCCTCGGCTACGTCCATCCGTACTGCACGACAAGTTATTTCGCGCCCGCGCTGCTGTTGAGTGAGAACGGTTACTCGCTGTCGGACTTCTTCGGGCAACTGGTCGGTGTCGCCGCCTACGAGCCGCAGATCGACGCGGTGATCGAAGGACAAGTGGACGCCACCATGGTGCAGGAGGATGTGTGGCGCAAGCACCCCCACTACGCTGAGGTCACGAGGGTGATCGCGCGACGGGAGGAACTCCCCACTCCGGTGCTGATCGTCGATCGCAACGCGGCCGCCGACCTCAAGCGCGATCTCAGCGAGCTCGCGCTCTCGCACCGGCCCGCGGTGACCGTGGACACGCTGTTCGCGGGCTTTGCGCCCTACCGGCGCGAGCAGGTGCATGAGTTTCTCGCCGAAAGCGAATCAGCGGTGCCGGCCCTCCCGACCGCGGTGTGACCGCCGGGCGACGCTGTTGGCTTGCGGGCGTCGTCGCGATCGCGCTCGGTGGCTGCGGCGGATCGCACTCGACTCAGTCAGCGACGGCGCCGACGACCACCGCCGCCAAGACGACCGCCACGTCGTCTGGCCAGAGCTCGGCACCCACAACGTCCGGGGGCGCTACAGGCGCCGCCGCCGCGTGGCCGACCTATCACCGCCTGCTGACCCGGACCGGAGTCGCAGCGGCCGGGCCCGCGCTCGGTCACGCCCACACCTTGTGGAGCGCGGCGGTCGATGGGGCGGTGTATGCGGAGCCGCTGCTCGCCCGCGGCCTGGTGATCGTCGCCACCGAGAACGACTCGGTCTATGCCTTTGCCGCCGCCACCGGGAGAATGGCGTGGCGGGCGCAGCTCGGGACGCCGGTGGCGGGGGGCGAGCTGCCATGCGGCAACATCGACCCCTCCGGGATCACCAGCACCCCGGCGATCGACACGCGCGCGGGCACCGTGTACGTGGTCACGTTCCAGCCGTTTCAGCACAGACTCGTCGCGCTCGATCTGCGCACCGGTGCTGTGCGCTGGCGGCGGCCGATCGACCCGCCGGGCGCGGACCCGCGCACCCACCAGCAGCGCGCCGCGCTCGCTCTTTCGAGCGGTCACGTGTACGTCGCCTACGGCGGGCTATTCGGCGACTGCGGTCAGTATCACGGCTGGGTCCTCGCCGCTCCCGCGTCGGGCCCGACCGGAACCGTGCTCGGGTACCGCGTTCCCACCGAACGCGAGGGCGCGATCTGGGCGCCCTCCGGACCTGCCGTGGACGGCGCCGGCAACCTCTACGTCGCCACCGGCAACGGCAGCTCCACGTCGAGCTTCGATTTCGGTAACGCCGTCATCCGCCTGACGCCGAGTTTGCAGGTGACCGGGTACTTCGCTCCGGTCAACTTCGCGGCGATGAGCAGCGCCGATCAGGACCTCGGCTCGACGGGGGTGTTGCTGCTGCCTGGTTCGCGGGCGTTCATCATCGGCAAGACGGGCGTCGGCTACCTGCTCAACACACGACAGCTGGGCGGGATCGGCCACCCGCTCGCGGCGCAGCAGCTCTGCAGCGGCGCGTTCGGCGGCGACGCCTACGCGCAGGGCACGATCTACATCCCATGCACGGACGGGATCGTCGCCGCGCGCGTGTCCGGCGATCGTGTGCAGACCATTTGGCGCAACAGCGCCGTGTCGGGGTCACCGATCATCGCCGGCCCGGGGTTGTGGGCGGTCGGCGGTCAGACGCTCTATCAACTCGACCCCGCCGGCGGCACGGTGCGCTTCAGCGCGCCGATCGGCGAGCCCGCGCATTTCGCCACGCCTGCGGCCGGCGCGGGGCGGATCTTCGTCGCCGGCGGCGATCGGGTGTACGCGTTCGGCTAATAGTCGCCGGTCTGTCACATCCGCCGGCGCTCGCGCGTCTAGCGAGTATGCGCTCTCTTCTCGATCTGCTCGACGAGGTGTCCGACGGCCTGGTCGGCGCCGGCCTCGTCCTGTTCGTACTGTTCCCGTTCGCGATTCCGATCATCGCGCTGACGTTCGTCGCACTGCTTCCAGTGCTGGTGGTAGGAGTGGTCTTCGGTCTGCTCGCCGCCGTTATTGCCGCCCCGTTCCTGCTACTTCGTCGCCTCTGGCGAGCGTTGCGCCGCGTGCCCGATGAGCGCGGCGATGCGGCGGCGGTCGTCGCCGCTCGCGCTGAACGTAACGAGCTTCTGCTCGGGGTCGTCGGCGACCAGCAGCACGACGTGGCGCAATCGAAGTTCACCCAGCTCGGCGTGCCGTAACCGTTTGACGCCGGAGGACAGCGGCGCGACATCGTGGGCGGCCCACCAGTTGCGCGCCTCCGGGCTGTCGTCGTGCAGGCGTTCGATCAGTCGTTCGAACTCCGGATCGCCGGGGTGGCGGGCGGCGGCGGCACGAAAGCGGCCGAGCAACGTACGCGCCTCCGATTCCCACTCCACGAACACCTCCCGAGCGCGTGAACACGTGAACGTCCACAGCAGCATGTTCCGATCCGCCGGCGCCACCGCCGGCCAGTCGGTCCACAGAGCGCGCGCGGCACGATTCGCCGCGAGCACGTTCCAGCACCGGCCGGAGACGTAGGCCGGGTCAGGATCGAGCCGATCGACCAGGTCGGCGACCCCCGGGGACAGCGCCTCGGGCGTGGCCTGCGCGGACAGCGCCTCACGATCGGCGAGCTCGTGAAGATGCACCCGCTCGGCCGGGGTCAACAGCAACGCCCGGGCAAGCGCGTCGAGCACCTGCGGCGAGGGCTGGACATCGCGCCCGCGCTCGAGCACCGCGTAGTACGCCGGGGAGATCGCGGCAAGCTGGGCGACCTCCTCACGACGCAGTCCTCTCGTCCGGCGGCGCGACCCGGCCGGGAGGCCAACGTCCGAGGGGCGCAAACGCTCCCTTCGCGAGCGCAGTAGATCGGCGAGTTCGCGGGCGCGGGCGTCGCCGGAGCCGTCGAGCGCGGTCATGACTATCAGTGTTGATACCAGTAACAGCGTGCTGTGGAAAGCAGTCCGGGCGGGGGCTAACTTCACGAGCATGAAGACAAGATCTCTCGGTCCCGAGCGTCTGGAGGTATCGGCGCTCGGGCTTGGCTGCATGGGAATGTCGCAGGGCTACGGCCCGGCGAACGACGAGGACTCGATCGAGACGTTGCACGCCGCGATCGAGGCCGGGATCCGGTTCTGGGACACCGCGCAGAGTTACGGCGCCGGCCACAACGAGCGACTGCTCGGCCGCGCGCTGGCGGGCCGGCGCGATGCCGTGGTGCTGGCCTCGAAGTTCGGGATCGTCCGCGGGCCCGATGGCGTCACGCTCGACGGCCGGCCCGACCACGTCCGCGGATACTGCGAGGCCTCGCTGCAGCGGCTCGGGGTCGACCATCTCGATCTCTATTACCTCCACCGGGTCGATCCCGAGGTCGAGATCGAGGACACGATCGGCGCGATGTCCGAGCTGGTCGCCGACGGCAAGGTGCGCCACCTCGGAGTGTCGGAATGCAGCCCCGAGCAGCTCAAGCGCGCCGCCGCCGTGCACCCGATCACCGCGCTTCAATGTGAATGGTCGCTGTGGTGGCGCGAAGTCGAGGACGACGTCGTGCCGGTCGCACGCAGGCTCGGGATCGGCTTGGTGCCTTACAGTCCGCTCGGACGCGGCTTTTTGACCGGCACGGTCGATGCGGGCGCGATCGCCGAGAGCGACTTTCGGCGTCGCGATTCGCGGTTTTCAGGCGAGCACCTGGACCGCAACCGTGCGCTGGTCCAGGAACTGGGCCAGCTGGCCGTGCAGCGCGGTGTCAGTGCCGGGCAGCTCGCGCTCGCGTGGCTCCTTGCCCAGGGCGACCAAGTCGTCCCGATCCCGGGGACAAGGCACCGGGCTCGTCTGTGCGAGAACGCCGAGGCGACGGAAATCGAGCTTACCGACGAGGACCTCGAGCGGATCGAGCTCGTGCTGGCACGGGAGGCATGGTCCGGCGACCGCGACTCGTTCGCCGCCCACCAGACCCAGCGCGGAGCCGCCGCGGGGCGTGATTGACGGCCCGGATGAACGACTGACGTCACCGGATAACGCGTCGGTAGCAGGTCCGCGACCCCGGGATGCGACGATTGGAGAGTGAGCACCGACAACCACGGTCCGCACTGGATCGATCTCGACGGGGCGGCAAATGCGCGTGCCGTCGTCCCTGGCGCGCTGCTGCGTTCCGACAACCTGCAGGCCTTGAGCGCACGTGACCTGCGTGTACTCGTGCGGGATGAGGGCGTCGAAGCGGTGATCGACCTGCGGACCGAGGTCGAGCTCGAGCTCGAAGGCCCAGGCCCGATGACCCGCCAGCCGGGGGTCCGGATCGAGCACCGCTCCCTGTACCCGGAGTCGGGCACGAACACCGATCTCGAGGCAGACACCGTCAAGCCGTGGGAGCACAACGACGAGCGCGAATCGCCACAGGAGTCGCCGGTCGTACGCGCGTACATGGGATACCTGCGCCGCCGTCCCGATTCCATCGTCGGCTCGATCCGGACGATCGCCCGCGCCGACAAGGCAGTTCTCATTCACTGCGCTGCCGGCAAGGATCGCACCGGCGTGGTCGTCGCGATCGCGCTCGACGCCGCCGGGGTTGATCGCGACACGATCGTCGCCGACTACCTCGCGACCGGGAAGCGAATCGAGGCGATAATGGCGCGCCTGGTCAGCTCCCCGACGTACCGCGCCGAGCTCGAGGGACACGACCCGCAGACCCACGCGCCGGCGCCGGAGACGATGAAACGGCTGTTCGAGCTCGTCGACGATCGCTTCGGCGGGTCCGTCGCCTGGCTCGCGGGGCATGGCCTCGAGCAGGCCGACCTCGAGCGGCTACGGCAGCGGCTGGCGCCGGCGACCGCGCTGCGCTGATCAGTCCAGGCCGATCGCCGCGCGGAAGCTCTCGTCCCGCGGCGGCCGGGGCGCAGTCGGAAGCTCCTCGGTGCCGGCGCCGGTCTCGGTGATCGTGGCGTCGATCGCGCGAAGCTGCTCATCTGAGAGCTGCACCCGCGCGGCCCCGATCCACCGTCCAAGCTGGTCCGGTCGCCGGGCCCCGACGATCGCGCCGGTGACCCCGTCCTGCGCGAGCGTCCACGCGATCGCCAGCTCGGCGACCGTCGCCCCGGCGTCGTCCGCGATCGGTCGCAGGCGCTCGATCAGCGCCAGGTTCTGCGACAGCGCGGGCTCGGCGAACTCCGGTCGCCCCAGCCGCATGTCGTCCGACGCGAGAGTCTTCAAGCCGGGCCCGATCGAACGTGCCGCTCAGCAGCCCCGACGCCATCGGCGAATACACGATCACCCCGGTCTGCTGCGCCGCCGCGGCTGGGATCAGGCGGCGCAGCGCGCCGCGCTGGATCATCGACAGCGGGGGCTGGAGCGAGTCGACATGCCGGATCGCCTCGCAGCGCTGGAGCTGATCGGCGTCGAAGTTCGACACTCCCAGCCAACGTGCCTTGCCCTCGTCGGCCAGCTCGGCCATCGTCGCCCACGAGTCCTCGAGCGCTGCGCCGGTGTCGAGGTCGGGCCAGTGGATCTGGTAGAGGTCGATCCGCTCGACGCCGAGACGCCGAAGGCTCGCTTCACACTCCGCGCGGATCGATTCCGGTCGCAGATCGCCATACGGGCTTCCGTCTGGCAGCGTTCGCCGCCCGCACTTGGTGCAGACGAACACCTCCTCGCCCGTCGCGTAGCCCTGAAGCGCGCGGCCGACGATCTCCTCGGAATGGCCGAGGCCGTAGACGGCGGCGGTGTCGACCCAGTTGATGCCCGCCTGCACCGCGGCACGGATCGTCGCAACCGATTCGTCGTCGTCGACCGGGCCCCACCCGAACCGCCACGGCCCGCCGATCGCCCACGTACCGAGACCCACGCGCGTGAACGCCGGGCCCGACCGGCCGAGGTTCGCGGTCGCGATCATCGCCGCCGGCGGCCGACGGTCAAAGGCAGCGACGCCATCGCGATCCGTCGCATGGCGGAACATCATACGAGGCGAGCCGTCCCGCCCGAGGTCCACGGTCGAGCGCGCGCTGACGTTTCCTGAGAGTTGGGCGGACCGCGATCAGTGCCGCTGCAACCGGTTGAACACGTCGGAGCCGAACGGCCGCAGGCCGGGCGCGCCGGCGAAGCCGAGATGGCCCCGCCCGTCGGTCCCGCCCCACCAGATCCCGAGCAGGTCCTCGTAGCTGCGCAGCGCGGAGTAGTGGTTGTAGAGGCCGGTCGCGTCGACGCTCCCGGGCTCGATATACCTCGGGTCGAGCAGGACGGCGCCGACCTGCCCACCGCCGGGGGCGGGATCCGGGATCGGCAGCCCGAGCGCCTTGAAGATCGGCGCCAGCAGCGGCGAGAACCCAGGCGTCGGATTGTCGGGTCCGGGAGTCTCACCGCAGCATGCGCGTGCGTCGCCCGACCCCGCCTCGTCGAACGTCACCACGATCAGCGTCCGGCCGGACCGGTAAGCGGGCGAGGCCAGCAGCAGCGGCATCCAGTGCGCGAGGAACTCGTCGGCGCCGTGCAGACCGCCGGCGCCGGCCCCGGTCTCGCCGATCGTGTTCGGGCCCGCGCAAGTGCTGTCGTGGCCGTCGTTGCAGAGATTGGGCGTGATCCATGCAAAGCGCGGAGTCGTCCGCTCGTGGGCGAAGTCCTGCACCAGATGGCCTGAGAACGTGTCGGCCAGCATCTGCCCGTCCAAGCGGCTCGGAGTCCCGACGCTGACGGTGCCGAGTGGCACGACGTTCGCGGCGCATTCCGCGGCGTTGTCGATGATCGAGTGGAAGTACATGAACCCGTTATGCCTGGTCGCGTACTGGTCCGTTGGCGTCGCCGCGTTGGTGTTGTCGACGCCGTTCAACGGTGGGTGGCCGCAGTCGAGTCCCCCCAGCGGATCGGTGATTCCGACCTCTCGGCCGGTCGGCTGGTTTCCCATGTCCTGGGCGTAGTCACGCCAGGCGGCGCGATGGGTGTGCCGGTCGGGCGGGTAGAGACGGTCGAGCTGGTTGCCGATCGTCTGCGCCGGCGAGGGATAGATGCAGCCGTGGCCGTCGACCTGGCCCGGGTAGCGCGCCTGGTTTGGATCGAGCGTGCCGGGCAGCAGGTCGGTGTAACTGCCGATCAGCGTCGTCAGGTTCGTCGACGGGCCGAGGCAGTCGGCGCTCGTCTCCTCGGTCGGCGCTTGACCGGAGATCTGGGAGATGTAGTTGTCCAGGCTTGCGTGCCCCGTGGCGTAGTAGTTCGGGACCAGCTCGCCCTGCTTGAGCAGCGTGCCGTTGAGGTACGTGGCGGGCGAGCCCGGGCCGAACGTGCTCGTGAAGCTCTCGTTCTCGAGCTCGACGACGACGATGTGGTCGATCGCCCCGAGTGGCAGAGCCGCCCGCTGCACGTGATGCTCGCGTCCCGATCCCCGCGTCCCCGGTGCGCCTGTGCGGCGGCCGGGACGATCAACATCAGACTCGCCGCGATTGCGAGCGCACGAGCCCGCCGGCCGCTGATCACGTGCTGCATGTCGTCTCCTATCCGGGGGAGAGGGAAGCCGAACATATGCCGCGCACGATCGCCGGCCGGTTGCCATCCTGTGAGCGGCGCGTGAACTTGCCGTGACCTCTCGTGGTGGCTATTAGTTGATTGATTCCGCGGTCTGTTAGTCGGGGAGGGATGCGGAACGCGCGGCTGGGTCGGTTGAGCTGTTGGTTGGGCCGCTCGCTCGGGCTCTCTAGCGACACGCAGCCCGCCACGGGCGGGCGTACGTGACACGGAGGCAAGACCGTGCGGATCGCGTAACCGTAGCCCGCCCCGGCGCGCCGCGGACACGACGGCGCGGCAGCCTGGCTCCGGCAGGCAGGTGGTCGAGAAACGGCCAATATGCGTCCGTTTCTCGACCAGTTGGGCTGGCCTGGCGGCCGGTCGCGGGCGTCTGAAAATCGGGCGTGCCTCCGTTTATCGGTGCGACCTTACTTCCGGGGCGTCACGCCTATTTTCCTGTCAGCACCAGACCCCCTTGGCGATGGGCGTGTCCGGATGTGCGTGGCTGGCGAGTACGCGAACGCCGCGGGACGCCTTCGTGTAAAGCGGGCTAAGGTGACGCGGCTCGCGCCCGCGGGAATCATGTAACGGTAGCCCGCCTGGTTGCGACGTAATCCGTCGCACCCAGCCGTTGACTTCGAACCAACGGCGGATGTAGGTTCGCATCGTGGGCAAGCGCTTCGCGATCGTGGTCGCCGCCGGCGGCCTGTTGGTCGGCGCCGGCGGGGTCGCGTCGCCCGCCACGGCGGCCGGCTTTCTGCCCGCCCAGACCAACTGGACGGTCGTGCAGGCGAGCGGCACGATCGTCTGGACGCTCGAGTCCGTGCCGCTTGACTATCTCGGCTACCGAACCGCCAGCGGCGAGATCACCGAGCGCTGGCACTACCTCGGGCACGGACCCCTGGTCTCGTTCCCGTTCACGTCGCTGCGTCCGCTCGCGCCTCCGGGCAGCCCGGGGTTCAGCTTCCCGATCCGTCCGATCAAGGGCACACTGGCCGGTCAGGCGAGTGGGGCGCTCACCGACGGCACAACCGGTGGCTGCTCGTCAAACCTCGCGAACCTACCGAATCCGCCCAGCAACGGCGCGACGCTGAACATGGCATCGATCGACCGGCGTCATCTGGCCATCTGGACCACGGCCGAGGACCCGACCGACCTGCTGACGACCGACCCTTGCGCGACGGAGCTGGGCAACCTCGGCGAATTCCCCGCCGCCGATCCCGACCAGCACAGCAAGCCGAGCGTCCATAAGACGCCGATCTCAACGCTGCGGATCGACCCCAGCCTGCGTCGCAATCGCGGCAAGCGCGTGCGGCTCAACCTCGAGGCCGACTACAAGCTCGTCGTCACCACGTCCGACGGCCACCGGCACGTCGTCGGCACCGAGACGACGACAGCGACAGTAGTACTCAAGCTGAAGTCCTGACCCGCGGCCACACCGACCCTTCGCGCTGCACTCGCGTTGTCACATCGCCCGGATCTCGCGGGTCAAGAGTGATGACACGGCGTGAAGGAGGAATGTGACCATGGACCAACAAGAATGGTTCGCTGCGCAGTTTGAAGAGCAGCGACCGCGTCTCCGGGCAGTCGCCTACCGGATGCTGGGCTCGCTGAGTGAGGCCGATGACGCCGTCCAGGATGCATGGCTGCGACTGAGCCGCACCGACGCCAACGCCGTCGAGAACCTCGGCGGCCTGGCTCACGACCGTCGTCGCGCGCATCTCGCTCAACATGCTCCGTTCGCGTAAGTCGCGCCGCGAGCAGCCGCTGGACGGCGTCCACGTCCCGGACCCGATCGTCGACCCCGTCGACGGCACCGACCCCGAGCACGAGGCCCTGCTCGCCGACTCCGTCGGTCTCGCGCTGATCGTCGTGCTCGAGACGCTCACACCGCCCGAGCGGCTCGCGTTTGTCCTACACGACATGTTCGCCGTGCCGTTTGATCAGATCGCGTCGATCGTGGACCGCTCACCCGACGCGACGAGGCAGCTTGCCAGCCGCGCCAGGCGGCGTGTCCGCCAGGCCGCTCCGCAGCCAGACGCCGACCCGGCGGCGCAGTGGGAGCTCGTCGACGCGTTCCTCGACGCCGCCCGCAACGGCGACTTCGATGCGCTCGTCGCCGTGCTCGACCCCGACATCGTCCTGCGGGCCGACGGCGGAACGACCGGCTTGTCGCACGAGGTCCACGGCGCCGAGACGGTCGCCGGCCAGGCGCTGATGTGGTCGGATGTCGGACTCGACGATCAAGCGAGCGCTCATCAACGGCGTCCCAGGTGTTGTCTCGACTCGGGACGGGCGGCCGTTCTCGGTCGGCGCGATCGCGATCAGCGGAGGAAAGATCGTCGAGATTGACATCCTCGCGGACCCAGAGCGGCTGGCCAAGCTCGACCTCGCCGTGTTCGACGACTGACGCCTACGTGTGGCTACGCGCCGCCCACGCCGCCGACTCAGACTTCACGATCCCGATCAGGTTGCCAAGCGCGGCGTTCGCGTCGAGCAGATGCAGCCCCCACTCCGGCGTCGGAGCCGGGGTGGGCGTCTGCGCTCCGCTGCGTGCCGCGATTTCGAGCACGTGGGCGCCGTTGGAGTTCGCGCACCGCGCGGTGTAGGAATTCGGCGCTGTCCAGAACACGGTCGAGGGCATCGGAAGCTTGAGATTCAGGATCGCGTTGCCGACCGCGATCGTCGAGCCGGGCGCGAACGGCGCGCTCGGCAGGATCGGATCGAGCAGCCCGCTGCCACCGGCGAGGTTGGCCGGATTGGTGCACAGAACCTCGTCGCCCTTCGGCGCCGCTCCGCCCAGCGCCCCGGGACGTCCGAACAGGCTCTTGGGCGGGACCGGCTGATCGAAGGTCGAGAACGCGATCACGCATCCGAGCTGGGTGTTGCCGCGACACGCCGGGATGTGCTTGAAGTCGCCGCCGATCCCCGAGTTGCCCTTCACCAGCACGTTGCCGCCCAGCAGGATCGCCGAGAGCAGACGCTTGCGCACCAGCGGCTTTGAGTCGACCTCCTTGGCGATCACCGACCTCAGCACCAGCGACCCCTGGGAGTGGCCGATGAGCACGAACCCGCGCCCATGGTTGTCGTGCTTGAGGTAGTCCGCGAGCGCGCTCTGCACATCGTTGGGCCCAAGCTTCGGGTTCGCCTTGGTAGTCGACCCCGAGGTTCCGGGCAGGCCGGCTCCGGCGAGGGTGACCTGACGGTACATCGGCGCGAACACCCGGCAGTACTGCGAGTAGCGCGCAACCTGATACAGCGCGATCGACGTCTCGGTGTCCTGGACCTGAAGGTCGCTGTTGCCCGTCTTCTCGTCGCTGACCGTCGGATAGACGTAGAAGCAGTCGATCGGCGGATTCCTCAGCGCCTTTGGATGCTGGACGCCGATCGCCCGCGTGAGCGGGGCGTTGTAGACGGTCGTCGACAGCTGCGGGGCGCATGGATCCGGGCGTTGGCCGGGCTTGCACAACCAGACCGTCGCATTCGCCGATCCGGCGCCGGCGAGCGCCAGCACGCCGACGATCAAGGCAGCGACAACACCCGCGAGCAGCCGTCCGGGCTTACCACACGCAGCAACCAACAACATCCAGACTCCTTCCCTCTACGACCTCTATTTTGAACACAATAGTCGAAATGTCCCAAATGCGCCGCAGTGCCGATCGCCGGTTACGATCCGTCTGTGATGAGCGACCCGTCGCCTCCGGAGCGCAACCTCGAGCTGCGGGCCTCGGATGCCGAGCGCGAGCAGGCGGTGCAGGTCCTCCACGCGGCGATGAGCGACGGCCGTCTGCCGGTCGATGAGCTCGAAGGGCGCGTCCAATCGGCCTACACCGTGCGCACTCGTCGCGAGCTCGAGTTGCTGATCGCCGATGTGAGCGTGCGGCCGCTCGCGGAGGGCCTCGTCCCGGCACCGTCCGCGACCGCAGATCAGCTTGCGGTGCGCGAGGGCCCCGGGGGCAGCCGCTGGGTGATCGCGGTCCTCAGCGGCGCCGACCGGAGGGGGCGATGGCGGATCGGGAAACGATGCACCGTGGTCAACGCGCTGGGCGGCAGCGGCATCGATTTGTGCGACGCCGAGCTATCCGACCCCGTGACCGAGCTGAACGTCTACTCGTTCATGGGCGGCGGCGAGGTCCGCGTGCCCCACGGAGTGGCTGTGCACGTTTCCGACTTCGCACTGATGGGCGGCAACGACGTCCAGTTGGGCGAGGAGGTCGTGCCGGACGGCGGACCGGTGATCCATCTTCGGCTGGTGTCGATCATGTCGGGCGTCGGCGTGCGCAGAGGTCGCAGGCCGAGCAAGGAAGAGCTTCGCCGGGAGCGGGAACTTCGCCGGGCGAAACGTAGAGGCGAGCTCGAGCAGTAGCTGCGCCGCGGGCGCGGTCACCGCGATCTGTTCGCGATGACCGCACCGGCCGGCGGGTTGATCAGACGGGGTAGGAGCCCGCCACCGTCCGCACCGGGACGTTGAGGCGGTTCCAGGTGTTGATCGCCGCGATGCCGATGATCAGCCCCGCGAGCGCCTGCTCGTCGTAATGACGGTTGACCTCGGCCCACAGCTCGTCTGGCACCGGGTCCTCGCGGTCGCTGATCCGCGTCGCCGCCTCGGTCAGCGCGAGCGCCGCGCGCTCGGCGTCGCTGAAGTACGGCGATTCGCGCCACGCCGCAACGCCGAACACGCGCTCGTCACTCGCGCCCAGCTTCTTGAGCGCGCGCGAATGCATGTCGACACAGAAGCCGCAGCCGTTGATCTGGCTTGCGCGCAGATGGACGAGCTCGAGCGTCTGCTCCGGAACGCCCGATCGCTGCTCGGCTTTGCTGAGCGCCTGTAGCGCGTCCATCGCGCCTGGAACCACCAGTGCGGGGTTGTTCATCCGCGCCTGGAGAGTAGTGGTCGTCGCCATCGTTGTTTCCTCCGAGGGTCGTGAGTGTGTCTACTTCAGATGACACAGCTGCACCCGCGGATGTGACGCCTATCGCCTTCCGCGTGTCGCGGCGTGTACGCGAGCTCGTCAGCGGCGCCGCGAGCGCCGCTTGGGGATCTCCCCACCGACGTCGACCAGCGCGGTCCGCAGCGCCTGGGGGTCGTAGTCGGGATCGAGCAACTCGGCGACCTCAAAGCCCGTGCGCGCGAGGTGACCCGCCAACAGCGCCGCGCTGCGCTCACGGTTTCCGGCCTTGCACGCATCGAGGATCTCACGGTGGCCGGCCGTCGCCCACGCGCTCGGGCCGTGCCCGATGTGCAGCCGGCGGTAGCGCTCGGCGTGGTCGAACAGCTGGCCCAGCAGATCATTGATCCGCTCGCCGGCGGGCGCCGTCAGGGCACGGTGGAAGTTGCTGTGCGGCACCGTCCAGCGGCGGTAGTCCTTGGCGTCGGCGTAGTGCGCCATCTCGGCCATGTAACCCTCGAGCTTGGCGAGGTCCTCGGGGGTCATCTGCGGGACCGACAGGCGGATCGCCTCCGCCTCCAACGTCACGCGTGCCACGCACAGCTGCTCGAGGTCAGCCGGCGACATCGGCGCCACGCGCACCCTACGGTTCGGTTCGGACTCCACCAGTCGCTCGCTCTGGAGCATCCGCAGTGCCTCGCGCAGCGGCGTGCGGCTGATTCCGAGCTCCTCCGCGAGAGCGACCTGAGACATCACTGCCCCGGGCGCGAGCTCGCCGTCGAGGATCGCGTTGCGCACGCGGACGTAGACGTCTTCGGTGTTCTGGCCGTTTTCCCCTGGGCTCATTTGGACGTGGGCCTCCTGGACCCTAGGCTCCGAGCATGCTGTAGCCGCCGTCGGCGATCATGTAGGAGCCGGTGATGTGGTGGGCATCGTCGCTGGCCAGAAATAGAGCGGCGCCGGTCATTTCTTCCGGCTTGGGGATCTTGCCAGCAGGTGTCCCGGAAAGCACCACCTCGCGCCGACCGGCGTTCCATTCCGGTCGCGCGAGCAGCGCTTCGGTCTCCATGAAGCCGGGTGCAAACGTGTTCACGCGGACCGTTGGCGCGAGCGCCTTGGCGTAGGACTTGGTCACCCCGAGCAGCCCATACTTGCCGGCCGCGTACTGCGGCGCGCGGGGACTGCCGCGCACGATCACAGTTGAGCCGACGTTGACGATCGCCCCCCCGCCGCGTTGCACCATGCGCTGTCCGAACTCGTGAACCATCAGCATCGTCCCCTTGATGTCAACGGCGAGGACGTGGTCGATCGCCTCCTCGGTGACCTCGGTCCACGACGCCTGTCCCGATGCCATGTCGCCGACGTTGTTGATCAGCACGTCGAGCCCGCCGTGTTCGGCGAACGCCCACTCCGCCATCCGTTTGATGTCGGCCCAGGAGGTGATGTCGGCCTGCACGAGGTCCGTGTCCGCACCCGCCTGCTGCGCGCGCTGCGCCGTGCGGTTTGCCCCGTCAGCCGAGCTGCGGTAATGCACCAGGACCTTCGCCGCGCCCTCCTCCGCGGCACGGAGCGCGAGCGCCGCGCCGAACCCGGTGCCCGCCCCGGTGACCATGAAGCTCTTTCCCTCGAATCTGCGCTGCATGCGTCTCCTAGACGATCGTTCGCCCGCCGTCGATGTACAGAACCTGACCGGTGATGAAGGCGGCGTGCGGTGAACACAGAAACAGGACCGGACCCACCACCTCCGGCAGCGTGCCGAAGCGCCCGGCCGGGATCAGCTCCACGAGCGCCCGGCGCCTGTCGGGATGGTCCTCGAGGTAGCGGCGGGTGAGCTCGGTGTCCATGTAACCGGGGGCGACCGCGTTGGCAGTCACGCCGTGCTCCGCGTACTCATGCGCGAGCACGCGCATCAACTGGTTGATCGCGCCCTTGCTGGCCGCGTACGGCCCGTGAAGCTTGTGCCCGCTGCGCCCCGCGACCGATGAGAAGAACACGATTCGGCCGTTTCCCTGAGCGCGCATCCCAACTGCGGCTTCGGTCGCGGTGTGAAACGCGCTTGTGAGGTTGACGGCGATGATCCGTTCGAACTCCTGCGCGGCGTATTGCTCGAGCGGCTTGCGTTCGTTGATGCCAACGCAGTGGACGAACACGTCGAGCCCGCCGAGGCGCTCGCGGACGGCGCTGAGCGCCGATCGAGCGGCAGCCGCATCGGTGAGGTCGGCCTCCGCCGTGACCTTCGCGCGTTCGTCGGCGTTGCCAACGCTCAGGTCGATGATCCCGACGCTGGCGCCGGCGTCGAGGAAGCCCGTGACCAACGCGCTCCCGATCGTCCCGCAACCCCCGGCGACCGCCACGCGCTGGTCGCGTAGACCGAGCCACTCAGGCACGAGGCGGCGCTTTTCGGCTGGTGAAGACGTTGAGCGTCACGGCGCCCCGTTCCGGCGTGGTCGCGGAATGAGGTGTCCCGCCGGGCAGCGCGGCCAGCTCCCCGGGCTCGAGATGTACAGGATTGCCGGCGACGACAAAGTCAATCGCGCCTTCGAGCACGGTAGTCATCTGGTCCTGCGGATGCTCGTGCTCCTCCCAGCTGGAGCCTGGTTGGTAGCGGTACAGCGTCGCGGTCAGCTGCGGCGTGTGCACGGTCGCACCGAAGATGCCCGGGCGGACCTCAGAGAACTCTTGCTCGTCCCACCTGATCGTTTGCGGCTCGACCATGCCGCGCGACATTGTTGCATACAGTTACCGAATCCGTCCACAGTTCGCACAGCGATCACATCGCATCGCCGTCAGCTGCCCCAGCTCTGCTCGAGCCCCGCGATCAGCGCGACGATCGCCTCGTTGAGCGGCGTCGCCACGCCGCATGGGGCGCCCGCGTCGACGACGCCGCCGTTGAGCGTCGCGATCTCCGTGCGGCGCCGGGCGAGGACGTCCTGGAGCATGCTCGGCTTGTGGTCGTAGTTGACCTGTGCCAGGTCGGCGATCAGGGCCTTGGCGTCGGCGTCCGGCGTGATCCCGAGCGCCTGGGCGACCCGCTGGCCTTCGTCGACGAGGCCGGCAGCGAGGACGCGGATCGGCAGGACGTCCCACATCTGCCCGTGAGTGAGACCCGTCAGCGCGCACAGCGGGTTGGTCGCGCAGTTGAACAGCAACTTCGTCCACTGCGGCGGCCGGGCATCGTCGAGCGCAATCGTCTCCATCCCGCTGCGATCGGTCAACTCGCCGAGCTCGCGGACCTCGGCGATCGTTGCCGGTCGCGGTTCGAATGGGCCGATCCAGGTCGTGCCCCCGCCGAACATCCGGACGACGCCGGGCTCGATCACCCGGCCGGCCGGGAGCGTCACGCCGCGCATCACGCGCGGCACGTACGCCGCGATCACCTCCTCGTTGCCGATCCCGTTCTGGACGCTGCACACCGCGCCGTCTGCGAACACGTGCTGCGTCGCCTCGATCGCGGGACGCGTGACCGTGCCCTTGACGGCCACGATCCCAAACCGGCACGGCGGGATCTCCGCGGCGTTTGTCCGCGCGCTCACCTTGCCGGTCAACTCGACGTGGCCGGTCAGCCGCAGCCCGTTTGCGTTGATCGCGGCGACATGCTCCTCGGAGACGTCGTAGGCCCACACCTCGACATCGGCGAGCTGCGCCAGATGCGCGGCATACAGGCCGCCGATCGCGCCGCAGCCGACGATGCAGACGCGGACGGCCAACGTTACGCGGCGTCGCTCGCAACTGCGGCGGCGATCCTGTGGCACTGGTGGGGGTCACGGCCGCCGACACCGATCGCGGCGACAACGGCATCGCCCTCGCTGATCGGCACGCCCCCCGGAATCGACAGGATCCTGTGCGGCAGCGCAGCTGCGATCAGCGCCAGCTTCGCGTCACCTCCGTACGTGTCGGCGAGAACACCGCTCGGACAGCCGAACGTGGCTGCCGCCGCCGCGGTCCCCTCCGACAGCGCGACCGACGCTGCCGGCGTCCCGTCCATCCGGTCCTGCTGGATCGGCTCGCCGCGTGCGTCGGCAATCGTCACCGCGATACTGACGCCTTGCGCCTGCGCCTGCGCGATCGCCCGATCGGCGAGGTCCAGCGCCCAGCGGTACTCGTGCTGGCGCGAGGCCGGCGGTGGATCCGCCATCCCGAGTCCCGCGCCCGCGTCCTGCGGGAACGCGCCGTAGGCATCGACCCAGCGGGCGAGGTCGTCCCCGTGCTGCCCCTCATAGGGGATCTCCAGCGCGTAGTGGACGAGCAGGTCCTCGCCGTTTGCGGGGCGGCCGTCGGCGATCAGCTTCTGCGGATCGGCGCCCGCGTAGGCGACGAACGGCCCGATCCCGGCGCCCGACGCGGCGATGCCGGCAACGACCCATCCGTCCCGCGTGATCGGCATCCCACCTGCACCGGGAAACACCGCCTCGGGCGAGCAAACAGCGAAGCCGGCCACCATCGGCGGCGCGATGTGCCCGAGTCGCTGTAGGTGCTCGGCGCTGCGGATCTGCTGGGTCGCTGCGATCCACGCCTTCGACCGGGCCCGCGCCATTCCACCCGCGCCCCCGTGGTCCATCCTCGATGCCGAGACGAGCGCGCCGCTGGCGCCGATCACCGCGACCGCGCCGCGCATCGCGATGTCCTCCGCCTTGTCGATCGCGCGGGCGATCAGCCGGCGCGCATCGGCGAGCGGAACGTCGGTCGTGCGCGCGCCTCGCGGGACGGTCATCTAGCTGCGACTATACACAGATACGCAAACTGTATCCAATCACGCCGGGTGCCCGATCGCGGCGCTACGGGGCGACCGCGGTGACGCCGCCGTCAACGGCCACGTCGGCGCCGTTGATGTAGCCGGCGGCGTCGGAGGCGAGGAAGGCGGCGACTCGCGCGACATCGTGCGGCTCGCCGAAACGCCCAGAGGGAATCCCGGCCAGCAGCATCGAGCCCGGTCCGTCCGGGGCCTCGACCACCGGCCGCGTCGCCGGCGTCAGGATCATCCCGGGGCTGATCGAGACCGCGCGGATCCGATGCGGCGCGCCGGACACGACGAGATGCTTGGTGAACGCCAGCACACCGCCCTTCGCCGCCCCGTGCGCGTGCTGGTGGACGAACCCGGCGCCCCGCACGGCGGCGACCGACGCGACGTTGATGATGACCCCGCCGCCGCGCCGCACGAGCTCGGACCACGCGGCGTGGGTGGAGATGAACACGATGTCGAGCTCGTAGTTGATCGCGAACCGCCAGGCATCGAGCGTGAGCTCGTCCCACGGCCCGACCCGCGCGATCGAGGCGTTGTTGTAGAGGATGTCGACGCCGCCGAACTCGTCGACCGCGCGCGCGACCCAGCCGGCGGCATCGCGCTCGCGCGTCAGATCGATCGGAGCCACCGACGCGATCCGGCCGCCGGCCTGTGCCACCAGCTCGGCCGTCTCGGCGGCGCCGTCGGCGTCGAGATCACACCCGACGACGCTGGCGCCCTGCGCGGCGAATTCGCGCGCCGCAGCCCGGCCCATCCCGCCGGCAGTGCCGCTGATCAGCGCGACCTTGCCGTCGAGTGGCAACCCCACGACCGCGTTGCCTCAGCCGTCGAACTCGATGTCGATCCCGGCTGCGGCCTGCTTTAGCCCCGCGAGGTCGACCGCCGCCGCGTACTCGGTGAAGATCCGGTGCTCGGCGACGGCACCGGCGAGCTCGAACAGGCGCTCCGGACCGGCCGGGCCGTACATGCTCGCGTAACGGGTCAGGTGGCCGTCGAGCGCGATCGTGTGGTCGACTCCCGCCGGGATGCTGAAGAAGTCACCGCGGGTCAGCAGGTGCTCTTCGCCGCCTGCGCCGACCCGCATCCGGCCCTCGAGGCAGTAGACCGCCTCGTGGGTGCCGACGTGACGGTGGACCGGCAGTGGCTCGCCGCGAGGCCCCTCTGTCAGGGTCATGCCGAGCGCGCCGGCGCTCTCTGCGCCGGTCATCAGCTGCCAGCACACCTGGCCGAACAGCGTGTGCCGGGGCCCTTCGCCGGCGCGCAGGAAATATGCCGTCCGCGATCCCGGCAACGAGTCGTCGGCGCCCGTTCCGACCTCGGCATACGGCTGGTCTCGCACGTACTTCATCGCGAACTTCGCCTCGGCGGCGCCGAACTTCTCAAACGGCGGTGGGCTCGGGTCGACCTGCGGGTACGCGGGGCCCGGATAGGGGCTGCCGGTGAAGTCGAAGAAGCGGTCCCACCCGGCCGGGGCGATCGGGCCCATGAACTGGGTGTAGTGATCGTGGAACTGGTAGGCATGAACGACGCCCGACGGCACGCTCGCGACGTCGCCGGGACCCAAGATCCGGCTCTCGCCGTCGGCCCACACCTGAATCCTGCCGCGCACGCAGAAGAAGTAGTCGTGCTCGCGCTCGTGGTAGTGCAGCGGAATCGGCCGTCCGGCAGGCCCGAGCGCCGTCATCACCGACATCGCGCCCGCGGTCTCCTCCGTCCCCGCCAGCGCCCGGCCGACCTGGCCGAGCAGCAGGTGGGCGCGACCGTCGCCGTCGGCGAGGTAGTAAGGCACGGCCTCCCCGGGCAGTTCGCGGATCGGCGCAACGGTCGTCTGTGTCGGCAGTTCCATTTCCTCTCCTTCGTCGCTCGGCCCGGGGCGAATTGTATACAGATCAGCGAACTGCGCTCAAATCAACTACGCTGTTCGGCGATGTCGACCGTGGCTGTCGTCACCGGCGGTGCCGGCGCAATCGGCGGCGCGATCGCTCGCGCACTCGCGGGCGAGCGCGAGATCGCGGTGCTCGACCGCGACGCCGCGCGGCCCGTCGACCTTCTCAACGAGGCCGAGGTGCGCCAGGCGGCCCGCGAGCTTATCGCCAAAGGCGCGCACTGCGACGTCCTCGTCCACGCGGCCGCAGCGTTCGATCGGGCGGCGCTGCCGGACCTCGACCTTGAACTCTGGCGACGTGTGCAGGCCGTCAACGTCGAGTCGATCGTGTGGCTCGCACAGGAGCTCGTGCCGGCGATGCGCGAGCGCGGCTTCGGCAGGATCGTGCTGATCGTGTCCGACACCGTGTGGCAGCCGCCGGCCGACGATCTGCTGCCGTACATCGCGAGCAAGGCTGCCCTGGTCGGCGTCGCTCGCTCGCTCGCCCGAGCGCTCGGGCCCGGACGGGATCACGGTCAACTGCGTCGCGCCGGGATTGACCGTCACGCCGGCGGCGCAGCGAGGAATGCCGCCGGAGGCGTTCGCGGCGGCGATCAGCGCTCAGGCGCTGCCGCGATCGCTGGTCCCGGATGACATCGCCGGAGTGGTCTCGTTTCTGGTCTCGCGGTCCGCGTCCGCGGTCACCGGCCAGACGCTGTGCGCGGATGGCGGTCTGGTTCTGCGTTGAGCTCGGCGCCGTCGGCGATCAGGTAGGAGCAGAACAGCCCGTCGGGATCCCGCCGTGCGCGGATCTGCTGCAGGCGCTCGAAGTTCGCCGGCGCGAGGAACCGGTCGGGACGGCGCGTGAAATCCGTGTCGCCGAGGTAGACGCCGGCCCCGAGCGTCGCGAGCCGCCGCGTGTGGCCGACCACCCAGGCCCGATGGCGCTCGTCGTCGGCGGGGTCCGACCAGATCGCGTACGTCGCGAGATACGCGTGGGCCTGTACCGAGAACGCCATGTCCGGCAGCGGTCGGCTCGGCGCCCAGCCGTACCAGATCGAGAACGAGTGCTCGGTCGGCAACTCGCTCCAGCACTGCTCCAGCAGCGGCGCCAGCTGCTGCGCCGGCGCATCGCTCCAGGTGCAATCGACCGCGTAGCGATGGTTCTCGGGGTTCTGCAGCGCCTGCGCCAGGTTCTCCTCCTCGACCGTCGTCGGGCCGCGTTGATGATCGATCGCAGTGGAGATCAGCGGGCACGCCGCCAGCGGCGCGAGCACGCGCTCGGCCTCCTCGGGCGTCTCGCACATTGCCGTCGTGTGCAGCAACAGCACCGGCGAGCCGCCGGGCCGCGGCAGGCGAGTGGCAGCGATCACCGGCTCGACCACGGGGTCGAGGCGAGGCAGGATGTCGCTCAGCCACCGCAGCAGCGGCTCGGTCTCGGTCAGCTCGAACGTCCACGTGTCGTGGGTCATCGCGGCCGGGCGCGGGTACGTGCGAAGGTGAAAGCGCGTGACGACGCCGAAGAACCCCGGCCCGGAGCCACGCGCCGCCCACAACAGGTCGGCGTTGTCGTGCTCGTCGGCGTGCACGAGCTCGCCGTCGGCCATGACGACGTCGAGCCCGACGACGCTCTCGCACGCCCAGCCGAGCTTGCGGCCGTTCCACCCCTGGCCGCCCTGGAGCAGGAAGCCTCCGATCCCGACCGTCGGGCAGTGGCCGCCCGGGAAGAACCGTCCGTGCTCGGTCAGGAACGGCGCCAGCTCCTCGCCACCGCGCACGGCAGGTTGCGCGGTCGCGACCCCGCTCGACGCGTCGTAGGTCATGTCGCGCATCAGCCCGAGGTCGATCAGGATCGCGTCGTCGCGCAGGCTCCACGACGCCCAGCTGTGGCCGCCCGATCTGACCGAGACCGTGAGACCCCGCTCCCGAGCGAGGCGCACGCCCGCGACGACGTCGTCCTCGCTCGCGGCCTCGAGCACCGCCGCTGGGAACCGGTCCGGCCGCCGGGCATTGAAGATCCGCCCCACGCGGGCTCCCTCATACCCGGGCTCGCCGCGCCAGATCAGCCGGCCGTCGAAGCTCACGTGCGCTCCACGAGCTCGACGAGGTTGCCCTCCGGATCGGCGAGGAAGGCGAAGCGAACGCCCGGCTCCGGCGACGGCCTCGGCTCGATCACCGGCTGCGCGCCGGCGGCGACGGCGCGGGCGAACGGACCGTCGATGTCGCGCGCGGCAAACGCAATGTGGCCGAAGCCGCGTGTGGCGAGCGCCTCGATCGGCGTCACGCCCTGTAGCCCGGCGCTCGATCCCGGGCGCTCGAACAGCTCGAGCCGGTGACCGGCCTCGTGCCGCAGCATCACGCCGCGGATGCCGTGGGCCCCGAGCTCGAAGCTGAACTCCGCCACGAGTCCGAACGCGTCGTCGTAGAAGCGCAGGGCCGCCTCGAGATCGGCCACCGACAGGCCGGCATGGTCGAATGAAAGCGTCATGGGGCGGCGGCATGATTGCATACAGATTCGTGTTTCGTCTACAGTTCTATCCGAACGAACATGCTGCCGCGCGCCCTCCATCACGTCGGCTACGTCGTCGACGACCTCCCCGAGGGCGTGCAGAGGTTTGCGGCCGCGACCGGCGCCGGGCCGTTCCTCGCGATCGAGCACATCGCCTTTGACGAGGTGACGTTCCACGGCGAACCGGCCCGTTACGACCATTCGTCGGCGTTCGGGGCATGGGGCCCGATCCTGGTCGAGCTGACCGAGGTCCACGACGCCCAGCCCGACGGGCTGCGCGCGGCGCTGGTCGCGCCCGGAGCCGGCGTCGGTCACGTCGCGTGGCTCGCCGACTCGCTCGACGCCGAGACCGAGCGCCTGCGCGCGCACGGTCTCGCGCCGTTCCACACCGGCCGCACCGGACCGGTCCGCGCGGTCTGGTTTGACGGCGCCGGTCTCGTCGGACACCCGATCGAGGTGCTGCAGCGCGCGCCCGATCTGCTGCGGTTCTACGACCTGGTTCGCGCCGCGGCCGACGGCTGGGACGGGTCCGAGCCGCTTCGCCCGGCGCCTGCGCCGCCGTCATGACCGTGCCGGACAAGGTCGATGTGCTCGTCGTCGGCTTTGGCGCCGCCGGCGCCAGCGCCGCGATCGCCGCGCACGGCGCCGGCGCGCGAGTGGCGGTCGTCGAGAAGGAGCCCGATGGCGGCGGGAACTGCCGCTACTCGGGCGGCTTCCTGTTCGACATCGACGGGCCGGCCGCCATCGATCACCTCGACGCGCTGTGCTTCGGCAAGACCGATCGCGCCGTTCTCGAGGCGTTCGCCGACGGGCTCCACGACGTCGCAGATTGGCTGGCAAGACTCGGCGGAGAGACGGCGCCGGTGGATCTCGCCGCGTTTCGCGGAATGCTGCCGTCGTGGCCGAACTTCCCCGGCGCCGGCCGCGTCAGCTACCGGCAGTTCGTGGCGCGAGACGACACGCGCCCGGGCGCAGGGCTGTGGCGGCTGCTGGAGAGCGCCGTGATCGGGCGAGAGATCCCGGTCTCCTTTTCGACGCCGGTCTCGGAACTGATCATCGATGACGGGATGGTCACCGGCGTGGTCACCGGCGACGGTGGTGCCGGCAGGCGCGTCCACGTGCGCGGAGGCGTTGTGCTCGCGAGCGGAGGGTTCGAATACGACGACGAGCTGCGCGACGCGTTCCTGCCGTTGTCGCTCGTGCCCGTCGGCCACGGCGGCAATACCGGCGACACGCTCCGGCTGGCCCAGCAGGCGGATGCGTCGCTGTGGCACATGAGCGCCTTCTTCGGCTGGCTTGCGTTCCGGCACGACGACTTCCCGGCGGCGTTCACGCTCGACGTACACGCCCCGAGCTTCATCTACGTCGACGGCGACGGTCGCCGGTTCGCGGACGAGACCGGTTGGGAGGTGCACGACAAGGTCCGCTCGCTGACCGCGTACCTGCCGCGGCGGGCGAACCGGCCGCGGATGCCCGGTCACATCATCTTCGACGAGGCCGCGCGGCTCGCGGGCCCGCTGCACGGCGTGGTCGGCAGCCCGAACGGCTACGCCTGGAGCGCCGACAACTCCGCCGAGCTCGGCAACGGCTGGATCAAGCGCGGCGACACGGCCTCCGAGCTCGCGGCGCAGACCGACCTCGACCCGACGATCCTCGAGGCGACGCTGACCCGATACGCGGCCGCGACCGCGCGCGGGCTCGACGAGGACTTCACGCGCGCCCCCGACACGCTGGTGGCGCTGCGCCCGCCGCTGTACGCGATCGAGATCTGGCCCGGGCTCGCGACCGCCTCGGGAGGCCCGAAGCGCGACGCGTGCGCGCGCGTCCTGCGCAGGGGCGGCATGCCCGTGCCGGGGCTGTTCGCAGCCGGCGCCGCCGGCTCGATCTGGGGCCACCTGACCGAGCACGGCGGCGGCCTGACCGACGCGATCGTGTTCGGCCGGATCGCGGGCGCGCAGGCGGCACAGCGCAGCAGACAACAGCAGGAGGCAGCAGCATGAGAACCGACACGATCGAAGTGCAGACCGAGCACGGCACGATGCCGGTCCACACCGCGCACCCGGACACCGACGGGCAGCCGCCGCTGGTCGTGCTGTTCATGGACGCGCCGGGGATCCGGGACGCCCTCTTCGGCCACGCCCAGCGGCTCAACACCGCCGGCTACGCGACCGCGCTCCCAGACCTCTACTACCGGCTCGATCCCGCCGACCGTCCCGAACCCGAGCGGCTGCGCAGCGGCGACGAGCTCGCGTTTGCGCGCATGGGTAGAGCCGTCGCAACACTCTCAGACGACGACGTGATCACCGACACGCGCCTGATGCTCGATCGCCTGGCCTCCGATCACCCGGCGAGCGCAGGGTGGGGTGTTGTCGGCTTCTGCGCGGGCGGTCGTTTTGGGCTACGAGCCGCCACCGCGCTGGGCGACCAACTGCGTGCCGCCTCCCTGCTGCATCCCTCCCGTTTGGTAACCGACGAACAGGACTCGCCGCATCGAATGCTCGACGGCGCCACGGCCGGCCTCTACCTGGGCTTCGGCGAGAACGACCACGTGACGCCGCTGTCGGTGATCCCGCCGCTGCGCGAGCAGCTCGAGAGCCACGAGATCGAGCACACGATCGAGGTGATCCCGGCGGCCGACCACGGCTTCACGATGCCCGGCATGCCCGCCTACAACGCCGACGCAGCCGAGCGCGCGTGGGCCGGCACGCTCGCGCTACTGAAGTCCCGCCTCTGAGCGCAGCGCGTCGGCGAGGAAGCGCAGCGACTGATCCGCCGCCGCAAGGCCGGGGATGTTGAGATGCCCGTGCGGGACGCCCGGCTCGCACCTGACGGTCACGGGAACCCCGGCCGCGTCGAGCGCCCGAGCAAACGCATCCGCCGACGCGCGCAGGTCGTCGTACTCGCAGGTGAGGATCGACACCGGAGGCATGCGGGCGAGCTCGCCGAGGGCGGGGAAGGCATATGGCGTCGGCTCCGCCCCGCCGAGGTAGTTGTGGTTGAGCCCGGCGATCGCCTGCGGCACGAAGCGGAGCATCGGCGGAAGCGATGCCGCGTCTTGTGGGAGCGAGGCAGTCGGCGCAGGCAGCTCGTAGTGCAACATCGGGTAGGCGAGCAACAGCCGATTGGGCAGCGCCCCGCCTTCGTCGCGCAACCTCAGCGCCGTCCCCGCGGCGAGATTGCCGCCCGCGCTCGCGCCCCCCAGCGACAGGCGCGCCGGGTCGATCCCGAGCTCGCCACACGCCCCGAGCACCCAGCGCCACGCTGCCACGAAATCGTCGTGCGGAACCGGAAAGTGCCCGCCGTCGCGCGCGAGGCGGTGTCGACTGAGATCACGGTGGCGCCGGCGCGCATACACAGCTCGCGCGCGACGACGTCGGCCTCGGGCATGTCGAGATCACCGACGACAAACGCGCCGCCGTGCCCCCAGACGAGTCCGGGACCCGGCGTGCCGGCATCGCCGGCGCGGTAGATGCGCACCGGAATTGCACCGTGGGGGCCGCTGACGACGAGCTCGTGGACGTCGACGTCGGGGGCGGCGTATGAGCCGATCGGCGCAAGAAGGCGAGACGCCGGCGGCATCTCCAGCGCGCCCCCGGCCAGCAGGGATCCAGGCGAGACTCCATCGAGATGGTGCACGCGCTCGGCGAGTTCACTCACAATTCGGCATGAGTCAGTTCTTCCTTTCAGTTGTAGTGGAGCCCGTGACCGAACGGGAAGGCTGCCTCGACGCCGAGGTGGTCGAGCAGGCGCTGACCGTGCAACGGCCCGTACTCAACGGTCAGTTGGCTTGGATCGAACGGAGCGAGGTGCGCCGCGTCGGTGGGGATCGCGAACGGCAGGCGACCGCCGGGATTGGCGCGGCCGAGGACGATGTCCGCGAGCGCATGGCCGCCCTCCATGCCGGGATACCACAGCATCAGGATCGCCGGGACGAGCCGGCGCCAGCGCTCCATGATCACGGCGCTGCCGCACTCGAGCGCGACGATGGTGCGGTCGTTGGCGGCGGCGACGGCGATGATCAGCTCCTCGTCCTCGTCGCGCAGAGTGAGTGAGCGGCGGTCGCCGCCCCGGCCGACCGGGCTCTCGTCGGCGGCCAGCCGCGCCAGCGCCGATTCGAGCGTTGCGGTGAGCTCGGACGGGACTTCGGGGACCAGCGGCCGCACCTCGGGGCGGAATGCCCCGCCGAAGCTCTCGCCTTCGTCCTGCGCGGTGTAGCCCGCGATCACGATCGCAGCGTCGACGCTTGCGGCTATCTGGGCCGCCTCTCTCGGGTCGTCGGTGTGACTGGCGAGGACCGCGACGCCGAGCGGCTCGAGCGCGGTCCGCAGGCCCTGCAGCGGCGTCACCACGTACGGCGGGTAGACGTTGCTCGACCCCCGGTCCCCCGTGTTGGGGACGTCGGCGAGCCGGCCGATGACCGCGACGCGCCGCTCACGATCAGGCCGCAGCGGAAGCACCGGCTCGCCTCCCACCGTCTCGTCGCGCAACAGCACGATCGCCCGCGTCGCGACTTCGCGAGCGA